>NZ_JAPJDO010000023.1 GCF_026242045.1 Mycobacterium pinniadriaticum
CCCCCCCCACCCCCCTGGCGGGTGGGCGCCCCCCCCCCCGCTGGTTTGGGGGTTGGCCCACGCGGGTCTTGGGGCCGCCCTGGATTACCTAACCCGGGGGCGGGGGCGGCGGTTGGGCCGGCGCGCACGTCCGTCACGACAATTCCGATCGGCTCAAGCGATGACCAGCGCCGGGACGTCGGGCTTGTGAACCGACACGTTGGGGACCTGGAACAGGTCGACCAGGTTGCCGCCCATCACCTTTCGCTGGCCCTCCTCGTCGAGCCCCTGCGCGACCAGGTCGTCGACCAGGTTGATCGGGTCGGCCAGCCCCTCCGGGTGCGGCCAGTCCGAACCGAAGATGATGCGATCGATACCGCACAGTTCGGCCATCTTCTTGAAGTCGTCCTCCCAGAACGGAGCCACGTAGACGGCGCGCCTGAAGGCCTCGATCGGGTCTTCCGGGAACTCCTGCGGCATCTTCATGTAGACGTCTTTGAACTGGTAGAACAGGTACGGAACCCAGGACGCGCCATTCTCGATGGACAGGATGCGCAGATCCGGATTGCGGGTCAGCGCGCCGTGGCACACCAGGGCGGCCATGGTGTCCTCGATCGGTCGTTTGCCCATCGCGACCATCCGGAACGCGGTCGGCTTGAACGGCAGGAACTCGTCGGCGGGCTCCCAGTCGTTGAGGTACTGGGCGTAACCGCTGTCCGAGGCGTGCATGCACACCGGGATGCCGGCCTTCACGCAGGCGTCCCAGAACGGGTCGAACTCCGGGAGTCCCATCGAACGGGTGCCGCGGAAACCGGCGACCGGGGCCGGCCGGACCAGCACCGTCTTGGCGCCGCGTTCCAGGCACCACTCCAACTCCTCGAGCGCGCGGTCGACGATGCTGAGGTTGATCACCGGCGTGGAGAAGATCCGGCCCTCGTAGTCGAAACGCCAGGTCTCATACATCCACTGGTTGAGCGCGTGGACGATGTCCAGGATCAGCTCCGGGTCGTCCTTCATCCGCTCCTCGACCAGGCTGGCCAACGTCGGGAACATGATCGTGTAGTCCAGTCCCAGGCCGTCGAGCACCTCGATGCGGGCCTCCGGGTTGCGGAAGGCGGGGATGGCCTTCATCGGCTTGCCCATCACCTCGCGGTAGCTCTTGCCGCCGCTGCCATGCCGGAAGTACTCCTCCTGGGCACCGGGCCGGGCGACGACCTCGAAGGTGGGGTTGGGGATGTAGTCGCTGATGTGGTTACGCACCACGATCTTGGTGCGCCCGTGGACGTCGATGTAGTCGATGACGCCTTTGCGGGTGTCCGGCAGGAATTGCGTCAGCGCTTCCTTGGGCTCGTAGAAGTGATTGTCCGCGTCGAACACGGGGTAGGGGAGCTCGCGCGATGGCATGTCCGCCTCCAGAGAGTCTGATTTGTCGGTAGCGGTAATGACGTTACCACGCGAATAGCCGGGTATACACATCCGTCGAAAAGAGGGTCTCTAGCTGCGCAAACAGTATGGAGTGGCTACGGAAGCAGGCCGCGCACGCAGAAGTCGTAAATGTGCGCGCCGTCGATGGGCACGCCGTTGAGTTCGGCGCCCAGGCGGCGCAGCCGCATCGCCCCGAGCACCGCCTGCATGATAAGCGCGGCGGTGGTCTCGGACTGCAGGTCCGACCGGAACGTCCCCTCGGCGATCCCGCGTTCGAGGATCTCGCCGATCAGCTGGTGCAGCGGCGACAGCACGCGGGAATACTCCCGCGGCAGGGTCTCGGCGAGGTGGTCGTTGTAGTAGGTCAGGCCGCGGTTGATGCTGTCCTGCTTGGTGGATTCGGCCGGCGTGCAGATCCGGTCGATCAGCACGCGCATCGCCTCGCCGGCGGGCAGGTCCTGGGTCTGTTTGCGCCACCGCTTGGTGGACTCGGCCATGATCGTGTCGATCAGCGCCAGCAGCAGCTCGTCCTTGGTGGTGAAGTGCTGGTAGAACGACCGCAGCGAGGTCTTCGACCGCTCGACGACCTCCAGCACGGTGAAGTCGGTGCGGCCGGTCTCGGCGAGGATCGACAGGGCCGATCGCATGAAGCGGCTCTCCCGGGAGTCCGGATCGGCGCTCAGCGCGCCCGGAGATCGTTCGTTGGCCTTGGCCATCGGGTCAGCTTATCGGTCGGGTTACAGTGACGAGAATGACGTTACCGTCTTGGAACGCGACGAGGTGAGGGAACAGATGTCTTCGAATTCCGGGGATCCCGGCCAGAACCACTGGACAGTGGCGCGCCTGCTCGATCTCTTCGACGTCCAGGCCGACGGCCAGGACCGGTTCATCGCCCCGACCGGCATCGCCGATACCGACGAGCGGCAGGTCGTCGAGGGTACCCAGGTGCTCGCTCAGGTGATCGTCGCGGCGGCAAAGCGCTTCGAGGGCAAGTCGATTCGTTCGGTGCACAGTGTGTTCGCCCGCGCCGTGCTGGTCGGACCGCCGGTGGTGCTCGACTTCGACGTCGTCTCCGAGGGCCGGTCGATGGCCAGTGCGATCGTCACCGCCTCGCAGAACGACAAGCGTTGTATGACGTTCACGGTGCTCGCCGACGTGCCGACGCCCGATGTGATCCGCCACCAGTTGCCACGCCCGGAGGTGGCCGGACCGGATGCGGCCAACGTCTGCGAAATGCCGATGGAAGGCCGGCAGGTCAAGCTCGTCGACGTGGTCGACATCAACAGTCCCGACGAGGTGGGTCCGCCCGAGGTCTTCGCGTGGCTGCACTACGAGCCCATCCCCACCCGCGACGACCTGGCCAAGGCATTGATCGCCTACTTCACCGGGCATCTGGGCATCTCGACGACCATGCGCGCCCATGCCGGCATCGGCACCGCGCAGTCGCACTTCACCGTGTCGACCGCGCCGATGACGGTCACGGTGAGTTTCCACGAGCCGGTCACCTGGACCGGCTGGTTGCTCTACACCCACGAGAGCACTCAGGTCGGCGCCGGTATGTCCTACATCCGCGGGGCGGTCCACACCGAGGAAGGCGAGCTGATCGCGTCGTTCACCCAGGACGCGTTGATCCGCCCCCTGCGGACCACCGACAGCGCCATCGCCGCCGAAGCCCGGATCTAGCTCCGATGAGCCTGGTCGCCGGACGCGGCCCACTCGGCCCGGACCGGGCCGGCTGGTTTTCGGTACCGGTGGCCGACCCGATCGTCTACGTCGAGCCCCACCCGCGTCGGGTGCAGGCGTTGCGCGGTGGGCAGTGCGTCATCGACACCGAGAACGCGCTGATGGTCCACCGCGCCGGCGCGCCGCTGAGCTACGTCTTCCCGGTCGGTGAAACCGCCGATCTGCCAACCGAACCCGAAGGCGCCGCACCGGGTTACGTACGGGTGCCGTGGGACGCGGTCGATACCTGGCTGGAGGAGGGGCGGGTCCTGGTGCACTACCCGCCCAACCCGTATCACCGGGTGGACTGCCGGCCCACCCGGCGGCGGTTGCGCGTGGAAGTCGGCGGCAGTGTCTTGGTGGATACCGACGACACCGTGATCGTATTCGAGACTGCTTTGGCGCCAAGGCTTTATGTAGCACCGACGCACGTGCGGACCGACCTGATGCACCGGACGGCGACCTCGAGCTACTGCAATTACAAAGGGTACGCGACGTACTGGGCGGCAGGTGGTGTCGAGGACGTCGCTTGGAGCTATGGCGATCCGTTGCCCGAAACATCGCCGATCGCAGGCTACTTCAGCTTCGACGCCGAGCGCGTCTCGATGACTGCCGAACTGCCCGCCTAGCCCAGATCCCTGGCCTTGAAGGTGTCGCACTGATTGGGGTCGCCGGTCTGGTAGCCGGTGGTGAACCACTTCTGGCGCTCGGCCGACGAACCATGAGTCCACTGCTCGGGGTTGACCCGCCCGGTCGCCTGCTTCTGGATCCGGTCGTCACCCACCGACGCCGCGGCCGACAGCGCATCGGCAATGTCCCTATCGGTCAACGGTTCCAGATATGTCACGTCGGTGCCGGGTTGTTTGGTGATCGCGGCGTAGTGCGCCCACACCCCGGCATAGCAGTCGGCCTGCAACTCGGTGCGCACGCCGGCCCCGCCCGCGCCCTGTGCGCCCGACTGGGCGCGGCCCAGCACGCCCAGCAGATCTTGCACATGGTGGCCGTACTCGTGGGCCACCACGTACTCCTGCGCCAATGGTCCACCGCTGGAACCGAATTGGGTCTTGAGAACCTGAAAGAAGTCGGTGTCGAAATAGGCCGTCTTATCCACCGGGCAGTAGAATGGCCCGACATCGCTGGTCGCCGGGCCGCAGCCGGTCTGCACCTGTCCCTTGAACAACACCATGTTGGGGCGGGTGTAGCCCTTGAGCAGGTTCTCCCACACGCCATCCACGGAATTGCCGGTGGCCACCACCCGACATTCGACGTAGGTGTTAGCGTCGGCGCCGGTCTTGCACTTGCTCAGGTCGTAGCCCGAGGACTGCTCGGCACCCGGCGGCAGCCCTGGTTGCTGGGGGAGCACCTGGCTCGGGTCGACCCCGAGGAACACCGCCAGCAACACCACCACCAGGCCGCCGAGGCCGCCGCCGATGGCGATGCCGCGCCCGTGGCCGCCGCCGGTAGAGGTGGTGCTGGTGTCGATCTGCATACCTTCGTTGAAGGTCATGACCACTCCTCGAGATCGACACTTCGGCGCAGGTAACCCGCGAGGCTCAGCTTGCCACACTACGATTCACTCGTGACCGTCGTCGCGGATTCGTCGACCGTGGTTCACACCTCCCTTGGGGCCGTGTGTGGCACCACCGAACACGGTGTCCGGGTCTGGCGCGGCATTCCCTACGCCGAGCAGCCCGTCGGAGAGCGCCGGTTCCGGGCGCCGATCCCGGTGCAGCCGTGGTCGGGTGTGCGCGACGCGATCGAGTACGGACCCGTGCCGCCGCAGGGCCGTTCGTTCGTCGGCGGCGGGCGTGACGATCCCAAGATCCGCGACGAGGCCTGCCTGACGCTGACCGTCTGGGCGCCCGAGACCGACGTGCCGCTGCCCGTCATGGTCTGGATCCCCGGCGGTGCTTTCGTCTACGGCGCCGGACAATTGCAGATGTACAACGGCTCGCGGCTGGCCGCCAACGGAAACGTCGTGGTGGTCAATGTGACCTATCGGCTCGGCGTGTTCGGCGGGTTCGAGCTCGGCGACCTCGGCGCCGGTTTCGCCGACAATCTGTGCCTGCGGGACCAGATCGCGGCCCTACGCTGGGTGCAGGACAACATCGCCGCGTTCGGCGGGGACCCGCAGCAGGTCACCATTTTCGGTGAGTCGGCCGGGGCCACCTCGGTGCTGGCGTTGCTGGCCAGCCCGGCCGGCGAGGGCTTGTTCGCCCGGGCGATCGCCCAGAGCCCGGCGTTGCCGTTGATCGCCGACCGTGACACGCGCGCCCGCCGAGCACACGAGTTCGTCGACGTCGTCGGCGCCGACCCCGCCGCCTTCCCGGTTCTGCCGCAACGGGTGTTGCGCCGCGCGGCGGGGGAGATCCAGCGGCGCAGCGCGCAGACCTCCCCAACGCTCGCATACGGGCTCACCTACGGGGTAGACCTGTTGCCTCGGCATCCGATCGACGCGGCGCGGGCCGGTGAGGTCAATCCGGTGCCGCTGATCATCGGGACCAACAGCCACGAGGCGTCGATGTTCGCCTGGTCCAAGCCGCCGATGCTGCCGACCACCCAAGAGTCGATCGACGGGTACTTCGACCGGGTGGCTTCGGACGCACGCGACCGGGTGCTGGCCGGCTACCCCGACTACCCGCGGCGACGGGCCCAGATCGCGGTGGGTTCCGATGTCATGTTCGGGGCACCGACGTGGGCCTTCACCGACGCCTACAGCCCGCATGCGATCACCCATGTCTACCGGTTCGACCACACCACCTGGACCCTGCGGATGCTGGGGCTCGGCGCCACCCACGGCAGCGAGATCGTGCACATCCAGCACAGCTACGGGTCGTATCTGGGCCGCAAGCTGCACCCGCTGGGCCGGCGCGTGCTCCCCGCGGTGGGCCGACGCATGCAGCGCACCTGGCTGAACTTCGCCACCCAGGGGGTGCTCGACGACTGGCCGCGCTATGACACCGCCCGGCGGCGCACCCGGGTCATCCGCTCCAGCCGCGATGTCACCGTCGACGATCCCGACTCCCGGCGCCGCGAGGCCTGGGTCGGGATCTACTGAGTTCGATACCGCTTGTCGGTGTAGCGGCGCAGGTTGGCAAGAAACCACTTGAACGACAGGTTCATCAGCGGCCCGCCCAGCACCAGTCCCCAGCGCGCCGGGCCGTTCGCTTTCTGCGCCAGCGTCCAGGTCAGCCGGCAGCCGCCCGGTGTTTCCACCACGCGGTATTCCTCGGCGAAGGCGGCCACCACTTTGTTCGAGCAGGTGTTGAAGCGAAAGGCCAGGTACGTGAAGGGCTCCCAGGCCAGGAACTCCTCGTCGCCGACCAGCCCGCCGAGCATGTCGACGGTGCGGGTGGTGCCCACACCGTAGGGCTGCGGGCTGGTCCAGGTGACGTTGGTGATGACCTTGGCCCATTGCGGCCAGGATCCGGCATCGGACAGGACGTCGAAGAGCTGTTCGGGCGTGATCGCGAGGTCCACGCTGTTGGAGAAGCGGAACGGCGCGGTCTTGATCCAGTTCACATCGACGCGCTCGCAGGGATACATCGTGGTCATGGGGCTACCTCCGCGCTGACCATACACCGAGGTGACGAATGTCTGGTCGGGTCCACCTCATAGACTGATCCCGCCAATTTCCGATCCTCTATACCCAGGGAGTTTGAGTGCTGCGCAGTCACGCCGCCGGTACGTTGCGGGCCGCCGATGCCGGACGGACGGTCACGCTGGCCGGCTGGGTGGCGCGTCGGCGCGACCACGGTGGCGTCATCTTCATCGACCTGCGCGACGGGTCGGGGGTTTCGCAGGTGGTGTTCCGGGACGCGGACGTGCTGGCCCAGGCGCACCGGTTACGCGCCGAGTTCTGCATCGCCGTCGACGGCGTGGTCGAAATCCGTCCGGAGGGCAACGCGAACGCCGAGATTCCCACCGGCGAGATCGAGGTCAACGCGACGTCGCTGACGGTGTTGGGGGAGAGCGCCGCGCTGCCCTTCCAACTCGACGAGCAGGCCGGCGAGGAAGCGCGGCTGAAGTTCCGCTATCTCGACATGCGTCGCGAGGGCGGTCCCGGTGACGCGATCCGGCTGCGCTCGAAGGCGAATGCCGCGGCGCGTTCGGTGCTGGCCGGCCACGACTTCGTCGAGATCGAAACCCCGACGCTGACCCGCTCGACTCCCGAGGGTGCGCGCGACTTCCTGGTCCCCGCCCGGCTGCAGCCCGGCTCGTTCTACGCGCTGCCGCAAAGCCCGCAGCTGTTCAAGCAGTTGCTGATGGTCGCGGGCATGGAGCGCTACTACCAGATCGCGCGCTGCTACCGCGACGAGGATTTCCGCGCCGACCGCCAGCCGGAGTTCACCCAGCTCGACATGGAGATGAGCTTCGTCGACTCCGACGACGTCATCGCCGTCGCCGAGGAGATCCTGGCCGCGTTGTGGGCGTTGATCGGATACCAAGTGCCGCGGCCGATTCCACGGATGAGCTATGCCGATGCGATGCGGCTCTACGGCTCGGACAAGCCGGATCTGCGTTTCGGCCTGGAGCTCGTCGAGTGCACCGACTATTTCAAGGACACCCCGTTCCGGGTGTTCCAGGCCGACTATGTCGGGGCCGTGGTGATGCCGGGCGGCGCGTCGCAACCGCGGCGCACCCTGGACGGCTGGCAGGAGTGGGCCAAGCAGCGCGGCGCCAAGGGCCTGGCTTATGTGCTGGTCGGCGAGGACGGGGAGCTGACGGGCCCGGTGGCCAAGAACCTGTCCGAGGCTGAGCGCGACGGCCTGGCCGCCCACGTCGGCGCCAATCCTGGGGACTGCGTGTTCTTCGCGGCCGGCGGGGCCAAGGCGTCGCGGGCGCTGCTGGGCGCGGCACGCGGTGAGATCGCCCGGCGACTGGACATGATCGATCCGAACGCGTGGGCGTTCACCTGGATCGTCGACCCACCGCTGTTCGAGCCGGCCGGTGACGCCACCGCCGCCGGCGATGTCGCGGTCGGATCCGGGGCGTGGACCGCGGTGCACCACGCGTTCACCGCGCCCAAGCCGGAGTACCGGGATTCGGTGGATACCGATCCGGGCGCGGTGCTCGCCGACGCCTACGACATCGTCTGCAACGGGCACGAGATCGGTGGTGGCTCGATCCGCATACACCGCCGCGATGTCCAGGAGAAAGTGTTCGCCGTGATGGGGATCGACCATGCCGAGGCGACCGAGAAGTTCGGATTCCTGTTGGACGCGTTCACGTTTGGTGCGCCCCCGCATGGCGGCATCGCGTTCGGGTGGGACCGTATCACCGCGCTGTTGTTCGGCGCCGACTCGATCCGTGAGGTGATCGCGTTTCCGAAGTCCGGCGGCGGGGTCGACCCGCTGACCGACGCGCCCGCGCCGATCACCGCCCAGCAGCGCAAGGAATCCGGAATAGATTTCAAGCCCGAGAAGCTGGACCAGCCATGACATCGCCTGACAGTGCGTATATGAACGATTTCAACAAGAACATCGTCGAGGAGTTCCGGGCCAACGCCGGCGTCGTCGGCGGGCCGTTCGAGGGCCGGCCGTTGTTGCTGCTGAACACCACCGGGGCGAAGTCCGGCCAGCAGCGGCTGGCGCCGCTGGCCTACTTCAACGTCGACGGCAAGTTGATCATCATCGGCTCGAAGGCCGGCGCGGACACCAATCCCGATTGGGTGCACAACCTGCGGGCCAACCCGCGGGCGCACATCGAGATCGGCACGGATGCCTACGACGTCGTCGCCCGCGAGTTCTCGCGCGAGGAACGGGACGCGGCCTACCCGAAGATCGTGGCGGAGGCGCCCGGGTTCGGTGAATACCAGGCAAAGACCAGCCGAGTCATCCCACTGTTCGAACTGACCCGTCCCTGAGCGATTTCGGCGCGGAAACCGCCGCTGGGCGGCGGAAATCGCGCCGAAATCCCTAGATCACAGCCGTTCGATGATGGTGGCGTTGGCCATGCCGCCGCCCTCGCACATGGTCTGCAGGCCGTAGCGCCCGCCGCGTTGCTCCAACGCATTGACCAGCGTGGTCATGATCCGCGCGCCGCTGGCGCCCAACGGGTGCCCGATGGCGATCGCGCCGCCGTTGACGTTGGTCTTGCCCAGATCGGCACCGGTGTCGCGGGCCCATGCCAACACCACCGGGGCGAACGCCTCGTTCACCTCGAACAGGTCGATATCAGCCAGCGACAGGCCGGCCCGGGCCAGCACCTTCTCGGTAGCCGGGATGACCCCGGTCAGCATGTACAGCGGGTCGGAGCCCACCACCGTGGTGGTGTGGATGCGGGCCAGCGGTCGCCAACCGTGCTGACGGGCCACCTCCGATGAGGTGATCAGCACCGCGGCGCTGCCGTCGGACAGCGGTGATGAGTTGCCCGGCGTGATCTCCCAGTTGATCTGGGGGAAGCGCGCCGCCACGGCCTCGTTGTAGAACGCGGGCCGCAGGTCGGCCAGCGTGTCGATCGTGGTGCCGGGACGGATGATCTCGTCGGTCTGCAGCCCGGCGATGGGCGCCAGTTCGTTGTCGAACAGCCCGTCCTTGGTCGCCCCGGCCGCCTTCTCGTGGCTGGCCGCGGAGAACTCGTCGAGCTCGGCACGCGACAGCCCCCATCGTGCGGCGATCAGCTCGGCGCTGATCCCCTGGGGTACCAGCCCCTCGTCGTAGCGCTGGGCGAAGCGGGTGCCGAACGGATCGCTGCCCGGCAGCACCGACGACCCCATCGGCACCCGGCTCATCGACTCCACACCCGCCGCGATCACCACGTCATAGGCGCCGGCGATGACCCCCTGGGCGGCGAACGAGATCGCCTGCTGGCTGCTGCCGCACTGGCGGTCCACTGTCGCGCCGGGCACCGACTCAGGGAAACCCGCGCCCAGCAGCGCGTTGCGGGCGATGTTGACCGCCTGGTCGCCGACCTGTGTCACTGCGCCGGCGATGACGTCATCGACGTCGGCGGGATCGACCCCGGTGCGCGCCACCAGCTCGGACAGGCTGTGGGCCAGTAGATCGGCGGGCAGCACCCCGTGCAGTGCGCCGCCGGGCTTGCCCTTGCCGATCGGGGTGCGCACCGCTGAAACGATGACGGCGTCCCGCCCTGAGAAACCGGCCATGTTGTCCTCCTGAACTCGCCGCTGAGTATTGGGTTATATACCCAGCTATAACACCTGGGTATAGTGAAAACAACTCAGAAATGGAGTGACTTACGTGACAGTGCTGCAGGGCCCCCTGGCCGACCGCGATGCCTGGTCCGCGGTCGGCAAATGTCCGATCGAGAAGACCATGGCGGTCATCGGGACCAAGTCGGCGATGCTGATCCTGCGTGAGGCCTACTACGGCACCACCCGGTTCGACGATTTCGCCCGCCGGGTCGGCATCACGAAGGCGGCCACCTCGGCGCGGTTGGCCGAACTCGTTGAAGCCGGACTGCTGACCAGGCGCCCCTATCGGGAGCCGGGGCAGCGAGCCCGCGACGAGTACGTGCTCACCGATGCCGGCACCGATCTGATGCCGGTGGTCTGGTCGATGTTCGAGTGGGGTCGCCGCCACCTGGACAACGACAGCCGGTTGCGGCTGGTGCACCTCGGGTGCGGTGCCGATGCGACGGTCGAGATCCGTTGCACTGATGGGCATCTCGTCCCGCCAGCCGAACTCGGTGTGGAAATCAGGCGAAAGGGAAGTCCCGCGGCTACCTCGGAGTGAGACGGCCGCCCCGTACAGTGCGGGTGTGGACTCCACGTTGGCGTATATCGACCAGGGATCGTTTATGGGCCTGCGGGCGTTGGGGCGTGGACCGCTCGCCCAATACGGCTGGATCTATGAACATCCGGTCGATCTCGACGCCCTGCGCCGGTTCCACCACAACCTCGGTCACGGCTTGCTGGGGCGCCGGATCGAGCGATCGCCGCTGCCGTTCGGTCGCGACCACTGGGTGACCTGGCGAGGGCCTGCCGACGTCGACATCGCCGCAACGGCCCGCCCGCGCGCGGAGGTGATGGACTGGTTCGACGAGCAGCTGCGCATTCCGATCGACCCGGAGGGCGGCCCATCCTGGCGGTTGGCGATGCAACCGCTCACCGAGGGTGGGGCGGCGATCACGCTGGTGGCCTCGCACTCGATCTGCGACGGCCTCGCGATCACCCTGGCGATCAAACAGGCTGCCCGTGGCGAGACGTGGGAGCTGGGCTACCCCGAGCCGAACGCACGTACCCGCGGCCGCGCGCTGCGCGAGGACACCGCCGAGATCCTGCGTGCGGTACCGGACTTCGCCAAGGCTGTCGTCGCCGCGGTGCGGTTGGCCGGGAACAACCGCACCGAGATGACCTCCTCGCTCGGGCGGTCGGCCGCGCGGCCGGCGAAGCTCGACGGCGCGGCGCTGGTCACCGTGCCGGCGCTGGCTGCCTTCATCGACGAGGGACAGTGGCAGGCCCGGATGGAAAGCCTTGGCGGAACCAGTAATTCGCTGTTCGCGGGGATTGCCGCCAAACTGGGGCAAACCATGGGCCGGGTCGACGGCGCCGGCATGGTCAGGTTGCAGTTCCCGGTCAGCGAGCGCACCGAAGGCGATACCCGGGCCAATGCGCTGACCGGGATGACGCTGACGGTCGACCCGTCCGACGTCACAACGAGCCTGCGTGCGGTTCGCGCCGAATTGAAGAGAAGCCTGTCGGCGTTGTCCGAGGCCCGCTTCGAACTGCTGGGGCCGGTGGCGCTGGCGCCATTGATTCCGGCGGGTTTGGTGCGCCGGCTCGAGGGGATGGCCCTGGGCGCCGGGGCCCCGGTCGGTTGTTCCAATCTCGGGAAACTGGATGTCGCGGTAAACCGGCCCGACGGCACCGACGCCGAGTTCCTCGTCTTGCGGCAGCTCGAGTCCAGGGTCACTGCCGATATCCTGGACCGGCTCGGCGGGACGCTGTTCTTGGCGTCCGGTCAGGTGAACGGGAAAGTGACTCTCACGGTGTCGGCGTGGCGGCCCGGCGGGCCGAACAGCAAAGACCAGCTGAAGGCCACGGTGGGCCAGGTGCTCGACGATTTCGGGCTCACCGCCACCATGGAGTAACGGCGTCGCTGTGACCCCGGCCCGAACTCTTCGTGACCCATGACGCTCATCACCCGGGTTAGGATGACAAAGTCCGTTAGTCCTACTATGTAGCGGTGCTAAATGCAGCCGCGGTGAATCGACAGGCTGAACTGCGAAGCCAGAAGGGGGGCGGGTCGTGACTCTTGAAAGTCGGACCTACACCTCAGCGGGCGAGTCGGCGCCCGACGACACCCAGACGGGCCCGGTGCAGCAGGAATCCCAGCCCGGCGCCCAGCGCGCCAAACGGCGCGGCGGCCCGATGAAACTGCTGCGCAAGGCGTGGTTGCCCATCGTGATCCTGATCGTCGTCGCGGTCGCCGCGTTCGGCGTGTTTCGTCTGCACGGCGTGTTCGGCAAGACCGAACTCACCCGCCCGGGCAGCGGCCTGGCCAATGACACCAAGCCGTTCAACCCGAAGACGGTGGTGTATGAGATCTACGGCCCGCCGGGAACCGTCGCGACCATCAACTACCTCGACCTGGACGCCACGCCGCAGATCGCGCGGGACGTCACCCTCCCGTGGTCATTGACCTTGACCACCACCGCGCCGGCTGCCTCGGCCAACATCGTCGCCCAGGGCGACAGTGACACCATCGGCTGCCGGATCCTGGTCAACGGTGAACTCAAGGACGAAAAGACCTCGACCGGGGTGAACGCCCAGACATTCTGCCTAGTCAAATCCGCATGATCACCCTGAACAAGGGCGAGAAGCCGCAGGTCGACGAGCACGGAAACCGCCCGCATCTCGCGCACTGGATCCGGTGGCTGTCGGTCCCCATCATCCTGGGCTGGCTGGCGCTCACGGTCGTCACCAACGTGGTGGTGCCGCAGGTCGAGGTGGTCGGCGAGCAGCAGTCGGTGCCGATGTCGGCCGCCGACGCGCCGGCGACGATCGCGATGAACACGATCGGCAAAACCTTCCAGGAGTTCGACTCCAACACGTCGGTGATGATCGTGCTGGAGGGCGACCAGCCCCTCGGCGATGCCGCGCACCAGTACTACAACGAGATCGTCAAGAAGCTCGAAACCGACAAGACGCACGTCGAGCACATCCAGGACTTCTGGAGCGACCCGCTGACCGCCGCGGGTTCGCAGAGTGCCGACGGTAAATCCGCTTACGTGCAGGTCTACCTCGCCGGCAACATGGGCGAGGGCCTGGCCAACGAGTCGGTTGAGGCGGCCAAGCAGATCGTCGAGAGCGTGCCTGCGCCGCCGGGCGTCAAGGCGTATGTCACCGGACCATCAGCACTGATCAACGACACCCACATCGCCGGTGACCGAAGCCTCAAGATCATCACCAGTCTGACGTTCGGCGTCATCACCGTGATGCTGCTGTTCGTTTACCGCTCGATCGTCACTGTCCTGCTCGCGCTGTTCATGGTGTTCCTCGAGTTGGCCGCCGCCCGAGGCGTAGTCGCCTTCCTGGGTAACTACCACCTGATCGGGCTGTCGACGTTCGCGGTCAACCTGCTCGTCATGGTGGCGATCGCGGCCGGCACCGACTACGTGATCTTCCTGTTCGGGCGCTACCAGGAGGCTCGAAGTAAGGGCGCCGACAAGGAGTCGGCGTACTACGAGATGTACCACGGCACCGGCCACGTGATCCTCGGGTCGGGCATGACCATCGCTGGCGCGTTGGCCTGCCTGCACTTCACTCGCAGCCCGATGTTCAACTCGATGGGCATCCCGCTGTTCGTCGGCATGACGGTGGTGGTGGCCGCTGCGCTGACCCTCGGACCCTCCGTCGTCACCGTCGCCAGCCATTTCGGACTGTTGGAGCCCAAGCGTGCCTCCCGCGAGCGGTTCTGGCGGCGCATCGGCACAGCCGTCGTGCGCTGGCCCGGACCGATCCTGGTCGCGACGACCTTCGTCTGCCTGATCGGTTTGCTCGCCCTGCCCGGCTACCGCACCGACTACAACGACCGGCACTACCTGCCGCCGGACATCCCGGCCAGCGAAGGCTTCGCGGCCGCCGAGCGTCATTTCCCGGCGGCTCGTCTGAGCCCCGAGTTGTTGATGCTGCAAAGCGATCACGACCTGCGCAACTCCGCGGACTTCCTGGTGATCGACCGGGTCGCCAAGGCCATCTTCCACACGCCGGGGATCGGGCGGGTGCAGACCATCACCAGGCCGCTGGGCACCCCGATCGAGCACAGCTCGATCCCGTTCCTGCTGGGTATGCAGGGCACCACGCAGACGCTCAACCAGTCCTACATGCAGGACCGCATGAAGGACATGCTGAAAATGGGCGAGGACATGCAGGTGTCCATCAACACGATGACGCAGATGTACGACCTGATGGGTCAGCTCAACGCGGTCACCCACAGCATGGTCGGCAAGATGGACCTGACGCTGGCCGATATCCAGACGTTGCGCAACCACATCGCGGATTTCGACGACTTCTTCCGGCCCATCCGCAACTACTTCTACTGGGAACCGCACTGCTTCGACATCCCGGTGTGCTGGTCGCTGCGGTCGGTGTTCGACACCCTCGACGGTATCGACACGATGACCGACGACTTCCAGAACCTGGTTCCCGACCTGCACAAACTGGACCTGCTCACGTCTCAGATGCGCATGCTGATGCCGCCGATGATCGAGACGATGAAGTCCATGCGGACCATGCAGCTGACCCTGCAGAGCACCCAGGCCGGCCAGCAGGACCAGATCGCGGCCATGCAGGAAAATCAGAGCGCGATGGGCAAGGCGTTCGACGAAGCCAAGAACGACGATTCGTTCTATCTGCCGCCGGAGGCGTTCGACAATCCGGACTTCAAGCGCGGCATGAAGATGTTCTTGTCGCCGGACGGTAAAGCGGTGCGGTTCATCATCTCTCACGAGGGTGACCCGATGTCGCCGGAAGGCCTCAGCCACGTCGACCCGATCAAGAACGCGGCGTTCGAAGCCATCAAGGGCACCCCGCTGGAGGGCTCCAAGATCTACCTCGCCGGCACCGCGGCCAGCTACAAGGACATGCAGGACAGTGCCGACTACGACCTGATGATCGCCGGCGTCGCGGCGCTGTGCCTGATCTTCATCATCATGCTGATCATCACCCGCGCTGTGGTGGCCGCCGCGGTGATCGTGGGCACGGTCCTGCTGTCGCTGGGCACGTCGTTCGGCTTGTCGGTACTGATCTGGCAGGACTTGATCGGCCGGCCCCTGCACTGGATGGTGCTGGTGATGTCGGTCATCATCCTGCTCGCGGTCGGATCGGACTACAACCTGCTTCTGGTGGCCCGACTCAAGGAGGAGATCGGTGCCGGTCTGAGCACCGGCATCATCCGGGCGATGGGTGGTAGCGGCTCGGTCGTCACGTCGGCGGGGCTGGTGTTCGCGGTGACGATGGCGGCCATGGCGTTCAGCGAGTTGACGATCCTGGCGCAGGTCGGCACGACGATCGGCATGGGTCTGTTGGTGGACACCCTGGTGATCCGGTCGTTCATGACGCCGTCGATCGCCGCGCTGTTGGGGCGCTGGTTCTGGTGGCCGCAGCGGGTGCGCAAGCGTCCGGTGCCGAGTCCGTGGCCATCACCCGCGTCGGAGAAAACCCAGCCGACCGCCGCCGAATCCCAGTCTTAGCCAAAGAGATTCAGTGCATGGCGTTGTGGGCCCCGTCGATACAGCCACGTTCGTAGCTGGTGGCCTGGTGGGTGGCCTGAACGGCGCAATATCTGGCGATCGACTCGTCGTGGGCCCGGTAGCCGCCGGCGTCGACCCAGCGCTGCCCGTCGGCGTAGCCGGCCCAGTACGCGGAGTCCTTGCGGTCGGAGGTCAGCATGAAGACCACGCCGAGAAGCGCGAACAGTGCGATCACCAGCCCGGCCTGGACCCAGCGCATCTGCAGCCAGGGCCGTAGCGCGGCGGGTATCCAGCGCGGTTCGGGCCGATCCACATCCGCGATTGTCGCACCCCTGCCGCACTGGCTTCTGGTGTGCTGCATCTGGGGGCGATCGGGCCGGGAAGCAGACTGCGACCCGGCGCGGCCATCAGACCAGGCTCCGGCGGACCGACTAGTGTCTACCTACCGTGGGGTGGTTGACGAGCGTCGCGAACATGAAGCAACACCTATCGCTTCGCGGAATCGTGGTGACGATACTTGGCATGGTGGTGGCCGGTCTCGCGATTGCGACGCTGCGCTATCAACCGAGCCCGCCCCAGGAGGATTCGGTCTATCCCGAGCCGACCAGCACACCGGTCAACGTGGAGGCTCCACGGCTCGCTCCAGGGCCCGCTGTTGTGACGCCGCCTCCTACCACCGCCGCGCCGCCGACGGTTCCGTTCACGATCACCACGCCGGCGCAGACCCCGACTCCGACGTACACCCCGACTCCGACGTACACACCGACTCCGACGCCCGCTGCGAGCGCAGCGCCCACGTCCACGACGACGAGTCCCAGTACGCCGCCCGCTTTCCCCATCCGGCCTACACACGCGCAGTCTGACGTGCTTCCCAACGGGGGAAGGCGTAGCTAAAGAAGATTGCCGCTGAGAACGGGCGTGCGGTCTGCGCGTCGGTGTGGCATGTGGTGGGATTGCGCCCTATGGGTATCAAAGTGGCGCTGGAGCACCGCACCAGCTACACCTTCGACCGGTTGGTGGAGGTGCATCCGCACGTCGTCCGGCTGCGGCCGGCACCGCACTCCCGCACACCCATCGAGGCCTACTCGCTGGAGGTCGAGCCCGCCGACCACTTCGTCAACTGGCAGCAGGACGCGTTCGGCAACTTCCTGGCCCGGCTGGTCTTCCCGTCCCGGACCCGGCAACTGACCATCAAGGTCGGGCTGATCGCCGACCTGAAGGTGATCAACCCGTTCGACTTCTTCATCGAGGACTACGCGGAGACGTTCCCGTTCGCCTATCCCAAGGCGCTCAAGGATGACCTGGAGCCCTACCTGCGGCCCGTCGACGAAGCCGAGGAAGGCTCGGGGCCCGGCGATCTGGTGCGGTCCTGGGTGCGTGATTTCGTGGTCGAGCCCGGTACCAGGACCATCGATTTCCTCGTCGCGCTGAACCGGGCCGTCAACAACGACGTCGGCTACAGCGTGCGGATGGAACCCGGTGTTCAGACGCCGGATTTCACCCTGCAGAGCGGGATCGGCTCCTGCCGCGACTCCGCGTGGCTGCTGGTGTCGATCTTTCGCGAGCTCGGCCTGGCCGCCCGGTTCGTATCCGGCTACCTGGTGCAACTGACCTCCGACGTCGAAGCCCTCGACGGTCCCTCCGGGCCCGCCGCCGACTTCACCGATCTGCACGCCTGGACCGAGGTGTACATCCCGGGCGCCGGCTGGATCGGGCTGGACCCCACCTCGGGATTGTTCGCCGGCGAGGGACACATCCCGCTGGCGGCCACCCCGCATCCGTCGTCGGCGGCGCCGATCACCGGCACCACCGGAGTGGCCGAGGCGACGCTGGATTTCGCCAACATCGTCACCCGCGTCCATGAGGATCCCCGCGTCACGCTGCCCTACACCGATGCCGCGTGGGCGGCCATCAACGACCTGGGCGCTCGCCTCGACCAGCGGCTGGCCGATGGGGATGTGCGGCTGACCATCGGCGGCGAGCCGACCTTCGTTTCGGTGGACAACCAGGTCGACGACGAGTGGATCACCGCGGCCGACGGCCCGCACAAGCGCGAACGGGCCTCGGCGCTGACCGCGCGGCTCAAGGCGGTGTGGGCGCCGACCGGATTGGTGCAGCGCAGCCAGGGCAAGTGGTATCCCGGAGAACCGTTGCCCCGTTGGCAGATCGGAATCCATTGGCGCCGCGACGGCCAGCCGTTGTGGAACGATCCGGCACTGTTGGCCGACCCGTGGGGCGCCGAGCACGACGAGGTGGAGCCCGGTGCCGCCCAGCAGCTGCTGGCGGAGATCGCCGACGGTCTCGGCCTGCCGGCCACCCAGGTGCGGCCGGTCTACGAGGATCCGCTGAGCCGGCTGGCCCAGGCAGTCCGCATGCCATCCGGTGATCCGGTCGGTCCCGACGAGGATCTGGAAACCGACACCCCGGCCGCGCGCTCGGATCTGCTGGCCCGCCTGGAGGAGTCGGTGGTCGATCCGGCGGCCTACCTGTTGCCCCTGCACCGCCGCGAGGACGACGCGGGCTGGGCCAGTGCCGACTGGCGGCTGCGCCGGGGCCGAGTCGTGCTGCTGGAAGGCGACTCGCCGGCCGGCTTGCGGCTGCCGCTGGGCTCGATCAGCTGGCACCCGCCGCGACCGGCCGTGCACGCCGACCCGATCGCCAGCGGGTCCAGAACACTGCCCGTCGATCGCGAGAGCGCCGATGCGGCGCTGGAGGAGGCCGACAGCGCACCCACCACCGCCATGGTGGCCGAGGTGCGCGACGGCTTTCTATACGTTTTCGTCCCGCCGACCGAGGCGCTGGAACACTTCGTCGATCTGATCGCCAGGGTGGAGTCGGCGGCGGCGAAGGTCGGCTGCGCGGTGGTGATCGAGGGCTACGGCCCGCCGTCGGACGCGCGGCTGGAGTCGATGTCGATCACGCCGGACCCCGGTGTCATCGAAGTCAACGTGGCGCCGAGCAAGAGCTTCGCCGAACAGCGTGAGCAGCTGCAGACCCTCTACGAGGAGGCCCGCCTGGCCCGGTTGTCGACCGAGTCGTTCGACGTCGACGGAACCCACGGCGGCACCGGCGGAGGCAACCACATCACCCTCGGCGGTATCACCCCGGCCGACTCGCCGCTGCTGCGCAGGCCCGATCTGCTGGTGTCACTGCTGACGTACTGGCAGCGGCACCCGGCGTTGTCGTATTTGTTCGCCGGTCGTTTCATCGGCACGACGTCGCAGGCCCCCCGAGTTGACGAGGGCCGGTCGGAGGCGTTGTACGAACTCGAGATCGCCTTCGCCGAGATCGCCCGGCTTACCGCGGGGCCGCAGGACTCGAAGCGCGGACCCGGTCGCTCAGCAAGCTTCGCTCCGTGGGTCACCGACCGCGCCCTGCGCCACCTGCTCACCGATATCACCGGCAACACCCACCGCGCCGAATTCTGCATCGACAAGCTCTACAGCCCCGACAACGCCCGCGGCCGACTGGGCCTGCTGGAGCTGCGCGGTTTCGAGATGCCGCCGCACTTCCAGATGGCGATGGTGCAGTCGCTGCTGGTGCGCGCCCTGGTGGCCCGGTTCTGGGACCAGCCGTTGCGGGCGCCGCTGATCCGCCATGGGCTCAACCTGCACGGGCGATACCTGTTGCCGCACTACATCATCCACGACATCGCCGATGTATGCGCTGACCTGCGTGCGCATGACATCAACTTCGACACCAGCTGGCTGGACCCGTTCACCGAGTTCCGGTTCCCGCGGGTGGGCACCGCGGTGTTCGACCACGTGGAGATCGAACTGCGCGGCGCCATCGAACCGTGGAACACCCTGGGTGAGGAATCCACCGGCACCGGCACCGCACGCTACGTCGACTCCTCGGTGGAGCGGATCCAGGTCCGCGCGATCGGTGCCGACCGCCAGCGTCACGTGCTGACCTGCAACGGCTACCCGATCCCGATGCTGGCTACCGACAACCCCGATGTCCAGGTCGGTGGGGTGCGCTACCGCGCGTGGCAGCCGCCGAGCGCGCTACACCCCACGATCACCGTGGACGGCCCGTTGCGATTCGAGCTGGTGGACATGGCCACCGGGACCTCCCGCGGCGGGTGCACCTACCACGTCTCGCATCCGGGTGGCCGCGCCTACGACAGTCCGCCGGTCAACGCCGTGGAGGCCGAGTCGCGTCGCGGCCGGCGTTTCGAGGCCACCGGGTTCACGCCGGGCAAGGTCGACGTCGCGGACATCCGGGAGAAGCAGGCCCGGCAATCCACCGATGTCGGCGCGGCGGGGATCCTCGACCTGCGCCGAGTGCGTACCGTGCTGCAGAACTGATGGGTGAGGCCGACCCGGGCGCCGTCCGGGACGGAATGCTCCGTAGGTTTTAGCAGGTACGTCAACAGTCAGGAGGTGGGTCGGTGTCGTTGTCGGCCGCCGGTTCTGACATCGGTCAGCCCCGTCACGACCCGGACCGTCTGCTCGCCGCCTACCGGGCTGCCCGAGCCCAGGAAATGTTGTTCGACCTGCGGGCGGGCAGCGGGTCCGGGGTAGTCGGGGCGACCGGATACGACGAGTTCGTCGACGCCAGCGGAGACATCCGGCCGGCCTGGCAGGAGCTCGCGGACCTGATCGGCGAACGCGGGCGCGCCGGCCTGGACGAAATGCGGGCAGTGGTCGGCAGCCTGGTCGACAACGACGGCATCACCTACCTCCAGATCGACCGCAACGGCGAAACCGTCACAAACGGGCAGGGCGGGGAGATGCCCGGCCCGTGGCACCTTGACTCTTTGCCGCTGCTGGTATCGCCGACAGACTGGGAGATCCTGGAAGCGGGCCTGGTGCAGCGGTCCCGGCTGCTCGACGCGATCCTGTCCGATCTGTACGGCCCACAGCTCGCCATCACCAGTGGGGTGTTGCCGCCGCGGCTGCTGTTCGCCCACCCGGGCTACATCCGTGCCGTGCGCGGCATCGAGGTGCCGGCACGCCACCAGTTGTTCATGCACGGATGCGACGTCAGCCGGGCGGCCGACGGCTCGTTCCGGGTCAATGCCGACTGGACCCAGGCGCCGTCGGGCGCCGGATACGCCCTGGCCGACCGGCGCGTCGTTGCCCACACCATCCCCGACGTCTATGAGCAGATCGGCCCGCGCGCCACCTCACCGTTCGCCCAGGCCTTGCGATCGGCGCTGGTCAACGCGGCTCCCGAGGGCGCCGAGGACCCGGTGGTGGTCGTGTTGAGCCCGGGCAGCCATTCCGAAACCGCGTTCGACCAGGCCTATCTGGCGTCGGTGCTGGGGTTCCCGTTGGTCGAGAGCGCCGATCTGGTGGTCCGGGACGGCAAGCTGTGGATGCGGTCGCTGGGCACTCTCAAGCGGGTCGACGTCGTCTTGCGCCGCGTGGATTCCGCATTCGCCGACCCGCTGGACCTGCGGCCGGATTCCCGGCTCGGAGTGGTCGGATTGGTGGAGGTCCAACGCCGCGGTGCGGTTACCGTGGTGAACACGCTGGGCAGTGGGATCCTGGAAAGCCCCGGGCTGATGCGATTTCTGCCCGAAATGGCCGAACTGCTGCTGGGGGAGACCCCGCAACTGGCTTCGCCGCCGATGTACTGGGGCGGAATCGACCAGGAGCGCTCGCATCTGCTGGCCGCACTGTCATCGCTATTGATCAAATCCGTGGTCGGCGGCCGGACGTACGTCGGGCCGGCGTTGTCAGCCAACCAGCGCGCGGATCTGGCCGGCCGCATCGAGAAGGCTCCGTGGCAGTGGGTTGGCCAGGAACTGCCTCAGTTCTCGACGGCGCCGACCGACCATTTTCCCAACGGGCTGTCGGCGGCCGCGGTCGGGATGCGGCTGTTCACCGTGTCACAGCGCGGCGGCTATGCACCCATGGTCGGCGGGCTGGGCTGCGTGATGGCGCCCGGTGCGGCCGCCTACAAACTGAATACCGTTGCGGCCAAGGATATCTGGGTGCTTCCGTCGACCAGGGCCACGGCCGAGGTGACGGCGCCGTCGGTCGAGCTGCCGCCGCGGTTGCGGCCGCTGCGGCCCAGCGGCACCCGCGCGGTCAGTTCACCCCGCGTGCTGTCCGACCTGTTCTGGATGGGCCGCTACGCCGAACGTGCGGAGCAGATGGCCCGCCTGCTGACCGTGACGCGCGAGCGCTATCACGAGTACCGGCACCGGCAGTACACCGATGCCAGCGAATGTGTTCCGGTGCTGCTCACCGCACTCGGTGAACTCACCGGCACCGACACCGGGGCCGACGGCGACTCGGCCGAGATGATCGCCGTGGCGCCGACCACGCTGTGGGCGCTGACCGCCGACCGACGCCGGCCGGGTTCTCTGGCGCAGTCGGTGGAGCGGCTCGGGCTGGCGGTGCGCGGGGTGCGCGACCAGATGTCCAACGACACCTGGATGGTGCTCTCCTCGGTGGAGCGGGCCGTCCTGAGCCTTTCGGCCAGACCGCCGGAGTCCCAGATCCGTGGCGACGCGTTGATGTCGGCCGCACATGCAGCGACGCTGTCGGGCATGCTGGCGCTGGCCGGGGTGGCGGCCGAGTCGATGGTGCACGATGTCGGCTGGGCGCTGATGGACACCGGCAAGCGGATCGAGCGTGGTCTGTGGTCCTCGGCGTTGTTGCGGGCCACCATGACAACGGTTCGTGAACCCGAGCCGGAGCAGACGGTGACCGAGTCCGCGCTGGTGGCCTGTGAGTCCTCGGTCATCTACCGTCGGCGCACGTTGGGCCAGGTTAGTGTGACGGCTGTGGCCGACTTGGTCCTGTTCGACGCCGAGAACCCGCGATCGCTGATCTACCAGATGGAGCGGGTGCGCTCCAATCTGCGCACGCTGCCCGGCGCCTCGGGTTCGTCGCGCCCCGAACGACTCGCCGAGGAGATCGGCACCCGGTTACGCAGGCTGGACCCGGCCGAGCTCGAGGCTGCGGGTCCGGACGGGGAACGCACCGAACTACGTGGCCTGCTCACCGCGGTGCATGACGGGCTGCGGGAGCTGTCCACCGTCATCACCGCCACTCAGCTGTCGCTGCCCGGGGGAATGCAGCCCCTATGGGGCCCCGATGAACGCCGGACCGTGCGGTGAGCAACTTCTCCGAGGGTCCGATGCAGTCGCCGGGCGGGCGGACCTATCGAGTCAGTCACACCACGATGTACAAGTACTCCGATGTGGTGACCAGTTCGTACGGTCGCGGATTCCTCACCCCGCGGGACTCCGGCCGGCAGCGCTGCCTGTCCCATCAGCTCGTCGTCAACCCCGAGCCGGCGGACAGTTCCACCAGTCGCGACGCCTACGGCAACGTCAGCTCGTATTTCCATGTCACGCAGCGTCATCGCGCGCTGACGGTAACCAGCTCGGCGGTCGTCGAGGTGGACCCCCCACCGCCGGGGCTCTACGACACCGGCTCGGCGCTGGCCCCGTGGGAAGACGCCCGCCCGGTCGGCGTCGAGGGGGCGCTGGCCACCGAGTTCACCCTGGATCTGCAGCCGCCGGAAATCACCGACGCGGTCCGGGAGTACGCCGCGCCGAGTTTCGTTCCCGGGTCCTTGCTCATCGAGGTCGTGGCCGATCTCAACGCCCGGATCTTCTCCGATTTCACCTATCGGTCCGGTTCCACCACCGTCTCGACGCAGGTGGACGAGGTTTTGTCGGCGCGAGAAGGGGTATGCCAGGACTTCGCCCGGCTGGCAATCGCCTGCCTGCGTGCAAACGGATTGGCGGCGAGCTACGTGTCGGGATACCTCGCCACCGACCCGCCGCCGGGAAAGGAACGAATGGTGGGCGTCGACGCCACGCACGCGTGGCCCGCGGTGTGGACCCCACAGAACAAGTGGCTTGCTTTCGATCCCACCAACGACCAACTGGTGGACGAGCGCTACATCGTCGTCGGCTGGGGGCGAGACTATGCCGACGTGCCGCCGCTGCGCGGCATCATCTACACCGACTCAGAGCACAGCGAGATCGACGTGGCCGTCGACGTCGAGCCGTTCGAGGGCGGTGTACTGCATGCGTGATTTCATCTGCCCCAATTGCGGCCAGCACCTGGCGTTCGAGAACTCGGTCTGCCTGTCCTGCGGAAGCAGGCTGGGATTCTCCCTGCAGGACAAGGCGTTCATGGTGATCGCCTCGGGCGAGGACAGTGAGCATGGCGGGGCCGTTGATGCCAGCCAATACCAACTGTGCGCCAATCTTCACGCAGCCGAATGCAATTGGCTGGTCGAGGTGGCACCGATCCGAAGGTTGTGCCGGTCGTGTGTGCTGACGCGCACCAGGCCTAGCGATGCCGACGCCGTGGCCATGGCGGCGTTCGCGGACGCGGAGAAGGCCAAACGCCGGCTGATTGCCGAATTGTCCGAACTCAAGCTGCCCATCGTCGGCCGCGACGAGGATCCGCAGTACGGGCTGGCCTTCGACCTATTGTCCAGTGCGACCGAGCAAGTGTTCACCGGCCACGACAACGGGTTGATCACCTTGGATCTCGCCGAGGGTGACGACGTGCACCGTGAGCAGTTGCGCGTCGAGATGGACGAGCCGTATCGCACTCTGCTGGGCCATTTTCGCCATGAGGTCGGCCACTACTACTTCTACCGGCTGATCGAGTCATCGCCGAAGTACCTGCCCGCATTTCGCGAACTGTTCGGCGATCCCGACGCCGACTACCAGGCTGCGCTGGACCGGCACTACAGCGAGGGTGCGCCGCCGGGCTGGGCCAGGAGCTATGTCTCCTCCTATGCCACGATGCATCCAGCGGAGGACTGGGCCGAGACGTTTGCGCACTACCTGCACATCCGCGACACCCTGGACACCGCTGCGGCATTCGGTTTCGTGCCGGCGAACGCGACGTTCGACCGAAAGCAGCTGGGCCCCAGTGGATTCGACACGATCATCGATATATGGCTGCCGCTGGCCTGGTCGCTGAACATGGTGAACCGGTCGATGGGAAAGGATGATCTCTACCCGTTCGTGCTGCCCGTACCGGTCCTGGAGAAGATGCGCTTCATCCACACCGTCATCGACGAGGTCACCTCCGCGCCGGCCAACGCGGACGCGGCCGTCAGCGGCCAGTAGCAGCCGCGGCAAGCCGCAGCAGGCTCTGGGCTGTCGCGACGACGGTGTCGGCGACCGGGCGCGGCTGCCAGCCGAGCTGCGTGACGGCCTTGGCGCTGGTCAGTGTCTTCGGCTCGCCGAGCAGGCCGGTAAATTCGCGTAGCGACGGGACCAGCCGGGCGGCGGCGTGTATTACCCAGTCGGGCACTTCGCGGCGGGGTACATCGGCGGCACCAGGACCCAGCCCGGCACGGAGGATGGCGGCGATCTCCGGCAGCGCCACCGGTTGGTCCGCCGCGGCGAGGTACCGCTGTCCGGCGGCGAGGGGGTTGGTCATCGCGCGCAGAAGAAGGTCGGCGACGTCACGGACGTCGACGACGGCGAACGACGCGCGTGGCAGCACGGGCGGCCGGCCGTGCAGCAGGCCGTCGATGATGCGTACAGACGTCGACATGTCGCCACCCAGCACCGGGCCGAATACGCCGACGGGGTTCACCACTGCCAGTTCGGGCGTGCCCGACCGGGCCGCGAACTGCCATGCTGCCCGCTCGGCCAGGGTCTTGGATTTCACGTAGGGGCTCACCGGATCGCTGGCGTCGGTCCAATCGGTTTCATCGAAGGCTGTTCCCGAGGTTTTCCGGCTGTAGCCGATCGCCGCGAACGATGAGGTGATCACCACACGGCGCACCCCGGCTTCGGTGGCCGCCCGCAACACCCGGAGTGTGCCGTCGCGCGCGGGAACGATGATGTCGTCCTCGTTGTCCGGCCGGCGTGCCGGGAACGGGGATGCGACGTGTTGAACGAAGGAGCAGCCGCGTACCGCGTCGGGCCAGCCGTCATCGGTGGTGAGATCGGCGACGACAACCTGGAGCCGACCGCCGTCGGTGCCGGGCAGGATTGCGCGGATGTGCCTCTCGCGGTCGAGTTTTCGTACAGTTGTCCGGACCCGGTAGTCATCGGCGATCAGTTGCGCGATCAGGTGGCCTGCGATGAACCCCGAGCCGCCGGTGACCAGCACCTGTGGGGCGTCAGGCACGGGCTTTCTCCTCGGGCAGCAGTTGCTCGGCCAGCGCCATGACCTCGCCGCTGACATCTTGCTCGGCGGCCACATCGCCATTCACGCGCGCCGCCCACATCCGCGCCTTGGCGGCGACGTAGCGCTGACGCAGCCGGAGCCGGGCGATGTCGTCGGCCAGGCGCTGGGCGTGAGCGGCGAACAGTTGGTATTGGTCGGCGGCCGCCGGCGCGCCTCGGCGCAAATTGTCGGTATAGGCACGCATGTCGTGCACGCTCATCCCGGTACTGCGCAGACAACTCAGGGCTTCGACAGCGGCCACCAGATCAGGCGGGTACCGGCGATGACCGCTGCTGGCGTCGTGGGGCACCGGATGGATGAGCCCGATCCGCTCGTAGTAACGCAGCGCCGACTCGGCCAGCCCGGTCTGGCGGGACACCTCCTGGATGCTCAGATCCCTGGTCACGGGTGTGGTTGGCATAGATCATAACTTGAAGCGCTTCAAGTCAAATACCGATTGTGTGATCGCTACGACTGCGGACGAACCTCGAGCACGTCGCGGAACAACGCCTGGCGCAGCGCGAGTTCTCGGGGGTCGCTGTACAGGTGGAACCCCAGTCTGTTCATGACATAAGCGAATCCCACCCCGGTATCGGGGTCGGCGAACCCGAATGATCCTCCGAAACCCGGTGTGCCGAAGGCCTTGTCGCTGGAGCCGAAGCTGAGTTGGGGAAGCGGTTTGGCGAAGCCCAGTGAGAACACGGTGTCGACATTGAGGACTTTGTCGCGCAGACCCTTGCTGGGCGGGATCGGTGGCGCCGCGAGCGCTGCCAGAGTTGCGGCGCTGAGCCCGATCTCGGAACCACCCGTCGCCGCGCTCCCGTAGAGCGCAGCGACTGCCCTGGCGGTGCCGATGCCGTTGCTCGAGGGCATCTCGACGGCACGCACCGCGTCGCGGTTGTAGTCGCCGGCGAACGGGTCCACACCCTGAGGGAGGGCGGTGCTCCGGGCGGCGAGCCCGACGGGATTGAGTGCCGCGGCCAGGAACCCGGCCGGCATCTCCTTGAGGTGAAGCAGCGTCTCGACCCGTTTCCAGCTGTGCAGCGCGGCGACCCGTTCGCGGCTCACGGCGTCGGGCAGTCCGATGTGCAGATCCAGTCCGAGCGGTGTGGCGATCTCCTCGGCGAGAAATCGGCCCACCGTGCGCCCCGCCGGGTCGGTCCGGCGGATCAGCTCGGACTGGTACCAGCCCAAGGTGATTGCGTGATAGCCGTGCCGGGTGCCGGGCCGCCATGCCGGTGCTTGGGCGGCAAGCATGGGTGCGAGCAGGGCCGGGTTGGCAACGTCGTGCAGTGTCGGTTTGGGTGCCAGTGCCGACAAGCCTGCCTGGTGGGCCAACAACTGGCGCACCGTCACCTCATCCTTGCCGGCTTGCGCGAATTCCGGCCAGTAGTCGGCAACTTTCGCGTCGTAGGACAGCAGGCCGCGGGACACCGCCACGGCGAAGGTCAGCGCGGTGATGCCCTTCGTCGTCGAGAACATGTTCACCATGGTGTCGGGCCGCCACGGCGCCTTCGTCAGCCCGTTGCGGTAGCCGCCCCAGAGGTCGACGACCTTGACGCCGTCCCGGTAGACGGCCACGGCCGAGCCGATCTCCTTGCCGGAGGCCAGATTCGCCCGGAACGCGTCGGCGACTTTCCCATAACCCTCGGCGACGTCGCCGCTCATCGAGTCGGGCGGCACCGCAACTTTGAGAACCATCGAGCCCTTTCCGTTGCCGAGAGGATATGTCGACGCCCCGCGCGCCAAGGGCGCATTCGCCTGTGTCGGCCCCTACGATCGCCGGGTGGCTGATCGCTATGGCGCCGACGTACTGGCCAACAATCCGCACCATTCGCGCCGGGTTCGCTCGACGGAACAGGCCGTCGAGCTGGGAATGGTCGTCGAGGATCCGCAGTCGGGTTTCGTCGGCGCCGTCGTGGGTGTCGAGGGCAACCGGGTCGAGCTGGAGGATCGTCGGGGCCGGCGGCGGGTGTTCCCGCTCGGCCCCGGCTTCCTGTTCGAGGGCAATCCGGTGATCCTGACCGGGCCGCGCCGGTCCACGCCCCCCGGCGCGCAGCGCACCAAATCAGGGTCGGTGAAGGTGGCCGACGCTCGGGCCAAGGTGGCGCTGGCCAGCCGTATCTACGTCGAAGGACGCCACGACGCCGAACTCGTCGAACAGGTATGGGGAGAGGACCTTCGGGTCGAGGGCGTCGTCGTGGAGTATCTCGGCGGGGTCGATGACCTGGCCGGCATCGTCGAGTCGTTTCGGCCCGCCCCCGGGCGGCGCCTCGGCGTCCTGGTCGACCACCTGGTGGCCGGCTCCAAGGAGGCGCGGATCGCTGAGGCGGTCCGGCGTGGTCTGGGCGGAGAGCACACGCTGGTGGTGGGCCATCCCTATGTCGACATCTGGCAGGCCGTCAAACCCGAGCGGGTGGGTCTGAAGGAATGGCCATCGGTGCCGCGCAACGTCGAATGGAAGCACGGGATCTGCGCGGCGCTGGGCTGGCCCCACCGAGATCAGGCCGATATCGCCCGGGCCTGGCAGCGCATCCGCTCCTCGGTGCGGGACTGGACCGACCTGGAGCCGGCGCTGATCGGACGGGTCGAGGAACTCATCGATTTCGTGACGCAACCCGCCTGAGGTGCGTTCACGTTGTGTGACGCATATCGCAGGTCGGATCCGCCGACTTTCGGTGTACAGTCGTTCACTATACGAGCTTGACCGCCGACTGCAGTCTGGTCGTCCTCACCCGATGCCGGCCGACGCGGTACGACTTGATTCGGAGCCACACCGTTATGACTTTCGCCCTTGATGTGCCAGAAGACGTTGCCCACGTCCGCGACTGGGTGCACCAGTTCGCCGCCGATGTGGTGCGTCCCGCGGCCGCCGAATGGGACGAGCGCGAGGAAACCCCCTGGCCGCTGATTCAGGAGGCCGCCAAGGTCGGCCTCTACACCCCGGAACTCTTCGCCGAGATGTCCGCCGAACCCTCCGGCATCGGCATGCTGACCGTGTTCGAGGAGATGTTCTGGGGCGACGCGGGTATCGGTTTGTCGATCCTGGGCACCGGGTTGGCCGCGGCCGCGCTGGCCGCCAACGGCACCCCGGAGCAGATCGGGCAGTGGCTGCCCGAGATGTTCGGCACGCCCGGCGATCCGTTGCTGGCCGCGTTCTGCTCCTCTGAGCCGGGCGCCGGCTCGGATGTCGGCTCGGTACGCACGCGCGCCCGCTACGAGCAGGCCACCGACGAATGGGTGCTGGACGGCACGAAGACCTGGGCCACCAACGGGGGCATCGCCAACGTCCACATCGTGGTCGCCTCGGTCCATCCCGATCTGGGCACCAGGGGGCAGGCCACCTTCATCATTCCGCCGAACACGCCCGGGTTCTCCCAGGGGCAGAAGTTCAAGAAGCACGGCATCCGCGCGTCGCACACCGCCGAGGTGGTGCTGGACAACGTGCGCCTGCCGGGCAACCTGATCCTGGGTGGGATGGAGCGTTTCGAGCAGCGGATCGCCAAGGCCCGGGAAGGGCGGAGCACGTCCGGTCAGGCTGCGATGGCGACCTTCGAGCGCACCCGACCCGCCGTCGGCGCGATGGCGCTCGGGGTGGCCCGGGCCGCCTACGAGTACGCTCTCGAATATGCTTGTGAGCGTGAGCAATTCGGCCGGAAGATCGGCGACTTTCAGGCCGTCGGCTTCAAGCTGGCCGACATGAAGAGCCGTATCGACGCCTCCCGGCTGTTGATCTGGCGGGCCGGCTGGATGCAGCGCAACAACAAGCCGTTCACCTCGGCCGAGGGCTCGATGGCCAAGCTGCACGCCAGCGAGACCGCGGTGTATGTCACCGACGAGGCGATCCAGATCCTCGGCGGCAACGGCTACACCCGCGACTACCCGGTGGAGCGGATGCACCGCGACGCGAAGATCTTCACGATCTTCGAGGGCACCAGCGAGATTCAGCGGCTGGTGATCGCACGGCGGCTCACCGGTCTGCCGCTGCGCTGACTACGGTCCCAGGTCGGGTGCCCACGCCACACCGTTGATGTGGCTGCCGCCGTCGACGAACAGCGTGTTTCCGGTGAGATAGCGCGAACCCTCGCTGGCCAGGAACACCGCGACGGGGGCGATGTCCTCGTAGGGATCGCCCATCCGGCCCATCGGGTTGGCGGCGTCGGCGATCGCCTCGATCTCGGGATGCCCAGCGGTAACGGCCAGGAAGGCTTGGCTTTTGGCCGCGGGACAGATGGCGTTGACGGTCACTCCGGTCGGCGCCCATTCGCGCGCGGCGGTGCGGGTCAGCGTCCGCAATGCCTCCTTGGCCGAGTTGTACTCCAGCGATCCGATGTGGGCGTTGACGCCGTTGAGGCTGCACATGTTGATCACCCGGCCCCAGCCGCGCTCTTTCATGTGGGCGAAGGCCGCGCGCATCGCCCAGAACGGGCCGTAGTACCCCACCGCGAAGCCGTGGGCCAGCTCGTCGTCGGTCTTGTTCTCCACCCGCCCGATGGCCCCGCCGCCCCAGGCGTTGTTCACCAGGATGTCGATCGCTCCGAATTCGGAAACAGCTGTGGCGACCGCATTTTCGACCTGATCGTGGTGCGATACATCGGTGCCGACGAACAGCCCGCCGATCTCGTCGGCAACGGCCGAGCCGTTGGCGGGGTCGAATTCGGCGACCAGCACCCGGGCGCCCTCATCGGCGAATCGGCGGGCTATTCCCGCCCCGATTCCCGCGCCGGCCCCGGTGATCAGCGCGACCTTGCCGTCCAGTGCTCCGGTCATCGGGCGGCCAATCCCGTCGCGATGAGCTCGTCGGCCGCACCGCTGCCGTCGAGCTGGCGGGCGGTGCGCTCGACGATCTCCCAGCCGTGGCCGGCGCGGCGCAGCCGGATGAGATGCACGCCGGCGCGGGCTACGTTGTAGCCGTGCGACTCTCGCCGCACCAGCAGCATGGACTGGCAGATGGCGACGGCCTCGTCGCCGTCGACCGTCACCGCGGGCGGCCCGAAGAAATGGCAGCAGCCGCGGGCGATCAATCCCCGGTGCTCGTCGGAACGGACCATCGCGGCGATGTCGTCGCGGCTGGACATCGTCCAGTCGCCGGTGTCGTAGCCGCCGTCCACGGCCCAGAGCGCGGCGACGGCGTCAGGCTCGCCCGAGTCGACCAGTGGCCCGTACGAGGCGATGAGCCGGGCGATGTCGCGCTCATCCTCGAGCACGCGCAGGCGTCTCTCGAGTCGCTCCAAGGTGTCACTCACGGCGGTCTCCTCTCTACAACTCGTCGGCCAGTTCCCGAAGGGCGGCGAGCTGATCGCAGTAGTGGGCGGGGGAGTCGGCGGTCACCGACGCTGTGATGGCGGTGGCGCCGGCGTCGTGTAATGCTCTGAGACGCTTGGTGGTTCGCGTAGGCTCGGCAACCGGATCGACCGCGTGGCCGGTGGACAGTACGATGTCGAAGCCCGGCGGTGCGTCGACGGCGCTCAACATCGCCTCGATCTCGGCAGTGTTCAGGCCGAACGGGATCCAGCCGTCGGCCAGGCGGACCGCGCGGCGCAGTGAGCGCAGTGTGCGCCCGCCGACCCAGATCGGCACCCGCGGCTGCACGGCGCAGGGCTGCACCGCGAAGCCGCCGAACTGATAGTGGCTGCCCTGGTAGGCGGGCCTCGTGGTGGACAGCGATGCGCGCAGGGCCCGGATGGCGTCATCGGCACGTTCGCCGCGGCCATCGAAGGTCGCGCCGAGTAGATCGAATTCCTCGGCCAGCGAGCCGACGCCGACGCCGAGCACCAGCCGGCCCTCGCTGAGCCGGTCCAGCGTGCCGAAGCGCTTGGCGATTTCCAGAGGATGGTGGTAGCCGAGCACGATCACTGACGTGGTCAACGAGATTCGGCTGGTGTGGGCGGCCAGGAATCCGAACGTCGACAGCGGATCCCAGTAGGTCAGGCCGCGCTGGGCGCCTTCGTCGACGGGCACGGCGATGTGTTCGGCGCAGGTGAGATGGTCGAAGCCGAGTTCGTCGGCGGTGTGTGCGATGTGCGCCAGGTCGGCGACTCCTGCGTTGTTCTCCCACTCGGAGGATACCCCGGGCAGCTGCATCACCATCGGCGTCGACAGTCCGATCCGCACAGTGCTGTTCTAACCGGCGCCACACCCGCCAAATGCTTGCGTCCCGGTCATCGGGACCGCTACGGTGAGGTAGAACGAATTCTCGCCAGGCGGACAGGAGTGCTGATGACCGCGGCCCTGAGTGACACCGCTCCCGCATCGATGCTGGATCGGTTCACGGCCATCATCGATGCCTTTGAGGACACGTCCGCAGGGCTGACGCTGGACCAGATCGCCGCGCGGGCACACCTGCCGCGGTCGACCACACATCGCATTCTGGATCAGTTGGTGCGGTTGCAGTGGCTGACCCATTCCGGTCGGGGTTATCGGCTTGGGGCGCGCACATCGGCCTGGGGTGCGGGAGACAGCGCGGATGTCCGGCTGCGTTCCGTTGCGGCACCTGTTTTGCACGAGCTGCAGTTGCGCACCGGCGCCGTGGTGCATCTGGGACTGCTCGACCGGGGCGAGATCGTTCATCTGGACAAATTGGGCGGGCCGTCGGCGCGTCAGGTTCCGACATCGGTTGGCGTGCGGATCCCCGCACATCGGGTGGCCCTCGGTGTGGCGGCGCTGGCCGGGCTCTCTCCGGAGGACGTTGTCGCCGAATTGAGCCATGTGCGCGGTTGGGAGCCCGACGCCGCGTGGTGGGGCGAATTGCACAAGGTCCGTCGGCGAGTGGTGGTACGCCACGGTGACTATGCCGCGCCGATGCTGTCGGTGGCGGCGACGATCGGTTCGCGTGCGGCGATCGGAATCGTCACCTCCGACCGCGTGCTGGCGCAGCGTTGTCAGCCACTCGTCGCCGCGTCGGCGGCGCGGATCGCTCGGGTGTTGGCAGGCGCGACGAACTAGTTCACCTAGGCGGCGTCGCCGTCTTCGCCGTCGGGTGGGCGGTCGTCACTCAGCAACCGTTCGGGGTGGTGGTAGTCGTTGATGCCGCCGCGCAGCATGGGGAGTTGGGGGTGGTGGGATCCATTCGGTGTCGCCGCCTGCGAGTTTCCTTGTTTTCCAGCCGCCGGTTTCGATGAGTTCGTTGTCGGGGTGGCAGGCCAGGGTGAGGTCGTCGATGTTGGTGGTGCCGCCGTTTTTCCAGTCTTGGGCGGCGTGGTGGGCGCCGCTGTGGTAGCCGGGTGCGTCGCAGCCGGGCCGGGTGCAGCCACGGTCTTTGGCGTGCAGCATGATGCGTTGGTCGGCGGTGGCGATGCGTTTGGTGCGGCCCAGCCACAGGGCGCGTCCGTTCACCCCGTCGAAGAGCGCGAGGTAGTGGTAGGCGTGGGTGGCCATCCGGATGAGGTCCGGGATGGGCAGCAGGGTGCCGGCGGCGGTGACGGCGTGGCCGGTCTTGTTCTGCAGGTCCTGCACGGTGGTGATGACGGTGACGGGTAGGCCGTGGTGTTGGCCGAATGTCGGATCACCTAATTGTCCGCGCACCAGGGCTTTGAGGGCGTCGTGCTGGCGTTGGCCGTGACTGCGGACATCCCGGCCGGCGACCTCGCCGGTGGGTGTGGTGGTGGGATTTTCGTCGGCTGGGTTGTAGACCCCGGGGGCGGCGAATTTGGCGAACCAGGCGTCGAGCGGCGCGGAGTTCGGGGTCGGCGACCAGTGTGGCTTCACTCATGCCGTCGGGGCGTTGGCGGCCCTTCCAGGTGAAGCTGCGCCTGCGGGCGCGGTCTTCGTCGGAGAACAGTCCGTCCGGATTCAGCAGGACAGCCAACTGGGCGGCGACTTTGTCCAACTGGTCGGGGCGCAGGGTGATCGCGTGCTCGGCCAGCGTGCGTTCGGCTTTCTCGACCTCGGCGGGCGGCACGTGGTCGGGCAGGTCGCGGAAGAACTTCTCAATCACCGCCAGGTGCTCACCGTCCAACAACCCGGCTTGCCACGCCGCCGCGGCGTCGGGGAGCAGCGGGGGCAACGGTTCGCCGGTCAGCGTGGTGCGGGGTGCCAGCTGGGCGGCGTCGCGGATGCGGCGGCGGGCGTCGGTGGGGCTGATGCGCAGCACATCGGCCAGCGTGATCGGCAGTGGTGGGCAGCCCTCGAACCGCTCCAACCGGGCCACCACGGCGTGCGAGACGGCGACCTGGCGGCGCCGCGCGGTCTCCAACCGCTCCAACACCACGAACCGCTCCGGCGGCGACAACACGTCGAGATCGACCGCGGCCAGGGCCTCGACCGCGTCGTCGAGCGCCTCCAACACCGCATCAATCGAACTCATGTTCGAAAGACTACGTCGACCCGCCGACAGGAAATCGCACCGTGCTTCCATCCGCTACTATCTGCGTATGAATGCAGATAGGCAGCTTGCTGACGACCACGCTCATCTGGTCGTGGAAGTGTTCCGAATGCTGGCCGATGCGACCCGCGTTCAGCTGCTGTGGTCGTTGATCGACGGCGAACTCGCCGTCAACGACCTCGCTGAATGCGTTGGCAAGCCGCCACCTTCGGTGTCCCAGCACCTGGCCAAGCTGCGAATGGCCCGTCTGGTGCGCACCCGCCGAGAAGGTACTCAGGTGTTCTATCGGCTGGAGAACGATCACGTCCGCCAACTCGTCACCGATGCGGTGTACAACGCCGAGCACGCTGCGGGTGGGACGCCCGCGCATCATCGGGGTGTGCACGAACTGCCGGGCCGGGGGAGCGCCTGATGGGTCACGATCACAGCCACGACCATGCCGACCGGATTGACGATGCCTTGCGCGACAGCGCCGCCGGGATCCGCGCGGTCAAGATCAGCCTCGTCGCGCTCGGCATCACCGCAGCACTCCAGATCGTCATCGTCCTTGCGTCGGGATCCGTTGCGCTGTTGGCAGATACGATCCACAATTTCTCCGACGCGCTGACCGCGATACCGTTGTGGATCGCCTTCTCGCTGAGCCGGCGCACCGCGACCCGCCGCTATACCTATGGCCTCGGTCGTGCCGAGGATCTCGCCGGCCTGTTCGTGGTGGGCGTCATCGCGATCTCGGCGGTCGTCGCAGCCGTGCAGGCGGTGAACCGTCTGCTGCACCCGGTGCCCATGTCGCACCTGGGCTGGGTGGCCGCTGCCGGACTAGCCGGATTCGTCGGCAACGAGATCGTCGCCGTGTACCGGATCCGGGTCGGCAAGCGGATCGGGTCTGCGGCGTTGCGTGCCGACGGAATGCATGCTCGCGCAGACGGTTTGACCTCGCTGGCCGTGGTGCTCGGGGCGATCGGCGTGGCTCTGGGTTTTCCGGCCGCCGACCCGATCATCGGTCTGATCATCGCCGGGGCAATCCTCGCCGTGTTGGTTGCCGCGGCGCGTGAGGTCTTCGCGCGACTGCTGGACAGCGTCGATCCCGCTCTCGTGGACACCGCCTACCACACCCTGAAAGCTCAGCCTGGAGTCCTTGGCGTTCAACGGGTTCGGATGCGCTGGGTCGGTCTACGCCTCGACGCCGACGTCGAACTAGACGTCGACCCGCAGCTCAGTCTTCGGCAGGCGCACGAGCTCGCCCATCACGCCGAGCACGCACTGACTCACGCCATCCCGAAATTGAACACCGCCGTCGTGCACGCATATCCGGCGCACGCGCACTAGCAGACGTACTCTTCTCCGATCCCCGCGGGCGGCGTCACCTGGCGCGCGCACGCGTAGGCGTCGACGCCTTCTGCGCTCAGGCGCACCGCCGCCTGGTGGGCGTAGTTCACGCAGAACAGGGCGTTGGTATCGGTCCGACAGCGGTAATCGCCGAACGACAGCGAGGTGTCGTAGGGCAGTGAGCGGCCCTGTCCGTACGCGAAACGGCCCGGGTCACCGTGTGCCGAGCCGACCTGGACACTGCCCCCGTCGAAATCGACCCAGCCGCCCTTCCACTGACCGTACGCATCCGGCGGCCGCGGCGGAGGGTTGGTCAGGTCCACGAGGCAGGCCAGCGCCGGGGAACCATGCTTGGCGTCGGTCATGCACGTCGTCCCCGCCGGCGTCGTGAACGCCACGTCCTCGCCGAGCTCGGTGGTGACCCCACCGCGCAAAGCGATGTGATACTGGCTGGCATCGATCGGTGGGGCGGCCTCGATCCACTTGATCGCGTCGGCGATCGGCATGCCGGCGGTGGGCGCGGGTGTCGACGAGGTCGTCGACGTCGTCTCAGACGGCGAGGTTGCCGTGCGTGACGGCGTGATCGGCGTCAGCTGGGTTTGGCCCACCTGGCTGCCTGTCGACCCGGAGCATCCCGCGACCAGCAGCGACGCGGTGAGCAACACGGCGATCCGCATCCCGACAGGCTAGCGGTCCGACGGCGTCGGGGTTGTCAGGCACGTCGGGGCGCGAGATGTTCGCTACCGTCGAGAGATGCACGAACACACCGTCCGCGCCACCACGGCCAGCGGCGTCGTCGAGGGGTTCACCCGTCACGGGGTGAACAGGTGGCGTTCGATTCCCTACGCTCGCCCACCGGTCGGGGCACTGCGATTCCGGGCGCCGCAGCCCCCGCAACCCTGGCGTGGGGTGCGCTACTGCCACGGTTTCGCCAACTGTGCCCCGCAGCAGCGGCGCTACACGATGTTGGGGGTGGGCAAGTACCAGCCGATGGGCGAGGACTGCTTGACGCTCAATGTCGTCACCCCGCAGTGGTCGGGCACCGAACCCGACCACGAGCCCCTGCCGGTCATGGTGTTCGTCCACGGTGGTGGCTACCTCATGGGCAGCTCGGCCACCCCGATCTACGACGGCGCCGCGTTGGCCCGCCGTGGCTGCGTCTATGTGTCGGTGAACTATCGGCTCGGCGCCCTCGGGTGTGTCGACTTGTCGACGCTGTCGACCCCGGACACCCCGATTGACAGCAACCTGTTTCTGCGTGACCTCGTCATGGCGTTGCGGTGGGTGCGCGACAACATCGGTGCGTTCGGCGGTGATCCCGACAACGTGACGATCTTCGGTGAGAGTGCCGGCGCACACGCCGTGGCGACCCTGTTGGCTGTTCCGGAGGCCGAAGGTCTTTTCGTCCAAGCCATTTCCGAAAGTCCCGCGTCCGGATTGGTGAGCGGCCCGGAAACCGCCGCGAAGATCGCCGGGAAGTTCGTCGCGCTGCTCGGGGCGGGTGCCGATGACGGGGCCGAGACGCTGATGCGGGCTCGGCCCAGGGATCTGGTCGATGCGCTGGACACCCTGCTGGTGCGCAGCCTCGACGACATGGACGGCGCCTTCTCGCTCGGACCGACCTTCGGCGACGACATCCTGCCCGACGATCCGGTCGTCGCGATGCGACGAGGCACGGCCCACAAGGTGCCGCTCATCGTCGGCACCAATGCCGACGAGGGCAAGCTGTTCACCCGGTTCCTCAAATTGTTGCCCACCACCGAGTCGGCGATAGAACGACTCCTGTCGAGTGCCGAACCCGAAGCGCGGGAACGCATCACCGCCGCGTACCCGGGGTATCCGCGACCCGAGGCGTGCGTACAGCTCGGCGGCGACTTCGCGTTCGGCACGGCCGCCTGGCAGATTGCGGAGGCGCACAGTGCGCACGCGCCCACCTACGTCTACCGCTACGACTACGCCCCGCGCACCCTGCACTGGTCGGGGCTGGGCGCCACTCATGCGACCGAACTGCTGGCAGTCTTCGACATCTACCGAACCCGGCTCGGGGCGGCATTGACCGCGGCTATCGACCGGCGTTCGGCGCTCAAGGTCAGCCACCAATTGCAGAGCCGGTGGCGCAACTTCAGCCGCACCGGCGTGCCGAGTGAGGACTGGCCGCGCTACAGCCATCCGGAGCGCGCGGTGCTGGTATTCGATCGGCACACCCGCGTCGAATACGACCCGCACCCTCATCGGCGGATGGCGTGGGAAGGATTTTCGCTAGCCAGTCGATAGCCTGGCCAGGCCTCAATTGACACCCGTCAAGAAATGGCCGCAAAACCCCTCGTGGGACGGCAAATCTGTCCTAGGTTGGTCGCGTGCAGACCAACGACACCGTCATCGAGCGTCCCAGCGATCTGACCGCCGAGTGGCTCGCCGCCGCCGTCGGGGCCCCGGTGAACGGATTCACCGTCGACCGCATCGGCACCGGCCAGATGAGCGAGTGCTACCGGATCGGGCTGAGCTACGCCGACGGTGGTGACGGACCGGCCTCGGTGGTGCTGAAGGTCGCGGCGACCGACCCGATGAGCAGGCAGACGGGACTTGCGCTGGGGCTCTATGAACGGGAAGTGCGGTTCTACTCCGACCTCGCGCCGCGCCTCGGTGGCCCGGTCGCGGAGTGCTATCACACCTCCTACGACCCCGAGACGGGCGTCTTCGCGCTGCTCCTCGACGACGCTGCTCCCGCCGAAGTCGGGGACGAAATCCGCGGCGCCACAATCGATGACGCCGTACTCGCGCTCACCCAGCTGGGCCGCCTTCATGCTCCGGTGATTGGCAGCCAGAGTCTTGCCGACGCGGAATGGCTCAACCGGGCCGCACCGCTCGACCAGGCGATGATCGGTCAGCTCTACGCCGCGTTCGCCGACCGGTACGGCGATGCGATCACCGCGGATCAGCGCCTGGTGTGCGAGCGCCTGGTGGAGAGCTTCGACGCATACCTGGCCGCGGAGTCGGTTTCCGACCGGATCAAAGGCCTGGTGCACGGCGACTACCGGCTGGACAACATGCTGTTCGGTCGCCCCGGTTCCCGGCGCGACCTCACCGTGGTGGACTGGCAGACCGTCACCTGGGGTCCGGCGATGACGGACGTCGCCTACTTCATTGGCTGCGCCGTCGCCGTCGAAGACCGCCGGGCGCACTACGACGAGCTGCTGCGCGCGTATCACCAGGGGCTCGGCCCTGATTCGGGGCTCACCCTCGACGACGTCCGGGAGGGAGTGCGGCGCCAGACCTTCGCGGGAGTGATGATGGCCGTGGTCTCGTCGATGCTTGTCGAGCGCACCGATCGCGGTGACCAGATGTTCTTGACGATGCTGGAGCGACATACCAGTCATGTGCTCGACACCGGCGCCCTTGACGTCCTGCCGGCGCCGGAGGCGCAGCCGGCGCTGACTCCCGACCCGGCCGATGAGGGCGCCCACCAGCCCGGTGAGGAGCCGCTCTGGAACGAGAGCTGGTACTGGGATTTCGCCGACCCGGCGCAGGGGATCGGCGGCTGGATCCGCCTCGGCCTGGTGCCCAACCAGAACGTCGCGTGGATCAACGCGCTGGTGTGCGGCCCCGACATGCCGACCGTCGCGCTGTTGAACTTCGAGGCACCGTTGCCCGCCGACCCGTCGGTGGCTGAGGCCGACGGCGCCGAACTGCGACACGGTGCGATCACGCCACTGCAGTCCTACCGGGTCGAAGTCCACGGCACCGCACAGGAATACGACGATCCATCGGCGCTACTGCGCGACGAGCCGGGTCGGCCGGTGGACCTCGCGATGGACCTCACCTGGACATCTGTGGGTGCACCCTACGCGTATCGCATCACCACGCGATATGAAATCCCTTGCACCATAACCGGAACTATCACCATCGCCGGGCGGGCCTACGAGTTCGAGGCGGTCCCGGGTCAGCGTGACCACTCCCACGGTGTGCGGGATTGGTGGAGTATGGACTGGGTCTGGAGCGCGCTGCACCTCGAGGACGGCACACATCTGCACGGTGTCGACATCCGGATCCCCGGCCTGTCACCGGTCAGCGTCGGCTACATCCAGCGCCCTGGTGCACCGGTCACCGAAACCACGGCTGTCACCGCCGATGCGACCTTCGCCGACAACGGATTACCGCTGACCACCAGCATTGTCTACGAGCCCGGCCCGGTGCAGACGACGATCGACATCCGTGGCCACGCGCCGGTCCGGTTGGTCGGACCAGAGGGCCAGATCAGCCAGTTTCCGCGGGCCTGGGTGGCTGTCGAAACCGCCGACGGCAGAAGTGGGGTCGGCTGGGTGGAGTGGAACCGCAACCTCTGAGTCGCCGATCAGAGCCGCGCGGAGTCGTCGTCGAGTTCGTCCCGGCGCAGAGCCATCGGAGTGGCCGCCGGAAGGTCACCGCCAGCGATGACCTTGCGGGTGATCGGCGTGAGCACTCCGAACAACCGCTCGACCGCGGAATCGTCGAGCGCGCTCAACGCGCTCAGTGCAAGGGTGTCGGTCCGCAGCTCGACATGGTCCTTCAACGCGCGGCCGGCGTCGGTGAGGGTGCCCGTGGAGGTGAGCAATCCGCGCTCACCGAGGGAATGTAGGCACCCGTCCCATTCCTCGTCGGAGTAGTCCCGGCTGCGCTTGATGAAATCGGCGGGCACTGCTCCGGCGGCCACGTGCAAGACGTTGGATTCGCGGCCGCTGATGCCTTCGCTCACCAGAACCGCCACATGACCGTCGCCGCGATGCTCGCGCAACAGGGTGGTGGCATGCCACAGGCTCGCCAGCGGACTGTCGGGCCAGGCAAGGGCGAGGTTCGCCGCGAACAGTGGGCGGCCGTCGACCGGAGCGTTGCGGGCCGCCCGCCCGGCCAGTTCCGCGGCCTCGGCCAGGCCCGGCGTCGCGTCGGCCAACCCGTAGCCCCGCAGCGCGGCGACCGCGGTCTCCTGGCGTACCCGGAGCATCTCGTCCGGTGTGGCGACCTCCCAGATCGCCGGCACCGCCTTGCGCACCCGTTCGGCGGAGAAGTTGTAGAACACCGCGGTCACCATTTCCGCCGGCACCTGCCCCAGCGGTGCGGAGCGAGCGGCGAAGTAACCCCGCCAGAACCCGACGAACCCCATGGCGTCCAGCACGGTCCGTACGCCCGGGGCGAAGTAGGTGACGGCGTGGACGGGTTCGTAGCGGTCGAAGAAACGGCGCGCCAACCCAGGTGTTCTGCTCACTGCTGTAGTGAACCACCACCGATGAACCCCTCGTCACAACGGGTTGCTTGGTATCTTGCACCCTGGCGAATGGCTATCCCGGGGAGGTCGTGATGCAACGGACAATGGTGCTTCCGCGGCTGGGCGCCGCGCTGGCGGCGGCCCTTGCCGGTGTGGCGTTGGCCGGATGCTCGTTCCATGTCAGCACCGGGGGCCTGTCGGTGTCGAAAACCGATCTCGAAAAGGACATCTCCCAGCGCCTGGAGAAGGCCGAGAAGAAGCCGCAGACGGTGACCTGCAAGGAGAATCTGCAGGGTGAGGTCGGCAAGAGCACCCGCTGTGAGGTGGTGATGAGCAGCACGAACAGCTTCGACCTCATCGTCACCGCCACCAAAGTCGAGGGCACCACGGTGAGTTACGACATGAGGCCGGCGATGTCGAAGGACCAGCTCGACAAGGAAGTTGCCGACCTGGTATCCCAGAGGGTCGCCCCCAACGTCACGATCGACTCGGTCAATTGTGAGGGCGGTCTGGACGGTAAGAAGGGGGACGAGACGCAATGCGAGATCACGGCCGGCGGCGTGACCTCGCAGCGGACCGTCGCCGTCACCAGGGTCAAGGGTCTGATGATGTACTTCAACGTGCTGCCCGTGCTGGACAAGGCGCAGGTCGAGAACTCGCTGTTGTCTCAGCTCGCGGCGCAGCTGGGGAGCCGGCCGGATTCTGCGGACTGCACCGACGACTTGGAGGGCAAGGTCGGCAATTCCATCACCTGCACCGTGGTCGCCGGACCGGAGACCCAGGACTTCACCGTGACCGTCACCGATGTCAACGGAGACCGGATCAACTACGACTACAAGCCCGCCGGTTGATCTCAGCCCTGCCCGAGGGACAGATCCTCAGCCAGCGCAACCGCCGATTCGTCGATGATGGCCCGCATCGCGCGCTCGGCTGCTACCTCATCTCGCAGTCGCACCGCCCGCGCCACCTCGTCGTGCAATTCGATCGCGGCCGGGTTGGGCCGGGTCGGCATCATGCCGTGGTGGGTTCGTCCCGCGAGTACCTCGCCGACCACGTCGTTGAGAGCCCGGAACATCTCGTTGCCACTGGCTTCCAGTAGCGTGCGATGAAAGATTTTGTCGGCCAATAGATATGCTTCCAAGTCGCCGGAGCGGCCATGGACCACCATGTCGGATACGGCGGCCGCCATGATCCGGCACTGATGCGGATCGGCGCGCCGGGCGGCGAGCGCTGCGGCGGCGGGCTCGAACCCTCGGCGCAACTCCGACAACGACATCAACTGCGCCGCACGGTCACCGGCATCCAGCCGCCAGCGAATCACCCTGGGATCGAACACATTCCATTTGGTGGACGGTTGAATCGTGATGCCCACCCGCCTGCGGGGCGCGACCATCCGCATGGATTCCAGTACTCGGATGGCTTCTCGGGCCACGGAGCGGGACACGCCGTGCTCGGCACTGACGCCGTCGAGGGTCAGAACCTGGCCGGGCTGGTAACGCCCGGAGACGATGCCCTCGCCGAGCGCGGTCAACACACTGCTGTGCAACTCGCTCACCACGGACTCTGACGTCACGGATACATCCTGTCATACCTAACAGCTAGTCCAATAAAACAGACTCATGTCAAGAACTGCTTGCAAACGTATGATCATTGATGCACTCTGTGTGGCATGGCGCACAGCAGGGTAGTCGCAGGCCTGACTCCACCGATCGTCGTCATGGGGGTGTCCGGTTCGGGGAAGTCGACGGTCGGCGCAGCGCTGGCCCAGCGGCTGCGGGTGCCCTTCGCCGACGCTGATGACTTCCACCCGCCGGCCAATATCGCCAAGATGACCGCCGGACACGCATTGGACGACGACGACCGGCATCCGTGGCTGGAGGCCATCGGCGAGTGGCTCGCCGCGCACTCCGACGGCGGCGTGATGAGCTGTTCAGCGCTCAAACGCAAATACCGCGATCAACTCCGGCGACACTGCGCCGACGTCACGTTCCTGCATCTGAGCGGGACCGAGGAGGTCATCGCGCGCAGGCAGGCCAGCCGCCCCGGTCACTTCATGCCGGCCTCGTTGCTGGCCTCGCAGTTCAACACCCTCGAACCGCTCGACGTCGACGAGCACGGAATCAGCATCGACGTCGACCAGAACATCGATTCGATCATCGACAGCTACCTGACCCGCACCGAAGGAGAACCACGCCGATGAACCTCAACGCGACGCTTCTGGCCGAAGCGCCCAAGTTGCCGACGCCGGTGGCCCCCGGCTGGCAGCTGATCCTGGCGTTCCTGGCCGGTATCGCGGTGATCGTCGTGCTCATCACGGTGCTGCACCTGCACCCGTTCCTGTCGCTGATCTTCGGCGCGCTGACCGTCGGCATCGTCGCCGGCGAGAACCTCGAGAAGGTCCTGAAGTCGTTCTCGGACGGCTTCGGTTCCACCGCAGCCGGCGTCGGCATCCTGATCGCGCTCGGTGCGATGTTCGCCAAACTGCTGGCCGACTCCGGCGGCGCCGACGAAATCGTCGACACCATCATCGGACATGCCTCCCCGCGAGCCCTGCCGTGGGCGATGGCCCTGGTGGGCGCGATCATCGGCCTGCCGATGTTCTTCGAGATCGGGCTGGTCCTGCTGATGCCGGTCATCTATCTGGTTGCCCGGCGCTCCCGGCTTTCGCTGATCACCGTCGGAATCCCGGCGCTGGCCGGGCTTTCCGCGATGCACGGTTTCGTTCCCCCACACCCCGGTCCGCTGACCGCGATCTCCTTGTTGAACGCCGACCTGGGCCTGACTCTGGCTCTCGGTGTGGTGGTGGCGATCCCGACGATCATCGTGGCCGGGCCGCTGTTCGGCAGGCTGGCCGGGCGATGGGTCGTCGTGGAGGCGCCCGATACGTTCGGTTCCGGCGCGGCGGCGCTGCGGGACGCTGGACCCGAAGCCGAGGTGATTCCCGACGAGAACCGCGGCACTCGCCGCCCGTCCTTCGGCGTGACGCTGTTCAGCGTGCTGCTGCCCGTCGTCCTGATGCTGGGCAAGGCGCTCGTCGACATCTTCATCGACGACGAAAACCAGTGGTTCCGAGTGACTTTCGACGTGCTCGGCACGCCGCTGGTCGCACTGCTGATCGCAGTCATCGTCGGCATCTTCACCCTCGGCGGCGGCGCCGGAATGTCCCGTCCCGACGTGATGAAGTGCGTGGAATCGGGCTTGCCGCCGGTCGCCGGCATCATTCTGATCGTCGCCGCGGGTGGCGGCTTCAAACAGGTGCTGGTCGACAGCGGTATCGGCACTCTGCTGGCCGATTGGGCCAAGGACGTGAACATTTCGGTGATCCTGCTGGCCTGGGTGCTCGCGGTATTGATCCGGCTGGCGACGGGCTCGGCGACGGTCGCCACCATCACCGCCTCGGCTCTCGTGCTCGGGTTGGTGGAGGGCCTTGGCAGCAGCCAGGTCTCGCTGGTCGTGCTCGCCGTCGGGGCAGGCTCGCTGTTCTTCTCCCACGTCAACGACGCCGGATTCTGGTTGGTCAACCAGTATTTCCGGATCAGCGTCGGTCAGACCATCAAAACCTGGTCGCTGATGGAGACAGTCTTGTCGGTGACCGGCCTGGTCGTCGTCCTGCTGCTCAGTCTGGTGATCTGAGGGCGGCGATCAGCCCTTGACCACCTGTGTGCCGCCGGCCAACTCATCGTGCTTGCCCTGCTTGGTCGGACTGTTGCTGATAGTCACGGCGATCACGATGTAGGCGATGAAGGCCAGGACACCACCCAGGAACGGAATGATCGTGAGCAGCGTGAACGAATTGCGGATCGCCGACTGTTGCAACGTCGGCTTGGGCGCCCCTCCGGGGCCGTGGACGCTGAGGCCCAGCAGTTTCTTTGCCGGGGTCCAGCCCTGGGTTATCTCGAACACGACGAAGTAGATGAACGTCAGCAAGCCCGAAAACAGGCCTGTGACAAGGATATTACTGGTTGCATCGACACCCAGCGCGAGCAGGAACGCGACGATCGAGACAATGATCCCGTCGATCAGGCGCGCGGCGAACCGCAGTCCAAGCCCGCCCGGCTGGCCGCCACCCGGTACCGGCGGCGGGTAGCCGCCCTGCCCCGGCTGGCCATACGGATTGGGCGGGGGATAGGCGCCGGGCGGTGGCGGGGGAAAGCCCCCGGCCGGGCCCGGCTGCGGCGGGGGGTAGCCCCCGGGCGGACCGTACGCGTTGGGGTCGTGGTCACCCGTGGTCATAATCGCTCCTCCCGCTGACGTTGGTCTGGCCCAATCTACCCTCCGGGCCAGATCCAGCAGGGTTTCGCCGCGGCTCGATCCGACGGGTCAGCGGCCGGCCAGTTTCCCAGCCCGCTTCTTGGCCTTCTTGGCGCGGGTGGCGTCCACCAAGTCGCCACCGTGATCCCTGGCGATGTCGGCGAATTGGGCGCCGCGCTTGCGCGCCGTCTCCAGTAGTGGAGCCGCCCGCTCACCGGCAACCACCGCTAGCTCTCGGCCCCGCTCGGCGCCAAGCTGAAGACCATGGCCCACCTTCGGGCCCACCTTGTCCAGCAGGTCGTTGTCCAACATGGTGTGAGTCGATCCAGGCAGACCGGCCGAGACCGCTTCGCTGACCTTGCGCGCGGCACGGCGACCACGCCATCCCAGCGACGGCTTGCCCGCAGTGTCGGCCGAGGCGATGATCAGACCGCCGAGCAGGCTCAGATCGGTCAGGAACGCGCGGCGCTTCTCGGCCTTGAGTTGTTGGTTGGACTCGTCCCAGAACATGTGCGCGCCGAGGTTGGCCGGTATCACCGTTCCCGCCAACGCGGCCGAGGCCAGGCGGGGCAACCGCCCCGAGGCCAGCAACAGCCCCCCGCCGATCTGCACCGCCGCGGTGATCGTCGCGAACGTCTCGGCATCGCTCGGGACCCCCGAGCCGACCGGCTCGGGCAGCTTCTGGAGGCCTTCGAGGGCGGGTCGAGCCGCTTCGGCGGCCGGTTTCGGGCTCCGGAAGGCCTCGAATCCCTGGCCGATGAACACCGCTGCCAACATGGGCCGGGCGATTCTGCGAATCAACATGGCGGCGGAGTTCCCTGCCCACTATGTGATCAAACCCGAGCGGTCACCCGTCGAAGTGCCGCGTCCATACCGGAAATACCACCCAACCGCTGAGTATCGCCACCACGGCCACGCCACCGGCGACGACGCCGGCCGTCTCGCCGATCACGGCTCCGAACACCACGACAGCGACACCCGCCAGCGTGGCACCCAGTAGCAGGAGTCCGCAGAATGCGAACCGGTGCGCTGCCGATACCAACGGCCGAAGCTTGTGCCGGCGAAACAGCAGCCGATGCATGCCGACCGGGGCGACCAACAGGACCGTGGCCGTCAAGGAACACGCCACCGTGACCAGATATGCGGCGTGCAGCCGGGAGCCGAGCTCGGCGAATCTGGACTGAAACGGCAGCGTGAGGAGAAATCCGGTGAGCAGTTGAACACCGGTCTGGGTGACCCTGAGCTCCTGCAGCAGACTGGTCCAATTGCGGTCCAGGCGCTCGACCTGGGTTTCCGACCGGGCCTCGGCGTTCCAGTGCTGATCCAGTTCGGGGTGGTCGACATCCACGTGATGGGCATTCCCCACTCGGGAATGGGCAAACCCCCGGCGCCGAGCTAGTCACCGCGCAGCGAATGCGCCATATCGGGTGAGCCGGCTCGTTCGGCCTGGGCCTCGGGCCCCGGCCCCTCGAAAGCGCGCCCCCGCTCCTCGGCCTGCGGGCTGCCGGTGAACAGGGTGGAGTCCGCGCGACCCCGTCGAGCGGTGCCGTCGCGGTGCTCCAGCGCGCCCGACGGCCCGCGGAACTGCTCGACCCGCCAGCGGGGAAGGGCGCCTGGGTTGGTGTCTTGCAGCCACCGGACCATGCCTTCGCGCACAGCGCATCTGAGGTCGAACAGCGCGCCGGCGTTGCTGGCGCTGACCAGCATCCGCACCCGCACATGACCGCCCACGGCGTCGGTGACCTGCAATACGCCGACGCGTCCGTCCCAGAGGTCGCTGGCCGACAAGAGCCGATCCAGTTCCGCGCGCATGCCATCCAGCGGGACGGTGAAGTCCACGTCGAGTTCGGCGGTGCCGAGCAACTCGGTCGCCTGTCGCGTCCAGTTCTGGAACGGGGTCGTCGTGAAATAGGTGCAGGGCAGTACCAGACGCCTCTCGTCCCACAGGTGTACGACCACGTAGGTGAGGGTGATCTCCTCGATCCGCCCCCATTCGTCCTCGAGCACCACTACGTCTCCGACCCGGATCGCGTCGGAGAAGGCGATCTGTATCCCGGCGAACGCCGCCCCAAGCGAGGTCTGCGCTGCCAGCCCCGCGACCACCGACAGCACGCCGGCGGATGCGAACAATGTTCGACCGAGGTCGACGAATGCGGGGAAGGTCATCAACGCCGCCGCGGTCCCGATGAGGATGACGACGGCGATCGCGATTCGGCGCAACAGGGTCACTTGCGTGCGGATCTTGCGGCGGTGGCGGTCCGCGTCGGTCATCTGGGTGTCCCCGCCACCGAACCGGCTGATGACCCGCTGCTCGGCGACCATGACCAGGCTGCTCAGCACCCAGGTCATCGCCGCGATGAGCATGATCACCAGGATCTGGTGGACGGGGTTGCGCCAGGGCGCGTCTTCATCGGTGACGCGGTCGAAAGCCGTCAGCGCGGCGATCATCATCAATGCCGCACGGGCCGGTCGGCGGGTGAGTGTGGCCATGTCGTCGAGCAGGGCGCTTCGCCGGCCCAGGCGGTGCAGCGTCCAGGACAATGCGACTCCGCACAGATATGCCAGGGCGATCGCCCCGGCGACCCAGGCGGCCATGATGGCGAACGTGGCGGCGGAGTTCAATTCACTGGTTTCAGACATCAGGCGGTTGCTTCTCCCGAAATCGGAACGTCATCGGTGTGGGGCCGACACTGGCCCTGATGAGGCGTACCCGTCCGACCGGCGTTTGAGAGGTGCGCCGAATCATTGAGACAGCTATCACACTGTGCGGCGCGGGTGATCTCAGGTCAGTAGCATCCGGGCCGAGGCCTCCAGCCTGCTGGCGATCTCCGTATAGGAGGCATAGCCCATCCCGGCGCGCACCAGCGCACCCGCGTAGAGCTGCTCGAGAGATTCGACCACGTCCGAATCGCATTGCGTGCCAAGCGCAGAGGTCAACCGCTGGTGAATTTCGCGGCCGATGCGGAATCGGAGGTGCTCGACATCGGGATCCTTGCCCAGTAGGGCCGTCGTGACCGCGCCGGCCAGTTCCGGCTCGTCGGCGACGAGCAGCGCGATGTGGCGGAGTACACCCACCACGCGGTCGACCGGATCGGGGGAGTCGTCGGGCGGGGCGGGTGTCGAGGCCAGCCGGCGCCAGAAAACCTCGGCGACCAGATGCTCCTTGGACGAGAAATAGGTGTAGGCCGTCGCCGCGCCGACACCCGCCTCGGCAGCCACCATCCGGATTGTCAGGCCGGAGAAGCCTTCCCGGCTCAGCACGTCCACCGCGGCGCGACCCAAGCGGTCGACCGTGGCGGCCTGCTTCGCTGTCAACCGGCGTCGCGTCGATTCCCGAGCTACCGGATCAGACACATGTCCGGACGCTACTACAACGTACCTGCACCGACAAGGTGCGCGCTGGCCATAGACCATCCCGGCGGGTTAGGTTCGGACCATGAGCCGCACTGACACCGCCCTTGCCGCGCAAACTTCCCGCCTTTTCGAATTGGCCGAGCAAGTGGTGGGCTTCATGCCCGCAGATGAGGGGCGCGCGCTCTACGACGCGGCGATGCGCTATCTGGACGGCGGCGTGGCGGTCGAGATCGGGACGTACTGCGGCAAGTCGACCGTCATGCTGGGCGCTGCCGCGGCGGCGACCGGCAGCGTGTTGTACACCATCGATCACCACCACGGATCCGAGGAGCACCAGGCGGGCTGGGAATTCCACGACACGACGATGGTCGATCCGGTCAGCGGCAGGTTCGACACGCTGCCGACCTTCCGCCGGACGCTGGACGCGGCGGGCCTCGACGACACGATCGTCGCGGTGGTGGGTAAGTCGCCGATCGTGGCCCGCGGCTGGCAGACTCCGCTGCAACTGCTCTTCATCGACGGCGGACACAGCGAGTCCGCCGCACAACAAGACCTCGAAGGATGGGCGAAATGGGTCGCCAGCGGTGGCGCGTTGGTCATCCACGACGTCTTCCCCGACCCTCGGGACGGAGGTCGACCCCCGTACAACATCTATTGCCGCGCTGTGGAATCCGGCCACTTCACCGAGGTCGGGGCGATGGGTTCGCTGCGGGTGCTGGAGCGCACCGGCGGCTCGGCGGGCGAGGATCCGGTCAGCGGCTGACGCATTCACAGTCGTAGTCGCCCTCCAAGCCGCGGGGCAGGTCGGCGGCGCGGAAGATGCCGCTGCCTCCGGTCGTCCAGGACAGCGCGTCCGCGGCCAGGATCATCGCGGCCCCGGTCCAGGTGGTTCGCTCGACCGGCCAGCGCTTGCCGTCGGCGAAGACCAGCCCGGTCCAGTACGAGCCGTCCCGTTCGCGCAGGTGCTGCATCGCGGCGAACTGGGTGAGGGCCCGATCCCGATCACCCATTGCATCCAGCGCCATGACCAGTTCGCAGGTTTCAGCTCCGGTCACCCACGGCCGGTCGTCGACGCAACGGATGCCCAGCCCGTCGACCACGAAATCATTCCAGCGCCGGGCGATTCGGGCGGTAGCGGCCGCACCGCGCAGCGCGCCGCCGAGAATCGGGTAGTACCAGTCCATCGAGTGGTGCGGCTTCTCGGTGAACGCGTCCGGGTGGTCGGCGATGGCGTGGCCGAGCCGGCCCAGGGCGACTTCCCATTCCGGCTGCGGGTCGTCGAGGTGGTCGGCGAGGGCAACCGCGCACCGGATGCTGTGGTACACGCTGGCGCATCCGGTCAGCAGGGCTTCCGGAAGAACTCCGGCCGGGCTTTGCGCCCAGTATATTTCGCCAGTACCGGCTTGTAGGTCGAGGACAAAATCGACGGCCGCGCGAACAGTGGGCCACATATGCTCGGCGAAGCGCTGATCACCGGTCACCAGGAAGTGATGCCAGACGCCCGCGGCGATATAGGCGCAGAAGTTGCTGTCGCTGTTGGCGTCTTCGATCACACCGCGGCGGTACTGGATGGGCCACGATCCGTCGGCACGTTGCTCGCGGCGGCACCATTCGTAGGCGGCACGCGCCGGCTCGAGCAGGCCGGCCACGGACAGGGCCATGGCGCACTCGACGTGATCCCACACGTCGGTGTGCCCGGTCTCCGACCACGGGATCTCGCCGGATGATTCCTGCACGGCCGCGATGGATTCCGCCGTCTGGCGGCACTGCTGCGGCGTGAGGATGCCGGCGACGCCCGGCACACCCTCGAGATCAGACGGGTGCGGCATTCGTGATCGGCTTCTCGAAGTAGAGTGCCACGCTCTTGCCGACAAGCGGATTGAGCGCGGCTTCGGCGATCCGGGTCAGCGCGGGCCGGGACATCATGTCCCACACCAGCAGCTGGTGGTAGGCCTTGACGGCCGGGTGGTCGGGCTTGTCCACGCCGACAGCGCATTTGAGCCACCAGAATGGGGAGTGCAGCGCATGAGCGTGATGGGAGTGGGTGAAGGTGAGACCACCGCGAACCAGCTTGGCCTGCAGCTCGTCGGCCTTGTAGATACGGATGTGACCGCCCTCGTTGGCGTGGTATTCGTCGGACAGCACCCAGCAGACCAGTTCGGGAAGCCACCGCGGCACCGTCACCGCGAGCTTGCCGCCGGGCTTGAGGACCCGGATCAGTTCGGCGATCGCGGCGTCATCCTCCGGCACATGCTCGAGGATCTCCGAGGCGATCACGCAATCGAATGTCGCGTCCGGATAGGGCAGCGCCAGCGCATCGCCGACGACGACCTGCGCCTTGGCCGATTTCGGCGCCTCGCCGGCCTGGCCCATCGCCTGCAGGAGCGTGTCGACTTCTGCCAGCTCGGCGGCATCCTGATCGAAGGCGATGACATCGGCTCCGCGCCGGTAGGCCTCGAAGCTGTGCCGACCGGCGCCGCAGCCGACGTCGATGACCTTGGTTCCCGACCCGATGTCGAGCCGGTCGAAGTCGACGGTCAGCATGGTTCGTCCACCGCCTCGATGCTGTCGGTGCGGCGGTGCCCGGCCCGCGCGATGGCCTTCTCGTAGACCCGCACCGTCTGCGCGGCGACCGATTCCCAACTGAACACGTCGAGCGCGCGGCGGCGTCCCGCGGTGCCCAGCCACTGCCGGCGCGCGGGGGATTCCAGCAGCCTGCCGAGCGCGGAGATCAGCTCGGTTACGTCGCCCGGCGTCACCAGGTCGGCGCATTCGCCGTCGGCGCCCAGGACCTCGGGCAGTGCCCCGGCGCGGCTGGCCACGATCGGCGTTCCGCTGGCCATTGCCTCCACTGCGGGCAGTGAGAAACCTTCGTAAAGCGAAGGAATACAGGCGATTTCGGCCGACGCGAATAGTCCCGCGAGTTCTTCGTCGGACAATCCGCTGGAGGTGTGCACGATGTCGCTGATGCCGAGATCGGCGATGAGTTTCTCGGTCGGCCCGTTCGGTTCCAGCTTGGCCACCAGCTGAAGCTGCAGGTCGTGGTCGGCGCGTAGCTTGGCGACCGCGTGCAGCAGGTGGCCGATTCCCTTGAGCGGTCGGTCCGCGCTGGAGATGGCGATGATGCGGCCCGCGACGCGCTGCTGATCGGACGGCTTGAACAGGTCGGTGTCCACCCCCAGTGGCACGACACGCAGTTGCTGCGGGCTGACTCCGAAGTCGTCGGCGATGTCGGTTGCCGACGATGACGACACCGTCAACAGGTCGGGGATGCTCCTGGCCACCTTCTTCTGCATTTCCGCGAAGCCATACCACCTGTGCACCAACGGCTTTCGCCACCACTTGGCGGCCGCCAGATCGAGCATCCGGTCTCGGGTTATCGGGTGGTGCACGGTGGCCACCACGGGAAGGCCCATCTCGGCGATTCGTAGCAGTCCGGTGCCCAGGCACTGATTGTCGTGCACGATGTCGAACTGGTCGAGACGGGCCGCCAGCAGCCGTGCGGCGCGCAGGCTGAAGGTGCGGGGCTCGGGGAAGCCCGATGTCCACATCGTGGCGAGCTCGAGCAGGTCGATTCGGTCCCGGATCTCGCTGGGCCGCGGCACCCGGAAGGGGTCGGGCTCACGGTAGAGATCCAGGCTGGGGACCTTCGTCAGCCGAACCCGCGGATCGAGGATCTCGGGGTAGGGCTGGCCGGAGAAGACCTCGACGTCATGTCCCAGTTCCACCAGCCCGCGGCTGAGGTGCCGGACGTACACGCCCTGCCCGCCACAGTGGGTCTTGCTGCGGTAGGACAGCAACGCAATCCGCATATTCACGCTCCTGCAACGTCCATGACCGATACGGCCGAGTTACCCGCCGGGCTCGCATATGTCATCGTGTAAATAACCGGACACGGTCAGCGAGCTGTCTGGACATGTGTCTGGACTATAATTCGCTTAGCTACATACTGCAACGTAAGTGCCCGGTGACAGCCTAGGCCAGGGTCTATCTTCTCCAGTGATGCACTACGACTGGGAAATGCTCTCCGACGGTGTCTGGCGCTGTCGGCTGCCATTCCTCGACGTCACGGTCGGGCTGGTCCAGGGCGGTAATCGGGTTCTACTGATCGATTGCGGCACAACACTTTCTGAGGCAGCTCACATCGCGCGAGACGTCGGAGTGCTCACCGGTGGCGCGGTGACCGATGTGGTGTTGACGCATCACCATTTCGACCACATTCTCGGTTCGGCCGGCTTCGGTTCGGCCGTCCGGTACGCCCCGGCCGCCGTCGCCGAGGCGATGACCACCCGGATCGGTGTTGTTCGCGAGCACGCCCTGGCGTACGGCGTCGCCCCGGAGCGGTTGGATCAAGCCATCGCCGGAATCCGCGCGCCCGATCACATCGTGACCGCCGCGGACCTGGATCTGGGTGGCCGCGGCGTGCACCTGGAATCGCCCGGGCCCGGCCACACCGACCACGACCTGGTCGTTGTCGTCCCGGCGGCCGCGCCGGCCCAGCGCACCGTCGTCTTCTGCGGCGACTTGGTCGAGGAATCCGCCGACCCGGCGATCGACGCGGGCTCGGACGTGCCCGCGTGGCCGCGCGCCCTGGACCGGGTGTTGGCGCTCGGCGGACCTGATGCGCTCTACGTCCCGGGCCACGGGGCGGTGGTGGACGCGTCGTTCGTGTGCGCACAGCGGGACTGGTTGGCGGCGCGGGCGCAGAACCCGCGGTGACGGTAGCCGTTGACGAAAACCGGAAATTAGGTAAGCCTTTCCTATGCTTCCGATCGATCCCGACGCCGACGCGAGTCGGCGGGCCTGGCTAGCCTGTCCCAACTGCGACCACGGAGCACGGTGTGGTGATTGCCTGGGTGGCCGCAACTGCCGCGCGCACTGGCAATACCTGCTGAGTAACCGGGGCGCTCTGGTCCACCTGCAGTGCCCGACGTGCACGCACCTGTGGTCGGTCGACACCCGGCCCGGCGCCGCCTGACTCACCAGCCGGTGGACAGCACCCGGTCCAGCATGTCGACGAAGAAATCGGCCGATTCGCGGCCGATGCACATCGGGGGCTTGACCTTCAGGACGTTCTGCCGGTCGCCGGTGGGCTGGACGATCACACCGAGTTCGCGCAACCGCTCGCAGATCGCCGCGGTCTCGGAGACCGCGGGCTCCAGCGTGGCGCGGTCGCGGACGAGCTCGACGCCCATGTACAGCCCACTGCCGTGCACGGTGCCGATCAGCTCGTGACGGGTCGCCAGCTCATCGATGCGGGCCTTCAGGTGGTCGCCGATGGTCAGGGCGTTGCGCTGCAGCCCCTCGGATTCCAGTAGGTCGAGCACCGTCAGGCCGACCACACAGGACACCGGGCTGCCCCCGGCCGAGGAGAAGAAGTAGCCCTGGGTGCGGTACCGCTCGGCGATCTCACGCGTGGTGATCACCGCCCCGAGCGGCTGGCCGTTGCCCATCGCCTTGGCGACGGTGACGATGTCGGGCACCACGTCCTGCTGCTGGAAGCTCCAGAACCAGCGGCCGGTGCGGCCGTAACCGACCTGTACTTCGTCGGCGATCGCCAGCCCTCCCGCGGCGCGCACCGCCGAGTAGACGGCTGCGAGGTATCCGTCGGGCAGCGCCATCCCGCCGGCGTTGCCGTAGAACGGCTCACAGATGAAGGCTGCGGGCGGCTTCCCTTGTGCGGTAAGGGATTCGATGATCCCGACAGCCTCAGGGGCGTAGCGCGCAGCATCCGGGCCGCGATACTGCCCGCGGTAGGCGTTGGGCGACGGGACGGTGTGCACCCAGCCGGGCCGAGTAGCGAGCGCGTTCGGGTTGTCGGCCACCGACGTCGACACGGCGTCGGTGGCGTAGGTCCAACCGTGATAGGCCTCGGCCACCGCGACGACGTCATGGCGTCCGGTCGCGGCCATCGCCAGCCGCAGGGCCAGGTCGCCGGCCTCCGAGCCGGAGTTCACCAGGAACACCGTGTCCAGCGGGCCGGGCAGGGTGGCGGCCAGCCGTTCTGAGAGCGCGACCACGGCACCGTAGTTGAACCGTGAATTGGTGTTGAGCCGCCGCCACTGGCGGGCGACGGCGTCGGCGAGCACGGGATGGCCGTGGCCCAGGATGGCGACGTTGTTGACCATGTCCAGGTAGCTGCGGGCGTCGTTGGCCAGCATGTGCTCACGCCAGCCGCGCTCGATGCGGGGTGGGTTGAGGTAGTAGTGCTCCTGGACGGCCGCGAACGAATCCGTGCGACGGCGCCAGAGCGCCTCGCTGTCGTCGGTCGCGGGGGCCACGGGCGGCAGGCCGAGCAGCGCGCTGGGGTCTTCGACCAGGCTCAGCCAACCCGCGGCGTATTCGGCCCGGACGAAGTCGGGGACCGCCGGAGCCGCTGGGCCGGCGACATCAAGCAGCGCCTCCGGCTGCCTGCGCCACTGAATCCACGCGCGGCCCTCGAGGATGCCCAACAGGGTGCCCGCGGACACGGTGTGACCCTGACGCACCGCGTCGCCGATGCGCAGGACACCCCGGACCTCCACCGTCCCGGCGGTGCCGGTCAGGGTGACGGTGTCTCCGGTGGCCGTGTCCACGACACCGTCCCAGGGTGCGGTGATCGGCATCGGCGCACCCGGCCACAGGTCCATGCCGGTGCCGACGGTGGCCGCCGATTGCGGGCTCAGCGGCACCGACCGGGTCAGGCGCGGCTGGCCGAACGTGCTGATGACCGCACCGGCATCACCGGCCAGGGATTCGGCGGCAAGGTCGTCCTCGCAGCCGGCGACCAGCCACCGCCCGGCATCCATCCCATCGGATTCGCTGGACAGGTCCAGTCGCCGCACCGAGGCTGTGGTCAGCCCGTCGATCAGCGGGGCCGCCACCGGCAGCGGCTCGACCGGGTAGGCGGTGCCCAGCGCGGCGCGGATCTGGGCGGTCATGACCTCGGTGGGTACCTCGGTGGCGCGTTCGAAGATCCGCCACTCGTAGTCCAGAGCGCTGGTGGCGTAGACGTTGTCGGCGTCGATCGAGGCCTGGTGCAGGCCGCTGACCACCAGCACCGACGCGCGCAGCACGACCAGCGGCCACAGCGCCTCGATCTCGGCGGGGCTGAGCGGGCGTACGGCGTGAAAGGCGGCGATGGCGGGCAGGGTGGCCGCGGGTTCACCGCCCTCGTGGCGCAGCAACGACGACACCGCGATCGCCAATTCCCCGACGGTCCACGATCGGGTGAGATCGCCCAGGTCGATGATGCCGTCAGGGTTCCGGCCCGTCTCGGCTGAACTGCACACCACGTTGTCGTCGGTGAGGTCGCCGTGGATCACCTGAATCGGCAGATCCTCGCTCAGGTCGGCGACCGTCCGCCAGGCGGCGGCCGCCGCGGACTCGACGGCCGCGCGGCGGCCGATGTCGGTGACGTGACCGGCGAGCACCTCGACCGTGCGCTGGGCATGCCGCAGATCCCATTGCAGGACCCGGTCGACGCCGGGGTGCTCGAACCCGGCCAGCGCACGGGCGGTCCGGCCGGCCAGTGTGCCCAGCGCGGCCACACGGCTGGGGGTGATGTACCGCTCGCCGCTCATGGCGCCGCCGGCCAGGTAGGCGATGATCCGCGCGTAGAGCGTGGTGCCGTCCTCGCCTTGCACTTCGGCGATCGGTGCGGCACCGGCGAACCCGACATTTGTCGCCGCGCGCACGGTCGGCTCGGTCTGGCACAGGTAGGCCGCCGCGGCGTCCTGAGCCTCCAACTCGACGCGGGAGAACGCGGGGTTGGCGATCTTGAGCACCCCGATCGGAGCACCTTCGGCGTTGCTCAGCAGGAAGTTGGCGTCCTGTTGGCTGCCCAGCGCGGTGACCTGGGCGTCGACCCCGAAATGTGTCTCGGCGATCTCGCGGGCCCGCGCCGGGGTGACCGCAGGCACCGGAAGTTCCTCGGCCTGGAAGAAGTCGAACAGTGTCATCTGGCTACGGCGTCCTCATCTGGCGGTTCGGCGTTTCACTGTACTGCCGCCACGACTCGGTAGTACGGCATCGGATCAGCCGATACGGTGGGCAGATGCGGGCGTTGATCGTCGTCGATGTGCAGAACGACTTCTGCGAAGGTGGGTCCCTGGCGGTGACCGGGGCCGGCGCGGTGGTGCGGGCGATCAACGCTCTGTTGGCCGGGGACCACGGCTACGACCACGTGGTGGCGACCAAGGACTACCACGTGAACCCCGGCGAGCATTTCGCCGACCAGCCCGACTACGTCGACTCGTGGCCGCGGCACTGTGTGGCGGGTACCGGCGGTGCCGACTTCCATCCGGAACTGAACACCGAGCCGATCGAGGCGGTCTTCCACAAGGGCGCCTACACCGCCGCCTACAGCGGGTTCGAAGGTGCGAGTGATCACACCTCGCTGACCGATTGGTTGCGCGCCCGCGGGGTCGACGAAGTGGACATCGCCGGAATCGCCACCGACTACTGCGTACGCCAGACCGCGGCCGACGCCAGTCGCGCCGGGTTCAAAACCCGTGTCCTGGTGGATCTCACGGCCGGAGTGGCTCCCGGCACGACCGCAGATGCGTTGGACGAGATGCGCGGTCACGGGATCGAACTGGTTCGCACCGCCTGATGTCAGCACCTCGCTCGGCCCTGGTCGACGCCGTCGACCGCTCCCCGTCGATGGCGGCCGACCACGACCGTGCCGGCTGGGTCGGCTTGTTCACCGACGACGGCCGGGTCGAGGATCCGGTCGGGTCGCGACCGCACATCGGGGCGGTCCAGATCGGGCGGTTCTACGACACGTTCATCGCGCCGCGCCGGATCGTCTTCCATCGCGAGGCCGATATCGTCTCCGAGTCGACGGTCATCAGGGACGTCGTCCTCGAAGTCGGGATGGGCCCGGCGGTGACGATGCGCATCCCCGCGGTGCTGCGCTATGACCTGCGTGACGAGACACCCGGGTGGCGGATCGAACGCCTGCGCGCCTACTGGGAGCTGCCGGCGATGGTGCTGCAGTTCGCGGGCAACGGGCTGGCCGCGGGTCCGCAGGCGCTGGAGCTGGGTCGCGCGCTGATGCGCAATCAGGGTATGCGGGGCGCGCTGGGCTTCGCCACCGGCTTTCGCGGTGCCCGGTTCCGGGGGAAGCGGACGGTGCGGGGCTTCCTGGACGCGATGGCCGCCGGCGACCAGCTGCGCGCGTGGCGATCGCTGGGGCCGGGTGCACTGATCACCCGTGGTGAACGAAACCCGGTGAAATTCGGCGCTTTCAGTGACGAGCTCACCGGAATGTCGTGGACCAAACTGATCGCCGCCGGCTCGTCGGTGACCGTGTCGGTGCGTAGCCCGCGGCCCGCGGTGCTGATCGCCGAACTCGGAGCGGCCGGCGGGGTGATCACTCGGCTCCGCTACTTCGCCGAGTAGTCGGCGGTTCCCGCCGTCCCGAACGCGCGGCAACCTGGAACGGCCTGCTGTGCGCCGGGCACCACGTTGTCAGCCACGGTGATTCGGCCTGCCCGGAATCCTCACCTGAAGGTCGGCCAAGTGGCGCGCGCCCGGGAATTGGGCAACGCGCTGAATGACCTATAATATATAGTATCTATACTGCACAACTCAGAGCCCGGCCCCCGCACGGTGTCGGTCCCTGCCCACGTTGCATCGGGACGGTGTGAATCTGCCGGCATGCCGTCTTTCGATCTAATCGCGTGGAGTCTGGAAGGAGCACTGACTTCGCTATGGGACCTTCGAGGTGGTCGCCTCGTGAGCACGAATTGTTGGCGGTGACCCTGCAGCTTCTGCGCGAACGCGGTTACGAGCGTTTGACCGTCGACGAAGTCGCGGCCACAGCGCGTGCGAGCAAGGCGACGATCTACCGGCGCTGGCCGAGCAAGGCGCAGTTGGTGTTGGCCGCATTCACCGACGGAATCGGCCAGATCGCCGCACCCCCTGACACCGGTAGCTTGCGAAGCGACCTGACCAAACTTGGCGAGTCGTTGTGCCGGTACGCCACAACACGCGCCGATTTGTTCCGGGCAGTGGTCAATGAGCTCCCTCGCAATGCGGGGCTCGACGAGGCGGTGCAACGCGAGTTCTTGGAACGGCCAAGGGCGTTGATGCGCCGTGTTCTGCGCCAGGCTGTCGCGCGAGGTGAGATTGATGCCTGCGCGATCGACGACGATGTACTGGATCTGTTGCCGGGGTATCTGTTCTTTCAGGCGCTGACGAAAGGCCGTAACCCAACGCGCCGCACAGTCAAGGTCGTCGTCGACGGTGTCATTCTGCCCAGCCTCCATTGGTGAGGTGAAGTGCTGGACCATTTCGGCTGCCGGCGCGACGGGAGACAACTCCCGAAGCTTCGCATCGGTGCCGCAATCAAAGACGGAAGCCTAGAGATTCTCGACGGTCTTTTGGTCGACCTCGGCATTTCTGAGGTGTCCGCCAGTAGGCGGGGAGGTTCTGATTCGCCGAAGGTCATGGCGGACTGCCGCGCAACCGATTCCCGCCGCCATCATGATGGAGTCGCACAGCTCGTCTAACTGGATGGGTGGCGGTAACTCCCCATCCGGGCTTCCATGAAGAGCGTCGACCATTAGCGCGACGAATCGTGGCCATACGCGCGGTGCCGCGCCGCCGGTCGCTTCCAGTATGTGGGCGTTGGCGAGCAGCATCACCACGACGTCGACTACGCGGACGTCGGTTCGGAGGCTGCCCTCCCGTTGCGCCCGAGTGACCACCTCGCCGATCTTGTCTAGTACTTCGGCGGTGCGCTGCTCGATGAGTGGACTCGTGAGGAACGCGTTGGGAATTGGGCCCCGCAGCAAGGGTTCAGAGGCTTGCAGCGCGCACAGTTCCAAGATCAGGCAGCGGAAGCCATCCCAGGGGCGCCTCTTGGCCAGTGCCCTGTCAACCGCCTCGACGTAAGACATGATGTTGCGCTCGAAGGCCGCGGTCAACAGGCCGGCACGGTTGGGAAACCGTCGGTACACCGTCGCGATGGCAACGCCGGCGGACTGCGCGACATCCTCCAGCGGCACAGAAGGTCCGTGCTCGGCGAATAGGCGAGCTGCGGCGGCTACGATCCGTTCGCGATTTTGCCGCGCATCGGACCGAAGCGGCCTGCCTTTGCCGTCGCCCGGTTGTGCGTCAGCAATCATCCCGCGCGGCCTGCCCGCGCTGGAATAGTTCGCCGGGCGCCGCCTCCGGTATCGGCAGGTAGTCCGGGCCTACGGGCTCCCACTCGGATCGGCATCATCATTCTGATACTTTATCAGGAATTTCCGGCTGCCGTGTCGGCTGGGCCGCGTCATTGCCGGGCCCCGGCCTGGCTTCGGAACTGAGCGGCCAGAACGAACTACTCGGTGGCGACGATTCCCGGGCCACCCGAGTAACTCCCCTATACCGACCCCACCGAATCGTCTGCGCTCAACGGTGAAATACGGCCGTCCTCACACCAGGGGTTCGGTCAACCCGTGGCGCAGCGCGTACATGCTCGCGCCGATGCGGTTGGATACCCCGATCTTGGCGTAGGTCCGTTCCACGTGATTGCGGGCCGTCTTCTCGCTGATCACCAGCGCGGCGGCGATCTCCTTGTTGGAGGCGCCGCGTGCCACCTGGCACAGCACCTCGATCTCCCGCGGGGTCAACCCGTCGGGTCGGGTCCCGGAACGTCGGGTGCGGTGCCCGGCGGCGTGCAGGACGCCCTCCGCGGCGACTTCGTCGAGCTCCCCGTCGCGGACTCGCTCCCGGACCCGTCGCGCCGCTGCCGCCGGATCCAGAGCGGTGCGGTAAGGCCTTGGCTCCAAGGCTGATTGGTAGGCGACAGCGGCCGCGAGCACTCGGTCGAGCATGCCGAGAGCGGCGCCGGGTAGGTTGCGCGGATAGCCGGTGCCGTTGACGCATTCGTGGTGGTTGCCGGCGACCTGGGCGACCTGCTCGAGCCCGTTGATCCGGCTGAGGATGCGGGTGGTGAGGTACGGGTGCAGGCGCATGCGTTCGAACTCCGCTGCCGACAGCGTGGCCGGCTTGGACCAAATCTGGTTGGACACGCCGATGCGGCCGAGGTCGTGGACATGGCCTGCCCGGCGAACCATGGTGGCCGCCTCGGCCCCCAGTCCGACCGTCTCCGCGGCCTCGCCGGCCAGCTGAGCTACCGCCCGTGAATGGCCAAGTGTGAAAGGACATTTCAGATCCACGAAGTCACCCAGCGCCACCAGCATTTCGTCAAGCGACTGCTGCTGCAGCGGCTCATCGCGATCCGGGGCGCACGACAGCGCGGCCTCCCACGCCTCGCCGGCCGGCGGGCCCGCGAGGATCGCCTCGGCGTCGGCGCGGAAGGCGTCGACCACCTTCGGATCGAAGTGCTGGCCGCTGCGTTCGGTCGCCATCTGAACCGCGGCGCTGACCCCACCCGTCCGGTGGTGCACCTCGGCCATGTCGGCGAGCTGGGCCACCCGCATCTCGATCGGGATGGCATCGCCGCCGACACTGCCCGGTAGCCCGCGTCCGTCGTAGCGTTCGAAGGTGAATCCCAGGGCCTCCTGCACGCCGGATCCCAGGCCCATCCGATCGGCCAGCAGGGCAGCCGAGGTGCAGTGTGAGTGGATCAGCTGGGACATGTTGCCGCGGGCATTGATGAACAGTGTCGCGATGGAGGTCAGTCGCTGCATGAGGGGCTCACCGCGGCCGATATTGGCGGCCAGGAACCGGTAGTAGGGCAGGCCCGCCCAGTCGATCTGATACGAGTCGCGGCGCACGGCGATGTCGTCGCCGAACCAGTGTGCGAATTCATGGGAATCCGCATGGCAGCCGATCCACATGACCAGCGTGGCGTAGTACACGCAATCGCGTTGGTCGCGATCGAGCCCGAGCCGGTCGGCGATGCGGGTGCCGATCAACGCGCTGCGCAGCATGTGCTCGGCGGGCTGACCCAGGCCGAGGTCGATCGCCACCGAGAGGGCGGCCAACAACTCGGCACGGCTCGGTGCCCGAGTCGGGGGACTGCTGGGGATCCTCGGCACTGCCACGCGCTCGATTGTGCTCCCTAACACGCGTTGCGGGGTTCTGTTGCCGCGGTGTGCTGGGCCGGGATGTGACGCCGGGGGTCGAAGCTGTCGAAACGCGCGGTGCCGATCACGCACAAGCCCCGTTGCGGGAGACGGAAATCAGCGAGCCGGCTCTGGGTCGCCAGCGGTGCGACCGTCCCGAGATTGGTGCCGTCGAGGATGGCCCGCGAGCGGCGCACCGCCCAGATCTGGCGCGGAGCCACGCGGAAACCCTGTCCGTTGGGGGCGCTGCCCGCCAGCCTCACCTCACCGGCCCCCAGCAGCGAGCCGGCCACCCGACCGATGCCGGCCAGTAGCGATCTGCTCGCCCAGGCCCATTCGGGCATGGCCCGCCCGACCCGGCTCACCGCCCGGGTAGCCGGCGTGCTGGTCATCTCGACCGTCCAGTCCAGCAACCCGGGAATCGCGATGGTCAGCGACCAGGGGTTCATCCACGACATAGTGATCTGGCACTGGACCGCCGGAACCGTTGTCGCCGAACTGAAATAACGTGAGCAGCTCTGCTCGGCGGGAGTGGTTGAGTAAAAGGTCCACAAACCGGCGGGGTCACGGTGCCACACCGAACGGTAGGCGGGGGAGAACGACGACGCGGGGAAGTCGCGGTACGCCAGGTAGTGGCCGGTGTCGAAGGGCAGGCCCATGATGCCGAAACCGCTGACCCGGTCGTCGGTGCCGGCCAGCAGGGTCGGATGGGCGGCGACGGCACGCGCTGCGCTCTGGGGTGTGCTGATCGTTGTCATGGATCAATGCTGGCGCCGGACACCGGGTCCGGTCATGGGGCGGCTGCCCCAATTCTTCACTGTCGCCGGCGCAGAGTTTCCCAGTCGTGCTCGGCTTCGAGCTGGGCGATCAGGCTGCGGGTGCGTTCCCTGAGCAGCAGTGTCAATCCGAAACCGATGACGATCGCCAGGATCAGGGCGACCCAGGAGAACCGGGACAGCCATTTCTCGGCGGCCAGGCCGAGGTAGTAGACCACCGCGGTAGTGCCGCCCGCCCAGCACAGGGCACCGGATGCGTTGGCGGCCAGGAAGTGCGGGTAGCGCATGTGCAACGCACCGGCCAGCGGGCCGGCGAGGATCCGCAGCAGCGCGATGAAGCGTCCGAAGAACACCGCCCACACACCCCACCGGGCGAACAGCTGCTTGGCCAAGGCGACGTGGCCCGGGCCGAAGTGTTTCGGAAACCGCTTGCCGAGCCGCTCGAACAGTCCCATCCCGAACCGCCGGCCGATGGTGTACCCGATCGTGTCACCGATGATCGCCCCGATGGTGGCGGCGGCGCCGACCCAGACCGGGTCGATGTCGAGGGTGTGCCGCGAGGCCAGCAGCGCGGCACTCACCAGCGCGATCTCACCCGGCAGCGGGATGCCCAGGCTTTCGATGCCGATGATCAGCCCGACGACCAGGTACACCGCCAGCGGTGGGATGGATTCCAGTATCGAGTCGACCGTCACCCGCCAAGGATGCCGTATCGACGCCCACTACCGACGCGAACCGGAGGGTTCGCGTGTCGGGTTCAACCTTCCCGCTTGCGCCGGTACATCGTTCCTGCAGCCAGCAGGATCAAGCTGACCACCAGGATCATGGTGGCAAGCACGTTGATCTGAGGGGGCACAGCGGCTTTCACCGCCGCGTTGACGTACAGCGGGTAGGTCACCGTCGAACCGCTGACGAAGTAGGTGATGATGAAGTCATCCAACGACAGCGCGAACGACAACATGGCGGCAGCGACAATGCCCGGCACGATCAGCGGCAGCGTCACCTTGAAGAAGGTTCGGGCCGGACCCGAACCCAGATCCAGTGAGGCGTCCTCGAGTGTCCAGTCGAACCCGCGGATCCGGGCCCGGACGGTCATTGCGATGAAGCTGACCTCAAAGGCCACGTGCGCGATCAGGATCGTCACGAAGCCGGTGGGCCAGTTGAGGTCCAGGAACAGGGTCAGCAGCGAAGCACCCATGACGACCTCGGGCGAGGTCAGCGGAAGCACCAGGAAGGTGTCTACCGCGGTGCGGCCCCGAAACCGTTGCCGGACAAGGGCGACGGCCACCAGCGTGCCGAGGACGGTGGCGATCGCCGTCGATACCGCCGCGACTTCCAGGCTCAGCTTCAACGCGTTGGCCAGTGCGGGGTACTTGAACGGGTGGGCCCAGTTGTCCAGGGTGAAGCCCTGCCAGGTGTAGTTGAACTTCCCGGCCGGGTTGTTGAACGAGAAGACGATGATCACCAGAATCGGCAGGAACAGGTAGAACAACACCAGCCCGGCGATGATGCGCAGCGCCAGATCCCCGAGCTTGAACGTGCCCCGGAAGTTGCGGCCCGGCTTGGCGAGTCCGCCGTGGTCGATCGTTTGGGCGATCGCGGCACTGGCTTCGGTCGTCATGCGCGATCCGCCTTCGCTTCTCGCTGGGTCGTCATACCAGGTCCTCCGTACCGAGCGCCCGGGTGTAGATCAGCACACCGACCAGGATGAGCGCCATCAGCACGAAGCTCAGCGCCGCGGCGGCGGGGTAGTCCTTGACCACCAGGAACTGCTTCTGGATGACGTTGCCGATCATGGTGTTCTGGGTACTGCCCAGATAGTTCACGTTGATGAAGTCGCCGACGGAGGGAATGAACACCAACATGCTGCCGGCCAGCACGCCGGGCATCGCCAACGGCAGGATCACCTTGCCGAACATCCTGCGGTTCGTCGCGTAAAGGTCTCGGGAGGCTTCCAGGAGGCGGGAGTCGATCTTCTCCAGACTGACGTAGAGCGGCAGGATCATGAAGACGATCCAGTTATAGGTCAGGCCGCCGATCACACCCCAGCTCGTCGACAGCAGCCGGCCCTCCGATGGCAGCAGATGGACCGCGTTGAGGGCGCTGACCACCCAGCCGTCGTCGGCGAGGATGGTTTTCCATGCCAGTGTGCGGATCAGGAACGTGACGAAGAACGGCAGGATCACCAGCCCCAGAAGCAGGTTCTTGAACCGACCCGCCTTGAACGCGATCACATAGGCCAACGGGAACGCCAGTAGTGCGCACAGCACCGTGGCGACCAGCGCGTAGCCGAACGAGCGCAAGATCTGTTCGCGATACTCGGTCAACGCCTGGCCGTAGTTGCTGAAGTCCCAGGCGAACGTCAGCGTCGGCAGGTAGACCGAGCCTTCCATCTTCGACAGGGAGGTCCGGAACAGCGAGACGAACGGCACCACGTAGAAGACGACGAGATAGGCAAGCGCGGGCAGGATCATCAGATACGGAGCGACCTTGCTCCGCTGCCGGTTGCTACTGGCTACACCGGCCATCGGATCAGGCGCCGGTGACGGCGGCGTAGGCGGTGTTGAACTGCTGAGTCTGCTCGTCGGTGAGAGCCGGCCACGACTTCAGCTTGTCCAGCGTCTCCTTCGACGGGTTGACCAGCGGATTGGCCGCCAGGCCCTTGTCGAGCTTGTTGAGTTCGTCGGTCATGTCCGACAGCACCGGAACGTACATGACGAACTGGATCAGCTTGGCGTAGTTGGGCCGGTCGTAGACGTAGTTGATCCACTCCTCGGCGGCCTTCTGGTTCTCGGTGGTGTAGGGGATCACCATCGTGTCGACGAACGTCGTGCCACCGGCTTCGGGAACGATGAAGTGCAGATCGGGGTTGTCGGCCTGAAGCTGCACCACGTCGCCGGAGTAGGCCTGGGCGATGGCGACGTTGCCGGCGGCGAGGTCGTCGGCGTAGTCGTTGCCGGTGAACCGGCGGACCTGGCCCTTGTCCTTCTGCTCCTTGACCAGGTCGATGGCCTTCTGCACACCCTCCATCGTCGGGTCCTCCACCGAGCTGCCCTGCGAGAGCATGATCATGCCCAACCCGTCCTGCGTATCGCTGAACAGGCTGACCTTGCCCTTGTAAGCGGGATCCCACAGGTCTTCGATCTTGGTGATGTCACGCCCGGTCGCGGCCTTGTTGTAGGCGAGGCCGACCATGCCCGACATGTAGGGTGCGCTGAATTTGCGGCCCGGGTCGACCTTGGCGTCGAGCAGGTCGGGACGCATGTTCTTCTTATTCGTCCACCGGCTTTCGCTGATTCCGTTGAGCCAGCCGAGGCCGTTGAGCCGGGCGGCCATGAACTGGGTGGGCACCACGAGGTCGGCGCCGATGTCCTGCTTACGCGACAGCGGCTCCTTGTTCTTGGCGAACCATTCCTCGTTGTCGTTGAAGTCTTCCTTGTAGTCCACGGTCAGTCCGGTCGCCGTCTGGAACGCCGCGACGAAACCGTCGGCCATATACAGCGGCCAGTTCGAGATCCGCAGCTTCCCGGTGGCCGGCGAGCCGTCGTCGGAGGGGGTGGCCGGACCACTTGAACTACTCGAGTTGTCGGACTTTCCGCATGCGGCGAGGAAGGACGGTCCCAGGACCAATGCGGCCGCGGCGGCGGCGCCGCCGCCGATGAACCGGCGTCGGGAGGACAGCGAAGCGAACATCCGGGGGTCGATCTCTGTGGCCATGTGCCGTGGTGCCTTTCGTTGGGGGGAAGGTTCGGAGGTCAAGGGTCGGGCAGGTCGCGGGCAGGTCTACGTCAATCGGCTAGGAGTCGTCGAGCATCTCTTCGAGGTCTTCGGTCGTGGGGATGTCGGGCGCCGGCAGCACCAGCGACGCGTCGGGGGACCAGCCGATGTGGACGTCGTCGCCCGGACGCAGCAGCGGCAGGTTCTGTTCGGGTCCGACGTGGGCCACGATCGGGGAACCGTCGGCGGCGGTCATCGACAGCCGCAGCACCGGTCCCTGGAACGTGAGGTCGACAACCTTGGCGCCGACGCTCACCTGCCCGGTTTCGGCGCCTGGCGGGGCCATCGACACCCGCAAGCGCTCGGGGCGGACCATCAACGTGGCTTGACCGCCGGGTTCGATGGTGGTGTCGCCGGGCCGGGCTTTGAGTGTGCTGCCCAGCACCTCGACCTCGACGTAGTCGCGGTTGGCGCGGCCGGTCTGGCGGCCGTGCCACAGGTTGGCCTGCCCGATGAAGCCGGCCACGAATACCGTCGCGGGGCGGTCGTAGATCTCGGTCGGCGTGCCGATCTGCTCGACATTGCCCTGGTTCATGACCGCGATCCGGTCGCTCATGGTGAGCGCTTCTTCCTGGTCGTGGGTCACGTAGACGAACGTGATACCGACTTCGCGCTGGATGCGCTTGAGCTCGAATTGCATGACGTGGCGCAACTTGAGGTCCAGCGCACCCAGCGGCTCGTCGAGCAGCAGGGCGCTGGGGTAGTTGACCAACGCCCGGGCCAGCGCGACACGCTGCTGCTGGCCGCCGGAGAGCTGGGCGGGCTTGCGTTGGGCGAAGTCGACCAGGCGGACCACCTCGAGCATCTCGTCGACGCTCTTCTTGACGGCGGCCTTCTCCTTCTTCTGGCTGCGCGGTCCGTAGGCGATGTTGTCCCAGACCGTCATGTGCGGGAAGAGCGCGTAGTGCTGGAAGACGGTGTTGACGTTGCGTTTGTGTGGCGGCACCCGCGACACGTCGACGCCCTCGAGTCGGATGGCGCCCTCGGTGGGCTGTTCGAATCCCGCGATCATGCGCAGGGTGGTGGTCTTTCCGCAGCCGGACGGTCCGAGCATCGAGAAGAACTCGCCCGCGCCGATGGTGAAGTCGGCGTCGGTGACGGCGACGTAGTCCTCGAAGCGTTTGACGACGTGGTCGATCTCAATGACCGGCGCGCCGGGGGTGTGGGTGGATCCGGTGGTGCCGGTGGTCTGCTGGGTGGCGGTGGCGCCGGTCTCGGTCAGGGCCCGTCTCCTTATGTCCCGCGGGCCGACCACCAGTGCGACCTGTCGACCCCGCTCCTAAACGATTGCGGATTTGCGTGCTCTTCGCAACCGATTCCGCAACGAAATATGAATTCTTCGATGGAATCGCTCGTCCGAGCCGGGGAGGGGGCACGGCTTTCGATGGAACGGCACCGCCCCACCGTGGTGTCGATGGGTCGGATCTTAACTCCACTCAGGCGGTCGTGAGCCCTCGTGCGATAACCAGCCGCTGGATTTGGTTGGTCCCCTCGAAGATCTGGGTGATCTTGGCTTCACGCATGTAGCGCTCGACCCGGTAGTCGCGGGTGTAGCCGATGCCGCCCAGTACCTGGACGGCATCGGTGGTCACCTTCATCGCGGCGTCGGTGGCCACCAGCTTTGCCACGCTGGCCTGCTGGGAGTAGGGCCGGCCGGCATCACGACGCCGCGCGGCGTCTATATAGGTGGCCCGCGCACCGGCCACGGCGGCGGCCATGTCGGCGAGGAGGAAACCCAGCCCTTGATGGTCGATGATCTTGCGGCCGAAGGTTGTTCGTTGGTTGGCGTAGGCGCAGGCTTCGTCCAGGGCGGCTTGGGCGATACCGACGGCGACCGCGGCGATGCCCAGCCGGCCCGAGTCCAGCGCACTGAACGCGATCTGCAGGCCCTGGCCCTCGGCCCCGATCCGGCGCTCGGCGTCGACCACGGCGTTGTCGTAGAACGCCGTCGTGGTCGGGACGGCGGCCAGGCCCATCTTCTCCTCGGGCTTGCCGAAGCTCAGTCCGGGTAGATCCGCCGGAATCAGGAAGCAGGTGATACCTCCCCGAACTTTCCCCGGGTCGCTTCGCTCCTGCCCTCCGGAACCTTCTCCGGTGCGGGCGAACAAGGTGTAGAAATCGGCCCGCCCACCGTGGGTGATCCAAGCCTTCGACCCGTTGATGACGTAGCCAGAGACCCCGTCGGCGGCGACGGGCACAGCGGCGCAGCGCAGCGCCGCGGCATCCGAACCGGCCTGTGGCTCGGACAGGCTGTACGCGCCGATCTGCTCACCCGACAGCATGCCCGGCAACCAGCGCTCCCGTTGCTCGTCGGTGCCGAACGTCAGCAGGGGATGACACGACAGGCTGTGCACACTGACCGCCACCGCCACGGCGGCCCACCGGGCCGCGATCTCCTCGAGAACCTGCAGATAGACCTCGAACGGCTGACCGCCCCCGCCCCATTCCACGGGCTGCGGCAGGCTCAGCAGCCCGGCCGCCCCGAGCTGGGCGAACACACCCTCGGGATAGGTCTCGGCGCGCTCGTGCTCGTCGACGATCGGGTCGAGGATCCGCTCGCCGATATCGCGGGTCAGCGCGATGAGATCGGCGGCATCCCGATCAGGCAGCAGTCGGTCGACGGGCATGGGCAGCCTCTCGAATCGGTACTGGATAATACTAGAAATAGTACTGACTTACGCCTGCCAGTACTATCAGATGGGTGGCCACCCGCACCTCTGCGGCGTTCGGAACCCGGCGCCGCGGCGAGTTGTTCGACGCTTTACTGGCATTGTTCCTGCGTGAGGGTTTCGCGCACCTGACCCTCGATGACATCGCCGCTCGACTGCGTTGTTCGAAGGGCACGCTGTATCGGTTGGCCAGCAGCAAGGAGCAGTTGGTGCATGCCGTCACCGTCCACTTCTTCCGGCGTGCGACCGACGACGTCGAACGCCGGGTTGCCCCGGTCGATGGGGCACGCGCGCGGATCACCGCCTACCTCACCGCCGTCGGCGCCGCACTCGAGGCCGCGTCCGATCAGTTCATGGCCGATCTGGACGCAAACGCGGCGGCCCGGGCGGTCTACGAACAGAACACCGCCATCGCCGCGCGGCGGGTCGGTGAATTGATCGGCGAAGGGGTCGCGACCGAAGAATTCCGCGATGTACACGCGGCCTTCGCCGCAGACCTGGCCGCGGCGATGATGGTGCGGATCCAACAGGGGACCGTGCGGACCACCACGGGCCTCGACGACGCGTCGGCCTATCGCGAACTCGCCGCCATCCTGACCGCCGGGATCAACGCCTGACTCACATGTGGGCGCCGCCGTCGATGCGGACCTCGGTGCCGGAAACGAAGTAGGCGTCCGGGCTGCCCAGCATCGCCACGACATTCGCTACCGCATCCGGCTTGGCGAAGATCTCGCCTTTGGGCAGGGGCAGCAACGGTGCGACCCGGCCGAACAGGCTGTAGTCGACATCCTTGGGTAGGCCGGGACCGACGCTCTGCTTCGACTGGCCGGTTCCGTCGGTCATGCCCGACGATATGGAGCCGGGCTGCACGGAGTTGAAACGGATGCCGTCCTTGGCGAACTCGGCCGCCAGGGCGTGCGTCATGGCTTGCACACCGCCCTTCGATGCCGCGTAGGCCGACATGTAGGGATGAGCGAAGGCGGCCGACGTCGAGCTGAAGTTCACCACTGCCGGGGCGATACCGGCGCGTAGGGCGGGGACCGCTTCCCGGGTTACCAGGAAGGTGCCGACCAGGTTGACTCGGAGGACTTGTTCGAACGCGGCCAATGTGGTGTCGAGCAGGTGGTCCGAACGCAGGATGCCCGCCACGTTGACGAGGGTGTCAAGGCCGCCGAGGGTGGAGATCGCTTCACCGACACCGGTTTTCACTGACTCTTCTTTGCTGACGTCGATGACCACCGTGGTCAGCCGGCCAGCCGCCTCGGCAGCCTTTGCTGCGGTGTCCTTCAGGCCGGACTCGCTGATGTCGGCGGCCACCACGCGGCCGCCCTCGTCGAGAATTCGCAACACGCAGGCCTGACCGATGCCGGAGCCACCGCCGGTGATCAGCACGCGACGATCGGTGTAACGCTGCGGGGTCGCCATGACGGATCAGCTCCTGTGTCGGACGGGGTGGCCTCGATCATCGTCGGCCGTGATCGGCGGCGGGCGAGAAGGATCCCGCTGACCGGGAATGGCCCGGTATCCTCGAGGCGCGCCGTCCACTCTTCCACCCGTGCGGGTCGAATCCGGAATCCTGGTTCTCCCAATCGAGTCGACGATGCAGCCGCGGGAGAAGGCGAGACATTCGAGCCCCAGTCGTCTCGGAACTATGAGCGAAATCGACGGGACCGTCAGACCCAGGTCTCGATTGCCGAGATTCGCTACCGCGCGGGCGGTAAGTGCACTAATCTGCGTTGGCGTCGTTGAAACACGTTCCAGTTTTGGACCGGTTTGTGCCATGGCGCTGCGGCGATGACCACGACGACGTTGGAGGTTGACGAACACAGCCATGACGAATCGCACATCAGATCGTTGGTCGCCGGGCATCGCTCTGAACGGTGTGTCGGGTCCGATGCAGGCTATTGGTGGACTGTTTGCGATGTCGGCGGATGCGGTGCGGTTTGTGTTTCGGAAGCCGTTTCAGTGGCGGGAGTTTTTGGAGCAGTCGTGGTTTGTGGCGCGGGTGTCGTTGGCGCCGACGTTGTTGGTGGCGATTCCGTTTACGGTGTTGGTCAGCTTTACGTTGAATATTTTGTTGCGGGAGTTGGGGGCTGCGGATCTGTCGGGGGCCGGTGCTGCGTTTGGTGCGGTGACGCAGGTGGGTCCGTTGGTGACGGTGTTGATTGTGGCGGGTGCCGGCGCCACGGCGATGTGTGCGGATTTGGGGTCGCGCACGATTCGTGAAGAGATCGATGCGATGGAAGTGCTGGGGATTAATCCGGTGCAGCGGTTGGTGACGCCGCGGATGTTGGCCTCGGGTCTGGTGGCGTTGTTGCTGAACAGCTTGGTGGTGATCATCGGGATTTTGGGTGGGTATGTGTTCTCGGTGTTTGTTCAGGATGTGAATCCTGGCGCGTTCGCGGCGGGGATCACGTTGTTGACCGGGGTGCCTGAGGTGATCATCTCGTGTGTGAAGGCGGCCCTGTTCGGGTTGATCGCTGGCTTGGTGGCCTGTTATCGGGGGTTGACGATCACCGGGGGTGGGGCCAAGGCGGTGGGCAACGCGGTCAACGAGACGGTGGTGTATGCGTTCATGGCGTTGTTCGTGGTGAATGTGGTGGTGACCGCGATTGGTATCCGGATGAGCGCACGGTAGGCCGGGGATGGCGTCGTTGCAGGGTGTGTATCCGCGGATTGCGCGTCAGGTGCGTCGTCCGTTGGGGACGTTTTCCCGTATTGGTGATCACACGATTTTTTATGGTCGGGCGATTGCGGGGACGCCGCATGCGGCGATCCATTTCCGTAAGGAGATCATTCGGCTGATCGCGGAGATCAGCATGGGGGCGGGCACGTTGGCGATGATCGGCGGCACCGTGGTGATCGTCGGGTTTTTGACGTTGGCTGCGGGTGGGACGTTGGCGGTGCAGGGGTATTCCTCGTTGGGCAATATCGGGATCGAAGCCCTCACTGGATTCCTTGCGGCGTTTATCAATGTGCGGATTTCTGCGCCGGTGGTGGCTGGGATCGGGTTGGCGGCCACGTTCGGGGCGGGGGTGACCGCGCAGTTGGGGGCGATGCGGATCAATGAGGAGATCGACGCTTTGGAGTCGATGGGCATCCCGCCGGTCGAATACCTGGTCAGTACCCGGATTGTGGCGGGGATGGTGGCGATCACCCCGTTGTATTCGATTGCGGTGATCTTGTCGTTTGTGGCCAGCCAGTTCACCACGGTGGTGTTGTTCGGCCAGTCGGGGGGGCTCTATGACCATTACTTCAACACCTTCCTCAACCCGATCGATTTGTTGTGGAGCTTTTTGCAGGCGGTGTTGATGGCGATCACGATCCTGTTGATCCACACCTACTTCGGCTATTTCGCCACCGGCGGCCCCTCCGGAGTCGGTGTCGCGGTGGGCAACGCGGTACGGACCTCACTGATCGTGGTCGTCTCGGTCACCCTGCTGGTCTCACTGGCCATCTACGGATCCAACGGCAACTTCAACCTGTCCGGATAGCCGAGGAACCCGATGAAATCAGGTATCGCGCGCCCGCTCGCCGGATTGGCGACCGTGGTGGCCATCGGCGCGATCATCGCGCTGGCCGTTGGGCTGTTCCAGGACAGCTTCACCAAGACCGTTCCGGTCACTGTGATCTCGCAGCGTGCCGGTCTGGTGATGTATCCCGACGCCAAGGTGAAGCTCAACGGTGCTCAGGTCGGCAAGGTCTCCACCATCGACTTGCTGCCCGACGGTCGCGCCGCGCTGCACCTGGCCCTGAACCCCTCCTTCGTCAACGACATCCCGGCCAACGTGAGTGCGGACATCACGTCGTCGACGGTGTTCGGCTCGAAGTTCGTCGAGCTGAATCCGCCGCCGGACGCCTCCGCTCAGTCGATAAAGGCCGGCCAGATCATCGACGGCAAACACGTGACCGTCGAGATCAACACCGTGTTCCAGCAGCTGGTTTCGGTGCTCTCACAGATCGAACCCGCCAAGCTCAATCAGACCCTCGGCGCGATCGCCACCTCCCTGCACGGTCGCGGTGACAAGTTCGGGCAAGCCCTGGTCGACCTCGATACGGCGCTGGCCAAGCTCAACCCCAGCCTGGATACGCTGAACCATGAATTATCGGTAGCGCCAAAGGTATTCGACGCCTACGGTGATGCGGCCGGCGACCTGGTGACAACGGTCAAGAACGCGTCGAAGATCAGCGACACCATCGTCGACCAGGACCAGAACCTCGACACCCTGCTCGTCAGTGCCATCGGCTTGGCTGACGTCGGGACCGAGGTGCTGAGTGAGAACCGCGAGCCGCTGGCCAACGTGGTGCATCTGCTGGTGCCCACCACCGATCTGCTCAACCAGTACAACGCCGCACTCACCTGCGGTATCGGCGCCCTGATTCCGCTGGCCACCGGCCCGGGTCTGCCGTTGCCGGGAGCTGTTCTGTTGCAGTCGTTCTTCCTCGGCCGTGAGCGCTACCGCTATCCGGGCAACTTGCCGAAGGTCGCCGCAAAAGGCGGCCCGCAATGCACCGACCTGCCGAAGGTGCCGTTCGAGACCAGCCCTCCGTTCGTGGTCTCCGACATCGGTGCCAACCCCGCGCAGTACGGCAATCAGGGCATCCTGCTCAACTCCGACGGGCTCAAGCAGGCGCTGTTCGGCCCGCTGGACGGCCCGCCGCGCAACACCGCACAGATCGGACAACCGGGATGACCGCCTTGTGGAAGACGATCGTCAAGGTTGGCGTGTTCGGTGTTGTGATGATCTTGCTGACCGCGGCGCTGTTCGCGATCTTCGGCCAGTACCGGTCCGGTTCGGACAACTCGTACTCGGCCGTCTTCGCCGACGCGTCGAGCCTGAAGTCCGGTGATTCCGTGCGGGTGGCCGGGGTCCGCGTCGGCACCGTCAAAGACGTGGCCCTGCAGCCCGACAACAAGGTGATCGTCGACTTCGACGCCGACCGAAAGATCGTGCTGACCTCGGGGACCAAGGCGACGGTCCGCTACCTCAACCTGGTCGGCGACCGGTATCTGGAGCTGGTCGACAGCCCCGGATCGGCGAAGATCCAGCCGCCGGGCAGCCAGATTCCTCTCGACCGCACCGAGCCCGCCCTGGATCTCGACCTGCTCCTCGGTGGCCTCAAACCCGTTGTCCAGGGCCTCAATCCGCAGGACGTCAACGCGCTGACGAACTCTCTGATCCAGATCCTGCAGGGTGAGGACGGCAACATCGAATCGCTGTTCTCCAAGACGTCGTCATTCACCACCGCGCTGGCTGAAAACGGCCAGAACGTGCAGCAGGTGATCGACAATCTCAACACGGTGGTCGCCACCATCAGCAAGGACGGCGACAAGTTCTCCGGTGCGGTCGACAAGCTGGAGAAGTTGATCACCGGGCTCGCCGCCGACAAAGACCCCATCGGCGCGTCCATCACGGCACTGGACAACGGCACCGCCGCGCTGACCGATCTGCTCAACCAGTCGCGCGCCCCGTTGGCGGGCACTGTCGACCAGCTCGGCCGGCTGGCCCCGCTGCTCGACCAGGACAAGGAACTGCTCGACATCTCCATCAAGAAGGCGCCGGCGAACTATCGCAAGGTGGTGCGGCTCGGGTCCTACGGCAGTTTCATCAACCAGTACCTGTGCGGCCTGTCACTGCGCGTCAGTGACCTGCAGGGTCGCACCGCCTACTTCCCCTGGATCATCCAACACACTGGAAGGTGCGCGGAGCCCTGATGCTTAAATACCGCGGATCCTCACTGATCAAGGCAGGCTTCATCGGTCTGGTGTTGATCGTGCTCGCCATCACCGTGGGACTGCAGCCCGAACGGCTGGTCTCGCTCGCCACGGCGATCCGGCATCAGGCGCTGTTCACCGAAGCCGGCGGCCTGCAGCAGGGCAATGATGTCAAGGTGTCCGGCGTCAAGGTCGGCACCGTTTCGGACGTGTCTTTGCGGCATGGCAAGGCGCTGGTGACCTTCATGGTCAAGGGCAGCGTTCACCTCGGTACCGACACCACCGCCCACGTCCGCACCGGAACCCTGCTGGGCCAACGGATTCTGACACTGGAGTCCGATGGGAAGGGAACGCTGCGCTCCGCCGACGTGATCCCGGTGTCGCGCACCGGATCGCCGTACTCGCTGACCGAATCGCTGTCCGACTTCGCCGCCAACACCGCGGCCACCGACACCGCGGCGATCAACCACTCACTGGACACGCTGTCGGACACCCTCGACCGCATCACCCCGGAATTGGGCCCGACCTTCGACGGGTTGAGCAAGCTGTCGCGGATGATCAACGAGCGAAACGAATCACTGGCCAATCTGCTCAAGACCGCCTCGAACGTCACCGGAATCCTCTCGCAGCGCAGCGCACAGGTGAACACCCTGCTGCTCAACGCCAACGACCTCATCGGTGTTCTGCAACAACGCCGCTACGCGATCGCCAACCTGCTGGCCAGTACGTCCGCGCTGTCGAAACAGCTCAGCGGAATCGTGGCCGACAACGAAAAGGACCTGGCGCCCGCGCTGGAGAAACTCAACGCGGTGACCGCGATGCTGGAGAAGAACAATGACAACATCACCGCGGCCATGAAGGGTCTGGCGAAATTCCAGCTAACCCAGGCTGAAGCAGTCAACAACGGCTTCTACTACAACGCGTTCGTGGCCAACCTGAGTCCGGCCCAAACCCTGCAGCCGTTCCTCGACTACGCACTGGGCTTCCGTCGGGGTATCGATGCGGGACAGCCAGCCGACAATGCCGGACCACGCGCGGAGTTCCCGTTCCCGTACAACGGAATACCACAGCCCAACGAGCGATGGGGGCAGCCATGAAGTCTCGCAGCCGACTGACGGTTGTGCTGGCCGCGGTGCTCGCCGTTGTGATTGTCGGTGCCGTCGCCGTGTTGGTGCATCAGGTGTTCTTCAAGCCCAACACCATCACCGCCTACTTCACCAGTGCCACCGCGATCTACCCCGGTGACGAAGTGCGGGTGGCCGGGGTGAAGGTCGGCACCATCAAATCCATCGAGGCGCAACCGACCAAGGCCAAACTGGTGTTGGCCGTCGATCGCGACGTGCCGATCCCGGCCAACGCCGATGCGGTGATCGTCGCCCAGAACCTGGTGGGCGCCCGCTATGTCCAGCTGACTCCGCCGTACGAGGACAAGGGGCCGACCATGGCCGACGGCGCGGTGATCGGCCTGGACCGCACCGCGATCCCGGTGGAGTGGGACGAGATCAAGACCCAGTTGATGCGGCTGGCCACCGATCTGGGCCCGGCAACTGAAGGTCAGCCCACGGCGGTCGGTCGCTTCATCGACACCGCCGCCAATGCCCTCGACGGCAACGGGGAAAAGCTGCGGGACACCATCGCGCAGTTGTCCGGAGTCAGCAAGGTATTGGCCGACGGCAGCGGCAACATCGTCGACATCATCAAGAACCTGCAGGTATTCGTGACTGCGTTGCGGGACAGCAACACCCAGATCGTGCAATTCCAGGACAGGCTGGCGTCACTGTCGAGCGTGGTCGACGGCAGCCGATCGGACCTGGACGGCGCCCTGACCAACCTGTCCAGCGCCGTCGTCGACGTCCAGCGGTTCATCGCCGGAAGCCGTAATCAGACCGCCGAGCAAGTGCAGCGGCTCAGCGCGGTGACCAAGAACCTCGCCGACAACAAGATGGTCGTCGAGAACCTGCTGCACGTGGCCCCCAACGCGATCGGCAACGCCTACAACATCTACAACCCCGATTCCCAGAGCGCCTTGGGCGGATTCGCGCTCGCAAACTTCTCCAATCCGCTGCAGGTGGTCTGCTCGGCGATCGGTGCCGTGCAGAACGCCACCGCACCCGAGACCGCGAAATTGTGCGCCCAATACCTCGGGCCCGCCCTGCGGCTGCTCAACTTCAACTACCTGCCGTTCCCGTTCAACGCCTATCTGGGGAAGTCGACCAGCCCGGACAAGCTGATCTATAGCGAGCCGGGGTTGGCGCCGGGCGGCTCGGGCGCGATCCCGCCCGGTTATGAGATTCCGCCCGCCGTGTCGGCATACACCGGATACAACGGCGATGTGCCGGGGCCCGCCGGCTGGGGTGGCCCGCCGAATACCTACCGCGGCGCTTACGCCCCCAACGGATTACCCGCGGATCCGTCGCCCGCGCTGTTCCCCGGTGCGCCGATCCCGCCCGGTGTGCCGGTCGCGCCGGCGGCTCCGCCGCCGTCGAACCTGGAAGGCATGCTCCTGCCCGCCGAAGCGGCGCCTCCGGCACCGGCTGAAGGGAATCCGCCGTCATGATCCGTTCAGTGCAGCGCCTGTTGGTGACGACGTCATGTGTCGCGGTGACGGTGACCGGCTGTAGTTTCGGTGGCCTGAACTCCCTTCCGTTGCCGGGGACCGTGGGCCACGGCGAGGGCTCGACGAGCTATCACATCGAGATCGCCAATGTGGGCCAGCTGGAATCGAACTCACCGGTGATGGTCGGCGACGTCGTCGTCGGCAGTGTGGGTGAGATGACGGTGACCGACTGGCACGCCGACGTCGAGGTGTCCGTGGAACCCGGTGTGGTGATCCCGGCCAACGCCGTTGCCACGGTTGGGCAGACCAGCCTGCTCGGTTCGATGCACTTGGCGCTGAACCCGCCGTTGGGCCAGCCCCCCACCGGTGTCCTGCGGCCCGGCGCCACCCTGGGCCTGAACCGTTCGTCGACCTATCCGTCGACCGAGCAGACCCTGTCGGCGTTGTCGGTGGTGGTCAACGGCGGCGGACTCGGCCAGATCGGTGACATCATCCACGAGTTCAGCGCGGCCCTGGGCGGTAGGCAGGACCAGATCCGCGACTTGTTGACCCAGCTCAACGATTTCGTCGGACTGCTCGCCAACCAGCGAGACAGCATCAATGAGGCGGTCAACTCGTTGAACCGACTGGCCGGCACGTTCGCCGGACAGCAGGAAGTCCTCACCGACGCGCTCACCAAGATTCCGCCCGCACTCGACGTCCTGATCAAGGAACGCCCGCGCATCACGACCGCGCTGGAGAAGTTCCGTGATTTCTCCAATCTGGCCACCGGGCTGGTCAACGACACCAAGACCGACCTGGTCCGCAACCTGCAAAACCTCGAACCCACGCTCAGGGCGCTGGCCGATATCGGGCCCAAGCTGGACACCGCACTGGCCTATCTCCCGACGTTCCCCTACACCCAGGCGACGATCGACCGGGCGATCCGCGGCGATTATCTCAACCAGTTCATCATCTTCGACTTCACCGTGTCACGCCTGAAGAAGACCCTCATGCTCGGCACGCGTTGGGGTGACGAGAACGCGAAACTTGTTCCAGCGCCAGGGGATCCGTGGTACGCCACGTATAGTTTCGATCCGCTCAACGCACCGTTCAACCCGCCGCCACCGACAGAGGTGGCCGACATCCCGCCATTGGTCGACCCCGCGCCCGCACCCGTGGCCAATCCGCCGGCGTCCCTGGCCGGCGCCACGCAACCGGCCCCCGGAACCGGCTCTGCCGCATTGCCCGGCACGGGCGCTGGCCCACTGCCGGGCCCCGCGCCGCAACCAGAGCCGCAGGACGGGGGTAGCTGATGCTGACGCGATTTATCCGAACCCAGCTCATCATCTTCACGATCGCCTCGGTGATCGGTATCTCCGTCATGGTGGTGACCTACCTGCAGGTGGGCACATTGCTCGGTATCGGCAGGATGACCGTCACGCTGGAACTGCCGAGAACCGGTGGGCTCTACCAGTTTTCGAACGTGACCTATCGCGGTGTCCAGCTGGGCAAGGTCACCGAGGTCCGGCCGACCCGCACCGGAGCCGTGGCCACGTTGTCGCTGGCCACCAACCCGAAGGTGCCGGCCGATCTGGAAGCGCGCGTGCAGAGCGTGTCAGCGGTCGGTGAGCAATATGTGGATCTGGTGCCACATACCGATTCGGGACCCTACTTGCAGGACGGATCGGTCATTCCGGTCAACAAGGCGACCGTCCCGCAGGCCATCGGCCCCATGCTCGACCAGGTCAACACTCTGCTCAAGAGCATCCCCAAGGACCGCGTGGGCGCCTTGCTGGACAACGCCTACAAGGGCCTCAACGGCACCGGCGACGATCTCGCCACGTTGACCGATTCCGCGTCACGGCTGGCGGCCGACTTCAGCGGTACCGCCGATCAGGCCCGCACATTGCTCGACGACAGCCGACCGCTGCTGGACGGCCAACTGGCCTCCGTCGACGCCATCCGGACCTGGGCGCACAGCCTGGCCGGGATCACCGACCAACTCAACACCAACGACCCGCAGTGGCGCGGCATCCTGGCCAACGGCCCCGGCGCGGCCGATGAGGCATCCGCGCTTTTGAACCAGGTGAAGCCGACACTGCCGGTCCTGCTGGCCAGTCTCACAACGGTGGGGCAGGTCGCGGTCACCTATCACGCGGGGATCGAACAGTTGCTGGTGCTGCTGCCGCCCTATATCGGCTCGGTGCAGGCGGTCGGCTCGCCGCTGAACAACCCGACCGGTATGACGCTGGGTGACTTCACCCTCACGATGAACGATCCGCCGGCGTGCACGGTCGGCTTCCTGCCGCCATCGCAGTGGCGCTCACCGGAAGACCTGTCCGATATCGACACCCCGAACGGGCTGTACTGCAAGCTCCCACAGGACTCGCCGATCGCCGTCCGCGGCGCCCGTAACTATCCATGCCAGGATCACCCCGGCAAGCGGGCGCCGACGGTGGAGATCTGCGACAGCGACAAGCCGTACGAGCCGCTGGCCATGCGCCAGCATGCGACCGGTCCCAACCCGATCGACCCGAACCTCATCGCACAGGGCATCCCGCCCGACGACCGGGTGACATTCCAGGACCACATCTACGGTCCGCTACAGGGCACCCCGACACCGGCCGGGCCGGTCCCGGCCGCGCCGGCCGCCCCGATACCGCCGCCCGGGGGATTCACCGGGCCGGTCGGTGCTCCGGATATCGCGCCGACCGATCAGGGCGGTGCGCCCGCGGTCGCACCGAGCGCGTTCACGCCGGGCCAAGCGGATGGGCCGTCGGTGGCGATCGCCACCTACGATCCGGCGACCGGCCAGTACGCCACGCCCGACGGCAACGTGTTCCGCCAGACCGATCTGGTGCACTCCGGGGATCAGACCTGGAAAAACCTGCTGCCCACGACATGACCACCGGTGAGAGGAGAGGCCGCATGCGTACGTCACGGAAGCTGATCGGCGTCGCGGCGCTGACCGCCGCCGCGTCCGCGGCTGCTGTGGTGCACGCGGGCCCCGCGTTCGCCTCCGACAAGTGGGCGCTCAACGGCACGTTCACCGCAACGTCCAACGGGGAGTGGGCCACCAGCAACGACATCTACCACAACGAGCGCAGCGTGCGCAGCATCTGGACCATCACTTCGACCTGCAGCTATCCCACCGAGTGCGTCGGCACCGTCAGAAGCGACGCGGGCTGGACGGCCCCGATCTATCAGATGGGCGGCGACTGGTACGTCAAGCGCACGATTCCAGACTGGATGCCCTGCCAGGACGGCACCACCGCCCCCGGATTGCAGGTGTTCCGATTCCACGGGTCGACGCCGGGCGGTGACCAGAGCGACCCCAGCTCGAATATCCTGATCGGCCAGGACGAGACCACCGGCCAGCCGGGGGCCTGCGGTCACAGCCTCGCGCTCTACATCAATATGCCGTTCAAGCTGATCAAGCAGAGCTGATGTGGTGCTGGCCGGTTGGCTAGCGCGCGACGACGACCGAGGAGCCGTGGCCGAAGAGGCCTTGGTTGGCGGTGACGCCGACGGTCGCGTTATCGACCTGGCGGCCGGTGGCTTGGCCTTTGAGTTGCCAGGTGAGTTCGCAGACCTGGGCGATGGCTTGGGCAGGGATGGCTTCGCCGAAGCTGGCCAGGCCGCCGGAGGCGTTGACTGGGATGCGGCCGCCGATGGCGGTGGCGCCACTGCGCAGGAGTTGTTCGGCTTCGCCCTTGGGGCACAACCCAAGGTGCTCGTACCAGTCGAGTTCCAGGGCGGTGGACAGGTCGTAGACCTCGGCCAGGGACAGGTCCTCGGGGCCGATGCCCGCCTCGGCGTACGCCGCATCCAGGATCTGATCCTTGAACACCCGATCCGGACCGGGCACCACCGCGGTGGAATCGGTGGCGATATCGGGCAATTCGGGAAGGTGTTGCGGGTATTGCGGGCTTTGCAGGCTGATCGCCCGCACCGAGGGCACCCCGGCCGCCGAGCCGAGGTGTTTTTCGGTGAAGGACTTGCTGGCCACGATCAGCGCTGCCGCGCCGTCTGACGTCGCGCAGATATCAAGCAGCCGAAGCGGATCCGACACCACGGGGCTGGCCAGCACGTCCTCGACGGTGGCTTCCTTGCGGTAGCGCGCGCTCGGGTTGTTGAGCCCGTGCCTGGCGTTCTTGACCTTTACCTGGGCGAAGTCCTCGAGGGTGGCGCCGTACAGATCCATCCGGCGCCGTGCCAGCAGCGCGAAGTAGACGGTGTTGGTGGCCCCGATCAAGTGGAAACGCTGCCAGTCGGGGTCGTTGCGGCGTTCGCCGCCGACGGGGGCGAAGAACCCCTTAGGGGTGGTGTCGGCGCCGATGACCAGGGCCACGTCGATCAGCCCGGCCAGGATTTGGGCGCGGGCGCTTTGCAGGGCCTGGGAACCTGAGGCGCAGGCCGCGTAGCTGGAGGTGACGGGGATGCCGTTCCAGCCCAGTTTCTGGGCGAAGGTGGCGCCGGCGACGAAGCCCGGGTAGCCGTTGCGGATGGTGTCGGCTCCGGCGACCAGCTGGATCTGGCGCCAGTCCAGGCCGGCTTCGGCCAGCGCGGCGCGTGCGGCGACCACGCCGTACTCGGTAAAGTCGCGGCCCCATTTGCCCCACGGGTGCATGCCCGCGCCGAGGATGTACACCGGGTCGGGGGTGGTGGCGCTCATTTCGCAATCTCCCAGGCGTAGGTGAGGCGTTCGACACCCTCGTCGTCGGTGAACAGGACCATGGTGGTCAGCTCGACGGCCATGCCGACTTTCAGATCGGCGGCCAGCGTTCCCTCGACCACCTTGCCCAACACGATCAACCCTTCGGCGGCCAGTTCCACCGCGGCGACCGCGAAGGGCTCGAACGGGTCGGGCGAGGGATAGGGCGGCGGCGGTGCGTAGCGGTTCTCGGTGTAGCTCCACACCGTTCCTTGCCGCGACAGCCTGACCGGCTCGAGCGCATCACTGTCGCAGGCCGGGTTGGGGCAATTGTTGGCCCGCGGCGGAAACACATACGTGCCGCACTGCGGACACTTGCCACCGATCAGATAGGGCACACCGGCATCATCGTGATCCCACCAACCCTCGATCGCCGGTAGTCGGGTGGGGGCGTCTGGAGAAGCTGGCACGCGGCCCATCGTATGCGATCGGCAACATCGAATTGAAACGTGTTCCAGTTTCGAAGTTCGAAGTTGGGATCGGTAGCCGATCGATCCGGGTGAACTTGTCCGTGAGAGCGCCCCGGACGTCCGGTCAGGGGCCGAAGACGATTCGGAGACACCGATGGGACTGTTCAAGAAAGCCAAAGACGCGGCCGGCATGGTGCACGTCCGGGGGGCCGGGCCGATCGATCCCGCACTACTGGGTGGCCCGTCGACCCGGTCGGTGACGGCCGACGATCCGATCTGGGAACCGATCAACGGCATCTCGTTGCAGGATTACGCCGAACTGGCCCGCGCCGCGCAGGCCCGCGGTGTCACCGACGAGGCCGGCATGATCGCTCTGGGACAGGAGCGCGGCTGGGATGCGGCTGATACGAAGGCGGCGCTGGACGGATGGGCGCAGCGGATGGGTGAGTCGATGGCTGTCGGGCAGCAGTTCCGCAAGTTCCTGGGCTACTGACCGTCAGCACGCCTCCGCTGATCCGGTGTCGGCGGTGGTGCATAGAGTGATGGTCGTGACCGCGAGCGCTACGGACCAGAAGCCCACACTGTTGCTCTTGGACGGCAATTCGCTGGCGTTCCGGGCCTTCTACGCACTGCCCGCCGAGAACTTCAAGACCAAGAACGGGCTGACCACCAACGCGGTGTACGGGTTCACCGCCATGCTGATCAACCTGCTGCGCGACGAGCAGCCCACCCACGTCGCCGCGGCGTTCGACGTGTCCCGGCAGACGTTCCGCGCCGAGCGCTTTCCCGAATACAAGGCCAACCGGTCCTCGACGCCCGACGAGTTCCGCGGCCAGATCGAAATCACCAAGGAGGTGCTGGCCGCGCTCGGCATCACCGTGCTGGCCGAGCCCGGCTTCGAGGCCGACGACATCATCGCCACGCTGGCCACCCAGGCCGAGCAGGAGGCCTTTCGGGTGCTGGTGGTCACCGGCGACCGGGACTCGCTGCAACTCGTCAGTCCCGACGTGACCGTCCTCTACCCCCGCAAGGGCGTCAGCGATCTGACCCGGTTCACCCCGGACGCGGTGGTGGAGAAGTACGGCCTGACTCCGGCGCAATATCCTGACTTCGCGGCGCTGCGCGGCGACCCGAGCGACAACCTGCCCGGCATCCCGGGGGTGGGGGAGAAGACCGCGGCGAAGTGGATCCTGGAGTACGGCTCGCTGCAGGGACTGGTCGACAACGTCGACACCGTGCGCGGCAAGGTCGGCGACTCGCTGCGGGACAACCTGTCCAGCGTCGTCCTCAACCGGGAGCTCACCGACCTGGTCAAGGACGTTCCGCTGGCCCAGACCCCCGATACCTTGAGGCTGCAGCCCTGGGACCGCGACCAGATTCACCGGCTGTTCGACGATCTCGAGTTCCGGGTGCTGCGCGATCGGCTGTTCGACACCCTGGCCGCCGTTGAACCCGAGGTGGACGAGGGCTTCGACGTCCGCGGCGGGGCGCTGGAACCCGGCGCGGTGGCAGCCTGGCTGGCCGAGCATGCCACCGGAGGGCGCTCCGGCGTCGCGGTGGTCGGCACCCATCAGGTCTACGACGGGGACGCGACCGCGCTCGCGATCGCCACCCCCGACGGGGACGGCGCCTACCTCGACACCGCCCGCCTGACACCCGACGACGAGGCCGCGCTTGGAGCATGGTTGGCCGACGCCGACGCTCCGAAGGTGTTGCACGAAGCCAAGATCGCGATGCACGACTTGGCCGGCCGGGGCTGGCAACTGGCCGGCGTCACCTCCGACACCGCGCTGGCGGCCTATCTGGTGCGTCCCGGCCAGCGCAGCTTCGCCCTCGACGACCTGTCCCTGCGGTACCTGCGTCGTGAATTGCGTGCCGACAACCCTGAGCAGCAACAACTTTCGTTGCTCGATGACAGTGACGGCGTCGACGACCAGGCGGTGCAGACCGTCATCCTGCGGGCCCGCGCGGTCGCCGACCTGGCCGACGCGCTCGACGCGGAGCTGGACCGCATCGACTCGTCGTCGCTGCTGGGTCAGATGGAGCTGCCGGTGCAGGCGGTGCTGGCGGGGATGGAGACCACGGGCATCGCGGTGGACCTCGACAAGCTCGACACCCTGCAGCGCGAATTCGCCGAGCAGATCCGTATTGCCGCCGACGCGGCCTACGAGGTGATCGGCAAGCAGATCAACCTGGGTTCTCCCAAACAACTGCAGGTCGTGCTCTTCGACGAGCTCGGCATGCCGAAGACCAAGCGCACCAAGACCGGCTACACCACCGATGCCGATGCGCTGCAGGGTCTTTTCGAGAAAACCGCACACCCGTTTCTCGGGCATCTGCTGGCCCACCGCGACGCCACCCGGCTCAAGGTCACCGTCGACGGACTGCTGAAGTCGGTGGCCGCCGACGGGCGGATCCACACCACGTTCAACCAGACCATCGCAGCCACCGGGCGGCTCTCGTCGACCGAGCCGAACCTGCAGAACATTCCGATCCGCACCGACGCCGGCCGGCAGATCCGCGACGCATTCATCGTGGGCGACGGCTACGCCGAGCTGATGACCGCGGACTACAGCCAGATCGAGATGCGGATCATGGCGCACCTGTCCAAGGACGAGGGGCTCATCGAGGCGTTCAATACCGGGGAGGACCTGCACTCCTTTGTCGCATCCCGGGCCTTCGGGGTGCCGATCGACGAGGTCACGCCCGAGTTGCGGCGCCGGGTCAAGGCGATGTCGTACGGACTGGCCTACGGGTTGAGCGCCTACGGACTGGCGTCCCAGCTGAAGATCTCCACCGAAGAGGCCAAGGTCCAGATGGACCAGTACTTCGCCCGGTTCGGCGGCGTGCGCGACTACCTGCGCGACATCGTCGACCAGGCCCGCAAGGACGGCTACACCTCGACGGTGTTCGGCCGGCGCCGCTACCTGCCCGAGTTGGACAGCAGCAACCGGCAGGTCCGCGAAGCGGCTGAACGGGCCGCGCTCAATGCCCCGATCCAGGGCAGCGCCGCCGACATCATCAAGGTCGCGATGATCCGCGTCGACGAGGCACTGCGCAGCTCCGGGCTGGCGTCGCGGATGCTCCTGCAGGTGCACGACGAGCTGCTGTTCGAAGTGGCCGAGGGGGAGCGCGACGCCGTCGAGGAGCTGGTGCGCGACAAGATGGGTGCCGCTTATCCACTCGACGTCGCCCTGGAGGTGTCGGTGGGCTACGGCCGCAGCTGGGACACGGCGGCGCATTAGTCGCCGCCCAGCGGCTCCGGCGGCGCATTAGTCGCCGCCCAGCGGCTCCGGCGGCGCATTAGTCGCCGCCCAGCGGCTCCGGCGGCGCATTAGTCGCCGCCCAGCGCGTCAGCCCACCGGTGGGCGGTAGCCGTTGAGCCAGTGCAGCACCGGCCCGGCGGCGGTCCGCGCGGCGACGACACCGTCGACCTCGAGCTGCTGCAGCGCGAACACCCTGGCGTCGCCGAAACCGCGGTCGATGCGGTCCCGCACGAATGCCAGCTCGACGACCTGGATGGCGAACTTCCTGACCCCACGGGCGGCGGGCCGCCCGCTATACCCGGTGACGGCGGTGATCACCTGCTTACGGGTACGGATCGACCCGAGCCAGCCGGCCTCGGCCGGGGTGACCAGACCGGCGGCGACCATGCCGGGCAGCTTCTCGGCGACGATGCGTTGTTCGCGCCGGCGGCTGCGCACGGCCAGTGTGATCGCCAGGGCGAACACCGGCATCATCCACACCACGTACAGCCCGAAGTAGGCGCCCGGGCCCAGCAGGGCCGAGCCGTTCCACAACCCGTGCATGATCACCGCGGCGAGGTAGCCGAGCAGTATCCAGCCAACCTTGGCCAGCCAATTCCGTTGTTGCAGAGCGAAATACACGCCGATCGCAATGAATGTGGTGAACAGTGGATGGGCGAACGGTCCCATGATGAGGCGCATCGCCGCGGTGACCAGCGAGTCGGCGAGCGTCGCGCCGTCGGAGATGTAGAAGATGTCCTCCAGCCAGGCGAACCCGACGGCGGTCACACCCGCGTAGACCAGGCAGTCGGTCAGCGAATTGAGTTCGTTGCGGCGCGCGCCGGTCATCATCAGCAGTAGGAACAGGCCCTTGGCGGCTTCCTCGATCACCGGCGCGCCGAACGCGATGGTGACCGGGCTGGCGTCGGCCCCGCCGGTGTTCACCGCCGCGTCGACGAGCATTTCCAGTGCCACCGAAACCACCACCGCCACCGATGCACCCCACAAGAAGGCCAGGATCAGCAGGCTTGGCGGTTCGGGCTCCCAGCGGTCGAGCCAGAGATAGGCCAGCAGTACCAGGCTCATCGCCACGGTGGACAGGATGAAGCCGAGTGCGGTTCCGGCCGGGTTCACCGCGGTCAGCAGGATCAGGATCAGCCCGGCGATGGTGCCGAGGATGATGATGATCGCCAGGGGCGCGCCGGCCTTGCGGATCGGCCGGGGCAGCGGCGGCGGGAAGGCGTAGGACACCAGAGCAGGTTAGTCGGGGCGGGGCATACAGCCGCCTCGCAGACTCGGGTTTGTCCAGCGTGTGCCCAGTCGAGTAGGCTCGTTCGGTACCTGTGTGCATTTTGCGGGTACACCACCGGGGGTGTAGCCCCAAAGTACTGTCCCTACGACCAAACCTGTCCGGAGCAACCCAGCAATATGCCCAGTCCCACCGTCACCTCGCCGCAAGTAGCCGTCAACGACATCGGCTCGAGCGAGGACTTCCTCGCCGCCATCGACAAAACCATCAAATACTTCAACGATGGCGACATCGTCGAAGGCACCATCGTCAAGGTTGACCGGGACGAGGTTCTCCTCGACATCGGCTACAAGACCGAGGGTGTCATCCCGTCTCGCGAACTTTCCATCAAGCACGACGTCGACCCCAATGAGGTCGTTTCCGTGGGTGATGAGGTCGAGGCCCTGGTTCTCACCAAGGAGGACAAAGAGGGCCGCCTGATCCTGTCCAAGAAGCGCGCCCAGTACGAGCGCGCCTGGGGCACCATCGAGGCGCTCAAGGAGAAGGACGAGGCCGTCAAGGGCACCGTCATCGAGGTCGTCAAGGGCGGCCTGATCCTCGATATCGGCCTGCGCGGCTTCCTGCCGGCATCGCTGGTCGAGATGCGTCGCGTGCGTGATCTGCAGCCGTACATCGGCAAGGAGATCGAAGCCAAGATCATCGAGCTGGACAAGAACCGCAACAACGTGGTGCTGAGCCGCCGCGCGTGGCTGGAGCAGACCCAGTCCGAGGTGCGGAGTGAGTTCCTCAATCAGCTGCAGAAGGGCGCCATCCGCAAGGGTGTCGTGTCCTCGATCGTCAACTTCGGCGCGTTCGTCGACCTCGGCGGTGTGGACGGCCTGGTGCACGTCTCCGAGTTGTCCTGGAAGCACATCGATCACCCGTCCGAGGTGGTTCAGGTGGGCGACGAGGTCACCGTCGAGGTGCTCGACGTCGACATGGACCGCGAGCGGGTTTCGTTGTCGCTGAAGGCGACTCAGGAAGATCCGTGGCGGCATTTCGCCCGGACCCACGCGATCGGCCAGATCGTGCCGGGCAAGGTCACCAAGTTGGTGCCGTTCGGTGCGTTCGTCCGCGTCGAGGAGGGCATCGAGGGTCTGGTGCACATCTCCGAGCTGGCCGAGCGCCACGTCGAGGTGCCGGATCAGGTTGTGGCCGTCGGCGACGACGCCATGGTCAAGGTCATCGATATCGACCTGGAGCGGCGCCGCATCTCGCTGAGCCTCAAGCAGGCCAACGAGGACTACACCGAGGAGTTCGACCCCTCGAAGTACGGCATGGCCGACAGCTACGACGAGGCGGGCAACTACATCTTCCCCGAGGGCTTCGACGCCGAGACGAACGAATGGCTCGAGGGCTTCGACAAGCAGCGCACCGAGTGGGAGGCCCGCTACGCCGAGGCCGAGCGCCGGCACAAGATGCACACCACCCAGATGGAGAAGTTCGCCGCCGCCGAGGCGGCCGCGGCCGAGCGCCCGGCGGCCAACGGCTCCTCGTCGTCGTCGAGCTCGGGTGAGTCGGCCGGCGGTTCGCTGGCCAGCGACGCCCAGCTCGCGGCTCTCCGCGAGAAGCTGGCGGGCAACGCCTGATCGGGCTGCCTGACAACTCCATTCGATGCTGCGCATCGGTTTAACCGGCGGTATCGGCGCCGGCAAGTCGACGGTGTCCGCCACATTCTCGGAATGTGGCGGCATCGTCGTCGATGGGGACGTCATCTCCCGCGAGGTCGTCGAACCCGGTACCGAAGGGCTGGCCAAGCTCGTCGACGCATTCGGATCCCACATCCTGCTGCCCGACGGTGCGCTGGACCGCCCGGCTCTGGCCGCGATCGCGTTCAGCGACGAGGAGAAGCGCCAGACGCTCAATGGAATCGTGCACCCGCTGGTGGCGCACCGGAGGTCGGAACTGATCGCCGCCGCGGCCGAAGACGCGGTGATCGTCGAGGACATCCCGCTGCTGGTCGAATCGCAGATGGCGCCGATGTTCCCGCTGGTGGTGATCGTGCACGCCGATCCCGAGGAGCGGGTCAAGCGGCTGGTCGAATACCGCGGGTTCACCGAGGCCGACGCTCGGGCCCGGATCGCCGCGCAGGCGACGGATGAGCAGCGACGGCTGGTCGCCGACGTCTGGCTGGACAACCACGGGACCCCGGGCGAGCTGGTCGAGCGGGCCCGCGAGCTCTGGTATCAGCGCATCGTGCCGTTCGCGCACAACCTCGCCACCGGCACCCCCGTTCCGGGCTCCACCGAGGTGGTAGCGGCCGACCCCAGCTGGCCCGACCAGGCCCGCCGGATTCTGGCGCGGTTGAACACCACGTGCGGGCACCGGGCCGTGCGCATCGATCACATCGGGTCGACGGCGGTGCCGGGAATGGACGCCAAGGACGTCATCGACATCCAGGTGACTGTCGCCTCCCTTGAGCTCGCCGACGAACTCGCGGCCGACCTGCTGCGAGCCGGCTATCCCCGGGTCGGGTCGATCACCACCGACGTGCCCAAGCCCGGTACCGATCCGGCGTCGCCCGGCGCCAATACGGCACTGTGGCGCAAGCGTTTTCACGCATCCGGGGATCCGGGACGGCCGACCAATGTGCACATCAGGGTGGACGGCTGGCCTAACCAGCGGTTCGCGCTGCTGTTCGTGGACTGGCTGACCGCCAACCCCGGCGTGCGGGCCGATTATCTCGCGGTCAAGCATGCGGCGGCACGGAATCCCGACGTGGGCGGGTACGCCAGCGCCAAGGAGCCGTGGTTCCTGGATGCCTACCGGCGGGCGTGGGCGTGGGCCGATATGACGGGTTGGCGTCCCTGAGAGTCGGGCGTTACGCCACCGGCGCGACGGGCGGCGGCGGAGCGTCCGGCATGGCGGGGTCGGCCGGAACCGCGGCCGGGTCGGCCGGAATCGTGTTGGGCACCCCGGCCACCGGCGCCTCGCAGGTCAGCGCGCCGTAGTCGGGGTCGTCCTTGACGGGCAGCACTCGCGGCGCGATGAAGTCGTCGGCCTGGGCGACGAGCGCGTCGTCGACGAGGATCTCGCAGTGCAGGTTGGCCGAGTAGGGCCACTGGATCGAGACCCGGACGTCGGCCTGTCCGGTCTCCGGCAGAACGGTGTTGGCCTCGAAGACCCGGCCGGGCACCATTGTCGGGTTGGCGGTCTGGGTCTGGTCGTCCTGGGCGGCGTAGCTGATCGTCGCTCCCCGCGAGACACCGTCGATGCGGGCCCGGTAGGTGATGTTGTGCAGCACCGGCGGGCCGGCTTCCTCGGAGGAGACAGGCGTTTGCTCGGAGGAGACAGGCGTGGGGGCGGGGGTGGGCGCCGGCACCGGCTCGGCCTGCGCGACAGCCGCTGTTAACTGGGATCCCACGGCCAGGGCGGCGACGACGACGATCGCCGGCCATCCACGCTTGATGGGGCTCATGCGTAGCGAGACTACTCGTTCGGTACCGCGCTGCCGATTCGTTGCCGGCCAGCCGCCCTTCAGCGCCAGGTCAGCGGCATTCCGACGGTGGCCAACCAAGCGTTGAGGTCATGGTCGTGCCGCGCCAGGCCCTCGACGGCGACGACGGTCCGCTGCAGGGCCGATTCGGCGAGTTCGGTGCTCAGCAGGCCTTCGCGGTGGGCGGCGAAAAGCTCGTCGGCGTCGACGAGCTCGGTGCGGTCCCCGGTGTAGACCACCAGGTCGAGGTAATGGTCCTCGGCGTGCCAGGCGGATTCACCCACCGTGATGTGCCCGATGTCGAGGTAATAGTCCTGCGGGCGTTCGTGGCCGGGGTTGAAGTGGAAGACGTTGGCCCGTAGTCCCAGCGATGGCAGCAGCCACGACTCCAGGTAGTGGAACTGGGCGCGACCCGGGGTCGGGCGGGCCATGTAGAGCCCCCACGGCGTGACCCGGTATTCCTCGACCGCGCGAACGATGCCCTTGGGGTCGGTATTGGTGTATCCGACCAGGTCGAACGTCTCCCTCTTGGGCGGGTGGACGGCTGTTGTCCCCGGCGGTTCGGCCACGGCGTCAGCGTACGGGTTGGTCCCCGCCCGGCAGGAATGAATGTGTCGGTGGGGGCGCTTAACCTGAACGCTATGGCATTCGCTACCGAACACCCGGTGATCGCGCACTCGGAGTACCGGCCCGCCGCCGACGCGGTGAGTGGTTTGGTGCGCAGCGGCGCCCGGTTCGAGGTGGTCAGCCAGTACGACCCGGCCGGCGACCAGCCCGCCGCGATCGACGACCTCGAGCGCCGGATCAAGGCCGGGGAACGTGATGTGGTGCTCCTCGGCGCGACGGGCACCGGCAAGTCGGCAACCACGGCCTGGCTCATCGAGCGGCTGCAGCGGCCGACCCTGGTGATGGCGCCGAACAAGACCTTGGCCGCCCAGCTTGCCAACGAATTGCGAGGGATGTTGCCGCACAACGCGGTTGAATACTTCGTCTCGTACTACGACTACTACCAGCCCGAGGCGTACATCGCCCAGACCGACACCTACATCGAGAAGGACAGTTCGATCAACGATGACGTGGAGCGGTTGCGGCACTCCGCGACGTCGAGCCTGTTGTCGCGCCGCGACGTCGTGGTCGTCGCCTCGGTGTCCTGCATATACGGCCTGGGTACCCCGCAGTCCTATCTGGACCGGTCGGTCGAGCTGGAGGTCGGCACCGAGGTTCCGCGCGACGGGCTGCTGCGGCTGCTGGTCGATGTGCAGTACACCCGCAACGACATGTCGTTCACCCGCGGCTCGTTCCGGGTGCGCGGGGACACCGTGGAGATCATCCCGTCCTACGAGGAGCTGGCGGTCCGCATCGAGTTCTTCGGCGACGAGATCGAGGCGCTGTACTACCTGCACCCGCTGACCGGCGACGTGATCCGCCAGGTCGACTCGCTGCGGATCTTCCCGGCTACCCACTATGTCGCCGGTCCCGAACGGATGGCGCACGCCATCTCCACCATCGAAGAGGAGTTGGCCGAGCGGCTGGCCGAGTTGGAGAACCAGGGCAAGCTGCTGGAAGCCCAGCGGTTGCGGATGCGGACGAACTACGACGTGGAGATGATGCGCCAGGTCGGGTTCTGTTCAGGTATCGAGAACTACTCACGGCACATAGACGGGAGAGCGGCCGGTTCGGCTCCCGCCACCCTGCTGGATTACTTCCCCGAGGACTTCCTGCTGGTCATCGACGAGTCGCATGTCACCGTCCCGCAGATCGGGGGCATGTACGAGGGCGACATGTCCCGTAAGCGCAACCTGGTGGAATACGGCTTCCGGCTGCCCTCGGCGGTCGACAACCGGCCGCTGACCTGGGAGGAGTTCGCCGACCGGATCGGCCAGACGGTGTATCTGTCGGCCACGCCTGGGCCCTACGAGCTCAGCCAGACCAGCGGCGAATTCGTCGAGCAGGTGATCCGCCCGACCGGCCTGGTCGATCCGAAGGTAGTGGTGAAGCCGACCAAGGGCCAGATCGACGACCTGATCGGAGAAATCCGGGCCCGCGCCGAGCGCGACGAGCGGGTGCTGGTGACCACCTTGACCAAGAAGATGGCCGAGGACCTCACCGACTACCTGCTGGAGATGGGTATTCGGGTGCGTTACCTGCATTCGGAGGTCGACACCCTGCGCCGGGTGGAGCTGCTGCGGCAGCTGCGGCTCGGAGACTACGACGTGCTGGTCGGCATCAACCTGCTGCGTGAGGGGCTGGACCTTCCGGAGGTCTCGCTGGTGTCGATCCTGGACGCCGACAAGGAGGGCTTCCTGCGGTCCACCCGCAGCCTCATCCAGACGATCGGCCGCGCGGCGCGAAACGTCTCCGGCGAGGTGCACATGTACGCCGACAAACTCACCGACTCGATGACCCAAGCCATCGACGAGACCGAGCGTCGGCGGGCCAAACAGATCGCCTACAACGAAGAGCACGGCATCGATCCACAACCCCTGCGCAAGAAGATCGCCGACATCCTCGACCAGGTGTACCGGGAGGCCGACGATAGTGAAGCTACCGAAGCCGTTCAAATCGGCGGTTCCGGGCGCAACGCGTCACGCGGTCGGCGCGCGCAGGGCGAGCCGGGCCGGGCCGTCAGCGCGGGCATCATCGAGGGCCGGGACACGTCGAACATGCCGCGGGCCGAATTGGCTGACCTGATCAAGGATTTGACCGCTCAGATGATGGCGGCGGCACGCGATCTGCAGTTCGAGCTGGCTGCGCGGATCCGCGACGAGATCGCCGACCTGAAGAAGGAATTGCGGGGGATGGACGCCGCCGGACTGAAATAGACGCCGCCTCTTGAGCTCAACCGAGGTTGAGCCTTTACGGTGATGCAATGACCGACACGACGGCATCGGCCGCGGGTAGCTGGCGTGAGCTGCTGGGGCGTGACTATCTCGGTGCCACCATCGTGCTGGCGGGCGGGGTGGCGATCTACGCCATCAACGAATTCATCACGATCAGCCTGTTGCCCAGCGTGGTTGCCGATATCGGCGGCGAGCGGTTCTACGCGTGGGTGACGACGGTGTATCTGGTGGCATCGGTGATGGCCGCGACCACGGTCGGTCCGGTGCTGACTCGGTTCGGGCCGCGGGTGGCGTATCTGGGCGCGCTGCTGTCCTTTGCCGCCGGCAGTGCGCTGTGCGCGCTGGCGCCGACGATGCAGCTGCTGTTGGCCGGCCGGGTGGCGCAGGGACTCGCGGGCGGCGTGCTGGCCGGCCTGGGATATGCGGTGATCAGTGCGGCGCTGCCCGACCGGTTGTGGACCCGCGCGTCTGCCGTGGTGTCCGCGATGTGGGGAGTCGGCACCTTGGTGGGTCCGGCCACCGGAGGTTTGTTCGCCCAATTCGCTTTCTGGCGTGGGGGATTCGGCTCACTGGCGGTTTTGGCGGCGGCAATGAGTCTGCTGGTTCCGGTGGCCTTGCCCACACGTGCCGAGACGGACGGGGGCTCGTCGGGATCCCGGATCCCGGTGCGGTCGCTGATGCTGTTGGGTTTGGCGGCGTTGGCGGTCAGTGCCGCGGTGATCCCGCGCAGCGCCGCCGCTATCGCGGGCCTGCTCGCTCTCGGGGTGGCGCTGGTACTGGTGTTCATCGTGGTTGACCGTCGTGTTTCGGCTGCGGTGTTGCCGCGCAAGGTGTTTGAGCCCGGACCGCTGAAGTGGATCTACCTGACGCTCGGTGTGCTGATGATGGCGACGATGGTGGACATGTACGTTCCGTTGTTCGGGCAGCGGTTGGCTGGCCTGGCGCCGGTGGTGGCCGGCTTCCTGGGGGCCGTGTTGTCGGTGGGCTGGACGGTGGGGGAGATCACGAGCGCTTCGATCGGCAGCGGCCGGGTCATCGTGCGGGTGGTTGCGGTTGCTCCGCTGGTGATGGCGGCCGGATTGGCCCTGGCCGCGTTCACCCAAACCGACCGCGCCCCAGCCGGAGTCGTCGTCCTGTGGGTGCTGGCGCTGGTGATCACCGGTTCGGGCATCGGTATGGCCTGGCCGCATCTGTCGGCCTGGGCGATGGGGGCGGTCGTCGGCGACCCGGGACAGCAAGCCGTGGCGGCCGCGGCGATCAATACCGTCCAGCTGATGTGCGGGGCGTTCGGCGCCGGGCTGGCCGGGGTGGTGGTGAACCTGCGGGCCGCGCCCGACGCGACTGGCAGCACGCTGATGTTCGGCGTGTTCGCCGTCCTGGCGGCCGTCGGCTGCGTGGCGTCCTACCGCTCCGGCCGCGGGCAGGCGCGGTAGAGCTACTCGTCCTTCTCGCTGAGGTGACGAACGCCGGTGACGCCGTCGACCTCGGCAATGGTGTTCGGAGCGTGCCGGATTCGAGCACCCGAGAGGGTCAACAGCACACCGCCGTCGGGGTCGCTGCTCAGTTCGGTCAGGCTCCACTGATGTTTGTCGCATGCGGCGAGGATGCGGCTGAGTACACCGCGGTCGGTCTCGTAGGTGACCCGCAGCCGCGCCGAACCGGCCAGCCGGCCAATGATCCGTTTACTGAGCGGGTTGAAGCCGAGGACGATCACGAAGTGCAGGATCGTGACGACTATGGCGAGTTTGACCAGACCGGCCGCGGCGGCCATGCCGATGGCCGCGCATTCCCAGATCGCCGCGGCGGTGGTAAGCCCGTGCACCGCGCCCTGGCGGGTGATGATCAGCCCGGCTCCGAGGAAGCCGATCCCGGAGACGATCTGGGCGGCGACACGGGCCGTTGTGTCGGTGTGGCCGAGTCGCCGGCTCAGGGGTTCCCAGGAGAAAACCCTGGCCCTATTCGATACCAAGGCCAACTAGCGTCTCCAATTGGGCCGGCGTCTCGATGGCTTCGGCCACGATCTTTGCGTGCAGCTCGGATGCCAACGAGTTGACGGCGGTCGCGATCGCGCGCTTGGCCGGATCGCTATCGATGCCGGCGGTCAACTCACCGTCGATCTTGATGACGTCAGGACGCGGCCGCAGCAGTTGGGTGAAGCTTGCATATCCGGCGCCGGCGTCGTCGATTGCCACCTCTATGCCGCGGTCACGCAACTGCTTCAGACCCGCGCCCAGGCCATTGGGAAAGGGCTCGTGCTCGGTGAGTTCCACGACCAACATCCGATTCTCGGCTGCCAGTACGTCTTGAATCGTCGGCTCCAGTGCGGTGCTGGGGCTCAGGTTGACGCCGACCGGACAATCACTTGGGATGCTGCGAGCGGCGGTCAGAACGGTGCGCAGTGCGGCATATTCCAAGTCGATACCTCGGCCCAGGCGCCGCGCAGTGTCGGGGTCAAGTTGGTCGACGCGGGGAAACTTGTCAGTCCTTCGTAACCCACAGTCCTGCGATTCGCCAGATGCACGATGGGCTGGAACACGGCTCTGAGAACGTTCGGCTGCGCCAGTAGTGCGTCCAATTGCACCTGCTGGCTCTCCAACTCCATTGCTTCCGGCAGCATCACCGACGCGACGAATCGCGCTGTAACCGCCCCTTGCCCGCGTTGGTCGTTTTCGGTAATCACATGGTTCAACAGCATTGAGAGCTCTGACTGGTTGCCGATCAAGGCTGACACGAATTCGCTGATCGCAACCATCGGTTCGACGTCTGTCTCAGTGAAGGCGCCGGGGGTCTTGGCCGCCAGTAGTAGTGAACCGATGGTGGTTCCCTTGTGCATCAGCGGAATCACCGCCCACGATCGAGTGCCCCATCGTTCGTTCATGGCATGAATACGGGGCGAGAGTCGGCGGTCCAGGCACGCGTCGCTCACCAGCTGCGGCCGCTTCTCGCGCGCCGCAATGCCCTGCAAAACTGCCCTGTTTGGGCACCACGAAACCCGTCGCTGGGGTAAGTGAGCCGTGTGCAGAAACCGTTACGTATGCGTTGTCGGAAGCGCGAAGCAGCGTGACCGCCGCTCCGTCGGCTCTGTGCATGAACGCACAAGCCTGCTCGGTGATGCGCCCCATCAGCGACGCCGGATCCATCGACGCGGCCAGTGCCTGAACCAACCGATCCACTTCACCCCGCTCCGCATCTGGGCAACACAGCGCTTCGAGACGATGTTCTCACCAGCACGGACGGCCGGCTCGCAGCCACAGCACAACTCACGACAGGTTAGCGAGAACGTCGACCGGGAATGACCACAACGACGACAAAATCTAATTGCGGTAGCAAAAGACTTGGGTATGTCCACGGCCGGGTAGAAACGCGGCCAACGTGCCGGGAACGTTCATTGCGAGTGCGTTGGACATTGAGCGAAAGTCCGTGCCGAGCTTGACCACACTGTCGTGTAGATCGCTGCGCAGTGCACCGGACCCGCCAACCCGTGCCGCGCCACAACGCGTCGAAGACGGCGGCGGAGGGCGCGCCCCACCGGGTCGGACGTCCGTCACCCGGCACGGGTGTGGCTCTATGATCTCGTTGCGCATCGACGCCTACCTCTGCGCGATCTTCGCGGGGTGAGATCGTCACCGGGGTAACCGCATCAACACCGCTTCGCAACAGTTCGGTAACCGCCTGAATGGCCCCCCCGTTCCCGTACTTACACGTCTGTAGTTTGCCTCACAGGCCTCTCATAGAAACGGGGAAACGATGTCTCGGACCACCTCTCGCGTGGCGGCGATCACCGCCATGGCGACTGCGGGGTTTTTCTGGACTGCACCGCTGTTCAGTCCCCGTGCGGCTGCCAATCTCGGCGGCCCGGGTGTTCCCTGCGTGGACATCGCCCACCAAGCCATCACCACCCCGCCTGACCTGTCCCAAGGCATTCCGGGCACGTCGAACTCGATCTTCACCCACAATCCGCCCAACATCGGCGGCCCGATTCCGCCCGCGACCGTGCCCGGCACCATCCGAACACCACCGGCAAGCGTCCCCGGCTCGCCGGGAACGCCGGTCACCGGCGGGGTGACGGTCCCGCCGGCATCCGTCCCCGGTGCGCCCGGTACCAGCGTCACCCGCAACATTCCGACCCCACCGGCCGCGGTTCCGGGAACACCGCCGACCGGCGGTGGTGGTGGTATCCCGACGCCGCCTGTTGGTGTTCCGGGTACTCCGCCCGGTGGCGGTGGTGGTGGCATTCCGACGCCGCCTGTTGGTGTTCCGGGTACTCCGCCCGGTGGCGGTGGTGGTGGCATTCCGACGCCGCCTGTTGGTGTTCCGGGTACTCCGCCCGGTGGCGGTGGCGGTGGTATCCCGACGCCGCCCGCCGGGGTGCCCAGCGCCCCCATCAGCGATGCCGCCGGCGTCCCGGGCGGCGGGGCCGGCGCCGTTGGTGCCCCGGTGACCGACGCGGCGGCCGGCGCTCCCGCCGCAGGTGGCGGCGATGCCGGTGCACCCGTAGCCCAGGCGGCGGCCGGTCTGCCGGCCGGAGGCGGGGAAGGGGCCGGCA
>NZ_JAPJDO010000024.1 GCF_026242045.1 Mycobacterium pinniadriaticum
CAATCGTCTTGCCATCAATCTCGTTATGTGCCCGAACTCGAGCCATCACCGCCACCCCAGCAGGGGTTTCGGGCGGTCGGGCACATAACACCGCCGGGCACAGAAGTGCGATTATGTGGCGCGCCACATAATCGCACATCAGCACCGCGAAGACGCCGCCGAAGAACTCCCACGCCGCCTCACAGCCGGCGATGACCGCGGCCAGGGTCTGCGAGTAGGACAACCACACGAACATGTGCCGGGAGTACACCGCAGTGAAGATCAGCGCATGCACCTTGCGGCGGCGCCCATCGTCGGCGTCGGTGAGCATCCCCAGATAGCCGAAATCGACCTGGCACTCCACCCCGGGATCACCGTCAGCGACGCGTACCGTGAGGTCTTTGCGGCCGAAACCGCAACGCTGGCTGGCGAATCGGTGCAATGTCCGATACGGAACCACGCAACCCTGCCGCGCCAGCAGGGTGTGGATCTTGGTGATCGTCAACGGCCGCTGCCCCGGCGTGCCGGCCACCCACCCGGTGATCTGCTTCTCGAACCCCAGCAGTTGCTCCCACGCCGCCCCGTGCCCATCGGGGCGCACCGGACGCACCGCCTCGGCGACCATCCCGATCAACGCGTCATCGACCGCGCCCAGATCATCGTCGCGGCGCAGCCCGGCCGCCTGGGCGGCCTCGACGTAGCGACGCACCGTCTTACGGTCCAGGCCGCAATGCCCGGCGATCGTGCGGTACCCCGGCGATGGCAGCCCCGCCACCCCCAGCCACACCCGCAGCACTTCCCTGATCTCATTCACACTGACCTCCCGAAAAGCCATGTCCGCCGACCTCCGTGACTTGCGCTGTCACGGCGATCGAACGAACAAATGAAAAGACCACCGACGCGACGCGCCGGTGGTCCCATAACTGGCAATCCAGGTGGTCCCATCACCCTGGCAAAAATCAGGTCACACTGGTCCCATCCTCATGGCAGGCGACAATAGCGAAGTGGGTCCTGATCAGGACATATATGGAAGGCTGCACCGCAGCAAGGGCATATCATCCACGAGGATAAGTAGCCGCTTGACCCGCGAATTCTTCTGCCTGCTTCTTCCTGAGGGCAGTCCGGGACTCCACTGGCATAAAGCCCACGGACGCGCGGCTCACTGCAGTGGGCGGCCTGCTAGCCGAAACCAGCTTGTGGGATCCCCCCACATTGAGTCGTCGATCAGGTATGGGCGCAAGAGGTTTGCCTCATCGTCGCTGATTGTCCCGTCGAGAGCTTTGTTTGCAGCCCAGGCCCCAACACCAGCGACAAGGTCGGCAATCTGTACCCGTGGATCATGGCGTGAGTCTGTCTGCTCCAGGTCTGTTATCGGCACCGGAAGCGCCATGTTTGGCCACGCGACGCCGATCGTCTGGAGAAAGGCGCTCACCGCGGTTGGGGTAAGTGCAGCCTGCCGATCATGCACCAAATGTATGGGTGTTGAGTAGACCTCGTGCCACGCTCTGGCGGTTGCAGCGATGGACGGCCACAGCGGGTCAAGCGTTCCGAGAGCCGCACTGTCTGCGCGCAGGTCCGGGCGATAGTCCGCGAGATGCTCGCGTCCTTCCCACAGCTGGTCCATGACCGACGCCAGCGCACGTCGTCGGCGTCCGCGACGCAGATGTGAAATCGTTTCGACGAGTTCAGCTTGAGTAGTCTTACTGCCATTGCGCTGTGTACGACGTACAAACGACACGAAATCACCTAGCAGTTTCTGCCAAAGCTTCTCCCCGTACGCACCGGGACCTTCCCGGAACAGCGTCATTGCCATCGCTCTGGCCTCACCGTGGGTGTAGAGGTCGATCCCCCTGGCGTGGGCCGCTTCCTCGATCACCAGATCGATAACTTTGGCCGCAATCATGAACGGCTTGTCTATGACGACCACTTTCGCCCGGCCTGGCAACGGCCCCGTGGGCGCAAACAATTCCAACAGCTTCTTTCTGCGGCCTTCCGCTTTCAACAGACTCGCTGATTTGAGCTCGTATCCGCCGAACCTCACGGCCCCTCTCAACCCGTCGACGATGCGAGCAGCGTCATCTGCATCTAGATCGGTGCTGCCGTGTGCAAAAACCCGAGCCTCACCTTTGGCTAGATTCTCGCCGTCTGAACCAGATTCGTCGCAAACGATCACCGCCGCCGGTTGATTCACTTCTTCAGTGTCCCTTCAGGCCCACCTTGATACCGATCAACTTGTGTAATTCCAACCGATCGGTAACGCTCTGCACACTGATCGCGAGGAGATCAGCTGCAGCTTGGCGGTTGACGATATTGACAATGACCTCGCGCCGTTCGGGCGAATCGTGCAGTAAGCGGGCAACGACGGCCTCGCCGGCGGCGCGAACACAGCCGATAACAACCAACTATGTTGGACGCGGTGAGGCCCTCGGCGATTATCGACCGCGATCACCGCACCGGTGCGCTCGCGCCATCCGCCTCAGGTCGGGGTTTCTCAATGCTGTACCAGCTTGGCTACTTTCCACGACGTAAGTCGATCTCGTGTTGGATTTCGCGGTCAATCGCGATCGTGAACGGCTCCAGCTGGTCCTCGAACCCAGAAACGGCTAGCTCGATGTCGTCGAACTGGCGCAAGGCGTCTTGCCCCAAGGGCACGCGAGCGATCGCGACCGCGCGGCGCTTCCAGCCAGCAATCACCTTCTCCGTCACTGGAATTGGACGGGTCCAGAAGTCCTCGGGAACCGTCGGAGGTTCATCGCTCATCGGCATCAGTTGGATCGAGCGAAGCGCGGTCGGTCTATCCGGGTACCCGAGGTGGTCGATGAACTCATCAAGGTTTGTCTCAAGTAGATCGATGCGCGCATCTAAGTGAGCAGCGAGCGTGGACGAAATGCCGTTGTGGTCCAGCCGGTAGCGCGCGAGAAGCTGATCGGCCACTGCGTCGCCCATCGCCTTCTCGTTAGTCAGGAACCCGGTAAGAGTTTCTGGTAACCGGCCGCCAAAAACCTCGACGACCACCGCCGGTGGGGTCGCGATCTCCATGACCGTGTACTTCTGGTGCTTCAGCAGCTGACAGCACAGGTAAAAGTAGATTTCGGTGGCCGGACCGAGTACGTCGTTGCGGACGACGTCTTGGTGATAGGCCGCGTTGCGGTAACGGTGTAGGGCATTTAGGCAGCCCGCAAGTTCCGTGCCGAGCTCACAATCGGGTCGGGAGAAGACAAACCGGACCAGATCGGAGAAGTTCTGGCGGATCTTTTTCCGCGTCTTCTCTGATACTCCATTCGCGCTTAGCTCCTCAAACAGTGCGTCTGCCTTGCTGTCCTCGTTGGGCGAGTACCCGTGGCGTTCCATATTCTTCAGTAAGTTGCGATGCACGTCAGCCCAGACAAGCGCTTCTTGAGCTTGTCGCGACAGCATCGTCTCGGCGGCGTTGTCGAGGAGCAGCAGAGCCAAACGTCCGTGAGCAACATCATTGAAATCGGCTAGACGGCGGGCCTCGACCAGCTGAACCACTATGCGCTCCAGGCCATCGACGCTGATTGGTACACCTCCCCTATCGGTCCCGAATGTCATTGGCCACACCGTCGATCGTCCGACTAACAGTATCGAAATACGGGCAATCGGCACACCGCCGGCGCGACCGTCACTAGGTTGCCTCGGCCGCCCATGTGAACTCATCGAATGACGCTGATCCGATAGGAACATGGCCCGGCACAAAGCTGACCTTCAAGTTGAAGTCGTCGACACTGACGATGGTGACGGGCTGCCCGCCGCAGAAGATCTTTTCTCCCGAGGCCGGTCTAGCTGCCGCGAGTGCGCGCTTCCGCTGTTCGGCGTCAGCCCACGCCTCGTGCGGATGGTTGAACGTTGGTTTCACAGGTACTTCCCTGCGGTCTGGCTCGAACATTTCACCGAGCTGGTGCCGTTCAAAATGCGCCGAACTCCAACCCGTGGCAAACTTAGCTTGCCTCTGAATTCCCGGAATCGTAGCTGAATAGAAGTTTTCGGGTGAAATACCTGCACTTCTATAGCAAATCTATAGTTGCGTGAGATACAACGCCCTCATGCCTGAGTGAGCGACTTCTCGCCGTCGTCATTGGCAGAAGCTCTGCGCGTCACGGGGAGCGCGCTCTTGAGCATGCGCCGGCATCGATCACGCCATGATTGCCGCGCCGATAACTAGATGATCTAGACAATTTCCAATCTCGATGGCGGATCCGCCAGAATCCGCCATGGAAAATTGGAACCTACAACAAGGGCCGATTCCTGCCAGTCGCCGCTCAGTTCCTGCCACTGGAATTATTTCCCTGACCTCGCGGTTTACCTCTTTGTAATGAGCAGAGCACGAAGAGAAAGCGCATCAACATGACCAAGTTCGCGATCGCGACCCTGCTGGGTTCCGCGATGAGCGGGCTCGTCATCGGACTGGCCGCCCCGGCGACCGCCACCCCTAGCGGGTCCGGTGACACCCGCAACACCACGTTCGACTCGCTGGGATACACGGTCAACAGCGACAAGCTCGGCACGGTCGACGCCGTCCAGCGCGACTAGTCCGGGCGCGACGGCGCCCGACGGCGCACCAAAGGGCACCCCGGCAAGGGGTGCCCTTTGGTGTCTCCGGGTTCCTCGGGCGAGCAGAATGTAGCCATGGCCGGACAACCCCCCGTGGGGCGCGTCGCGCTGGCGCTCGGTAGCGGCGGCGCGCGGGGGTATGCGCACATCGGCGTCATCGACGAACTCCACAGCCGCGGCTACGACATCGTCGGTATCGCCGGCTCGTCGATGGGCGCCTTGGTCGGCGGCCTGCACGCCGCCGGATCGCTCACCGAATTCTCGGACTGGGCCAAGACTTTGACGCAACGGGCGGTGTTGCGCCTGCTCGACCCGTCGATCACCGCCGCCGGCGTGCTGCGCGCCGAGAAGATTCTCGACACTGTGCGCGACATGCTGGGCGAGGCCACCATCGAAGGCTTGCCGATCCCGTTCACCGCGGTGGCCACCGACCTGATCGCGGGCAAATCGGTGTGGCTGCAGCGCGGTCCGGTTGATGCGGCGATCAGGGCTTCGATCGCCATCCCCGGCGTCATCGCCCCCCACGTGCTCGACGGCAGGTTGCTGGCCGACGGCGGGATTCTCGATCCGCTGCCCATGGCACCGATATCCGCGGTCAACGCCGATATGACGATCGCGGTCAGTCTGTCCGGCCCGGCACCCGACGACGGCGAGGACACTCCGGCCGACCCGGAGGCCCGCGCCAGCACCGAATGGCTCGGCAGGCTGCTGCGCAGCACGTCGGGATTGCTGGACACGAATGCGGCGCGCACCATCCTGGACACGCCCGCGGCCAGGTCGATGCTGAGCCGGTTCGGTACCGGATCGGACTCCGATGACACCGCCGAGGACCCGGAGCCGATCCCCAAGCTGGGCAGCTTCGCGGTGATGAACCGCACCATCGACATCGCGCAGGCCGCCCTCGCCCGCCATCAGATGGCGGCCTACCCGCCCGACCTGCTGATCGAGGTACCCCGAAGCGCCTGCCGCAGCTTGGAGTTCCACCGCGCCGCCGAGGTGATCGACCTCGGCCGCGAGCTTGCCGCCAAGGCCTTGGACGGCTACCGCAACGCTCTCAGTTCAGAAACTCCGTGACCGCGGCGGCGATCCGCCGGCCCTGGTCACGTCCGGCCAGCGCCGACGGGACCCGGCACCGCGGGTCGAGCGGGTTGCGGCCGAACGCCGCCAGCGACGCGTCGTCGGCGAAGACGGCGAGGGTACGCGCGCCGAATCCCGCGATCTCGGCCGCGGTGCCGCTGCTGAACGGCGACGGCGCCGTTTCACTGGCGGGCACGAGTACCACGGCTGTGGCGCAGTCGGCGGCCACGGCGGTATGAACCGAACTGCTGACACCGCCGTCCATGTAGCGCCGGTCGCCGATGGTCACCGGCGGCCAGGTCCCCGGTACCGCACAGCTGGCAGCCACCGCGTCGACCAGTTCCACCCCCGACGACGAATCGAACACGACCAGTTCCCCGGTGGCGGTGTCGATCGCGGTGATCCGCAGATCTCGGGCGGGCCAGTCATGCGAGGGCAGGCGCCCTTCGATGACCTTCCTGCGGACCGGCTCGGCGACGGTCGGCGTGGTCAGCGCGACGGCCCCGATGCGCTGCAACTTCTCTCGCAGTTCACCGGGCTGCGACACCGCGGTCAGAAACAGCTCGGCGATCGAATCGATGTCGACGCCGGAGTCGATTTCGGCGGACGTGTCGCCGGCCTGGCGTTCGAAGAGCTCCTCCAGCGACATCGGACCGCTGATCTGTGCGGCCACGGTCGAGCCCGCCGACGTGCCGACCAGCACATCGGAGTCGAGCAGCGCCCGCGCCGTCTGTGGGGCTTCGTCCGCGATCCCACGCAGGACGCCGGTCTCCCAGCCGATCCCGGCGATGCCGCCGCCGGCCAGGATCAGGGCTCGTTTCGTCGTCACAGCGTGCGAGTCTGCCAGCCGTACCGGAAGTGCTTACCGCCGAGGGTCGTTCATACCGACCCGGCGTAAGCCCGGGCCACCCGGGTGACGAACTGATACACACCGTCCTCGTCGGGAGCCAGCGGCCCCGGTCGGGCATGCGGCGAACTCAGGCCGCGTTGCACCGATTCACAGGCCGCCCAGTCCTGCCGGTTGGTCAGATCCCAGAAATCCACCGCGTAGGACGGATCGAAATCCGGTTTGTCCAAAGCCTCTTTCGGAAACGCCCAGGCGCACTCCACGTAGGTGCGATCGACGGCCGTCGGCGTCATCAGATGGGTCATCACGTAGTCGGGGTGCAGGCTCACCAGCAGGTTGGGGAATCCCACCAGATACATCACGGTGCGAAGTTCCTGCTCGGACAGGCCTTTGATCACCACGCCACCGCTGCGCCCGCTCAGCGACATCGTCTCGGCTTCGTCGATCATGGCCATCCAGCCGCCCATCCAGTCGCCGGGCAGGTCGATGTTCTCGCCGCTGGTGGGTGGACTGATCTTGGACAGCTCGGGGTGGATCGTCGCGCAGTGGTAGCACTCCTGGTAGTTCTCGACGATCACTTTCCAGTTGGTCTCCAGCTCGTAGGAGTGCCGCGCCACCACGGCCAGATCCTCTGGGCGATAGGGCCCGACGACGTCTTCCAATCCGGCCACATGCGAATCGAAATCCACGTCGGCGCCGCTTGGGTCGACGAACAGGTAGCCGTGCCAATTCACCAATCGCAGCTCGGTCAAGCCGAACTGGCCGGGTTGGAAACTTTCCGCGCCGTCGAACCCGGGCGCCTTGCGCAATTCGCCGTTGAGCTTGTACGACCAGGAGTGGTACGGGCAGACGATGCCGCGCCGTTTGGCGGTGGCGCCGCAGGGCAGCATCTCGTGGCCGCGGTGGCGGCACACATTGGCGAAGGCGCGTACCTGGTCGTCGTCGCCACGCACCAGCAGAATTCCGTCCGCGCCCGACCCGACGGCCTTCTGCGCGCCGACACCGTCCAGGTCACCCGCGTGGCCGACACAGTGCCAGCCGGAGAAGATGTTGTGCTGTTCCCACTCGAAGACAGCCGGGTCGGTATACGCCTCGCGCGGCAGCATCCGGGACTGCCCGAACGGCGCGAGAGCGGCGGCGAGATCGTCGGCGGGCACCGGCGCCGGAGTCTGTTTGAACATACAGTCAGACTAGTCGCCGGACCGGTACCGGTCCAGAGATGAGGGCCGATCAGGTCTCGCCGGCGAAAGCCGCGATTCCGCCACCGGCGGTGTCGTCGCCACGAGTCATCCGGCGGTACACCAGGTATCCCACGGTCACCGCGATCAACGCGGCCAACAGCAGCAAGGTGGCCAGGGCGTTCAGCGCCGGCGTGGGCGCGGCACGGGCGGTGTTGTAGATCTTGACCGAGACCGGTTCGGTCGAGGAGTTGCCGGACAGGTAACGCACCAGGACGAAGTCGTCGATCACATCGGCGAACACCAGCACTGTGCTGGCGAAGATCGCCGGAACCAGCATCGGCACCGTCACCCGCCGCAACGCTTCCATCGGCGAAGCACCCAAATCCATTGCGGCTTCCTCGTATTGGGTACCGATCGTGGCGAGTCGGGCACGCACCAGTACGGCCGGATAGGCGATCTGGAAGGTGACCAGCCCGATCACCTGCGCGGACGTGCCCAGCCCGATCGGCAATGTCAGCGAGGTCATCACGAACAGCAGCGCGACGGCCAGAAGGACCTCGGGGACCACGAACGACACCAGCATCAGCAGGTTGGCGCCCGCGGGCAGTCGCCCTCGCCAGCGATCGATACCGATGGCGAACAACACCCCGAGTGGCACCGTGATCACCGTGGTGATCAGGCCGAGCTTCAGCGTCTGCAGCAACGCGGTGTGCAGCGAGGCGTCGTGCCAGACCGATCTCGTGGCATCCCCCCAATACCAGCGAAACGAGAAACCCTGCCAGTTGGTCCGCGACTTGCCGTCGTTGAACGAGAAGATGACCGCGATCAGCACGGGCAGCAGCGACCACGCCAGATAGCCGACCGTGACCGCCATCAGGATCCGAGGCGGCCGCCACGGGTCCCGCCACCAGGTCAGAGGCCCCCTCATGTGGACACCTCGCCCCCGCGCGCGGTCGCCCGCACGTAGTAGAACATCGGCAACACCGTGGCGATCAGCACCAGCATCACGAATGCGCCCGCCTGCCCGGTCTGTCCCGGTGACTGCACGCTGTCGTTGATCAGGTTGCCGACCATCGCCGTCTTCGGCGAGGCCGACAGCATGTCGGAGGTGAAGTAGTCCCCCAGCATCGGCAGGCAGGTCAGCAGCACGGCAGCCACGATCGTAGGCCGGCACATCGGCAGGGTCACCCGCCAGAACGACCCGAATCGGTTGGCTCCCAGGTCTCTGGCCGCCTCGATTGTCGACTGCGGGAGCCGGTCGAGACCGGCGTACATCGGCAGGATCATGTACGGCACATAGCCGTACACCAGGCCGAGCACCACTACCACGGGTTGGCCGGTCAGCCAGTGCACGTGGACTGAGAAGAGGCCGCCCAGGCTGAAGAGGCGGTTGACCATGCCGTCGTCCTGAAGCAGGTTGACCCAGGCCAGCATTCGCATCATGTAACTGATCCAGAACGGTGCGATCAGAGCCGTCAGCAGCACCCCGGCCCATCGGCCCGCGAGCCGCGCGGTGTAGTAGGCGACCGGGAACGCAATGAGCAGACACAGCAGGCTGGCGAGCAGGACGTAGACCGCCGTACGCAGCAGCGCCGGGCCGAATACGCCGTTGGTTCCGACGATGTGGATCAGGACATAGTTGAACTGAGAAGGGTTCCACTCCAACGGGTTCCACACCGGGATCGGTGTGCGGAAGATGGGGTCCACCCGACCGAAGACAATGGCCAGAACGACGTAGAGCGGGGCCAGGAAGAACAACGCCAGCCAGATGACGCCGGGCATCGCCAGCAGGGGCCACAGCCCGCTGTTACGTTTCCGCTTCGGCAGCGGTTTGGCTGGGGCGCCCGCCTCGGCGAGGGTCACCTCGCTCAGGATCCCCCGGCCTTGAAGGCACGCCAAACATTGTGCCAAGCAGCATCATTGGCGGGATCGAGCTCGAGCAGACGGTAGCCGACGTCGAAGTACTCGGGCCGCACGATCGCGGTCTTGAGGTTCTCCGGGATGAACCCGTCGGACACCAGGGTGTCGGGATTGATCGAGTTCTGCGGTGGCTGGTAACCGATCGCCGAGAAGTTCTGCTTGGCGACCTCGGGATCGAGCATGTGGTTGATGAACAGGTGCGCCAGCACCGGGTTCTTGCCGCCACGCAGCGCCACCATCAGGTCATTGTCCACCAGTCCCTTGCCGTCGGCGGGGAACCAGTAGCGCAGGATGTCCACGTCGACGCCCTCCGGCAGGTAGCTCTGGGCGTTGATGATGTCGCCGGACCACATCTGGGACAACCCGATCTGGCCGGCGGGCAGGTCGCTGTACATGGTGATGGTGACTTTGGGTGAGGTCGCCTCCACCAGTGCGGTCAGCTGGTCGCCGAGCTTCTTCAGATCGTCGGCCGACGACGTGTTCACATCGGTGATGCCCATCTTCAGCAGCACCATGGCCATGGCGGTGTGCCAGTCGTCGATGACCGCCGTCTTGTTCTTGTAGGCCGGATCCCACAACGACTCGTAGGGGTTCTTCAACGCACCGATGTCAGCGGACACCTGGTCGATACGCCAGCCGATGCCGGTGGTGTAGACCGTGTAGGGAACCGTGTACTGCCAGCCCTCGTCGTACCACGGGTTGGTGAAGACCGGCCAGACGTTCTTGATGTTGGGGATGTAGCTGTGGTTGAGCGGGCGCAGCAGCCCCCCGGTCACCAACCGGCCGATCTGGTCATAGCTGGGGAAGAAGATGTCGTAGTCGACGTTGCCACCACGGATCTTGGTCAGGCCCTCGTCGGTGTCGTTGAACGTCGAGATCTGCACCTTGACGCCGTACTTGTCCTCGAAGGACTTGACCGCCTCGGGCGCCATGTAGTCGGCGTAGCTGTACAGCTGCAGCGTGGCGCCCTTCTCCGGCTCCAGGCCGTCGGCGATCGCCTGATTGTCGCTCGGGATGTCCCATTTCACCGGGTTCTGCGGTGAGGCGATCCTCAGGGTCGGCGCCGAAGTCGACTGGTCCCCTTTCGAGCACGCGTCGAGAAATGCCACCAGGGCCGGGGTTCCGGCGGCCAGCAGGGCGGCCCGCTGGAGGAACTGTCGCCGATTCGGGCCGGGTCCTTGTGATGCTGGCATCCGCGCCTCCGTGGTCTCGGGCTTTCCGAAGTCTTGATAGCTCCTTGGACTCTGACATAGACTGAATGCTCAGTCAATAGATGCCGGAGCGCTTCTTCGCAGGTCCGCACGGCAATCGAGTGGAGGTTTCCCCGGTGGCTTCGTCGATTATCGAGAGCCCGGTGTACGACGCGGTCGACCAGTTGATCGCCGAAGAAGAGAAGGTGTTCCTGGCACGCCAGCCGCGCAGCACCGAAATGATCGCTCGCGCAAGCGAACATCTCGCCGGCGGAGCAACATCGAACTGGCAGATCGCCCAGCCGCAGGCCGTGTGGATGAGCCACGGGGCCGGTTCGAAGGTTTACGACGTCGACGGCAACGAGTACGTCGACATGCACGGCGGCTACGGCGCCTCGATCGCCGGCCATGCCCACCCGGCCATCGTCGAGGCGGTCAGCAGGCAGGTGCGCCGCGGCACGCACTTCGCCCAGCCCACCGAGGACGCGATCTGGATCGCCGGCGAACTCGCCCACCGGTTCGATTTGCCGTTGTGGCGCTTCGCCAATTCCGGCACCGAGGCCACCATGGATGCCGTGCACCTGGCCCGGTCGGTCACCGGCCGCGATCTCATCATCAAGGTCGAGGGCTGCTATCACGGCCATCACGACTCCGTGGAAGTCTCCGTGCTGCCCGAGGCCGATCAGGTCGGCCCCCGCGAGCACCCGATCGGGGTGCCGGGCAACAGCGGTATCCCGGCCGCCATCCGCGACCTGGTCGTCGTCGTCGGATTCAACGACCCCGACGCGGTGGCCCGCGCCCTGGCCGAGCATCGCGGGCGAGTGGCCGCCATGATCGTGGAGCCGGTGATGATGAATGCCGGCATCATTCCGCCCGATGAGGGCTATCTGGCCACTATCCGCGATCTGGTGCACGCGCAGGGAGCTCTGCTGATCTACGACGAGGTCAAGACCGGCTTCACTACCGGACCCGGCGGTGTCACCGCGGCGTCCGGCGTGATTCCCGATATCGTCTGCCTGGCAAAAGCTTTGGGCGGCGGGATCTCGGTCGCAGCGATCGGCGGCACCGTGGCCGTGATGTCGGCCATCGCCGACGGCCGCTACGAACAGGTCGGCACCTTCAACGGCAATCCGCTGGCGATGGCCGCCACCAGGGCCACGCTGTCCGAGGTACTGACACCGGCCGCCTACGCGCGCATGGGTTCTCTGGCCGCCCGGCTTCGCGGTGCTTTGGAAGCGACAACGGCCAAACACGGTTACGGTTGGCATGTGGTCAGCGTCGGAGCCAAGGGTTGCGTGACGTTCAAACGCGAGCCGGTCCACGATTTCCGCGACTTCCTGCAGATCGACGATCGGTTGGGCCACTTGCATTGGCTCATGCAGCACAACGGCGGGGTATTTCTGCCGCCTTGGGGCAAGGTGGAGCAATGGTTGCTATCCGTTCAGCACGACGAGGCCGACGTCGACCGGTTCGCCGCGAACTTCGCCCGGCTCGCCGATGCGGTGGCGGCCTGACCCTCGGCCAGGACCTCCTCCGGTGACCGGCGGCGCGATCCGGCTGCACCAGCTGGCGAAATCATTCGAGGGCGTACCCGCGGTCACCGGTATCGACCTGGACATCCCAGCGGGACAGTTCTATTCGCTTCTCGGCGCATCCGGCTGCGGTAAGACCACCACCTTGCGGATGATCGCCGGTTTCGAGAAGCCCGACTCGGGACGCATCGAACTCGACGGTCGCGATGTCGCGCAGGACCCGCCGCACAAACGTCCGGTCAACACCGTATTCCAGACCTATGCCCTGTTCCCGTTCATGACCGTATGGGACAACATCGCATTCGGTCTGCGTTACCAGAAGACCTCGAAGGACGAAACCAAGCGCCGGGTCGGCGAAGCGCTCGAACTGGTCCGGATGAGCGGCTACGCCAAGCGTCGGCCCACCCAACTCTCCGGCGGTCAGCAGCAGCGGGTCGCGCTGGCCCGTGCGCTGGTGCTGCAGCCGCGAGTACTTCTGCTCGACGAGCCACTCGGCGCGCTTGATGCCAAGCTGCGCAGACAACTTCAGCTCGAACTGCGCGCCGTGCAGCGCGAGGTCGAGATCACCTTCGTCTACGTCACCCACGACCAGGACGAAGCGCTGACGATGAGCGACCAGATCGCCGTGCTGGCCGAGGGACGCGTCGAACAGGTCGGCCCCCCGCAGGAGATCTATTCCGCCCCGGCGACCACCTACGTAGCCGGGTTCCTCGGTGCGGCAAATATTTTCGATGCCGAGGTGCTGGAAAGTGACGGCGGATCGGCGCTGTGCTCGGCGCTGGCGACCCGGCTGGGCGCGGAGGTGGACAGTTCGTGCCGTCGCGGCCCGGCCGCCATCGTCATCCGGCCGGAACGGATCGCCCTGCAGTCCCCCGATGAGCCCGTCTCACCCGGGCACAACGCGATCAGCGGCACCGTGGCACAGGTCGTCTACCACGGCGCGACGACCCAGGTTCACGTCGAGGTAGGCGAACCCACCAGACTCGTGGTCGACGTACCCAATCAATCCGGTCCGGGTTCGGCAGCCTTCGGGGCCGGGATGGCGGTCACCTGCGTGTGTACCCGCGACGCGGTGCGGGTGCTGGCCAGAAGCGCCGCGGCCGTCGGTGACCCCTCGGCGGCCGAACAGGCCCCCAGTCCGGTCGGGGCCCTCAGCGCCCCCTGAGCCTGCCGGCTCAGCGCGACCGGCGGCCCTTGCCCGCCGCCGCCAGCGCTCGCTTGCCCCGCGGCAGATCCAGCTCCCGCTCGGCGAACCGCATGGCGATCTCGTAGGCCACCTTCGAGTCGACCTCCGGATCCTCCAGCGCGACCTGAATCGACAAGCCATCCAGTAGCGCCGAGAACTCCAGGGCGAACATCCGCGCGTCGACATCGGAGGACAGCTCGGCCGACTCGACCGTCTCGACGATCATCCGCCGCCAGCGCGCGTCGAGCTCGACCCGGCCCGCCTTGACCTCATCGTGGCGGAAGGCCTGCGCCCACAGGTCGAACCACAGTCCCCACGCACCGGGAATCTCGTACTCGGCGTCGGGAACGCAGGTCCACTGAATCAGCAGTGATAGCCGGTCTCGCAACGAGGACACCTCGGACAGCATCTGTTCGGCCGCCTCGTAGAAGGATTCCTCGGAATATCGCAGCGCGTCGACCAGCAGCCGGTCGCGGGTGCCGAAGTAGTAGATGACCAACGCCGAGCTGACCCCGGCCCGTTTGGCGACGTCGGCGATCCTGGTCTCGGAGAATCCGCGTTCGCAAATGAGCTCCGCTGCGGCACGCAACATCTGGATGCGGCGCGCCTCGTTGTTCTCGGTCGCGGGTGCGGGATCTGCCATCGTGTCGTACTCCCCTCACTGGGTGCCTGCGCTGGCACTTGTTGAAAGCCTAACACTTGGTTAGATTGAACAGTCAGTCAAAGATGCCCGCGCGGGCGGACGAGAGTGGAGCGCCATGTCGAACACCTACGACGCCATCGTCATCGGCGGCGGACACAACGGACTGGTCTCGGCCGCCTATCTCGCTCGCTCCGGCGCCAGAACCGTGGTGCTGGAGTCGCGGGGTTCGCTCGGCGGCGCGGCCACCACGGAAGCACCGTGGGAGGAAGCGCCGCACCTGCGGGTAACCCGGCTGTCGTACGTCATGAGCCTGATGCCGCCGACCATCGTGTCCGACCTCAGCCTGGAACGACACGGCTACAAGGTGCACCCGATGGGTCCCTACTACCAAGCCTTCCCCGAGGGCGGGTCGCTGACCATCTACGAGGACGACCCCGCGCGCACGCACGAGGAACTGAGCAAATGGTCCAAGCGCGACGCCGATGCCTGGCCCAAGTGGAATGCCTGGCTGGAAGGTATCGCCGACGTGATGGGCCCGCTGCTCACCCAGGTGCCGCCCAACATCGGTTCACGGCGCCCATCCGATCTGCTCGACCTGGCCAAGCTGGCCTGGGGCCAGCGCGGTCTGACCGTACGCAAGACCGGAGACATCACCCGGCTGCTGACCATGAGCATCGCCGACCTGCTCGACGACTGGTTCGAATCACCGCAAATCAAGGGCGCGCTGGCCGTCAACGGTGTGATCGGGACCTGGGCCGGCCCCTGCGAGCCGGGCACCGCCTACGTGATGGCGCACCATTCGATCGGCGATGTCGGCGACGGTCAGCTCGGCAGTTGGGGCTATCCCGAGGGCGGCATGGGCGCGGTGTCGGAGGCCATCGCCCGCTCGGCCCGCAGTTTCGGCGCCGAGATCCGCACCAAGGCCCGGGTATCGCAGATGCTGGTGCGCGGCGGCCGCATCGAGGGCGTGGTCCTCGACAACGGCGACGAGATCCGTGCACCGGTGGTGGTCACCACGCTGCATCCACGCACCGCGTTCCTGGACCAGACCCCACGCCACGAGTTGCCCGGCGACTTCATCGAAGACATCGAACACTGGAAGACCCGCAGTGGCGTGGTCAAGATCAACCTGGCTTTGGGCGAGTTGCCGAATTTCACGGCCAACCCGAGCACGGGTATCGCCGAGCATCACACGGGTTCGGTGGAGATGGCCCCGACCATCGACTATATCGAGGCAGCGTTCCAGGACGCGCGCGCGGGCCGGCCGGCGCTGGCACCGTTCAGCGACGGAGTCATCCCGACCACCCTGGACAAGACGCTGAATCCCGATGGCACACACATCATGTCGCTGTTCACCCAGTGGGTGCCGGCGGAGTGGGCCAGCGAGCCGCACACCGAGGAATTGGACGCCTACGCCGACCGGCTGATCGATCTGTACGACCAGGTGGCGCCCGGATTCAAGGGGTCCATACTGCACCGCGACATCGTCGGACCGCACGAGATGGCGGAGGAATACGGCCTGATCGGCGGAAACATCTTCCACGGTGAACTGTCCCTGGAGCAGCTGTTCCACATGCGCCCCGCGCCTGGCTTCGCCGACTACCGCACGCCGATCGCAGGTCTGTACAACGGCAGCTCGGCCACCCATGCCGGCGGCGGGGTGTGCGGCATCCCCGGCTGGCAGGCCGCCAAGGCCGCGCTGGCCGACAAGAAGCGCGGCGAACGGCGGCTGCTCACGAAGCTGGGCAGACGCTCCTGACTCCCACCGCGGTCGCCGCCATGCTCGGCGCGCGTTCGGTGGCACTCGTCGGGGCCAGCCCGCGGCCGGGCAGTTTCGGGGAGCGGATGATCATCGAGGCGCGCCGCAGCTCGGCACGCATGCACCTGGTGAACCCTCGCTACGACAGTATCGACGGCACCGCGTGCGCCCCGTCGCTGGCCGCACTCGACGAACCGGTGGATCTGGTCCTGCTCGGCGTTCCCGACGCCGCACTGCTCGACGAGCTGAAGTCCGCGGCGGATATCGGTGCGCGATCCGCGGTCATCTTCGGCTCCGCACACGGCGCCACCCTGCGCCAGGCGGTCACCGAGACCGCGGCCGCGGCGGGGATGGCGGTCTGCGGTGCGGGCTGCATGGGCTTCGTCAACAATGCCACCGGCCTGCGGGCCCTGGGCTACCTCGAGCCCGATCCCCTACCATCGGGCGGGGTTTCGCTTGTGACGCACTCGGGTTCGGCATTCTCCACCATCCTGCGCGGCGGCCGCGGCTTCGGGATCCGGTTGGCGGTCTCGTCTGGTCAGGAACTGGTCACCGACACCGCCGACTACGTCGACTACATCACCGAAGACCCCGACACCACACTGATCGCACTGCTGCTGGAGACCCCTCGCTCGATCGGTCGGCTGCGGGCCGGCCTGCGCCGCGCGGCGCAGCGCGACATCCCGGTGGTGGTCCTGCCGGTCGGACACTCGCCGCGCGGGCGCGCCATGGTCGCCGCGCACTCCGGCGCGCTGGCCGGCGATACCGCCGGCTGGCGGGCGTTCTGTGCCGACACCGGCGCCATCCGGGTCTCGGACATGGCCGAACTCGTCGACACCATCGAGCTCTTCGAGTCCGGCCGACGCCGCAAGGCCGGCTCGACGGGAATCGCCACAGTGCACGATTCCGGTGCCGAACGCGCCCTGTGCGCCGACATCGCCCACGATCTCGCGGTCGACTTCGCCGCACTCGCCGACCCGACGCTGGCCGCCATCGGCGAGCTGCTCGATGAGGGACTGGTGCCGGGCAACCCGCTCGACGTGTGGGGTACCGGCGCCGACACCCGCGAGTTGTTCGGCGGCTGCCTGCAAGCCGTCGTCAACGACCCGGCGGTGGCGGTGACCGCGCTGGCCGTGGATCTGGTCACCGAGTTCGACGACGACACCGCCTACGCCGACGCGGTGCTCGATGTCGCGGCCACCTCCCCAGCTCCGTTGGCCGTCCTGACGTCGGTGCCATCGGCCATCGACCCGGACACCGCAAAACGGCTGCGCAACAACGGCATCCCGGTGCTCGAGGGCACCCGGAGCGGCATCGCCGCGCTGGGCCATCTGGCCTGCTGGCCACTACCGATGCGGCACGAAGTCCCCCAGCTCGACGCCCAGCGCGCGCAGCGCTGGGCCGCGAACATGGCCGAGCCGGGCTGGGATGCTCCCCGCGCCTTCACCCTGCTCGCCGACTACGGCATCCCGGTGACCCGATCGTGCCCCGCCCACGACGTCACCGCGGCGCTGGCCGCCGCGGTGACCGTCGGATATCCGGTGGCACTGAAAACGCTTGGTGCCGCGCACAAGAGCGATGTCGCCGGGGTCGTCCTGGACATCACTGATCCCGGATCACTGCGCCGGGCCTACGAAGACATGGCGGGCCGGCTGGGGTCCGATGTCAGCATCGATGCGATGGCCCCTGCGGGCGTGGAGATCTCGCTGGGCGCTGTGCGTGACGACAACTTCGGCCCGCTGGTCGTGGTGGCCGCCGGCGGCACACTGGTGGAGCTGCTGGCCGATCGCGCGGTCGCCTACCCGCCGATCAGCCGGGAGACCGCGCTGGCGCTGCTGCGGTCGTTGCGGACCGCTCCGCTGCTGGCGGGCTGGCGTGGCGCGCCGCCAGTCGACATGGACGCGCTGGCTGATGTCGTCGTCGGATTCTCGCAGTTGGCAATCGAACTCGGTGAACACATCGAGGCGGTCGAGGCCAACCCGGTCATCGCGTCGGCCACCGGGGTGGTGGCGGTCGACGCGCTGGTGATCCCGCGTCAGAAGATGGCGTAGGCCTTGCGGAGGGTTTCGTGGATCACCCAGGTCCCGGTCCAGCCGACCGGGAACACGGCCAGATCACCGGCACCCACGTCGCTGGGCTCGCCCCCGTCCGGGGTGACGGTCATCCGCCCGGACACCACGTAGATCACTTCGTTCTCGTCCAACGTCCACCGCGACGGGCCGGGCGCGCACTGCCAGATCCCGGCCGACGTGGCGCCGTCGACCCAGACCTCGAGCCCGTGCGTCGCCATCGGTTCCGCGGTGGCCTGCTCCAGCGGGCCCCAGTCCTCGAGTTCGGCGTGAGCCGCGTTGGCCAGGACGGTAGTCAGCACTGTTGTGGTCACGGCAGAACCTTTCGTTGTCAGGTGTGTTCGGGGAACGGCAGGGAAATCGGTTCGGGCTCAAGACGACTGTTGCCGTCGGCATCGAACCGGTCCAGCCCGAGATCGGTGAGGTCGAGCCAGTCGCATGCGCCGGTGAGGGTCAGGTCGGCGGCGGCCTCGGCCACTGCGGGACCCCACATCATGCCGTGCCCTGCCGGGCTGGCCACCACGGTGCCGTCCACCGGACCGTCGTCGGTCAGCAGCGGGCCCAGGATCGGCAGATGGTCGTTCGTGTAGTCGATCGTGGCCGCCCAGGTGCGCCGCAGCCCCAGTCCGCGCACCGCCGGGAACAACGACTCGATCCGGGCGAGCGCCTTCTGGTAGTAGATCCAGTCGAACTCGCTTGCCTCGCCCGGCAGTTCGTCGGGGTTGCTCATCCCCCACAGAACTCCGCCGTAATCCCCTGGGCGCCAATAAATTCCGTCACTCACGTCGAACACCATCGGCAGTTCGTCGATGTTCGCCTCGCGCAGCGGTTCGGTGACCACCACCTGGTGCCGGGTTCCACCTGCCGGGATGCGGCCGCCGGCCACGGCCCCGACATCGCCGAGAAGCGGGCCCCCGGTCAGCACCACCCGGTCGGTGTCGATGGGGCCGTCGGCGGTGTCGACACCGATCACGCGTCCGCTGGTGACCCGCAGACCGGTGAAGGCGCAGCGTTCGCGGACATCGACGCGGTGTGCGGTGAGCGCCGCCGCATAGGCCAGTACGTTGCGCGGGGCGTTGATGTACCCGTCGCCCGGCGCATACGAGCCGCCCGCGGTCACCCCGGGTGCCAGACCGGTGTCGCGGTCGTCTATGTCGGAGGCCGACAGCCATTCCACGGTCAGCCCGAGCCGCCGCTGCAGCGCGATCCGCTCGTGAGCCTGGTGCACCTCGGCGTCGGTGAAGCACGGCATCAGATACCCCTGCGCGACGAATCCGCAGTCCAGCGGGTAGCGATCCGCACTGGCGGAGTAGAACTCCTGACTGCGCACGCCGAGACGGATGGCGGTCTCGGTGCCGCCTTGCGCGCGAACCATGCCCGCGGCGCGGCTGCTCGCCCCGTCACCCAGTGTTTGGGCTTCGAGCAGCACGACGTGGCCGGCCCCGCGTTCGGCGAGCTGGACCGCCGTCCACGCCCCCACGGTGCCGCCACCGACCACCACGACGTCCGCGCTATGACTGCTGGTCATACCTCAAGACCGTGACATAGACTGAACGATCAGTCAATAGCTTCCAGCGAGCGGAGAGCGCGGCACATGTACGGGTTGACAGCGCAAGACCTACGGATCCGGGACACCGCCCGCGAGTTCGTCGAGACTCTGATCCCCTACGAGGCCGAGGCCGAACTGGCCGGCGGCCAGCTGCCCAAGGAGCTGACCGCCGAGCACCATGCGAAGGCCGTCGAGCTGGGCCTGTACGCGACCAACATGCCGGCGTCGGTGGGTGGTCCGGGATTCACTGCGCTGCAACAGGTTCTGGTACAGGAACAGGTCGGCCGGGTCACCAACGCGATCGCCTGGGTGATGCATACGCCGCCGCAGTGGTGGGCGGAGGTGGCCACCGACTATCAGAAGCAGCGCTGGCTGCTGCCGGCGGTACGCGGCGAAAAGCATGAGGCCTATGCCATCACCGAGGAGTTCGCCGGCTCGGACGTGTCGGCGCTGGAGACCACCGCGCGCCGCGAGGGTGACGAGTACGTCATCAACGGGATCAAGTGGCACGTCACGTCCTTCAACCTGGCTGAGTACCTGTTCGTGCAGGCGGTTCTGGTCGGTGGCCCGCACGAGGGTGATCACGTTCTGCTGGTCGTGGACCTGCCGTGGCCCGGAGTCGACGTCGTGCGGACCCCGCATTACTCGCACAACATTCCCGACGAGCATCCGATCGTGTCGTTCACCGATGTGCGGGTGCCGGTCAGCCATCTCGTCGGCGCGGAAGGCGAGGGCATGACGTTCACGCAGGACTGGTTCCGCTTCGAACGGATCATGGTGGCCTCCCGCTGCGTGGGCGCCGCCCAGCGCCTGGTCGACGAGATGACCGCGTTTGCGAAAGATCGCATCGTCGACGGTAAGCCACTCGGTGAGCACCAACTGGTCGCCGGCATGCTCGCCGACAGCGCCACCGAATTGTTCGCCGCCCGTAGCCTGCTCTACGAGGTGGCCCGCGGTATCGACGCCGGCCTGGATCGCAAGGCACTGCACGGCCAGGCCTCGATGGCCAAACTGTACTGCTCGGAGATGGCCGGGCGGGTCGCCGACCGGGCGGTGCAGATTTTCGGCGGCCGGGGCTACATGCGCGAGAACGTCGCCGAGCGGATGTTCCGCGAGTTGCGGGTCGAGCGAATCTGGGAGGGCGCCAGCGAGATTCAGCGCATCATCATCGGCCGTCAGCTGATGTTGCGCGGGCCCGCGGCGGTACTCGACCCCCGCTGAATCACTGGGTTACCGCGGAATCGTTGGCCGCACCGCCGAGGTCTTGGCGGCGCAGCTGATGGCGGGGTGGGGCCGGAAACGCCAGCCGCCGCGTTATGTTCAGGTCGGCGTCGACGTGCACCAGCTCGCCGGGATCCAGTAGGCGCCAGCCGGGGTCGTCGTCCATCGGCTCGCTGGCGAACACCACCGACCCCCGATCCTGAAGGTGCTCGCTGCGGGCGTGGATCCGGTGGGTGCGCAGATCGAATGCCCCCGCGCCACCCCGGCGGTGGAGAAGGTACAGCTCGTGGGTGTCCGGATAGCGCAGCGCCCACATGTCGGTGGCGGTGCTCAACAGGATGTTGACCGCGTAAACGGGTAGGTTGTCCGCCACCCACTCGACGGCGTCGACCAACCCCGCCGTCACGTCACCCCGCGCGGCGACGCTCGCGGTGATCAACGCGAAGATCCGTTCGGAGTCGGTCTGCCCCTTGACCAATCCGGATGCTCCGAGCGAATCCAGCCGCTCACCCAGCAGGTCGAGCCCGTGGACCACCCCGTTGTGGGCGAACAGCCGCCCGTCCTGCAAGAAGGGGTGGGTGTTGCGGACATCGAGTGATCCGGTCGTGGCGTAGCGGACGTGAGCCAGAAAAGTAGTACCAGTCATTTCGTGTGCCTCGCAGGCGAATTCACGATCCTGCCAGGCAGCCATCGGTTGTTTGCGAAGTTCGGGGCGACCCTGCGCGTCGAACACGCCGAGCCCCGTCCCGTCCGGGTTCCGCCGACTTTGAACGGCCAGGTTGTCGGGGGCGTCGAGCAACCAGAAGGTCGCGGTCACCACCTCGCGACCGGCATGGAGGCCGAACAGCCGACACACGCCGCTAACCCAGTACGTGGTCCGACAGGGTTTCCAGCGCCTGCTTGGCGTAGCCGCGCCAGATTCGGGCGAAGACCGGGAGAGCCGGGGCGCTCAATGCCGACTTCGGGTACAGGGTCCAGCGCCAGGTCACCTTGGTTCCGGTGCCATGCGGACTGAATTCCCACCGGCCCTCGATGTGATCGATCAGGGGCGCCATCGCACCCCTGACGTCGCTGAGGGTGTAGCCGAAGGCGTCCGGCGCATCCACCCGGGTCAGTGTCTCGCGCATGCCGCCGCCGCCGGCCAGCGCGATGGTGCGGGTTTCGCCGACGGTGGACCAGTCGCCGGTCTGGTCGTGTACGGCCTTGATCGGCGGGATGGGTCCGTACCAGCGGTTGAACAGTGCGGGTAGCGGCATCGGCAGTGTCTTGGCGAACGCATCCGATACCGTCACCGGAATCGCGCGGGACTGCTCGACGACGACGGGGTGTGCCATATCCGGAGATATTAGTCAGCGCGACAACTGCGGGACGGCGCGTCCGGTGATCAGCGGAAGGTCGAAGAAGTCGGCGACGCCCGGCTCCGCGGCGCACGTCGCCGGAATGGCGTTGACGCAGTGCGCGGCCGTGGCCACCACACCGGGGTTGCTCAGCAACCCCTCCTCGACGCTTTCCGGCTGCCAGCCCTTGACCGTGACGAACGTGTTCGGATTCCCCCGAACCTCCATCTCGTAGCGCTCCCCCGCCGGACCGAAAGACCAGGCGGGGTCCAGGTTTTCCTCACCCATCAGCCAGTTCACGGTGATGCGCACGACGATGTTGTCGGTCACCACGGCATCCCAGTGGAATCGCCGCCCGGCGACCTGGCCGGGCTCGATCACCCCCATCGGTGAGTCGATCGGCGCGGTCGCCACCGCGATCTCCTGGGAGGTATAGATCTGGGATTCGGCGGCGAACCCCAGATGGTCGACGATCAGCCGAACCGATTGGAAGAAGCCGCCGTTGAGCAGCTTCTGCATGGGCCCGGTCAGCGCGCTCTCCGGTGTGCCGCCGAACCCCATCACGTGGCGCAGCACGTCGGGCGCTCCGTAGGTGCGCAGATCGGAGAACTCCTCGGCACGCACGTAGGTGATTCCGGTGGACATCACCGACAGCAGCAGGGGGAACAGTTCGGTGGCCGCGCCCGGGCCGATGCCGGCTCCGTGGAGGGTGACGTTGCCCTCGCGGGCCGCGGCCTCCAGCGGGGCGGCCTCCGATTCACTCGGGTAGAACCAGCCCACCGGGCTCACCACGTTCTTACCCGAACGCAGCAGTGCGGTCACCTCGTCGAGATTGGGTAGCAGCGGCGCATAGATCACCGCGTCGGCATCCAGGGCGAGGATGTCGTCGAGGCTGTTGGTGGCCGTCACCCCCAGCGGTTCGGTGCCGATGATCTCGCCGACGTCCTTACCGGCCTTGTCCTTGGAATGCACCCAGCACCCCGCGAGTTCGAGTTCAGGATGTTCCAGCACACCCTTGATCGCCGCCACCCCGACCGAGCCGGTTGCCCATTGAACGACCCGCAACGCCATTGCTGCACCTCCGGCAAAACTAGAACGTGTTACAAACACATGTACACGACCGTCTCCCCAGCAGACGCAGAGTCGCACAATTCGGATCGCAGCAATGCGATTCTGCGTCTGCTCGGAGTAGGTTGCAGGGATTGCGTCAGTGCGGACGGAAGGGATAGCGCATGCCGAACAAGGTTTTCGTCGTCGGGGTCGGGATGACCAAGTTCGAGAAACCGGGACGCCGCGAAGGCTGGGACTACCCCCAGATGGCCAACGAGTCGGGCACCAAAGCACTGGCCGATGCCGGCATCGACTACTCAGAGGTGGAGCAGGGCTTCGTCGGCTACTGCTCGGGTGACTCCACCTCCGGGCAGCGCGCTCTCTACGAGCTCGGTATGACCGGCATCCCGATCGTGAACGTCAACAACAACTGTTCGACGGGATCCACCGCGCTGTACCTGGCCGCGCAGGCCATCCGCGGCGGCCTGGCCGACTGCACGATCGCGCTCGGCTTCGAGAAGATGCAGCCCGGCTCGCTGGGCGCCGGGGCGGAGGACCGCGAATCGCCGCTGATGCGCCACATCGTCGCCCTCAACGAAACCGATCCGATGGCGTTTCCGGTGGCGCCGTGGATGTTCGGCGCCGCCGGCCGCGAGCACATGAAGAAATACGGCACCACCGCTGAGCATTTTGCAAAGATCGGCTACAAGAACCACAAGCATTCGGTGAACAATCCGTATGCGCAGTTCCAGGAGGAGTACACCCTCGACGACATCCTGGGCGCGAAGATGATCTCCGATCCGCTGACCAAGCTGCAGTGCTCGCCGACCTCGGACGGCTCCGGCGCGGCGATCGTGGTCAGCGAGGAGTTCGTCGACTCACACGGCCTGGCTAGTCAGGCGGTGGAGATCGTCGGGCAGGCCATGACCACCGACTTCGCTTCGACGTTCGACGGCAGCGCGGCCAATATCATCGGCTACGACATGAATGTTCAGGCCGCACAACAGGTTTACGATCAGTCCGGACTCGGCCCGGAGGACTTCCAGGTGATCGAGTTGCATGACTGCTTCTCGGCCAACGAGCTGTTGTTGTACGAAGCCCTTGGCCTGTGCGGCCCTGGCGAGGCAGCGTCGCTCATCGATTCCGACGACACCTCCTATGGCGGACGTTGGGTGGTCAACCCGTCGGGCGGGCTGATCTCCAAGGGGCATCCGCTCGGTGCGACCGGCCTGGCGCAGTGCGCCGAGCTGACCTGGCAGCTGCGCGGTGCCGCCGACAAGCGGCAGGTGGACAACGTCAACGCCGCGCTGCAGCACAACATCGGGCTGGGCGGGGCGGCCGTGGTGACCGCTTACCAGCGCGCCGAGCGCTAGGACTTCTTCCCGCGAGCAGACACAAACTCACCCAAATCCTCGGCGTGTCGCGGAAGTTTGCGTCTGCTCGCGCTAGGAGACGTACGTGACGTCGTAGACGTCGTCGGCGTGGCGAGCCCGGATGGTCTTCTTGTCGTACTTGCCGACGCTGGTGCGCGGAATCTCGTCGATGAATGTCCACCGTTCCGGGAGCCACCACCGAACCACCTTGTCGGCCAAGAAGTTCCGCAGCTCCTCCGGGGACACCGCGGCGCCCTCCTGGACGACGATGGCGGCCAGCGGACGTTCCTGCCAGCGTTCGTCGGGCACCCCGACCACCGCCGCTTCCCGGACCGCCGGATGGGCGATCAGGTGGTTCTCCAGCTCCACCGAGGAGATCCACTCGCCGCCGGACTTGATGACGTCCTTGGCGCGGTCGGTCAGCGTGATGTAGCCCTGATCGTCGATGCGGCCCACGTCACCGGTGCGCAGCCAGCCGGACTGGAACTTCGAGGAGTCGGTGTTGCGGTAATACGAGCCGGTGATCCACGGCCCGCGCACCTCCAGCTCGCCCACCGCTTCGCCGTCGCTGGGCAGCACCGCACCTTCGTCGTCGACGATGCGGGCCTCGACACCGCACATCGGTCGGCCCTGCGTGCCGCGGATCTCCCACACCTTGTCCTCGGGTGTGTTGGGCGCCGGCCAGGCCAGCGTGGCCATCGGCGACGTCTCGGTCATCCCCCACAGCTGACGGATCTGCACACCGTAGCGCTCTTCGAATGTCTTCATCAGCGACACCGGTACCGCCGAACCGCCGCACGCGACCAGCCGCAACGACGAGATGTCGTGTCCGGGATAGCGGTCCAGGTAGTTCATCACGTCGTTCCAGATCGTGGGTACCGCACCGGCCACCGTCGGCCGCTGCGTCTCGACCAGATCCACCAGCGACTTGGCGTCCATGTAGCGGTCCGGAAGCACGATGTCGGCGCCGGCCATCAATGCCGCATACGGCAGCCCCCAGGCGTTGGCATGAAACATCGGCACAATCGGAAACGCCTTGTCCGAGAAGCTCAGGCCCATACCGTTGCCGGAGCAGACCGCCATCGAGTGCAGGTAGCTCGACCGGTGCCCGTACACCACACCTTTCGGATGCCCGGTGGTGCCACTGGTGTAGCACATTGCGGCAGCGGCATTTTCGTCGATGTCGGGCCAGTCGAATTCACACGACTCCGCGGCGGTGATCTCGTCGTAGCGCAACACCCGCTTGCCGGATGCCTGCAGCGGCGCCAGGTCACCGGCGCCGACGGCGATCACGGTGTGCACCGTCTCCATCCGCGGCAACACCGGTGCCAGGATCGGCGCCAGCGACAGGTCGGCGATCACCACTTTGTCCTCGGCCTCGTAGGCGACGAACTCGATCTGCTCGGGGAACAGGCGGATGTTCAGGGTGTGCAGCACCGCCCCCATCGACGGAACCGCGACGTAGGCCTCCAGGTGTTCTTGGTTGTTCCACATGAACGTGGCCACCCGGTCGTCACCCGTCACGCCCAGGCGCCGCAAGGCGTTGGCGAGGCGGCCGGCCTGCTGACCCACGTCCCGGTAGGTCGCGTGCCGGTAGCCGTCGCCGGTCGCTGTCGTGACCGTGCGATCGCCGTGGACGGTGACGGCATACCGCAGGATCGCGGCGACCGTCAGCGGAAAGTCCTGCATGGTGCTCTGCATGGGCCCGAATCTATCGCGGCGAACACCGCGGGGACCCCGAGATGGCCCAGCCGGTCGGCACGACGGGTGCCGGACGCCGCCACCACCGAAGCGTGAACCGGCGACGCCGACGCCCACCCGGTGCCCGTCGTCCAGGCGCAGCGCACACGGTGACCGAGCCTGACGCGGTTGCCAGAGAGCCGTGTCGTGGTCACCGGGGTGGTGTTCACCCCGACCCCGGTTGACACACTGTGTTCTTCGCAACTGTTCAGCCCGGGGCCGTGAGCGATCACGCGTGGCAAGCTCGGGCCATGGTGCTGAAGTCGATCGTCCTGTTCGTCGCCGCGGCACTGCTGGAAATCGGCGGCGCGTGGCTGGTGTGGCAGGGAGTTCGCGAACACCGCGGCTGGCTGTGGGCTGGCTTTGGCGTAATCGCCCTGGGCGCTTATGGTTTCGTGGCCACACTGCAGCCCGACGCACATTTCGGCCGGATCTTGGCGGCTTATGGTGGCGTGTTCGTCGCGGGCTCACTGCTGTGGGGAATGGTGGCCGACGGATTCCGCCCTGATCGCTGGGATGTGACGGGCTCCCTGATCTGCCTGCTGGGCGTGGCATTGATCATGTATGCCCCGCGCGGCAACTGAACGCACGGCGGGCCCGGCCGGTTCGCCGACCGGGCCCGCCCGCGGGTACTACTGGTGCGCCTCCTGGCGCTTCTCTTCGGTCTTGGCCTCGGCGCGAGCCTTCTCGGCCTCGGCTTCCTTGGCCGCGGCGTCACGCTGCGCATCGGCCTTGTCCTGCTGGGCCTTGCCCTCCTCGGTGAGGTCGCCCCGGCCGGTGACGGTTCCGATGGCTTCCTTGGCCTTGCCCTTGACGTCCTCGACGACGCCCTTGATGCCCTCTTCGGGTCCGCTGTTGTCTGCCATGGGTCCTCCTCAATGGCTGTGGTTGCTGTGCAGGATGGGGCGCATGAGCACCGATACATCCCATCTGGTGAGGCGGGCCGGTTCCGGCGATGGTCTACGTTGACCGTGCCGCGCTGCCCGCCCACGCTTCGGGTTTCCCCACCCGTCGCCGGCTAAACAACCTCAGTCGGAGAGCAATTCGCTTCACCGCACCGCCCGACGGGCCGGACCGGTTTCTCTGCCAGCGAAACCGCTGACCGATGGCGGAACGTTTCCGGAGGCGGCGACGATGTATCAGGAGGATCATTGGGCCGGAAAAGAGGAGGCGCGGTTATGCGGACCGCATTGGCACTTGCCGCGGTAGCGGCGGTGGGCGGAATCGTCGCGGGACCCGCCGCGACGGCATGGGCCGAACAATCGGCACAGGAAACGATCAACCAGCTGCAGCAGCAGGGTTACACCGTCAACATCGACCGCATCGGAACCGGTCCCCTGTCGAAGTGTGTCGTCACCAGCGTGCGCAATCCTCAAACTGTGACTCAGTGGGTGCCCTACGTCGGTCCGGGGAAGGGCAATGATCGCACCATCCTGGTGCCGGTCGTCACCAGCCAGACCATCTCGGTGTCACTGGACTGCAGCTCGCATTAGCGCGATTTGCCCGCCTCCTCCTCAGGCCGTACCCGGCCCGCATCGTCGGCGAGCTAGTCGAGGTCGACGCGGATGGTGAGTAGGTTGTCTCCCATCGCGCGCACTGCTGCACTGTTCATCCGCGGAAGTTCGGCCAGCCTGGCCCGCGCATCGTCGTCGGGTAACAGGGTGGCCGTTCCGCTGTGCCAGCTCCCCCGAACGCGGACCCGAACACGCGGATCCGCCGCGATGTTGCGGACGTACTGCGATCGATCACCGAACTCCGACACCAGCCAGAATTCTTTGCCGTCGAGCCGTCCACCGATCGGAGTACGCCGGGGTTGCCCGGATTTTCGTCCGGTGGTTTCCAGCAGCGTCTGGATCGGGACCAACCGCATCATCGGGTTGGCGAACCGGCGCTGGATGAAGCTGACGATCTGCTGCCGGGGAGTCGTGGTCATGACTCCATCGTGGCAGCTGGCTCAGGATGCCGCGATAGCCAACTGCGGCAGCGGGGCCGCCACCTCGAGCCGGAGCGCGGTGATCGTGCCGGTGTAGTCGGCCGCATACAGCCGGTTGCGGACCGGGTCGGCGGCCAGGCAGGACAGCTGGGGGCCGATGACGACACTGTCGACGATCTCGGTGGTCGCCGTGCACAGGACGGCGATCTCGTCCCGGTCGACGATGTAGGCGCATCGGCCGCCACGGCCGAGCACCAGCTGCGTGGGCACTCCGCCCATTGCGATGACGTCGGTGACCCGCGCGCCCACGACGTCGATGACATGGATGACGCCGCCGTGTCCGGCATCCCAGCCGGTGGCAAAGACGGTGCGGCCGTTGGGCATAACCGCGATGTCACCGATGGAACCCGCCGTCGCGACGAGGTCGCGGACCACCCGGTCCTGGGCGTCGATGATCGCCAGCACGCCGCCGGCGGGGGTGGTCAACGCGGCGAACAGGCGGCTTCCGTCGGAGCTCAGGCACAGTGCCGCGACAGAGGCGCCCGGGCCGACCGGGATCTCGATCGGGGCGATGTCGCCGGTCTCGATGTCGACGGCGGCGATGTCGACGGTGTCGTCGGCCGTCCGCGCCACGTAGAGGACGTCGGCGGCCGGGCTGACCGCCAACCCGCCGGCGGTCATCTCGAAGGTCTTGGCCGCCAGCGGCTTCCCGCTGCGGGGATCGATGGCAACGACGGCGTCGCGCTCGTTCGAGGCCGCGCTGACATAGGCCCGATCGGCCACGACGACGGCGGCGTAGGGCTCGCTGAGGCCATCGATGGTGGCCGTCACCGAGAGTGTGGCGGCGTCGAGGACGCACACGACGTCGGCGCCGTAGTGCGCGGTGACCAGATAGCGGCCATCGGGGCTCACGGCCATGTCACTGACCGGCCCGTGTCCGGCGGCGAGCGTCTTGGCGATCGTGACGACCGGCGCGGCGATGGGCTCGGTCGGTGGCTCCAGTTCGGCGCCGCGCAGCAGTTGCGGGAGCAGGGCACCGATCGGGGTACGCCGGATCGCCGGCAACGGCGACAGCCACGGAGAGGGCGCCACGGGGACTCGCTCAGCCACCGCAACACCGGCCACTTCCGTAACTCCCGTTGTGTTTGCCATGATCTCGTACCTCCGCCGGCCTGCATTCAGCCGAGCCTTGCCTTCTGTCCGTATGCGTTACCTGCTGGTAACGACCCTGGTTGAGTGTAGCGAGGGAATTCACCAAGAATTCTCGGCTTTCCAGAACCCATTTCCCATAAACCCCGCGGGTCTCAGGAAGCGCTAAGGCGGCGCCCGTTATCAATTCGTTGCATTAGTTGTGACGACCCCGGCATATGCCCAATAACCAGCGGATTCAATGGATTTCAAGATCATGAATCAAGCGCTTGAACGACACCCCGGCTTAGATTTTCTTACCCGCTGAGAACCGAAAGAGGCAGAAATCACAATGCCTCAGTTGCGTCTAAATTATTAAGGAAACTTCTTACTTATTGACGATGCCGGCGGCTGGCGGCGTCCATTTCCCGACTCGCGCGATCGTGAACGCCCTCGATGTTCGCTGATCGGCATGGTTAGCGAGTGAGTCTCAACAATTCGCCAGTGGTCCAGATCACACCATCTGTTCGACGGTCTCGCGGCTGCGGACCGGATCGCTGCCGAGTATGTACCTCGGCTCGGTGTGGGCGACGGTGGTGCCGCCCGCGACCCGCTCTTGGGCCTGCTTGAATTCCGGCAGCGGCCCCATCGCCGCCCAGACTCCGTTGAGGGCGGCCCAGGTGGCCGCGCGACGCGCCGCCCGTTCGATGGGGTGCGGCCGGCGGTAGGCGATCATCTCGGCCGCCCAGTCCGGCATGGCGTCGCGGATCGCCCAGTCGAAGAATTTGGCTTCTTGTGGGACGTCCGGGTTGTTCATCAGGTTGGGCCCGGTGAACTGAGCGGCGCCATGAGTAAGGGCCAGGCGCGGCAAATACGAGCGTAAACACTCGAGCGTCTCGGCCTTGGTCGCCGGCAGGTCCGTACCGCCCAGCGCGTGGCCGACCCGGACGAACTCGCCGTAGTAGCGGTCGATATTGCGCAGCGGCGCCGGATGGTAGAGCTCGTGCCCGGTCGCGATGCCCCAGACCACCGTCGCGTAGTTCCAGCGCAGCCACTCGGGATCGTCGGCGTCGTAGGGCAGGCCGTCGGGGCGCACTCCCTTGATGGTGTGGTGCATGGCGCGCACCGTCTGCGCCACCCGCTCGGCGGTCTCGGTGGACCCGTACGCCGTCCCGATGAAGAACGCCACCGAGTGGGCCAGCCGCACCTGGGAACCCTTGAGGTCCAGCCGGCCGGTGGAGTTGCCGTCGTCATCGTGTTCGACGACCCGCGAGTGGTCGGAGCCCATCGGAGAAGATACTGGGGTCGAACCGCTCGATGAAGGCGGCGCACTGCAACCCGAAGATCAGTGCCGAGGTGTGCGAGTGCACGTGCCAGACGGCGCTGCCGGGACCGAACCAGCCGGGATCGCCCGCTGGCGCATCGAATTCCAGGCCACGGAGGAACTGTCCGCGGATGTTCCGGTCGAAATCGGATCGCACCTTGCGCTCGAGAAGTTGGTGCGGCAGCAGCAGTTTCATCTCGGCTGGCTCCTTTCCCGGTGGCGAACCATCTGGTCACACCCGTAACCAAAATAGCACGGCGCCGGCATCAGGCGGGTATATCCTCGGCCCATGCCGAGTGCGACCCGATGGGCCGGGGTGTCCGCCGCCGATCGCCAGGCCGAACGACGGGCGCTGCTGGTTCGCGCCGCTCTCGGGTTGTTCGGCGACGGCGGGGAAGGCGCGGTGTCCGTGCGGTCGGTGTGCCGAGCCGCCGAGTTGAACACCCGGTACTTCTACGAGAGCTTCACCGACACCGACGAACTGCTGGGCGCGGTCTACGACGAGGTGGCCGGAGAACTCGGAGCCGTCCTGACCGCGGCGATGGCCAGTGCACACGACGATCGGTCACGGCTGCGGTCCGGCATCCGCGCCGTCCTCGACTTCAGCTCGGCCGACCCGCGCCGCGGAAAGATCTTGTTCACCGAGGCGCGCACCAACCCGGTGCTGGCCGCGCGACGCACCCTGGCCCAGGACCACCTACGCGAGCTCGTCCTCGACGAGCAGCGTCGGACCGTACCTGAATCCGACCGGGTGGCAACCGAAGTCGGCGCCGCGATGTATGCGGGGGCGATGGCCGAGCTCGCCCAGCAGTGGCTGGCCGGCACCCTAGGGGACGACGTCGACGCCGTCGTCACCCACGCCGTTCGGCTGCTGCTGCCGAACTGAGCCCCGGTCCGTCCCCAAGAGCGCGATCCAGGCCGGCCCGGCGCCGAAGATGGCTGGTTGGCCTGGCCGCGCCCGCGCAATAAGCTGATCAGCGACCCGATCGAGGAGCATGAGCCGATGAACCCAGACGACGATCCCGAGAAACGGATTCAGGAACTCGAGCGCCCGTTGACCGAGATGGCTCACACGAGCGAACTGGGGACCCCCGGATCTCAAAGCGGCTGGCCGCAACCGCCCCCCGCCCCACCCGGCTACTACGGTCCGCCGATGCCGCCGCCGATGCCATCTTCGTCGCCCGGCCTCCGCATCGGCTGGATTGTGCTGGCGCTGATGGTCGTTGGGCTGATCGTCGGCGGCGGCGCGATCCTGGCCACGTCGATGTTCGCCGCCAACCGCTCCTCGACCGGCGGCCCGGCGGTCTCCGGTGGAGGCGACACGTTCACCACGCCGAGCCGGCCCAGCACCCGAACGCCGACCCCGTCGGCGCCGTCCAACTCGGCGGCCACGGTGGTGCCCCCGCCGCCGGGCGGCAGCCTCAGCGTCGCCGGCATCAACGAGAACAAACGGATCACCTGCGACGACAGCGTGGTCACCATCAGCGGCGTGGACAACACCGTGGTCATCACCGGGCACTGCAGACTGGTTCAGGTGTCCGGCATGGACAACGTGGTGACCGTCGACATCGCCGACGCCATCGAAGCCTCCGGCATGGACAACAAGGTCACCTATCGGGGCGGCTCGCCGAAGATCGGCAAGTCCGGCTTCGGGAACACCGTCGAGGCGGGCTGACCTCTAACGCAACGGGACGAAGCGGGTCAACTTGCCGGTCGCCCGGCGACGCGGCAATTGCTCGACCACCGCGACGCTGATCGTCGGATGCCGAAGACCGTAGCGCCGCATAGCGGTCGCCAGAGCGCGGGACAGTGCCACCGGATCGGGTTGGCCGACGACAAGGATCTCCGCGCCGGTCGTGGTCTGGGTGACCTGGTACTCGGTGACCTGCGAGTCGGTGCCCAGTACATGGCGAAAAGCACTGGCCGGCACGGTGATCCCAGTATAGGTGAAGTCGTCGTCGCGGCGCCCCGTGACGTCGGCGACTCGAGCGAACGCACTCCCGCACGGGCACCGCCCCGGCAGGAAGGTGATCTCGTCGCCCAGGTCGTAGCGGATGAAGGGGAAGGTCCGGTTGGCCAGTCCGGTGGCCAGCGTGCGGGCGGCCGGTTCATCGGGGGCCACCGGCATACCGTCGCCATCGACTCGTTCGAGGATCACCTCGTCCTCGCAGACGTGCAGGCCATCGTCGTACCCGCAGCCGACAGCCTGAACACCGATCTCGGTTGAGCCCCATAGGTTATGGATGGTCGCACCCCAGGCCTGGCCGATGGCGACGCGATCTTCTGGCAACAACGGCTCGGAATTCGTGCTGACCCGGCGTGGCCGGATCGCCAGTTCGCCGGCCAGCGTCGCACGGGCAAGCCGGCCGATCACCGTCGCATATCCGGCAATATGTGTCGGCGCCACCGCCGCCACCTCGGCCAGCACCCGGTCGAATGGCGCGCCCGCCTCGATCACCGTCGTCCGCATCCCGTCGCGGGTCGGCACGTCGAACAGCGGCGTACTGGCGTGTGGGGGCACGGCCGCGGTGAGAACCGCCAACCGGCTTTCCCCGGCAACCGGGTCGTGAAGCTCGTCGCGGGCCTGCATCCGCCACGCGAGGCAGGCGGCACTGATGAAGAACGGCCAATCCCAGACGTAGACGCCGCGCACGCCGCTGGACCCGCCCGAACTGAAAACCTGCTGATTGTGCTCGGTGTACGAAAACCATTGTTGCTCGGCCAGAATACGCTCGGCACGGGCCCGGTTCAGGTCGGGCACGGTGATCACCGCATCCCATTCGTTCTGCGCCTGCTGCTTGGTCATCACCGGCACGGCGGCCAGTTCAGCTGATGCGGGGTCCAGGCCGGCCAGTCGCGCGGCGTGAAACGGCGAGCGCTCTCGGGCATAGGCCAGCAATGCCCGCAACCGATTGCCACTATGGCGTTCGATCTGCGCACGCGACCACTCCAGGCGACCCAGATGGTCCTCGAGCGCCGCCGAGACCGCCGCCAGGTGGGCCGCGCGGATGCGGCCGTATTCGGCACGTGGGTCCGGCATCTGTCGGGGATCCGGTCCTAGTTCGCGCAGGCGTCGGGCGCGTCGCCGCGAACCGGTGCGTCGACGGGAAGGGTATAGGTGATCACCACCCGGGCCGCCGATCCCGATTCGTTGCCGACCCGGTGGGGCATACCAGCGGGGATGTACACCGCCTGGCCGGCGCCGTAGGTGACCGGATCGCACGCGGTGGCGGTCTGCACCGCCACGGAGCCGCCGGTGATCACCGACAGCTCGGCGCCCGGATGGGTGTGCCAGCCGCTGGCCGCGCCGGGTTGCATATCGAGACCCTGCACGACGAGCGTCGTGGGCCCGTCGGTGGCGATCGACACCGGCGCCTCGGTGCTGCCCTCCGCGATGTCGGTGCGCACGGCATCACCGCTGGGAGGTGTCGCGCCGGTCGTCGGCACAGGCACTACCGCGCACAGCGCGGAGGCGATCCCCGCGACGGTCAACCCTCGGACGATCATGGCACTCCTCCTCGTCGATCGTTGCGCCTCAGCCTGGCCCACATCGGGTCGAAGCGTGCGCGAAATCGAGCACACGGCCCTACATCGCGTTAGCGTGAACCACACCCCAACAATCGAGAAATGGGAGGAAACGCATGGCAACCAGATGGTTACGGCGAATTATTTCTCGACAACGAATCGGCCGGACGGCCGTCACCGTAGCGGTGGCCGCGCTCATGGCAGTGCTCGCCGCCGGGTTGATCACCCCGGCCCGGGCATCGGCCGACGGCGAGAACTACCTGATTGCCACGGATATCACCTTCGCGCCGTTCGAATTCCAGGACAAGAATGGCCAATTCGTCGGCATCGACATCGACCTCATCAATGAGATCGCCAAGAACCAGAACTTTTCGGTGACCATAAAGCCGCTCGGATTCGACGCGGCACTGCAGGCCGTTCAGGCCAACCAGGCCGACGGCGTGATCGCCGGGATGTCGATCACCGACGAGCGCAAGAAGGTGTTCGACTTCTCCGACCCCTATTTCGAGTCCGGCGTGCAGATGGCGGTGCTGGCGACCAACGACGACATCACCTCCTATGACGATCTGCGGGGCAAACGGGTCGCGGTGAAGAACGGCACCGAAGGGGCCACGTTCGCCGAGTCCATCAAGGACAAGTACGGCTTCACCACGGTCTACTTCGCTGATTCCGCCTCGATGTACGACGAGGTCCGCACCGGCAACTCCGCCGCGATCTTCGACGACTACCCGGTGCTGCTGTACGGCATTGCACAGGGCAACGGGTTCAAGACGGTCGGGCCCAAGCAGCAGGGCTCCAGTTACGGCTTCGCGGTCAACAAGGGGCACAATGCCGAACTGCTCACGAAGTTCAACGACGGCCTGAACAACTTGCGGGAATCCGGACGTTACGACGAGATCATCAACAGCTATCTGGGCAAGGGCGCCGCCGAAACGGACAATTCGTTCTTCGGGCTGTTGAAGAGCACCTTCCCGATTCTGATGGAAGGCCTCAGGATGACCCTCATCCTGACGGTCGTCTCGATCGCGATCGCGCTGGTGCTCGGCATCGTGTTCGGACTCCTGCGTGTTTCGCGGGCGATCTGGCTGCGGGCGATCGGCACCACCTATGTCGACATCTTCCGCGGCACACCATTGCTGGTGCAGGCCTTCTTCATCTATTTCGGCATCCCGGCCGCGCTGGGCTTTCAGATGTCGGCGCTGACAGCCGGCATCATCACGCTGTCGCTGAACGCCGGCGCATACATGACCGAGATCGTCCGTGGCGGTATCCAGTCGGTCGACAAGGGTCAGATGGAGGCGGCCCGGAGCCTGGGCATCGGCTATCTGCCGACGATGCGCAAAGTCATTCTGCCGCAGGCGATCCGCACGATGATCCCGTCCTATATCAACCAATTCGTGATCACGTTGAAGGACACCTCGATCCTGTCGGTGATCGGCATTGCGGAGCTGACTCAGACCGGGCGCATCATCATCGCCCGCAACTTCCAGTCGTTCAACATGTGGCTGATCATCGGGATCATCTACTTCATCGTCATCATGGCGCTGACCAAGCTCTCGGACTACCTCGAGAAAAGGATCGTGAAATGACCGAGCCCGCTACCGAATCCACCGGGCCCGCGGGGACCGTCAAGATCCAGATCGACGGACTCAAGAAGGCGTTCGGCAGTCTCGTCGTCCTCGACGGCATCACCACCGACATCAAGGAAGGCGAGGTGGTCTGTGTCATCGGGCCGTCGGGCTCCGGGAAGTCGACGTTCCTGCGGTGCCTGAACAAACTGGAGGACATCACCGCGGGCAAGGTGGTCATCGATCAGTTCGACCTGACCGACCCCAAGGTCGACCTGGACAAGGTCCGCCAGCACATCGGCATGGTATTCCAGCATTTCAATCTCTTCCCGCACATGACGGTGCTGCAGAACGTCACGCTGGCTCCGCTGATGACCAAGAAGATGGACAAGGCCGCAGCGGAGAAGAAGGCGATGGAGCTGCTCGGCCAGGTGGGGCTGGCGGAGAAGGCGAACGTGAAGCCGTCCACCTTGTCCGGTGGACAGAAACAGCGCGTGGCGATCGCCCGGGCATTGTGCATGGGTCCCTCGATCATGCTGTTCGACGAGGCCACCAGTGCACTGGATCCCGAGATGGTCGGCGATGTGCTGCAGGTACTCCGCGATCTCGCCGAGGGCGGCATGACGATGGTGGTGGTCACCCATGAGATGGGTTTCGCCAGGGAGGTGTCCTCGCGGGTGATCTTCATGGCCGACGGCAACATCGTGGAGGACGACACCCCCGACGAGGTGTTCGGCAACCCCAAGAGCGAACGGTTGCAGGAGTTCCTGTCGAAGGTGCTCTGACTACGACGCCGCCGCCTGCATGCTGTACGGCTGGGCGGTACGAGCGGCGAGGTACTCCGGCCGGGGCTCCGCGGCGGCGAAGGGTTCGCACAGCTTGTTGACCACCGAATTGAACACCAGGAAGATGTTCGACCGCGGATAGGGCGTGATGTTGGACCCCGATCCGTGCATGATGTTGCAGTCGAACCACAGACCGGTCCCGGGCGGGCCGGTGATCTGGGCGATGCCGTGCCGGGCGGCCGCCGCCGTCAACGTGTCGTGATCGGGTACACCGATCTCCTGCCGGATCAACGAGGAGTCGTAGTTGCGCTCCGGGGTGGCGCCGACGCACGGATAGAACGTCTTGTGCGTTCCGGGCATGACCATCAAAGAACCGTTGTAGGCGAAGTTCTCGGTGAGGGCGATCGAGCACGACACCGCCCGCATGGCGGGCATGCCATCCTCGGCGTGCCACGTCTCGAAGTCGGAGTGCCAATAGAACCCGCTGCCGATGAAGCCCGGCATGACATTGATCCGCGCCTGATGCAGGTAGACGTCGCTGCCCAGCAACTGGCGGGCCACCGGCAACACCGTATCCAGGCCGATGATCTCGGCGATCACGTCGCTGAACACGTGCGGCTCGAACACCGAACGAAGACTCCCCTGCCGTTCGCGAACAATGCGGGGGTCGTCGTCGCCCGCCTGACGAGAAATCCGGTCGAGTTCCTCGGCCACCGGCGTCAACCAGTTCTGTCCCAGGGTCTGAGGGCGGAGCAGGTACCCGTCGGTCGCTACTGCGCGCAGGTCCGCGTCGCACAGCGGACCATCGGCCTCCTGCCCCCACACCGTGGGTTCCATCCGTGCGATCGGGGCCATCGCCCGGTCCAGCCGCGTGGGATAGTTGTCGAGCGTTCTAGCGGTCATTTGACCAGCTCCGCGGGCGGATACGTGCCGGTCTCGTCGTGAATCTCCTTCCCCGTGACCGGCGGATTGAAGACACACATCATCCGGAGTTGGTCCTCACAGGTCACCCTGTGACGCTCGTGGCCATCCAGCAGATACATCGTGCCGGGACGCAGCGGATGCTCCTCGCCGGTCTCGTGGTTGGTCAGCGTTCCGCTGCCTTCGACCACCCACACCGCCTCGACGTGGTGACGGTAGTGGAATTCACTCACGGAGCCGGCATTGATGGTGGTCTCGTGGAAGGAGAATCCGACACCGTCACCGGCCAGAATGATGCGTTTGGATCTCCAGTCCTTGGCCGATACATCGCGGTCGGTGCCGGTGATCTCATCGGTGGTTCGGACAATCACTGGTGCACTCCTCGGTCTGAGGTTGTCACGGCGATGGACTCTGCGAGAATGTCCATGCCGTAGTTGATTTCGGACTCCGAGGTGGTCAGGGGCGGCAACAGCTTCACCACCTCGTCGCTGGGTCCGCTGGTCTCGACCAGCAGGCCGCGATCGAAGGCCGCGCGGCACACCTCCGCGGCGGCGGGCGCATCCTCGAATTTCAAGCCCTGCGCCATCCCGCGTCCGCGCGCATCGATTCCCGGATAGGACGCCGCAACCGCCTCCAGCCGTTCACGCATCAGCCGACCCTTCGCGGCCGTCTGCGCGGCGAAAGCACCGTCGCGCCAATACCCTTCGAGGGCAGCGGCAGCGGTCACGAAGGCCGGGTTGTGACCGCGGAAGGTGCCGTTGTGTTCGCCAGGTGCCCATACATCGAGTTCACGACGGAACAGCGTGAGCGCCAACGGCAACCCGTATCCGCTGATCGACTTGGACAGGGTGACGATGTCGGGAGTGATGCCGGCTTCCTCGAAGCTGAAGAACGGGCCGGTCCGTCCGCAACCCATCTGGATATCGTCGACGATGAGCAGGATGTCGCGACGCTCGCACAGTTCGGCGAGCGCGCGCAGCCATTCCAGCCGGGCCACGTTGAGTCCGCCCTCGCCCTGCACGGTTTCCACGATCACCGCGGCGGGACGGTTGAGCCCCCCGCCGGAATCGTCGAGCACCCGCTCGAACCAGTGGAAATCCTCGGTGACGCCGTCGAAGTAATTGTCGTAGGGCATCGGGGTCGCATGAACCAGCGGGATACCCGCACCGGCCCGCTTCATGGAATTTCCGGTGACTGACAGCGATCCCAGCGTCATCCCGTGGAACGCGTTGGTGAAGTTGATGACCGACTCGCGACCGGTCACCTTTCTGGCCAGCTTGAGCGCCGCCTCGACGGCGTTCGTACCGGTGGGGCCTGGGAATTGCACCTTGTAGTCCACACCCCGCGGAGCGAGGATCAACCGCTCGAAGGTCTCCAGAAAGGCGGTCTTCGCCTCGGTCGCCATGTCCAGCGAGTGCACGATCATGTCGCGGCCCAGGTAGTCGATCAGCGGCCGTTTGAGAATCGGATTGTTGTGCCCATAATTGAGCGCGCCTGCGCCGGCGAAGAAATCGAGATACCGACGCCCCGTGCTGTCGGTCAACCAGGACCCGCTGGCTCCGGCCATCACCACCGGCCAGCCGCGGCAGTAGCTCCGTACTTCGGATTCCACCGTGTCGTAGACCTCGGGTAAATCAGACTCGTTGAGAGAAGGCATCATTGCCTGGCTAGTCATGTTTCCTTTCCGGTTTTTCAGTCGGTGAGAGCCGCGGTGATGGGGCCGATGCGCAGAATCGGCTCGTCCTCATGGGCGCCCTCGGGATCGAGAAGATCGGCGGTGAAATGGGACTGCTCGGTGATCGGGACGCCGTGACGTCGCGCGAAACCACTGAAGAATGCCCGTGACGCGCGATTGCCGGGAGCCACGGTCGCTTCGACCGTGACGGGATGGCCGTGTCGGGCCCTGCGGACCCGGTCCACGAGCGCGTCGAGCATGGTCGCCGCCAGCCCGGTCCCCTGGGCGTGTTCAGCCACCGCGACCTGCCAGACGAACAACACCTCCGGCCTGGCGGGCGGGTGGTACGCCGTGATCAATCCGCACAGCTCCCCGTCGCAATCCGCAACGATGGAGGACGCGGCAAAGTCAGTGGCGATCAGCAGGTATGCGTACGTCGAATTGACGTCGAGCACGCGGGTCGCGGCGACCAATTGCTGCATCGCGACGGCGTCGGCACCGACCGGGCGCCGCAGGTAACGCGCCCACGGTACTCGTTGCCTGGTAGCACCCTCCGCACCAGCGGCATGCGGACTCTTCAGCCCACGATTGTCCAAAGCATTCATAACGGGTTTGACACTCACCACCGAACAAGCAATCGATCATCATCAGTTCAAGTCTTCGGCGAGGTGACCGTAGGACAGCAAAAGGTCGACGGGCAAGCGGCGAGATACGGCGACCACCTGCACATCAGCCACTCCCCACCGGCGCTACCAGTGCAGACAGCCGTCATGGAGGTTTGGCTCACAACCGGTGGCCGTTATCAGATTGTTATCAACGAACGGTCGGCATCGGTTGCTCGAAATCAACGATTGTCGCGAATAAATCTTTGCCAACTGCTGAGGTCACACCGGCGGCGGAGCACCGGCAACGCGTGACGAGCCCCCGTTGCGGTCTTGCCAGAACCGGTACACCTCGACAGCGTCCTCCCGCGGCTCGTAACGCATCGGCAGCCGACGCTGCTGCCAGGGTTTGGCGAATTCGGCATAGAAGGTGTCGAACTCGAAATACTTTCGGTCGTCGACGTAGTGCGGCTGGTAGTCTTCCCTGGCGGTCAGAAAGATGACCTCGTCCGGCGAGCAGTAGTAAAGGGCGCCAAGGCACATCGGGCACGGGTGGGCCAGCACATAGATGGTGGTCCCGAGCAGGTGTTCGGTTCCGATTCGCACGCACGCCTCGCGGATCGCGAGTATCTCGGCGTGAGCGGTCGGATCATGGGTTTGGGCAACCCGATTCGGGCTCTCGGCCAGAACCTCACCGTCTTTGACGATGACTGTGGCGAAGGGTCTACCGCCCTCGGCGACGTTGCGTCTGGCGATGTCTATCGTGCGCGCGGCGAAATCAACCACACATACCAGGCTAGACCGGTCGCGCGCGGTGGCCCAGCGTCAGCACGTAAGCCGGCGCGGCCGGTATCCGCTCGGGCAGCCGCACCCACAGCATCGAGTCCTTCACCTGCCAGTCCACCGGTTCACCGAGAGCCGGCATCCGCACCTCGGCCACCTCGCTCGCGTCGAGGCCGCGGATCCCGAACTCGGCCGTCGACACCTCCAGCAACACGGCATTGATCGCACCGTTGCGCTGGGTGAACCGAACCGCACCGCCTTGGGTCGTGGTCGTCTCCGCGATGTGCCACGGCCGGGTTCCGAAGACGGCTTCGCCGTTGCCGCGCAACCACTGTCCCAACCCACGCAGCGGGGTCAGCTGTTCACCGGGGATACGGCCGCGTTCGTCCGGGCCGATGCCGATCAGCAGGTTGCCGTTCTTGGCCACGATGTCGACGAGGGAACGGACCAGTTCGGTGGCGGTCACGATGTCTTCGGGCCGCTCGTTGCGGTTGGCGCCGAACGAGTGCCCCACCCCGCGGGTGGCTTCCCACTTCTTCTCCTGGATGGTCTCGAACCGGGTGTATTCCGGGGTGCGAATGTCGTAGTGGTGACTGGCCGGGAAGGTCAGCGACCTGCGGTCCGCAGGTATCAAGGGCCAAAAGCGTTGCACCAGAGACCCGCCCAGGCGGATCAGTGAGTCAGAGATCGCCCCTCGGTATGCGGGTGGCTGGATCCACCGGTCGTTGATCACCCCGTCCGGTACTGCGTTGTAGTACTCGGCGAACAGCGCTGCCAGATCACCGCCCGCCGGCCAGCAGATGTCGTTCCACAGCACCGAGGGCGAATAACGCCCGATCAGCTCGCGTACGTGTTCGGTGGCGTAGTGGCGGTAGTCGGGGGTATGCGGGACGGCGAGGAGGCTGTCGGCCGGGTTCTCCAGGAGCGCATCGTTGTAGGGCCAGTCGTACCCGCCCGAGTAGTAGAGACCCATGCGCAGGCCGGCGTCGAGAACGGCGCTGCGCAGATCGCCGACGATGTCCCGCTTCGCGCGGTAGCGGCCCTTGCGGGGATGTTCCAGCGCCGTGGGCCACAGGCAGAAACCGTCATGGTGTTTGGCGGTGAGCACCACATAACCCGCTCCTGCATCGCGGCACACCTCGGCGATGGCCGCCATATCGGCATTCGCGGTGCCCTGGTCGAACGGGGCGACGAAGTCGTCGTAGGTGGCATCGGGTCCGTAAGTGTCGCGCTGGTGATACCAGGTGGGACTGCCCTCCAGCCGGCTGGAGTTGAGATACCACTCGGCGTAAGGGTTGTCGCGCAACAGGTCTGCGGGACCCTTGGTCGTGAGCAGCTCTTGGATGTCGGGTACCTGCGGCGCCCATCCGGGCACCGAGTACAGCCCCCAGTGCAGGAAGATCCCGAGCTTGGCATCGTCGTACCAATCCGGCAGCGGATGCGTTCCCACCGATTCCCAGGTTGGGGCGTACATGGGCGCAGGGTACGCGTAGGTTGACTCCGATGAGGGCGTTCGCGATCGGTATTGCCGGTTTGACCGCGGCGATGACGCTCGCGGCGCCGGCGGGCGCCGTGCCCGATATCAACTGCCGGCTGACCACTCCCGCTACCGAGGTGTCGAGTGTGGCGCAGTTGCCGACGCCGCTGACGAAACTGATCGGGCCGATCGCCGACATCGGTGCACCGTTCAACAGCACCGATAGCGTGCTGGATCCGTCCCTTCCGTTTCGGCGACTGATCCGCGCCGGCCACCGCAACGACGACTGGTTCGCCTGGTACGAACACGGCGGGATCACCTACTTCTGGCAGGCCGTCGTCGTGCGCATCGGCAGCGACAACTCGGTGACGAGCCTCGCCAACGGCGGGACGATCGGCGACACGCTGTGCGCGATCACCGACGGCGCCTTCGACGGCACGGTTCCGCCCTACCCGCCCGGGTCCTGGGCAGCCGGCAGCTTCTGAAATCTGATCATCGGCGAGACGTTCGGCTGACGACGCTTGGTGGCGGAGTCCCCTCTCCGAGCCACCCCCATTTTTAAGTTGTACACAATTTAGTTGTGTCCTATAGTTCTGGTCGTGACCACTCCCCGCCTCGACGATCAGCTGTGTTTCGCCCTGTACTCGGCGTCGCGTGCGGTCACGGCGGCCTACCGTCCCCTACTCGCGGAACTGAACCTCACCTACCCGCAGTACCTGGTGCTGCTGGTGTTGTGGGAGGAGGACCGCGCCAGCGTGGGCCGGCTCTGCCAACGGCTGCACCTCGACTCCGGCACCCTCTCACCGTTGCTCAAACGCCTGGAGGCGGTGGGGTATGTGACCAGAGAACGATCCGCCGAGGATGAGCGGCGAGTCGACGTTCTCCTCACGCCGGCCGGTAAACGACTGCAGGACAAGGCTTCCTGCGTGCCCGAGCGGTTGCTCGCGGCATCGGAGATGAGCCTGGAAGAGATCCTCGCCCTGCGCGATGCAGTTGTACGACTGACCGACACATTGAACCAGTGAACAGAAGGGAATCGAGATGAACGTGCTCTACACCGCCGAAGCGCTGGCCACCGGGGAAGGCCGGGACGGCCACGGGCGAACCTCCGACGGCAAGATCGACCTCGATCTGAGCATCCAGAAGGAGCTGGGCGGCTCCGGCGTCGGGACCAACCCCGAGCAGCTTTTCGCTGTCGGCTACGCCGCCTGCTATCACTCCGCGCTGCGCCTGGTCGCCCGCCAGGAGAAAGCCGACGTCACCGATTCGGTTGTGGGCGCGAAAGTTTCGCTGGGAAGCAACGACGCCGGCGGTTTCGTCCTGGCCGTCGAACTCGAGGTGGTGCTGCCCAACGTCGACCACGACACCGCCGTCGCGCTGGCCGACAAGGCCCATCAAGTGTGCCCGTATTCCAACGCCACGCGCGGCAACATCGACGTGAAGTTGACCGTCACCGACGACTGACGATCACGCGGGACGCCGCGAGGACGGCTTGCCGTTCTTCTCCGCGTACATCGGCTCGTCGGCGCGGGCGAGCAATTCGTCCATGGTTTGGGTGTCGGACGCAGGCACCGACACCAGTCCGACGCTGGCTGACAGTTCGTACGTACGGTTCCGCACCATAACGCCGGGATGTCGACCGCGCTGCCGACCCGCGGCCTGCACGCCGAGTCGACGATCGACGCGCTGCCACTCGACGCGATCCTGACGTTCGCAGAGATCACCTCGTTGCGCCTGGTGAAGATCGACGTCGAACTGTCACCGCGATGGTGGCCCGACCCGCACCTACGACCGGTAGATGTGCTGCGGCCATTCAGCAAGGCCGGTTTCAACGTGTACAGGATGAAGAACAGTTACTCGGCGTGGCGGTATTTGTGGCCCAACCAGGTGAGTGATGCGATTCGACTGCGTGAGCCGCTCACCAGACGGGTACAGCGACTGGACCTCGTGCTCTCGCGCCACAATGGCGACCGCCTGGCGATCGATGGGCGATCGTGATCGGGCGGGCAGACCCGGCGTTCCCGCGGATTCTGCCCGCATCGATCACTCCGCTGGTCACCGGCAGTGACTATTTGTCTGCATCATCCGAGCCCAATGCCCGGTCAGCACTGCGAATAAGGTTGCGGTTGAACTGATATTGCGCAGTGACGAGCTTGTCCGCAAGCTCGATCGCGGCGTCGACGAGCTTTGTGCGCAGCGGTTGCAGCGCCTCGGGCACGGCCTCGTTGACGGTCTGGCGGAAGATCCGCAGGGCATCGGCCGCAGCATTCTGGCCCACCTTGGCCGATTCGTGTACTTCCTCGAGAAGTTCGCCGGCGGGTGATGGATCAGTACGCGCATCGCTGACGTCGGGCATATCAGGTCCTCTCTACAAGTTGGATGACTACTGCCACAAACGCTATTGCGCACCCGCGCTCAGCCCTATGGACGAAGGTCCCGAAGCGGGCGGAAGAAAGTCGTCGGCTGCCAGGACCACCCCTTGGATGCTGGCGATTGACCTCTGGCCGATCTCCGGCCAATCTCCACGGAACCTCCAAGCCGCGACCGCGCCGTTCGGCCACCCTCGAAGTCATCAGTTCACGAGCCCGACGGCTCCCCCGCACAGGAGGCTTCACGATGACAACGAACCACAATCTCAAGTATCACCTGGCACTGACCGCTGCCGGCGCGCTCGCGGCGCTCGGGATGCTGGTCAGCCTGGCCAGCCCGGCTCAGGCCGAGTCGGCGGCGGTCACGATCGGGCAGTTGGAGGCGCAGGGGTTCGACGTCAAGGTCGACCGGATCGGCTCAGCGCCGCTGGATCAGTGCACTGTCACCAGCGTGCGCAATCCACAGGATCAAACCCAATTCGTGGAGCTCGACCGCGGTCGTGGCCGTGACATCCTGGTACCGATCGTGGTGAACCGCACGATCACAGTGTCGCTGAACTGCTCCCGCTGACATCGACGGCTACCTATCAGACCGAACAGATGGTGGTGATCGGCAGCGGCCTGATCGGGCCGTTGCCGATCATCGACGCACGTCTTGGGGCACCATCCCCGGCGTTCCCGCCGTGATCACCGCGCGACTCCGTTCCGCCACAATGGGAATCGGCATCTTGACCCGCCACCGGTCGTAACTGAGGAATCCGTTGACCTCATTCTCGACATCGGTGGTCTGGGTGTAGACCGCACCGGACAGGCCGTCTCTTCGGACGATCTCCTCCAGCGCCCGGCTGACTTCCACATATCGATCGGTCAGGCGCACCGGGTCGTTGGCCATCTCGTAGGCCTGTGGCCGTCCTGGCCACCGGTTCTTGTCGAGCACCAGCCCCAATCCGCCGTATTCGCCGTCGACCGTCACCCGCTTGTCGACGGGCACGGGACCTCGCTGGTGCGCCTTCGAACGGTTGTTGAGCAGCTTGGGCCGGCCGGGACCCACGTAGGTGTGATCGTCGTAGATGTCGCCGGCCCTGGTGTCCCCGCGCGACTTGCAGCAGTTCACTCCACTGTTGGCATCCACCATGCGCGTCGGGTCGGCGGTCTTGACCACACCGGCGATTCGCGCAGTATCGAATTCGCTCCAGCCTTCGTTGAACGGCACCCAGCCCACGATCGATGTCACACTGCGCAGCTGGTCGATCATGGCCAGCAATTCCTTCTGGAAATTGGCCTTGGCTGCCGGGGCCGGCTCCGGCGCGGGGCCCACCGGAATATCGAGCGACACATCGAGCGAGGGCATGTCCTGCCACACCATCAGGCCCAGCTTGTCCGCCCAGTAGTACCACCGCGCCGGTTCGACCTTGCCGTGCTTGCGCACGAAGTTCATCCCCAGTTCCTTGATCCGGAGGAGGTCGGACTTCAACGCGCCGTCGGTGGGCGCGGTGTAGATCCCGTCCGGCCAGTAGCCCTGGTCCAGCGGGCCGTGCAAGAAAGTGATCCTGCCGTTCAACGCGATTCGCGGCCGGCCCTGCGCGTCGGGAACCGTCCCGATCGTGCGCAACCCGGCGTAGCTGGAAACCGCATCCACCACCTTTCCCGACGGGTCGACCAGCGCGACCTTGAGGTCGTACAGATGCGGATCGTCGGGAGTCCACACGCGCGGAGCGGGGATGGGCAGTCGGATGGTGTCACCCGCACCCGCCGACCCGACCGCCACGACGCGGCCACCGGGCTCGGCGACGAACACCACGGCGCGCTGACCCCTGGTTCCGGCCACCCGGGGCGTGACCGACATGCTCGTCAGATCCGTGGCGATGTCGAGCTTGTCGATGTAGGCGGCGTGCACCGGTTCCATCCACACCGTCTGCCAGATTCCAGATGCGCCCGTATAGAACAGCCCCTCGGGTTTGTTGCGCTGCTTCCCGACCGGAAAGGGGTTGGCCTCGTTGCGATCTCGGACCCGCACCGTGATCTCCTGGGCCCCCGGCCACCGCAGCGCCTCGGTGATGTCGGCACTGAATCCGGTGTAACCGCCGTTATGGTGGGCCACCTCTTTGTTGTTCACCCACACGGTGGCGACCTGATCCACGGCACCGAAGTGCAACAGCACGTGCCGGCCGACCCAATTGCTCGGTAGCTTGACCACCTTGCGATACCACATCTCGTCGTCATGGCGCTCGATGCCGGACAGGGCCGACTCGACGGGGTACGGGACCAGGATCTGCTCGCGGTAAGCGCTTGGTGGCGGCGGAGCGGGCAGGACAGTGCCCGTGGACCTACCCAGATAGCCCCACACCCCGTTGAGGTTCAGCCAGGCGCTGCGCGCCATCTGCGGTCGCGGGTAATTCGGCAACGCGTTCTCCGGCCCCACCAGCTTCGTCCACGGAGTGGGCAGAAGCGCGGCCTTCGGATGCCACATCACCACCGCGTTCGCCGACGGGCTTGCGATGGTCGCGAAAGCCAGAAGCGTCAATGTGACTGCGGCGGCGGCGCGGCCAGCCCAGAGGCGACCACGCGGCGGCGACACACGGTCATCCGGCAAGATTTCCCCCCGCGCTAGAGACCAACCACGGCGCACGCGCCCTTGCGGACGACCGTTTTCCTGCACAGCAAACGATTCGATCCAGTCGCGGCACGAAGAGGTCCGGCGGCACTCGGCGGGTTGACGCGAGGCTGACCGGGAAGAAGCGATTGCCGTAGGCACTTTAGCCCGCCGGTACCGGGTTCGCCCAGCATCGTTCAGCGTGTTTCACGCAGCAATCTTCCAGTCGTGGAACTGGCCCGGACGCGTCCTGCGCTGCAGGAGTCCCCCGCCCCCGGGGCCTCGGCATTCGTTGCGCGGGCTCGCACGTCGCCCACGGTTGCCAGCAAATGCCTCACGGCGCGCCGCCGCCGGGCAGGTCTGATGTGGCACCATCGCCACGTGGCGACACGGACTACCAGCGCTGGCGGGGCGACGATCCCGGTCATCGCACTGACCGGCCATCTGGGTGCCGGAAAAACCACATTGCTCAACCATGTCCTGCGCACCCCGGACGCTCGGATCGGAGTGGTGGTCAACGACTTTGGGGAGATCAATGTCGACGCCGGGCTGATCAGCGGGCAGATCGACGAACCGGCATCGATCACCGGCGGCTGCATCTGTTGCCTACCCGACGATGGTCAGCTGGATGCCGCGCTGGCCCGGCTGGCTGACCCCAGGCTGCGGCTGGACGCCATCATCGTCGAAGCCAGCGGCCTTGCCGATCCCGCGGCGCTGGCCCGCATCATCGGCTTCAGCGAGATCGGCGGGGTCCGCGACGGCGGGGTCGTCGACGTGGTGGACGCCGCCCGGCATTTCGAAACCGTCGACCGCGGCGGCGTGGCGCCCGCCCGCTACGGCGCGGCGACGTTGATCGTGGTGAACAAGCTCGATCAGATCCCGCAGGCCGAGCGCGCTGCGACACTGCGGCGGGTCGAAACCCGGGTGCGGGAACGCAATTCCCGCGCCCACATCATCGGGGCGACGGGCGGACGAATCGATCCGGCCCTGCTCTACGACGTCGCCGCCGCGACCGACGCGGCGGGCCAGCTGTCATTCCGCGACGCGCTGGTCGATGAACCGGCCCACGAGTCCGGCCATGTGCACGCCGAGTCGGTGACGGTCGCCGCCGGTGGTGCTGTCGACCCCGGACGGCTCCTCGAGCTACTCGAGTCTCCGCCTACCGGCGTGTACCGGATGAAGGGCCGCGTCGCGGTGCGCCATCGCTCCGCCACCCGCGGCTACCTGGTTAACGTCGTCGGGCCTGCCGTGCACATCGCGCGTGGTGCCGCCCCATCGGAATCGGACGGCCACCTCGTGGCGATCGGGACCCATTTCGACACCGCGGCCGCCCGGGCCCGGATGGTCGACGCCCTGCGGCTTGCCGACGGGCCGGCCTCGGCTACCGCGCTGCGGCGCTGGCAGCGCTACCTCACCCGAAGCTGACAGCAGCAGACACCTGTATTCAGAGGTCGATGACGATGTCCTCGGCCGGCGTCGCGACGCAGACCAGTACGTTCCCCTCGGCCGCCGGCCACAGCGGCTCGGGGTCGTAGTGGACCCGCCCGGACAGCAACCCGGTCTCACAGGTGTGGCAAACCCCGGTCCGACACGACCATCGGGTGGGCACGTCGCAGGCTTCGGCGAAGTCGAGCAGGCTGCGGTCGACGGGGCGCCAGGGCGCCGAGAGCCCGCTGCGCGCGAACTGGACGTTCGGCCCCGTCCCACGCGGACCCTCCGGGAGGTGGGGTGGCCGCAGGGGCGCCGTGGCGATGCCTGGCGTGATCGCGGACCTGGCACCGAATCGCTCGGCGTGGATGTTGTCCGCGCTGATCCCGCAGGCGGTGAGACCGTCGCGAACAATCTCCATGAACGGCTCCGGCCCGCACACGAAGACCTGCGCATCGACCGGTAGGCCGAGTTCGCGCAGCGCGAGCGCGGACAGCCGCCCCCGTCGGCCACAGTCGCCGGGGGCCCGGTCGGCCGGGTCTGGCCTGCTGTAGAAGACGTGAGATCTGCTGTGCGGCAATCTCTTCAACAGCTCGCGTGTCTCGCCCGCGAACGCGTGCTCCGCTCCGTTGCGGGCGCTGTGCAGCCACCACACGGGGCGCGTCGACTCGCTGTCGGCCAAGGCATGGAGCATCGACAGCATCGGGGTGATGCCCACCCCTGCCGAGATCAAGACCACCGGATGTGGGCTGTCGTCGAGGAAGAAACTCCCCCGCGGCGCTGCCACCTCGATCATGTCGCCGACGCTCACATGGTCGTGAAGGTAGGCACTGACCGCCCCGAATGGCTCCCGCTTGACGCCTATTCGGTATCGCGCGGAACCCGGTCCGTTGGACAGCGAGTAGTTGCGGACCACCGCCGCCTCGCCGGGATCCGTCCGAACACGCACCACAATCGATTGACCGGCGCGCCATTTCGGCAGCGGCGTGGTGCTCGGGTCGGCCAGCACCATCGAGCGGACATGGCGGCTCTCGTCGCGCACCGCCGTCACCTCCAGTGTCCGGAATCCCGGCCAGGCCGGGACCGGTGCGGCTACTCCGGTCAGCCCGCTGTTGCCCGACTGCCCAGTCGTCGCTGAGTCCTGATCGATCAGACTCTGCAACGAGGTCTTCCATCCCGGACTCAGCGCCGGAATATCCACGGCACGTTGCAGGGCCGCACGCTGATGGCCGGGAAGGTAGAGCAGGGCGTCGATCTCGGCGACGCTGACCCGCTGCGGCCCGTCGGCGATCTTGACGACCGGCTGACCGGCCGTCACGGTGCCTTCGGTCAACACACGGCAGTAAAAGCCGGGCCGGTGATGCGCCACCAGGAGCGCGGCCATCCGGGGTTCGCCCAGCCGCATCCCGACGCGATAGCAGGTGACCCGCGGCTGCGTCACCTCGAGGACCACGTCACCGATCCGGTACTGATCGCCGATGCAGACCTCGTCGTCGGGCAGCCCGTCAACGGTCAAGTTCTCTCCGAAGGCCCCGGGGGTCAAGTCGTCGCGGCCGAGCACGGCAGCCCAATGCTCATACGAGGCAATCTGATACACCAACACAGCCCTGTTCTCGCCGCCGTGGCCGGCGAGGTCACCCTGTCCGTCACCGTCGATGTTGAGCCGACGAACCATCCGGGGACCACTCACCGGGGCTTTCCACGCGCCGGTGCGCACGGTGTGCCCGTTCCACTGAACGTCGGTGGGCAACCCGACGTTGACCGAGACCAGCTCAGCCATTCGGGTTCCCACCGCGGTCTGCGAGTTGCTCACGAAGTCGGGCGTTTTCAGCCTGTGCCGCCGCAAGTTGATCGCGCATCCGCGCCCGTACCGGTTCGAGCTCGGCAGCGGTGTAGCGCGGGGTGATGTGTTGCTGGCAGTTCCAGTCGTAGGCCTCGACGTCGACGAGAACGGCTCGCTCGACGACCGCCTCACAGGTGTCATCGGCCAGGGACTTCAACAGCTCCGGATCTTCCTCGGCAGTCACGACGCGAGCGTGGCCGAGGATCTTGAGACGGCGCTGCCGTGCTGGGTCTGGACGCTACGGACATCGTCGCTGAACGCGATCGACGCGTAGTGCTTGCTCATATCGTCTCCTCGTCAAGGCCGGTCAGTGCAGCGGAATGTCCCGACCTCGTTCATTGTCGGGACGTGGCCCGAAGTAGCGCCGCTGGGACTCATCGATGGGTACGTCGTTGATGCTGGCCTCACGCCGTCGCATCAGCCCCGCGTCGGTGAACTCCCACAGTTCGTTGCCGTAGCTGCGCCACCACTGACCGCTCGCGTCGCGGCATTCATATTGGAAGCGCACCGCGATGCGATTTCCGTGGAAGTCCCACAGGCTCTTTCGCAACGCATAGTCGAGTTCACGTCGCCACTTGGCGGTGAGAAATTCCACGATCTGCTCGCGGCCGGTGATGAATTGATCGCGGTTACGCCAGGCGCTGTCGGGTGTGTAGGCCAGGCTCACCAGGTGCGGGTCGCGCGTGTTCCAGGCGTCCTCGGCCGCCTGAACCTTCTGCATGGCCGAGTCCAGGTTGAACGGTGGAAATGGTGGGCGGGACTCCGTCACGTCTGGCCTCTCATCAGAACTGCCATGGCTGCAACCACCTCATCGACATAGGGAACAGCCTGCGCCAGAAACGCCAAATTCACCAGTGCGGTGGCACCAGGAAATCCGCACCACTCTCTCGCGACTTCGCCGAAGCTGTGGTTATCGAGCAAGATTGCGACGAGTAGACATGTCGATGCCTACCGGCTCGCGTGATCGGAGGCACACGAGGTACTCGGCCGGAGGATCCCGACACCGGCTAGGCCCACGCAAGCCGGTCTACCCGCGCTAGCGTTCGTGACGTGACAACGAATCTGGTCGAGCGGGCGCGCACGATCGCCGACACCGTGTTGTTCCCCGCGGCACTGGCGGTGGACCGGACCGGACATGTTCCCGACAGCCATTGGGAGACACTGGCCGAGGCCGGCTTGTACGGTATTGCCGCGCCCGCCGAGGCGGGTGGACCGGGGCTGACCCTGCCGCAGATCATCCAGATCCTGGAGGCCATGGCGGGTGGCTGCCTGGCCACCGCGTTCACCTGGGTGCAACACCACGGCATGCTCGCCGCACTCGCCGCCTCCGGCAATCACGCCCTGCGCGACGAAGTCCTGCCCGGCGCCATCACCGGGCAGATCCGTGGCGGGGTGGCCTACGCCGGCGCGGTGCCGGTGCCACCCCGGATGCGGGCCCAGCGAGTCTCCGACGGATGGCGGCTGTCCGGTCACGCCCCCTTCGTCAGTGGCTGGGGCATCATCGACGTCATCCAGATCTCGGCCGCCGATGTCAAAACCGGGGACATCGTGGCGGGATTGGTGAGCGCCGAGATGCAGCCCGGCATCACCGCGGTGAGTGCTCAGCCGTTGTTCGTCGCCGACGCGTCGCAGACGGTGGCGCTGGAGGTCGACGGCCTGGTGATCCCCGATGACCGGATCGTCAGCCAGCTGCCGCGAGACGTCTTCATGGCCAATCAGAACTTCGGATCGCGCCTCAACGCGACGCTGCCGATCGGGCTGGTCGGCCGCTGCGCACGGCTGCTCGACGGGGCCGGCGAGGGCGCGGCGGCGGCGGCGCTGCGGGGCGAGGCCGACGCGGTACGGGAACGCCTCGATGCCGGTCTGGGTGACGCATCGACGTTGTTGCGGGCCCGCGCCGATGGCTGTGAATTGGCCAGCCGCGCCGCGAGCGCCCTGGTCGCGGCGCGCGGCGGCCCGTCGTTGCTGCGCGCGGATCCCGCACAGCTGCTGGCACGTTCGGCGGTCTTCACATTGGTGGCCGCAAGCCGGCCTGAGCTCAAGCGATCGCTGATCGACCAGATGTCGCGCCCGCCCTCTCGAATCGACTAGGCCGTCGGCCGGTCGATCAGCCGCCACGCGGCCACCGCCGCGACGAGCGTGCACGCCCCGGTCATCAGGAAGATCGGCCAATAGGCGCCGGTGAGGATGAGCAGCGGACTGGCGATCGCGATCGCGACGGTACCGCCGAGCATCTGGATGCTCAGGTTCACCCCGCTGGCCTGGCCCTGCTTCTCGGCGGGGACCGCTCCCATCAGCGCGGGCCGGGCGGTTACCGCGATGAACGGCATGATCGCGCCCCACACCACCAGAACCGCCACGATCAGCACTTCGCTACGCAGTACCGTGCCCAGACCGATGAGGACGACAATCACCGCGGTCGCGACCAGCGTGACGGTCAGCGGCACCCGAGCGCCGTGCCTGTCACGCACCTTCCCGGCCAGCCGCGACGTGACCAGCGTCGGAACGATCGCCACGCTCACCACCAATCCGGCCTCGACCGGGCTACGGCCGAGGTCGTGCTGAAGAAACAGCGCCAGAAAGATGAACACGATCATCTTCTCGAACTGGAACATCGCGAACACGATGTTGCCGCCGGTGAAGGCGGGGATCGTGAGCAGGTCGAGTTCGACGAGCGGATTGGCACGTCCTAACTCGATCGCGACGAACACCAGCACGAACACGACGCCTGCGACCAGGGAAATGATCACCACGGGCGAGGTCCAGCCCCAGTCGGTCGATTGCATGAGCCCGACGGTGACGCCGGTCAGCCCGGCCACCAGCGCTGCCAAGCCGCCGTAGTCGAACCGGCCGCCCGCTGCCCCTGCGCGCCCAGCCGACGGGGACGCGGCCAGGGCTGCGGTGAGGATGCCTGCCGTGACCGCGACGATCGGCACATTGATCCCGAAGATCCATCGCCACGAAAGGGATTCCGAGAAGGCACCGCCCACGAAGGGGCCGGCGGCCATGAAGCATCCGGCGATGGTCGTTTGCACCCCGAACGCGGTGCCGCGTCGTTCCGGCGGGAACGCCTGGGTGACGATCGCCATCGAGGCCGGGAACGTGATGGCCGCGCCGATGCCCTGCAGGCCCCTGGCCGCGATGAGCCAGCCGCCCGATGGTGCGAGGGCGGCCAATAGCGACGCGAGGAGGAAGATGCCCGCGCCGACCGGAAACACCCGGCCTCGGCCCCACAGGTCGCCGAGCTTGCCGCCGAGAGCGAGGAAGCAGGTGAAGGCCAGCAGATAGGCGTTGGCTATCCAGTGACTGCCGACTTCCGTCATCGCCAGGTCTGTGCGCATCGTCGGCAATGCGACCCCGACGACGGTCTCGTCGAGGACGACCAGACCCAACACCGAACTCGCCGCCATCAGAATCCACCACGGGCGAGCGTTGTCGTTGATCAAGGAGCCGAGCCTACTGACCGTGGACACGATCACGCTTCGGTGCGAGCAGAACTGCCGCAACGGCCGCGGCGAGGTTCAATGCCAGCAGGGCGAGCAACGGTCCGATGATCGCGGCGCGCTGCGCGAGCGCACCGAGCGCCGTGCCCAACAGCGACGATTCGATCGCGATCAGCAGCGCCCCGAAGCCGATCAGGGTGGAACGGTGCCTGTCGGTGGCGTGGGCGTTGACCCACGCCAGACCGGCGGTGAAAACCGCCTGGCTGGCGACGGCCGCGAGGACGAAGACGATCGCGTAGATCCAGACATGGTTCCACTCCCGGCGGTATTCGATCACGACACAGATCAGGGCGGCCGTCGCGCCCAGGAGCGCGCTGATGGCGAGCATCGCGCGGACGCCCAGGCGGCTGACCATCCGCCAGAAGACCGCGCCCACCACAAGTCCGGTGCTCGACGAAATCACCAGCACGTGAAGGCTTCCCGCCGACCCGGCATGGTTGATCGAGGCATGCACGCTGTAGAACGAGGTGCCCAAACTGACCGGGACGAACAGCACCATGATCGCCGCGTAGTGGCGAAACCAGGACTGGCTGCGGGCCGCCGCCCAGCCCTCGCGATAGGTGTCGCCGAAGGTGACGACGTCGTGGCGGACACCGGTCGGCACCCGCCCGACGAACATCGCCAGCACCGCCGCGGCGATGAAACACGACGCGCCCAACCACAGCAGGTCCAGCTGGCTGTTCTGCGGGTCGCGTTGGGCCAGGTAGGGCACCAGCAAGAGTGTCGTCAAGATCGCCGCCACCGCGCCCAGAGCTCCCTGGGCCAGTACCAGGTCACGGCCCGCAGTCTCGGTGAGCTTGCTCGAAACCACCTCGGAAAAAGCGACTTTGGATATCCCGGAGACCGTCCCGACGACCAGCGACGCCGTCAGGAAGACCCCGGCGACCAGATAGCCTGATCGCGCCGACAATCCGCTGACGAGAATGAAAGCGGCCATGATCGCCGTCGAACCGGCAATGAGAACGTGTTTGTCGTGCTGTGCGCGGTGGAGCACATAGGGTGACAAGGAATTGCCCAGCACGATGCCGACGCTGTAGGCCGCGTACAACAAGCCCGCGACCCAGAGCAGGTTGTACTCGGCGGCGATGAACGGCAATACCACCGAGACATTGGCCAGTTGCAGTCCGGTGTTGTACGCCGTTCCCTGGGCCAGCAGGACGCGGTAACGTCCGGTTCCGCCGCCCTTCTCCGCGGACGTGCCGGTCACCTCGATTGCTCCCAACTGGACTGAATGCCGCACCTAGCCCAGTGGGTGAAGTTACCCACCGCATGACGGCCTGGCCAGTCGATCGGTGAGATGGTGTTCCGCCTTTTGCGTATCTGTTGCCGCCCCGCCGACCATCCCGATAGGTTTCGGAAGTGGGCCCACAATGGCATGTCGGACCGGTGACGGTGCCGGTGCACGGCCTGTTCGTCGGGCTCGGGGTGTTCGCGGCGATGGTCGTGTTCGTCATCGAGGCGCGGCGACGTGGCGCGGTCAACGATCAGTCGCTCGTCGCCGTGACCGGTGCCCTCGTCGGCGGCGCGATCGGGATGCGGCTCTCGGGCTGGGCTCGGCACCTCGATTTCAGCGCCAACCCGACCTTGGTCCAAGCGTGGGATTACGGCGCGAAAAGCATTCTCGGTGGACTGCTCGGGGCGTATGTGGGGGTGCTGGTCGCCAAGCGCGTCGGAGGGTATCGGGGAAAGACCGGTGACCTGTTCGCTCCGGCGGTGGCGCTCGGGATGGCGGTCGGCCGGATCGGGTGCTACCTGACTGAGGCTCCGGGACGCCCGACTTCTCTGCCCTGGGGCGTGCACGCGGCCGCCGGCACGCCCGAATGCCCTGGATGTCTGACCGGCCAGGCCATGCATCCCTCGTTCTTGTACGAGATCGCTTTCCAGCTGGCGGCATTCGCGACACTGATGTGGCTGCGCTCCAGAATCACCAGGCCCGGTGAATTGTTCGTCCTCTATGTCGCGGCTTATGCCGTATTTCGGTTCTTCGTCGAGTTCACTCGGGCCAACGAGACCGTGTGGCTGGATTTGACTCGGCCGCAATGGTTTCTACTCCCTTCACTGGCCCTCATCGGTTTCCGGGTATGGCACGGGTACCGTCGCGGGTACTATCGCTTCCCAACGCGTCGGCAGGAGGTACCCGCATGACGACGCCCCCACCCGGCGATGACCAGGGCGGCGACGCGCCAACGGAGGACTCCCGGCCCGAACCCCGCACATCCGCCGACCACGCCCCGCCGCCACCCGAGCAACCGCTGCCGCCCGCGTACCTGCCGCAGCCGCCACCGGGGTATTGGCCACCACCGGGGTATCCGCCACCGCCGGGATATCCGCCACCGCCGGGATATCCGCCGCGGGGTCAGTACTATCCGCCACCGCCGATGCCTGCGAACACCCCGCGGTTCTCGGTGGGTATGGTGTTCGTCGGAGCGATCGTGTACTTCGCGTTCAACTTCGTCATGTTTTTCGCGGTGCTCGCGCTGGCCAGCAGCGGCGGGAACGCGGCGCTGGTCGGTGGCGCGGTGGGGTTGGCGCTCATCGCGTTGGGCGGTGGCAGCGCCCTGCTGACGACGTCGAGTGCCTCGATCAAAGGCCTGGGCCTGGGCCTGATGATCGGCTGGGCGTTCTTGTCGGTCGTCTCCGTCGGGTTCTGTACCGGCCTCAACCCTGCGCTCTACTCGTGACGAACGCCGGGATGGGGCTGCGCGGCGACCGGCTGTTGCGCTATGTCACCGCGTTCTGTCCCACTTGCCACGCAGATGCCCCCGAACGGCCGCTGAGCGATGTGATGCGGCTCAGCGGCCGGCTCGTCGAGCACGATGGCCGGGTCTGGCTCGAGCGTGGTTGCCCGACACACGGATTGGTGCGCACCCTCTACGACGAGGACCCGGAAATTTTGTCCTATCTGGAGGAATGGACCGCACCGACCAAGGCGCACACCCCGGACGTGGTGGGAAATTTCGACCCGATCCCGTCGGCGTACCTGCGCGGATTGCCGGAGATGCAAACCCAGCACACCTGCATTCTCCTCGAAGACATCGCCGAGATCTGCAACCTGCGGTGTCCCACCTGTTTCACCGACTCCTCACCGGACCTCCGCAACGTGGTACCCGTCGCCGATGTGCTGGCCAACGTAGACCAACGCCTGGCCCGCGAGAACGGCCGCCTCGACGTCCTGATGCTGTCCGGCGGCGAGCCCACGCTGCACCCGGCGCTGCCCGAGCTGATCACCGAACTGGTGGCCCGACCCATCACCCGAATACTGGTCAACAGCAACGGCATTCGGATCGCCACCGATGACGCCCTACTCGAGTTGCTCGCCGAGCACCGGCACCGCGTCGAGGTGTACCTGCAATACGACGGCCTGTCCGACGCCGCACATCGCCATCACCGCGGCGGGGACCTGCGCGCCGTGAAACAGGCTGCACTCCAGCGGCTCTCACAGCACGAGATCTTCACCACGCTGGTGATGACCACCGCCCTCGGCGTGAACGACTCCGAAATCGGCGACATGGTCCGGCTAGCCCTGGACACCCCCTACGTCGGCGGAATCAGCATCCAACCCCAGTTCGGGTCGGGCCGCTCCGGACGCATCGACGCCCTCGATCGGCTCACCCATACCGGCGTACTCAAACGGCTCGGTCCGCAGACCGACGGCCTGGTCACCTGGCGCGACCTGACCGCCCTGCCCTGCTCACACCCCCACTGCTGTTCGGTCGGATACCTGATTCGTGACGATGCCGGCGCGTGGCGCTCGCTGGTATCACTACTCGGTCATGACGGCCTGAAGTCCAGGCTGGGCCTGGTCTCGAACAGGATCGTCGACACCAAACTTCCCCAGCAGCTGCGGCTTGCGGTCAAGGAATCCCTTCTCGGGCTGTTGTCCGAACAGTCGTCGCTGTCGCACCCGCACATCGGCGATATCTGGCGAATCATCTGTCAGAGTTGCGATCTCGGAGTGGGCACGCTATTTGCGGTGGCATCGTCGGCACTGCCGGGGCGGCAACGCAAGCTCCGCCGGCTGCTCGGCGAGCGGGTCGTCCGCATTACCGTCAAACCGTTCATGGACATCGACACGATGCTCGAAGAGCGCTTGGTGCAATGTTGCGTCCACGTCGGCACCAGTTCAGGTCAGCACCAGTGTGCGCCCTTCTGCGCCGTCCAGGCTTGGCCGGCGCTGGGCCGTCAGCGTCTGTCGGTTGCGGCGGGTCGGCAGCTTCCGCTCATCGCGGTGGACGCGGTCACCCGACCGTAGCGCCGGCCTGATGCCCGGTGGCGTCGCGGCGCACCAGTTCGACGGCATCGCCCACGTCCACGGTGATCACGTCGTCGCAGGCGACAAAGGGGATCTGCAGCAGACCGTGGAAGTCGTCGGTCATGACGAAAGTGTGGGCGCGGGCGAACAGCGGCTGCACGTCGAAAACCCGCACCCGCAGCTTTTCCCGGCTCAGTCTGCCCAATTCCCGGCCCGTTTCGGGATCGGTGACCACGGGGCCGGTGCGCGAGCTCACCGCGAAGACCATGCCTACTGCCACCCCGGCTTCAGTGCCGCGGTTGATCACCAGCGTGTGGTCATCCTCGATGAGTGCGACTTGCCCGACGATCGCCTCGGTGGTCACGACGCCGCCAGGGAGTTGCTTTCTCGCAAGGCCGAAGACGACCCTGACCCGGCCCGGATCCGTGGCCGCAGGCCGTAGTCATCGGCGCGCAGCGGCACGTCCACATCGGTCGCGGAATCCAGTTCGGTGCCCAGCGTGAGCTCCACCGCGGTCTTCGCCTGGAATAGGGCGATCACCGCCTGTTGGTGATGGTCGGTGCCGAACGTGGCTAGTGCCGTCGCGAGCTTGGAGTCGACGTAGTGGATCGAGCGCTGCAGATCAGACGGCGCCGGTTGAGCCGGATGGGCCTGCCGCGGCGCTTCGGTGCCGAGACCGCTATACCACCGATGCCCGAGGGCTCCCAGGATGGCGGCACATACCGGGACCACCACGACGATGCAGACCAAGCCGAAGGTGGTGTGCATCGTGATCGCACCGACGACACCGAGGAGCATTCCTACGCCCGCGCCGAAGAACAGTTGCACCGCCGGCGGCACCGATTCGACCACGAGCCACAGGTACCGGGTGGCGTGCACGACCGATCGGGCGACGCCCGCGACGAAGCGGGCGAGCCCCGTGATGCCCCTGAGAGCGAGGCGACCCATCTCGTCGGCTCGCTTGCGGGTGACCGGGGACTTCGGCATCGACCAGGACCGCTGTCGCGCCGGCTCGGCCGGGGCGGCGTCCGGCTCGATCGGAGGTGTGGCGCCGGGCTCAGCGGCGGCCGGCGCGGCGGGCTGCTCCGCCGCGTCCGGAGTCGCCGGTTCGGCGCTGGTCACATTCGCATCACTAGCCACATACGTATCATTCCCCCATCCGGTCGATTCCTCGCCCTGGCACGCCGAGCCAACGACCGGCTTTGCGCCTTCCGGCCGACATCGTGTCGGCCGACGCCACCGCCGCCGTGGCCCTAATGTGCTAGCTGGCGGCAGATCGAGCCGCGGGCCGCGCAGACCGGCCCTGACCGCCAGACTTCGCCGCCCGTTCCGAACGCGCCGCCGCCGAGTTGGGTTGGTCGCGATGACCGACGGTGCGCCTGGCCGTGACATCCACCGGCCTGAAACCTGCGGTGCGGCGGACTGTCTTGTGCACGTTGACCGAACGGATCCGTGCCGAACTGGCCGGCCCGGAGCTCTGAACGGAGCGGGGCACCTCGTTGACAGCGGCCAGACTCTGGGTCGAGGAACTCTGTGCGGCAGCGGAGGCACTGCTCGGATCTTCCCAGCCGATGGCCGTGGCAATGGATCTGCCGAACTCCATCATCGCCCCGAAGGGCCCGACCGCGGTTCCGGTCGCAAGCGGTACGTGGATGTGGAGCACGCCGAGCAGGTTGTTGTCGTAGGCGAAATCGAGTGCGTTGAACGCCGAACCACCCGGGCTCAGGAGACCGCCGAGAGCGATACCGACCTGGACACCGTCGGGGAAGGTCACCCCGATAGACGGCCCCACCGCCTCCACCAACGCGGTCAGGTCAACATGCTGACCTCCGTTGAGGAACGCATCGGTCATGGCCGCGGGAATGTCAGCCAGCGTGTTCATGGCGCTCGTCACGTCGGGCGTGGCGGCGGCGAGATCGCTGTTGATCGATCTCAGGCTCGATGCCAAGACCAGCAGCGGGCCCAACACCGGGCCGGCAAGACCGACCAGCACGCCGCTGAGCGTGGTCGTCGAGAGGGCCAGTAGCTGCTTACCTGTTGGAGATATGCTGAGCTGCAACAGATCCGGGATACCGGGCAGTTGTTCGATGGCCGGCAGCAGCTCGTAGAAGGTCCGGTGCGTGGTATCCAAGGTGCTCGGGTCCGGCGCCAACGGCGTATCGACCGCCGCCTGAAAATTAGCCTGCATCTGCGCAAGAATGCCCGCGATATCGGGCAGTTCGGTCACGTACTCGGCCTGGTTCGCCAGGATCTGCTGCAGGATCGGGACCGGCGCCTCAAGCCAGGAGTTGAACAGCGCGGTGGCGTTCTCCCGTGCCGTGGTGAAGACGTCTGCCCAGTCGGTGGACGCCGCCGCGAGGTTCATCGCCTCGGCACGGACGTCGGGTGGTGGCGTGGCCACCGGGCTGATCGCGATCGCGCTGGCGCCTACGACGGCCACACCGGCCGAAAGGAAGGGTCGAGACGTTGCAAACATGGCGAGCCCCCGTCGTCGTGTCACCCCTGACCCACGAGAACCGTACCTGAGACAGTCGGCCCCGAAACTCGAATTCGGTGGCAAAACGCTGATTTGAGCCTTGGCTCAGCCGGCGGTCGGCGCAATCGAGAAGGGCTGGTACTCGCTCCAATTGGATTCGGGCAAACCCATCAGGGCCAGGAGGATGTTCGCTTCAGCCACTACTCGCATCCGACGCCGTTACCGTCTCGATCGAGTCCGTAGATGTCTCGGCCGATTACCGTGACGGGACCGGAGACATAGGCGGGTCCGTTACCGCTACCTCCGGCACAGTCGACGTCACTGGCGATCGGAACGCACGCACCCGAGTAGTTCGGGTCGCAGTTCGAGCTCGGTGCCCGGACATGCGGTCCCGCGGACTGCGCAACGGACCCGCCGTCCGGATCAGCGGTTGCCGCCGGGCTCAGTGCCAGCCCGAGGGCAAATCCAATTGCCAGCATGGTCAATTTCCCCACGACAACGAATCGTAGCCACCACGTCGTCGTCGACCGACCGTTACGGGCCAATTGCCGTCCAGCGCGCCGGATCAGCGACCCGGTGCGTCGTCATCCTCATCGGCGGTGGCGTCATCACCTTCGGGGTCGCGGTCCTGATCGGTCGACAGCCCGGCCGCGGCCGCCTCCGGGATCGGCATCGGCTCGGGCGGCATCCGTTCGCGCAGGCTGTCGTAGATCGGCGGTGAACCCACCAGGTAGGCGGCCAGCACCGCCGCGGCGGTCGCGGCCATCATCGGCACGGCAACCGACGTCGTCGCGGTCATCTCGATGACGAGGACCATGCCGGTCACCGGCGCACGGACGGTGGCCCCGAAAAACGCTCCCATACCGACGAGCGCCATCGGAACCGCCAGGCCCTCAACATTTCCGGGCCACACGAAACCGAAGACTCCGACGAACAGCAGTCCCCACAACGCGCCGATCGCCAGCAGCGGAGCGAACAACCCGCCCGGGGTCCCGGCCGAATACGACAGCGGGCCGGCAATGAACCGCACCACCAGATAGCCGATGACGACGGTGAGCACGATGTGGTGCCCACCGAGGACCAACTGCGTCAGGGGGTCACCGCCGCTTACGGCGAGGGGGTAGACGAACATCGCCAACCCGATCACCGCGCCGATCATGGCCGCCTTGGCGGGCTGCGGCATGCGGCGCAGACCGGCGACGTGGTCGAGGAACCACAGCACGATCCGGTTGTAGAGGGCGCCGAGACAACCGGTCAGCAGACCGAAGACGACGAAGAGCGGAAGCCACGCCAGATCCGGGGCGCCGATCGGTTCGACGTCGAAGTCAGCGTGGTTGCCCAGGACCCACCGTGAGCAGGCGACCGCGGCGACCGCGGCGAAGATGGTGGCCAGGACCGTCTTCACCCGGAACGATCGGGTCACCTCTTCGAGGGTGAACAGGGTGCCGCCGATGGGCGCGTTGAAGGCGACGGCCAGGCCCGCCCCGCCCAGTGCGGTCTGCATCATCCGGACCTCGGCCGCGGGCAGCCGGGCTCGTCGTGCTGCCTCGGCTCCGATCGCGGCCCCCATGTGCACGGTCGGACCCTCCCGACCGAGCACCAGTCCCGAGCCGATGGCCAGCACGCCACCGATGAATTTCGCGGGAAGCAGTCGGATCTGCGGTGGCTGGGCATCGCCGTGGTAGACCGCTTCGACGTGCTGAATGCCGCTGCCGGCGGCCAGGGGCTCCCACCGCACGATCAGGGCGGCCAACGCCGCACCGATCGCGGCGGCCGCCATGGGGATCAGCCAGCCCGGCCCGGGCAACTGGTGGGTCCAATTGACGAAATCGGTGCGGAGGGTGTCGGCGGCTTGCAGGCACCAGCGGAAGGCGCCGCCGACGAAACCGATGATGATCCCGGCCAGCGTCGCCGTCACACAGATGAGGATCGATCCGCGCATCGACGCGTCGATTTTGGCGGGGTATTCCGGTGTCTCACTCATCGGTGTTCCCGCTCAGCGTTGAAAGCCACGGCGTCCAGTTTCGCAGACCGGCGTCGCGACCTCGCGGCGACAGCGCCCTCACCCGGCGGGAGCGCGGCAGGCGGGAAGAACAGTCAGGCATCCGCGCCCGGCGATCAACCCTTCATGGCGGTGGCCGCCGTATAGCGTCGCCACGAACCGAAGTCGGTGATCTCGAGTTCACCTTCGACGATGTACGGTTCGCCGAGTACGCCCAGGACCTGCGTTCCGTCCACAAGCGCTACCTTTCCGACGGCCAAGCCGGGCGGTTCGGACTCGAGGATTTTCACCACCCCGTCGCCGGGAACGTCCCAGAGCTCCAATTCGACTGCTGTTCCGCCGTTCGTCGTTCGGATCATCGCCGGGTGGCGGTCACCGACTGTCCACAACCGGTAGCAGGGAGCGGTCCGATCCTCGCGCACGAAAACCGCACCAGCGCGAAGCATGTTCGCGTTCAGTTCGAGGCCTCGCATCAGCGTGCCGTTCACCGCCAGCCTGGTAAATCCATTGTCAGTCATCACATCTCCAGTCCACCGCTAACGAATCCGCAGCGGGTTTCTGACCGTCGGGATCCGAGTTTCGGCACCCCCCCCGCGGTGCCGAAACTCCGAAGGGCACTAGCCGACGGCGGCCACTCGAGTCGCGCCTCGCATCACATCGAAGGCTTTCAACAAGGCGTCGCTGGGCGCATGTGCCCCGAAAACTCCACCCTGCATGGTGATCATGTTGAGCGCGGCCACGTGGTTGGCGGGGTCGGTGGCCCCTGTGCAGTCGGACAAGACCAGACATTCGTAGCCGCGGTCGTTGGCGTCCCGCATGGTGGTGTGCACACAGACGTCGGTGGTGATCCCGGTGAAGATGATGTGCGTGATGCCGTTGGTCCGCAGGATCAAGTCGAGATCGGTGGCATAGAAGCTGCCCTTGCCGGGCTTGTCGATCACCGGTTCACCCGGAAGGGGCGCCATCTCCTCGACGATTTCCCAGCCGGGTTCGCCACAGACGAGGATCCGGCCCGCCGGACCGTACGATCCGATCTCGGCCCCTATCTGCGCCGAGCGCCATCTCTTGTTCGCAGGCAGATTCGACAGATCGGGGCGGTGGCCTTCGCGGGTGTGGATGATGAACAACCCGACGTCGCGGGCAGCGTGTAGGACCTTCTGCGCCGCGGCCAACGGCGCGCGGGTCAGCGACAGGTCGTAGCCCATCGTGTCGACGTACCCACCCTTCCCGCAGAAGTCGACCTGCCAGTCGATGTTGATCAGAGCCGTTCGGCCCGTTGGAATATTGCCGTCATAGGGCCACACGTAAGGATGTGCCTGTACTGTCGCCGGTGGGCGCATGTCATTCGTCACTGGAAACTCCTCTCTTTCAACAGTTTTCACCGGCACAGGACGCCAATCGGGTGTGATGTGGCCGGTCGCAAACATTGTTTGCACCTTCGTACTAGTGACCGTATTACTACGCGAACCTGAAAGGTCGCCGAACACTACCTGGACACTTCCTGTGAGTTTGCCGTGAGGCTCGCCGATCGTTCGACCGCACGGTTCCCGACATCTCCGGCGTTCATCCGAACGCCGCGTCACCGTGGCGGGCGATGCGCTGCTCGACGGCCTGCGCGGCGGTGCGCACCCGTGCACCCAGGTCGCGGATGGCCGGGCCGGTCAAAGTGGTGAACGCCGCAACCATCACGACGAACGCCACCGAGCCGTCGGTGTCGCGCACCGGGGCGGACACCGTCGCGATGCTGTGGGCCGCAGCACGGCCCAGTTCGTCGTCGAGGATGTCGATCACCGCGAGATTGGCGTAGGCACCGGCGAGCTGGGTGGTGATGTCGTCGACTTCACCGTCGGCGCTCAGCGCGCGCAGCGCGGTGTAGACGCGCACATACTCGCGGGTGAGTCGTTCCACGACAAAGCCGCGCTGCCGGATCTCGGCCAGCACGGCCGTCATTCGCTCCCGGAATTCACGGCTGGGTGTGCCGATGGCCCGCAGCCACTGCTCCTGGACCTCAGCGCTCGACCACGCCACATAGTCGCGGCCGATCGGTGCGACGAACGGCGTGCGCATCCCCGAGGCGATCCGCGGGCCCCGCAGATGCTCGCCGACGGTGTCGATGACCACCAGGGTGGCGCCCTCACGACGCGCCAGTGACACGTGCATGCCGGTGGCGTGGGCCAACCGTTGAAGGTCGGCGCGATGAAGCTGTGCCGCGGTCGGCCTGGCCAGGGCGGCAATCGCGGGTCCCCAGCCGTAACGGCCGGTCGCGGGGTCGCGGATCGCCCACTCGTGGGCCGCCAGCGTGGTCAACACGACATGCCCGGTGGCGCGGCTGATGTCCAGGCGGCGGCAGATCTCGGCCAGCGAGAACTGGGTGGCCGGTTCGCGGCCGAGCAGCTCCAGGACGGCGATCACCCGCTCGGTCGGTGGTGACAAGCCTTGACGTGGGGCCGGTGCTGGGTCTACTTTCTCCGCCACAATATCGAACGGTATGTCGATATTTCGACATCAGCAAGCCTATTGGGGGCGCGATGACAGTACTGACGAGCTTCGACGTCGACAAAGCCTCGTGGCGCGCGGCCGAGCCGCGCCGGGTGGCTCCGTCGACCTGGCGGGCTTTCGCGATCTGGACAGCGGTGTTCTGGGGCGCGACGGGCGTCTTCGCCGCGCTGTTCTATCTGGGTGTCCTCGACTTCGCGACCAGTACCAAGGCGTCTCTGTACGGCATCAGCATCTGGCTCAACGGGTGGATCATCCCGCTGCTGCTGCCGGGCGCACGCACCCGGCCGCGGTTGCAGCGCTTCCACGAGTGCCTGGTGCTGTGGATGGTGTCGTACGTGATGACGAACCTGTTGTGGGAAATCCCGTGGGTGATCTTCTCGCCCTTCGTCTTCCACGATCTGCACACATTGTCCGACATCGCCGCCTACACCCCGTGGATGCGCGAGAACATCCTGCACATGTACTGGTGGGACCTCGCTTCATTCGGCTCGGTCGACCTGCGCGCCGTCAATCACAACTCGACGTTCTTCACCCTCGAGATGTACGCCTTCATCAACCTCGCCAGTGCGATCGCGTTCTGGCGGCTGAACAAGGTCGGTTCCCGGCTGCGCTACCTGGTCCCGGTGCTCGGCGCCGGTGAGCCCGTCGTCGCCACGTTCATCTTCTCGTTCAGCGAGGTCTTCGCAGGCTTCCCGAACATGGCCGGCGGCGTCGCCGACACCTTGCTGGCCCTGCTGTGGACCCAGTACCAGTACTTCGTGTTCCCGCTCGTCTTCGGATACCTGGGATACAAACTGCTGTACGAGGATTGGCGGCAAGCGGGTGCGGCGGGCACACCGGTCGGCGTCTGATCCCGACGGGTGGTTGCGTTGGTCGTGGCCACTGGAATCACTCCCTTGACACCAGCGCCCACCACCGGGCGCCCCCCGAGGTCCGTTGCGCAGAAGGACGCCACAAATCTACTGCGGCACCGACGGGCCTTCGCCCGAAATCGGCCAATCCGAGCCGTGGCCACAGCAGGCGGCCGTTCTCCTGTAACGGTCACGTGGCTGTGCTACACAACGGAGTCATGTCGGATTCCCCTTCGGCGCCGAAATCCCGCCGCCGCTTGTTGCGCCATCCGCTCGTCCTCACCGGCATCGCCACCCTCGTGGTCGCCGCCGCGCTCGGCGCCTATTGGTTCCAGCCGTGGAAGCTGTTCACCAACACCACCGTCGACGAAGCCCCGCCGAGCGTCACCGCGTCATCGAACGACGGCCCCACGCCCGCAGGGCCCGTGGTGGAGTCGCAGGGCAGCTTTGTCAGCCAGGAGCACGACACCACCGGGACGGCGCAGCTGCTGCGGCTCCCCGACGGCTCGCAGGTGGTGCGGATCGAGGACCTCAACACCAGCGACGGTCCGCTGCTGAAGGTCTGGCTGACCGACGCCCCGGTGACTCCTGGGTCCGACGGCGCGCGCGTGTTCGACGACGGACGCTGGATCGACCTCGGCGCCCTCAAAGGCAACCGCGGCTCGGCCAACTATCCGGTGCCCGCCGGTACCGAGGTGGAGGGCCTCAACAGTGTGAGCATCTGGTGCGACCGCTTCAACGTGTCGTTCGGGGCAGCTGAGCTCAAGCCTGTTGCGGTGACCCAATAACGAGCGATCCCTAGACGGCGTTGGACATCGACAACTCCGACGACCGTGCTCCCCGTCGCATCGACGGCGAGACCGCCGACAGGCAAGCCCACGTTGCGCCGATCGTCAGCCACAGCAATGCCTGGTTCAGCAGCGAATATATCCGAAACTCGGCCAGCACCTCGGCTGGGAAGCCGTCGACCAGCACGCCGTCGGGTCCGGTCAGCGGCCCGGGAACCTCGTGGAAGCCGGGCAACAACGCGAAGGCGATCACCACGACCACGACGTAGCCGCCGGCCGCCAAGGCAGTCGATCGCCATGCGCCCCAGCGCCGCGACCACGCCAGTGCGGCTGCCACGGCGATACCTGCGCTCAGCACCGAGATCACGGTGATCGTCAAGAACGCCGAACTTCGGGCTCCGATGGTGTCTTCCAGACCGACGGTCGGCGGACTCGGCGGATATTTCAGGCTCGGCACCAACGTGATCGCCGCGAACATTCCCGCCGCGAGCAACAACGCCAGGCCGGTCGGGTCGAACGCGGCGCCGCGCCGCTCGAGCACCGTGCGGATCACGGTGTAGGCCACCGCGAACAGCACACCCATCGTCACGGCGAATGCGATGACTCCGACCGCGGCACCGATATTCTCCTGCACCGACCGACTGAAAAGCTCATGACCGTGACCATGCCCGTGATCGCCTCCGGAGAGGTGAGCCTCGGCGTGCTCACGAGCCCCTTCGTAGTCCACCGCGGCACCGATCGACGGCTCGATCATGACGCGGCTGAACGCGAAGCAGGCGATGCCGCCCAGTACGCCCGGCACGAGATACCGTGCCGCGGGCGGTAATTCGACGTTCAGTGACACGGGAACCCCAGCAGGTGTCGCGCGTCGTGCAGGAACTCGTGGACGTGGGTGTCCGAACCGAACACCGACACCGCTCCTTGGTCGTAGCCGACGAAGTAGTAGAGGATCAGGGCGAGCAGCGTCATGACCGCCAACCGGAGCGGCGTGGCGAGACTCGTCGCGGCCGCACGCAAGTCGGTGCGCGGCAGCCCGATAGCGGGATTCGCATCGTTCATTTCAGACATCCTCACAGTTCTAGTGGTCGTGGTCGTGGGCAAGTGCGTGGTCACTGGCGTCGGTGAGCACCGGCGCGGTCAGCAACTCGTGGCGATCGACGAGTTTCTCCAACGTGGCAACCCAATGGTCGTAGTACTCCCACTGTCCCCGTTCGGATTCGGGCGTCTGCTCCCACTCGCCGATGGTGGCGATCAGAGTCTGCTGGAACTCGCTCCATGGGTAGTGTCGGAACTCGGACAGCGCGAGCGCCAGTCCGAAAGCCCGGCGCTGCCATTCGTGGTCGAATTGCGGCGCCGCCTGATCGGTGGTGCAGGTCTCGTGCAGCTTCATGACGTCGGGCCCGCCAATGCCACTCCGATCATCGACTCGGTGGTCACCAGGTCCATCAGCATCTCGTCAGTGAAATCCTCTGTACCGGACGGCCGTTCGGGGATGACGAACCATCGCGAGTGACCGCTGGAGTCCCATACCTTGATCTCGGTATCGGACGGCAGGTCGAGGCCGACCTCGGCGAGCACTTTGCGCGGTTCGCGAGCGGCCCTCGACCGGAACGTCGGATCCTTGTACCAATAGGGCGGCAACCCGAGCACCGGCCACGGGAAGCAGGAGCACAGCGTGCAGATCACCAGATTGTGCACCCCGGAGGTATTGGCCACGGCTTGCAGGTGCTCACCCTCGGCACCCGCCATGCCCTCGGGCAGATCCAGTTCGGCGACGGCCGCCGGGGTGTCGACGACGACCTTCGCCGCGAATTCCGGGTCGGTCCAGGCCTTTACGACGATCTTTTTGCCGTTGAGCGGTGTCATCTCGGTTTCGAAATAAGCCAGCACCTTGTCCACGGTCTGTGGTGTGATGACGCCCTTCTCGATGAGCAGCGCCTCGAGAGCGGCCGCCTTCTTGGCGCTGGCCTCTTCACGGTCAGGCGGGTAGGCGAACTGGGCGGTCATGATTCCTCCTCGATCGGTGCCAGATAGGCTTCGAACAACTCGGCGTAGAGCTTCAGCGGGCCGCCTTCGGCTCGTGTGCCCCAGATTTCGGCCGGGTCGAATTCGACGATGTAGATCGGCATCGGGTCACCGATCCCATCGCCGGTGTGGCAGAAGTAGCCGTAGTCGCCCTCGAAGACACGTTCCACCGTGCCCACCCGGCCACGCAGGTATCCGGGCAGTCGGCTGTGTGCGTCGGCGGGCACGTTGGTGATGCGTACCGTCGATCCGACCGCGAACTTCGGGTGCGCGACGTCGCGGCGCGGGCTGTCGCCGAGGCGCAGATAGGCGATCACCTGATCGTCGATCGCCGGCGCGTCCTCGGCGTCGGCGGCCGGGGCGAGCTCGGCAATGCGTTCGGCGAGTTCCTCTTCGGTGACATAGCCCTTGTCGATGAAGAACTGGGTGATGCCGCCCAGCCACTTCTCGTAGTAGCGGAACTTGAAGTAGTCGAAAGGGTTCATCGCCTCGGCGCCGGTACGCAGGTCGGCCCACGTCCACTCGTCTTTGAAGGCCGTCGGCACCTCGTCGATGGGGTATTCCGGCAGGGCCGACCCGAGGTGGTTCGACAGTCCCATCATCGCGACGTGGATGCCGAAAATCCTCTTCTCCCAGTCCTCGACGAAGACCCGCTTCTCCAGGGTCAGCGGCTCGGGCAGACCCTCCAAACCACCGAGATAGTGCTGCAGTTTCATCAGGCCGGACTTCCTTCCGTGGACGGGGCTGCGGTGTCCGCAGCCGGTTTCTTCGTCATCACGGTGGCCAGGTATTCGGACAACAGCCCGAAGGACGCTCCCAGCACGCAGGCCACGGCAGCGACGAGACCGGGGTGCGAGACGGTGGTGACGGTGATGTCGTGGCCGCGTCCGGCGACCGTCGACACCGTGGAGGCGAATCCGACGACGACGGCCGGGGTGGTCGCCAGCAGCGGCACCCACGACGCCTGCACCATGAGCGCGCTGCCGACGCCGACGGCGATGGAGGTGACCAGCAGGCTGCCGCCCATCAGGTAGGCGGCGTACAGGCTGGCCGAGGCGATCACGACGCCGACGAGGTTCGACGACACCGATTTGATCCAACCGGCGATGCCGCCGCCGACGAAGAAGAACGATGCCCAGGCCAGGAAGACCACCCAGATGGGCACCGTGATGACTTCGGCGGTGAACGCGACTGCCACGCCGCCGAGCACGCCGATGCTCAGCGTCAAGGCTGTCCGAGAATCCATGACTCACCTTCCAGGAACAGGGGGTGGTGATTCGCTTCCACACCGGAGCGAAGTACGGTGAAATCAGCCTCGCGCCAGCGGGTTTCAGCTGTGTTACGCCTTGGTTGCTCCGCCCGTCAGGTCCGGACACGAATCGCGCAATTCCGGACCTCGCCCGGTTGGTCGCGCCATCCACATTGCCCTGGCACCGGAGTCCCGCTACGTTGACACTCACCTCGGGTGGGGTCACGAAAGGACAGCACCGGGTGTCCGACGAGCACAGATCACAGCGGCTACCGGCCGCGGGGCGCCGGCCCGCGAAAGCGCAGGGGCCGCAGGCGCCCAAGACCGTCGTGTTCGCGTTGTACGACAAAGTCACTCTGCAGGACGTGGCCGCCCCACTCGAAATCTTCGCGCGGGCAAACGATTTCGGAGCACTGTACCGGGTGATCCTGGCCTCGCCCACCGGTGATGCGGTTGACACCACGTCGTTCGTCTCCTTGAAGGTCGACATGCCGCTGGCCGGGGTGCCGGACCGGATCGACACGCTGGTCGTCCCGGGCGGGGTGCCGCCCGATTTCTCTTTCACGCCCGGCGAGCACGACATCCCCGAAGAACAGACGCCCGACGTCGTCGCGGCGGCGTTGCAGATGGTGGGCGAGCTGGCACCGCGGGCCCGACGGGTCGCCTCGGTGTGCACCGGCGCGTTCGTCCTCGCGGCTCTCGGATTGCTCGACGGCCGCCGCGCGACCACACACTGGGCCCACTGCCAGGAGTTGGCGCGCACCTATCCCGACATCGAGGTGGTGCCGGATTCGCTGTTCGTCCAGGACGGGCCCTACATCACCGGAGCGGGCATCAGCGCGGGTATCGACCTCGGTCTGGCGATGGTGGAAAGCGACTACGGTCCCGACGTGGCCCGGCGGGTGGCGCGTTGGATGGTGGTGTTCCTCCAGCGCCCGGGTGGGCAGGCCCAGTTCAGCGTGTGGACCGAGGCGGCGCTTCCGGTGTCGAGTGGCCTTCGCGAGATCCTCGACTCGGTGGTGGCTGATCCAGGCGCCGATCACTCCATCGCGGCGATGGCGGATCGCGCGGCGGTCAGCGAGCGGCATCTGGTGCGGATGTTTCACGATCAGGTCGGGCTGACCCCGGCCCGGTTCGTCGAGCAAGCGCGGCTGGAGGCGGCGAAGGTGCTGCTGGCGACCGGGGATCATGGCCAGGAAGCGGTGGCGCGCCGGGCCGGTTTCGGGTCGGCGGACACCATGCGCCGCACTTTCCGCCGCGCACTGGGCGTCTCACCGAGCACGTACCGGAGTCGATTCCGGACGACCGGTATCCACCGCTAGCCGCCGGTGCGCGTCTCCCCTTCTGGGCGGCGCGCCGAGCGCCGCGGTGTTACCAGATGCGGATCCAGTCGACAAGCATGGCCGCCGGGAAGTTCCCCAGCGACGGGTCGCCGCCGCCGGGCCCGCCGACCGCGAGGGTGAACATCGGGGACATCCAGTAGCCGGGGTTGTTGAACGGCCAACGCAGATCGCTGGTGTTGCCGTGGACCGGAATGGGTTTCGGCGGCACCGTGAAGTACGGTTTCGCGCCGTCGACATAATCGCGCCAGAATTTGAATCCATCCGCGTCCCAGCGCATCCGCCAGGTATGCCAGGCACCGTCGATCAACCCGGCGATCGACTTGCTTTCCCACGTCTTCCCGTTCGATGCGGCGTGAACCGTGGTTCCCGGGGCCCAGCTGCGGTTGCCGTAGAACTCGAAGATGTCGACCTCACCGTCGGGCAGCGGGTCCTCGTTGACCGCCCAGTACGCGGGCCAGGCTCCCGACGTCAGGCAGTCGAGCTTGGCCCGCGCTTCCCACGTGTGGCCCATGGGAACCCGCCAGTTGCCCCGCACCTTGCCGCTGAAGTACTGGTTGTCCTCGCGGGTGGCCAACAGCACGAGGTTCGAATTTCCGTCGAGGAAGACGTTTCGCCGATCATCGCGGTACTGACTCTCGACCGGTGGCCACACGTCGTCCTGCCAGTTCTGGACCGACCAATTCGCCGGGTTGGGGGCCGACCCCTGCGGCCCGTCGAAGTCGTCCTGGAACATATAGGGCGCTTCCGCCCTGGCGGTCGGAAGCGGGAGCGCGGCGGCCAAAAGGCCCAGCCCCGACATCAGCATCATGCTTCGGCGATCCAATTCGGGCACGGCTAGACGATAAAGGCACGGACTGCCCGGCGGACCCCGAATCGATCAGGCGAATACGTCTCCATCGACGTACAACCAGTGCCGGGCCCGCACGGCGAACCGAGATCGCTCGTGCAGCGTCCCGGTGCGGCGGCCGTGCCGGTGGTGAGCGCGGAATTCCACTTCGCCGGTCTGATCACCCGGCTGGCCGTCGACGGTGTCGACGATATCCAGCCCGGTCCACGTCAGATCGTCGTTGGGGGTCAGCGCGTCGGGCCGGGTGCGCGGGTGCCATGTTCGCCAGACGTAGTCGAGGTTGCCGACAACATAGGCGCTGTATCGGGCCCGCATCAGTTGTTCGGCGGTCTCGGCCTGCCTCTCGCCGCGGTGCAGCGCCAAGCAGCAACGCCCGAACGGCGCGCCGGAGCCGCAGGGGCACACGTCGATCGGCCGCATCGCCACAGTGTGCCAATGTGGGCTGGCGGGAGCTAGTGCTGCCAGTCGCTGGAGCCGTCGACCCGGGTGTAGGTGCCGGTGGAGTTCTTCACGATGATGGGATCACCGGCGCCGAAGTTGTCGTAGAACCACTGTGCATTGGCGGGGCTGATGTTGATGCAGCCGTGGCTGACGTCGCGCTTGCCTTGGTCAGCGACCGACCACGGGGCGCTGTGTACGAAGTTGCCGCTGTCGTCGAACCGGACGGCGAGGTCGACGGTCACCTTGTACCCGTATGTCGAGTTGACCGGGACCCCGTAGGTGGAGGAATCCATCACCACCGAGGGCATCTTCTCTTGAACGTAGTAGGTGCCGTTTGCGGTTTGGTGCCCGCCGGCCGCCATGCCCATCGACATCGGGATGACTTTCTCCACCACCCCGTTGCGGGTCACGGTGAGTTGATGCGTGGCGTCGTCGGCGGTGGCGATCAGTGTGTCGCCGGTGCGGAAGCTGGATACGACGCCACCCGCATCGATGGTCACCGTGGTGTGCGCGGGCCAGAAGCTCAGTGGGCGCCAGCGCAACTGGGTGGGGGTCATCCAATAGAACTTGCCGGGAACCGGTGGGACGGAAGAGATGTGGATAGCGTTCTCGGTCGCGCCGGCATCGTCAACCAGTCCGGGGAAATCGATGATGATCGGCTGGGCTACCCCCACCGTCGAGCCGTTGGCAGGTGCGATCGTCGGTGGCCCGAACGGCGCAACGCCGACGAAGGGTGTCGGATCCTGCCCCGCGGTGGGACCCGGATCCGCCGGCGCGGGGCCGGCAGCCAACGTGAGCATCCCAACGAGTATCGAAACCACCCCGACTGCCTTCAGAGCGCCGACACGCGTTCTTCTCGCCCAGTCCGACATCTGCACCCCTCCCATCACCTTCTGGGAACCAGTGTCACACAGGGGCGAGGTCTCGCTGTCGCTTCCGTGCTAGGCGTCGACGAGCTCGGGGTGGAACGTGGCGGCCATCCGGCGCATTCCGTCGCGCCAGTCGACGGTTGTGGTTCCGATCAACTCGTGCATTTTGGTGACGTCCAACGGATTCCCGCGCAGCGCCTGGTCGCTCTCCTCGAATACCGGTTCCTTGCCGACAAGCGAGCCGAGATAGGTGCACCACTGTTGGATGCTGACGAATTGGTCCCCGCCCCAGTTGACGGTGGTGACCGGAACCGAAGCCACCTGAAGCAGTTTCGGGATCATCGCGATGATGTCGTCCTCGTGGATGGGGTTGTAGACAGCAGGTCCGCCGGGCGGGACGGGGATGGGTTGGCCGGCCAGCATCATCTCCATCTGGAAGAGCGGCCATCCACCGTTGTCGCCGTAGGGGACGTTGAGACGCGCAATGGTGGCCGGCACACCGAGAGCGCGCGCCATCGTCGCGACGACGACTTCCCCGGCGATCTTGGTGATGGAATACGTCGGGAGGAGACTCTTGTGGTTGTCGCCGAGAACGGTGCGTTCGGTCCGGAGTTCGTCGCCCGGCGGATCGTAGACGGCCCCGGATGAACAGTGCAGGAACGCCTTCGCGCCACGACAATGCGCCATGAGAAGCCCTGCCGATTCCGCATTGGCCGCGAGGTCCTTGTCCCACCTACCGCTCTTGGCCACCGCGAAGTTGAGGACGTAGTCGAAGTCTGACGGGAGCCCGGTGAAGTCGCCGGCAGCCATGTTGACGGTCTCGCACCGGACGCCGGCCTTCTCGAGGCGTTCTCGGGTTGCGGCATCGGCGAAGCGGGCGATGCCCCATACCTCGTTGTCGGCGGCCAGGGCCATGGCGATAGGGACGCCGACCTGGCCGGTCGGTCCGGTGAGCAAGATCTTGGATCCACGCATCGGCTGATGGTAGGCAGCTACGCGGCTCATGGCGGCGATTCCGCGGTGTTTCGCCGGGCCCCGACGTAGACCTCGGTGCCGCGAGATGTCTTCCCGACGCCAGCCGATCAGAGCCGAGGACGCCCAGGTTATCGACTACAACCAGGGCGATACCGCCAAGCAGTACAAGAAGACCAAAACCCTCCCCGTCCGAACCAGGATCGAGGCGTACTCGTTCCTGAAGCACATCGGCGACGTGCAGGACAAGAAGGTTCTCGACGTCGCGTGCGGCGCCGGCGACTACACCCGCATCCTGCGGCGGGCCGGTGCCGATCCCATGGTGGGCTTCGACGTTTCCGAGAAGATGATCGCCCTGGCCCGCGAGGAGGATGCCCGCGAACCGCTGGGCATCGAATACTCGGTCGCCGATGCACGCGTGGCGGTCGCCCAACAGGATTTCGACCTCGCCGTCGCGGCTTTCCTTCTGGTCTATGCACGCGCCCGCGATGAGCTCGCCACGATGTGTCACGGCCGGGCTGCCGCATCAAGCCAGGCGGCCGGTTCGTGACCCTCACCACCAATCCGGATCTGTACACCTTTGACCGGGTGCCCGACTACCGCAAGTACGGATTCCAGATAGGGCTGGCCGACAGCGTTTACGACGGGGCTCCGATCGAGCTGACGGCGTTCCTCGGTGACTCTCCCTTGGTCATCGAGAACTACTACCTGAACTACCCGCGCGCGATCGTCATCGAGTGCGTCCGGTCGTAGTCGCAGCCTGCGTCCCGCCTACCACGGCGTGGATGCGTCCCCGCGGGTACGGCAGCTCGATGCCGTTCTCGTCGTAGGCCCGCAGGATCTCCCGCCGCAGTCGGCGCTGCACCGACCACTGCGCATTCGGCTTGGTCTTCAGCGTCATCCGCAGTGTGAGCAGATCGGGCGCGAGTTCCTGCACACCGAGCATCTCCGGCTCGCCGAGAACTTTCCCGCCCAACGAAGGGTCCTTGATGGCCAGCGAGGCCGCCTGCAGCGCCACCTGCTCGGCCTCCTCGACGTCGGCGGTCAACGCGACCGGTACCTCGATACGGGCAACCGCGTATTCCTGGCTCATGTTGCCGACTCGGGAGATCTCCCCGTTGCGGACATACCAAAGGGTGCCGTCGATGTCCCGCAGAGTGGTGATGCGCAGCCCGACACTCTGGACCTCTCCGCTCATCTCCCCGAGGTCGACATAGTCACCGACCCCATACTGGTCTTCGAGCAGCATGAACACACCGCTGACGAAGTCACGCACCAGGTTCTGCGCGCCGAAACCGATCGCGAGGCCGATCACCCCGGCCGAGGCGATGAACGGCGCGATGTTCACCCCCAACACGTTGAGGGTTGCCAGCACCAGCCAGGTCAGCAGGATGATCGACACCGTCGACTTCAGAACGGACCCGATGGTGTGCGCCCGCTGCTGACGCCGTTTGTTGAGTTGATCGCCGCTGGCCGACGAGGGGACACGATCTCGCAGGTGGCGCAGCAATGCCGGCCTCCTGGCCTGGGTGCGCTCTTCCTCGTCGGCACCCTTGCCCGCCCGGACGGTGGTCGCGCGGTCGATCGTCCGGTGCAGCACATAACGGGCGATCAGGACGACGACCAGGTAGGCCACCAAACGGATCGGTACCTCCAGAAGCCAGTGCTGGGTGGTGTCCGTCCATTCGAAAGCCAAGTTGCGTGCGTCCATGTCGACGACGTTACGTACTCACGTGTCGACACTGGTTGACGGCGCCATGTCTGAGCTGTTCGGGCCAATGACGCCGTCCACGCGGTCGACGTGAGCGCGGACCAGGGACGGGAAACGGCTCCGCTCCGGGCGGAATACATCATGTGGCGAGTCGGGGAATTCGACGAGCCGACCATCAGGGAAGAGCCGCCGGTAACGTAGCCAGTCGGCGTCGTCAACGACGGGGGAGTTGCCGGCTCGCACGGCGAGCAACGGTAGGCCCAGCGCCGACAGCCGGTCCCAGAACGAGGTCGACTTCGCCGCTCGGAACGTGGCGATTGCGGCGTCGACGTCGAGCCGCTCGCGGACAGGGGTGCCGCGCCAGCGGCCGCCGAGCAGGCGCCGTTCGGCTTCTTCGGACAAGGCGCGTTCCTCCGGCACGTAATCACCGATGGAGATAGAGCGAACACGCTGCGGATGATCGATGGTCCACGCGACCGCGTACGACGTGCCTCGTGAGAACGTCACGACGTGCACCGGGCCGTCCGTAATGGCCTCGACCACCGCACCGACGTCGCCGCTCAGCGCGGCCAGGTCGTAGGAGCCGGCGGGTGCGGCGCTTCGTCCGTGACCTCGTAATTCGACGACGACGGTCCGGCGTCCGAAGGACTCCATGACCTCCGTGTAGTCCTTCGCGAGGTCGGTCATTCCGGGTACGAACACGATCGGGGCACCCCTATCGTCGCCGCCGGAATCGAGATAGTGGATGCGGGCATCGCCATGTTCGCCGTAGTGGATGAAGCGCGAAGTGGCCATGGTCAGCGATTCTGCCCGGGCCCGGTGACGGATGGGTTGGTCTTCACCTCTCGGCACCGATAGCCGGGGCAGGTATCGCGAATTCAGCCTGGGCGGCTCGCCAGATGGGTCAGGAACCACTCGCGGGCCAGGTCGGCCACCTGTTCGAGGGCTCCCGCCTCCTCGAACAGGTGCGTTGCGCCAGGAACGACCGCGATTCGGCATTCAACCGGAATCAATTGCTGCGCTTCCTGGTTCAGGTCGAGGACCACTTCGTCACGTCCACCCACGATCAGAAGGGTGGGCGCGCTGACGCGGGTCAGCGCGTCGCCTGCCAGGTCGGGGCGGCCACCGCGGGAGACCACCGCATTGACGTCGACCCGCGGACTCGCGGCCGCCCGAAGCGCTGCTCCAGCGCCGGTACTGGCCCCGAAGAACCCGAGGGGCAGGGACACGATGTCGGGCTGGGTTGCCAGCCACTCGGTGACGTCGACCAGCCGGTTCGCCAGCAACTCGATATCGAAGACGTTGGCACGGTTGGCTTCTTCGGCGGTCGTGAGGAGATCGAATAGGAGGGTGGCGAACCCGGCGTCGTTGAGGACGTCGGCGACGAAGATGTTGCGGGAGCTGAAGCGACTGCTTCCGCTGCCGTGGGCGAACACGACGATTCCTCTCGGGTTCACCGGAATCGTCAGGTGCCCGGCCACTACGACCGGCCCAGCGGCGATCTCGACTTCCTCGTCACGTGCGATGGGCGGACGCCCTCCCCGAACTGGGTTGACCATGATCTACCTCCCAAACCGAGCGTAGGGACACTCGGGGCCCGGATCACGAGGTCGTCGGGTCATTTTTCGAGGGACGAACGGCACATCTCGACGGGATGCGCTCAGGTGCACGAAAGCTGGTTCATCCTTGCGGTTATTTGAGCGACCGCCCAAACTGGGAGCGTGCGGCGCCAGTGCGGGTTGGCCGCGAATATCTGGACGGGAGCGGGTATGGGAAAGCTCGACGGCAAGGTCGCTTTCATCAGCGGGGCTGCCCGGGGTCAGGGCCGTGCACACGCGGTGCGCCTCGCGGAGGAGGGCGTCGACATCATCGCGATCGACGTGTGCGCGCAATACCCGACCGTGGTCTACAAGATGTCGGAACCGGAAGACCTCGCCGAAACCGTGCGGCAGGTCGAGTCCCTTGGCCGGCGCATTGTGGCCCGTGAGGCCGACGTCACTGATTTCCCGGCGCTTCAGAAGGCGTTCGACGACGGGGTGGCCGAGCTCGGCGGAGTCGACATCGTGGTGGCCAATGCCGGAATCGGTCCGGGCGGCCAAAGTACGGACGACCAACAATGGGATGACGTCGTGAACGTCAACATGAAAGGCGTCTGGAACACCGTGCGCGTTGCCGTGCCGACCATGCTCACGCAGGACCGAGGTGGTTCGATCATCCTGACCAGTTCGACCGGCGGCCTCATCGGCACCCCTGTGGTCTCCGGCGGGATGCTCGGGTACACCGCCGCCAAGCACGGCGTCATCGGCATCATGCGCACATACGCGAATTATCTTGCACCCCATTATATTCGAGTCAACAGCGTGGCGCCGACGACCGTTGCGACGCCGATGGCGAACAACGGCGATCTCAGCATGCTGAAGAAGTTCGAGCCGGCCATCGCACGCTCGCTCGAGAATGCGATCCCAGTCGACTATGTCGAGGCCCGCGATGTAGCCAATGCGGTCGCGTGGCTTGCATCCGACGACGCTCGGTACGTCACCGGCACCGTCGTGCCGGTGGACGCCGGGCTGCTCAACAAGTGCTGATGGAGGGACTCGACGCGACTTCTGGGTTTGCGCCCTAGTTGCGCAGCAGTTTTGACTAACGCACGATGGGTATCCGAGCATCACCTGAACGAGACGCCAATTGGTGAAAAGCGACGAGTCGGGAGCTCGCACGAGCCGATCAAGTCACGCGCTCAGCGCAGCCGACATGCACCGCGGGAACGGAGCCACGAGTTGAACGCCCGATTCTGTCTGTTCGTTTCTGCCACTCTGCTTGCCGCGGCACTCGTGTTCGCACCCGGCGCCTCCGCTGACACCATCCCCGGAGCGGACGCCGCCATCTCCAGGGGCGAAAGCGCACTCGGGACAAACATGTTCGGTCCATACGGATGCGAGGCATTCGTCGCCTACGCCTATGACGTGTCGCAGGCGCAATACGGCTGGGACGGCGCCGCCGAAACCATGTACCAAACCCTCGTTCAACAAGGTCAGATACACACCGACATGGATCCCCCGCGGGGAGCACTTGTCTTCAGCAAGAGCCCGTACGGCGCCCACATCGACATCGCCCTCGGTGACGGGAAGTACCTCTCCGGCGGGGTCCAAGGGCTCAAGCGGGGGTACGGCGACGGGACCAACATCCAGATTCTGCCCAGCCCCCACGTGGGGTCCGGCTGGACCTACCGGGGCTGGAGTCTGGGCTACCCCGAGTAACTCGCATTTGGTGCTCCCAGTGGGACTCGAACCGATTTCGAGGTGCGGGTCAGAGCGTTAGAACTGGCGATTTAACGCAGTGACACCGCAATATTCCTTTTCGGAGGGCCGGGGCTGGACGTTGACCGCCGCCCGGATTCCGCGTGCGAAAACGCGCTCACCAGGCGGAATCCGGGCCTGGAGCAACTGCGTAGACGCAGCGGTGCAGGTCAGGGACGCTCACAGGCTGCCGGGCACCGGCTCTGCGGGATCGTAGTGACCGCGAGTCTGCGCTCCCGCAACCCCACCTGCAACCGTCTCAGCACGCGGGGATCGTTGAGGGCCAGATCCTGAGCGCCGTTGCCGCCGATGGTGACTACCCGGTCGTCGCAGTCCCACAGCGCCAGTCCGAACCCGAAGTTGTAGGCGGTGCGGTAGCGCACCCCGCACACATCGGCTCCGGCCGGTTGGTCCTCGAAGATGGCCTGCGCCCACTGTTGGGTCAGTGCGCGGGTTTCGTTGCCCACCGCCAGCGACGGCAACGCGCCGATGGCCATGGCCGCTCCCGAGGCGGTCAAGTCGAACAGCGGCAGCGCGGTGGTCGGGGTCAGCACCGCCACCCGGTAGTTGGGGCAGATCGCGGCGACACCAGCCTCGCCGAACACCTCACAGGCGGAGGTGACCAAGTCCTGGCCGACGTAGAGAACTCGCCGGCCAGCGGGGTCGTCGGCGGGCGGGTCGGCCGGGTGGTGGTGGTCGAGGCGGTATAGCGGCCCGTACCGGCGGAATGTCACACCGTCGGGGGTGTGGGCACTGCGGTGGTAGACCCGGCACCACCGCCACGGCCCCCGCGCCGGCATCGGTGTCCAGTCCCAACGAAAGTCGGCGGGGGGCAGTGGACGTGTTGGAGGGTCGAGGCGCTTTACCACGCTGCGGCGGTCAGAGCCCGCGCTGCGGCGATCACCTTGGCGGCACCACCGCGGGCCATCTCGATGCTCGGCGGCCGGTCACCGAATTCGGGGTTCGGACGCTGCATCCACCGCGACAGGCTGACGACACCGCCGGGGAACACCTCTTGCAACGTGTCGAGGTCGGGTAGGACACCGGAGGGGTCGTCGGGGTCGAACTGCCACGCCGGCAGGCGCCATTCGCGGCCGGCCTTGAGTCCCACCAGTTTCCGAGCCGCGAGCTTGGCGGTGATGCTCTGCGGAGCCACGCCGAGGAGGGCGGCTGCCTCCTCGCGGCGGAGGCAGCCTTCGGCCAGTTCGCGGCGCGCGGCGAATTGGCCGGCCAGGTCGTCAAACACTGCCCGCGACGCGGTCTGCGAGTCCGGCGCCGGACCCCACAACCGTTCCTCGAGACCGTCGTCAGGCCCCGATGCGGTCGCCGAGCGCAGCCGGTCGACTTCGGCGTCGTCGGCCTCATGCACCACGGCCGCCACAGCCGCCCGCAGCTGGTCGGCGTCGCCGGCTGGGTTAACGATGGCGATCCCCTTGGCGCGCAGCGTCTCCGCGACCATGTCGACCTGCGACGCGTCGACCAGCACAACCTCCAGCACAGCCACCATCTCCTATCTCTATGCAGAATACGCAAGATAAACAGGATCTGCCACGGCTTCCGAGAGCGTCACGGCTCCTCCCGGAGCGGGGCGCGACTATGACTGGCCCAAACTCGGCCGGTAGTCAGCCACCTCGGCCTCGGCAGCGAGCAACGCAGCCAACTCGCCCTCCTGCTGGGCAACAAACACACCGATCACCTGCCGGCACACCTCCGGCACGCTCACCCCACGCATATCAGCAATACGTTTCAACCCGACCAGCATTGACGTGGACACATGAAACTGCACGGCGAACTGACCGCACGAACCATCCTCGGGCGGCAACCCCGGACCAACCACCACGGGATCATCCGCCCCGAATTCGTCAACCTCAGCACCGCGCGCCCTATCGACGACCCCGTCGCTAGCACCGCCTGTAGCGCCGTCGGCCAGGCCCCCGGACTCCTCGTGGCTGAACAAACCCATTCCGCACACGCTAGACCTCGAAGAATTCCGAAGCCGCCAAGTGAACGTGGCTTGACGGCGGTGACGGCGCAAATTCGACGAGTTAGCTCGGCGAGCCGACCGTTCCGCCGTCATCCCGCCGCGCCGCGTCCTCGCCCCGACCAAAGTAGGATTTTCGCCAAACAGATCGACTTAAAACGCCTCTACCAGCCCCTCCTTCGGTGCCCCCAGTCGGACTCGAACCGACACTGTGCGGATTTTAAGTCCGCTGCCTCTGCCAATTGGGCTATGGGGGCCGTCGCAGCTCAGAGGGTATCCGCTATACCTCGACGCCGATCAGTCCGCACTGCCGCAAGAACTCGATCTGGTCCGCGATCAGCCTTCCGAGGTGGGGCTCGGCGAAGACTTCGAAATGATCGGTGTCGTACCGATGCAGCTGTGCGTTGGGCGCGCGCTCGACGAGCCTGCGGATGCCAGCGGCCGGCACGGTGATGTCCCGCTCCCCCAGGCCCACCCAGATCGGCATTCTCAGCGATGCGGCCTTCGTCCAGGGCCGGTGCGCGATCAGGGTCGCGAACACTCCCGGCGTGATCTCGTTACGCCACGGGGATTCAGGTCCGACGACGGAGGCAAATCCGGCGGATTCGCCGGGGAGCGACATCGCACCTCGGGAGCCGGGTGGGCCCGTCACCGGAACGGTCACCGACATACCGGCAAAGTCGGCCAGCGCACGGGGAACGAGAGAGGCGACCAACCCCAACCGCGTCGCTTTGACCCGGCCGGGGCCGTCGAGGAAGGGGTAGAGCAGTATCAAGGCTGCCAGCCGGCTGTCCCCGGCGGCGACGTTGACGGCGTGCCCGCCACCGAATGAGTAGCCCCATGCAACGATCTTGTCTGGGTTCACGCCATCGAGGCTGCGCGCGAAAGCTATTGCGTTGCGCCAATCTTCCTGTTGCGCACTGGCCCGGAAACGCTGCCGGGGCTGTCCCCCGGAGTCACCGAAGAAGCGGTAGTCGAAGCACACCACCGTCGCGCCCGCTGCGGCGAAGGCCTCGGCGATCGGCGACAGCCCGTCGTGGCGGGTCAGCGAGAACCCATGCCCCATGACCACACAGGCACCCGACGCGACGTCGGCCGGTGGCCGGTAGACCCACGCCGCCAGCTCACTGTCCCCGGACGGTATGGAGGCATCACTTCGGTCCATCACCGCCGAGACCTTACCGGCACGTCGACGGGGCCAAAACGAAACTGGTGATGACGGCCGACAGCACGACACCCCGGGGGGAAGGGGCCGCCCGGGGTGTCGTGAGCTGTGATCAGGCGGCGACCGCCTCCTTGGGCGCCGGCGCGTGATCGTCGTCGAGCATGGTGAGCTCATCGAAAGGATCGCGACCGCTCAGCACGGCGTTGACCTTCTGGGTGTCGACCGTCTTGGTCCACGAGCCGACCAGCAGGGTGGCCACCGCGTTGCCGGAGAAGTTGGTGACCGCCCGCGCCTCGGACATGAACCGGTCGATCCCGACGATCAGTCCCACCCCGTCGAGCAGTTCGGGGCGATGGGCCTGCAGCCCGCCGGCCAGTGTGGCCAGCCCGGCCCCGCTCACCCCGGCCGCGCCCTTGGACGCCACGATCATGAACACCAGCAGGCCGATCTGCTCCCCCACCGACAGCGGGTTGCCCAGCGCGTCGGCGATGAACAGCGAGGCCATCGTCAGGTAGATCGCGGTGCCGTCCAGGTTGAACGAATATCCGGTCGGCACAACAACACCCACGGTGCTCTGCTGCACACCCAGATGCTCTATCTTGGCGATCAGCCGCGGCAGCGCCGACTCCGAGGACGATGTCGCGAAGATCAGCAGATACTCCCGTGCCAGGTAGCGCACCAGCCGGAAGATCGACACCCCCGACACCGTGCGCAGCAGCACCCCGAGCACTCCGAACACGAACACCACGCAGGTCAGATAGAACCCGAGCATCAGCGTCAGCAGGTTGGTCACCGCGCTCCACCCGGTCAGGCCCACCACGTTGGCGATCGCACCGAACGCGCCAATCGGGGCCAGCCACAACACCATTGCCAGGATCTTGAACACCAGCCGCTGCAGGTGCTCCACCCCGCGCAGGATCGGCTCGCCCTTGGTGCCCATCGCCTGCAGCGCGAACCCGACCAGCAGCGCCACGAACAGCCCCTGCAACACATTGCCGTCGGTCAACGACGAGAACAACGACGTCGGGATGATGTGGGCGATGAAGTCCATCAAACCGCCGGAATCGTGCGCCTTCTCGGCCAGCTCCGCACCCTTGCCGGCCATCGACTCCGAGAGCTTGAGGCTGCTGCCGGGATGCAGCAGGTTGCCGACCACCAGGCCGATGCCCAGCGCGATCGTCGACATCACCAGGAAGTAGCCGAAGGCCAGCCCGCCGACCTTCCCGACGGTGGCGGCCTTACGCACCGATCCGATTCCCAGCACGATCGTGCAGAAGATCACCGGGACGATCATCATCTTGATCAGGCTGACGAACATCGTCCCGAGAACCCCGACCTGCTTGCCGACTCCCGGGGCGACCAGGCCGACGAGGACGCCGCCGATGACCGCGGCGATGACGGCCAGATACAGCCAGTGCGTGCGGTCCCGGCGCTTGCGCGGCTCGGGCTTGTCGTCGCCGCGAGGGCGATCCACAACCATGGTCATGAGCGGTTTCCTTCCAGGTCTGCTGCGGCGGGTCTGTAAGGATGGTTGAACACCGCGTGACCCAGGTCACGCTTTAGTTCATTACGTTCAACGCGGAGGTGAGCAGTGGCCGTACTCCCCCGCTCGCTGGCCGGGCAGGCCTTCGCCCTGCAGGCCGCGGTGATCGCGCTGGTGGTCCTGGCCGGCAGTGCGCTCGCCCTCTATGACGACAAACTCGACGGCGACGCCGCCGCCCGTCAGCAGGTGACCGCGATCGCCGTCGCCCTGGCCGACTCACCGTCGACCGCGCAGGCCATCGAAAACGGTGACCCCGCAAAGGTTCTCCAGCAGACGACCGAGGCCGTCCGCAAAGGCACCAGCATCGCCTTCATCACGATCATGGCCCCCGACCGCACCCGGTTCACCCACACCAACCCTGACCTGATCGGCCAGAAGTACATCGGCACCATCGAACCGGCGCTGCGCGGCGAAACCTACACCGAGGTCTACACCGGCACCCTGGGCCCGTCGGTGCGCACCATCGCGCCGGTCCGCAACGCCGACGGCCAGATCGTCGGCCTGGTGGCCGCCGGTATCACCCAGGACAGCCTGGCCGCCCGGTGGCGCGCGCAGTGGCCGGCGATCGCCGCCGTCGGCGTCGGCGCGTTGGCCCTGTCTTTCGTCGGCATCTGGGCGATCCGCCGACGGGTCCTACACCAGACCCGTGGGCTGGCACCTGACGAGCTTCGGGTGATGTACGACCACCACGACGCCATCCTGCACTCGATTTCCGAAGGCCTGATCGTGCTGGACCGCGACGGCGTGGCGCTGGCCAACGACGAAGCCCGCCGCCTGCTGGCCCTGCCGTCCGGTCCGATCACGCGGGCCGACCTGCCGGAGTTCTTGCGCGGCAACGACCCCGGCGTACGGGACGAGGTCCGGCTCACCGACGACCGGGTGCTGGTGGTCAACCGCTCCCAGGTGAGCGCCTCGGACTCCGAAGTGGTCACCATCCGCGACCGCACCGAATTGCAGGGCGCCCTGGGTGAATTGAGCTCCCTGCAGGGGTTCACCGATTCGCTGCGCGCGCAGGCCCATGAGTCGGCCAACAAACTGCACACCGTCATCACCCTGGTCGAGATGGGCCGCCCGGAGGAAGCCGTCACGTTCGCCACCCAGGAGCTGGCGCTGTCCCAGCGACTCGTCGACCGGGTGTCCGACGCCGTCGGCGAACCCGCGTTGGTCGCCCTGCTGCTCGGCAAGACCGCCGAGGCCGACGAGCGCGGCATCGAGCTGACCGTCACCGAGGAAACCCACCTGCCCGCCGAGTCGCCGCTGAGCCCACAGGAGATGGTCACCGTGCTGGGCAATCTGATCGACAACGCCATGGACGCCTGCGACCGCGACGACCCGTGGGTGGAGGTCACCGTCAGCCAGAGCGACGGCCGGCTGCAGATCCAGGTCGCCGACAGCGGGCCGGGCATGGATCCCGAAACCTTCGGCCGCGCCATGCAACGCGGCTATTCGACCAAATCCGGCGACGACGACGCCCACCAGGGTCTGGGGCTGGCGCTGGTCGCCCAGGTCGTCAACCGCCATGGCGGCACGCTGACCGCTGACCTCAGCTACGGGTCGGTGGTGACGGTGACCATCCCATGATCAACGTCTTGATCGTCGAGGACGAGCTGCTGATCGCCGAGGCGCACCGTACGTATCTTGCTCGGCTGCAAGGGTTTACCGTCGCCGGGTTGGCGCACACCGCGCGCGACGCGATGCGCATCGCCGCCGAAGCGGCCGCCGACTCCCCCGTCGACCTGGTGCTGCTCGACCTCGGCCTGCCGGACGCCAGCGGGATCACCCTGGCCTCGGCGCTGTCCGGGCTCAGGCCCGCCCCCGATATCATCGCGATCACCTCCGAGCGCGATCTGGAGATGGTGCGTGCCGCCGTCGGCCACGGCGCGCTGGCCTACCTGCTCAAGCCGTTCACGTTCGCCGCCTTCCGCGACCGCCTCGAGCGTTATCGCCGCTACCGCGAGGCGCTGCCCGCCGGGACCGACGCCGCCAGCCAGGCCGAAGTCGACCGAGCACTGGGTGAACTGCGGATCAGCACCGACAAGTCGGTCACCCCGAAGGGTGCGGCACCAGCGACCACCGACGAGATCGCTCGCGCGGTGCGCGACCGCGCCGACGGCCTCACCGCCGACGAGGCCGCCAAACTCGTGGGCGTCTCCCGGGTGACCGCCTGGCGCTACCTGGAACGCCTGGCCGACGACGGCACCGTCACCCGCGTGACCGAGTACGGCAAGACCGGCCGGCCCAGCACCCGCTATCAATGGCGCTGAGGCGTCATCGAATCTGCGCTCAGATCGCATTTCGGCCGGAGAACTCGCCCTCACCGCAGTCTCGATGCGCCGACCGCAGAGTCGAGGAGCTCCTAAGGGGCCACGGGTAATGCAGTACTGCGGAAGGTGATATCACCGGTGATATCGCGTTTCAGACGATCACTACCACCGTTACAGGCCCGCCCTTCCGCGGCGCCGGGCGACGGCCGCGTTGACGTCCGCCCACCCAGCCGGTAGGCCATCCTGCAGACGGGCGAATCAAAGGAGGCTCGGCATGAACGCGACATTGTTGGCCGTGTTGGCCGCCGCGATGCTGCTGACCGCATTGGCCCGCCGCTACAACCTGTCGTCGCCGCTTGTGCTCGTGGTGGCGGGTCTGGGCGCCAGTCTGATCCCGGACGTACCCGAGGTGCACCTCAATCCCGATCTGGTGCTGTTCGTCATCCTGCCGCCACTGCTGTGGTCGGCGGGCCTGGAGAGTTCCTCGGTCGCCCTGCGCAGAAGCTTTCGCCCGGTGGCCGGCCTCGCGGTCGGGTTGCCCCTGGCCACCACGTTCGCGGTCGGTTACGTCGCCTATCTGACGGTGCCCGGGCTGACGCTCCCATCCGCGCTGGCCCTGGGCGCCATCGTCGCACCGCCCGACGCGGTCTCAGCCACCGCGATCGGGCGCCGGCTCGGTCTGCCCCGCCAGATCATGACCCTGATCGGTGGTGAGAGCCTGCTCAATGACGCCACCGCGTTGACGGTCTACAAGGTCTTCGTCGCCGCCGCGGTCGGTGTGGCCACCAGCTGGGGCAGCGCGGTCGAGACATTCCTGCTGGCCGTGGCGGGCGGCGCGGTCGTGGGTTTGGCACTGGGGCACCTCATCGTTTACCTGCGTTCGCGCCTGGACGACCCCCTGACCGAGAGCGCGATCGGCCTCCTCGCTCCGTTCGTCGTCTACCTGGTCGCCGACCAGATCGGCGGCTCGGGGGTGCTGGCGGTCGTGATCGCGGCGTTGATCCTGGGCCACCGCTCGGCCCGGGCCGGCTACGCCACCCGATTGCAGGACGAGGCCGTGTGGCGCGCCGTGCAGCTGGTGCTGGAGGCGTTCGCGTTCTTCTTGATCGGCTTGCAGCTGCCCGCGGTACTCGGCGAAATCCGCGGCATGCCGGCGATCGTGATGGCGGGGTTCTCGCTGGCGGTTCTCGGCACCGTGATCGGCGTCCGCATCGCCTGGGTCTACGCGTTCACCTACCTGCCGCGTCTGCTATCGCCCCGGGCGAGGTCCCGCGAACCCGCTCCCAGTGCCGCCGGGGTCTTCGTGGTGGCCTGGGCCGGAATGCGCGGGGTGGTCTCGCTGGCCGCCGCGTTCGGCTTACCGACGACGACGCTGTCCGGTGCGCCGTTTCCCGGCCGCGCTCATCTGGTCTACCTGACGTTCGTCGTGGTGGTCGGCACGCTGTTGCTGCATGGGCTGACCCTGCCGTGGATCATCAGAAAACTCGGCGTCACCGTCGACGACACCCACGCCGACATCGCCGCGGCGAACGAGGCTCGGCAGCGGGCCACGCTGGCCGCCGCCGACCGACTCGACACCGTGCTGGCCGAACACGAGGCAGAGGGCAGCCGCACCGACGTCCACGACCGGGTCGCCGACATCCTGCGGGTCTGGAACGTGCGCCGGCGCGAAGCGGCAGTCGAGCGACTCCAGTCGACCGACTCCAACCTTGACGAGAGCCCGGTGGCGGCGCTTCGCCGGCTGCGCCTGCAGATGCTCGAAGCCGAGCGCGAGGCCTACATCGCCGAGCGTGACAGCGGCCGCATCGACGACGAAGTGCTCCGGACCGCCCTGCGTGAACTGGATCTGGAGGAAGCGGTACTCGACCGGGAGTGACACCGCGGCCGTCCGCGCATGCGGGCTGCCGCCGGAATGACCCGCGACGACAAAGCGATCCAGTCGCAGGTGGTCGGCGAGTTGCTCCAAATCCACCGGGATCGCCGCACGTGTCGTAGGCCAGGCCGAGTCGAGCGCCCCTTGCGGAGCCGCTCAACGCGTTACTAGGATGTCCTAGTATTCAGCCGCCAGGTCAGCCAAGGGGCAGTCATGAGCACAACCATCCAGCACTTCATCGACGGACAGCGCAGCAACCTCAGCAGCACGCGCACCGCCGACGTCTTCAACCCGAGCACCGGCGAGGTGCAGGCCCAGGTGCTCCTGGCCTCGGCCGCCGACGTCGACACCGCGGTGGCCTCGGCAGTCGAGGCGCAGAAGGAATGGGCCGCCTGGAACCCCCAGCGCCGGGCCCGCGTGCTGATGAAATTCATCGAGCTGGTCAACGCCAACGCCGACGAGCTCGCCGAGCTGCTGTCGATCGAGCACGGCAAGACCGTCCCCGACTCCCTCGGTGACATCCAGCGCGGCATCGAGGTCATCGAGTTCGCCATCGGCATCCCCCACCTGCTCAAGGGCGAGTTCACCGAGGGCGCCGGCGGCGGCATCGACGTGTACTCCATCCGCCAGCCGCTCGGTGTGGTCGCGGGCATCACCCCGTTCAACTTCCCCGCGATGATCCCGCTGTGGAAGGCCGGCCCCGCCCTGGCGTGCGGCAACGCCTTCATCCTCAAGCCCTCCGAGCGCGATCCCTCGGTTCCGGTGCGCCTGGCCGAACTGTTCCTGGAGGCCGGCCTGCCCGCGGGCGTGTTCCAGGTGGTGCAGGGCGACAAAGAGGCAGTAGACGCCATCCTGGACCATCCCGACATCAAGGCCTACGGCTTCGTCGGCAGCTCCGACATCGCGCAGTACATCTACTCCCGCGCCGCGGCCGGCGGTAAGCGCGCACAGTGCTTCGGCGGCGCCAAGAACCACATGATCGTGATGCCCGACGCCGACCTCGACCAGGCCATCGATGCCCTGGTCGGCGCCGGCTACGGCAGCGCCGGCGAGCGCTGCATGGCGATTTCCGTGGCGGTCGCTGTCGGTGAGGAGACCGCGAACCGGTTGCGCGCCCGACTGACCGAGCGGATCGAGCACCTGCGGGTCGGTCACAGCCTGGACCCCAAGGCCGACTACGGGCCGCTGGTGACCGAGGCCGCCCTCGACCGGGTGCGCGGCTACATCGAAGCCGGCGTGGCGGCCGGTGCCGATCTCGTCGTCGACGGACGCGAAAAAGCCAGTGACGAACTGACATTCGGGGATGACAGCCTCGAGGGCGGCTTCTTCATCGGCCCCTCGCTGTTCGACCACGTCAGCACCGACATGTCGATCTACACCGACGAGATCTTCGGGCCGGTGGTTTGCATCGTGCGGGTCAAGGACTACGAGGAGGCGCTGCGCCTGCCCAACGAGCATCAGTACGGAAACGGGGTCGCGATCTTCACCCGCGACGGCGACGCCGCCCGCGACTTCGTGTCCCGGGTGCAGGTCGGCATGGTCGGCGTCAACGTGCCGATCCCCGTTCCGGTGTCCTACCACACCTTCGGCGGCTGGAAGCGCTCCGGCTTCGGCGACCTCAACCAGCACGGCCCGCATTCGATCCTGTTCTACACCAAGACCAAGACCGTCACCGAGCGGTGGCCCTCGGGTATCAAGGACGGCGCCGAGTTCGTCATCCCCACGATGAAATGAGCTTCCTGACGCTCGATGACGACGAGCGCGTGATCGCCGAGACGGCAGCCGCGTTCGCCGCCAAACGCCTTGCGCCGCATGCCTTGGACTGGGATCACTCCAAGGAGTTCCCCGTCGACGTATTGCGTGCGGCCGCCGAGCTGGGGATGGCCGCCATCTACTGCGCCGAGGATGTCGGCGGCAGTGGGCTGCGGCGCCTGGATGCCGTCCGGATCTTCGAGCAGCTCTCGGTCGCCGACCCCGCCCTGGCGGCGTTCATCTCGATCCACAACATGTGCGCGTGGATGATCGACACCTACGGCACCGACGATCAGCGCAAGTCGTGGATTCCGCGACTCGCCTCGATGGAGGCGATCGCCAGCTACTGCCTGACCGAGCCGGGTGCGGGATCGGACGCATCGGCGTTGCGCACCAAGGCCGTCCGCGACGGAGACGGCTACGTGCTCGACGGTGTCAAACAATTCATCTCCGGGGCCGGCAGTTCCGACGTGTACATCGTGATGGCCCGCACCGGCGCCGACGGTCCACGCGGCATTTCGGCGTTCATCGTCGAAAAAGGCGCGGCCGGACTCAGTTTCGGCGCACAAGAAGAGAAGATGGGCTGGAACGTGCAGCCCACCGCCCAGGTGATCCTCGAGGACGTACGGGTACCGGCATCGGCGATGCTGGGCGGGCCCGAAGGCGAGGGCGGCGGTTTCGGTATCGCGATGAACGGCCTCAACGGCGGCCGGCTCAACATCGCGGCCTGCTCACTGGGCGGCGCGCAAGCCGCCTACGACAAGGCCGCGAGTTATCTGGCTGATCGCCAGGCGTTCGGCGGGGCGTTGCTTGACGAGCCCACGATCCGATTCACGCTGGCCGATATGGCCACCGCGTTAGAGACGTCGCGGCTGATGTTGTGGCGTGCGGCCATCGCCCTGGACAACGGCGAACCGGACAAGGTCGCCCTGTGCGCGATGGCCAAGAGGTACGTGACCGACTCCTGCTTCGATGTCGCCGACCAGGCCTTGCAGCTGCACGGCGGCTACGGCTACCTACGGGAGTACGGGCTGGAGAAGATCGTCCGCGATCTACGGGTGCACCGGATCCTGGAGGGCACCAACGAAATCATGCGCGTGGTCATCGGGCGGGCCGAGGCCGCCCGGGTACGCGCAACGGCATGAGGCAAAGGAGCCAACACATGACGACGATCGCCTTCCTGGGACTGGGCCACATGGGTGGCCCGATGGCGGCCAACCTGGTCAACGCCGGCTACACCGTTCGCGGATTCGACCCGGTTCCCGCATTGCGCGACGCCGCCGCGGAGAAGGGCGCCACGGTATTCGATTCCGGCGCCGCCGCGGTCGCCGAGGCGGACGTCGTCATCACCTCCCTGCCCAACGGGGCGATCGTGAAAGCCTGCTACGCCGAAGCCCTGCCGGCCGCCAAGGCGGGCACGCTGTTCATCGACACCTCCACCATCTCCGTCGACGATGCCCGCGACGTCCACGCCAAGGCCTCCGCCGCCGGGATGGCCCAGCTCGACGCCCCGGTCTCCGGCGGTATCAAGGGCGCGACAGCCGGCACCCTGGCCTTCATGGTCGGCGGTGAGGCCGAGGCGTTGGACACGGCCCGTCCGGTGCTGGAGCCGATGGCCAGCAAGGTGATTCACTGCGGCATCTCCGGTGCGGGTCAAGCCGCCAAGTTGTGCAACAACATGGTGCTCGCGGTGCAGCAGATCGCCGTCGGCGAGGCGTTCGTGCTGGCCGAGAAGCTCGGCCTGTCCGCGCAGTCGTTGTTCGATGTCATTACCGGGGCGACCGGCAACTGCTGGGCGGTGCACACCAACTGCCCTGTGCCCGGCCCGGTTCCGGCATCACCGGCCAACAACGACTTCAAACCGGGCTTTGCCACCGCGCTGATGAACAAGGACCTGGGCCTGGCGATGGACGCGGTGTCCTCGACCGGTGCCACGGCCCCGCTGGGCAGCCACGCCGCCGAGATCTACGCGAAGTTCGCTGAAGAACACGGCGACTTGGACTTCAGCGCCGTCATCGATACCTTGCGCTGACTTCTCCCGCGCGAATAGACACAACCGTCTCCGACACTCCGAGTGTTCGGAGACGGTTGCGTCTGTTCGGGCACTGCCCACCCGATCGCGCCTGCTGCATACATCCGCATTCGCCGAAAGTTGTTCGTTAGGGCAATTATTCACTTTGCTCCCCGGACGCACCCCTGTTGCCGTGGTCAATTCGCGAATTTGATTTTGTGAATCGTTCGCCTAGGTAATTATCGAAATTATATTTTGCCTGTTTTCGTTCAAACTCTGCATACCGCGTGATCATCCGCCAATAATTGACGCACACCAATCTGTGCTGGGACACACGTAACTGACGATCGAGTTCGAGGAGAATACGGTGAATGCTTCAATGTATGTCGGGCGAGTCGGCGGTTTGGCCGTAGCCCTGGGAATCGGAGCGGCGATCTTCGCCGGCGGCGGCGCGGCCTGGGCGGACGACGACTCGGGCACAGGCTCGAGTGGAGCGTCCACCTCGCAGTCCAGCGGTGGCTCGACGGGGCACCACAAGACCAAAGCCGCGGCGACGTCGGCGTCCAGCGGCGTCACCAAGACGAAGAATTCGGTCGGCAAGGTCAACAGCGGACTGCGCGCGACGCGCGTCGTGGTGCGGGCCCCGCAGTCCGCGCCGACCGCATCGGCGGCCGCGGACCCGAACGGTTCCGGCACCCCGGCCGGCGCCGCGGCCGAACTGGCGCTGCTGGGGCTCAGTCGGCGCACCGAGACCACTGCCGAAGAAACCAGCGCCGCACCGGCCGCCGCCGCCTCGGCCCGTCCGGCAGCCAGCGCGACCGCGTCGCGCCACGAGATCACGACGGTTCCGGTCGTCATCCGGACCGGCGACCCGGTGATCCTCGAACCGATCACGGCGGTCACGCTGATCACCGACACCAGCGATGACGAAGTCACCGGCCGGATCTACGCGACCGGCCATTCGGGAGCGCCGCTGGTCTTCTCGGTGCTGACGCAGCCCGGCGACGGATCGGTGGATATCAACCCCACCACGGGTGAGTTCACCTACACCCCGACCAACTCCGGCACGAGCACCGTGGACTTCGAGGCGCTGCTCAGCGAGCGGACCCGCCTGGTCGCGGCACTCGAGAGAATCCCGGTGATCGGCCAGTTTGTGCCACAGGCCGTCACGGCCCTCCAGCAGACTCCGGTGCTGAAGACCATTCTGGCGCCACTGATCGGGAACGCGACGACTGTGTCGGTCGACATCGACACCGGCCTGCTCGGCTCCACCGGCACCACCACGGTGTTCGCTCCCTACGCCGACACGAGCCTGTATCCCGAGTTCGATTTCGCCGATGCCGTGACCACCGGCGGAGTCGAACATTTCACCCTGGCCTTCATCGTCAGCGATCCCGATGCCGCTGATGCCGGCACCCCGATGTGGGGCGGCTACTACTCAATCGACTCCGAGTGGGCCCAAACCGCGTTCAACGGGATCTACGACAACGGCGCCGATGCCATCATCTCCTTCGGTGGGTCGGCCAATGAGGAACTGGCACTGGTCATTTCCGACCAAACCGAACTGACCGCTGCCTACCAGGGCATTTTGGACTACTACAACGGCGAGACCTCGCCCTACTCGGACACGATCGGCACCAACTACGGTGTCACCAGCATCGATTTCGACATCGAGGGGACCGCGCTGACCGACAGCACGTCCATCGCCACACGTTCGGCGGCGCTCTATGACCTTCAGCAGGCCAACCCCGGTCTGGAGATCTCGTTCACCCTTCCGGCGATGCCGTACGGCCTCACCAGCGACGGGCTCGCCGTGATCCAAGCGGCGGTCGACGCCGGCGTGGACATCTCGGTGGTGAACATGATGGTGTTCGACTACTACGACACCGACTACGAAGTCAACGGCGACTACGAAATGGGTGCCCTGGCGATCGAAGCGGCCGAAGCCCTCAAAGGCCAGCTGGCCGACCTCTATTCGGACGCGGGGATCACCAAGACCGACGCCGAGTTGTACGCGATGATCGGCCTGACGCCGATGATCGGGATCAGCGACGACCCCTCCGAGATCTTCAGCCTCGACGACGCGTCGACGGTGGTGAGCTTTGCCGACCAGTACGGCCTGGGCCGGATCGCAATGTGGTCGGCCAACCGCGACTCGCAATGCGCCACAGAGTCCTCCAGCACGCAGGACAGCTGCAGCGGCGTGGACCAGACCACCTGGGAGTTCTCCGGGATCTTCGAGGGAGTGGAGGACGAAGCCACCCTGCTGATGTAGTCACTCGGCGAGCAATAGCTCCTATGTCAAGCCGCGGCTGATTGCGGTGCTTGGTGGCGGGTGTTGTGGTCGGTGAGTAGAGCACGGTAGACGGCGCGAGCGATGTGGCGTTTGACGC
>NZ_JAPJDO010000025.1 GCF_026242045.1 Mycobacterium pinniadriaticum
GACCAGACACCGAAGTCCACGGGAGGCCGCTCAGATTCCAGGAATCACCACGTGTCCCAGTCGGACCCTCGGACCTGCCCGTGGACTCACACAAAATCTAAATGTCGGACCTTGGGGCGACGATGCCGACATGACTGAAGTATTTCTGGGCAGAGAAGCGCTGGCCGACGGCTCGTCTCGTCATGATCTGCAGCGCTGGTACCGGCAGATGTTTCGCGGCGTCTATATGCCGAAATATGCCTCACCATCGTTGAAGGATCGGGCGTTGGGTACGTGGCTGTATACCGACCGAACTGGTGTCATCGGCGGCGTGGCGGCGTCGGCATTGCACGGGGCGCAATGGGTTGACGACGATGAACCAATCGAAGTGCTCGTGGGTGAACGACGGCGCCAACCGGGCCTGATCGTGCGAATGGATCGTTTGTCCGGTGATGAAGTCGTGACGGTCGCCGGCCTTCCTGTGACCACGCCGTCGCGGACCGCCTTCGACATGGGTCGGTACCTCAAACGTGCGGAGGCGTTGGGTCGCCTGGATGCGTTGATGCGCGTTGCGCCATTCGCTACTGCCGGCGTGGAGCTGCTCATGAGGCGGTACGGGCCCGTCCGAGGCGTCCGCCAACTCCGCGACCTCCTGCCGCTGGTTGATGCGGGTGCTCAGTCCCCGAAGGAGAGTTGGCTTCGGCTCCTCCTGATCGACGGTGGATTGCCGGCACCCGAGACACAGATTCCGATCTTCGAAGGCGGAGTTCCGGTCGCCTATCTCGACATGGGATATCGCGACATCAAGCTGGCCTTCGAATACGACGGTGACCAACACCGCAGCGACCGTCGTCAATACGTCCGGGATGTCCGCCGTCTACCGATGGTCGAACGTCACGGATGGGAAGTCATTCGGGTCATCGCGGAAGACAGGCATGCGGAAGTGTTGTGGCGTGCGAAGGAGGCATTCCTGCGTCGCGGCGGTGCCGAGATCGACGAAATGCGGCGATCTACTCGCACTTTCGCTGCGTAACGTCGGTTTGGGCGCAAAGAAGTCAGCGGGCAGCCAGGCGCTCGCGGCGCAGCTGCTCGACCTCGGGCAATACCAAAGGCTCCAGCGGGCCGACGACCCGCGACAGCAGCAGGTCGGCCAGTTCGGGATTGCGTGCCAGACACGGTCCGTGCAGGTAGGTCGCGACCACGCTGCCCTGCACCGCGCCGTCGTACCCGTCGCCCTCGCGATTGCCGGCACCTTTGACCACCGCGGCCAGGGGGCGGGCATCGGCCCCTAGAACGGTTCCGCCGCGGTGGTTCTCGAATCCGGTCAACGGCTGCGTCATCCCGTCCAGCAAGGGTGTGGACACCACTTCGCCGATGGTGCGCCTTGGCTGAGGTGAGGTCGTCACATCGAGCAGACCCACACCCTCGACCCGCTCGCCGGCCGACGTCTCATACCAATGACCCAGCACCTGGATCGCCGCGCAGATCGCCAGTACCGGGGCGCCCCGGGCCGCCGCCCGCTGCAAACCCTGATGTGTCAGTAGGTGTTTGGTGGCCAGCCGTTGCGCGTAGTCTTCGGCGCCGCCGAGGGTGTAGAGGTCCAGGGAATCGGGAACCGGCTCGGCCAGCGTGATTTCGACGATCTCGGCGGCAATCCCCCGCAATCGCAACCTCTGACGCAACACGACGGCATTGCCGCCGTCACCGTAGGTGCCCATCACATCGGGCAGCACCAGCCCGATTTGAACGGTGTTCATCGCATCCGTCCCAGAGTGCGGGTCAACTGCAGGAACGCGGTGTAGTTGGCCACCACCTCGACGTGTCCCTTCGGGCACGACACGATCGCGTCAATGGTGTTGTGCACCAATGTGTGCGGCACACTGGCATAGCCCAGCCGCACCGCCAGGTCCGTTCCCCGCTCGCCGGCGGCGACGACGGGCACGCCTTCGAAGTGCTCGAAATCGACATCCCACAGCCAGGACAAGTCCTCACCGTCGGGTACTTGGCCGTTGACGGCGATCACCACCCCATCGGCCGTCGTGTCGACCATGGACAGCGCCTCCTGCCACCCGGCCGGATTCTTGGCCAGCAGGATGCGCGCGGTGTGATCGCCCATCGGCACGGTCTGGTAGCGGCCGGCGACCTCGGCCACCGTGGAGACGGCGGCCACCGCGGCGGCGGGATCCGCGCCCAGCGCGACGGCCGCGGCTACGGCCTGGGCGGCGTTGCCGCGGTTGACCTTTCCCGGCAGGGACAGTCGCATCGGCAGCTCCAGCCCGTCGGGTCCGTACAGCGTGGTGTCGTCGAACCACCACTGCGGGTCGGGGCGTTTGAAGTCGCTACCCGTCGAGTACCAGTGCGAGCCGTCGCGCACGATCACCTCGCCGCTGCGCGGGCAACTGACCGAGTCGTTGGCCCAGCCACCTCCGGCGGCCACCCACACCACCCGCGGACAGTCGTAGGCAGCCGAGGTCATCAGCACGTCGTCGCAGTTGGCGACCACGATCGCCTCGGGATGATGGGCGAGCCCGGCGCGCAGGGTGCGCTCGATGTGGTTGATTTCGCCCACCCGGTCCAATTGATCGCGGGACAGGTTGAGTAGCACGATCACGGCGGGGTCGACCGCGTCGGCGACATGCGGGACGTGCATCTCGTCGACCTCGAGCGCGGCCAGCGGCGCGTCACGGGTGCCGGCCAGCGCGGCCACCAGTCCGGCGTCCATGTTGGCGCCCTCGGTGTTGCTCGCCACCGCGCCGAGCGTCGCCAGCGCGGCCGCGGTCATCCGGGTGGTGGTGGACTTGCCGTTGGTGCCGGTCACGACGACGGTGCGCCGACCGACGCCGAGCTGGGTCAGGATGGAGCGGTCCAGGGTCATCGCGACCAGGCCGCCGATCATGGCGCCGGCGCCGCGGCCGGTTGCCCGGGATGCCCAGCGCGCGGCGGAACCGGCGGCCAGCGCGGCGCGCCCCCGCAATGTCATCGTCGGCCTGGGCATCGGAAGGCAGTTTATGCGCAGTCGAGGTAGCCGGGCCGACACGGATTCGATGTCCCGGGCACTGTCGGACCCGCGTGCCATCCTGAGATGGTGAGCCACACCTGGGGTCGACCCGCCCGCGAGCCGGGAGACGGCTGGGTGGTCGTCGATGTCGAGACCTCGGGTTTTCGACCCGGCCACGCACGGATCATCAGCCTGGCCGCCCTGGCGCTCGATCCTGAGGGTCGCGTCGAACACTCGGTGGTCAGCCTGCTCAACCCCGGTGTGGATCCCGGCCCCACTCACATCCACGGCCTGACCGCCGAGATGCTGGAGGACCAGCCGACGTTCGCCGATATCGCCGCAGACGTCGTCGACCTGCTGCACGGCCGCACCCTGGTCGCCCACAACGTCGGGTTCGACTACGCATTCCTCGCCAGCGAGGCCGAGCTGGCCGGCACGGCCCTGCCGGTCGACACCGTGATGTGCACCGTGGAGCTGGCCCGCCGCCTTGACCTGGGCCTGGAGAACCTGCGCCTGGAGACCCTGGCCCGGCACTGGGCGGTGCCACAGACCCGCGCCCACGACGCCTTCGATGACGCTCTGGTGTTGTCGCGGGTGCTCGTCCCGGCCCTGAAACGGGCCCGCGACCGCGAGGTGTGGCTTCCGGTACGTCCCGCCACCCGGCGCCGCTGGCCCAACGGCAGGATCACCCACGACGAACTGCGGCCGCTGAAGATGCTGGCTTCCCGGATGCCGTGCCCCTACCTGAACCCCGGCCCGTACCGGCGGGGCGGGCCGTTGGTCCAGGGCATGCGAGTCGCGTTGTCCGCGGAGGTGAATCGCACTCACGAGGAGCTCGTGGAGCGCATCATTCATGCCGGCCTGGCTTACGCGGACGCCGTCGATCCGCAGACCTCGCTGGTGATCTGCAACGAGCCGACCCCGGAGCAGGGCAAGGGCTATCTGGCGCGCGAGCTGGGTGTGCCGGTGGTCTCCGACCGGCAGTTCATGGATTCGGTCGCGTCGGTGGCCAACGGCACCGGGATCGACGAGTTCACCCCGTCAGTCGATCAAGGCCAGCAGTTCGCCCTTTTCTGAAATCGGATCGTTTGCTTCGCTAGCATCATCGATCGGGGTGATGTGGTGGCCGATCGCAGACGGAAGCCGCGGTCGGTCCTGCCAATTCTTGCCTCGGCGGTCAGCAGCGTCCTACTCGCGCTCGGATTTACCTTCAAATGGGGCGGAGACCGCACCCTACTGGTCGTCGACGCCCTGGCCTTCGCGGTATTCGGGGCCTATGCCGCCGTCTGTTCGGTCCTCGCCGCCCGCGCCACCCAAGGGCGAAACCGCAACGCGTGGACCACGATGGCGATCGCCCAGGCGGCCTGGACGGGGGGAGAACTGACCCGGGCTGTGTACGTCCTGGTCCTGCATCGTGCTCTGTTCCCGTCGCCCGCGGACTTTCTGTACGCCACCTTCGTCGTGCTGATCTCCGTCGCCTTCGTGCAGTTCCCGCCGGAACCGATCCGGGGCTCGCGGACCCGGGTGCTCTTCGATGCGCTCGTTGCCGCCGTCGCGTTGTTCCTGGTGCTGTGGGTGGCGGTGCTCGGCAATGTCTACGACGCCAAGGGTGTCGACAGTGTCCTTCAGGGGCGCGCGCTGCTCTATCCGCTGTTCGTCTTGATCATGTTCGTTGCCGCAGTGGTTTTCGTCGCCCGAGGGGGTTCCGGCGACAGCATCGTGATGTGGCTGCTTCTAGGTGGCGTCACGCTGATGGCGTTCTCCGGTGTCACCTTCGCCTTCCTTCAGGGCGCCAACCGCTATCACCCTGGCCACCTCACCAGCATCGGCTGGGTACTCGGGATGTCGTGCTTCGGCGCTGCCGCGCTGTTGAGCAGGCAGCCGAGATCACCTGCCCCGCCGCCAAACCCGACTCGATCGACATCCGTACTGTGGTTGCCTTACGTGCCGCTGCTCATCGCGGGCACCGTCGGGCCCGCGCTCGTGCTCACAGGTCTTCTACAGATCGGCGTGCCGGTGCTGATGGCGCTCATCTGCGTTCGGCAGGTGCTCTCGGGGTGGGAGAACCGCAAGATGCTCTCCGAAGCGGCCGAGCAGGCACTGCGCGATCCGTTGACCGGCCTGGCCAACCGGACCCTGTTTCAGGATCGACTGGCGCATGCGATGGCGCTGCGTCGCCGCGACGATCGTTCGGTCGGGGTGATATCGCTGGATCTCGATGACTTCAAACTGATCAACGACAGCATGGGGCATCCGGCCGCGGACGCGCTTCTGGTCCGGGTGGGTGAGCGCATCGCCGGGTGCGTGCGGGCCGGCGACACCGTCGCACGGCTCGGCGGTGACGAATTCGCGCTGCTGCTGGAGGGGAGCGCCGACGAGGCACACCTGGTGTGCGAGCGCGTGAAAGCGGCTTTCGACACCCCCTTCCTCATCGACGGTCACGAAGTCTTCGTACGTCCGAGCGCCGGCATCGCCGTCACGTCGCCGGCCGATGTCGGCCTCGAGGCAGAGGAATTGGTGAAGCGTGCCGACACCGCGATGTACTTAGCGAAACGCTCCCGCAACTCGGCGGTGCATACGTTCAGTGCTGACATGACGCTGTTGGATCCTGGTATCGAGGAGCTGGCGAACGAAGCCGGGAGTCGCTCGACTGGAAGCGGAGCGGCGCAGGTACGACTGCTCGGGGAACTGCGGCGCACCATCGACCAGGGTGGTCTTGAGATGGTTTATCAACCCAAACTGGATTTGCGTACCGGGCGGCTGGTCGGCGTCGAAGCGCTGCTGCGATGGCCTCATCCGCGGCTGAAAGTCCTACGCCCAGCGGCATTTTTGCCGCTGGTGGAGAGGCACGGGTTGATGCGGCCGGTTACCGATCTGGTCTTCAAGAAGGTTCTCGACGACGCCGCAGGATGGGTGTCGATGGGGAGGGAGATCCCCGTCGCGGTCAACCTGTTCGCGCCGCTGCTCCGCGATACGCGGCTTCCCGAGACCGTGAACCGAGTTCTGAAAGAGCGGGCGATCCCGGCCCGGCTGCTGACCATCGAGATCACCGAAGACCTGGTCCTCGACGAGGTAGGCCGGGTTACCGGCGTCCTGCAGAAGTTGCGCGACAACGGGATCCGGATCGCCATCGACGACTTCGGCAGCGGCTATTCAGCATTCAGTTATCTTCGGGATCTGCCGATCGACGAAGTGAAAATGGATCGACACTTCATCGTGTCGGTCGCCACGGACGAGCGGGCCGCGACCGTGGTCAACGCGGTGATCGAACTGAACCACAAGCTGGGGATCACTGTGGTCGCCGAAGGGGTCGAGGATGGCGAGACCGCCGCATGGCTGCGCGAGCACGGTTGCGACGTCGGACAGGGGTACTACTTCGGCGGGCCCGTCCCGGCCACCGAGATCCCCGGGTTGGTGGCGGAGCGCACCAGCTGACCACACCCGGGTCACGCTTGCAGCCACTACGGACGTAGTTGTACTCTTGCCGCATGAAAACCACTACGAACGTAGTGAACAAGCGCTCGGTTTTCGCCGCACGCGGATACTTCTTCAAGCCGGCGGCCATCCTGACCATCGCGCTGGGATGCTGCTTGCACCTGTACCGGATCGTCTACGGGGACGAGATGACTCTGCGGTACGTACTGAATCCGACCACCGACGCGCTGCTGCTCATCCCGATGACCTATGCCGCGGTGACCGGCATCCTGATCTGGCGGCGGGTGGAGTTCGTCAACACCGCGCACAAGGTGTTCTTCACCTGGTCACTGGTTTACCTCACCCTCAGTGTCCCGCTGCACGTCTACGTCGGCCTGATCAGGGGAGATGTCGGCTTCTACCTGAGGTTCTTCGGGGTGTGGTTCAGCTACCTGCTGCTGCCGTTCTACGTCGCGTTGGTGACGATGTTCTGGCGGCTACGCTTACGTCCCTGATGCCCCCTAATCCCGAGCGCCGCACCGCCATCCTGGACACCGCGATCGACATCGTCGTCGACGTGGGTATCGGCGGCCTCACCCACCGCCAGATCGACGAGCGAGCGGGATTGCCGGCGGGAACCACATCGAATTACTTCCGGACCCGGCTGGCGCTGCTGGAGGCGACGGCCACCCACGTCGTCGACCTGCACTGGCGTCATGTCGAGGCGCTGCAGTCCGCTCTGCCCTCACCGATGAACCGCGCGAGCGTGGCGGCGCTGATGACCCGGATGGTGGCCGACCCCGACGAAGCGGCGCGACGCCGGCATCTGGCCCGGTTCGAGCTCTTCATCGAGGCGACCCGACGGCCCGAACTGCGGCCGTTCCTCCACGAATTGCAGCACGCCGCCATGAAGACGGCAGGCCTGATTCTGGCCTCGGCCGGCATCGAGGCTTCCGCCGAGCAAGTCGATCAACTCACCCGATTGCTCAACGGGCTCACGTTCAGCAATCTCACGATCGATCAGCCCGACGGGAATGACCCGGCCGGGCTGATCGACCGGATACTCGATGCTGTCCTGACGAGCTAGCTGAGGGCCTTGGCCTTCAGCGACTCGTACTCCGCTGGGGAAACGGTGCCCGCGTCCAGGAGTTCCTTGGCATGGGCGATCTCCTCGGCGGGCGACCGTCCAGCCGCCTGGCGGATGTAAGCGTCGGTCTCCTTCTTGGCGGCGAGCGCGGCCGCCTGAGCCCGTTCGGTCATCCCCTTACCGCGTGCGATCAGGTAGATCAGCGCGGTGATCCACGGGAACACGATCAGGAAGATCACCCAGACCGCTTTGATCCAGCCCGAGGTCGTGTGATCGCGCCAGAACAGATCCACCAGGATCTGGAACAGCACCAGCAGGTAGGCGATCCAGGCGAAGATGATCAGGAAGTGCCACAGGAAATCCCATGTCGAACCCCAGTCCACGGCCTACTCCTTAAGTCGTTGGGGACGGTTCGTGCAGGCTTTACCCTATCCGCGCGGACCGGTTCACGGCAGAGACCACTGCCCGTAGTGATGCAGTCGTGATCGATGTCGCGATGCCGACACCCCACACCGTGCGTCCGTCCACAGACGCCTCGACGTAGGCCGCGGCCGCGGCCTCCTCACCGGCCGACATTGCATGCTCGGAGTAGTCCAGCACGCTGACGTCGAAGCCGACCGTGCCCAGCGCGTCGACGAACGCGGCCAGCGGCCCGTTGCCGCGACCGGTGATCTCGGTCTCCACCCCGTCGATCTTGACGATGGCCTCGATGACGTCGGTGCCGCCGTCGACCTCCGAGGCGACCACCTTCTGCCGGATCCGTTCCAGCGGTCGGACCGGCGCCAGGTACTCGTCGGCGAACGCGTCCCACATCTCCTTGGGCGACACCTCGCCGCCTTCCCCGTCGGTGATCTTCTGGATCGCCTGGGAGAACTCGATCTGCAGCCGTCGCGGCAGCACCAGCCCGTGATCGGCCTTCATGATGTAGGCGACCCCGCCTTTGCCGGACTGCGAGTTGACCCGGATCACGGCCTCATAGGTACGGCCGACGTCCTTGGGGTCGATCGGCAGATACGGCACCTGCCAGACGATGTCGTCGACATCGGAATCCGCCTCGTCCGCAGCGATTTTCATCGCATCCAGGCCCTTGTTGATGGCGTCCTGATGGCTGCCCGAGAATGCGGTGTACACCAGATCGCCACCATAGGGGTGGCGCTCGTGTACGGGCAACTGATTGCAGTACTCGACGGTGCGACGGATCTCGTCGATGTTGGAGAAGTCGATCTGGGGATCGACACCGCGGGAGAACTGGTTCAGTCCCAGCGTCACCAAACACACATTGCCGGTGCGTTCGCCGTTGCCGAACAGGCAGCCCTCGATGCGGTCCGCTCCGGCTTGATAGCCCAATTCAGCTGCCGCAACCGCGGTTCCGCGGTCGTTGTGCGGATGCAGGCTCAAGATGATCGAATCGCGGGGCGCCAGATGGCGATTCATCCACTCGATCGAATCGGCGTAGACGTTCGGGGTGGCCATCTCGACCGTGGCCGGCAGATTCACGATCAGCGGTACGTCAGGAGTGGGCCGCACGATCTCGGCGACGGCATTGCACACGTCGACGGCGTATTCCAGCTCGGTGCCGGTGTAGGACTCCGGGGAGTACTCGAACCGCCACTGGGTGTCGGGGTACTTCGCCGCCTCCTCGACGCACATCCGGGCGCCATCGGTGGCGATCTTCTTGACGGTCTCGCGGTCCGCGCGGAATACCACGCGGCGCTGCAGGATCGAGGTCGAGTTGTAGAAGTGCACGATCGCCCTGGGGGCACCCTGGCAGGCTTCGAAGGTCCGCTCGATCAGTTCGGGACGGCACTGCGTCAGCACCTGGATGGTGACGTCGTCGGGGATGGCGCCCTGCTCGATGATCTCGCGGACGAAGTCGTAGTCGGTTTGGCTGGCCGACGGGAATCCGACCTCGATCTCCTTGTAGCCCATGTTGACCAGTAATTCGAACATGCGGCGCTTGCGGGCCGGGCTCATCGGGTCGATCAGTGCCTGGTTTCCGTCACGCAGGTCGACGGCGCACCACATCGGGGCCCGCTCGATGACTTTGTCCGGCCAGGTGCGGTCCGGCAGGGTGATCGGCTCGACTTCCGCCGCGAATGGGCGGTACCGGTCGACCGCCATGGATGAGGCCCGCTGAGTGTTCCAGGACGGCTGACCGTCGCGGCGCGGGCCGGCGGGCGTTTTGATGGTGCGGGCGGATACGTAGGCGTCCACGGGATCGATGGACGAGTTCTGGGTGGTCACGATTGGGCTCCGGGTGTCTTGGGTTGGACTTCAGACCGGCGCATCGCGAACACCCGCGACGGGAAGCCGGTCTGGATCAGACCCCGTCGCGGCGTTCGAGGAGGAGCACCCGCTGCACAAGGACGTACTGTACTCCCGCCGTGCGAGCTGGCCAAACTCCGATCGGTTGTCAGCTCCCGGCCGGGGAGCCCGCGCGCTTCGCGGCCTCGCCGATCGAGTGTTGCAGGGTCTCGTCGTCGATGCCGTCGATACCGGTCGAGGCACGGAGGAAATCGCCGAACAGTCGCCAGCCGAGCTGCAGTGCCATGAGGTGGGCGGCCGCCAGTCGCGCGCTCTCCTCGGTGGGATGGCTGTCGCGCAGCTGGCTCAGCAGCAGGCCGATGTTGGGAAACCCGGTCTGCAGCTGGCCGACGGGATAACCGTCGAGGATGGCTCGCGCTATCACGCGCAACTGTCGATCTGCCGCCGCGTCGATCTCCGCGGCCTGTGCGCTCGCCAGCGCCGCGGCCAGTTGTTGGCCCAGGTAGTCGAGCACGGCGCCGACAAGTTGTTCTTTGGTGCCGAAGTGGCGGTGGAGGAGGCCGTGGTTCACGCCGGCGCGTGCGGCGACGTCCCGGATCGAGGTAGCCGCAGGACCTCGTGCGGCGAACAGGTCGGCTGCGGCTTCCAGCGTCGCGGCCACCACCTCGTCGCGCCCAACCGGCGTGGCGGCCCGTTCTCCGACGGTGATTGCACCTTCCGTAGTCATGCGACTACAGTAGCTGGGACGGAGCGCGTAGACAAGTGACTACACATTCGCGTGAAAGGACAACATCATGCCCGGAATCTCGGTGACCAAGCTGGGCAGCCGCATCGGCGCCCGCATCGATGGCGTTCGGCTGGGCGGTGACCTGGGCGCCGCCGATATCGACGCCATCCACGCCGCGCTGCTCGAGCACAAGGTGGTCTTCTTCCGAGGGCAGGACCACCTCGATGATCGCGGGCAGCAGGAGTTCGCGCGGCTGCTGGGAACGCCGGTGGGCCACCCCAGCCTTCGTCTCGCCGACGAGGGCGGAGCAATGATCCAGCCCATCGACTCCGACTTCGTCAAGGCCGCCGTGTGGCATACCGACGTGACCTTCACCACCGACTATCCGAAGGCATCGATCCTTCGAGCGGTGACCCTGCCCGACTACGGCGGCTCGACGCTCTGGGCATCGACGGTGGCCGCCTACCAGGCCCTGCCCGGCCCACTGCGGGCTTTCGCCGACAATCTGTGGGCGCTGCACAGCAATCGCTACGACTACGCCGATCCTGCGGCGGAAGCACGGTTGCGTCACGAGGCGGCCGCGTTCGTCGCGCCCGACTTCCGCACCGAGCACCCGGTGGTGCGGATTCATCCCGAGACCGGCGAGCATTCCCTGCTGTTGGGTGGTTTCGTCCGGCAGATCATCGGCCTGGACAGCGTCGAATCGACGGCGGTCCTGGAATTGCTCCAGCGGCGAATCACCCAACCCGAGAACACGATCCGATGGCTGTGGCAACTCGGTGACGTGGCGATGTGGGACAACCGCGCCACCCAGCACCGCGCGATCGACGACTACGACGATCAACGCCGGGTGATGCATCGGGTCACCCTGGCCGGAGATGTACCGGTGTCGGTCGGCGGAGACCGCAGCCGGGGGATAGGCCAGGCGAACAGCACCGTCGCCGCGGCCTGAGACCCAGTGCTCAATACGCGACCCGAGGACGGCCGACCAAGGTAAATTGACGTCGTCGCAAGCCTTGATCGGGGGTCATTCGTGCATCTGAGCATTCGCTCCATGCTCGCGACCGGTACTTCGCTCACCGTTGCTGCCGCCATCGCCCTGGCGCCTCCGCCAGCGGCTCCGGCGGGTTCGACGGTCACACGCGCCGAACCCGTCGCCCTGACCGGTGCCTGGCAGGAACTGTCCGACAACCTCAACGAGGATCTGGCCAATCTGTCGGCCGCGATCACCAACTATCCGCCGTTGCCGATCCTGTCGCAGCTCTCATCCAACCTCACCACGTATGCGTATTGGATGACCGGCTCGCACGGGGGCAGCCCCACATTGGTCGCGCAGACGATCTCCCAACATGCCGTGGCCGTGGCCACCACGGTGGCCACCTTCGCGATCCTCGCACCGCTCAGTTTCATCGGCCCGTTCATCGCGCCCGGCGTCATGGTCGTTCAACTGATCGCGGACACCGCTTCGTACCCGTCGACTCCGGAGACCGTCCTGCAAGCGTTCATCGACGCACCGGCGGTGTACCTCAACACCACGTTCAATTGCTGCTCCACCCCGCTGTTCAACGCGGCCTTCGGTCTGCTCAACCCCGGGCCTCTCGGCTACCTGCTGGCGTTCGCGCCCGCGATCGCGACCGCCATGCAGATAGATACTCCGTCGGCGCCGGCGGTCAGCGCCGCTCCTGCGGCTGACGGTCCGGCTCCGCAGGCGGCCGCGAAACAATCGGCCCCGGCTCGAACCGTCGCGCACAGCCGCCGATCGCAGTTGGTCGCCACCCCGCAGAAGACGCTCGCCCCGCGCGCCGCCGCGCGGCCCGGCACGGCTCGGAAGGCTGCCGACGCCAGCGCGAGGGAGACGACGCCTGCGGATGGCACGGGGCATTCGGCGCGCGACGCTAAACCTGCGAGTCGGGGAACGCTATAACCGACAGAAATCGGATCGGCACGTCGATCAGGTCTGCGGGCTCGTGTGCCTGTAGCGGCCTTGGGGTGATGCCGGCGCGTCAATCGTTGACGCGCGGCTACGCTGGCTGACCATGCACCGACGACCGCGCTGGGTCCTCACCATCACCGTGGTGGTCATCGCACTGGGCGCCTGGGTGTGGTCGACGTACTTCGACGGTCCGCCGGAGAAGTGCAAGCCGGTGCTCGACCTGTTGGACTTCAGCCGGTCGCAGGCGGCGAAGATCGACGCCAAGGGCGGCGACGGGGTGCCGACGGTGGCCGAGGATGTGGTCTACCAGCAGTGGGCGGACGGCCTGGCCGAACGGGCGCAGAAGGTCAGCGATCCCGCACTGGCGGCGCAGGCCACCGAGGTGGCCCAACTGGCCAACCAGTTCGTCGCCGGGCTGCCGACGCTGCGTGCCCAGACGGAATCGCGGGCTCCCGGCGCACCGGCCCCGCCCCAGGTCTTCGAGATGTCACTGCTCAACGACCGGATCGTCGCCAAGCTGGGCGAACTCCGCAAGGCCTGTTCCTGACCAGTTGAGCACGATCTGATCCAGTGGCAGCCGCTCCCGAGGGCGGCCGTCGCGCTCGGCGATCTCCGGGCCCACCCGCGCATAGTCGGCCTGGAACCCGACCGCCACCACCGCCAGCGGGCGCACCCCGTCCGGCAGGTGAAACGCGTTCCGGGCGCCATCGACGTCGAAACCGGCCATCGGGTGGACGATCAGTCCCCGGGCCACCGCCTCGACGGACAGGTTCGCGATCGCGGCACCGGCGTCGACCGCGGAGTACAGCGCGGTGCGGTCGTCCTCGCCCTCATCGGCGCACACCAGGATCAGCGCACCGGCGGCATGGGCGTAGCTGTTGCCGCGGCGTAGCAGGCCGGCCAGAGTGGTGAACGCCTCGGTGCCGTGCCGGCCGACCACGAACCGCACCGGCTGCCGATGCCCCCACGTCGCTGCCCAGCGGGCCGCCTCGAGCAGGCCGATCAACTGCTCGGCAGTCACCATCGCGTCGGGGTCGAAGGCGCGTGGACTCCATCTGGCGGCGATCGGCGGGTGGATCGGCACCCGGGTCGGGGCGTGACGGTCGGCGGGTAGGTCAGCCACGGCCGCGACGTTACCGCCGATCCGGGCGGGAAAAGCAGGTGCGGTGACCCCTTATCCTTAGAGCCGACCTCTCGACAGAAAGGGCAGACAGTGGCGCTCGTCGTGCAAAAGTACGGCGGATCCTCGGTGGGCGACGCCGACCGGATCCGGCGCGTCGCCGAGCGCATCGTCGAGACCAAGAAGGCAGGCAACGACGTCGTCGTCGTCGTGTCGGCGATGGGCGACACCACCGACGACCTGCTGGATCTGGCTCTCCAGGTATGCCCGGCACCACCACCGCGCGAATTGGACATGTTGCTGACCGCAGGTGAGCGGATCTCCAACGCACTGGTCGCGATGGCGATCGAGTCGTTGGGTGCTCAGGCCCGCTCGTTCACCGGTTCGCAGGCCGGGGTGATCACCACCGGTACGCACGGCAACGCCAAGATCATCGACGTGACCCCGGGCCGGCTGCGGTCGGCCCTCGACGAGGGCCAGATCGTGCTGGTCGCCGGGTTCCAGGGCGTCAGCCAGGACAGCAAGGACGTCACCACCCTGGGCCGCGGCGGTTCGGACACCACCGCCGTCGCCCTGGCCGCCGCCCTGCACGCCGACGTCTGTGAGATCTACACCGATGTCGACGGCATCTTCACCGCCGACCCGCGCATCGTCGCGAATGCGCGCCGCCTGGACACCGTCAGTTTCGAGGAAATGCTCGAGATGGCGGCCTGCGGCGCCAAAGTACTCATGCTGCGCTGCGTGGAATACGCGCGCCGTTACCACGTTCCGATTCATGTCCGGTCGTCGTACACCGACAAACCGGGCACGATCGTCACCGGATCTATCGAGGACATCCCCATGGAAGACGCCATCCTGACCGGAGTTGCCCACGACCGCAGCGAGGCCAAAGTCACCGTGGTCGGGCTGCCCGACGTGCCCGGCTTCGCGGCCAAGGTGTTCCGGGCGGTCGCCGACGCCGATGTGAACATCGACATGGTGCTGCAGAACATCTCCAAGATCGAGGACGGCAAGACCGACATCACGTTCACTTGCCCCCGCGATCTCGGGCCGACAGCGGTGGAGAAGCTCACCGCCCTGCAGGACGAGATCGGCTTCGCCAAAGTCCTCTACGACGACCACATCGGCAAGGTCTCGCTGGTGGGCGCCGGTATGCGCAGCCACCCGGGGGTGACCGCGACCTTCTGCGAGGCGCTGGCCCGGGTCGGGGTGAACATCGAGCTGATCTCAACCTCCGAGATCCGAATCTCGGTGCTGGTCAAGGACACCGAGTTGGACAAGGCCGTCGCCACGCTGCACGAAGCGTTCGGGCTCGGCGGTGAGGAAGAAGCCGTCGTGTACGCGGGGACAGGACGCTAGCCATGGTTTCGATCGGAGGGCAGGAGCGAAGCGACCGGGGAGTCAACATCGGCGTGGTGGGAGCCACCGGCCAGGTCGGTCAGGTGATGCGCACCCTGCTCGAGGAGCGTGACTTCCCGGTCACCGGTGTACGGTTTTTCGCCTCGGCGCGCTCGGCCGGCAAGAAGCTGCCGTTCCGCGGCCAGGAGATCGAGGTCGAGGACGCCGCGACGGCTGATCCTGCCGGCCTGGATATCGCGTTGTTCTCGGCGGGCGCGACGATGTCGCGGGTGCAGGCGCCGCGGTTCGCCGAAGCCGGGGTGGTTGTCATCGACAACTCGTCGGCCTGGCGCAAGGACCCCGAGGTGCCGCTAGTGGTCTCGGAGGTCAACTTCGCGCGCGACGCCGGTCATCGCCCGAAAGGCATCATCGCCAACCCGAACTGCACCACCATGGCCGCGATGCCGGTGCTCAAGGTGTTGCACGACGAGGCGCAATTGGTGCGGATGATCGCCTCGACCTACCAGGCGGTCTCGGGCAGCGGCCTGGCCGGCGTGGAAGAGCTGGCGACTCAGGCGCGTGCGGTGATCTCGGGCGTCGAGGAACTGGTGCACGACGGCTCCGCACTGGAGTTCCCCGAGCCGAACAAGTACGTCGCCCCGATCGCGTTCAACGTGGTACCGCTGGCCGGTTCGCTAGTCGACGACGACTCCGGGGAGACCGACGAGGACCAGAAGCTGCGCAACGAAAGCCGCAAGATCCTCGGCATCCCGGACTTGGCGGTGTCCGGCACGTGTGTTCGGGTTCCGGTATTCACCGGCCACTCGCTGTCCATCAATGCCGAATTCGCCCAACCGATTTCGCCGAGTCGCGCCGCGAAGCTGCTGGGCGGTGCGCCGGGAGTGAAGTTGGTCGACGTGCCTACCCCCCTGGCTGCCGCCGGGGCGGACGAGACCCTGGTCGGGCGGATCCGCCAGGATCCCGGCGTCCCGGACGGCCGCGGGCTGGCACTGTTCCTCTCGGGCGACAATTTGCGAAAAGGCGCTGCGCTCAACACTATTCAGATCGCCGAGCTGCTGGCCGCCGAGCTCTGATTTCCCTTGCGCCGAAACGGGAGTTTGGGCGCGAAACTGCGAGTACTCTGCGCCATTTCGTCGATCTGGGCACTGGTGTCGGTCCCGGGAGCGGCCGCTGACCCGCCCAGCCCCGCGCCCGGGCCGATCCTGCCACCCCTGGCCTTAGGGCAGGTGGTGCGGATCGGTCCGATCGCGGGTACCGGGACACCGACCCGCGACTACGGCATAGGCGCTACCGACCTGTGCGAATTCATGGAATTCCCAACCGAATTGCTACAGATCTGCGGTGACAGTTTCGCCGGTCAGGGGGTCGGATTCGGCGGTTGGTTCTCGCCGGTCGCCCTGCGTGTCGCCGGTGGCTCGGTCGACGATCCCGATGGGGTGCGCTACACCGGGGTCACCGGGGTGGACAAGCCACTGCTGGCCGACCCCACCCCGCCGGGATCCTCGCAGCTACCCGCCGGGGTGGTGCAGATCAACCGGCAGAACTACCTGCTGGTGACCACCACCGAGGATCTGGTGCCGCAGACGTCACGCCTGGTGAAAGCAGTCGCCGGACAAGGTAGTTGGCAGACCGTACGCGGTTCGCAGCGGCCGGCGTCTTACGCCGGCGGGCGACAGACCCAGATCAGCGGCTACTACGACCCGATCCCCACACCTGAATCGCCGACCGGCTGGGTGTACATCGTGGCCAACAACTTTGACCGGTCGGGTCCCGTCGTGCTGTACCGCGCCACGCCGCAGACGTTCACCGACCGCTCACGCTGGCAGGGCTGGGCCGGCGGTCCCGACGGCGGCTGGAACAAAACGCCGACACCGTTGTGGCCCGATCAGGTCGGCGAGATGAGCATGCGAGAGGTCGACGGCAAGCCGGTGCTGTCCTACTTCAATGCCAGCACCGGCAACATGGAGATGCGGGTGGCCTACGACCCGACCGGTCTGGGCACCGCCCCGGTTACCACGGTGGTGCAGGCGGGTGACTGGCCCGTACCCGCCGAGAGCCTGCCTCCACCCGGCGACAACCGGCTCGCGCAGCCCTACGGCGGTTACATCTCGCCCGGGTCGACCCTGGACGAGGTGCGGGTGTTCGTCAGCCAGTGGAATACCGAACCGCGCGACCGTGCGCCTTACCGGGTTCTCCAGTTCGCGGTGAACCCGTTCAAGCCGTGGTCGTGATCCAGCCGGAACGCCGGCCTACGGCGGGTCTTCCGAGCAGCGGCCGGCTGACCACGCCGCATTTGCCCGGCGAAACGAGATTGGCCCGGAACCTGAGGGAGCGGGGCACGTGCACCCTGGCTTCGGGTTGCTAGCCGCTCAGAAACGAGTTCGCGACGGATCCGGGCAGGCCATCGTGTTGACGGCTGAGTAACTTCGCCTGGAGCCACAAGCACTGTATTTGAGCAACTCCCACGAGAAGGATCGGCCACAACGCACCCGCCACCAGGGCGAGGGGGATGCGGACTCGATTGCGAACCCTCTCACCTGTGCAGAAGGCCTCGGAGAACACCCACGCCAGAAAGCTGAATATCGGAATGCCGGCGGGATACAGCCAAATCAACACCGTGCACTCTCCTTCAAAGCAACTTCGACACGATGGTTCCAAAGTTCGCTGAGGCCGTCTAGAGGGTCGGGTACCCATTCACAGCGATTTCATAGCTGTTACCTAACCGGCACTAGGTAGCGGCCTCGCATGATCGAACTATGACCGAAACACCTGAACGAGCCGAGGAACCCGCCACTGGCCCCGTTGCCCCGCCCCCGCCCCCGGCGTACGTCGAGCCCGTCCCGGTTCCGGCCCGACCCAACCGGCTCTACCAGGCCGCCGCTTGGGTGGCGATCGTTGCGGGAATCGTCTTCATCGTCGGCGCTGTCTTCTTCAGCGGCTTCGCCCTTGGCCGTCACAGCGGCTACAACGGCGGCTGGCATCACCGCGACGACGAGAGTTCCCAGCAGTTCCACAACCGCGGTGGGCCGCCGATGATGCCGATGATGCCGATGAGGCCGGGTGCGGGACCCGGGGGACCGATGGGACCCGGTGGTCCGGGGTCCGGTCCGGGTTCGGGTCCGGGCGGGCCAGGGGCACCCGGTGGTCCCGGAGCTACTGCCACCCCACCTCCGCGTCCGTAGCCAGTTCCACCGAGCCGCCCAGCGCCCCCACCCCCCCAGGGGGCGCTGGGCTTTCGGTTGTGATGGGACCGTGCTTCGCGGGTACTCGCTCTCCGACGGGCGTCGACCGCCCGAGAGAGGAGCACGTGAGATGACAGAGAAGTACGCGACAACCGATGCCGGCGCACCGGTCCCGAGTTTCGAGCATTCCCTGACCGTTGGGCCCGACGGTCCGATTCTGCTGCAGGACCACTACCTGATCGAGCAGATGGCCAACTTCAACCGCGAGCGCATCCCGGAACGCCAACCGCACGCCAAGGGCGGCGGCGCGTTCGGGTCGTTCGAGGTCACCCAGGATGTCAGCGCGTTCACCCGGGCGGCGTTTCTGCAGCCCGGGACCAAAACCGAGATGGTGGCCCGGTTCTCCACCGTCGCAGGCGAACGGGGCAGCCCAGACACCTGGCGTGATCCGCGCGGCTTCGCGCTGAAGTTCTACACCAGCGAGGGCAACTTCGACCTCGTCGGCAACAACACCCCGGTGTTCTTCATCCGGGACCCGATGAAATTCCAGAATTTCATCCGCTCCCAGAAACGCCTGCAGTCGTCCAACCTTCGCGACCACCACATGCAATGGGATTTCTGGACGTTGTCACCGGAATCCGCCCACCAGGTCACCTGGCTGATGGGCGACCGCGGGATCCCCAAGACCTGGCGCAACATGAACGGCTATTCGAGTCACACCTACAGCTGGATCAACCCGGCAGGCGAACTGTTCTGGGTGAAGTACCACTTCAAGACCGACCAGGGCAACGAATTCCTCACCCAGGAGGAAGGCGATCAACTGGCCGGCAGCGACGGCGACTACCACCAGCGCGATCTGTACGAGTCCATCGAGGGCGGCAACTACCCGAGCTGGACCCTGCAGGTGCAGATCATGCCGTTCGAGGACGCCAAGACCTACCGGTTCAATCCGTTCGACCTGACCAAGGTGTGGCCGCACAGTGACTATCCACTACAGGAGGTCGGTCGAATGACGTTGAACCGCAACGTCACCGACTACCACGCCGAGATCGAACAGGCCGCCTTCGAACCCAACAACCTGGTCCCCGGAACAGGCTTGAGCCCGGACAAGATGCTGCTGGCCCGCGGCTTCTCCTACAGCGACGCTCATCGCGCCCGGCTGGGGGTGAACTACAAGCAGATCCCGGTCAACACACCCAAGGTTGAGGTGCGCAGCTATTCCAAGGACGGCGCGATGCGTATCCGCAACGCCACCGATCCGGTGTACGCACCGAACTCGATGGGCGGCCCGGAGGCCGATCCGGCACGGGCCGCGGAGGCGCACTGGGCCTCCGACGGTGACATGGTCCGCTCGGCGTATGCGCTTCGCAGCGACGACGACGACTGGGGTCAGGCGGGCACGATGGTGCGTGAGGTCCTCGACGACGATGCCCGGGACCGGTTGGCACACAACATCATCGGCCATGTGTCCAAGGGGGTGAAGGAACCGGTGCTGTCCAGGGCGTTCGAGTACTGGCGCAATGTCGACCCCGACCTCGGCAAGAAGGTCGAAGAAGGGGTGCGCGGGAACAGTGACTAAATGGTCGCCGAGATCGACACCTTGCCCGGCGCGGGTCGGCTGGCATGATCGAACCCATGAGTATCGATGTCATCTACACCGCGGAGTCGACGGCCAGCGGCGGAGGTCGTGACGGTCATGTGAAGTCATCGGACAATCGAATCGATCTGGACACCAGACCGCCGAAAGCGGCAGGCGGCAGCGGTGAGGGCACCAATCCCGAGCAGCTGTTCTCGGCGGGCTACGCGGCCTGCTTTCTGGGTGCGCTGCAACTGATCGCGCGCGCGGAGAAGATCTCTCTCGATAGCGCATCGGGTGTCACCGCCCAGGTCGGATTCGGTAAGGACGCCGACGGTGGGTACGGCATCAACGCCCACCTCATCGGTTATCTGCCGGGCTTGGAGCAGGCGCAGGCCGAGGAGTTGATGATCAAGGCACACCAGGCTTGTCCGTACTCCAAGGCCACCCGCGGCAATATCGACGTCACGCTGGCCGCCAAGGTGTGAGGTGATGCGTACCATCGCCGCCGCAGCCGCTGTGCTCGTCGCCAGTGTCACCGTCGCCGCCCCGGCCGCCGCAGGTCCGTCGGATCCGGGGGTGGTGTCCTACGCCGTGCTGGGCAAGGGTTCGGTCGGCAACATCGTCGGGGCCCCGATGACCTGGGAGGCGGTGAGCACCGAACCGGTGCAGGCGTACTGGGTCGACCTGCCCGTGTGCAACAACTGGGCCGATATCGGGCTGCCGGAGGTGTTCTACGATCCCGATCTCGCGTCGTTCAACAGCGCCACGACGCAGACCTCGGCGACCGATCAAAACCACCTGGTCAAGCAGGCGGTCGGGGTGTTCGCCACGGTCGAGGCCGCCAACCGTGCGTTCCATCGCGTCACCGATCGCACCGTTGGATGCGCCGGACAGACCACCGCGATGCACCTCGCCGACGGAACCACACAGGTGTGGTCGTTCGGCGGCCCGGCGCCGACGGCCACCGACGCGGTCTGGGTCAAACAGGAGGCTCTGCCTGATGTCGCCGGCCCGGCGGCTCCGGTCACCGATCGGCGCTGCTTCACCCAGACCCGGCTGCGGGAGAACGTGCTACTGCAGGCCAAGGTCTGCCAGTCGGGCAACGGCGGGCCGGCGGTGAATGTGCTTGCCGGTGCCATGCAGAACACATTGGGTCAATAGCCGTAACGAACCGCCGGTTTGGGTACACGTCACCGACGTGTCAGCCGGGGATCGGGGAAATTTGTCGGTGCGGTCTGGAAGATGGTTCTCATGACGTTCGTCGTCACGTCCGCGCCGGGTCGAGTGCGAAGCGGCCCCGGCGCCGCTGAGCGTGTTCTGACCAGTTCGTCCTCGGCCGCTTTGCACGTCGCCGGTGCGTCTCTGGAACACGGCCCGACCGGACGGGTCGGCCTGGAACTCGAGGCGCATTGCTTCGACCTGCACGATCCGCGGCGTCGCCCAGCGTGGTCGGAACTCAACGACGTGATCGCCACCGTCGGGGCGCTGCCCGGTGGAAGTGCCGTCACCGTGGAACCCGGCGGTGCGGTCGAGCTGTCCGGCCCGCCGGTCGACGGACCGGTGGCCGCGATCGCCGCGTTGACGGCCGACCGGGAAGCGCTGCGTTCGGCGTTCGCCGAGGCGGGTCTCGGCCTGGCACTGCTGGGCGCCGACCCGTTGCGCCGTCCGCGCCGGGTCAACCCGGGTGCCCGCTATCAGGCGATGGAGCGGTTCTTCGCCGCCTCCCGTACCGGTGGTGCGGGCGCGGCGATGATGACGTCGACGGCGTCTGTCCAGGTCAACCTCGACGCCGGTCCGCGCGACGGCTGGGCCGACCGGGTGCGGCTGGCCCACGCACTCGGCCCGACGATGATCGCGATCGCCGCCAACTCGCCGCTGCTCGCCGGACGGTTCACCGGCTGGGTCTCCAGCCGCCAACGGGTGTGGAGCCAGTTGGACTCGGCACGCTGCGGACCGATCCTCGGCGCCAGTGGTGACGACCCGTGCACCGACTGGGCCCGCTACGCGCTCAAGGCGCCGGTGATGTTGGTGCACACGCCCGATGCGGTGGCGGTCACCGAGCATGTCCCGTTCGCCGACTGGGTTGACGGTCTGGTGTTGTTGGGGGGTCGCCGGCCCACCACCACGGACCTCGACTACCACCTCACCACCTTGTTCCCGCCGGTGCGTCCGCGGCGCTGGCTGGAGATCCGCTACCTCGACAGCGTGCCCGACGAGCTGTTGGCGGCGGTGGTGTTCGTGATGGTGACGCTGCTCGACGATCCGGTCGCCGCCGGGCTGGCCGCTGAAGCCGTCGAACCGGTCGCCACGGCATGGGATCTGGCCGCCCGCGCCGGCCTGGTCGACAACCGGCTCTACGAGGCAGCCAACCGCTGTGTGGCCATCGCGGCCGAACGTGCCCCGGCGGAATTATCCGAGTCGATGCAGCGGTTGGTGCACAACGTGGAGAGTGGCCGCTGCCCAGCCGACGATTTCGCCGACCAAGCTATTCGCAGTGGCATCGAGCGCGCCCTGCTGCAGATGGCCAGGCCGGCATCGTGATCGGGCGAGACACCCTGGCCCTCGATCTCGACCGGGCCCGTCAGCGCACCCTGGCCCTCACCGACTTCGACGACGCCGAGTTACATCGCCAGTACAGCCCGCTTATGAGCCCGCTGGTGTGGGATCTCGCCCACATCGGGCAGCAGGAGGAGCTGTGGCTGCTGCGCGACGGCGACCCGAACCGGCCGGGCATGTTGCCTGCCGACATCGAGGGCCTGTACGACGCATTCGTGCACAGCAGGGCCAGCCGCGTCGATCTGCCCCTGCTGTCGCCCGCGCAGTCGCGCGCCTACTGCGGCAGTGTGCGGGCCGCGGCGCTCGACATGCTGGACAGCCTGCCCGACCGCGATGACGAAGCCGAGATCGCGTTCCGGTTCGGCCTGGTGATCAGTCATGAGAACCAGCACGACGAAACCATGCTGCAGGCGCTCAACCTGCGCATCGGAGCCCCGATCCTGTCCCCGCGCAGTGCATTGCCCGGCGGTAGGCCCGGTGTGGCCGGCACTTCGGTGCTGGTGCCGGGCGGTCCGTTCGTCCTCGGTGTCGACGCACAGACCGAGCCGCTGTCACTGGACAACGAGCGCCCCGCCCACGTGGTCGACGTGCCGGCCTTCCTGATCGGCCGGGTGCCGGTGACCAACGCCGAGTGGCGGCAATTCGTCGACGATGGTGGCTACGCCCAGCAGCGGTGGTGGTCGCCGCGTGGGTGGGAGCACCGGGTGCAGGCCGACCTGAGCGCTCCGGAGTTCTGGAATCGCGACGGCAGCCGGACCCGGTTCGGTCATGTCGAGGACATACCCGCCGACGAACCGGTGCAGCATGTCACCTTCTTCGAAGCCGAGGCCTATGCCACGTGGGCGGGTGCGCGGTTGCCCACCGAGATCGAGTGGGAGAAGGCCGCGGCCTGGGATCCCGGCGCCGGCGCCCGTCGCCGCTACCCGTGGGGTTCGACCTCCCCGAGCCACCGTGTCGCCAATCTCGGTGGTGAGGCGTTGCGGCCCGCGCCGGTCGGCGCCTATCCGGCCGGAGCGTCGGCCTACGGTGCCGAGCAGATGCTCGGCGACGTGTGGGAGTGGACCACCTCCCCGCTGCGGCCGTGGCCGGGGTTCACGCCGATGATCTATCAGCGGTACTCGGAGCCGTTCTTCGACGGTGACTACAAGGTGTTGCGCGGCGGTTCGTGGGCGGTGGCCGCCGACACGCTGCGCCCGAGCTTCCGCAACTGGGATCACCCGATCCGCCGGCAGATCTTCTCCGGTGTCCGGCTGGCCTGGGACGCCTGATGTGCCGACATCTCGGGTGGTTGGGCGAGCCGGTGTCGATCTCGTCGCTCGTCCTCGATCCGTCCAGCGGGCTTCGGGTGCAGTCCTATGCCCCGCGACGGCAGAAGCACGGGTTGCTCAACGCCGACGGTTGGGGCGTGGGTTTCTTCGACGTCGACGGAGGTGACCTGCGACGGTGGCGCAGCGCGGCACCGCTGTGGGGGGATGTGTCCTTCGCGTCGGTGGCGCCGGCACTGCGGAGCGGTTGCGTTGTCGCAGCGGTACGTTCGGCGACAGTGGGCATGCCGATCGAGGCGAGTGCCACGGCGCCGTTCAGCGACGGCGCCTGGTTGCTGTCGCACAACGGTGTCGTCGACCGCCGGGTACTGCCGGCCAGCCCGGCTGCCGAGTCGACGGTCGACAGCGCGATCTTGGCCGCGTTGATCTTCGAGCGGGGGTTGGACCACCTCGCCGACACCGTTGTCGAGGTGGGGTCGGCGGATCCGGGGGCACGGCTGAACATTCTGGCGGGCAACGGATCTCGCCTGCTGGCCACCACCTGGGGCGACACACTGTCGGTGCTGCGCCGCGACGAGGGCGTGGTACTGGCCAGCGAGCCCTATGATGACCATCCCGATTGGCAGGACGTCCCCGACCGCCACCTGGTCGACGTGAGCGCCGGGCGAGTGTCGCTGACCCCCCTGAAAGGATCCTCGTGACTTTCACGCTGTCGAACTACCTGGCCGCCGACTCGGCCACCCAGGCGCTGCGCGACGATGTGCGCAGCGGGCTGACGCAAACCCCGAAATCATTGCCGCCCAAGTGGTTTTACGACGCCGTTGGTAGCGATCTCTTCGACCAGATCACCAGGCTCCCCGAGTATTACCCGACCCGGGCCGAGGCGCAGATCCTGCGTGCCCAGTCACCGGCGATCGCCGCGGCAAGTGACGCCGACACCCTCGTCGAGCTCGGCAGCGGTACCTCGGAGAAGACCAGACAGCTGTTGGCCGCGCTGCGAGACACCGGATCACTACGGCGCTTCGTACCGTTCGACGTCGACTCGGGGGTGTTGGAGTCGGCGGGCGCAGCGTTGGGACGTGAGTATCCCGATCTCGAGATCGACGCGGTGTGCGGCGACTTCGAGGAGCATCTGGCCAAGATCCCGCGCGGCGGACGGCGCCTCTTCGTCTTCCTCGGTTCGACGATCGGCAATCTCACGCCTGGCCCGCGCGCGCAGTTCCTGGCCGCCTTGGCCGATACGCTCGATCCGGGCGACAAGCTGCTGTTGGGTACCGACCTGGTGAAGGACGCCGGTCGGTTGGTCCGTGCCTATGACGACGGCGCCGGTGTCACCGCCCGGTTCAACCTCAACGTGCTGGCGGTGGTCAATCGCGAACTGGACGCGGACTTCGACCTCGCCGCCTTCGAACACGTCGCACGCTGGAACACCGCCGAGGAGCGCATCGAGATGTGGCTGCGGGCAACGACTTCGCAGCAGGCGACTATCGGATCATTGGGGCTGCAGGTTGACTTCGCCGCAGGGGAGGAGATGCTGACCGAGGTGTCGTGCAAGTTCCGGCCGGAGGCCGTTGCGGAGGAACTCGCCGCGGCTGGGCTGCGCCGCACCCACTGGTGGACCGATCCGGCGGGTGACTTCGGCCTGTCGCTGGCGGTGAAGTGAGCACGCCGGAAACGCTGGCGCAGAACTGGCGTGATGCCCGGCTGCCCGCCGCCGGTGTACACCTGGACAGCGCCGCGTGTTCGCGGCAGAGCCTGGCGGTGATCGAGGCCGCCGCGGCGCACGCCCGCCACGAGTCCGAGGTCGGCGGGTACGTCGCCGCCGAGGCGGCCGCATCGCTGTTGGACGCGGGCCGCGCCGGGATAGCCGCGCTGACCGGACTGTCACCGGAAGACGTGGTTTTCACCACCGGCTCCGGCAACGCGCTCGAGCTTTTACTCGGTGCGTGGCCAATGGAACGCACGGTGGCCTGCCTGCCCGGCGAGTACGGGCCCAACCTCGCGGCATTCTTCGCCCGCGGGTTCGCGCGACGGGCGCTGCCGGTCGACGATCTGGGCCGGGTGGACCCTGACGCGGCGCGCACCGTGTTGGCGGACAACCCGCCGGCGATGGTGCACCTGACCGCGGTCGGCAGCCATCGCGGTGTCGTGCAGCCGGTCTCGGCGATCGCCGAAGTGTGCCGGGACGTCGGTGTCCCGCTGGTTGTGGACGCCGCTCAAGCGCTCGCACAGATCGACTGCGTCGCCGACGCCGATGCGGTGTACTCCTCGTCGCGAAAGTGGCTGGCCGGCCCGCGCGGGGTGGGTGTCCTGGCCGTTCGGCCGGCCCTGGCCGACCTGCTGCAGTCCCCGGAGTGGGCCGGCTCGCTCTCGGCGCTGCAGTGCCTGGAAATCGGGGAGGCCAATATTGCTGCGCGGGTGGGCTTCTCGGTGGCGGTTGGTCAGCATCTGGCGGCCGGTCCGGAGCTGGTACGGCAGCGGCTGGCCGCACTGGGATCCCTGACTCGCACCATGCTCGCCGACGTCGCCGGCTGGCGGGTGGTGGAACCCGAGGATGAGCCCACCGCGATCACCACCCTGGCGCCGACCGACGGAGCTGATCCGGTGCAGGTTCGTGCCCGGCTGATTTCCGAGCATGGCATCGTGACAACGGCGGCCGGTGTCGAGCGGGCACCACTGGAGATGACGACACCGGTGCTGCGGGTCTCACCCCACGTCGACGCCTACACCGATGATCTCGAGAGGTTCGTCACCGCGCTGCGCGCCGTAACCTGAAGCGGCTCAGCCCAAGAACTCATCGAGTGCCGCGCGCACGGATGGGGCCTCCGACCCCTCGGCGAGCTCGATCAGCGCAGCTTCGGCGGTCATGGCGACCCACAGTTGGGCGCTTTCCAACGGATGCCGGCGCCCCAAGACTTCGAAGTCCGCCTCGCACTTACCTGCGAACTCGGCGTTGCGCCGGCCGATCTCCGCTGCGACAGCGGGTTCTGCGCGGGCCTCCAGCAGTAGCGCCCGGATGCCACGTTGCTGCAGACACGTGTCGAGGTAGACCCGCGCCCCCGCCATCAACCGGTCGCGGCCGGGCGGGAGTTCACCGATCGCCCGATCGATGAGCTCGGCGATGTGGTCGTGAAATTCGCGGTGCAGCGCCAGTAGATAGCTCGCCCGGTCGCCGAAATGGTGAAAGAAACTGCCCTTGGAGACGCCCGCGTCCTCGACCAGTTGGTTCACGCTCAGTCCGGTGAGCCCGGTGCGCTCGGCCAGGCGCAGGCCGGACTCGATCAGCTTGGTGCGGGTCGCCGCGGCGGCGGCCTTGCGGCCGATTGCGGGTTGTGGTGCCACGGTTACGACGATAACATCTAGTTGACCGACCGGTCGGTCAATGAAAGGAGCAACGATGTCCACTGTGTCGACCAGGGTGGGCCCGGTGGCCTACTGCGATGAAGGCGCCGGACCCGTCGTCGTCCTGTTGCACGCGGTGTTGCACGACCGGCACGATTTTGACGCAATCAAGCCCGAACTCGTCCGTGACTATCGGGTCATCGCCGTGGACTGGCCGGACCACGGCGAATCGCCGGCACCGTCGTCGACCCCGAGCGCGGCGCTATATGCCGATATCCTCGAAGACCTGGTCGCCGCGCTCGACCTGCCGCCGGCGGTATTCATCGGAAGCTCGGTGGGGGGCTATTGCGCGGCGCGGCTGGCCATCACCGACCCGACCCGAGTCGCCGCGCTGGTTCTGGTCGACACCGGTGGCTTCCTCGGCGGCCCGCTGACCAACATGTACTGCCGGATCCTTGGGATGCCCGCGGTTATGCGCAGGGTGCTTCCGCGTTTCGTCCGCAGCTACCTAGGTGCGCAGAGCGACAACGACCAAGCCGTCCTACGCCGCGTTACCGAACGCGCGAACACCGACCAGGGAGTCCGGCTGGCCGCCGCGTTGTGGCGGAGTTTCGCCGCCGCAGATGCGGACCTGCGGGGTCGCGCGCCGCGGATCAGCGCGCCGACCCTGATCGTGTGGGGAGCGCGCGACACGGCGATCCCGGTGCGGTTCGGCCGCGGCACTGCGCGCGCCATTGCCGGCTCGCGCCTGGAAGTGCAGGACACCGGGCATCTGCCGTTCTCGTCGCAGCCGCAGAAGTTCCTTGCAGTGGTCAGACCATTCCTGGACGAGGCGATCGCGGCGGCCGCGTAGCGCTCAGGATTGGTTGCCGCGCACCCGACGGGCGTGATCGGGGCAGTACGCCCCCCGCGTTGTCGGCAGCCAGCCGTAGTCGACCAGCAACTCCTCGGTCGCGTGGATCTCGAACCTGACCCTGCCGTCGGCACGCACGGTCAGATCGATTGACGCGGTACATACTTCGCACACGATATGGCGCTCGCTGATTCGGTCGCGCATTCACCGATCGTAATGCGAACCTGGCCGTCCCGCAGTGCAAGCCGGCCACCGCCTGGGCCGGAGCTCATCCGTGCAGTTCCCAATGGGCCGCGTTGGAACCGGAATACATTGGGATGAAACCGGTTTGGATCATCGAGGGGGTGTCCAGACTTCGCGGACGGCGATCAGACGATGGGACAAACGCGGCGGCCGCGGAAGTGCAAGGGTCCGGATTGCGCTGCTCCCTGGCGCAATCCACAGATTCAGCTCGCCTTGTGCGCGCTGAGCAGGAAGGCCGGCATCTTCGCCCGGCCCTTGTCGTCCAGGTCGGGCGGCACCGCCCCGGCGGGGATGTCGGGGAGCTCCGGCTGGTAGGCATGGATGGTGGCCGGCCGGATGTCGTCGATCACGAAGTACTTCGAGACCGCCTTCCGCAGTTCGTCCTCGTCGACCTCGTTGGGCTTGGTCTCCAGCTCGGGCGGGAAGGCGCCTTTCGCGAACACCAGGATGTAGAGCTGGGCGCCCGGTGCGGCAGCTCGGTGGATGGCACGCAGATAGGCCTCGCGAGCTTCGACCGGCAGGGAATGGAACAGCGTGCTGTCGACGATCGTGTTGAACTGGCCGTCGTAGCCGGTGAACGAGGTGATGTCGGCGCACGCGAAGCTTGCGTTGCTCAGACCGCGTTCCTGCGCGGCCCTGGTCGCTGCGGCGATGGCGGTGGGCGCCAGGTCGATCCCCACGACGGTGTGTCCCATCGCTGCGAGCATCAACGCCAACTCGGCGTGCCCGCAACCTGCGTCAAGCACATCGCCGTTGATCTTCCCATCCCGGATCAGCACGGCGAGCTCGGGTTGCGGCTCGCCGATGTTCCACGGCGGCGGGCCGGGGAAGGCGCCTTCCTCCCGGTAGATGCTGTCCCAATCCATCAACTCAGAATCCATGGCCCACAACCTACTCGGCGACAGCGTCCCAAGTGTGAACCGGATCGTTGGTGTGCATCAGAACGCAGTAGCGACGCAGCATCTCGGCCAGTGCTCTCGGGCGCGTCATGCCCTGCCGTTGCAGCGCCTCCACTGTCGCGACCTGCCACGCCGATCCGTTGCGCCCGGTCTTGGCCCGGCCTTCGATCACGCCGAGATAGCGTTCGCGCACCTCCCCGGCCACCCCCCAGCGGCGCAAGCCCTCATCGGCCATCGGGAGCAGGATGCGCAGGACCAGCTCGTCGGGGGTGATCTCACCCAGGCCGGGCCAGTACAGCCGGGCATCCATACCGTGCCGCGCCGCTTCGACAAAATTATCGTGTGCGGCAGTGAAACTCATCTTGGTCCACAGTGGACGGTCCTCGTCGGACAGCACACGCAGTGCACCGTAATAGAACGCGGAGTTGGCCATCATGTCCACGACAGTCGGTCCCGCGGGTAACACCCGATTCTCCACCCGCAGATGCGGGCGGCCGTTGACGACGTCGTAGACCGGCCGATTCCACCGGTACACCGTGCCGTTGTGCAGCCTGAGCTCGGGGAGGTGCGGGGTCCGCCCGGCGGCCAGCTCGGCGATCGGGTCCTCGTCGGATAGTTCGGGCAGCAGCGAGGGGAAGTAGCGGACGTTCTCTTCGAACAGGTCGAAGATCGAGGTGATCCAGCGCTCCCCGAACCACACTCGCGGGCGCACCCCCTGGGCCTTCAGCTCGTCGGCCCGGGTGTCGGTGGCCTGCGCGAAGAGCTCGATGCGCGTTTCCGACCACAAGTGATGTCCGAAGAAGAAGGGCGAGTTGGCGCCGAGAGCCAGCTGAGGGCCGGCCAGCACCTGGGCCGCGTTCCAGTTCGCGGCGAAGTCAGTGGGCGACACCTGCAGATGCAATTGCATACTGGTGCAAGCGGATTCGGGAGCGATGGACTCCGAGTGCAGGCTCAGCCGCTCGGGCCCGGTGATGTCGATGAGGATGTCCTCGCCGCGGGCGGTGAAGATCGAGTCGTTGAGGGCCTGGTAGCGCAGCGACGGGCTCATCCAGCTGCCGGTGAGGTGCTGCGGCATCAGGGTCGGCAGGATGCCGATCATGACGATGTGGGCATCGTCGGTGTTGGCCTTGGTCTCGGCGGCATTCAGGCTGGCGCGGATCTCCGCCTCCAGCTCGAGCGCGGTGCGGCCGGGCAGCGGGCGCGGCGGAACATTGAATTCGATGTTGTAGGCGCCCAATTCGGTCTGATAGGCCGGGTCGGCGATCGCGGCCAGTACCTCTTGATTGACCATCGCCGGATGGTAGTCATCGTCGACCAGATTGCACTCGATCTCCATCCCGGTCAGCGGGCGGTCGAAGTCGAAGCTGGACTGCGCCAGCATCGTTTCGAACACGTCGAGACACAGCTGCACCTTGCGCCGGTACTCCTGCCGGTGTGCCCGGCTGTAGCTGGCGTGCTTGACCTCTTCGCCCACGGCGTTGATGCAACCGGTTCGGGGGATGCCGCGCAAGCGAATCACCGAGATCCCGGCGCCATCGGGCCAGTAGTACCCGGCATTCGAACGGTGAGGTACAGGGCCGGTTGCTCTATCAAGGTCTGGAACGGGCTCGCACGTGGACGCCGCGGTGCCAAGGTTATTTCGTATGCAAAAAGCACGCGTTATCGGGCAAACGAAAAAGTAAATAATTAATCTAACCAATAATTATTCCAATTCAGTGGAAATATTTGCTAGAAATCGGCATCTGAGCACGTCATAAGGATTAACGGATTTCTCCAAAACTGCCGATCGGACCTTCCTTCTATGCGATGCTACTGAAATAGGAATTCTCCAGCAAACAGCGACACGCGCGTCGGTCTATTGAAGAGACCTCCAAGGAGGCATGATGAGCGCATCGTGCATTTTCCGAAATACTGCGACTGACGCGAGCCGCCCCGATATCCGGCGGGTGGATCACCTCCCATGGACACCGGCTGCCTGCCCCTCGCGCTACGGGCAATACGTTGGGCGGGTCGGCGCGATCGCGGTGGCGCTGGGGGTGGGGGTGGGGTTGTCGAGCGGCGCGGTCGCCGCCGCTGATGACTCGGACTCGTCGTCCTCGTCGGTGGGGTCGTCGGAGCAGGGTTCGCCGTCGGCGACGAAGTCGTCGGGTAAGGGTTCGGTGCTGGGTAGGAATTCGGCTGGCCGCAGCCAGGTTTCGAGCTCGGGTGTTCCGCGCTCGGAGGTTGGGCCCTCGGGGGTGGCCAACGCTGCGGGGCCGGCGGCGACGGTTCGCAGCTCGGGTGGGGCGGTGTCGGCCGGACTGCGCTCGGGGCCGCGGAAAGCCGAGGCGAGCGCCGCGACCGGCGCCAAGACCAGCGCCGTCAACGGTCGTTCCGGTCCGGCCGTCGCGGGGTCGGCGCGCAAGTCCACACCTTCTGCCGCCACCACGAAGAGCGGATCGTCGGCATCGGTGCCCGCCGTGACCGCTGTCGATCGGGTCGCGGCCGCGACCACCGCTTCGCCTGCCATGCCCGCGCTGACGTCGACGAGTCGGCTACTGCCGGCTAATTTACTGCGCGCGGTGCTCGCCCGGGTGTTGAGCTGGTTCGGGTTTGATCCCAACGCCAATCCCGGCCAGCCCTTCGGCCTGGCGGTGCTGGCCTGGGTGCGCCGCGAGATCGAACACACCTTCTTCAACCAGGCCCCCACCACAAACTACGACCAGAGCGCCAACGGCCTGACCGTCGACGGGGAGCTCATCGGTGACCTCAACGGCGCCGACACCGAAGGCAACCGCGTGCGCTACGAGCTCGTCGACGACGCCGAGCTGGGTACCGTCGAGTTGCTCGACGACGGCCGGTTCAAGTACACCGGTGACCTCGCCGAAGGCCAAACCGATCAATTCACCGTCAGGGTCTTCGACGAGGCCGTGCATCTGTTCACCCGGCGGTCGACCTTCACCACGGTGACCGTTGGATCGGTCGACGACCACGACATCACCCACAGCACCGTCGACGGCAAAACCGTTGCCACCGGCAGCCTCAACTACGCCAAAAGCGCCGACGCCGACCTGAAGTACTACGTCGCCAGACCGGGCGCCTACGGTGAGCTCACTGTCGATGAGGCGGGCAACTACCTGTACACCCAAACCACTGACGCTGCCGAGTTCGGCCTGGAGACGTTCGACCACGTCAACATCAGCATTGTCGATGCCGGAAAGGTGAACGGCGTCGTCACCATCCACACTGTTCGGGTTGACGTCGCCCTCTCCGATGAGAACGGGTTGCTCGCAGTCGACGAACCCATTTCCGTCACAGCAGTCGCCGAACCGCCGGCGAGCGCCAGCCTTATTGACACCGCAGCGCTGACGGGCAGCGACCTGAGCACCAGCTCCAGCAACAGTGACTACTACACCTACACCTACGACAACTTCTCCAGCCAAACGGTCATGTTCGCCGGTTTCGCCGTCGGCGGGGACAAGACTGACCTGGCCGCCGATCCGGGCAACGTGGAGGACTATCCGGTCGTAGGCGCGATGTACCAGCCCGGTGAGTCCGCGACGATCAAAGTCGAGGAGGGCTACGAGGTCTACCCGGTCTTCGTCGGCCTGCCCAACGACGACAACACCAACAACGAAACCATCAGCGTCTATGTCTTCAAGGCAAATCCGGGGGGTGGCGCCAACTCCGTGTCCGGATGCCAGTCCGCAAGTGGCCTTCATGGATGCGGAGTGGTAGAGGAGTCGACGACGGTTATCGAAACCTCGTCGGGTGACTACGACGACTACACCGAGTCTTGGATGTCGGACGCCATCGGCGCGTCGGTGATCTATGACTCCGATGATGCGGCCAAGCAGGCCGACATCCTCAACACGGTGTGCAGCGCATCCGGTGCGACGTGCACGTTCACGGTTACAGCGAGCTCCCCGTCTTACACCGACTACGGCTCCGATCCGGTCTTCACCTACTACAACACCTCCGGCACGGCCGCTAACTCAACGGTGTCCAAGGAAACCGTCACCAATTCCACCACCTACAGTGTGGCCCTGAGCTCCACGCAGCAGGACACGGTGCTCGACACCATCGACACCGCGATACTGGAGGCATTCGGCTACACCGTCTCCGATGACTGGTCGAAGACCTACGATCTGCAGATCACCGATGTCCCGGCCGACTCCACGGGCTCGCTATACGCGGCATACCCGATCTATGTGATCGAGGGAGATTGGGACGTCACCCTCCAATATGCCGAGTGGGAACTCCAGGACACCACCTACAAGGTCGTCTCCGCCGAGTCCGACGGCACCTCCCTGGGCGACGCCGAATGGGACGTCAGCTGCGCCGACGACGGCTGCGGCTATGTGGCCAAAGAGGTTGATTCTGACGAGACGACCTCAGCGGCGTCACTGATCGCCGTGACGACTTCGCAGTCGGACGTCGACCTGGCCAGCACCACCGGCTACACCGCGGCAGGAGCCATCCAGGCCAGTACCGACCTCGACGACGTGCGCGGTTTGGCGCTCAGTGCGGACGGCCTCACGCTGTGGGCCACCAGCTACTCGGGCGAAGAGGCCGTTCGTGTCTCTAGCGCCCTGGGCGAGGACGACCTGACTGAAATAGCCTTGTACGAACCGGCCTTGGGAATCCTGCTCAACTCCGACGCCACCTTTGTCTACGTCACCGAACCCACCGCCGACGCGGTGTGGGTGTACGACATCCACACCGATAGCCAGTCGAGCGTCACCACCGACGGCATCCCCACCCGGCTAGCCCTCGACGAAAGCGAAGAGTGGCTCTACGTCGTCGACCAGGGCGCCACCGCGGTGGACCTCATCGACCTCAGCGACGGTAATGCGCTGTCTCGCGCCGCCGACGCCACCTACATTCCGATCGACATCGCCTACGGTTACGACAGCACCACGGGCGTGGCCTATCTCTACGTCGTGGACATCGAGGGATACTTGACCCCGTACGAGAGCCCGACCTCCACTGTCCCGTCCGGAGTGGCGAACCCCGTTGTCGAGGTCGGCAGTTACCCGTCGGCGGTGGCGGCCACCGCCGACGGTCAGACGGTCGTGGTGGCCAATGCCGGTGACAGCACAGCGACGATCTACGACGCCGCGAGCGGCGAAACCTCCACCGTCGCTGTGGGTTCTGCGCCGTCGGATGTCGTCATCAGCAGTGACGGCGAATACGCGTTCGTCGCCAACTTCCACGACGACACCATCACCGTCATCCGCATCGACTCCGCCGAAGTCGCCGGAACCATCGACGCCGGCTCCGGACCCGCCAGCCTGGCCGTCGTTGACGGCAGCGCCGGCGTCTACTTCGTCTACGTCGGCAACGCCCTCGACGACACCATCGACGTCATCGAAATCACGATCAGCAGCAGTTGATCGTATGTGGACGAACCGCCGTTGGCTGCGCGCGTTGGTGGCGCTGTGCGCCGTGGTGTCCGCGTGTAGCGGCCCGCCGGCCTCGGTCGACCCCTCCGCCGCACCGGACCGCATCGCCGTGACCAAGGCCGCCAGCAGCGGCGACGACTACACCTTCGGCATGGTCCTGACCGGCCCGGTCGACGACGACTCCTGGAATCAAAGCCACTTCGAGGGAGCGAGATACGCCGTCGAGCACTCACCCGGAACCCGATTCATCTACGTCGACGTGCTCAATCCGACCGATCGGCCGGAGGCGACCCTCGAACAGGCGGCCGAGGAACTGATCGACCAGGGCGCGAAGTTCGTGATCACCAACTCCGCGGAGTTTGCCGACGCCACCGACACGGTCGCCAGGGCACATCCCGACGTGTACTTCGTACACACCTCCGGTGACAATGTGCTCGCCGGAAAGTCCCCGCCCAACGTCGTCAACCTGATGGGTCGCACCGAGTACGCCAAGATGCTGGCCGGCTGTGCGGCGGCATTGCGGACCGCAACCGGGAAGATCGCCTACCTGGGCCCGCTGATCAACGACGAGACACGCAGGATGGTCAACTCGACCTACCTGGGTGCCCGGTACTGCATGCAGAACTACCGGAATCAATCGGCCGACGCGGTGGCGCTGTCGGTCACCTGGATAGGTTTCTGGGTCAGTATCCCCGGCGTCACCCTCGACGCCGCCACCGTCGCTGCCGACATGATCGCGCAGGGAAACGATGTGATCGTGTCGGGCATCGACAGCCCCGAGCCGATCGTTGCCGCCGAAACCGCCAGCGCCGCAGGCACGCCCGTGTGGACGGTGGCCCACGACACCGAGCGGGCCTGCCTTGACGCCACCGTGGCGTGCCTGGGCGTGAACTACCTCAATTGGGGTCCTGAGTATCTTCGACTGATCACCGCGGCACGCGCCGGCGAGCTACGACAGTCGTTCGACTGGATCGCTCCGGACTGGGACCACCTGACCGGCCCCGACGGCGGCCTGGTGGGCTTCCGCAACGGGCCCGCACTCAGCCCACTGCACGCAGCTCAGCTACACGCTTTCACCGACGAATTGGCCGGTGGCCTAGCGCTGTTCACCGGGCCGCTCGATTACCGGGACGGAACCCCGTTTCTGGCACCCGGCGCAACGCCTACCGACGAACAACTCTGGCATACCGAGCAGCTCCTGGCCCGCATCACGGGGAAAAGCGCACAGGGGTAGGGATCAGCTTCGTCGTCGCGCCACCACCACCTGGGGGTCGAGAAGGCCGGCGCCGATCGCGACGTCGACACCCGCGTGGTCGGCCAACGCCCGCAGCGCCGAGGGGCTGTACGAGCGCAGCGAACTGATCAGGCCGTCGTGGGCGAAGGGCCACCACAATGCGAACGGCGCGATGACGGCCAACCTGAGCAGGTGCACCGTCGAGGGCGGTCGCGGGAGATCGATGACGAGTAGCTTGTCGGCCACCCGGGTGCCTTCGGCCATGACCCTCGCCGCCTGGGCCGGCGACAGATGATGAAACGACAGTGCGAAGACCGCGAGATCGAACGACCCGTCGGCGGCGTCGATCGCGGTCGCGTCGATTACCGCGACCGTCGCCCGTGAGTTGTCACCCAAGTCTGAGGCCGCCATCGCCGCCACCGACTCGGGATCGAGGTCGGAGACCGTGAGGTGAGCGGTGGGGTGTTGCTCAAGGACCTTGCGCGACAACGCCCCATGGCCCGCACCGAGTTCGAGAATCGCGGGATCGGCGATGTCGGCGACCTCGCGCAGCACCAGCTCGGCGTTGCGGTCGTGTTCTCCGAACAAGGTGCCGATCCGGTCCAGGGCCGCCACGATTCCGCGCTTGACGTCGTCGTCTACGTCGTCGCGGTCGAGGTATTCGGGACAGTCGGTCTCCAGCAGCCTGTCCAGCCAGGAAGCATCCGGGCCGCCCCGGGGCATGTCGGCGATGTCGGTGATCTGCTCTGCCATGTAGGCCATCATGGAGGAACGCCGGCCGGGCCGGCAGCACCCCACGTCAGAGGAGCACCGTTGGCCGACTTCGTCGCATCGATAGACCAGGGCACCACCAGTACCCGCTGCATGATCTTCGACCACAAGGGCGCCGAAGTCGGCCGGCACCAGCTCGAACACGAGCAGATCCTGCCGCAGTCCGGCTGGGTCGAGCACAACCCGGTGGAGATCTGGGAGCGCACCCAGACGGTCGTGATGTCGGCGCTGAACAAGACCAAGCTGGCCGCGGCCGATTTGGCAGCGCTGGGTATCACCAACCAGCGGGAGACCACGCTGGTGTGGAATCGCAAAACCGGCAGGCCGTACTACAACGCGATCGTGTGGCAGGACACCCGCACCGACCGCATCGCGGCGGCTCTGGACCGCGACGGTCGGGGCGACATCATCCGGCGCAAAGCCGGTCTGCCGCCGGCGACCTACTTCTCCGGCGGCAAGCTGCAGTGGATTCTGGAAAACGTCGACGGCGTACGTGCCGACGCCGAACGCGGGGACGCCCTGTTCGGCACCGCCGACAGCTGGGTGCTGTGGAACCTGACCGGCGGGACTCAGGGCGGGGTGCATATCACCGACGTCACCAACGCCAGCCGCACCATGTTGATGAACCTGGAGACCCTGGACTGGGACGACGAACTGTTGGCGCTCTTCGGAATTCCCCGCGCGATGTTGCCGCGAATCCGGCCGTCCTCGTCGCCGGACCCCTACGGGATGACCCACCCGGACGGTCCCGCCGACGGTGAGGTGCCGCTGACCGCCAGCCTCGGCGACCAGCAGGCGGCGATGGTGGGGCAGGTCTGCCTGGCGCCGGGGGAGGCCAAGAACACCTACGGCACCGGAAACTTCTTGCTGCTCAACACCGGTGAGAAGATCGTGCGGAGTGACAACGGACTGTTGACCACGGTCTGCTATCAGTTCGCGCCCAGAGATGGGGGAGAAGCCAAACCCGTTTACGCCCTTGAGGGTTCGATCGCAGTGACCGGATCGGCCGTACAGTGGTTGCGCGATCAACTGGGTATCATCAGCGGCGCCGCACAGAGTGAGACGCTGGCCGCGCAGGTCACCGACAACGGCGGGGTGTATTTCGTGCCGGCGTTCTCGGGATTGTTCGCCCCGTACTGGCGCTCGGATGCGCGCGGGGCGATCGTCGGACTGTCCCGCTACAACTCCAATGCCCACGTGGCCAGGGCGACGTTGGAGGCGATCTGCTACCAGAGCCGCGATGTCGTCGACGCGATGGAAGCCGATTCCGGTGTGCACCTTGAGGTTCTGAAGGTCGACGGGGGCGTCACCCAGAACGAATTGTGCATGCAGATCCAGGCCGATGTACTGGGCGTGGACGTGGTGCGCCCAGTGGTCGCCGAGACGACGGCGTTGGGCGCGGCCTACGCGGCCGGGCTGGCTGTCGGATTCTGGTCCGATCCCGATGACCTGCGGGCGAATTGGCAGGAGGACCGCCGGTGGTCACCGGCGTGGACTGACGAGCAGCGCGAGTCCGGCTACGCCGGCTGGCGCAAGGCGGTCCAGCGCACGCTGGACTGGGTCGAGGTCTAGCCCGCGAGCAGTCACAAAAGACCCCGACACGCCGAGGCGTGCGGGGTTTTTGTGACTGCTCGCGCAGATCGTTCTACTCGGATTCGCCGAGGATCTGATAGATCTCGCGGCGCGCATTGTTGACGATGTCGATGATGCGCTGCTGCTGCTCGGCGTTGGCGGCGAAGGCCGCCTGCCGTACGGCGCCGAACAACTGGCCGACGGCGGCGCGGATGTTGACCTGGCCGGGGTCGGCGCCTTCGGTGATCTCGTCCCACGGCGCGGTCTCGATCTTCTCGGCGGCGGCGCGACCGTCATCGGTCAGTTCGAAAAGCTTCTTGCTGCCTTCGGTTTCGCTTGCCACCAGCAGACCTTCGTCGACCAGCAGCTGCAGGGTCGGGTAGACCGAGCCGGGGCTCGGCTTCCACAGATCCTGGCTGCGCTCGGCGATCTCCTGGATCATCTCGTAGCCGTGCATCGGCCGCTCGGCCAGCAGCTTGAGGATGGCGGCGCGCACGTCGCCGCGCTTACCGCGGCCACGGCCGTGTCCGCGGCGACCGCCGCGTCCACCACCGGGACCGAAGCCGAAGCCGGGACCAAACCCGGGACCAAACCCGGGTCCGAACCCGCCGCGCGGGCCGAAGGGAGGACCGTCGTGGCCGGCGTGCTCGCGGAACTGCTCACGCAGTTGGTTGCGGAACTCACGGCGGTCGTGGCGGCGGGACCGGCCCGCAGGGGCGAAGCCGAAACCGGGGCCGAAGCCCGGGCGACCCATGTCTGGGCCGCCGAACTGGGGAAATGGGGTGTTCATGAAAGTTCTCGTTTCTGGTCAGGAAACGCCGAATGCGCTTCCGATACGTTGACGATATATCGGAAACTATCGCGATGCAACGGTCAGTTGAACTTTTTGTCGATCTCCTCGATCAGCCAGCGGGCCCAGTCGGCCTCCATCGCCTCGGCGCGTAACCCGAATTCCAGGGCGGCGCGTCCGTAGAAATTAGCGGCGCTGTCGTCCCAGTCGACGGCGTCGCGCAACTGCTCGTAGCGAACGAGATCGGCTTCGGCGCGCTCGGCGACCGACGCCACATAGGCCCTGGCCTGCTCGGCTGTCATCTCACCGAGCAGGAAGACCCGCAGCAGCTCGGCGCTGCGGTACGGCGGGTCGTCTGCCGGATTGGTCATCCAGCGCAACAGGTCCCGGCGGCCCGCCTCGGTGACCCGGTATTCCTTGCGCCCCCGCGGGCCGATGTCGCTGACCTCGATGAGCCCGCTGTCGGCGAGCTTGTTGAGTTCACCGTAGAGCTGGCTCTGGGTCGCCGGCCAGACGTTGGCCATCGACAGTTCGAAACGTTTGAGCAGGTCGTACCCGCTGCCGGGCTGCTGTGCCAGTAGCCCCAGCGCCGCATACCGAAGACTCACCCGGCCATCCTAGAACTCGACATGTCAGTTGTGGAATGTCCCGCGCTGGAACCGGCAATATTTCACTATTGACATGTCATCAGTGGATTGTCACAGTGGTCGGTATGACGGACATCACCACCGAATCGGCCAACCTGCCCACCGAGGGGCAGTTCTTCCAGCGCGGCAACTACGCGCCGGTGCCCGACGAGCTCTCCGAAAACGACTTGCCCGTCGAGGGTGCCATCCCGCCCGAACTGGACGGCTGGTATCTGCGCAACGGACCGAACCCGCGTGAGGCCACCGGCCACTGGTTCACCGGCGACGGAATGATCCACGGCGTCCGTATCGAGGGCGGGGCGGCCAAGTGGTACCGCAACCGCTGGGTGCGCACCGACAGCTTCACCGATCCGTTCCCGCTCTACCGCGAGGACGGAACCCGCGACTTGCGCGCGGCGGTCGCCAACACCCATGTCGTCAACCATGCGGGTAAGACGCTCGCGCTGGTCGAATCGTCCTTCCCCTACGAGATCACCAACGATCTGGAAACCGTGGGCTGCTACGACTTCGGCGGCAAGCTGACCGACTCGATGACCGCGCACCCCAAGATCTGTCCCACCACAGGCGAACTGCATTTCTTCGGCTACGGCAGCATCTTCGCCCCGCATGTCACCTACCACCGCGCCGACGCCAACGGCGAGCTGACGATCAACCGGCCGGTTGACGTCAAGGCGCTGACGATGATGCACGACTTCGCCCTGACCGCGAAACACGTCATCTTCATGGACCTGCCGATCGTGTTCAACATCGACATCGCGCTCAAGGGCGAGGGGGATATGCCCTACCGGTGGGACGACGACTACGGCGCCCGGCTGGGGGTGTTGCGCCGTGACGACCCGTTCGGCGAGATCCGCTGGTTCGAGATCGACCCCTGCTACGTCTTCCACGTCGCCAACGCCCACGACAGCACCGACGGGAAATCGATTGTCCTGCAGGCTATTCGCTATCCAGAGCTGTGGCGCGACAACGGCGGTTTCGACGCAAGTGCGGTGCTGTGGAGCTGGACGATCGACCTGCAGTCCGGCGCGGTCAGCGAGCGCCAGCTCGACGACCGGGCGGTGGAGTTCCCGCGCATCGACGACCGGCTGGCCGGCCTGCCGGCCCGCTATTCGGTCTCGGTCGGCGATGCCAGCCTGGTGCGCCACGACCTGACCACCGGCAGCGCCGTCGAACACCACTTCGGCACCGGGTTGGCGCCGGGCGGACCGGGGGAGGCGGTCTTCGTGCCCTCGGCATCGGGACCGGCCGACGAGAGCAACGGCTGGTACCTCGGCTACGTCTACGACGCCGCGCGCGACGGCAGCGATCTGGTGATCCTCGACGCGTCCGATTTCGCCGGGGACCCGGTCGCCCGGATCCGGCTGCCCCGCCGGGTTCCGTACGGCTTCCACGGCAACTGGATTCCTGCCTAGCGGTACTGCTGCCACCAGCGCCCGCGGGCGGTTGCGACGATGTGACCTCATGGGTGACTTCAGCGCGCTGCCTGGCACGGCGATCGTCATCGGCGGCACCGGCGGGATCGGAACCGAGATCGTCGCGATGTTGGCCGCGCGGGGTTCCCAGGTGGGCTTCACCTACCACGGCAACCACGACAAGGCGGCCGAACTGGTTACCGATGACGTCGGCGCCGAGCGGCTGGACATCACCGACGCCGCCGAGGTACGGAGGGTTGTCGACGTATTCGCCGAGCAAGCGGGCGGGGTACACACGGTCGTGCACGCGGCCGGTGCGCACGTGCCGATGCGGCACCTCAGTACCCTCGAACCGGATCGCTTCGATCATCAGCTCGGTACCGACACCGGCGGCTTCTTCCATGTCGTGGCCGCAGCCCTACCGCACCTACGCGGCTCACACGGCAGCCTGGTGGCGGTGACCACCGCGGCGACACGGCGCTTTGCCGTTCGCGACGGTTTGTCGGTCGCTCCGAAGGCTGCCATCGAGGCGCTGATCCGGGGCATCGCGGCCGAGGAGGGCAGGTTCGGGGTGCGGGCCAACTGCGTGGGCCCCGGCATGCTGGTCGACGGCAACGCGCAGCGGCTGATCGCGAACGGCGACCTCGACGAGAAGGCACTCGAGGCCGCTCGGCGGAACACACCGCTGGGACGTTTCGGCTGCGCCACCGATATCGCCGAAGCGGTGTGCTTCCTGGCCTCGCCGAGGGCCGGATTCATCACCGGCCAGAAGCTCGATGTCGACGGAGGCTACGGTGTCTGAGCTCCCCGAGCGACTGGCAGACATTCACGCGATTCGTGACGTGGTGGCGATGTACTGTCGCGGCGTCGACCGGCTCGATCTCGAGCTGGTGCGACGGGCGTATCACGCCGACGGCATCGACCATCACACCGGTTTCGACGGGACGGTTGACGAGTTCGTGTCGTGGTTACACAAGAACCTCGAATCCATTGCGGGAACAATGCATTTCATCGGCAACCAGCATGTCGATTTCGTCGGCGACGATATCGCGATCAGCGAGACCTACCTGATGGCAACGCATTGGGGCCGGCCCGATCAGGACCGGCGCGCCAACTTCACCACCGGCGCCCGATACGTCGACCTCATGGAGCGCCGCGACGGTCGGTGGGCCATCGCCGAGCGCTGGGCGGTGCGCGAATGGACCCGCCCGGACGTGTTCGTCGCGCCCGAGCGGCCCGGCCCACGCGGCACTCGTGACGGTGACGACCCGCTGTCCGTCCTTGTGAAACGCTTTGGCCTGTAGACAGTGCGAGTACCCTCAGCACACCATGGCGGTCAACTGGCTCGACGCCCCTGAAGCCCACGACGACCACTATCTGACCGTCGGGAACCCGTCGGTTTCGCGCCGCCCCCTGCCCTGGGGGCGGACAACGTGAGCTTCGGGTTCTCCACCCTGGCCCTGATCGCGGTCGTCGGCATGGTCGGGCCGCTGCTGGCATCGGTACCGCGATTACGCATCCCGGTGGTCATCGGCGAGCTCGCGGTCGGATTGCTCATCGGCAGAACCGGATTCGGGATCGTTGACGCCGCCGATCCGACTTTCAGCCTGCTGGCCGACATCGGATTCGCCCTGGTGATGTTCGTGGTGGGCACCCACGTCCCGATCCGTGATGTCACTCTGCGTTCGTCGATTCCGGGGGCGGCATTGCGGGCCGTGCTCGTCGGCGCCGTGGCGACGGGTTTCGCGATCGGGTTGGCCACGGTGTTCCACACCGGCCACGCCGCCGTGTATGCGGTGTTGATGTTCTCGTCTTCGGCGGCGTTGGTGTTGCCGGTCATCCAGTCACTCGGCATCGACGGGCCCTCGGTGAAGAGCGTCACCGCCCAGATCGCGATCGCCGACGCGACGTCGATCATCCTGCTGCCCTTGGTGATCGACCCGGACCGTGCGGTGACCGCGGCGATCGGGGCGGTGCTGATCGCACTGTGTGCCGCACTCCTGTTCGGTGCGCTGTGGGGTTTCGACCGCTGGGGGCTGCGCAAGCGGCTGCACCATTTCTCCGAGGACAACGAGTTCGCCCTGGAATTGCGGATCAGCCTGATCGTGCTGTTCGCGCTCGCCGCCCTTGCGGTCACCACGCACGTGTCGATCATGCTGGCCGGTTTCGCGCTGGGCCTGGCGGTCAAGGCCGCAGGCGAACCGCGTCGATTGGCGCGCCAGCTGTTCGGCATCACCGAGGGATTGTTCAGTCCGCTGTTCTTCGTCTGGCTGGGCGCCTCGCTGCGGGTGCGCGAACTCGGGGACGATCCCGCCTACATCCTGCTCGGGGTCGGCCTTGGAGTGGGTGCGGTACTGGCGCACTGTGTCGCGGCCCAACTCGGGGTGCCGGTTGCCGCGGCCACCCTGGGCACCCAGAAGGATCTGCTGTCGCCGGGCGAACCATCGGCGCTGATGCTCGGAGCGCTGCTGACCATCGGCGTCACCTCGGTGGCCAGCGTTGCCGCGGCGCGCCGGAACCGGGAGCAGCCGACGCCGCCGGCTGCGTGACGGCATTCCGGCGGCATTGCGGCTTGGCACATCGAGTCAGACGTGAGAGCGATGCCTAAGACGATTCCGTCACTCTCGGTTCTGAGTCGATGTGGGATGTCTAGCTCGGCGGCACGAACCCGTCCGTGCGGGGCTCAGGCGCAGGCGCAACCGGCCCCTGCGGTGGGACGGCGGGGTAGGGCGGTGGCGGAGCGCTGGGATATGACGGCGGCGGAGCCGGATGGGTCGGTGGTGGGAGCGGTCCGGACGGTCGCAGCCGAGCCAGTTCACGACGGTGCCGTTCGGCGAGCACCGCCGCGAGAACGTACTGCGGCGGGACGCCGGGCGGCGGCGGTGGTGAGATGCGGCCGACGACATCGATGGCAATCCGGTAGGCCATCTCGTCGCGCACCGATGGCTCCAATTGTGGCGCCCGTGCCAGGAATTGGCGTGCCAGCTCAGCCTGGTCGGGGCTCAGCGCGGACAATTCGAGCGAGGACGCCCACCAGGCGAGGGCGGGCGGCATCACCGGTGGCGGCGGCAGCTTGGGGCCTCGTTCGCTGATCACGACGGTGCCGGCGAATACGTCGCCGATGCGTTTGCCGCGCGGCGAGATCAGGCTGCAGATCACCGCGGGGCCACCGGTGAACATCCAGATCTCCACGAACCCGGCCAGGGCGCGAAACAAGGCCTGCCGGAACCGTTCCGGGCCGCCGTCATCGGAGACCACCCGAAGGCCCATCACGATCTTGCCCAGTGTCCTTCCCCGGGTGGCGGTTTCGAAGACGACGGGATAACCCACGAGCGCCAGCACGGTGAAGATGATCAGGATCGCAGCCGACAGTGCATCGTCGAGCTGGGTGAGGACCGCCGCCCACAGCAGGATGCCGACGATGTAGCCGATCATGATGACGGCGATGTCGATCAGCGCGCCGACGGCCCGCACCGGCAGCTGGGCGATCTGGACGTCGAGGACAACCGCGTCCCCGGTCACCACGGTCTCGGGCACCATGACGATCAACGGTACTAGTGTCGGCGTGCCGGCCTCCCGCCTCCGGCCGTTCCGGCCGGCATCGTCGCCCGGCTAAAGTCGGCCGGGTGGACGTCGACGCATTCGTGCTCGCTCACCAGGACAGCTGGAAGCGGCTCGACGAGCTGGTCAAACGGCGTCGTCGGCTGTCCGGTGCCGAGGTGGATGAGCTCGTCGAGCTCTACCAGCGGGTCTCCACCCATCTGTCGATGGTGCGCTCGGCATCGTCGGATTCCGTTCTGGTCGGCCGGCTGTCCAGTCTGGTGGCGCGGGCACGCGCGGCCGTGACCGGGGCGCACGCCCCGATGTGGCACGAGTTCGGCCGGTTCTGGACGGTGTCGTTCCCGGTGGTGGCCTACCGGGCGTGGCGGTGGTGGCTGGCCACGGCGATCGTGTTCTTCGCTGTCGCGGTGGCCATCGGGATCTGGGTGAGCGGAAACCACGAGGTGCAGTCGGCGCTGAGCACGCCGGCGGAGATCGAACACCTGGTCAACCACGACTTCGCCTCGTATTACAGCGAGAACCCGGCCGGTTCGTTCGCGTTGCGGGTGTGGGTGAACAACTCCTGGGTCGCCGCGCAGTGCATCGCCTTCGCGATCCTGCTGGGCATCCCGATCCCGTGGGTGCTGTTCCAGAACGCCGCCAACCTCGGCGTCATGGGTGGGTTGATGATGGACGCCGGCAAGGCCGACGTGCTGTTCGGGCTGCTCATCCCGCACGGGCTGTTGGAGCTGACGGCGGTGTTCCTTGCCGGCGCGGTCGGCATGCGGCTGGGTTGGACAGTGATCTCGCCGGGTGATCGGCCCCGCAGCCAAGCCCTGGCCGAGCAGGGCCGCGCGGTGGTCGCGGCGGCGGTCGGGCTCACCGGCGTGTTGCTGGTGTCGGGGTTGATCGAGGCGTTGGTGACGCCGTCGCCGCTGCCGACCTTCCTGCGTATCGGCATCGGTGTGGCCGCCGAGGCAGCCTTCCTGTTCTATGTCGTCTACTTCGGCCGCAAGGCCGGCCGAGCCGGTGAGACCGGGGACGTCGAGGACGCCCCCGACGTCGTTCCCACGGGCTAACTCTCCTGGCGAGCAGACATAAACGGGCGCGAAATCTCGGCGTGTCGGGAACGTTTGCGTCTGGTCGCGGGAGAGAGGTTAGAGGCGGCCGGCGGCCTTCATCGCCAGGTAGCGGTCGGCCAGGGCCGGCGCCAGGTCCTCCGGCGGCGCGTCGACCACCTCCACGCCGCTGTGCCGCAACCGGCTGGCGATGGTGCGCCGGTCATTGCGGGCCCGTTCGGCCGCCGCCGCGTCGTAGACCTGGGCGGCGTCCGAGCGGCCGGCCGCGAGATCATCGACGCGTGGATCAGACACCGCCGCGACGATCACCTGGTGCCGGGCCGACAGCTGCGGCAACACCGGCAGCAGGCCCTCGTCGAGCGCCGAGGCGTTGAGGTCGGTCAGCAGCACCACCAGCGCCCGGCGGCGCACCCGGCGCTGCACGGAGGCGACCATGGCGGTGGCATCCGACTCGATCAGAGCCGGCTCCAGCGGTGCCATGGCCTCCACCAGTTGGGCGAGCAGCTCGGTTCGGGAGGCGCCGAACACCGCCGCCCGGGTGATCCGGTCGTGGGCGAGGAAGTCGACGTGGTCGCCGGCGCGCGCGGCCAGCGCGGCCAACAGCAGCGCGGCGTCCATCGACCAGTCCAGTCGGGGCCAGCCGCCCGGGTCCCTGGCGGTGGGATCCACACCGACGCGCCCCGCCGATGTCCGGCCGGTGTCGAGCACGATCACCACCCGCCGGTCACGTTCGGGTCGCCAGGTGCGCACCACCACGTCGGCGCGGCGGGCAGTGGCCCGCCAGTCGATCGAGCGGACATCGTCGCCCACGACGTATTCGCGCAGCGAGTCGAATTCGGTGCCTTGGCCGCGGATCAGCACGGGCAGTAGGCCGTCGATCTCGCGCAGCCGGGCCAGCCGGGACGGCAGGTGCTTACGAGACAGGAACGGTGGCAGGATGCGCACCTGACCGGTGACGGGGTAGGACCGCTGGCGGCCGGCGATGCCCAGGGGTCCGATCGAGCGGACGGTGACGCCGTCGGAGTGCAGGTCGCCGCGACGTACCGGCCGCAGCACCGTTGTGACGGTGAGTGTTTCAGTCTCACGAACAGCGATCGAATGTGCGCGGGGCTCGGCACATGCGCTGGGTGGCCAGGCATCGCGCAAGGCGCCACGGAACCGGCGGGATCCGGCGTTGTGTACCTGCAGGGCGGCGTTGACGGGTTGACCCAACCGGGCAGATGCATCGCCGGCCCGGGTCAACCGCAGCGCACCCGGATGTCCGGCGAACGCCACATCGACGCCGATCGCGGCCAGCAACACCAGCAGCACGGCCACGAATGTGGTTGCCGGCCATGGTGACAGCGCGATCGGCAGTACGCCCAACAGGGCGATCAGCCCGGCGCGCCCGGTGAGGACCACTAGCGTGGCACCGGCACCGAGGCCAGGATGCCGTCGAGCACCCCATCGGGGGTGGCACCCTCGAGTTCGGCTTCCGGGCGTAGCGCTATCCGGTGGCGGAGCGTCGGCCGGGCCATGGCCTTGACGTCGTCCGGAGTGACGTAGCCGCGGCCCGACAGCCACGCCCACGACCGCGCCGTGCCCAGCAGTGCGGTGGCGCCGCGTGGCGACACCCCGAGCTGAAGCGATGGCGAATTCCTTGTCGCGCCGACGATATCGACGATGTAGCCGAGCACCTCATCGGCGATCAGCACCTGTTTCACCGCCCGGCGGCCTGCGGCGAGTTCGGCTGCGCCCGCAACCGGGTGGATGGTGCTCAGATCGCGGGGGTCGAAGCCGCCGGCGTGCCGGGACAGGATCGCGATCTCCTGGTCGCGCGGGGGCAGCGGGACGTTCAGCTTCAGCAGGAACCGGTCCAGCTGCGCCTCGGGCAGCTGATAGGTGCCTTCGTACTCGATCGGGTTCTGGGTGGCGGCGACGATGAACGGGTCGGGTAGCAGTCGGGGCTCGCCGTCCACGCTGACCTGGCGTTCCTCCATCGCCTCGAGCAGGGCCGCCTGGGTTTTCGGTGGGGTGCGGTTGATTTCGTCGGCCAGCATGAGGTTGGTGAACACCGGGCCTTCGCGGAAGACGAAGGCTGCCGTCCTGGCGTCGTAGACCAGCGACCCGGTGACATCGCCTGGCATCAGGTCCGGTGTGAACTGCACCCGCTTGAAGTCCAGCTGCAGTGCCGCGGCCATCGCCCGCACCAACAGCGTCTTGGCAACACCCGGAACACCTTCCAGCAGGACGTGGCCGCGGCACAGCAGGGCGATCACCAGTCCGCTGATCACGGCGTCCTGTCCGACGACGGCCTTGGCGATCTCACCGCGCAAGGCCAGTAGTGCGGCCCGGGCCGCATCGCTCTCGGCGGTGGGCGAGGGTGGTGGGGCAAAATGCGTCACGACGTCGTGACCTGCCTTTCGATGTCGTCGAGTGCGTGGGCCAGATGGAGGAGATCGGAATCGGTGGAGGGTGGTGGGCCGAACAACACATGCCGCACGGTGTTCGGGTCTCCCGGGTAGCGCGCAGCGATCGCGTCCACGACCGCGGCGGGAGAAGCGTTGGGGCCCAGCCCCAGTCGCGGTGCCAGTCGCTGCAATGTCGCGGCGCGCAGTGCTTGGGCCGCTTGCCCGCGGGCGCGCCGGGATCGGTACAGCCGGGCACGTCCTTCGACCGTTTCCGAAGCCCGTACGACCACCGGTAGCTTCTCGGCGACCAGCGGGCCCAGCCGGCGGCCCTGCCACACGGCGAGCAGTACGACGACCAGACACAGCTGCCAGACCATCCAGCCCACCGCATCGGGCATCAGGTCGGTCAGCGAAGAGCCCTCCGAGACGCTTTCACCCTCGGGGCGTTGCGGTGCGTACCAGATGAGTCGCGGACGGTTGCCGGCCAGGTTCAGCGCCAGCGCGGCGTTGCCTTGTTTGAGTAGTCCGCCGTTGGTCATGAAGTCCGCGCTGCCGACGACGGTGATGGTGCGGCCCCCAGCCTGGTAGCGGACCAGGGCCCCGCCGTAGCACCGGGTCAGATCGATGTCGCCGGCCTTCTCATAGGTATCGGCGGTGTCCAGTTGCGCTGTCCCGGACCGATTCGCCTCCGGCAGATCGCAATCGGGCTCCATGGTGAGCATGCTGGCGCCGCCGAGGCGGATATCGGGAGAAAGCGCCTCCCGCACGCGTGAAGTGGGTTCCACCAGCAGGCGGTCGCCGGGGACGGCTGCCAGGCGTCTCAGCAGATCCGTATCACGGGTGTAGTAGGTCTCTGCCGCCAGCAGCAGCGTGTCCGGGCGGGCGGCCCGCTCCACATCGGCTACGTCGTCGGCGACGACGACATCGACACCGCGCTCGCGAAGCAGGGTGACCACGGCGTGTGCACCGGCGGGGCGGGTGGAGTCGGGATCCATCCGGCCGCCCGGGCGGGGCGCGGTGAGGAAGGCGCTGACCGCGGCGATCGCCGCGATCGTGATCAGCGCCAGGGCAATCCAACGTCCGGTGCGCCAGCGTTGGCCGATAGTGGTGCTCACCGCAGCGGTGCCCAGGTGTCAGGGGTGGCGGGAGCGGCCACGTCGGCGGTGCTCGGGGCGCCGTGACGACGCAGCGCATCGTCGAGTTCGGCGACCATCCGGTAGTCGGGTTCGGTACCGGGTTGCTCACCGTAGGTGACGTCGTTGAATACCGCTGCCGCGCGCCGTAGTTCACCGTCGAATGCGGGCATCAGCTCGCCGGCGTCACGGGCGAGCTCGTTGGCGGTGCGGCCCGGGACGGGGTTGAGCAGCCCTCCTTGTTCGAGTTGGCGGCCCACCGCTCGAAGCCGGTGCCGGATCGCGGCCGCCCAGTTACCTTGGGTGGCATACGTCTCCGCGGTTGCCCGGTGCTCGGCCGCGCTGAGTTCATGGGCGCCGAACAGTCCGGCACCCGCGCCGCGGTCGGTCCGCATCGTGCGCCTGGCGACCCGGACCGCGACGATGAACGCCACCAGTACGACGAGGGCCAGCACCGTGATGGTCAACCAACCACCCGGGATCGAGGAACCCTCGAGGATCACCCGATAGATCAACTCCTGCAGCCATTCACCGAGCCGGTCGGTCAATGACGGCTTGGGATAGATCGCTTTGGCCAGCTCATGCTGGGCCGCTTCATGCGCGGTTTCACGGTCGATGTCGATGGTGGGCATGGTGTTATGGCGTCACCTCGACGGGGTCAGCCACAGATTGTCGGCCGCCATCGTGTCGCCGGGCCCGGCGGCGGCCCCGGTCTGCAACACCAGATCGAATGCCTCGGCACGGATCCGGATGTCGGTGTAGAGCAGCACCACCACCCCGGCGGTGAATGGTGCGGTGATGATCTGGGCGATCGCACCGCCGACGGCGGTCAGTGTGGTCGCCAGGATGACGCCGCCCGAGGACGTCTCCCCGAGCAGCAGCACCTGTCCGGCGATGCTGAACGGAACCGAGACCGCGCCGGCGATCACCGCCGCGACGAGTCCGGCCAGCAGCCGTATTCCGATGACTCGCCAGAAGTGGTTGCGCACCAGTCCGAATGAGCGGCGGATCGACGCCATCACGGGCTTTCGCTCCAACACGACCGCCACCGGTCCGAACGACAGCGCGGTGTACAGGTAGGTCAGGGCGGCGATCAACGCAAGTACCAGCGGGATACCGATGATCACCGCAGCGGCGCCGTTGGCGGCCGCCGCAATTCCGGCGATGACGCCCGCCACCACCCCGACCAGCACCATCGCGGCGAGTATCTCCAGTGCGCTGAAACCGAGCAGTGCCAGCAGCCGGCTCTTCACCCGCTGCCAGGCCTCGCCGACGGTGATCTTGGCGCCGAACACCGCCCTCCCGACCACCACTGTGAGCATGCCGGACAGCAGAATACCCGCCAGGAAGGTGGTCAGCGCCGTGGTGAGGCTGGACAGCGCGGACCCCACGAGCACCGGGGTGGACAGCTCTTCCCCGGTCGGGGCGCCGACCTTGGCGCCCATGGAAATCAGCGGTCCCAGCTGCAGGATCAGCGCCAGAAGTTGGGTGACCACCACGACAACGGTGGTCAGGCCCAGGGTCGCCTTCGGATTGGCCCGGATGTACCCGACCGCACCGTTGAAGATGTCGCTGAGCGAGAGCGGCCGCAGTGGGATGACACCGGGCTTGGCCGCCATGGGTACCGGCATGCCGTAACCCGGGGGCGGGTACCCCGGTGGGCCGTATGGCGGAGGGGGGTATCCCGGTGGGCCGTATGGCGGTGGCGGGTAGCCGGGCGCCGGGTATCCGGGTGGCGGATATCCGGCCCCTGGCCCATACGGTGGGTACCCGGGCGGCGGGAACGATGGCTGACCAGGCCATCCAGGCGGTCCGGCAGGTGGTGCCGTCACCGGGCGGTGCTCCCGACGTCGTTGCTCATGAGCCCATCCTGTCGACCGGCGGGGCATTTCTCAACGTCCCGCTCATCTCGGTCGCGTAGCGTTTGCACCATGGCGGAGCTCAAGGACCGGCTCAGATCGGACCTCACCGAAGCGATGAAGACCCAGGACAAGTTGCGTACCGCGACGCTGCGGCTGCTGCTCGCGGCGATCCAGACCGAGGAGGTCTCGGGCAAGCAGTCGCGTGACCTCTCCGACGACGACGTGCTCAAGGTGCTGGCCAGGGAGTCCAAGAAGCGCAGCGAGTCCGCCGAGATCTACACCCAGAACGGTCGCGGTGAGCTGGCCGCCGAGGAGCATGCCGAGGCCCGGATCATCGACGAGTACCTCCCGACCCCGCTGACCGAAGCCGAGGTGGCCGACGTGGCCGACACCGCGATCGCCCAGGTCGCCGAAGAGCTCGGGGAACGCCCATCGATGAAGAACATGGGTCTGGTGATGAAGGCCGCCACCGCGATCGCCGCGGGCAAGGCCGACGGTTCGCGGCTGTCCGCGGCGGTCAAGGCCCGCCTGTAGTCGTGCGCCGTTTCCCCGGGTGAGGTGCGGGTATCCGGCACGCGCGAGCCGAGTGGCGCCAAAGATGTTGTGTATTGGCACCGTTTCGGCTGCGGATGGGTTTCGGCTCGACGCCGCCGTCGCCGGATCCGGCACGTGATATCGCCCACCGTCGGGTTGAAACCGGCCCCTCGCGGGTAACCCCGACGGCCATGACCGATCCGACTTCCGACGAAGACGACCACGCCGACTACACCGACGCCCACAAAGAGTTGCGCAGAGCCGACCGGCTCGGGTCGGGTCCCGAGCGCGGCGAGGACATCCGCGACCTCGCTCCTGACGTCGCGGACCTGCCCGGCGACGAGCCGCCCGACTGACTCGGCGAGTCCGGATCAGCGGGTTTCGCAGCGGCCGGTAAGCGGGCTATGCGCCACAACATGATTCACAGCGTTTGATCGCGTCACCTATCGACCTTTGCCGAGCGGGTGTGACGCTAAACCCCGTGCGTCACTTCAGGGTGCATGCGGCAATGAGGGCTTCAGGGTCGGTGACGCTGACCAGCAGGGTGCGCAGCGTCGTCGGGACACCGATGATCTTGGCCTGGACGGGCGGGTCGATGGTCAACTCGACGACGCCCTTGGAGGAACCGTTGACCAGCCAGCGTCCGCGCCAGCCGTGTACGCCCCAGCCCAGGAAGGGTCCGCGGGCAGGTTTGGCTTCGGTGATGGACGCCAATGGAATGTCGGCCGAGAAACCCCAGCCCATCGACACATGCAGGGTGCCGTCGGCGACGGTGACGTCGCAACGGCTCGGGCCGAGGCCCAGCGGTGTAGCCAGCGGCCGATACCAGCTGTCGAAACGGATCTCCGTCATGGTCGCGACGATAGTGCTCTGATCAGCTGCGCGGACGGTGGATGCCCCGAGTTGTAGCGTGGGCTGTCTCGACACCGAAGGGCTCTGAGCTATGGATGCAGATGTCATCGTGGTTGGCGCCGGCCTGGCCGGTCTCGTCGCCACCCATGAATTGACCAGCCGTGGCAAGAAGGTGGTGCTGATCGATCAGGAGAACGCGGCGAACCTCGGTGGGCAGGCGTTCTGGTCGTTCGGCGGACTGTTCCTGGTCGACAGCCCTGAACAGCGGCGACTCGGCGTCAGGGACAGCTTCGAGTTGGCGTGGAGCGATTGGTCGGGCAGCGCCCAGTTCGACCGGGTCGACGACGAAGACCGCTGGGCGGTGCGGTGGGCTCGCGCCTACGTCGAGTTCGCGGCGGGGGAGAAGCGCTCATGGCTGCTCGGGCACGGCATCAAATTCCTGCCCACCGTCGGCTGGGCTGAACGCGGCGACCTGCGCGCGGATGGACACGGCAATTCGGTGCCACGCTTCCATGTCGCCTGGGGCACCGGCACCGGCGTGGTGGAGCCCTTCGTCGCCTCGGCGCTGGACGCTGCACAACGCGGGTTGGTGACCTTCCGACATCGGCACCGGGTCGACGAACTTGTCCTGGCAGACGGAACCGCCAGTGGTGTGCGGGGTACCGTGCTGGCTCCCGACGATGCCCCCCGCGGCGCACCATCGAATCGGGATCCGTTGGGTGAGTTCGAACTTCACGCCCAGGCGGTCATCCTCACGACCGGGGGCATCGGCGGGAACCACGAGATCGTGCGCCGGTACTGGCCGCAGCGGATGGGCACCCCACCCAAGTCGATGATCACCGGCGTGCCCGCCTACGTCGACGGCAGGATGCTCGACATCGCCGCCGACTCCGGGGTGCGCCTGGTCAACCGGGACCGGATGTGGCACTACACCGAGGGGGTGCAGAACTGGGATCCGATCTGGCCGGCACACGCCATCCGCATCCTGCCCGGGCCGTCGTCGATGTGGTTGGACGCCCTGGGTCGGCGGCTACCGCAGCCGTACCTGCCGGGCTACGACACGCTGGGCACGCTGCGCTATCTGCGCACCACCGCGGAGATCGCCGGCTACGACCACAGCTGGTTCATCCTCACCCAGAAGATCATCGAGCGGGAGTTCGCGCTATCGGGGTCCGAGCAGAACCCGGATATCACCGGCAAGGACCGCGCCGGCTTCCTCAAAGAGCGGTTGCTCAGCAAGGGAGCACCGGCGCCGGTGGAGGCCTTCAAACGCCATGGTGCGGACTTCGTCGTGGCCGACGGCCTCGACGATCTGGTGGCGAAAATGAACGCGCTGACCGATGAACCCCTGCTCGACCCCGGGCTTATCCGCGCGCAGGTCGAGGCCCGGGACCTGCAGATGGCCAACCCCTACTCCAAAGATGCCCAGGTGCAAGGGATTCGCAACTCGCGCCGATACATCGGTGACCGCATCGGCCGCACCGCAACACCGCACCGGATCCTCGACCCGGCCGCGGGCCCGCTGATCGGGGTGAAGCTGCACATCTTGACCCGAAAGACCCTCGGCGGTATCCAGACCGATCTATCGTCACGGGCGGTGGGTCTCGACGGAAACCCGATCGACGGTCTGTACGCCGCCGGTGAGGTCGCCGGTTTTGGCGGCGGTGGCGTACACGGCTACAACGCTTTGGAGGGGACCTTCCTCGGCGGTTGCCTGTTCTCCGGTCGGGCCGCCGGGCGGGCGGCCGCGGCGGCAATGTGAGGTAGGTATGAGCGAATCCGGTTCTCCGCATTGGTTATGGAACCGACGAGCATTCTTGGCGTCAACCATGGCCGCCGGTGCGGGCGCCGCTCTGGCGGCGTGTGGACAGGGCGACACCCCCGCTCCGCCGCTGCAGGCCCAGCCGACCACAGTCCCCGGGAGCCTCACCGCGGCAATCGACGCGGCCGAGGCGGCGCGCCCGCACAGTGGCAAGACCGTCACCGTCGCGCTGACCCCGCGCCCGGTCACCGTCGATCTGGGTGGGCGTGTGGCCAACACAATGGGCTATCACGACGCCGTCCCCGGTCCGCTGATCCGCGCGAACGTCGGCGACGAGATCGTGGCCGCCGTGACCAACAAACTGGACATGCCGCAATCGGTCCACTGGCACGGCATCACGCTGCGCAACAACATGGACGGGGTCGAGCCGGCAACCCCCAACATCCCGCCGGGCGGCGAGTTCACCTACAAGTTCTCGGTTCCCGATCCGGGGACGTACTGGGCCCATCCGCACACCGGCGTCAACGCCGATACCGGGCTGTATCTGCCGCTGATCATCGACGATCCCAACGAGCGCGCCGACTACGACGCCGAGTGGATTGTGGTACTTGACGATTGGACCGACGGCGTCGGGAAGTCGCCCTGGCAGATCTTCGCCGATCTGCGCAAGGGCGAGGCGGCCGATGTCGACGCGGGTCTAAGCGACAGTAAGCTACTCGGCGGCGACCCCGGTGACGTCAGCTATCCCTACTATCTGATCAACGGCAGGATCCCGGAAGCCCCGACAGCATTCACCGCCAAGCCCGGCCAGCGGATTCGGTTGCGCATCATCAACGCCGGCGCGGATACCGCCTTTCGGATCGCGCTCGCCGGACATCGGATGACGGTGACCCACACCGACGGATACCCGGTGGTACCCGTCGAGGTGGATGCCCTCCTCCTGGGGATGGCGGAGCGCTATGACGCCATCGTCACCGTCGGCGACGGCGTGTTCCCCCTCGTCGCGCTGGCCGAGGGGAAGAACGCGCTGGCGCGCGCCCTGCTGACCACCGGAGCGGGATCCGCGCCCGACGCGGGATTCAAACCGCCCGAGCTGGACGGGCTGATCGGCACCGTCGATATGTTCACCGCCGCACCGGAGGCGCGGCTGGCGTTCACGCAGGCCGACGTCGATCTGACCGCGGAGCTCAGCGGCAACATGAAGACCTATCAATGGGGAGTCAACGGGTCGTACCCGAACAGCAAGCCGTTCGCGATCAACCAGGGTCAGCAGGTCATGATGACGTTCGCCAACAAGACGGCCATGTGGCATCCGATGCATCTGCACGGGCATACCTTCGCGGTGCTGAACGCCAATGGCGAGATGGGCGCGCGTAAGGACACCGTGATCGTGCTCCCCAACCAGTCGGTGCGGATCGCGATCCTGGCCGACAACCCCGGATATTGGGCGCTGCACTGTCACAACACCTACCACCTGGAAGCCGGGATGATGACGACGTTCGACTACCTGAACTGAGCCTTCCCGAGTTGCTGGGTGCAATCGTCGAACCTTAGAAGACCATAAGTGTCCATTTGTGGTTCGGCCCCGTACTATGGCCCCATCAGGAAGGGGGCCGAGATGAGCCTTCGAAACGCATCGCTGGGTGCGGTAGCCGCCACGTCATTGTCGTTGGCGGCGTTGTTTGCGGCGGTGGGCACGGCATCAGCTGCCCCCGCACAGCCGGCCGATCAGGGGTCGGATCTGCAGACGTATCTCGACAGCTTGACGACCACCTACAACAACACCATCGGCCGGTCGGTGGACCAGGCGCGCGATTCGGCGACCGAGCAGACCCAGGCCAACATCGCGACCGCCGTCGCGGTGCCGATCGCCAATAGTGCCGCCGGCGTTGTGCCCGCGGCGGCTGGGGCTGGGGCATCGGCGCTGGTGTTCGCGGCATTCCAGAACGGTTTCAACCCGTTCGCGGGCCTGACCTCCGCGGCGGTACCGGCCGCGGCCGCGGTGCCCGCACTGAGCGCACCCGCGTTGCCGCCGCCGCCGGCGGTGGGCCCGCTGCCACCGCCGCCCGCCATCGGCCCGCCGGCGTTGCCACCGCCTCCGGCGTTGCCGCCGCCGCCGTGGATTCCGTTCCTGCCGGGCTCACCGCCACTGCCCGGCCCACCGCCGTTGCCGGGGCCGCCGCCGTTGCCGCCGCCGCCATCGTTCTGACGCGGGGATAGTTCACCCTCGGGGGCAAACCCCGGGGGTGAACGTCGTTTCCTGGCTTTGCCGGTTGACGGCCGGTGAACGTGGTGCGAAATTGGGTAATGGCCAAGGCGCTGGACGAACAGGCGCAGCTCGGGGAAGTCATCGAACGGCTGGCGCTGAGCTATCCGACCCTGTCGGCGTCGACCATCGCCGAGGTGGTGGGCGAACTGCATGCCAGGTTCAACGGCGCCCGGATCCGCGAATACGTTCCGCTCTTCGTCGAGCGTCGGGCCCACACCGCGTTGACTGAACTCAACGTGTCCTACGACTAGTGCCGACTGGCAGCCTGGCCAACGAAACCCACTTGGTCACGCGTCCGTGGCGATCCGCGCGGTTGGGTGGCCGAAGGCCGGTGGCGGTCCTAGGGTGATGGCTCGTAGCGCGGAGGTGATGCCCCATGGCACTCGGGCCTGCGGCGCCCCGCGTCGGGGCACCGGTGAACCGGGTCGACGGCGAAGCCAAGGTGACCGGTGCGGCCCGCTACACGGCCGATACCGAGGTGCCCGGCTCGGTATACGCGGTGCTCGTCGGTGCCGGTATTGCCCGTGCGGAGATCATCGCCGAGTCGATGGCCGAATCCTCGGCGCGTGCCCGAGCCGCACCCGGTGTGCTGCACGTATTGACCCCGATGAACTGTCCGCCGCTGAAGCCGCCACCCACCGACTTCACCAAGACCTGGCCGGTCGAGCGTCGACCTCCCCTCTCGGATATGAGCGTGCACCATGTCGGACAGCACGTCGCCGTCGTGATCGCCGACTCGTTCGAGAACGCCACCTACGCCGCATCGGAGTTCGCCCTGGAATACCAGCAGGCGCCAGCCGATGGCGATACAGCTGTTCGCTCCGACAGCTACCGGCCGGACCACTGGGTGGAGATCGTCGACGAGAAGCTCCAGGACCAGCGCGGCGGTGGCATTCCTGAACCCCTTGTCCCGGTACAGGTCTCGGGGCGATACCGCACGGCAGCGACCGCTCCGTACCCGATGGAGTTGTGCGCGACAATCGCCCAGTGGGACGGCGATCGGCTCACCGTGCACGACAGCACCCGCTGGATCAGCGGCGAGAGGCGGCTGCTGGCGCATTGCCTGGGTCTGCCCGAATCGTCTGTTCGGGTGATCTCACCTCTGGTGGGCGGCGCCTTCGGGTCAAAGGTCTTTCTGTGGGCACACGTATTGCTGTGCGCGCTCGCGGCTCGCGAGGTGCAGCGGCCGGTCAAGCTCGTGCTCACCCGCAAGCAGATGTTCGACTCCACCGGTTACCGCCCCCGTACCGAGCAGGAGGTCACCCTGCTGGCCGACGCCGAAGGGCTCATCTGCAGCACCACTCACCACACGGTCACCGAAACCTCGGTGGTCGGGGACTTCTGCGAACCGGCCGGGCTGTCGAGCAGGCTGCTGTATCACTCGCCGCGGCTGGCGGTCTCGCACCGCGTTGACCGCAAGAACGTGGCCACACCGTCGTTCATGCGCGCACCCGGAGAATCGAGCGGCCTGTTCGCCCTGGAGGTCGCCATGGACGAATTGGCCGGCGAGCTGGGGATAGACCCGCTGGAACTGCGGATCCGCAATCACATCGACATCGACCAGACCAACGGCAGACCCTGGTCGGACAAGCATCTGTTGGACTGCTACCTGTCGGCGGCGGATCGCTTCGGCTGGGCGCACCGGCCGCCCGACGCCCGCAGCCTGCGGCGAAACCACGTCCAGGTGGGCTGGGGAATGGCCACCGCGACCTTTCCGGCCCGCCGCGCGTCCGCGGGGTGCCGGGTCAGCACCGGTGCCGACGGATGCGTGCGGTTCGCTTCGGCCACCCACGAGATCGGCACCGGGGTACGTACCGTCATGACCCAACTCGCCGCCGACATCCTCGGGTTGCCGCTGTCGGCGGTGGTGTTCGACTCCGGCGACTCGTCCTACCCCGAGACCCCGCGCAGCGGTGCGTCCCAGACCACCGCCACCGTCGGCGCCGCGGTCATCGAGGCGGCGACCCAGTGGCGGCGGCGGCTGACCGAGGTGGCGCCAAGCGCCACACTCACGGCCGAGTCGTTGGCCGCTCTGTCTCCTGGACAGCTTGCGGCACTGACCTTTTCGGTGACGACATCGCCGGCGATCGACGAGCGCGCCAGCATCCGGTCATTCGGGGCGCATTTCTGCGAGGTCGAGGTCGACGAGCAGATCGGCCGGGCCGCCGTCACCCGATGGACGGCCGCCTTCGCCTGCGGGCCGGTGCTGAACCCGAAACTCGCGCGCAGCCAGCTGATGGGCGGCATCACCTTCGGTGTCGGAATGGCCCTGCTCGAACAGATGCAGCGCGGCGGGGAGTACTACCTTCCCACGCACGCCGACCGACCGGACTTCGATATCGATCTCATCGAGAAGCCCGTCGACGATGTCCCTGGGCCGACCCTGCGCGGTATCGGCGAGATCGGTATCGCCGGTGTACCCGCCGCCGTCGCGAACGCGATCTACCACGCCACCGGCAAGCGATTGCGCACGCTGCCGATCACCGTCGAAGACCTCATGCTGCCCGTCGGACCCCGCCGATGACCGAGACCGCCGTGAGCCTTCGGATCAACGCCGTGCCCTACACGCTGGAGATCGACGTCCGAACCACCGTGCTGGATCTGCTGCGGGACCGGCTGCACCTGACCGGAACCAAGAAGGGTTGCGACCACGGGCTCTGCGGGGCCTGCACGGTAACGGTCGACGGGGAACGCGTCCTGAGCTGTCTGGTGCTGGCGGCCTCGATCGACGGTGCCGAGATCGTCACGATCGAGGGGATAGCGCCCGACTCCGGACTGCACCCCCTGCAACGGGCGTTCCTCGACCACGACGGTCTGCAATGCGGCTTCTGCACACCGGGTCAGATCTGTTCGGCGCGTGCCATGTTGGCTGAACACGCCCGAGGGGACCTGTCGGCGGCGTCGTTCGACGACCATCGCGGTGCTCCTGCTGACGGGCCGGTACCCCTCACCGAGGACGAGATCCGGGAACGGATGGCCGGCAACATCTGCCGGTGCGGCGCCTACGCCAACATCGTGGCGGCGATCGCCGCCGTCGCCGAGGAACACCAACCGTGAAGACCTTCGAGTTCCACCGGGCGTCCTCGGTCGAGGAGGCGCTCAATTACGCGGCGCAGCCGGGCGCGCGGTTTCTCGCCGGGGGCACCAACCTCGTCGATCTGATGAAGTGCGATGTCGAGCGGCCGAGCGCGGTGGTCGACATCAACCGGCTCGACTTGTCCGACATCGAACCGACACCCACCGGCGGAGTCATGATCGGTGCCCTGGCCACCAACACCGCCGTCGCCAATCACCCGCTGATCCGCGGCAAGTACCCGGTGCTCTCGCACGCCATTCTGAGCGGAGCCACCACTCAGATACGGAACAGGGCCACGGCTGCGGGCAATCTGATGCAACGGACGCGCTGCCGCTATTTCATGGACCCCGCGCTCGGCGTGTGTAACAAACGCCGCCCGGGGAGCGGATGCGCGGCGCTGGCCGCACACCACCGGGAGCACGCGGTCTTCGGCGCCAGCCCGTCCTGCGTGGCGGTACACCCCTCCGATATGGCGGTGGCCCTGACGAGTCTGGACGCAACCATCCATATCCGGGGCGATGGCGGTGTCCGGACCGTCGGCATCGACGATTTCTTCCGGCTGCCCGGGCAGCGGCCCGACATCGATAACGCGGTGCGTCCCGGCGAGCTCATCACCGGCATCGAACTGCCGGCGCGCAGCGCATCCCGCGCCGGCTGGTATCTCAAGGTTCGTGACCGGCACAGCTATGCGTTCGCCCTGGTCTCGGTGGCCACCGTGGTCGAGATTCGCGACGGTGTGGTCGTTGACGCGGCGATCGCGCTGGGTGCGGTTGCCGCGACGCCGTGGCGGGTGCCCGCGGCCGAGCACCTGTTGCGGGGGAACCCGCCGAGCCGCCCGGTATTCGAAGCGGCCGCCGCCGCGGCGCTGGCGGGCGCGCAGCCGCTGCCGCACAACGGTTTCAAGGTCGATCTCGGCGTGCACAGCGTGGTCCGGGCGCTGACCTCGGCGGCCGAGGCGCCGTAGCGCTCCGCCGCAACAACCGTCGGCCTGCGGGGATCAGCGGGCGGGGAGATATCGCGGACCACGTTGAGGTGCAACGGTTTCGGTCATGCGCGAACCGGGACTTCCCACTCACCGGGGACGACGATCACGGGTCGATGGCTGTGGTGCAGGACCCCCATCGCGACGCTGCCGAGCAGGATCTCTCGCGCCGCAGACCGTCCCCGTGAACCCACCACGATCGCGGCCGCGTCGCAGTCGTTCGCGGCCGCGATCAAGGAATCGGTGATACCGCGGTTTCGAAAGGCAAGACTGGGTTGAATGTTGAGCCGCCGCACATTTCGGAGGTCACTACCTGACGGGCCGTCCGCCGGGATCTCGGATCCATCGTTGACGCACGCCAACACGATGTCTCGGTGGGGAAACAACCGAACCGTCGCGGTGAATGCGGCGTCGGCGCCGGATGAACCGTCCCACCCGACGACCACCGGCCCATCGCCCAACGCATCGTATTCACTTCCGAGCATCGGATGGGGGATGACGACCACGGGACGGTCGCAATAGTGCACCACGAGGTCCGAGACGCTGCCCAACACCGCCCGGGCACCTCCCATCCCTCGTGAGCCGACGAGCACGACATCGGCACCGATCTGTTGGGCAACCTTCGTGATGGTCACGCCCTCTGCGCCGAAGGTTTTCTTCACCAGGGATTCGGCGTCCCATCCGGCGGCGCGCGCCAGCGCTACCCCCATGGCCGCGACGCGCTCTGCTTCGCGTTCGCCTTCCTGCTCGATCAGCTCGGTCAGTTCATCGAGGGTTCGTGCCCGTGCCCGCAGCCGTCGATGGATCTGGCCGTCGGTGAACGGCGGAATCCACACATGGGTGATGACGCCGTGGGCCGACGGGAGAAGCAGGGCGCAGACCGCGATGGCGGCGCCGGCCTCGGGCGAGCCGTCGTACCCCACCACCACTTTCACTGACACAACCCCGCCTTCGCTCATCATGTGACGGACGTTAGTCGGGTTACGCTACCGCTGGGGGGTGCCATTGGTCCCTATCTGGCAGGCATGACGCCTCTCGAGTGGTCATCCAGTCCCGGGATCGTGGCTGCGTGGGCCTACCGGTAGGAGCCACACTTCGGCGATGGCGTGTTCGGCGACCTTGGCCACTTTCACCGTCCAGTCGGGCAGTTCGACACAGTCACCGGGCGTCGTCGGAATCCGGCCCAACCGCGACAGCACCAATCCGGCGATTGTCGTGAAATCTCCGTGAGGTTCGGCCAATTCGATGCCGATGTCGGGCAAGTCGTGGATGGGGAAGGCCCCGGGAACGACGATCGTCCCGTCCGGCAGGCGCCGTACAGCGAGGACATCGCGGTCAGTCTCATCGTAGATCTCGCCGACGATCTCCTCGAGTAGGTCCTCGAGTGTGACGATCCCTGCGACGCCGCCGTGCTCGTCGATGACCAGAGCGAACTGTTGGCGTTCGGATTTGAACCGCCGCAGTGCGTCCGCGACGTGCAGGTTGTCCGGAAGCGCGAGGGCCGGGCGGGCCACGTCGCTGACAGCGGCATGCTCGCCGAGAAGGTGGCGGAGATGGACGACCCCCACCGCGGAGTCCAGCTCGTGGTCCCGTACCACCGGGGCGTGGGAATGGCCTGATCGGGCCAAGACCTTGCGTGCCTCTACCACGTCCATGTCGTCGGGCAAGGTCACCACAGCACGGCGGGGAACCAACACCTCGCGCAGGGTACGTTCGCGAATCTCGAGGGCACCGGTGATGATGGTGCGCTGCTCAGCGCTCAGTCCTGGATGCCCGGCCACGAGCTCGCGCAGTTCCTCGGGGGACAGCTGCGCCTTACCGGTCTGCGGATTGCCGCCGACGAGCCGAACGAGGACGTCGGTAGCCGCACCCAGCAACTTCGTCACCGGTCGTGAGGCAATCGCCAGAACGTTCAGCGGCATCGCGATCGCCAGTGCCCACCCCTGCGCATACTGCATGCCCAGCCGCTTGGGGGCCAGCTCGCCGACGACCAGATTCACTGCGGTCAACGCGAGGGTGACGATCGCGATACCGACGGCATCGGCGGCGTCGCCGAAAATGCCTTTCAGTGCGGCTACCACCGGAAGGGCCAGCGTCACCGCAGCGGTCGCCGAAGCCAGGTAGCCGGCCAGGGTGATCCCGAGCTGGATGGTGCCGAGGAAGCGGTTGGGGTCGCGGGCGAGTTCGACCACCGTCCGCGAACGCCGCGTACCACGCCGTTCCAGCGCCTTCAACTGTCCTTCACGCAGTGAGATCAGCGCGATCTCACTGCCGGCGAAGACTCCGTTGACCACCATCAGGACGGCGATCAAGCCGACGTCGAACCAGTAACCACCCATGGTGCACTTCTACACCGGTGCCGGCACGGGGGCCGCCATACCGGACAGGGACCCTGACCCGTAAAGGTCAGAGTCCCTGTAACAAGTGGAGTCGGGGTGGCGGGATTCGAACCCACGACCTCTTCGTCCCGAACGAAGCGCGCTACCAAGCTGCGCCACACCCCGCGTGAAGCCACGACAGCGTATCGCACCTGACCCGTGCGAAGCCAAACGGCTTATCGGCCCCGGTGTCCAAGTTCTCGGCGTGTCGCGGGATGGATTCGGCTTGTCGGTGGCGTTATGGAAACTGTCGGCTGGAAAGACATGCCGAGCAGCGAAAGGTGGAGCGGATGATGACCGCTTTGGGGGCCGTGGTGTACGGGGGATTCTTCCTGCTCGCAGCGTTGTGGCTGGTCGTGACCGGCGACTACGACGCCGCCGAGGAGCCGGACCAGACCCAGCCGCAGGACCGTTCGAACTCGGCCAAGTCTCCTGCGTACACGCTCGGGTCGAGGTTGTGAGCCGCCAGCCACTCGGCGTTGTAGTAGGTGTCGGCGTAGCGGTCGCCGCTGTCGGCGATGAGGGTGACCACCGATCCGCCCACCCCGGCGGCGACCATCTCGGCCAGCAGGCCGAACGCGCCCCAGACATTGGTACCGGTTGAGGGGCCGACCCGGCGGCCCAAAATCCGCGATACGTGATGCGCCGCCGCGATCGACGCGGCATCCGGGACGCTGACCATCCGGTCGACGATCTCCGGTAAAAATGACGGCTCCACCCGCGGTCGGCCGATGCCCTCGATCCGAGACGGGGATCCGGTGACGACGTCGCGTCGGCGTTGGGCGTAGGACGGAAAGAAGGCCGAATTCTCCGGATCGACCACACACAGTTTCGTCTCGTGGCGCCGGTAGCGGAGGTAGCGACCGATCGTGGCGCTGGTGCCGCCGGTGCCCGCCCCCACCACGACCCACGCCGGAATCGGATGGTGCTCCTGGCTCATCTGCCCGAAGATCGACTCGGCGATGTTGTTGTTGCCCCGCCAGTCGGTGGCCCGCTCGGCGTTGGTGAACTGATCCAGGTAATGACCGCCGGTCTCCTCGGCGATCCGCTGAGCCTCGGGGTAGACGTCGGCGGGCCGTTCGACGAAATGGCAACGCCCGCCCTGCGCCTCGATCAGCTTGACTTTCGAAGCGCTCGTGGAGGCGGTCATCACCGCGACGAACGGCAGACCCAGCAGCGCCGCGAAATACGCCTCCGACACCGCCGTCGACCCCGAGGACGCCTCGACGACGGTGGTGTGCTCCTCGATCCAGCCGTTGCATAAGCCGTAGAGGAACAGCGAGCGCGCCAACCGGTGTTTGAGGCTGCCCGTGATATGTGTCGATTCGTCCTTGAGGTACAGCGCAATGTCCGCGCTTGCGGACCACGACGACGGCAGCGGGTAGCGCAGCAGATGGGTGTCGGCACTGCGCCGGCTGTCGGCCTCGATCAGCCGGATGGCGTTGTCCACCCAACCCCGTGGCCGGGTGTGCGCGGCGGTGGTCATGCCCGGCCGGCGCAGCAGATGGGGCTCACCGCACCGAGGCGGTAGGGGTGGAGCGCACCACGTTTCGGGTCTCGTCGTGCCCGCCGGTGGGTGCGGCCACCAGGGTCAGCAGGGTGGCTTCCGGGCGGCAGCAGAACCGGTACGGCGCGAACGGTGACGTGCCGATGCCCGCGGACACATGCAGCGCGGTGTCCGCGCCCCAGCGCGACGCGCCCCTGGCGCGGGAGCGGTCCAGGTCGCAATTGGTGACGAGCGCGCCGTAGAACGGCAGGCACAGCTGCCCGCCGTGGGTATGCCCGGCCATGATCAGCTGATAGCCGTCGGCGGCGAACCGGTCCAGCACCCGGGTGTAGGGCGCGTGGGTGACGCCGAGGGTGAGGTTGGCCGTGGGGTTGGCCGGGCCGGCGATCGTGTCGTAGCGATCCCGTCCCAGATGGGCGTCGTCGACGCCGGCCGCCGCGATGGTCAACCCGGAGACTTCGAAGTCGCGCCGGTTGTGGGTCAGGTCAAGCCAGCCGCGTTCGGTGAACGCCGCGCGCAGGTCCTGCCACGGCAGCGGCTTGCCGTGGATGCGATGGTCGCGGTCGTAGAGGTACTTGGCGGGGTTCTTCAGCTTCGGGGCGAAGTAGTCGTTGCTGCCGAAGACGAAGACGCCGGGCACCGACAGCAGGTCCCCGATGGCCTGCACCACCGCGGGTACCGCCTTCGGATGCGACAGGTTGTCCCCGGTGTTGACCACCAGGTCGGGCTCCCACCGGGCCAGCTCGCGCAGCCAGGCCTGCTTGTGCCGCTGCGTCGGGCGCATGTGGATATCGCTGAGGTGCAGCACCCGCAACGGGGTGGAGCCCGGTGACAGCACCGGCATGGTCACCTCGCGCACGACGAACGCGTTGCGCTCGATCACGGTCGCGTAGCCGACCGCGAGCGCGGCCGAGCTGGCGGCCACGAGGGCGGACGACTTCACTGCAGACGGCACAGCCATACCGGCAAGAATACTGCCCCCAGCCGGGGTCCATCGGGTCGAGCGGGGAGCGCAAGCCGTCGCGGAACGCCTATGTCACGGTGGCGGTGGCGCCGGCGGGGCCAGCAGCGGAACCGTGATGGGCGGCAGTCCGGGGATCTGCACGACGGTCTGACCGAACGGCGCACCGTCCAGACCCGGTATCGGTGGCGTCCCCGGCGGCGGCGGTGGTGGCGCCGGCGGGATCCCGTTGCTGACCTGGATGGTGATGATCGAGCCCGGAACGGTCTGCCCGCTGGGGGAGGTCCCGACCACCGCACCGGCCGGTGCCGTGCTGTTGATCGGGGTCGACTGGTCGGCGACCTGGAAGCCGGCGTCCTTGAGCCGGTCACGCGCGGCAGCCGGGGTCAGGCCCGCGACACTGGGCACCCGTGAGCCCGGGGCGCCGTCGACGAAGCGCGGGTCGGTCGGTGGCAGCGCGATGTCGCCGAAGCTCTCGGCGATCGGCTTCATGGCGGTGAACCAGGTCTTGGCGGGCTCGTTGCCGCCGTAGAGATTGCCGTCACCGCACTGCCGCAGCGGCCATGAGCACAGGTCCGACGGGTTGGGCGAATCGTCGTAGATGTAGGCGGCTGCCGCGTAGTGGTTGGTGTAGCCGAGGAAGGCCGAGGACCGGTGCGCCTCGGTGGTGCCGGTCTTTCCGGACATCGGAAGATTCCAGCCCACCGAACCGGCCGAGCCGGCCGCGGTGCCGCTGCTGTCGTCCTTACTCAAGGCGTTGGACAGGGTGTTCGCCAGCCCCTCGGGCACCACCTGGTCGCAGGTCTCCGTGGTGACCGACACCTCGTTGCCGTTTCGGTCATAGAGCTTGTCGATGGGGCTCGGCGGACACCATGTCCCTCCCGAGGCCAGGGTCGCCGCCACGTTGGACAGCTCCAGGGCGTTCACCTCGATCGGGCCCAGCGTGAACGACCCGAGGTTCTGGCGCTTGATGAAGTCGGCCAGGCTCTCGTTGCTGTCCGGCTCGTAGGGCCGCGCGGTACCCGGCTCGGCGTAGGAGCGCAGACCCAGCTTGACCGCCATGTCGACCGTGCGCTGCACGCCGACCTGGGAGATGAGCTTGGCGAAGGCGGTGTTGGGGGAGGTGGCCAGCGCGTCGGTGACGCTCATCGAGCCGCGGTAGTTGCCCGCGTTCTGCACACACCAGGTGTTCTGCGGGCAACCCCGGGCGCCGCCGCTGCCCAGCCCTTTGGCCTCGAAGCGCACCGGGGCGTCCAGGTTGGCGTTGATGCCCATCCCCATGTCGAGGGCCGCGGCGGTGGTGAAGATCTTGAAGACTGACCCGGCACCGTCCCCCACAAGCGAAAACGGTTGCGGCTGCATGGTTTCCCCGAGCGCCGAGTTCAGCCCGTAGGTCCGGTTGCTGACCATCGCAACCACCGGGTGGGCCGTCTTACCCGGCAGCACGACGCTCATCACGCTGGCGATGCCCTGGATGTCCGGGGGCGCGAGCGAGTCGACGGCCGACTTGACCGAGCTTTGGACATCGGGATCCAACGTGGTCTTGATCAGGTACCCGCCCCTGGCCAGCTGGTCCTTGCTGATGCCCGCGCGCGCCAGGTATTCCTGCACGTAGTCGCAGAAGAATGCCCGGTCACCGGCGGCGATGCAGCCGCGTGGCAGCTCGTTGGGCTGGGGCAGGATGCCCAGAGGCTCCTGCTTGGCGGCCCGCAGTTCGTCGGCCTTGTCGGGGACGTTGTCGATCATCGTGTCGAGCACGAGATTGCGGCGGGCCAGCGCGCCGTCGGGATTGGTGTAGGGATTGAGCGTGCTGGTCGACTGCACCAGACCGGCCAGCAGTGCGGCCTGCTGCCAGTTCAGCTGCGAGGCGTCCACGCCGAAGTAGGTCTGCGCGGCGTCCTGGATGCCGAAGGCGCCGTTGCCGAAGCTGACCAGGTTGAGATATCGGGTCAGGATCTCCGGCTTGGTGAACGTCTTGTCGAGCGTCAGCGCCATCCGGATCTCGCGCAGTTTGCGTGCCGGGGTGGTCTCCACCGCCGCGCGCTTCTCCGCATCGGTCTGGGCGATCACCAGCAGCTGGTAGTTCTTGACGTATTGCTGTTCGATGGTCGATCCGCCGCGGGTGTCGACGTCGCCGGAGGCGTAGCCGGCCAGGCCGGTCAGCGTGCCTTTCCAGTCGACACCGTTATGTTCGGCAAACCGCTTGTCCTCGATCGAAACGATTGCCAGCTTCATCGTGTCGGCGATTTTGTCGCTGGGTACCTCGAAGCGGCGCTGCGAGTACAGCCACGCGATGGGGTTGCCCTTGGCGTCCACCATGGTCGTCACGGCCGGCACTTCACCCTCGACGAGCTGAGCCGAGCCGTTGGCCACCACATCCGAGGCGCGGTTGGAGATCAATCCGATGCCGCCGACCACGGGAAACAGGAGCGCCGCGAGTATCACGCTGGCCAATAGGCAGCACCAGGCCAGCTTGATGAGCGTTGCGCCGGCCGGAGGGCGTTCCGACATGAGTAACAGAGTAACGACGGCCCATGGGGTCTTGCGGAGCGTCCCCGAGCGGGACGAGGATATACAAGGGTATTTACGGGGGAGTCAGAAAATGCCAGTTCATGATCGGTCTGGACGGGCGTCCCAAAAAACCTGTGATCTAACTGTTGCGCAAAAGATACCTGACCACCTAACTTAAACAGACAGTGCGATTCAGGTAACACTCGGAGTCGTGATGTGGCGTAGATCGCATACGCGGCCTACACCAGAAGATTGTCAGCCGCGCTTGCGGCCGGACGAAGGGGATCGTCGGTGTCAGGTATTCGAACCGCTGCCCGCAAGCCAAGCGCAGCGCTATTGAACGGTTCCGTCCAGGGAGTGGACGGGGAAGCCCGGATCGCGTGGGTATCGAGGGCTTTATGCCGGTCAACCGACCCTGACGAACTGTTTGTCCGTGGCGCCGCGCAGCGCAAAGCGGCAGTGATCTGCCGGCACTGCCCGGTCATGGCCGAATGCGGTGCCGACGCACTGGACAACCGTGTGGAGTTCGGCGTGTGGGGCGGCATGACCGAGCGTCAGCGTCGCGCATTGCTCAAGCAGCACCCCGAGGTGGTGTCCTGGGCCGAGTTCTTCGCCGCGCAGCGCAAGCACCGCAGCGTTAGCTAATTTCCGAGCCGGACTGCGGCCCCTCGACCGCAGTCGCTTACGCGGTCTCTCCAGTGATCTGATCGGCGATCGCCTGTAGGGCGTCGAGATCGGAAACGTCGAACGGCAGTGACGGCACGCCGACCACCGGAACGTGTGGATTGGCGCCGGTGAACCGTGACAGCAGCCGGATCTCCCGCTTCGCGGTCTGCGCCCGGTCGGCGTGGATCCGCAGCACCGCCGCCGCAAGCTGGTTTCCGTCGTTGTCCGTGCCGGCGGCCTCCAGGTCCGCGACTCCGTCGACGGCGCGCTCCGCGGTCAGCGCGCACAACGTCGGATGCGTCCGGTTGAGGATCAGTCCGGCCAGTGGCATGTTCTCCTCCGAAAGCCGGTCGACGAAGAACGAGGCCTCCCGGAGCGCGTCGGGCTCGGCCGCCGAAACCACGACGAACTGCGTGCCGCGCCTCTTGAGCAGCTCGTAGGTGCGGTCGGCCTTCTCCCGGAAGCCGCCGAACGTCGAATCCAATGACTGCACGAACGCCGAAGCGTCCGCCAGCATCTGCGAACCCAGGATGGTCGACATCGCCTTCATCGCCAGGCCGACCACACCGGTGACCAGGCGACCGAACCCCCGTCCGGGGGCCAGCAGCAGGCGCCAGAGCCGGCCGTCCATGAAACTGCCCAGCCGTTTGGGGGCGTCGAGGAAGTCCAGCGCGTTGCGCGACGGCGGGGTGTCCACCACCACCAGATCCCAGCGGTCCTGTCCGAGCAGCTGGCCGAGCTTTTCCATGGCCATGTACTCCTGCGTGCCGGCCAGTGACGTGGCGACGGTCTGATAGAACTGGTTGTCCAGAATCGCCTGGGCGCGTTCGGTTCCCGAGTATTCGATGACCATCTCGTCGAACGTGCGGCGCATGTCGAGCATCATCGCGTGCAGCTCACCGGACACCTCGGGAGCCAGTGGAACCCGCTGCGGGGTGTTGCCGAGCTCCTTGATTCCCAGCGCCTGTGCCAGCCGTTTGGCGGGGTCGATCGTCAACACCACCACGGTGCGGCCATACTCGGCGGCCCGTAGCGCCATCGCCGCCGCGGTGGTGGTCTTGCCCACTCCGCCGGCGCCGCAGCAGACCACGACCCGGTTGGACTTGTCTTCCAGGATCGACTTCATGTCGAGTGCCGGAGGTGCGCCGCTCATTTACCTACTCACCTCGATTGTCCTCTTCACTTCTGCTCGACCTGTCCTCTTCACTTCGTTCATCGGACGCCTTGCTGCGCAAGCGTTTCCGCCAATTCGTACAAGCTTCCCAGATCCACGCCGTCGGGTATGGTCGGCAGCTCCAGCCGCGGCACGTGCAGGCGGTCGAGTTGCTCGGCGCTCTCGGCGCGGGCCCGGATGCGGCTGGCGTGCTCGATGGCCTCGGTCAGCAGTCCGGCGAAGTCCGCATCCGACAAGCTGATGCCCACCCGATTCAGCCCGGCGCGCACCGCGTCGGCGTCGATGTCCCCCTCGGCCGCCTTGGCGAGGTCGGCCGGCGGCAGAAACGGCGCGATGTTGCGGTTGACGATCACGCTGCCGATCGGCAGGCCGAGCTCTTGGAGTTCCTCGATGGCCTCGATGGTCTCCTGGATGGGGAGCGCCTCGAGCAGGGTGACCAGGTGGATCGCGGTCTGCTCGGAATGCAGAAGCTTGACCACACCATCGGCCTGGGAATGCACCGGGCCGCCCTTGGCCAGATCGGACACGGCCTTGGTGACGTCGAGGAACCGGGCGATCCGCCCGGTCGGGGGAGAGTCGACGACGATTGCGTCGTACGCAGGCTTCTTGTTGCGGTCCTGCCGCACCACCGACTCCTTGATCTTGCCGGTGAGCAACACATCACGCAGACCAGGGGCGATCGTCGTCGCGAATTCGATGGCGCCGATCCGGCGCATCGCCCGGCCGGCGAGGCCGAGGTTGTAGAACATCTCCAGGTATTCCATGAACGCCGCCTCGATGTCGACGGCGAGCGCGTTCACGTGTCCGCCGCCTTCGGCGGTGGCGATCTTCAGCTCCTCGTACGGCAACGGCGGCACGTCGAACAGCTGCGCAATGCCTTGGCGCCCTTCCACTTCCACCAGAAGAACGCGGCGTCCGCCCGCGGCCAGTGTCAATGCCAGCGCGGCGGCAACGGTGGTTTTGCCGGTGCCGCCCTTACCGGTCACAAAATGCAAGCGCGCCTTGGTCAGGCGGGAAGGCCAGGCTAGGGAGCTGCCATCGCTCGGTGTGGTCGCCATCAGAGCATGCTAGCCAAGCCCCCGCGGCCCCCTGCGGCATTGGTGCCGAGGGATAAGCTTCGGCTATGAGCCAACCGACGACATGGGAATACGCCACGGTGCCGCTGCTGACCCACGCGACCAAGCAAATCCTCGACCAATGGGGTGCCGACGGCTGGGAACTCGTCGCGGTTCTTCCCGGCCCGACCGGGGAGCAGCACGTCGCCTATCTGAAGCGGCCGAAGTGAGCAGTGCCGGCGGGCAGGAGCGCAGCGACTCGGGGAACGTCACGGCGAAACTGGCCGACCTCGGACTGACACTGCCCACAGTCGTCAAGCCGCTGGCCGCTTACCTCCCCGCGGTGCGTACCGGCAACCTCGTCTACACCGCCGGACAGCTCCCGATGGAGGCCGGCAGCCTGATCCACACCGGCAAGGTCGGCGCCGACGTGAGCCCGGAACAGGCCCGCGACGCCGCGCGCCTGTGCGCGCTCAACGCCCTGGCCGCCGTCGATTCGGTTGTAGGGCTCGACAACGTGACCCGGGTGGTCAAAGTGGTCGGATTCGTCGCGTCGGCGCCGGGCTTCACCGGTCAACCCGGCGTCATCAACGGGGCCTCGGAATTCCTCGGGGAGGTGTTCGGCGAGGCCGGTGCGCATGCCCGGTCGGCGGTCGGGGTGTCCGAATTGCCGCTGAACGCGCCGGTGGAGGTTGAGCTCATCGTCGAGGTCGGGTGAGCGAGCATCCCGCCTACGGGATCTTGAGGCCGGTGACCCGAACGGCCTCCGTCCTACTCTGCAACAACCCGAATGTCATGACGCTGGACGGCACCAACACCTGGGTGCTGCGCGGGCCCGGCAGCGACGAGATGGTGGTCGTGGATCCCGGCCCGGACGACGACGAGCACATCGGCCGGCTCGCTGAACTCGGCCCGATCCCGTTGGTGCTGATCAGCCACAAGCACGAGGACCATACCGGCGGCATCGACAAGCTCGTCGACGCCTGTGGTGCGGTGGTCCGCTCGGTGGCCAGCGGATTCCTGCGCGGCCTGGGTGGGCCCCTGACCGATGGCGAGGTCATCGATGTGGCAGGCCTGCGGATCACCGTGATGGCCACCCCGGGCCATACCGCTGACTCGCTGTCCTTTCTGGTTGATGACGCCGTATTGACCGCCGACACCGTGCTCGGCCGGGGCACCACCGTCATCGACGACGAAGACGGCAGCCTGACCGAGTACCTGGATTCACTGCAGCGGCTGCAAGGTTTGGGGCACCGCACGGTGCTGCCCGGGCACGGGCCCGAGCTCGACGACCTGCAGGCCGTCACCACGATGTATCTGGCGCATCGGGAGGAACGGCTGGATCAGGTGCGCGCGGCCCTGCAGGTACTCGGCGAGGACGCCACCGCGCGCCAAGTCGTCGAGCACGTCTACACCGACGTCGATCAGGAACTGTGGGACGCCGCCGAGAAGTCGGTGCGCGCTCAGCTGGACTACCTCCGCTAGCGAGCACCCATGCTCAAACTCGCTCGGGCGCGCCCCGCTGCCGCGGTGCTCACCTCGCTCGGCGGGCCAGCCGTTCGGAGTCGCTGATCAGCACGCTCTTGCCCTCCAAGCGGATCCACCCGCGATGGGCGAAGTCCGCCAGCGCCTTGTTGACCGTCTCGCGCGACGCCCCCACCAGCTGGGCGATCTCCTCCTGGGTGAGATCGTGGGTGACCCGCAGCGCGCCGCCCTCCTGGGTGCCGAATCGCTGAGCGAGCTGAAGGAGCTGCTTGGCGACGCGACCCGGAACGTCGGTGAAGATCAGGTCGGCGAGATTGTTGTTGGTGCGGCGCAGGCGACGGGCCAGCACTCGCAACAACTGCTCGGCGATTTCGGGGCGATCGGCGATCCACGCCCGCAGCGCGTCGCGGTCCATCGAGACCGCCCGCACCTCGGTGATAGTGGTGGCGCTGGATGTCCGCGGTCCAGGGTCGAAGATCGACAGTTCGCCGAACATGTCCGACGGACCCATGATCGTCAGGAGGTTTTCCCGGCCATCCGGGGAACGGCGGCCGATCTTCACCTTGCCGGAGATGATGATGTACAGCCGATCACCCGGCTCGCCCTCGGCGAAGACCGTGTGTCCACGCGGGAAGTCCACCGGCTGCAGCTGTTTGGTCAGCGCGGACACCGCGCTGGGTTCAACCCCCTGGAAGATTCCGGCCCTCGCCAGGATCTCGTCCACGTTGCCCCTCTTAAACTCTTCGATGATGTGAAATGCGCAGGCCAGCTGTATTGCTGGGCTATGTCAGTGTAGTGGTAGCCGGTCTTGCGACGTGCCAACGCTACACACGATTGGCGTATTGGGTCCGGTGAAACTGCGGATTCGGCCTTGCGTGGGCATATGACCGCGTCGGCAAACCGGGTTCGCGGTCACCTGGGTGGGAATCCGCCTGCCCGCCGGAGGGCCAGGTTTCGAATCGGGGCGGCGCCGGCGCAGGTGCGGGCTTGGCGGCTCGCTCGAGATATTCGGTCACTTCGTCGGCACCGGTGCGTTCGGCATGCAACGCCTCTTCGACTCGCTGTAACCCGAACGTCGACAGCATCAACAGCCCGGGGACACACGCCGCGAGCAACCAGGTCACGGGGAAAGTAAACACGCGCAAGGTCTCAGCGGGATTACGAATTGTCACCGGTCAGCCCGCAGCTTCAAAGGGCGGAGTCAGTACCCTGGCAACGTGACCACGGACAGCCCGCCGACCAGGCGCAGGACCGCCGGGGCCCGGGGTGCCACGAAGGCGGAGTCGAAGAAGTGGGATTCGGAGACTCACCTGGGCCTTGTGCGGCGGGCTCGGCGGATGAACCGGACGTTGGCCATCGCGTTCCCGCACGTGTACTGCGAACTCGACTTCACCAACCCGCTGGAACTGACCGTCGCCACAATTCTGTCGGCTCAGTCCACTGACAAGCGGGTCAACCTCACCACCCCGGCGCTGTTCAAGAGATACCGGACGGCCCGGGACTATGCGCAGGCCGATCGCGCCGAGCTGGAGGAACTGATCCGCCCCACCGGCTTCTACCGCAACAAGGCCAACTCGTTGATCCGGCTCGGTCAGGAGCTCGTCGAGCGGTTTGACGGCGAGGTGCCGCGCACGATGGTCGAACTGGTCACCCTGCCCGGGGTGGGCCGCAAGACCGCCAACGTGATCCTGGGCAACGCCTTCGACATCCCGGGCATCACCGTGGACACGCATTTCGGTCGGCTCGTCCGGCGCTGGCGCTGGACCGCAGAGGAGGACCCGGTCAAGGTCGAACACGCCGTCGGCGAGCTGATCGAACGCAGCGAGTGGACGCTGCTGAGTCATCGCGTGATCTTTCATGGCCGTCGCGTGTGCCACGCCCGAAAGCCCGCGTGCGGGGTGTGCATGCTGGCTAAGGACTGTCCGTCGTTCGGGCTCGGTCCCACCGATCCGGTGGTGGCCGCGCCGCTGGTGAAGGGGCCCGAGACCGAGCACCTGCTGGCGCTGGCCGGGCTCTGACCGCTCGGCCGGCTCCACACTGATGACCACATCGACCCGCTGGACCCTGTTCGTGCTCGCCGTGGTGGCGGCGTTGGTGGTGGCGCTGGTCGTCTCACTGGAGGACACCCCGTCGGAGAACTCGGGCGCACCGGGCGCCCAGGTCGCGCGAGCCCATCGCGATGCCGACACGCCCGAGGCGTTGGCGGTGCCCCGCCAGCGCGCAGACCTCGAGCCGTGCCCACCAGCGGGCGGCGCTGCCGGGCCGAAGGAACTGCGCGGCATCGTCGTCGAGTGTGCCGGCGACGGCGCGGATGTGGATGTCGCCCGCGCGCTGGCCGGCCGTCCGGCGGTGCTCAACCTGTGGGCGTATTGGTGCGGGCCGTGTGCCGAAGAATTGCCCGCGATGGCGGATTACCAGCGCCGAGTTGGTCCGGATATCGCCGTGGTGACCGTGCATCAGGACGAGAACGAAGCGGCAGCGCTGCTGCGGCTGGCCGAGTTGGGCGTGCGGCTACCGACGCTGCAGGACGGGCAACGACGGATCGCCGCGGCGTTGGGCGTGCCCAACGTGATGCCCGCGACCGTCGTGCTGCGCGCGGACGGTAGCGTTGCCAAAATTCTGCCGCAGGCGTTCACCAGTGCCGACGAGATCGCTGTCGCGGTGAAGAATGCATTGCAGTGACGACAGACGAGAGAGACGCGCCGGTGACCTCTTGGGGTACTCCCCCGCAAACGGGTGGTGCCCCCACCCGCTCGGCGGGACCGGTTGCACTCACCCCGCAAATCCGGCCGCCGTGGTTGGCGCCACTGGTCGACAACGTCGACCAGGTGCCGCAGGCATATCGCCGCAAGGTGCCCCCTGAGCTTCTGGCCGCGGTCACCGAAGCTGGGGTGGCCGGCGCCGGCAGCCGCGACGCGGCGGTGCTGGTGCTGTTCTCGGGGCCGAGCTCTCCGCGCGCGGGTGGACAGTTGCCCGATGATGTCGATCTGTTGCTGACCGTGCGCGCCGGCACGCTGCGCCACCATGCCGGCCAGGCGGCGTTCCCCGGTGGGGCGGCGGACCCCGACGACGCCAGTCCCGTCCACACCGCCTTGCGAGAAGCTCAGGAAGAGACCGGTATTGACCCGCGGCGCCTGCATCCGCTGGCCACGTTGGAACGAATGTTCATTCCGCCCTCCGGTTTTCACGTCGTTCCGGTGTTGGCCTACTCGCCGGATCCGGGGCCGGTGGGCGTTGTAGACGAGGCAGAGACCGCGATCGTCGCGCGGGTTCCGCTGCGGGCCTTCATCAATCCTGAGAATCGGCTGATGGTGTACCGAAGCGCGGCGGGCCGCAGCTTCGCCGGACCGGCGTTCCTGCTCAATCAGATGCTGGTGTGGGGATTCACCGGTCACGTAATCTCGGCGATGCTCGACGTGGCCGGGTGGACGCAACCGTGGAACACCGAAGACGTCCGGGGGTTGGACGAGGCGATAGCGCTCGTGGGAAGCAGTGAGGAGCCCCTGTGACGAGTTCGCAATGGCTGGACATCGCCGTGTTGGCTGTGGCGTTCGTCGCGGCCATCTCGGGCTGGCGGTCCGGTGCGTTGGGCTCACTGATGTCGTTCGTGGGCGTGATCCTCGGTGCCATCGCCGGGGTGATGTTGGCTCCGCACATCGTCAGCCACATCAGTTCCCCGCGCGGCAAGTTGTTCGCCGCGCTGTTCTTGATCCTCGCCTTCGTGGTGGTCGGTGAGGTCGCCGGCGTGGTGCTCGGTCGCGCGGTGCGCGGCGCAATCCGCAACCGCGGGGTGCGCACCGTCGACTCGGTGATCGGCGTGGCTCTGCAGCTTGTCGTGGTCATGGTGGCGGCGTGGCTGCTGGCCAGTCCGCTGACGTCATCGGACCAACCGAACCTGGCCGCCGCGACCCGCGGCTCGAAAGTGCTTGCCGAGGTAGACAAGTACGCACCCGAATGGCTCAAGACGGTGCCGAAGCGGATGTCGGCACTACTGCGCACCTCGGGGCTGCCCGACGTTTTGCAGCCGTTCGGCCGCACTCCGATCCAAGCGGTCGATGCCCCGGACGCATCGCTAGCCGACAGTCTGGTCGTCGCCACCGCCCGGCCCAGCGTGGTCAAGATCCGCGGTGTCGCCCCGGAGTGTCAGAAGGTCTTGGAAGGTACCGGTTTCGTCATCGCCCCCAATCGGGTGATGTCCAACGCGCATGTGGTCGCCGGCTCGGACAGCGTCACTGTGGACGCCGAGGGGCAGGAGTACCCGGCGACCGTCGTCTCCTACGACCCCAACGAGGACATCTCCATCCTGGACGTGCCGAACCTGCCGGAGCGTCCCCTGGTATTCGCCGATCAACCGGCCAAGTCGGGCACCGACGCGGTGGTGCTGGGCTACCCGGGCGGGGGGGAGTTCGCAGCGACACCGGCTCGCGTGCGGGAGATCATCGAGCTCAATGGGCCGGACATCTATCGCACCACCACGGTCAACCGGGAGGTCTACACCATCAGAGGTACGGTGCGCCAGGGAAATTCCGGTGGTCCGATGATCAATCGAGCCGGCCAGGTGCTGGGCGTGGTGTTCGGGGCGGCGGTGGACGACAACGACACGGGATTTGTGATGACGGCCAACGAGGTGTCGCGTCAGCTGGCCAAGATCGGTCACACCGAGAAAGTGCCCACCGGGGCTTGCGTCACCTGAGGCGGCCGTACACCTGGTCGAGGAACCGTCGCAGGTGTTCGTTGACCTCGTCCGGGGCTTCCTCGTGGGCGAAGTGTCCGACGCCCGCGACGGACACGAACCGTCCGCGCGGCGCGTAGTGCTGGGTGCGAACCACCGGGTCGGCGAGCACGTACGGGTCGGCGTCCCCACGCAGGTGCACGAGAGGAACATCGAGCTGGCGGTCCATCGATCTCATGAACCGCCAACCCTCGCTGCGCATCTGACTGCGCACCGCCCAACGCTGGTATTCCAACGCGGAATGCGCCGCCGCGGGAATCTGAATGGCTTTGCGCATATGTGAGATGGTCTCTGAAAAGTCTTCGGAGGCAAGCCATTTACCCGATGCGCGGCTGCGTACCAGATGCTCGAGATGGTCGGCGTTGTGCCGGGTGAGCGCCCGCTCGGGCCATATCGGTACCTGGTAGCGCAGCAGAGTCGGCAACAACGCCCGGCGCTGGTCGCGCCGGGTCAGCACTGAAGCACGCAGGGCGGCCGGGTGCGGCGAACTCACCAGCGCGATGCCCCGGACCACCCGCGAATGCAGGACCGAGGTCGCCCAGCAGACAAGTCCGCCGTCGGCATGCCCCACCAGGGTCGCCGAGCTGTGGCCGAGCGCGCGGATCAACCCGGCGGTGTCTCCGGCGAGCGTCCAGCCGTCATAGCCGCGGGGCGGTTTGTCGCTGCCGCCGTAGCCGCGCAGGTCGACGGCGACCACTCGGACACCGGACAGGCCGCGCAGTTGATGACGCCAGGACCACCAGAACGAACCGAAGCCGTGCAGCAGAATCACCAGCGGACGCGAGGTCCCCGCCGCCAACTCGGCGCCGCCCCGCGCCTCGACGCAATGGAACCGAATTCCGTTGGCGTGGACGTCGAAGTGGCGCCACGGCCCCGCGATGCGGGTGACCGACGGATCCGGTTGTGTCATCACCAGCCCGAAGGGTCCTTGGGTGGCGCGCTGCCCGCGGTGATGTCCTTGTCGGCGCCCTTGTCGTGGCCGGGTGTCAGCGCGTCCCGGGTTTCTCGCACCGATTCGATCGTCTGCTGCGGGCCGCGGATCCGGCGCACCTTGAGATAACCCAGCAAGGCGAAGACCGCGGTGGTGACCACCATCAGAAGGAACACGATCAGGAACGCCACCCAGCGCCACAACCAGGTGTCCAGCAGCTCGGCGAGGAAGAAGAACAGGAAGAACGTGGAGTAGAACAACACCACCAGCGCGAGGATGAAGAAGACGCTGCCGGTCAGGCCCTTCTTCACATCCCGGGTGATCTCGGCCTTGGCCAGCTCGACCTCGGCGCGCACCAGGGTGGACACCTGTGTGGTGGCGTCTTTGACCAGATCACCGATGGAGGGATTGGCGGGTATCGCGTTCGGGTCCACCAGCGGGATCGAGGTGACTGTGGTGGGCACCCCGTTCGTGCGATCGCCATTGCTCACGGCTGTCCTCCAACTGTTCGCTGTCGTCGCGGTTCATGTTGCCATGCCGGGCTCGCGGCGGGATACCCAGTGAGCTGTTACGCAAGTTACGGGTGTGGCCACGCTAGACTCACCGTGTCGGGGTGGACGGTAGATGGAGGTTGCCAGTGACGACCGCGCAGCGTGTGCGGCTGAAGATTGGCGCCGTTGGCGCGGCCCTCAGCGCCCTCATCGTCCTTGCCCCCGCACTGGCGCCGACGGCCGCGGCCGACGGCAAGGTGCCGATCGGCGGCGGGGCGGGCATCGTCGTCAACGGCGACATCTACTGCACGCTCACGGCCATCGGAAACGACAACACCGGCGCGCTCATCGGGTTCACCTCCGCGCACTGCGGTGGCCCCGGCGCCCAGGTCGCTTCCGAAGACCGGCCGGACGACGGCGTCATCGGCACTATGGTCGCCGGCAACGACAAGCTCGACTACGCGGTCATCCGGTTCGACCCGGCCAAGGTGCAGCCGGTCTCCAATTACAAGGGGTTCGTCATCGACGGCATCGGTCCCGACCCGGTGTTCGGCAAGATCGCCTGCAAGCTGGGCCGCACCACCGGCTATTCCTGCGGGGTCACCTGGGGCCCGGGACAGGATCCGGGCACCATCGTCAATCAGGTCTGCGGGCAGCCGGGCGACTCCGGCGCGCCGGTCACCGTCGACAACAAGCTGGTCGGCATGATTCACGGCGCGTTCAGCGAAGACCTGCCGACCTGCGTCATCAAGTTCATACCGCTGCACACGCCCGCGGTGACGATGTCGATCAACTCGATCCTCGGCGATGTCGCGGCCAAGGACCGCCCGGGCACCGGATTCGTCCCGACCCGGGACGTCGTGGGCCCGTCCTGACCCGATGGTCCGGGTCCGCGCGGGCCCTTTCTATCTAGTTGGCCTTGCTGGCCCGGATCGCCTCGAACACGGTCGGGTCGACCAGTGTCGAGGTGTCGCCGAGTTCGCGGCCCTCGGCCACGTCACGCAACAGCCGGCGCATGATCTTTCCGCTGCGGGTCTTCGGCAGTTCGGGCACCACGTGAATCTCGCGCGGTTTGGCGATCGGGGAGATCTCCCGGGAAACCTCTGCGCGCAACTCGTCGACCATCTGCTGGCTCGACATGTCGGCGTGATGGGCCTTGAGGATGACGAAGGCGCAGATCGCCTGACCGGTGGTGTCGTCGGAGGCGCCGACGACGGCTGCCTCGGCGACCCCGGCGTGCCCCACGAGCGCGGACTCGACCTCGGCGGTGGAGATCCGGTGCCCGGACACGTTCATCACGTCGTCGATACGGCCGAGCACCCACACCTCGCCGTCACTGCCGTAACGGGCGCCATCGCCGGCGAAGTACCACCCCTGCTCTGCGAAGCGTGCCCAGTAGGTGTCCCGGAACCGTTCGGGATCACCCCAGATACCCCGCAGCATCGCCGGCCACGGCTTGTCCAGCACGAGGTAGCCGGTGACGTGTTCACCGTGATCGGGGCTGGGCTGCAACTCGTTTCCGTCGTCATCGACGATCTTGGCCGAGATACCCGGTAGCGCCCGCATCGCCGAACCCGGCTTGCAGTCCGTCACGCCGGGCAGCGGGGAGATCATCGCCGCGCCGGTCTCCGTCTGCCACCAGGTGTCCACGATCGGCGTGGTGTCGGCGCCGAACACCAGGCGATACCAGCGCCAGGCCTCCGGGTTGATCGGCTCGCCGACCGACCCGAGCAGCCGCAAGCTGGACAGATCGTGGGCGAATGCGATCTCCCGGCCCCACTTCATGAACGTCCGGATCAACGTCGGAGCGGTGTAATAGATTGTCACACCGTACTTTTCGATCACCTGGAAGTGGCGGTGCTCGTCCGGGGAAGCCGGGGTGCCCTCGTAGACGACCTGGGTCGCCCCGTTGGACAACGGCCCGTAGACGATGTAGGTGTGGCCGGTTACCCAGCCGATATCGGCGGTGCACCAATAGATGTCGGTCTCCGGCTTGATGTCGAAGACGTTGAAATGGGTGTAGGACGCTTGGGTCAGATAGCCGCCGGAGGTGTGGATGATGCCCTTCGGCTTACCCGTGGTCCCCGAGGTATAGAGCAGGAACAGCGGTTGTTCGGAGTCGAACGCCTCGGGGGTGTGCTTGGTGGACGCAGCATCGACTGTCTCGTGCCACCACAGGTCACGGCCCTCGGTCCAGCTGACGTCGATACCGGTGCGGCGTACCACCAGAACGTTCTGAACAGGGCCATTTTCGGCGGCCGTGAGCCCTTGCACCGCCTCGTCGACAGCCTCCTTGAGCGACACCGCGTTTCCCCGCCGGTACTGTCCGTCGGTGGTGATCACCAACTTGGCCTCGGCATCCTCGATACGCGCCCGTAGCGCGGCCGCCGAGAAACCGGCGAAGACCACGCTGTGCATGACGCCCAGGCGTGCGCAGGCCAGCATCGCCACGATGGCCTCGGGCACCATCGGCATGTAGATGGCCACCCGGTCGCCCGCGGTCAGCCCCAGCTCGGTCAACGCGTTGGCGGCCTTGCAGACCTCATCCTTGAGCTCGGCGTAGGTGAGCACCCGCGAGTCCCCGACCGGTTCGCCCTCCCAATGGATGGCGACCCGGTCGCCGTTGCCCGCCTCGACGTGCCGGTCGACGCAGTTGTACGCGACGTTGAGCTTGCCGCCGACAAACCAGTTGGCGAACGGTGCCTGCGACCAGTCGAGCACCTCGGTGAAGGGGGTTTCCCACGACAGCCGGTTGGCTTGTTTGGCCCAGAATGCCAACCGGTCGGCCTCGGCCTCGTCGTAGAGCTCGGCGGTAGCGTTGGCGGTGGCGGCGAAATCAGCCGACGGTGGGTAGGAGGTCAGAACTTCGGTGTGCGCCTCGGTCATGTCTGTGAGCGTAGTCACCGAACGTTGCATCGGCGTTGGCACGTCACATTCGTCGGCGGGCGGTTCGTGTCACGCGCCGAACGGCGCGCGACGACCCGGTTAGTGGCGACCGCGGCGCCGCCGATAGCGTGACCGAACGTGAGTGATCTCCTGGCTCCGCTGCTGGATCTGTCCGGTGTGGCGCGGGCCGCCGAAGCTGCCCGGGACGCCCTGGCCAAGGCGCACCGGCATCGCACGAACTTGCGGAACTGGCCGGTCACTGCCGCCGAGTCGGCCGTCCGCGGGGCGAGATCCTCCTCAGCACTCGACGGTGGCGCCGTGCAACTGGACGGCTCCGGCATTGAGCCCAACGATCCGATCCTGGCGGGTGCGCTGCGCGTCGGTCAGGCGCTGGAAGGCGGAACCACCAACCTCGTCGGGGTATGGCAGCGGGCACCCCTGCAAGCCCTGGCCCGGCTGCATGCGCTGGCCGCCGCCGATCTGATCGAAGAGGATCTGCTGGGCCGGCCGCGCCCGGACCCGGAGGTGTCCGCGCGGCTGGATCTGGTCACTCGGCTGGTGACCGGGGTCAGCAGTGCCCCGGCGCCGGTGCTGGCCGCCGTCGCCCACGGTGAACTGCTGACTCTGGCGCCGTTCGGCCCTGGCGACGGTGTCGTGGCGCGGGCGGTGTCGCGCCTTGTCACCATGGCGACCGGCCTCGATCCGCACGGGCTCGGGGTGCCCGAGGTGTACTGGATGCGCCGCGCCGAGGAATACCAGGCGAATGCGCATGCCTTCGCGACGGGGGCACCTGAGGCGGTCGGCGCCTGGGTGCTGATGTGTTGTCAAGCCTTGGAAGACGGTGCGCGAGAGGCGATGTCGATCGCGGAGGCAGCGTCGAAGTGATCGGAACGTAGCGAAGCGGGCGGCGATCCGAATATCTTCAGCGCACCGCCCGCTAGCACGGTTACCTGGTTACCAAGCGTGCAATGTGGGCTGCGTGGGTAGGCCTCGGCGGTTTTGCGATGCGCCTCGTTGACATCCCCACCCAAGGGGACGTTATGTCCGTTCGCTTTTCGCAATTACGCAGGCCCGCAACACTTCTGCCATATCGCGGCGTGCTCCGCGTGGGTGCCGGGAACCGTGCTGGGCCGCTTGGGTTGGGAGATAGTGCCTTCTCTTCCGGCGCTATCTTGGCCTCGCCAGGCGTCCGTGCTTCCTTTGTACTCCGTGACCCCCATCACAGCAAGGGGTTGGTAAGCAACGGATTGGTCGCGTTAGAAGGACAACCGCCGTAACACCGAGTAGGTCAACGCCCCGGCGGCCAGCGCGCTGATGCCCAACGCCGCGGTAGTGGCCACCGCCGCGCCCGATGGCGCGGGTATCCGGTCCCGCAACGGAACCGGCCGTGAGAACGTCAGCACCGGCCAGCCCTGGGCCGCGGCTTCCTTGCGTAACGCGCGGTCGGGGTTGACGACGGTCGGGTGGCCCACCGATTGCAGCATCGGCAGGTCGGTGATCGAATCCGAATAGGCGTAGCAGTGTTCGAGCGAGTGCCCCTCCAGCGCGGCCAGTTCGCGGATGGCCGCCGCCTTGGCCTCGCCGTAGCAGTAGAAGGCGACCTCGCCGGTGTACTTGCCGTCCTCGGCGACCATCCGGGTGCCCATCGCGTGGGTGGCACCCAGTGCGCGGGCGATCGGGGCGACGATTTCTTCCCCAGACGCCGAGACGATCACGACGTCGCGACCGCAGAGCCGGTGGTCGGCGATCAGTTCGGCGGCCTCGGCGAAGACCAGGGGGTCGACGATGTCGTGCAGCGTCTCGGTGACGATCGCCCTGACCTGTTCGACGTCCCAGCCGGCGCACATGGCGGTGACATAGGAGCGCATCCGGTCCATCTGATCGTGATCCGCGCCGGGCATCAGAAACAGGAATTGGGCGTAGCTGGACTTGAGCACGGCCCGCCGGTTAAGTAGCCCTTGGTCGAAGAAGGGTTTGCTGAAAGCGAGCGTGCTTGATTTGGCAATGACGGTCTTGTCGAGGTCGAAGAAGGCCGCGGTGCGGGACCGGGTGCCGGGCGCGTGCCGGGGCTGGGGATCGATTAGCTGGCGGGCGGCCGAGGCGGGGACGGTCACGCCACCCAGGATAGGGCGGGTGCCCAATCAGCTTTGGACGTGAGGACAAAGTGGCAGGCCAAGCCACGTGTCACACCCTGCATTTTCACAGCGAATACATGGTTTCGAAGTGATAGCAACACTTGCGCTACCGCACATTGTCGTGTGTATAGTAAGCATTACTCGGCTTATGCCGGGTGTGTATCAGCCCGACCCCCCGGGGCTGATACACGACGACCCTCGCCTCCTCCCCCCCCTGGCGGGGGTCGTCCCTTTTCTCCAGTAAAAATTATCGTCGGTCCCGGCAAACTCGACAAAAGTTGCCGAGATCACTTCTGTGCGCGTAAGTGAACCGATCATCGATCCCCAGATCGGCCCTCATCCACAGTTGCGTGCCAGCCCCCTGGCGTCGTGCGCCCGGCCATCCGACGGTGGGAGGGTGAGCACCAATCCCAGGGTTGTTCTGACCCTCGTCGCCGATCCTGAACTACGTGACCAGGCTGATCGGATCGCCGCGGCCGCCGGTGTGCGACCGGTGACGGCGTCCGCACCGCTGACCCGCAAGACGTGGTTGGCCGCGGCCGCCGTTCTGCTCGACGTAGCAGCGGCCCGAACCTGTGAGCGTGACGGGCTGCCCCGGCGCGACGGGGTGATCCTGATCTCCTCGGTCGAACCGGATGGCCCTACCTGGGCGGCCGCGATGGCGATCGGTGCTCAGCACGTTTGTGCACTTCCCGGCCACGATGGCCAATTGGTCGGGCATCTTGCGGATGCCGCGGAGAGCGCTTCGGATTCCGCACGGGTAGGGCGGGTGATCGCCGTGACCGGCGGGCGCGGCGGCGCCGGTGCCTCGACATTCGCGACCGCGCTGGCGCAGGCGGCGTCAGCCGCGCTGCTCGTCGACCTCGATCCGTGGGGTGGCGGCATCGACTTGCTGCTCGGAAGCGAGTCAGCGCCGGGACTGCGCTGGCCCGACCTGAGCCTGCAGGGCGGCCGCCTGGCCTGGGCCGCCGTCCGCGATGCACTGCCCAGCCACCGCGGGGTCAGCGTGCTGTCCAGCGCGCGGCACAGCCACGAGATCGAAGCCGGCGCGGTCGAGGCGATCGTCGACGCGGGGCGGCGGGGCGGCATGCTTGTGATCTGTGATCTACCGCGGCGAATGACCGCGGCAGTGACAGCCACCCTGGACGGCGCCGACCTGGTGGTGGTGATCACCACCTGCGACGTGCGCGGCACCGCGGCCGTCTCGGCGCTGGCCCCGATGCTTCGCGGGATCAACCCGAACGTCGGCCTGGTGGTCCGGGGGCCGGCCCCGGGTGGGCTGCGGCCCGGTGAGGTGGCTGAGGTCGCGGGGCTGCCGTTGTTGGCGGCAATGCGGCCGGAACCCATGGTCGCCGAACGCCTTGAGCGTGGCGGCCTGCGGCTGCGGCGGCGGTCTCCACTGGGTGCAGCCGCCCGGGCGGTCCTCGAAGTGTTACCGGCCGGTAGCCGGGTGCGTGCGGCGTGAGCGCCTCCTTGGTCGAGCGGGTCCGCGAGCGGCTCGCCGCCGAGTCGTCCTCACTGCGACCGGCAGCCGTCGCGGCGGCGATCCGAGCCGAGTCCGGGGGAGTGCTCGGTGATGCCGAGGTGCTCAGCAATCTGCGGATACTGCAGACCGAACTGACCGGCGCCGGACTGCTGGAGCCGTTGCTGCGCGCGCCGGGGACGACCGACGTCATGGTCACTTCCCCCGACGCCGTGTGGGTCGACGACGGAAACGGGCTGCGGCTCACCACGGTGCGCTTCGCCGACGAAGCCGCGGTTCGCCGCCTGGCCCAACGGCTCGCGGTGGCCGCCGGCCGGCGTCTGGACGATGCCCAGCCGTGGGTCGACGGGCAACTGAGCGGACTGGGCGCCGGAGACTTCTCGGTTCGTCTGCATGCGGTGCTGCCGCCGGTCGCCGCAGGCGGAACCTGTTTGTCGCTGCGGGTGCTCCGGCCCGCCACCCAGGACCTCGCGGCCTTGATCGCGGCGGGCGCGATCGCGCCTGCGGCCGCCGAATTGCTCACCGGCGTCATCGAGGCGCGGTTGGCGTTCCTTGTTTCTGGCGGCACGGGCGCCGGCAAGACCACGTTATTGGCGGCAGCCCTCGGGGCGGTCCCCGACAGCGAACGGATCGTGTGCGTGGAGGACGCTCCCGAACTCGCACCGCCGCATCCCCATCTGGTTCGCCTGGTGGCGCGGGCGGCGAACGTTGAGGGTGCCGGTGAGGTCACGTTGCGGCAGCTGGTCCGCCAGGCCCTGCGGATGCGCCCGGACCGGATCGTCGTGGGTGAGGTCCGCGGAGCTGAGGTCGTCGACCTCTTGACTGCGCTGAACACCGGCCACGACGGCGGGGCCGGAACTGTGCACGCCAACAGCCCGGCCGAAGTGCCGGCCCGGCTGGAGGCACTGGCCGCCCTCGGGGGGCTCGATCGCACGGCGCTGCACAGTCAACTCGCTGCGGCGGTTCAAGTCGTGGTCCATGTGGGCCGCGGCCGCGACGGTGCGCGCCGGCTCGACGAGGTCGCGGTGCTGTGCCGCGCCGACGACGGCGGCGTGCACGCGGTGACGGCGTGGCACGCGGACATCGGTTGGCAGCGCGGTCGACAGCAGTTGGACAATCTGATCGCAAAGTGCCGGCGGTGAACGGAATATCCTTGGCCGCAGTGCTTTTAGCCATCGCCGTGCTGGCGGCGCCGCCTCCGCCACGCGGGCGAATAGGCTTGGCGACGCAGCGAACGGGGGTGCGCGGGCCGATGCTGGCGGCGTGCGCTGTCGCCGCAGTTCTGTTGCCACCCCCGGTGTTGCTCTGCTCGGCGGTGCTCGGTATGACGCTGTTCGCGCGTCGGCGCCGTCGTCGCCGCGACCAGACGCGCAACCAAGCCGGCCGGGCCCTGGCGGGCGCGCTGGAGACACTGGTCGGTGAGCTGCGGGTCGGCGCACATCCAGTGCGCGCCTTCGCCATTGCCGCAGGTGAGTCTGACGGCGGTATCGGCGCGGCGCTACGTGCTGTGGCTGCGCGAGCCTGGCTGGGCGCCGACGTCGGCGCCGGGCTGCTGGCGATGGCCGACTCGACGTCGGTTCCCGCGCAGTGGGATCGGCTCGCGGTGTGCTGGCGGTTGGCCGCCGATCACGGCCTGGCCATGGCCGCGCTGATGCGCGCTGCCCAACGCGACATCATGGAGCGGCAGCGGTTCATCGCCCGGGTCGAGGCAGGCCTGGCCGGCGCGCGAGCCACTGCGGGAATTCTGGCGGGTCTGCCACTGGTCGGCGTTCTGCTCGGGGAGTTGATCGGTGCGCATCCAGTGCGGTTCCTCCTGGGTGGCGGGGCGGGCAGTGTATTGCTCGTCACGGGCGTCGGTCTGGTCTGCGCGGGACTGGTATGGGCCGACCACATCACCGATCGGATCCTGACGTGAGCGCCGCCGCGACGCTGCTGGCCGTCGCGCTGCTGTTCGCGCCGGGGCCGGTCGCTGTGCGCCGGCGGATCGGATTGGGCAAGTGGAGCATTGAGGCGGTGCACCGCCCCGGGCGTCGTGATCCGCTTGCGACTGCCTCTGCGCTCGATGTGTTCGCGGTGTGTCTGTTCGCCGGCATGTCGGTGGCCGCCGCTGCGGCGGCTACAGCGCCATCGTCCCCGGAACGACTCGCCGCGGTGCTGCGCAGAGCGGCCGATCTGTTGGCGCTAGGGGCCGACCCGGACACCGCTTGGCCCCGGGCGGTTGAGCCGACCGGGGAGGGTGGGGCAGCGCTGAGCAGGCTGGCACGCCGTTCGGCGTCCTCGGGAAGTGCCCTGGCCCAAGGAGTGGCCGAACTGGCCGAACAACAGCGTCAGGACGCCGGGCACGCCGCGGTGGCGGCAGCCGAGAGGGCGTCGGTGTTGATCGCCGGACCGCTCGGGCTGTGCTTCCTGCCCGCTTTCATCTGCCTGGGCATCGTGCCTGTGGTCGCCGGACTGGCCGGCGATGTATTCACGTCAGGGATACTGTGATGGAGAGGAAATACATTGTTCACCAATATGATTCACCGCTTGAAGGCGAGGTTGATGATCGCGGCGGTCGACGAGTCCGGGATGTCGACCGTCGAGTACGCGATCGGCACGATCGCCGCGGCCGCGTTCGGTGCGATCCTGTACAGCGTCGTCACCGGCGATTCGATCGTCAGCGCGTTGACCAACATCATCAACCGCGCGCTCAACACGAACGTCTAACGGGTGATTCCGGTTTCGCTACCGTCGAGGCGGCCCTCGCAATCGCCGCACTGGTGCTGGTGCTGGTCGTCTGCGCCGGTGGCCTCACCGCGGTGGCGATGCAGGTGCGGTGCATCGACGCCGCGCGCGAAGCCGCACGGTTGGCGGCCCGCGGCGACGAGGCGGGGGCGGGCGTCGCGGTCCGCGGAGTCGGGCCGGCGGGTGCGACGCTGCGGTTGCGCCACGACGGCGGTTTCTTCCGTGCGACGGTCAGCGGTCGGTCCCGACTGCTGCCGGGGGTTGTCATCACCGCCGACGCGGTCGCGGCGGCCGAACCTGGCCGGTGACGAAACGGGCGCAGCTACGGTTTTCGCGGCGATTCTGGTCGCCGCCCTGGTGGCGATCACCCTGGGCGGGGTGCACATCGGCGGGGCAGTCGTGGCCCGGCACCGGGCGCAGGCCGGTGCGGACATGGCCGCGCTGGCGGCAGCGATGTGGCTGCCGCGTGGTGCCGACAGCGCATGCCGGCAGGCAGCGGCGGTGACCCGCGCCATGGGTACGGTGCTGCGGCAGTGCGATATCGCCGAGCTGGACGTGGTGGTGGCGGTCGAGGCCGCCACCGGCCGACTCATCGGTGGCCGGGCCCACGCGGCGGCGCGGGCCGGGCCCCTGAACGTGGGCTAGGAGCCTGCTGAATTATTCCCGCGTGGCGGGGTTGGTTGTGGTGGGGTGTTGGGGACAATTGGTGGGTGCAGGGTCGTTCTGATGATCAGCGTGAGTTGTTGGATGCG
>NZ_JAPJDO010000026.1 GCF_026242045.1 Mycobacterium pinniadriaticum
TTCATGGTTGACCCCGCCCGTCTGCGACGCAAGCACCTCACCAGGCCGAACACCACGGCCAAATTTTCATCCTCCACCACCGGGCGCAGCCCCCCAGACAGCTGCTCGCGGGAGAGAGACGACCCGTGAATCCCCTGCGCCGACTGACCGACGCCATCGCCCTGACCGGGATGCGTCCGCCCCTGAGCCTGCCGACCGGTATCAACATCGATCTGCGGGGTAAACGGGTGCTGGTGACCGGCGCCTCGTCGGGTATCGGCGCCGCCGGTGCCGAACTGTTCGCCGCACAGGGGTGCGATGTCGTGGTCGTCGCGCGTCGCGCGGACCTGCTCGGCGAAGTCGTCGACCGGATCAGCGCCGCGGGCGGAACGGCGACCGCCATCTCGTGCGATCTGTCCGACCTCGACGCCGTCGACGCCCTGGCGCACGAGGCCGGCACGGTCGACATCCTGGTCAACAACGCCGGCCGGTCCATCCGCCGGCCGCTGGCCGAGTCGCTGGACCGCTGGCACGACGTCGAGCGCACGATGATGCTGAACTACTTCTCCCCGCTGCGCCTCATCCGCGCGCTGGCGCCGGCCATGATCGAGCGCGGCGACGGCCACATCATCAACGTCGCGACGTGGGGCGTGTTCAGCGAAGCCTCCCCCCTGTTCGGCGTATACAACGCGTCGAAGTGTGCGTTCAGCGCCATCAGCCGCGTCATCGAAACCGAATGGTCCAGCCACGGTGTGCATTCGACGACGCTGTACTACCCACTGGTGGCCACCCCGATGATCGCGCCGACCAAGGCCTACGACGGCCTGGCCGCCCTGTCGGCCGAGGAGGCCGGACAGTGGATGATCGACGCCGCCCGGCACCGTCCGGTGCGGATCGCCCCACGCATGGCCGTCACCGCGCGCGCCCTGGACATCGTCGCACCCGGTGCCGTCAGCCGGGCCATGAAGCGTCAGCGCTTGCAGCCCAACTGAGGTAGACACGAGAGCATGGAGATCCTCGCGAGCCGGATACTGTTCCGGCCGTCGGATTACGCACGCTCGGTGGCGTTCTACCGCGACACGCTCGGCTTGGCCATCGCCCGCGAATACGGCGGCGGCACGGTGTTCTACGCCGGCCAGTCGCTGATCGAACTGGCCGGCCACGGCGCACCTGCGAAACCCGGCGGGCCCTTCCCCGGCGCGCTGTGGCTGCAGGTCCGCGATCTCTACGCCACCCAGACCCAGCTACAGGACCGCGGTGTCGCGATCGCGCGCGAGGCCCGCCGCGAACCCTGGGGCCTGCACGAGATGCACGTCAACGACCCGGACGGGGTGGCGCTGATCTTCGTCCAGATTCCCGACGATCACCCGTTGCGCCGGGACACCCGCGACTGAGGCGCTGCCTAGTGCGTTTCGAGCGGCCAGCCCACCGAGGCCAGCCGTCCGGCAACCTGATGCATCTCTTCGGGATTGGGTTCCTTCTCGATGACCTCGCGTACGGCGTCGCGGATCTGGTCCGCGGTCACCGGAGTATCGAAATCCGCTGCGCGCAAGATCGATTGGGCCGCCTGGATGACCTCATCCTCTGACAGCGACCTCTTCAGCAGGGCCAGCAGCGGGTAATAGTCCTTGGGCGGAACACCTTCGGGGTAGCCCTTGTGCAGCCAGTCCAGGATGTTTTCGAGGAGCTGGGGACGTTGTTCGTCGACGGTCACCGCAACCTCACTTCTTGGGAAGCATCGGGAAGAGGTCGATACCGAAGTGATGCATGACCGTCGCCCGGGTGATCCAGGCGACAGCCGTCACAATCACGAAGGCGACGAAAAGGAAGAGCAGGATCCCCAGGTACTTCAGCGCCGGGTTGGGCTTATGGATGACGTGATCGGCTTCCTCACCACCCGCGCCGAACGAGTACGCCAGCATGCCGGTCGCGAAGATCGCCGGCAGGCCGGCACCGAGGATCAGCCCGACCACCAGCACCTTGAAGATGGATTCGAAGTACGTCATCAGCGTGTCCCTTTTGTTTGTCTTGGCGATCAGACCGTGGCCGTGGGCTTGATCGGCTTGGACTCCTTGGCGGCTGCCCGGACGTCGGCGGGCACCACGGAGTTGGTCGAGGTGTCCCAATCGGCGTTGACGTTGCTGGAGTCGACCTTCTGCTGCTGGGCGCGCCACCACATGTACCCCGAGAGCCCGACCAGGATGAGGAAGATCAGCCCGTCGCCCATAAGCGCCGAGTTGGTGACGTTCTTGACCCCGTAGGACAGCCAATAGGCCAGGGCACCGACCAGAGCCGCGGCGGGCAGCGTGACCAACCAGGCCACCGCCATCCGCCCGGCGACCGCCCAGCGCACCTCGGCGCCCGGCTTGCCGACTCCGCTGCCGAGGATCGAACCGGTGGCGACGTGGGTGGTGGACAGTGCCATACCGGCGGCGCTGGAGCTGAGAATGATTGCCGCCGAAGACGCCTCAGCGGCCAGGCCCTGCGGCGACTCGATCTCCACCAGCCCCTTGCCCAGCGTGCGGATGACCCGCCAGCCGCCGATGTAGGTGCCCAGGCCGATCGCGAGCGCGCAGCTGAAGATGATCCAGAACGGCAGGCCCTGTTCCTTCACGTCGCCGGTCAGATGGCCGGTGGTGATCAGGGCCAGCGCGATGACACCCATGGTCTTCTGCGCGTCGTTGGTTCCGTGCGAGAGCGCGACCAGCGACGCGGTGGCGATCTGGCCCCAGCGGAAGCCTTCCTCACGGCGCCGCGCCAGCACCTTCTGAGTGATCCGGTACACCAGCCAGGTGCCGCACATGGCCACGATGCCCGCGATGACCGGTGCGGCGACCGCGGGGATCAGCACCTTCTGGGTGACGCCGCTCCAGTTGACGCCCTTGGTGCCCAGCGCTGCCAGTCCGGCGCCGATCAAGCCGCCGAACAGCGCGTGCGACGAGCTGGACGGAATGCCGAACAGCCAGGTCAGCAGGTTCCACAGGATGCCGCCGATCAGGCCGGCGAAGATGATGGTCAACCCCATCGACGCGTCGATGCCCGGCAGGAGTTGACCGGTCTTGCCGTCCTGCACCTTGAGCACCGATGTCGTCACCGTAACGGCGACCTCGACGGAGAGAAACGCGCCGACCAGGTTCAGGATGCCGGCGAGCAGCACGGCGGTCTTCGGCTTGAGAGCACCGGTGGCGATGGAGGTCGCCATGGCGTTGCCGGTGTCGTGGAATCCGTTGGTGAAATCGAAAGCCAGTGCTGTGGCGATCAGCAACACCAGGATGATCATCTCCGCGCTCATAAGTCAGATTGTGCTGGGTGAGATGACCCTTTGACCAGCGGCCAAAGGTCCCCGAACTGCACATTTGCGAACGTCCCGCAGCTGTTCATCGGCTGTTAACCTTGGAGCCGTCCATGATTCGTTCAGGCCGACGGATCAGGGGTACAACACGGGGGACGCGGCGAGCATTCGCGCCGCTTAGGATTCGTGAAGTCCACCGGGCGCCCACACGCCCCCGCCAGGGAGATTCCGCGGTGACCAAATTCCTCACCAAGATCGTGGCCTGGATCAAAGCCGGCTACCCGGACGGGGTTCCGCGCCCCGACCAGGTGCCGCTGTTCGCGTTGTTGCGTAGGAGATTGAGCGAGGAGGAGGTCATCGCCGTCGCCAACGCGCTGCTCGACCGGGGCGACTTCGACCACATCGACATCGGGGTGCTGATCACCGAGATCACCGACGCGTTACCCACTCCCGAGGACATCGACCGCGTTCATGACAAGCTGGCCGCCTTCGGTTGGCCGCTGGACGATCCACGAGACAGCGAGGACCCGCAATAGCCACTCTGCGAGCGCTCGCCATCCCGCCCGGCCCCTCGGCGCAATCACTGATGGCCGCCCTTGACGGCGTCCTCGACGCGCGCGACGGGCCCCTGGTCCCGGTTCCCGCCGGTGATCTGCGCGAAAGCGAGTTGCTGACAACGTCTTTACGGGTCGGTGAGGAGATCAACGACGACGTCGCACTGGTGGTGCCGACGTCGGGAACCACCGGTACCCCCAAGGGCGCGATGCTCACGCCGGCGGCACTGATCGCCAGCGCGGCGGCCACCCATGACCGCCTCGGCGGCCCGGGCAGCTGGCTGCTGGCATTGCCGACCCACCACATCGCCGGAATACAGGTACTGGTGCGCAGCCTGCAGGCCGGCACCGTACCGGTCGAGTTGGACCTCACAGCGGGCTTCGATGTCACCGAATTGCCCACGGCCGTGGCACAACTCGGCTCCGGTCGGCGCTACACCGCGCTGGTGGCCACCCAGCTCGCCAAGGCACTGCTCGACCCCGAGGCCACGGCTGCGCTTAGCGAACTCGACGCGGTGCTGCTGGGCGGTGGGCCCGCCCCGCGGCCGGTCCTGGAGGGCGCGCAGGCCGCTGGTATCGCGGTGGTGCGGACCTACGGCTCCAGCGAAACCGCCGGCGGCTGCGTCTACGACGGTGTACCGCTAACCGGGGTGAGGATCCGCCTCGACAACGGCACCGAGCCCGGCCAGGGGCGCATCGTCATCGGCGGGCCGACACTGGCCATGGGCTACCGCAACCCGCCAGATCCGAACCCCTTCGCCGAACCCGGCTGGTTTCGCACCGACGATCTCGGCATGGTCGACGAGTCCGGCACCCTGAGGGTGCTGGGCCGCGTCGACGAAGCGATCAGCACCGGCGGACTGACGGTGATGCCCGCGGCGGTCGAGGCGGTGCTGTCGCGGCATCCGGCGGTCGCCGACTGTGCGGTGTTCGGCCTGCCCGACGACCGGTTGGGCGAACGGGTGGTGGCCGCTGTGGTGCTTATCACCGGCGCGCCGGAACCGGTGCTGGACGACATCAGGGCGTACCTCACCCAGTGGCTGGACAGCACGGCCGCACCCCGTGAACTGCACTTTCTCGACGAGCTGCCGCGCCGGAGCATCGGCAAGCTCGACCGCCGGGCGCTTCGCGAGCGATTCGCCGACGGCGATGACCTCCCCGGCGGCTACGGCTGGTGAACAATGGTTTGCACACCCACACAGAGGGGATAGCAAAGCTATGGACGAACTGAAGTTTCTCGAACTGCACGGCGACCGGGTGGCCTACCTGGATCAAGGCCAGGGCGAGGTGATCCTGCTGCTGCACGGCATGGCAGGCAGTTCGCAGACCTGGCGGTCGGTGCTTCGCCCGCTATCCCGCAAGTACCGGGTGATCGCACCTGACCTGCTCGGTCACGGCAGTTCGGCCAAACCCCGCAGCGACTACTCGCTGGGCGCCTTCGCGGTGTGGCTGCGCGACTTTCTCGACGAACTCGGGGTGGCGCAAGCCACCATCGTGGGGCACTCGCTGGGCGGCGGGATCGCGATGCAGTTCGTCTACCAGCACCCCGACTACTGCCGGCGGCTGATCCTGATGAACAGCGGCGGACTGGGGCCCGATGTCGGATGGACGCTGCGGCTGCTCTCGGCGCCCGGCGCCGAGCTGATCATGCCGATCATCGCGCCCCCACCGGTGTTGACCGCCGGCGAGCGGGTGCGGTCCTGGTTCGGCAAGCTGGGCATCTCCTCGCCCCGGGGCTCGGAGATCTGGAACGCCTACAGTTCGTTCGCCGACGCCGAGACCCGCCAGGCGTTTCTGCGCACGCTGCGGTCGGTGGTCGACTATCGCGGCCAAGCCGTCAGCGCGCTGAACCGGCTGCACGTCACGGATATGCCGGTGATGGCCATCTGGGGTGACCAGGACGCCATCATTCCCGTCGAGCACGCCCACGCCGCCCACCGGGCCCGCCCGGACGTCCGGGTCGAAGTGCTGACCGGGGTCGGGCACTTCCCCCAGGTGGAGCGGCCCACCGAGGTGGTCGACCTGATCGACGACTTCATCGCCACCAACGCCGGCGCGGACATCGAGCAGCCCGCCACCCAGGCGTGAGCGGGCCCGCCCAGCGTTTCGCGGCCGCGAAGGTCGCCCGGCTGGCCACCTTCACTCCCGACGGTCCCCCGCATCTGGTGCCCATCGTGTTCGCCGTTGCCGCGTCGGTGGTGTACACCGCCGTGGACGGCAAGCCGAAATCCAGCCACCGGCTTCGTCGGCTGGCCAATATCGAGGCCAACCCCCGGGTCTGCATCCTGGTCGACCACTACGACGACGACTGGTCGCAGCTGTGGTGGATACGGGCCGACGGGATCGCGACGATCCACCACGACGGGTCGATGTGTGACCGGGGGCGGGCCCTGCTACGGGCGAAATACCCGCAATATCAGTCTGTTCGGCTGGACGGCCCGGTGATCACCGTGGACGTCGACCGGTGGTCGTCCTGGTCCGGTTGATTCGTGAGCACAGCCCGTACGCTGGGGACTTGTGAGTATCGGTCGCAGGGAAGCGGTCGCGGTCACCGTCGGCGTGCTGCTGGTGGTCGCGGCGTTCGTCGTACCGCATCTGCACCTGGGCATCGTCACTCCCCTGATCAACAGCACGCCGGCGCAGATCAAGAGCTTCGCCGACACCGCACCGATCTTCGGCTGGTGGAACGCCCACGTCGGCTGGGGCACGGTGCCCGCAATCCTGATCGGGCTCGCGGCCGTCGTCTGGGGTGCATCGCTGGCACAGCGGCTGCCCTGGCGGTCGCTGACCCTGGTGGTGTGGGTGACGTCGATGTCGTGGGCATTCGCGCTGGCGATGATCGACGGGTGGCAGCGTGGCTTTGCCGGCCGGCTCGCCGCCCGCCACGAATACCTGCGGCAGGTGCCGACGATCACCGACATCCCCGAGGCGCTGCGCACGTTTTCCAGCAGAATCCTTGACTTCCAGCCCAATTCATGGATCACCCACGTGTCCGGCCATCCGCCGGGCGCGCTGCTGACCTTCGTCTGGTTGGACCGCATCGGGTTGGGTGGCGGGGCATGGGCCGGCCTGTGGTGCCTGCTGTTCGGGTCGTCGGCGGCCGCGGCGATCCTGGTGGCCGTACGCGCCCTCGCCGGCGAGGAGACCGCCCGCCTGGCGGCGCCGTTCGTCGCCGTCGCGCCGACGGCGATCTGGATCGCGGTCTCGGCCGACGGCTACTTCGCGGGCGTGGCGGCATGGGGTATTGCCCTGCTGGCCTTGGCGGTTCGCCGGCCGGGCCGCTGGCCGGTGCTGATGTCCGCGGCGGCCGGCCTGGTGCTGGGCTGGGCGATCTTTCTCAACTACGGCCTGGCGCTGATGGCGCTTCCGGCCGCCGCGGTACTGATCTGCGCATCCTCCTGGCGGGCCGCGGTCCGCGTGCTGATTCCCGCGGCGCTGGCAGCGCTTGCCGTGGTGGGCGTGTTCGCGATCGCCGGGTTCTGGTGGTTCGACGGATACACCCTTGTCCAGCAGCGCTATTGGCAGGGCATTGCGCTGAATCGGCCGTTCCAGTATTGGAGCTGGGCCAACCTCGCATCCGTGGTGTGCGCGATCGGGCTGGGCAGCGTGGCCGGCATCGGCCGGGTGTTCGACATCGAAGCGATCAAGCGGCGCTCGGGCCTGCATCTGCTGGTGCTGGCAGCCTTGCTGGCCATCATGTTCGCCGATCTGTCGATGCTGTCCAAGGCCGAAACAGAACGGATCTGGTTACCGTTCGAGGTCTGGCTTACCGCCGCCGGTGCCCTGCTGCCCGTCCGATCCCACCGATGGTGGTTGAGCCTCAACGTGATCGGGGCCGTGGCGCTCAACCACCTCATCTTGACGAACTGGTAACACCCGGTCGCCGACCAGGTAGAGCAGTGCGGCACCCCACACCACCGCCAGCGCTATCCAGAAGCCGGCCTGGTAGTTGCGGTCCAGCACGGTGAGGTTGTCCAGGTGCTGTCCGGGCTTGTTGTACACCGGAATCGCCAGCAGGACCAGGACCACCGTCAGCAGCGCGGCCACCAACACGGGCGTCCACCACCGGTGCGGGAGCAGACGATGCCCGGCGAACCCGAGAGCCACGCACACCGGGGCGAACACCGCATCATGCAGCAGCACGCCGATCAGCGCCCACACCACGATGCGGATGATCACCTCGGTGGAGTTGTCGGCCACCAGCACCACACCGTAGATGCCGAGCGCCACCCCGATGAGCACGAGGATCACCCTCGTCGCGGTCACGGCACCACCTCGATCCTGGTCAGCCATTTCGTCTGCAGCACACCGGGTCTGGTCGGGGCGATCAGCCGGCACGGATAGCCGTGATCGAGGTCGAGGGTCTGCCCGTTGAGTTTCAGCGCGATCAGCGTCTGGGAGTCACGGGCGTGGCGCGCGGGTAGCACCGTACGGGAGTAAGGCCCCGGCGGCTCCAACGAGATCATCCGAACATCCGAATCCGGACTGCCGCCAACCGCCTTGAGCAGATCGGCGAGCACCACACCGGTCCAGTCCGCCGTGGCGCTCCAGCCTTCGACGCAGGCGATGGGCAGTCGGTGGGTGTTCTGCGGCAGCGCGGCCAGTTCGTCGAGGGTGAACGCCTTGGTGGTGTCCCCGTTGACGACGGTCAGCCGGTAGTCGGGTGAGCGCGCGCTGCCCAACACCCCGGCGGCGAACGCCGACCGATTCACCGGAACACCCTGCGGCCCTTGACCCGACCGGGGTGCGAGGACGGAGACGCGGCGCAGCCACGGGACCGTCTGCCCGGCGGTGAGAATGGTGGCGGCACCGACGGCCAGCCAGGTGGCCCCGAGCACGGTGCGCCGGCTGGGACCGGTGCGCGGCAGCTCGCCGGTCGGCAGCTCTTCCAAGGGCTCACCCAGTGCCCGGCGGATCACCGGCAGCTTCACCCCGATGTGCACCAGCACCGCGCCGGCCGCCACGTAAGCCATCGCGTAGTGACTGGTGGTGAAGAAGAACTTGAACGCATACCACTGCGCGATGTTCATGACGCCGGTGGACAGCTGAAAGATCATGGAGCCCACCAGAACCAGGATCGAACCCCGCTCGATCTGCCGGGTCAACCCGCCGATGATGGGGCGTTCGAACAGCTTGGGGTAGACCGACCACAACTTGACCACCAGTAACGGGATCGCCGCGATACCGGCGATCACGTGCAGGCCCTGGGTCAGCTGGTACAGCCAGACCGGGCGGGTCGGCCAGAAGAACCACGGTTGCGGATGCTGGATGAAGTGGCTGATCAATCCCGTGACGAAGCAGACGGCCACGGCGACACCGAGGGCGACACCGACCCGAGCCGTCACTGCTGTACCACGCAAGGAGGCCCTGGTGGCTTTCTCCATCTGCGGCATCACGTCAGCGTGAGTGTAGCGACGACGCGCTGGCCGATCTGGTGGATTCCGACCAACGCCAGGCCAACTTCTTCCGCCAGTGCGGCGGCGCAATCGATCCCCACCGACGCCCACTTGAACCAGGGGCCGATGCTGTGCGGGGACTCCAGACGCACCCACCGGGTCAACACCCCGGCGGTGCCCGGATCGAATTCGACCACGCAATGACCGCCCGCGCCCAGGAGTTCGGCGGCCCGGCGCAGGATTCGGCGCGGATCGCCGGCCAGGCCGACGTTACCGTCGGCGAGCAATACCGTTTGCCAGCGACCGGTGCCCGGTAGCGGCTCGAACACATCACGCAGTAGCGCCGGGGCGCCACTGCGCCGCGCGAGACTGACCGCCGTCGCCGACTGGTCCACCCCGAGTGCGGGGATGCCACGCTGGACCAGATGGGCCACCAATCGTCCTGGGCCACAACCCAAGTCGATCGTCGGTCCGTTACACAGCGCCACGACCGCCGAGTCGAACACGGTGTCGGCGCCGTGTCCGCCCAACCAGCTGTGTACCGGGAGGCGATGCACCCGGCCATCGTCGTGGCGCAACCAACACCTCTCGCCGGTCAGCGCGCGGTCGTAGAGCTGTCCCAACATCTCATACCCCTTGGGTGATTTGGGCGAACCGGCTCGACGAGCGGCAGGCTGCGCGGACCGACGGGATGTCGTCGACGGTGTCGACGTCGTGCAGTTCTTCGGCGAGGTTCACGCAGATCCCCGTGTGCTCGAGCGCGGCAAGCGTTACAGCCCCGGTGTCGGCCTGCGACATCGGCACGTCGCGCAGACACTCGGCGGTCGCGGCCTCCTCGACCCCGAGCACCCACCAGCCACCGTCGCGCGCCATCCCGAGCAGGGCCGGCCCGGCCAGCAACCGGCGGGCGCAGTCGGCGAGCAGTTCGGCACTTACCTGCGGGGTGTCCATCCCGATCTGCAGCACCGGTTGGCGGCCGGCCGACGTGGCCGCATCCAGGTGCGCGTTGGCCAGTCGGTCGGCGAAGCCGTCGCCGCGCTGGTCGATCACGGTGAACGAGGCGAGCCGGTCGCGGATCTCGTCGGCCCGGCAGGCCCGGTCGAGATCGCCGGTCATGGCCACCACCCGGTGCGTCACCGGAGTGGCGCCGACCGCGTCGAGCGTGTCCAGCAGGGCTGCCGCGGCGATGTCGGCGGCGACCCGCTCCCCAAGCGTGGCGGCCAATCGGGTCTTGGCCAGGCCGGGAACCGGGGCCTTGGCGACAACGAGCACGGTGACCGGTATCGGGCCCCGGCTCGCTGTCACGAGATGACCTTCCAGAAGTCGACGGCAGCGGTGATGCTTCCGTGCACCGACCCGCTGACCTTCGACTTTCCGCCGGTGCGCGGGCCATAATCCACATCGACCTCCACCACACGCCATCCCGCGGCCGCGGCACGGACCAGTAATTCGAGCGGATACCCCGAACGACGGTCGCTCACTCCCAGCCCGAGCAGCGCGTCGCGGTTGACCACCCGCATCGGCGCGATGTCGTGGACGGGCATCCGGTGCCGGGTGCGTAGCCGCCAGCACACCACCGCCGTGCCCAACCGCGCATGCCATGGCCATTTCAGGCCTCGCTGCGGGCGGCGGCGACCGGTCACCAGGTCGGCCCCGCTCTGCAGCTCGGCGACCAGTCGCGGCAGATCGGCCGGATTCAGCGAACCATCGCCGTCGAGCACCGCGACGACGGGTGTCCGGGCGGCCACTACGCCGGCGTGCACCGCCGACCCGTAGCCGGGCCGGGTCTCGCTGACCACGTCGGCGCCGTGTCGCCGGGCGACCTCGGCGGTGCCGTCGGTGCTGTTGTTGTCGACGACCAGAACGCGATAACCAGCCGGAATGGCAGCGAGCACGGCGGGCAGCGATTCGGCTTCGTTCAGACACGGGAGCACCACGGTGACCGCACACTCGGGCATAACGCTCAACCTAGTTGCCGATAGGCAACCGGGCGAATGACAAAACAGTGACGTCGGTGCAGGTGAGGGTGTTGTTGGTTAACGTGTGCAGCTATGACGGCCAGGGTTCTGATCGCCGACGATGACACCGTCGTGCGTGACGTGGTGCGCCGGTATCTGGAGCGGGACGGCCTGGAAGTGACGGTGGCCAGCGACGGCACCGAGGCGCTGCGAGTGCTGGGCAGCCAGCGCATCGACCTGGCGGTGCTCGATGTCATGATGCCCGGGCCCGACGGGCTGTCCCTGTGCCGAACGCTGCGCCAAGGCGACGACTACAGCCTGCCGGTGATCCTGCTGACCGCCCTCGGCGAGGAAGACGACCGCATCGCGGGGCTGGAAGCCGGCGCCGACGACTACCTGACCAAACCGTTCAGCCCCCGTGAACTGGCGCTGCGGGTTCGGTCGGTGTTGCGGAGAACGCCGGCGCCGGCCACGGCGCTCCCGCTGGAGATCACGGTGGGTGATCTGAAAGTGGCGACGGCCGCCCGGGCCGTCTACATCGCAGACAGGCCGGTGGGATTGACCAACCGCGAATTCGAGTTGTTGGTGTTCTTTCTGACCCATACCGACACCGTCTTCTCCCGCGAGGACTTGTTGCAGATGGTGTGGCACTGGGACTTCGGCGATCTGTCGACGGTCACCGTGCACGTCAAACGCTTGCGCTCCAAGCTCGGTGACCACCACCGGGTGCAAACGGTCTGGGGCCGTGGTTATCTGTGGAGCAGCGAGGCCGGCGGGGGTGAGCATGCAACCGAATGACCTCGCGAGGATGGCGGTCCTGGCATTGGCGTGTTCGTTGCCGGTCGTGGTGCTCGGCGCACTGGTGATCCGGCTGGCCCGGTCCTGGTCGATGACACTCACCATGGCTGTGCTGGTGCTGATCCCGACCTTGGCGACACTGACCGGGGTGCTGGGCGCCAGCGGCTTCATGATCACCAGTACCTTCACGTCCATCGCGGTCGTGTTGCTCATCGTGGCGATCGTGACCCTGCCCGCCGCGGTGATGCTGGCCCGCTATCAAGCTCGACGTACTGTGTGGGAGAAGGAGATTCGCGACGCCGAACGGACGGCGGAACAGTCGCGACGCCAGCTGGTGGCATTCGTCAGCCATGACCTGCGCACCCCGCTGGCCGGAATCCGCGCACTGTCCGAGGCGATCGCCGACGGTGTGGTCAGCGACGGCGAGGTGCGCGAGCAGGCCAAGCACATCGAGCACGAATCGATCCGGCTCTCCGAGATGGTCGACGACCTGTTCGAGATGTCGAAGATCAACGCCGGCGCGGTCCACGCGCCGTACGAGAAGGTCGCGCTCGACGAAGTGGTCGACGACGTCATCGCGGCCCACAAGATCACCGCCGAGCGGGCCGGAGTGAGTCTGGCGGCATCGGTGCCCGCCGCCCCGGTGCCGGTGATCGGCAGCGACCGCGCGCTGGTCCGGGTGCTGTCCAATCTGGTCGCCAACGCGATCGCGCACACGCCGTCCGGCGGGGCGGTGACGCTGGCGCTCGGGACGGATGCGACCGGGGCGTGGGCCCGGGTGGACGACACCGGGGTCGGCATCGACGAGGCCGATCTCCCGCGGGTATTCGACGTGGCCTATCGCGGGTCGAATGGGCGTGTTCCGCGCGAGGATTCGTCCTTGCCGAGCGGTTCGGGTCTGGGCCTGGCGATCGCGGCGGGATTGGTGCAGGCGCACAGCGGCACACTGTCGGCACACAACACCGCAACTGGCGCTCGTTTCGAGGTCCGGCTACCGCTGGCCGACTCGTGAAGGGAGATCGATATGTCCGTAGCCCAGCGTGAACGTGCCGCCCTCGTCGCCGCCCTGCGCGAGGTCGGGCCCGACGCACCGACCTTGTGCGACGGCTGGGACGCCCGAGACCTGGCCGCGCACTTGATGGTTCGCGAATACCGCGTCGACGCCGCGCCCGGCATCCTCATCCCCCGGTTCGCGGCCCACACCGCACGCGTGCAGGACGAGGTGGCCGAGCACACCGGATGGGACGAGCTGGTGAACAAGGTGGCCGCCGGCCCGCCGCTCTACTCCCCGCTCAAGCTCGTCGACTCGGTGGCCAACGTCGCCGAAATGTTCATCCACCACGAGGACATCCGCCGGGCCCAGCCGAACTGGGCGCCACGGACCCTGGACGCCGACCTGACCGCCAGATTGCGCCGCACCCTCGGCATGATGGCCCGGCTCACCCTGGCGAAGATGCCGGCCCGCGTGCAGCTGCGCACGCCGGAGGGAGAAACGGTGCTGACCGCCGGCCGTGGTCCGGCCGTGACGGTGACCGGTGCGCCCGCTGAACTACTGCTATTCGCGACCGGACGGCTCGCCCGCGTCGACTACGACGGCGATGCGCAAGCTGTACAGGCCGTGCGGGACGCGCCCAAGGGGCTGTGATCAGTCCTCGAGTGAACGCCCCAGCCGCTCCGCGGCGGCCAGGTAATCCTCGATGAACTCCAAGACGACCTCGCGGGCCGGCTTGACCTTGTTCATCAGCCCCACCCCCTGGCCGACGAAGTAGGTGGCCAGCGCCTGCGCCCCGGGATGCCCGCCCTCGGCCAGCTTGTCGATCCGCCGCAGCACCGGCTCGGCGATCATGTTCTGCAACGGCAGCGGCAGCGGCTCCCGCCCACCAGGGTGCGGCTGCCAGGCATCGGTCCAATCCGAAACCAGCTGCCGCGACGGCTTTCCGGTGCGCCCCGCCGACCGGACGGTGTCCCGGGACGTCGCGGCCAACATCTTCTGCACCGTGTAGGGGGCGGTCTCGGCCTCCTCGGTGGTCAACCACACCGAACCTGTCCACGCTCCCGCCGCGCCCAGCGCCACCGACGCCGCCATCTGCCGGCCCGTCACGATCCCGCCGGCGGCCAGCACGGGTACCTGGCGGCCACCCGGAACCGCTGCTATGGCTTCCAGGACCTCGGGAATGAGCACCAGAGTGGTCACCTCACCACAGTGGCCGCCGGCCTCGGTGCCCTGCGCGACGATCAGGTCCACACCCGCGTTCACCTGTTTGACGGCGTGCTCCTTGGCGCCGACGAGCGCGGCGACCGGGATGCCGGTCTGCTTTCCCGCCTCGATCATGTAGTCAGGTGGGACGCCGAGCGCGTTGGCCATCAACTTGATCGGATGGTTGAGCGCGACGTCGAGCAGGCTCTTGCCGGTATCGCCGCTCAGCGAGGACGGGGCCATCCGTGGCTGGTCGCTGATGTCGATGTCATGGGTGGCCAGCAACTCGTCGATGAAGCCGCGAAGATCATCCGGGATCCGGTCGGCGAGCTGGCCGAAGGACAGGTTCTCGCCCTTGCCCTCGAATTTGGCGGGCACGATGATGTCGACGCCGTAGGGCTTGCCCTTCACCTGCTCGTCGATCCAGCTGAGTTCCTGGTCGAGCTGGTCGGGTCGAAACGCGGTGCCGCCCAATACGCCGAAGCCGCCCGCGTTGGTCACCGCCGCGACGACGTCGCGGCAGTGGCTGAAGGCGAACAACGGAAACTCGATGCCGAACTGGTCGCAGATCTCGGTCTTCACGCGCCCAGTATGCGCCGCGCCGACCTCTCGACCAACCACCGGGTTGGGAACGAGCGTCGGTCACCCACGCAGGGGGGCGAACGCGAACTCCCGCAGCCCTCGCTCCGGATCGATCGCGGCCCGAAAACCCAGCGACTCGCTGGCATGGGCCGGGTCGGCGACGATGTGCCGGACATCGCCGCTGCGGTACTGGCCGGTGACCACCGGCGGTGGTCCGCCGCGTGCCTCACAGAGCCGGGTGGCCACCGTCAGGATCGAAATCGGACGGCCCGAGCAGACATTGGCCGCCAGAAATCCACCCGCCTCGCAGCGGACCGCCGCGGAGTTGGCGGCCGCGATATCGTCGACGTGGACGAAATCACGCATTTGCCCGCCATCTTCGTAAACCCTTGGCGGCTCGCCTCTTTCGAGCGATGACCGGAAGATTGCCGCCACCCCCGAATACGGGGTGTCGCGCGGCATGCCGGGCCCGTAGACATTGTGGTAGCGCAGCGCGACCACCGAACCGCCGGTCGACTCCGCCCATGCCAGCGCATAGTGCTCCTGGGCGGTCTTGCTGGCGGCATACAAGCTGCGCGGGCGCAGCGGCGCATCCTCGCCGACCAGTTGCCAGGACAGTTCCTCCCCGCCCAGCGGGCAGCGGTGCTCGAACACCCCGGCATCGAGATCGGCGCGGGTGCGCGGCAGCGGGTCGACCTCTCCGTGCCTCGGGCACCGGTAGCCCCCCTGGCCATACACCACCATCGACGACGCCAGCACCAACCGTTGAACGCCCGCAGCGAACATCTGCGCCAGCAGTACCGCGGTCCCGTAGTCGTTGTGCCCGGCATAGGAGGGCGCGTCAGCGGCATTGACCCCCGCACCGACGACGGCAGCCTGATGGCAGACGACATCGACCCCGGAAAGCAGGCGCGCCAACGCATCCGCGTCACGCACATCCACCTGGTGACAGTCCTCGGGCAAGGCGGCACCGGGACCGTGGGCGGCCTTGAGCATGACATCGGTAGCGACCACCTCGTGCCCGTCGGCCAGCAGGGCGGCTCGCACCCGACCGCCGATGAACCCGGCCGCGCCGGTGAGCAGCACCCTCATGGCAGATCGAAAGGCAACTCGACGCCTTCATGGGCCAGGCAGTGCGTACAAACACGTTCGGAGGCCACCTGGTCAATCGCCTCCAGCACCAGCTTCTTGAACGGAACCATGTTCTTCTCGAACTCGGCGAAGACGTCAATCGCGCGAACGCCGGCCCCGACATCGACGCCGGCATCCAAATCGGTCACCAAAGCGATTGCCGCATAACACATTTCCAGCTCACGGGCCAAGATGGTCTCAGGATACCCGGTCATGTTGATCAAGCTGAATCCTTCACGCGCGAACCACTGGCTCTCGGCGCGGGTGGAGAACCGAGGACCCTGGACCACCACCATGGTGCCGCCGTCGACCACCCCGGGCAGATCGGCGGCCGCCGCGCGCAGCGTCGGGCAGTACGGATCGGCGAACCCGACATGGATACCGCCGGAGTCGAAGTAGGTGTCCTGCCGGCCACGGGTTCGGTCCACCAACTGATCCGGCACGACGACCGCGCCGGGGCCCAGCTCAGGGGTGAGGCTGCCCACCGCGCACGGCCCGAACACCCGCCGCACCCCGAGAGCCCGCAGGGCCCACATGTTGGCGCGGTACGGCACGGTGTGCGGCGAGAATTCATGGCTCAACCCATGCCGCGGCAGGAAGGCCACCTCATGCTGACCAACCCGGCCGACGGTGATCGGCGCGCTGGGCTCGCCGTATGGGGTGTCCAGGTTCAGGCTGCGCGCGTCAGAACCGAAGAAGGTGTAGAAGCCGCTGCCGCCGATGACTCCGAGCATCCGACCATTGTGATGTATCGGGTTCGGCAAGCTCGATCGTGCTAGCGGTCCGGCAGACCGAGGGGCGACTCGACGGCCTTCAACCTGGCGATGATGCGGCGACAGCTATCACCCAGGGCGATCATCTGAGGCCTGGTCAGCTCGTTGAGGAAGTGGGCCCGCACCAACCTGGCGTACGTCTCCAGGGCGGCCGCCAGCAGCCCGTTGCCGTCTTCGGTGATGACCGCGATCACGCGTCGGCCGTCATCGCGGCTGGCGCACCGGTAGACCAATCCCCGGCGCTCGAGACGTTGGGTTTGTTGCGTGAGGGCGCCCGGCGTCATCATCAGCGTTTGAGCGAGAGTGCCCATCGGACTGGGGCCATGATTCTTCAGATGCACCAACATCTGGACTTCGGCCAAGCTCAACCGGTGGTCGCGCGCCAGAGCCCGGTCGACGACGTCATGCAGCAGCATGGCCACGGATTCGAACTGCATCCATGCGCTGGCCTCGACGTCGTCGAAACCGAGCTTCTTGCGGCGCTCACGAGCAGATTGACGGCCGACGTCACCTGGCCGACGTGTCGACACAGATTCCTCCGCCTGATTTCACCGGATGCGGTGGCGGCCCCCCGCGCCCCCACACTGCGGGGAGCCGCCCACTCACATCGTCACAACCGCCGGATTGGACTACTTATCCCCACGGGCACTGTGCCCCTTGCCGCTGCCGGCACCGGTTGCACTCTTCGCGGTCCCCGAGTTGGAAGCGGCCGCCTTCGCCGAGGCCGACGCGGTGCGTGCGCCCGCCGCCCCGGAACCACTGACGTCTCCCGGCTCGAACTTGTTGCCGTCCTTGACCACAGGCTTGGCGGCCGCGGCGGGTTCTGCGACAGCGTCGTCGGCCGGATCGTCGGCCGCGGGGGTCGCCACCGCCTTCGACCGCGCCGTGCCTGCGGAGCTGTCCGTGGTGGTGGGCTCGTCGGCCGCCACGGCCTCGGCGCTCGGCGCGGCTTTCGACGCGGCGGCAACCATGGTGGTCGCACCGAGTGCGGTGGCGATCGCTTGCGGAATGGTGATCGCCAGCGAGTAGACAAGTCCGCCGCTCACCGGCGAGAGCAGGCCGGGGTAGGTATTGTTCTGATATCCGTTGAGCACCGCGCCCAGGACGTTCGGAACAAGGGCGAACGCGGCGTTCAACGCGGTGACGGGCTCGCTGGCCTGAACCGCATCGAGGACGGCCTGCCCACTGTCGCCGAACGCCTGGACACCACCCTCAATCGGGCCGAGGAGCCCGATGACGACGGGGAGAAGGGTGCCGATTCCGGTCACCGCGTTGACGACGGCCGCAAAATTATCGGCCATCTGGCCCGGAATCTCGGCGACCGGGAACAGCGGGAGGCCGATCGTGAAGACGGCCGATCCCAGGACGTTGTTGATCGTGGTCGCCGCGCCCGAGAGGTCACCGTTGACGATCTGGTCGAAGGCAGTGCTCAGCCCCTCTGGAACCGTCGTGGTCAGGTAAGTCCAGGTGCCCTCGGCGACGCCACCCAGTGCGGTCGCCGTGGTGTCGGCGTAGCCGAACCAGTTGTTGGCCAGCTGGCGCGCGGCGGGCAGCGGATCCGCCAGCCAGTCCTCGCCGATGGTGACCGTATTGGTCACCGCGGCCGTGATGACGTCGACCCACGGGGTGATCGGGTCAAAGGTGGCGGTGAGTTCGACGCCCGCGTTGGAAATGGCGGCCGGAAGGTTCGAAAGCGGAGAGGCAACCGGTTGGACCGGAGAAAGCGCGATGGCGCCTGCTCCAACCAGCGCGATCCCGGTGGCAACAGATGACCGCACAGCAATGTGCATGATTACTCCTGTCGGGGGACTATTGGGGACGCGGCAAAACGTACCTGAGGAGAAGCTGAGAAATGACGGCATTGGTTGAAGAACTTACCGGTCCGTAAGGTAGGCGCCGCTTCTCGCAATCCCAGTCCGAAACAGAGTCGCTGGTGGGCGCCCCCTTTGCGGTTAACAGCAAACGCTACGAACGCGTAAATTGTTTAAGATCGCAACGAAAGCGTTTCGGACTAGAACGTGTTACCGGCCATCTGTTCATTAACTAATTGAACATAAAGATCCGCTGACGCTTGCTGTTGACACACCGGTTTGGTTTGCTGGTGAACAATCCCGCCGATATGTCGTCGTGCAACTGATTGATTTGAGTCAGCAGCCGGCGGCTACCGGGTTGCGGGGCCGGCGGGCAAAGCCACCCTGATGGATCTCAGTACCGTTTTCAACGACAGACGTCGCAATGAGTTAGCCATAGCTAGGTTCTCGCGCATGGGCGCCAGCTATCCCGACCAGGCGGGCTGTGCGGGTGCCCAGCAAAACTCCGCGAGGCCGGCCACCACCGACCCCCAGGTGTGCGCATCGATGCGTGCGACGATTGCGGGCATGGCGAGCATCGCGCAATGGGTCGAGGGGGCCAGGCCCAGAACGCTGCCCAACGCGGTGGCTCCGGTGATCGCCGGCACCGGGGCGGCCGCGTGGTTACACGCCGCGGTGTGGTGGAAGGCGCTGCTGGCGCTTGCTGTCTCGATCGCACTGATCGTCGGCGTCAACTTCGCTAACGATTACTCCGACGGCATCCGCGGCACCGATGACGAACGTGCCGGCCCGCTGCGGCTGGTCGGTTCGAAGCTGGCGACGCCACGCGCCGTGCTGGCCGCCGCCATCGTCAGCCTCGGGTTGGGTGCCGTCGCGGGGCTGGCCCTGGCCCTTGTCAGCGCGCCGTGGCTGATCGTGATCGGTGTGCTCTGTATCGCCGGAGCGTGGCTGTACACCGGCGGCTCGCGACCCTACGGCTACGCCGGCTTCGGCGAGGTCGCCGTGTTCGTGTTCTTCGGGCTCGTCGCCGTGCTGGGAACCCAGTACACGCAGGCGCTGCGGGTGGATTGGGTCGGTGCCGTCCTGGCCGTCGCGACCGGTGCCCTGTCCTCGGCGGTGCTGGTCGCCAACAATCTGCGCGACATCCCCACCGATCGGGAGTCGGGCAAGCTGACTCTGGCGGTCCGCCTCGGCGATGCCCGAACCCGGGTGCTCTACCAGTCGCTGCTGGTGCTCGCCGGCGTGCTGACGTCGGTCCTCATGCTCGCCACTCCGTGGTGCGCGGTCGGGCTGGTCGCGGCACCGCTCGCCGTGCGTGCCGCCGGGCCGGTGCGACGTGGCCTCGGTGGTCGTGAGCTCATCGCAGTGCTGCGCGACACGGGCCTGACCATGCTGGTCTGGTCCGTCGCGGTGGCGCTGGCCTTGGGGCTCGGTTAGTCCTTCTTCGGCTTCTCGGGCAATTCCCGGGTCGCTTCGCTCCTGCCCTCCGATCCGCGCAGCCGAGCCTGCAGCTGCTCGCGGTCCTTGCGGCGACGCTCGTCGACCAGTGCGATGCTCGCGGTCGCGCGTTTGCGCAGCGGGGCCAGAACCCAGATGCCCAGCGGCAGGGCGATCACGATCGCGAACAAGAGCGCAACGATGAGCGGAAACTGGTGGATCCCGATCAACTGCGCGATGAAGTAGATCGCCGCCGTCAGAACGACCACCAATGCAAGCCGCGCGAGCGTGTAAATGGCGACGTCGCGCGCCATGCGGCCGCCCGAGCCCGAGGTCTGGTTGTCCGAATTGTCCGACACCGCGCCGAGCCTACCGACGCGCGTATATTCAGACAAAGGAGGTTTACGTGCTGTACCTGCTCTTGGTCTTGATCATCGCCGCAGCTGTCTATGTCGGCTGGCGTGTCGTTCGCGCCCAGTCGAATCGGACGAAGACCAGGGTCGTCGGCCCCGACGACGACCCGGACTTCCTCTGGCGGCTCAGCCACGGCGACAACAACCCCCGCTAGCCGAACCGCTCCCCCGCGTCGGCGGCGGGGAACACGTCGGCCACGACCGCGGCCAGTTGGACCAGAGCCTCCCGGGTCTTCGGCTTCAACCGGTCGAGTTCGATTTCAGCGCCCTCCTCCAGGTGCGGGTCGAACGGGACGACACAGACCGCACGGCAGCGCCGGGAGAAGTGATCGACCACTTTCTGCATATCGACCTTGCCGGTGCGCGGCCGCACCGCGTTGATCACGCAGACCGACCGGCGCACCAAATCCTCGTGGCCATGAGCGTCCAGCCAGTCCAGCGTTGCCGACGCGCTGCGGGCGCCGTCCACCGAGCCCGAACTGACCACGATCAGCGCGTCGGCCTGCTTCAGCACCGACGACATGACCGACTGCAACAGCCCCGGCCCGCAATCGGTGAGCACCAGGCTGTAGAAACGCTCCAGCACCGCCAGCGCCCGGTCGTAGTCTTCGGCGCTGAACGCCTCGGAGACCGCGGGATCATTCTCCGAGGCCAGCACTTCCAGCCGGCTCGGCCCCTGTGAGGTGTATCCCCGAACATCGCTGTAGCGGTGGATCCCCTCGACGTCACGCAAGAGGTGACGCACGGTGGCCGGGGTCTCCAGCGGCACCTTCTGGCTCAACGTGCCACGGTCGGGGCTGGCATCGACCGCCACCACCCGATCGCCCCTGATCGAGGCGAACGTGCCGCCGAGTGCGGCGGTGATCGTCGTCTTGCCGACACCGCCCTTGAGTGACAGCACGGCGATCTTGTAGCACCCCTGCAGCGGACGATTGACCCGCGCGGTCAGGTTGTGCTGACGCGTTGCGCCCGGCCCGTCGCCGACGTTGATCAGCTTGCCCGACAGCACATAGAGCCACTTGCGCCAGCCGGCCGACGGCGCCGGCTTGACCGGACGCAGCAGCGCACCGGTCGCCAGGTCCGGATACGGCGAAGCAGGCACCGTAGGCCGGTACGACGGCACCGGGTGCTCGGCTTCATATTGTCCTAACCGCGGAGCGGCCTGGCTGAACGGTGGCGCGGCGGCCGACAGCGGATCCATCGGGATGCCGATGGGCGGCGTGTTGGCCAGCCAGTCCGGTTCGGGTTGCGGCGCGTTGGCAGCAGGATCGGTGAACCGCCGCTCCGCGCGGAACACCGTTGTCGCATCAGTCAATTCGTGGCCCTGACGGGAACCATGAGGATCAGACACGTGCACTTCCCCTGACAGATCGTTTCGGGTCGAGTGGTTCTCGTGGCGTATCTGAAACCCTAGCGCACTCGGGTGTCAGCCCACTCCCGCGTAGGAGTGCAGACCGACTGTCACCAGGTTGATGAAGAACAGATTGAACACCATCGCGACGAAGCCGACGACGTTGATCCACGCTGCCTTCTTGTCCCGCCAACCGGCGGTCGAGCGGGCATGAAGATAGGCCGCGTAAACCACCCAGGCGATGAACGACACCGTCTCCTTGGGATCCCAGCCCCAGTAGCGGCCCCAGGCCTCCTCAGCCCAGATGGCGCCGAAGATGACCCCGAAGCCGAAGATCGGGAACGCGAAAATGGTCGTGCGATAGGCGATCCGATCGAGGGTCTGGGCGTCCGGCAGCCGCTGCACGATCCGCGCCAGCGCGCCCTCACTCCCCCCGTCTTGAGGGGGGCGGCCAGCCGGCGACATCTTCAGCAAGAACAGGATGCTGGCCACACCGGCGACCAGGAAGACCCCCGAACCCAGGCTCACCACCGACACGTGGATGGGCAGCCAGTACGACTGCAGGGCGGGCATCACCGGAGCGGCGTTGGTGTAGAGCCAGCGACCCGAGACCGTCAGCAGAATCAGCACAGGAACGAGTACGAAAACCCACAGCGCCCGGTACTGCGGTTTGCGCAGCACGACCGCGGCTGCCACCAGCCCGCAGAAACTGGTCAGGTTGATGAACTCGTACATGTTGCCCCACGGCACCCGGGCGGTGGCCAGCCCGCGCAACACGATGCAGACGAACAGCAAGGCGATGCCGAGGTACACCAGCGACAGGCCGGCCTTGCCGATGCGCTCATCGGCTGAGGGCCGCGGCGTTTCGGCGACGACGCCGGGCCGGCCACTGTCGGCGGTGACCGTTCCGGCCGCCACCAGCTCTCGGGCCTCGACCTTGCGGCCGCGGCTGTAGGCAAGCTCGACGGCCAGCAGCAGCAGGGCCCCGACCAGGATGATGACCGACGAGGTGAAGGCCCAGTCGGAATAGCGGGCCAGCCCGATGTCGATGTGCTCACTATTCATGCGCGATCCGCCTTCGCTTCTCGCTGGACGTTCACGCCGCTCACACCATTCTCCTTCGCCCGAGACTGCTCCGGCACGTCCGTCAGCACCCGCTCGGTGAGCTTCTCGAACTCGCCGCCCCACCCGGAGTTGTCGGTGCGGGCCAGACCGCCGAGCTCGACGTTCACCGTACCGGGCTGGCCCTCCGCCGAAACAATCCTGGCCCACACCCGGCGCCGACGCACGATCAGCGACACCAGCAGCCCGCCCATCATCGACATCGCGAACACCAGCACCCACACCTGACCCGGATCGTGGGAGACCTGCAGGTTGACGAACGGCGTCGCACCGTCGAACCGCACCACCGTGCCGTCGTCCAACTTCACCTCTTCACCCTGGCGCAGGTTGATGCGTTTGACCTTCGTCAGCCGCTTCTGCTCGATCAGCCGCGGGTCCAAGGTGAACAGCGACTGGGGACGACCGGTGTCCAACCCGGTGTCACCGCGATAGATGTCGATGGCGACCGCCGGATCGTTGGCCGCCGGGAAGCTGGACGACAACAGGGTGCCGTCGAGTTCGGCGGTCGGGGCGAACAGGCCCATGATCGCCAACTGGTGCTTGCGCCGCTCGGAGGGATCGGGATACATGCCGCCGGGCGGGTCGACACGAATCACACCCGAGGACAACAGCGTGCGCGCATCGTCGGGACGCCACTGCAGCGTCTGAGTGCGCTGTTGGCCGTCGGGGAAGGTCACGGTGAACGTCGGGGCGTAGCCGTGGCCCTGGAGATAGACACGGTCGCCGCCGATGCGCAGCGGATGGTTGACCTCGAGGCGATAGGGCCGCCAGATGCCGTCGACCAGGTCTGCCCCGGCCTGGTAGTCGATATTCGACGCGAACGACAGTGCCTGCCCGCTGGGCAGATAGTGCGCCTGGAAGTCGTTGACCCGCACACACATCGGATACAGCGAGGTGCCGTCGACGTTGTTGCCGGCCCGGAACGAGTCGAAGGCGGCCGGTGAGGCCGAGCAGAAACCGGGGCCGCCGTTGGCGACCACGATGACGTTGCCCTCGTATCCGAACAGCTTGCCGACCGCGATCGCGACCAACAGGCCGAGAAGGGAGAAATGGAAGACGATGTTCCCGAACTCGCGCAGGTAGCCCTTCTCGGCCGAGATCTCAATGACGTCGTCGGTCTGCCGGGTGGTGCGGCGCCAGCCGCGCAACCGCTCGGAAATCGTGGTCGCGACGTCCTGCGGCGTCCCACCGATCTCGGCGGAAGCGTACTTGGGCAGCCGGGACAGATTGCGCGGGGCCGGCACCGGCACCGCACGCAAGCTCTTGACGTGCTCGATCATTCGCGGCGTCAAACACCCCACCAGCGAGATGAACAACAGCACATAGATGGCGGTGAACCAGAAGCTGGAGAACACGTCGAAGAGCTGCAGGCGGTCCAGCCACGGCCCGATGATGGTGTGCTCGGCGAGGTACTGGTCCACTTTGGATGCGTTGAGGCTGCGCTGCGGCAGCAGCGCACCCGGGACAGCGCCCAGCGCGAGCAGAAACAGCAGCACCAGGGCGGTGCCCATCGAGGTCAGCGCACGCCAGAGGGTGCGCACCTGCCTGCCGAGCAGACGCAGAATCGCGCCGAAGCGGCCGGTTTTGGGCGATTCTGCGTCTGCTCGCGGTGCGGTCGTCGTCAAATCGGCAACCTCACGTCGGAGACGAAGGCGTCACGCACCCAGGAGATGAAGTCGTTCCAGACCCCGCTGACCAGCGCCAGTCCGACGGCGATCAGCAGTACGCCGCCGATGATCTGGATGGTCCGGGTGTGGCGGCGCAGCCAACCGAATCCGTTGACCGCCCAGCCCGATCCGAGCGCCAACAGGACGAACGGGATGCCAAGGCCCAGGCAGTAGGCGATCACCAGGGCGACACCACGGGCCACGCTGGCGCCGTCGGTGGCCGAGGCGACGGCGATCACCCCGGTCAGCGTCGGGCCGAGGCAGGGTGTCCAGCCCAGCCCGAACACCGCGCCGAGCAGCGGGGCACCGGCTACGCCGGCGAGCCGGCGCGGGGTGAACCGCGCCTGGCGCTGCAGCGCCGGGATGAAGCCGATGAACGCCAGGCCCATGACGATGGTCAGCACCCCGCCGACCCGTTGCAGCACAAGCTGATTGGTGATCAGCGTGGTGGTCATACCCAGCACCGCCACCGTGCCCAGCACGAACACCGCGGTGAATCCGGCGACGAACAGCAGCGCCGAGCCGGCCACCCGCCAGCGCTGCGCCTTGACCGCCACCTGGCCGGTGCGCGCGTCGAGGTCGTCGACGCCCACGACCGCGGCGAGATAGGACAGGTACCCGGGCACCAGGGGCACCACGCACGGCGAGGCGAACGACACCAGCCCCGCCAGCACACAGACCCCCAGGGCCAGCAGCAACGGGCCCGCGGCGGCGGTCTGCGCGAAACCGGTCATGGCGCAGCCGGTTTCGGTTCGGCGGCCAGCCGCTGCACCACCGGCAGCAGGTCCTGGGCCAGCAGCTCGCGCAGGAACACCGCGGCCACCCGGTGTTCCCGGTCGAGGACGACCGTCGACGGGATGACGGTCGCGGGGTACTTCCCGCCGAACGCGATCATGGTGCGCATCGCCGGGTCGTAGATGGACGGGAAGGTGATTTTCCGGTCGGTGACGAAGTCCTGGGGTGCGGTGATGTCGTTGTCCCGCACGTCGATACCGAGGAAGGCCACGCCAAGCCCACGAGTCTGGTCGTAGACCTGCTGGAGCTGAGTGGCCTCGGCGCGGCATGGCCCGCACCACTGGCCCCACACGTTGATCACCACGACTTTTCCATCGAAGTCTTTCAGCGACACCGTTTTCGACGGGTCCATCAGCTCGGGACCCGATATCCGTCCCGGGGTGCCGCGGCTGGATGGCGGGTCGTAGAAGATGTCGGTCTTACCGCCGGGGGCGACGAACTCGAACGAACCGCCCTGCGCGACGGCGTCGTCGCCGGTGGAGCAGCCGGCCAGCACCATCGCCGCCACCACGAGGACCAACAGTCGCTTCACCGCCCGGCTAGCTCCGTGTATCCCCAGCCGACATAGTCATCCCCGTCGAAATAGAACGACGTCAGCGACGCCAGGTTGCACAGCCGCCGGGTCGGGAAGTGGTGCAACTGAGCGCCGGTCATCGCTCGGCGCAACGTCTCGACGGGCAGCTGATGGCTGACGCAGACCGCCTCGTGGCCGGCTCCCTTGACCCGAGCGCGTTCCACGGCTCCCTTCATCCGCGCCGCGATCTCGCGGTACGGCTCGCCCCAGGACGGCAGGCGGGGGTTGCGCAGGTGCCACCAGTTGCGCGGATCGCGCAGGGCGCCGTCGCCGGGCGAGACCCTCTCCCCCTGAAAGACGTTGTGCGACTCGATGAGTTCAGTGTCGGTGTCGACCGCCAGGCCGTGGTGGGCGGCGATCGGCGCGGCGGTCTCCTGCGCACGCTCCAGCGGCGAGGCCACCACATAGACGATGTCGCGGGTGGCCAGCCAGCTGGCCACCGCTTCGGCCTGGGCGCGGCCCCGATCGGAAAGGTGGTAGTCGGGCAGGCGCCCGTAGAGGATGCCGTCGGGGTTGTGCACCTCGCCGTGGCGCATGACGTGAACCGTTGTGCGTTCAGTCATGACGGCTTCGCTTCCGCTGCCGCGCGGGCGGCGGCCGGGAGGGCGTCGGCGATCCGGTCGAACGCGGTGTCGTCGAGCGCGGCTGAGACGAACCAGGTTTCGAAGGCGCTCGGTGGGGCATAGACGCCGGCGTCGAGCAGGGCGTGGAAGAACGCCGGGAACCGCCAGGTCTCGCTGGCCCGCGCGGCGGCGAAGTCGGCGACCGGCGAGTCGGTGAAGAACACCGACAGGAAATTCCCGGCGCGCGGAACCTGATGAGCCACACCGGCATCGGTCAACGCGTTGGTGAGCAGGCCGGCCAGCCGGTCGGCGTTGGCGTCCAGGGCGGCGTACACCGCGTCGTCCGCGTTGCGCAGGGTGGCCAGGCCGGCGGCCACCGCCACCGGGTTACCCGACAGTGTGCCGGCCTGGTACACCGGGCCCAGCGGAGCCAGGCGCTCCATCACGTCGGTGCGGCCGCCGAAGGCCGCCGCGGGCAGGCCGCCGCTCATCACCTTGCCGAAGGTGAACAGGTCGGCGTCGACGGGATCGATTCCGTACCAACCGCTTCGGCTCATCCGGAAGCCGGTCATCACCTCGTCGACGATCAGCAGCGCACCGTGTTGGGCGGTGATGCGCCGCAGGGCGGCGTTGTAGCCGGGCAGCGGCGGCACCGCGCCCATGTTGCCCGGGCAGGCCTCGGTGATCACCGCGGCGATGGTGTCACCGAACTTGCCGAAGGATTCCTCAACCGCTTCGACATCGTTATACGGCAGCACGATCGTGTCGGCCGCGGTGGCGCCGGTGACGCCCGGCGACGACGGCAGGCCCAGCGTGGCCACCCCGGAGCCCGCGTCGGCCAGCAGCGCGTCGACGTGGCCGTGGTAGCAGCCGGAGAACTTGACCACCTTCGAGCGGCCGGTGAAGCCGCGAGCCAGGCGCACCGCGCTCATGGTGGCCTCGGTGCCGGAGTTCACCAACCGCACCCGCTGCACCGGCTTCATCCGGGCGACGATCTCGGCGGCCAACTCGGTCTCACCGGGAGTGGGCGCGCCGAACGACAGCCCGTCGGCGGCGGCGCGCTGCACCGCCTCCACCACGGCCGGGTGGGCGTGACCCAGGATCATCGGGCCCCACGAGCACACCAGGTCGATGAACCGGTTGCCGTCGGCGTCGGTCAGCCAGTAGCCGTTGGCCGAGGTGATGTAGCGAGGTGTACCGCCGACGGAGTTGAAGGCCCGGACCGGGGAGTTCACTCCACCGGGGATGACCGCGCAGGCGTCGGCGAACAGCCTGGCCGATGCCGCGGTCGAGGCGGCCTGGTCCGTACTGCTCATGGCCACCAGTGTCCCAGGCATACCGGGATGCTCAACTACAGGGTGTAGTTCCCAGGAAGGGTCCGGGACGGTAAGGCTATTCTCCTAAGGGTGTCCTCACTTTCCGACCGCATGAGCCGGCGTCGTCTGGCGTCCGCGTGCGGATCGGACACCGCTGCCGCGGTGACACTCGCCGATCTGCGGCCGGGCGATCGCGCCAGGGTCATCGGCTATCGCGACGAGCTCGCCGGCAGCACCGCACGTCGCTTTTTCGATCTGGGGATCGTGCCCGGCAGGGAGGTCACCATGGTGCGCCGGGCGCCGCTGCGCGACCCGGTGATCTACCGCGTCGGCGACTACGAAATCGCGTTGCGAACCGCCCAGTCCCGCTGCATCCGCGTGGAGCCCGTGAGTTGAGCGGGCATCACCACGGCGGGGGCGCCGCCGCAGTCAATGTTGGACTGCCCCGCTTCGCCGTCGTCGGCAGCCCGAATTCCGGCAAGACCACGCTGTTCAACGCAATGACCGGTCTGCACGCGAAGACCGGAAATTATCCCGGCGTCACCGTGGCCCGCTTCGAAGGCCGGATGCGCCTGAGCGAGCACGAAACCGTCGTCGTCGAGGACCTGCCCGGCACCTACAGCCTCGATCCGATCAGCCCGGACGAACAGATCGTCGTCGACGTCCTGGACACCGACCACCACAACACCCGCGTGGACGTCCCCGACGCCCTGCTGGTCCTGCTGAATGCCACCACCCTGCGCCGGTCGCTGGGACTGCTGGCCCAACTGCTGCAAACCGGCCTGCCGACGTGCGTCGTGCTGACCTTCACCGACGATCTCGCCCGGCGGCACGGCACGCTGGACGTCGCGGCGCTGTCGAAGGCCCTGGGAGTTCCCATCATCCCGGTGGTAGGTGGGCACCGCGACGGCGTGGAACGACTGCGCGCCACGATGGCCGACGTCAAGTCATGGAGCAGCCCGGTGGTGTTGCCACCCACCGATACCGACGAAGTGACCGGATGGGTGGACTCCGTGCTGGCAACGGCCGGCTACCGAGTTCCGGACCTCGACCACCGCACCCGGCGCATCGACGCCGTGTTGCTGCACCCGGTGGCGGGCACCGTCGTCTTCCTGCTCACGATGTTCGTGTTCTTCCAAACGATCTTCACCGTCGCCGCGCCGTTGCAGGACTATGTCGCGCAATTCTTCGGCTGGCTCGGCGATCTCGTCACCACCTACGTCCATGTCTCCTGGCTGTCGGCGTTCCTCTCCGAGGCCGTCATCGGCGGTGTCGGCAGCGTGCTGGTGTTCGTTCCGCAGATCGCGCTGCTGTTCATCCTCATCGCTCTGCTGGAGGGCACCGGTTACCTGGCCCGCGCGGCATTCCTGATGGACCGGGTGATGGCGCGGGCCGGGCTCGAAGGCCGGGCATTCGTGGCGCTGCTCTCCTCGGTCGCGTGCGCGATCCCGGGGATCATGGCGACCCGGTCGTTGCCGTCGGCCAAGGATCGGCTGGCGACGATGATGGGCGCACCGTTGATGACGTGTTCGGCACGGCTGCCGGTCTACATCCTGCTCATCAGCATGCTGCTGAGTGCGGACTCGAGGGTTGGACCGTTCAGTGCGCGTGGCGTGCTGATGTTCGTGCTGTACCTGCTGGGCGCGGTGTCGGCGATGGTTGTCGCCGCGATCTTCAAACGGTTCACTTCACGACGGGCCGCGCTGCTGCCGTTCTACATGGAGATGCCGCCCTACCAGGTGCCCCGACTGCGGACCGTGATCGCCGAGGTATGGACGGCGGCGTCGGCCTTCCTGCGCAAGGTGTCGTCGATCATCCTGGCCACAACCGTGATCTTGTGGATCCTGCTCAACCTGCCGGTTCGCCACGAAGCCGAGATGACGGCCGCGGGAGTCGACACATCCGACCACTCGGCGGTGTCGTCGTATGTGCTCGACCACTCGTACGGGGCATCGGTCGGTCGCGCCATCGAGCCGGTCTTCGCGCCGTTGGGCTTCGACTGGCGGATCAACATCGGTGTGCTCTCCTCGCTGGCCGCCCGGGAAACCTTCGTCGCCACCCTAGGCCAGGTGGCCGCGGCCCAAGACCCCGAAGACCCCACCGAATCACTGCGGTCGATGCGGGTGCAGAGCGGGCCGGACGCGGGCCGACTGCTGTTCGACGCGCCGACCATCGCGGCGTTGTTGGTGTTCTTCATGTTCGCGCTGCAGTGCATGTCGACGGTGGGTGTGCTGCGCCGCGAGACGGGCTCGTGGAAATGGCCGGCTATCGCCTGGGCGTACATGTTCGCGCTGGCCTGGGTGCTGGCGCTGGCGACCCGGACCATCGTGGCGACGGTGTGGTGATTGCGTTGCACGCTGAACGGGTGACCGGCGAACCGCAAGCGGTGCGCTGGGTGACCCACACCGATGGTCTTGCGGCCGGCCGAGTCGTCGACGCCCCGGGCGAGCTTGGCCGAAGGTTCGCCGATGGCGCCTTGACCGACGGGCTGGTTGACCCCACCGCGGTGTGGTTGTGGCTGCGCGACGGGTTGTCCTGGCGCGACATGGGATCGGCGATTCACAAAGCGCTGCGGGCGGCGCTGGCGGAGCCGGCAGGGTGGACGATCGAGCCCGCACCCGGCGAGATTCTGGAGCTGGTGACCGCTGAGCTACTGAACGGAGGCCCGGGCGAATTCGTCCGCTCCCACGGTGGATCCGTGGCCGCCGAGCGGGTCGGCGACGCGGTGACGATTCGGCTGGGTGGCGCCTGTGAGAGCTGCCCGGCCGCCGAACATACGTTGCGTCACCGTCTGGTTGGCGAGCTGCGCCGCCACTGCCCCGACCTGGTCGAGCTGGAATCGCACAACGGACGGATCAATCTGAGGGTTAGGCCGGTGTCAGGCTGAACACCGGGTGGTCGGCCGGATCGGGCAGCTTGGCGAAGTAGCCGTCGACGGTCTTGCCCGCCTTGACCCGGTAGGCCTGCAGCACCGGCGCACGCTCGGCAACCGGCAGCTCAGCCGCGGTGAACCGCGCCGAACCGGACTTGGTGGCCACGCCGACCGCCGGGTTGGCGCGCACATTCTTCACCCACTGCGACTCGCCGCGGGTGGACACCAGGTACCGGGTGCCGTCCACCTCGACGGTGATCACCGGGATCTTCTGCTCGTGACCGGTGGTGCGGGCCGTCACCGTGAGGGTCTCGGTGCCCGACAGCCCGGTGGCCATCGCGATCTTGTTGAACACCTTCACGGTGAACCACGGAGGCTTGAGATAGGCCATGTCTTGAGAGTTTGATTGGGTGATGCAGCTACCGCAATGGTTGGCCAGGTTCAACCGGCATGTCACCAATCCGGTGCAGCGGTTGTGGGCCGGCTTCGTTCCGACCATGGGAATCCTCGAACACGTCGGTCGCCGTTCCGGCGCCGAATACCGCACTCCATTGACGGTGTTCACCACCGACGACGGGGTGGCGATCCTGCTGACGTACGGGCCGAACCGGGACTGGCTGAAGAACATCACCGCCGCGGGCGGCGGGCGACTCAAGCGTTATGGCCGGACCTTCACCGTCAGCAATCCGCGGATGGTGACCAAAGCCGAAGCCGCCCCTCATGTTTCGGGATCTTGGCGACCGATCTTCAAGAGATTGCCGTTCGAGAACGCGGTGCTGCTGACCCGCTCCTGAGCAGCGACCGGGGCTGGCACGACGGCGGGTCCGTGACCGCCAAGGCCCTGCGCCGGTGGCAGTGCCCCACGGACTACACGGGTGCACCTGATTGATCCATACCCAATGGGGTATACATGGACAGGCTCACTCGCCCTCGGCCGGAGACCGCGCGGGTCAAAGCCGGGTCAAAGCTGTTGAGCACTCCGAACTGGAACGGTCATCGCGCTGCGATGGCCTGACCGACGCCCGGCTCGCATTTCTGCGCAGTGAAAGGAGAAGTCCTCGTGCCATCCCCGGCCATTTCGACGACCCCGGCCGACGACGCAAGCCAAGCGGTTGTGCGCCGTGACCGCTGTGCTCAGCGTCTCGCCGTGACCGCCCCGATCCGCCATGACGAGACCCGACCGCTGTGACGATCGCCATCTCCCTGGTGTTTGGTGCGCTCATCGGGGTTCTGCTGGGCCTGTTGGGTGGCGGCGGGTCCATCCTGGCCGTACCGGCGCTGGTGTACGCCGTAGGTCTCGATATGGGTCAGGCGATCCCGGTATCACTCATCGTGATCGGTGCCGCGTCCGCAGTAGGTGCACTGCCGAAAGTTCGTGCCGGCCAGGTCGAGTGGCGCCTGGCCACCGTGTTTGCTGTTGCGGGCATCCCGGCCACCTTCGCCGGGTCCGCGATCGGATCGCATCTGCCGCAGTCGGCACTGCTGCTGGGCTTCGCAACGGTGATGGTGTTCGCGGGGATTCGCATGTTGCGCGAGGGCGGGCCCACCGGGATAGCGTGTGACACCGTCGGCGGCATCGACTGGCGGCGGTGCGCCCCACGCTCCATCCCGGCAGGCCTGGCCGTGGGACTGCTGACCGGCCTGTTCGGCGTGGGAGGCGGATTCCTCATCATCCCGGCGCTGGTGTTGATGCTCGGCGTCGAGATGCCGATCGCCGTGGGCACCTCACTGTTGATCATCGTGGCCAATTCGGCGGCAGGCGTCGTCTCGCACCTGCACCGGCTGCACATCGACTGGGGTGTCGCGGCAGGGTTCGCCGGCACCGCGATCGTCGCGTCGCTCGTCGCAGGGCACCTGGGCACGCGGCTGGACACCAACCGCCTGCGACGGTGGTTCGCCGTTCTGGTCTTCGCGGTCGCCGCATTCATCGTCGTAGACACCCTCTGGCTGCGCTGAATCAGGATGTTCTCAGCCGCACAACATATTTCGATTGGAGGAACCAACATGAATGTGACCGTCATCGAAACCTCGGGGCTGGGGGACCGCAGCTACCTGGTGAGCCAGGACGGCGTGGCAGCCGTCATCGATCCGCAACGCGACATCGACCGCGTGCTCGCCCTCGCCAAGGTTCAGGACGTCACGATCACCCACGTGCTGGAAACCCATCTGCATAACGACTACATCACCGGCGGTCTCGAGTTGGCGCGCACGGTCGGCGCCGAATACGTGGTGGCCGCAGGTGATGCGGTGGCCTACGATCGGCGCCCCGTCAACGACGGCGACGTCATCGATGCCGGGCCGTTCCGCTTTCAGACGCTACACACCCCTGGACACACCCACCATCACCTCAGCTACGTCCTACACGACGCGTCCGGGGCGGCGGTCGGGGTGTTTTCCGGCGGTTCGATGCTGCATGGCACCACCGGCCGCACCGACCTGATCGGCGCCGAGTACACCGAAGAGTTGACCCATGCGCAATTCCACTCCGTGCGACGTCTGGCCGCTGAACTCCCCGACGACGTGCAGGTCTATCCCACCCACGGGTTCGGTAGCTTCTGCTCGGCCAGCCCTGCCAGCGGCGACTCGTCGACGATCGCCGAGCAACGCACCACAAATCCGGCGCTGACCAACGACGAACAGACCTACGTCGACGACCTCATTGCCGGCCTGCACGCCTACCCCGCCTACTACGCACACATGGGCGTCATCAACGCCGACGGCCCCGCCCCCGTCGACCTGTCGCTGCCCGAACCCATCAACGCCGCCGAACTGCGCGGCCGCATCGACGCCGGAGAATGGGTCATCGACCTTCGATCCCGAACCGCCTTCGCTGCAGGGCATCTCGCCGGAACGAAAGGCTTCGAACTGTCCACCCAGTTCGTCACCTATCTGGGGTGGCTGTACTCATGGGGCGCACCACTGACTCTGATCGGTGAGGACGCCGACCAAATCCTCGACGCGCGCCGCGAACTGTGTCGCATCGGTGTCGACAACATCACCGGCTCGGCCGCCGGCGACATCGGCGGCCTCGCCGACGGTGCGAGGTTGGCGAACTATCGGGTTGCTGACTTCACCGATCTCGCCGCCGTACGCGGTGTCGCCGGCCTCACCGTTCTCGACGTGCGAGAGTCCCACGAGTACGCCGATGGTCACGTCCACGACGCCATCAACGTTCCCCTCCACGAGTTGACGGCTCGTCTGGAGGAGATCCCCGTGGGCCAGGTCTGGGTGCACTGCGGATCGGGGTACCGGGCGTCGATCGCCGCATCACTCATCGAGTCTCCCGAACGCGCCGTGGTGCTCGTGGATGACCAGTTCGACAACGCCGTCAAGCGCAACCTCACCACCTGAAGCGCGTACCCGGCCTGTGCAATCCCGGCGCCATCGTGCTCTGCGACGCTGGCGTGGCCGTCACCTAGACGGGGACGGCACGCAGTGCTTCGGGCAGGCTGGGCAGGAAGTGCTTGGTGGCGAAAGCCCGGATATCGTCCTCGGTTTCGATCGGATCCGGGCTGGGCAGCAGGGTCACCATGATCGCGTACCGCCAGATGTTGTCGGCCAGTTCGTGGACGGCCTGGGGCCCGATCCGCTCGGCGAAGCCGGGCGGGAAGATCACGTACAGCGCCGCCTCGATGCGCCGCACCGCGGCCGCGTAGTGGCGGCGGGCCAGCTCCAGGGTCAGTGCGGGCTCGTCGTGAACCATCCGGTTGAGCACGCGGTGCTTTCTGCCGCGCAGGATGGCCTGCGTGAATGCTTCGACGTAGTAGTTCGATTGTGGGCGTTTGGCTTTGAGTTCTTCGGCGATATCGGCGAACAACCGCGCGTTTTCCCGGTCCACCACCGCCGACACCAGGTCATCCTTGTTGGCGAAGCGCCGGTAGATCGTCGTCCGGCTCACCCCGGCCCGGCGAGCGACGTCATCGAGGGCGACCCGGCGGATTCCATGCTGATCGAACTCGACGAGCGCGGCGTCGAGAATCGCTTCGGTCGCCTGGTCAGGCATGCCCCGCCCGCGCGAAACCCGCTCTGGCATAGCCGTTGTAGCGGACCTTCATCGGCAGAAGATCCCACACCCAATTGACCGGACGCGAGCGCCAGAACGCCGCGAAGCGCTGGTAGTTGCGTTCCTTGCGCTCGCTCCAGGGCAGGCCGAGCAGCTCGCGGGTGTGTGGCGGCATCCCGCCGGTGGTCAGGAACGCGGCCAGGGGATTGAACACCGGTGAGACCAGCCGCCACACCCACGGCTTGACCGCCTTGGGGCGCGGGAATCCCTTGGTGACATAGCCGACGCCGTATTTGGCCGTCGAATGAGGCACCAGCACCTCGGTGATCATCCGGTCCCAGTAGCGCTCGAACTCGGCGTAGTCGGCGGGCATCGGGCGGTCACTGACGCCGTAGCGGCGGTACCACGTCTTGGACTCCAGATACATCTGTTCCTTCTCGGCGCGCGAGAGCCGTTTGACGAAGGTGTCGGCGAAATAGAGGGCCTGATCGAAGAAGGTGGCATGCGCCCAGAAATACGTGTCGGGATCCAGCGCGTGGTAGCGGCCGCCATCGGGCATGTCGCCCTTGATGGTGTGGTGGAAGTCGCGGACCCGGCTTCCGGCGTTGTCGTCGTCGCTGCCGTAGACGGTCATGAAGATGGGCGGCAGCGACCGCTTGACGCGGGCCGCGGTGTCGGCGAAGAACACCGAGTGGTCGAGCACGCCTTGGCCGAGTTCGGCCAGCATGTTCTGCAGGACTGCCGGCCGCGGCCCGATCAGGAACATCCGGTTGTCGCCGAAATAGCGCCACACCAGGGACTGCGGTCCCAACGGCAGGGCATCGGTGGCGGGGTGGGATTCGGCGAGATCCGTCATGTGAAACAGTGTTACAGATTCTGAACTTTGTACCAACCTTTTCGTGACGAGCATCACCGAGATCGACGAAATGGTGCGATCTACTCGCACTTTCCCGGCGAATTGTCGGTTTCGCGGCAGTTAGGCGAAACGCTTGAGCCGCAGGCTGTTGGTCACCACCAGCACCGACGAGAATGCCATCGCCGCGCCGGCGATCATCGGGTTCAACAGGCCCAGCGCGGCCAGTGGAATGGCCGCGACGTTGTAGCCGAACGCCCAGAACAGGTTCTGCTTGATGATCCGCAGCGTGCGCGACGACAGCCGCAGCGCGGTCGGAACGGTTCGCAGGTCGCCGCGGACCAGCGTGATGTCGCCGGCCTCGATCGCGGCATCGGTGCCGGTCCCCATCGCCATGCCGACATCAGCGGTGGCCAGGGCCACCGAATCGTTGACACCGTCGCCGACCATGGCGACCTTTCGCCCCTCGGCCTGCAAACGCGCGATCACGTCCGCCTTTTCCGAGGGCAGCACACCCGCGATGACGTTCTCGGCGGCGATGCCCACCTCCTCCGCCACCCGCGCGGCCACCGCCGGGTTGTCCCCGGTGAGCAGGATCGGGGTGATGCCCATGGACTTCAGTTCCGCGATGGCCTCGGCGCTGGTCGGCTTGACCGCGTCGACCAGCCGGATCACCCCGTGTTGGCCGCCCTCCCAGCTGACCGCCACGCTGGTACGTCCATCATCGTCGGAGGCGCGGGCCACCCGCACCGTCACGCGAGAGACGACACCGCTGACCCCGGTGCCGGGATCGTTGGCGAAGTCACTGACCGCCGGTACCCGCAGGCCCCGCTCCCGCGCGGCGGCCACGATCGCGGCGGCCACCGGATGCTCGGAGGCGGACTCGACGGCGGCCGCCCGCGCCAAGACGGTGTCGGCGTCAGCGCCGGATTCGGCCTCGACGGCGGCCACCGACATCGTGCCGGTGGTCACCGTCCCGGTCTTGTCCAGCACGACGGCGTCGATGCCGGTGACGGTCTCGAGGACCTGCGGTTCCTTGATCAGCACTCCGAGTTGAGCGCCGCGGCCCGTGCCGACCAGGATCGCGGTCGGTGTCGCGAGGCCCAGCGCACAGGGGCAGGCGATGATCAGCACGGCCACCGCGGCGGTGAAGGCCGCCGTGACGGGCCCGCCGGCCACCAGCCAGGCGACCAGCGTGATCAGCGCGATGGCCAGCACCACCGGCACGAAGACCGCCGACACCCGATCGGCCAATCGCTGGATCGACGCCTTCCCGCTCTGCGCATCGGCGACCATCCGGGCCATCCGGGACAGCTGAGTGTCTGCTCCAACTCGTAAGGCGCGCACCATGATCCGGCCATAGGTGTTGACCGCGCCGCCGAGCACCTCGGCGCCGGCCCGCACGTCGACGGGCACCGATTCACCCGTCATCGCCGACATGTCCAGCGCGGAGGCCCCGTCCACGACGACGCCGTCGGTGGCCACCCGTTCACCGGGGCGCACCACGATCACGTCGCCGACCTCCAACTCGCCCACCGGGATCCGGACCTCGCCGTCGTCGCGTACAACCGTGGCGTCTTTGGCGCCCAGCGACAGCAGCGCGCGCAGGGCAGACCCCGCCGACCGCTTGGCCTTCGCTTCGGCATACCGGCCGGCCAGCAGGAACACCGTCACGGCCGCCGCGACTTCGAAGTACACGTGGCCTTGCCCGTGAGCTGCCGCGCCGGTCACCACCGCGTACACCGACCACAGATAGGCGGCCAGGGTGCCCAGCGATACCAGGGTGTCCATGGTCGACGATCCATGTCGCGCGCTGCTCAAAGCGGCCTTGTGGAACGGATAGCCACCCCAGAACACGATCGGGGTCGTCAGCACCAGCACCAGCCACGGCCAGCCTGGGAATTGCCACGGCATCACCATCGACAGCGCGACCACGGGCACCGCCAGCACCGCCGAGCCGATGAGCCGGGGGCGCAGCTGCTCGGTTGGGACGTCGTGGTTCATATGGTCGTGACCGTGGCCGGAATGGTCGATCACCGAAGCGTGGTAGCCGGTGGATTCCACGGCATGGATCAGGTCGTGCTCGGAGACCTGCGGCCCGTGGTCGACGTGCGCGCGCTCGACGGCGAAATTCACCGTGGCGTGCACACCCTCCAGGCCGTTGAGGCCGCGCTCGATCTTCGATGCGCAGGACGCGCAGCTCATGCCGCTCAACTGAAGGTCGGTTGTCGTCATACCCCGACTATACCCCTAGGGGGTATGATGTCCAGTAGATTTTCGCCTCGCACAACAACACGCCGATGTCCTCGTCCGGTGTCTCCGGATCGTCCGGTTCCGGAACCGGGCGCAGGTGCCGACGCTCGCGGCCCGTCATGGCGACCCGCCTGCCACCTCTGCGCCGATGTTCTCGCGATGACCTCCGATTGCTTCGACCAGGCCAGAGATGGGCGCGCAGACGTCCCGCGCCAACTCCTGCAGTCGATACCGCCGCTCCGGGTCGTCGCCGGGATCCCCCAGACCGGGCAACCCGGCAAGGGCGGCCAACAATCCGGCCGCCAACAACCACGGCTCGGCCGGGAATCCGGCGATCGCATTGCGCAGCGCACCACCGACGTCGTCGGCCAATGCGGCGACACGGCACGCGTCATACGGTTCGAGATTCCCGGCCGGCACCCCGAGCACCCTGTTCCGGCCGGGGCGCAACCAGCCGGCCGCGACCAACTGCTCGCGCACCGCTGTGATCGCCTCGTGCGCGTTCCCGGCGACCAGCTGCGCCCAGGTCGCTCGATTGTGGACCCCGACCTGGGCAAACTCTGCTCGAAGGATGGGATCGTCGGGACTCGCCGCCTTGCCGGGCACCGCCCGGCCCCCGCGTTCGACCAGGTAACCGCTCAGCTGCAGATCGGTCAGCATCGCCGCTCGCAGGGCCAGCCCGAACAAAGCAGGGTCGTGACCGTCGAATGTCCCCTGCTTGGGGTCGAAGGCGAGCAGGAACAGCTGACCGTGCAGCGTCGGCGGCACGGTCGAGGACCCGCACGACAAGCCGCCCACGCGTTCCATCCCCCTCCTCGTCCCCGCCTTCGCGCGTCGCCACAGATATCAGCTTGTCGCAGAACGAGTTTGAGATTGACCCCAGCTGAGCCCCGCCGCTCAGTTGCACCAACTCTGGCGCATAAGCCGGCAAATGACGTAAGTAGGGCACTACCTCATTTGTTGCCTTCGTTCCAGCGACGCGGTTTCGGTGGGACAATGAAGACACCGATGAGGGAGAGATGACCTCCGATGACTCTGACGCACAACGAGCAGCGGTCCGCTCCGACCGAACACATGGCGGTGCGGTGCGTCGATTCCGATGTGCATCCGGTTCCGCGGCGTGGGGTGCTCCTCGACTACATACCCGAACCCTGGCGCACGAAGTACTTCCTCTCGCACCCGGTCGGTGAACAGATCTACTACGACGCCCCCGACTACGCGCATGCCTACGCGATGCGCACCGATACCTTCCCGGACGACGGCGAATTCGCCGGAAGCGACCCTGACCTGGCATTTCGTCAGTTGATCATGGATGCGGGCGCCGACATCGCCATCCTGGAGCCGTTGGCTGCCGGTCACCGGATAGCCGACGCGGCGCAGGCCTCGGCCATCGCGACCAACCTCTGGCTGGACGCGCACTGGCTGGACAGCCGCAACAACTGGCACGAACGCTGGCGCGGATCGATCTCGGTGGCCATCGAGGACCCGGTCGGCGCTGCCCGCGAGATCGAGAAGTGGGCCGGCCACCCGTACATGTCCCAGATCCTGATCAAGGCCGAACCCCGGCCCTCATGGGGCGACCCGCAATACGACCCGATCTGGCAGGCCGCCACCAAACACGACATCACCGTCAGCTGTCATCTGGGCCGCGGCAAGTACGAAACGCTCCCGATCCCACCGGTCGGCTTGCCCAGCTACAACCACGATTTCATGGTCAGCTACTCGCTGCTGGCGGCCAACCAGGTGATGAGCCTGGTCTTCGACGGGGTGTTCGACCGCTACCCCACCCTGCGCATCGTGTTCGTCGAGCACGCCTTCAACTGGATCCTGCCGCTGATGTGGCGGATGGACGCCATCTACGAGGCACGTAAGCCCTGGATGGACATCAAGCGCAAACCGTCCGAGTACGTCAAGGACCACATCAAATTCACCACCCAGCCACTGGACTACCCCGAGGACAAGACCGAACTCCTGCGGGCCTTCGAGTGGATGGAATGCGAAAAGATCCTGCTGTTCTCCTCCGACTACCCGCACTGGACCTTCGACGACCCACGCTGGCTGGTCAAACACCTACCCGAACACGCCCGCGACGCGGTGATGTGGCGCAACGGCGTGCAGACCTACAAGCTGCCTACGACGGTTCCGGTGCTGGAGGGACAGACGCGGGTGTTTTGAGCACGGGAACGGCACGGGCGCGCCTGGCCCGAACCAGACCCGCCACGCCCAGAACCGCCAGCACCCCGGCCGCGGTGATCAACACCCAGGTCAACAGCATCATCGGGGGGTCGTAGACGACCGACGTCGTCGTCGGCTGACCGTCGGCGACCGGCGCCACGAACACCAGGTCGCGCGATTGCAGGCCGGTGATCACGCCGCCGACCAGTGCCGGCACGGCCAGCATCAGCTGGATGAAATGCCTCACCGAGCGCTCGCCGTCCGGCCCTCGACCAGGTCGGTGAGCGCGGTGCGCAAGCCCCGATGGTTACGCGCCCAGGCCTGCGCGGTCCGCTTGCCACTGAGCTCGACGCCGATTGCGGTACGACCGCGGGGCACTCCCGACAATTCGCCCAGCGCCCGCGCCGACTGCCACTTCTCCAAGGGCTCGCGGGACTTCACCGAGTGCTGCGCCTCCGGGAACACCGCCACGATGGTGCTGATCGGGGTGACCTCGGTGCCCTCCCGCAGGGCATCCCGGGTGAGTTCGACGCTGGTGTGGATCCGGGCGGCCTTGACCTGCAGCCCCAGAAATCCCGTCACGAGCACCAGGAAGATCAGCGGTACCACAGGCTGGAAGCCCACCCCGCCCTTGATCTGAATCAGCAACATCGCGATCGCCGACACCGGGCCGGCCAGCAGCCAGTACCAACTGGCGCCGTTTTCGAAGAACAGCCGTTCGGGCTGCTCGGGCAGCTCGTCGTCAGGCATCGGACTCCGGCGAATCGGGCGGCAGGTACCACTGCTGCGCCGACGGCCGCATCACCAGAACCCCGGCGACCATCAGCAAGACCAGCACGAACAGCCACACCACACCGCTGGTCAGCACCGCGAACAAGGCCAACGCCACAGTGAGCGCGAGCGACAGCGCGACGGCAGCGCGACGGAACCGGGTGTCGCCGTTGCGGGCCCGGCCGGCCAGGAAGCTCAACAGCGCGCCGCTGAGAATCCACAGCACGCCGGCGCCCCGGAAGACGACCGGCACGTGGGCCTGCGAGAACACCAGGAGCAGGCCACCCATGATCAGCAGGATTGCCGCCGCCAGCCAGCACCAGAAGGCGATCGAGACGACACGGGGCCTGGGTTGGGATGCGGACATGGTCGGGCCAGCCTATCGGTTCACTTGGTGAAGAACCCTTGGGCGTCCTGCCGGTGCAACAGAAAGATGCCGCCCATGATCAGCACCGACCCGACGATGCCGGTGACCGCGAAGATCACCGCCTGCACGGTCTCCCGCTCGGTGCTGAACAAACTGGCCGCCGTGTATACCACGGTCGCCACCCCACCGCCGGTCAGCAACGTGCGGGTCCAGCGGTACCCGGACCGCATCAGGAACAGGAACGTGACGACCAGGGCGCCCATCGTCAACGCGGCCAGCACGCTGACACCGATCACCATGATCGAAGAGTGCTTGCTCGCGGCGAAGTAGGCGTCCACGAGATAGCCGATCACCATCAACGGCAGGGCGGTCAGCCACAGCCAGAACCCGGTGTCGACATCGGCTGGACGCGCGGGCGCCCCGGTTGGCGGCTGCTGGGTCACGCGAGCCAGCCCGCGACGTCGGCCGCCCAATACGTCAGGACGATATCGGCGCCGGCACGCCGGATGCTGGTCAGCGATTCCAGCGCAGCGGCCCGACCGTCGATCCACCCGTTGGCCGCGGCGGCGCTGATCATCGCGTACTCCCCCGACACCTGGTAGGCGGCCACCGGGACCGGCGAGACGTCGGCGGCCGCGCGCACGACATCCAGGTAGGCCATGGCGGGTTTGACCATGATGATGTCGGCGCCCTCATCGAGGTCGAGGGCGATCTCGCGGAGAGCTTCCCGGGCGTTGCCGCTGTCCTGCTGATAGGTACGCCGATCACCCTGCAGACTCGAGGCCACCGCCTCGCGGAACGGGCCGTAGAACGCTGAGGCGAACTTGGCGGCATAGGCCAGGATCAGCACGTCGGTGAACCCCGCCGCGTCCAGTCCGTCGCGGATCGCCGCCACCTGGCCGTCCATCATGCCGCTGGGCCCGACCACGCGTGCACCTGATTCCGCTTGAGCCACGGCAAGTTTGACGTACTGAGAATTGGTCGCGTCGTTGTCGACCCGGCCGCGCGAGTCGAGCACGCCACAGTGTCCGTGATCGGTGAACTCGTCGAGACAGGTGTCGGCCATCAACACGGCGTCATCGCCGAGGTCTTTGGTCAGGTCGCGCAGGGCGACGTTGAGGACGCCGTCCGGATCCACGCCGCAGGAGCCCATGGCGTCCTTGTCGGTCTCACGGGGCACCCCGAACAACATCAGCCCGCCGACACCAGCCTTGACGGCCTGCTCCGCCGCGCGCCGCAGCGACTCGCGGGTGTGCTGGTGCACACCCGGCATGGAAGCAATGGGCCGCGATTCCGATATCCCGTCGGCAACGAACATGGGAAGAACCAGATGTCTGGGCTCCAAGGAGGTTTCGGCCACCATCCGACGCAACGCCGGGGTTGATCGCAGCCGACGCGGGCGCTGTCGTGGATAACCGGGCAAGGTCATGCCTTCTGTTCGTCGCTAGCGGCGTCGGCTCTTCTTGCGCGGCGGCGGCAATGCACCTTCGGCACGCAGCCGCGCGGCATGCTCGGCCAGCGCATCGACCAGCGGACCGACCGCGGCCGTCTCGGGCTGAACATCCACCCGCAAGCCGAACTCGGCCGCCGTCTCCGCGGTCTTCGGTCCGATGCACGCCACGATCGTGCGGGCGTGCGGCTTGCCGGCGATGCCGACGAGATTGCGAACCGTGGAGCTGGAGGTGAAGCAGACCGCGTCGAAACCGCCGGTCTTGATCATCTCGCGGGTCTCCGCCGGCGGCGGTGCCGCGCGCACGGTGCGATACGCGGTGACATCCTCGATCTCCCAGCCACGGTCGCGCAGACCTTCGGCCAGCGTCTCGGTGGCGATATCGGCACGCGGCAGCAGCACCCGGTTGACCGGATCGAATATGTCGTCGTACTCCGGGAATTCGTCGAGCAGCCCCAGCGAGGACTGCTCGCCGGAGGGCACCAGCTCGGGGCTCACGCCGAAGGCGCGCACCCGGTCGGCGGTCGACTCACCCACGCAGGCGATCTTCACCCCGGAAAACGCCCGGGCGTCGAGCCCGAATTCGCCGAACTTCTCCCACACCGCGCGCACCGCGTTGGTCGAGGTGAACACTACCCATTGAAAGCGGCCGTCGACCAAACCCTTGACAGCCCTTTCCATCTGGGCCGGGCTGCGCGGCGGCTCGACGGCGATGGTGGGCACCTCGATGGGCAGCGCGCCGTGGCCGACCAGCCTGTCACTCATCTCGCCGGCCTGATCCTTGGTGCGCGGCACCAGGACGGTCCAGCCGTACAGGGCCCGGCTCTCCCACCAGTTCAGCTTGGCGCGGTGCGCCACGGTCTTGCCGACGGTGGCCACCAGGGTGCCGGTCAGCGGACCGGCCGGATCGCTGTTGCACGCCAGGGTGGCGCGGTCGGTCAGCCCCGCCAAGGTGGTCTCGACCGACCGCTGGGCACAGGTGGTGCCGTTCGACGTGACCACGCAGGGGGTGCCCTCGGCCAGGCCGTACTCGATCAGGGTGCGCGCCGCCTCCGGTAGGTGGGTGGCGTTGGCGGTCAGGATCAGCGGGCCGGGCGCGGCCGCCAGGGCCGCCCAGTCCACCTCGCCGCGCACATCGGCGACGGTATGCGCCGACCCCAGCGGCAGGCCGGCATAGGTCGGCACCGCGCTGGTGGCGGGCAGCCCGGGAACGATCTCGAACTCGGCGTGGGCCCGGGCCACCGCGTTGACCTCGGTGATGACCGAGTCAATCGACAGCGGATCACCGGCGACCAGCCGCACCACGTCGAAGCCCGCCTTGGCCTCGGTGACCAAAGTCTTGGCCACCTCGGCCGGGTCGCCGAGCGCCGGCCGGATATCCGGGCCGACGGAGACCACCGGAGGGGCGGTTTCGTCGTGTCCGTCCGCGGGACCGCCGTCGCGTGCCGGGGCGGGGCCGACCGCGGGCGGCAGGTCGGTGCCGACGACACCCAGCACGGCCTGCGGCACGTCCGGGTCGGTGAACACCAGAGCGGCATTGGCCAAAACGGTACGGGCGCGCGTCGTCAACAGATTGGGGTCACCTGGCCCCGAGCCGACGAACGTGATGCGTCCCGGCTTCGCCTTACGTCCCCGACCGCTCACATGCCCAGTCATCGCTTCACTCCCGCTCTACTCCGCCTTCTTGTCCTTGCGGAGTCTGTGCCGACATGACCTCGCGCGCGCCGAGCTCGAACAACTCCGCGGCCACCGAGAGCCCCAGCTCTGCGGACCGGCCGGGTGATCCGATACCGGACGCGCGGATCACGTCGGATCCGTCTGCTGCCGCCACACATGCGCGCAGTGACAACTCGTCGAAGACGCGGCCGTCGTCATCGATGGACTCGACCACTTCGGCGATCGCGCCCACCGGTGCGGAACAACCCGCCTCCAGTTCGGCCAGCAGGACTCGCTCGGCGGTGACCGCGGCGCGGGTGTCGGGATCGTCCAACTCTCCCAACAGCGCCGCGAGCTCGGTGTCGCCGGCGCGGCACTCGACCGCGAGCGCACCTTGAGCCGGCGCTGGCAACATCTGCACCGGCTCCAGCGTCTCGGTGACATCGCCGAGTCGTCCGAGACGGGCCAGGCCCGCCCGGGCAACCACGATGGCGTCGAGATCACCGCTGCTTACCCTGTTCAACCTGGTATCTAGGTTGCCTCTTAGGGGGCGGATTTCCAAACCGAGACCCAGTGCTCTAAGCTGTGCGGCCCGCCGCACGGAGCTCGTGCCGATCACCGACCCCGCCGGCAACTCCCCCAGCACCATCCCGTCGCGCGCGACCAGGGCGTCGCGGGCGTCCTCCCGGCGCGGGACCGCGGCGATCACGAAGCGCTCGTCGGGAGCCGTCGGCAAATCCTTGTACGAGTGCACCGCCATATCGACGCGGCCGTCGCCGATGGCTTCGCGCAGCGCGGCGGTGAACACCCCCACCCCGATCTCGGCGACCGGCTTGTCCGACCGATCACCCTCGGTGCTGATGATGACCAGTTCCGCGCGATGCCCGCGCTCGATGAGTTGGTCCCTGATGCTCCCGGCCTGCGTTGTCGCCAGCAGGCTGCCCCTGGTACCGATCCGGATCACGGCGTCTTTGCTGCCGGCCAACCGCGCTACCCGGTACCGTCGGTTCGGCCCTGATCGAATTCCGTTGCCCGCAGAGGCAATTCACCTGCGGCAAGGGCGTCGACGGCCTGTGGATCGAGTTCGAAGAGTTCCCGCAACGCCTCGGCGTAGCTGTCCCCACCGGGAGCGCTGGCCAGCTGCTTGACCCGTACCGTCGGGGCGTGCAGCAGCTTGTCGACCACCCGGCGGACGGTGCGGGCAACCTCGTCGCGCTGGGCGTTGTCCAAGCCCGGCAGCCGGTTGTCCAGCCGCAACAGCTCAGCCTCGACGACGTCGGCGGCGCGCTGGCGAAGCGCGGTGACGGTCGGCGTGACCTCGGACATCCGCTGGCCGGTCAGGTAACTGGCAACTTCGGCGGCGACGATCTGGCGGGCGGCTTCGGCGTCGGTGGCCGCGGCCCGGGCGGAGGGCTCCCGCTGCACCCGATCCATATCGATGACCGAGACACCGGGCAGTCCGGCAACGGCGGGGTCGACGTCGCGGGGCATACCGAGGTCGCAGAACACCAGCTCATCGGCGGTCTCGTCACGGCGGGTACTGGCCAGTGCGTGATGCACGTCGGCGAGCGACACCACCGGGCGGACCGCGCCGGTGCAGCTGACCACCACATTGGCGGCGGCCAGCGCGGCCGGCAACTCCTCCAGGGTCAGCGCCCGCGCGGTGGCTCCTTGCTGGCGGATGTTCTCGGCCAGCCGCTGCGCGCGGGGCAGGGAGCGATTGACGACGTCGATATGGGTGATCCCGGCCCGCAGCAGATGCGCGACCGACAGCCCACCCATCGATCCGGCACCGACGACGGTCGCGTTGCGCCCAGCCAGGCCGGTCAGTCGAGTCCCGGCGATGTCGAGAGCCACCGACACCACGCTGGCACCGGCGGCGTCGATCGCCGTCTCGGAATGCACGCGCTTACCCACCGACAGGGCACGCTGAGCCAGGTCGTGCAGGACGCGGCCGACGGTCTTGTTCGTCTCGGCGTTGGCATACGCGCGGCGGACCTGGCCGAGTACCTGCTGCTCGCCGATCACCGCGCTGTCCAGGCCGCTGGCGACGGCGAAGAGATGCTCGACGGCCGCCTCGCTGTAGCGGACGTAGGCGTACTTGGTCAGATCGCCCATCGACATCCCGGAGTGGTCGGCCAATACCTGGCCGATCGCCGACAGGCCGCCGTGGAAGGCGTCGACCACCGCGTACACCTCGACCCGGTTGCAGGTCGAGAGCACCATCGCCTCGGTCACCAGCGGCGACTGCAGCACCTGATCGATGATCTTGACCTGGTCGGAATCATCGGTCGACAACTGTTCGAGAACCGATACCGGAGCGCTGCGATGCGACACCCCGAAGAGCAGCACGCTCACGGCACGATCACCTGGCCCGCTCCCTTGCTGTCACGGAATGCTCCGTTAGTGAAACTTACTTCCACGGTAAACGCTGCGCAGGCGGCTGGCCAAATTCCAGAGGTGATTCACACTTCGTCATCGACGACCGGACGGCCGGGTGCGAGATCGGCTCGTAACCGTTCGGCGTCGACATCCCAGTAACTGTGCTCGCGCCCGTCGAGGAGGACAACCGGTAGGCGGTCGCCGAATTCGGCGCGCAACGTGCTGTCACCGGCGGAGGCCGCCGCATCGACGTCGGTCACGGACAACTCGAATCCGAGCTCGGCGGCCAGCTCCACGAGCCGGTCATGGACCTGCCGGCAGATGGTGCACCCGGCCCGGGTCAGCAACTCGACGTGTGCGCGGCTCATCCGACCCAGTGTCGCAGTTAGGGTTGACCCATGAGTTCCGGGGACCACGATCAGGAGCTCGCAGGGGACGCCAGCGCCGAGCGGGCCCTCGACGAGTTGGTCGCCGAGCAGGCCAGCGCCGTGGCACGCGACGCCAGCATCGCCGCGCGGCGCGATCCGGAGCCGCAGCCCGCCGAGCCGGCGGCACCGCCGCCCGCCGACCTCACCGCGGCGGCGTTCTTCGACGTCGACAACACGCTGGTGCAGGGGTCCTCGCTGGTGCACTTCGGGCGCGGCCTGGCCGCCCGCAAGTACTTCACGTACGCCGACATGTGGAAGTTCGTCTACGCCCAGGCGAAGTTCCAGCTGACCGGGCGGGAGAACAGCGACGACGTGGCCGAGGGTCGTCGCAAGGCGCTGGCCTTCATCGAGGGTCGCTCGACCGCCGAGTTGATCGCGGTCGGCGAGGAGATCTACGACGACATCATCGCCGACAAGATCTGGCCCGGAACCCGGGCGCTGGCGCAGATGCACCTCGACGCCGGCCAGCAGGTGTGGCTGGTCACCGCGACGCCCTACGAGCTGGCCAGCACGATCGCCCGCCGGCTGGGCTTCACCGGTGCGCTGGGGACGATTGCGGAGTCCGAGGACGGGGTTTTCACCGGCCGGCTGGTGGGCGACATCCTGCACGGCGTCGGCAAGGCCCATGCGGTACGGCAGTTGGCCATCCGCGAGGGGCTCAACCTCAAGCGCTGCACCGCCTATTCCGACAGCTACAACGACGTGCCCATGCTGTCTCTGGTCGGGACGGCGGTCGCCATCAACCCGGATGCCGACCTGCGCGAGTTGGCTCGCGAACGCGGCTGGGAGATCCGGGATTTCCGGACCGCGCGCAAGGCGGCCCGGATCGGGGTGCCCTCAGCGCTGGCGCTCGGGGCGATCGGCGGGGCGCTCGCCGCAGCCGTGTCGCGGCGACACGAACACCACTAAGGGGTTTGAGACCGCACTCTTCAGCGATGATTCGGCCCGATCGTCGCTCTGAACGCGGCCTCAACGCGGCTCACCCCCGCAATCACGCGCAACGCCGCTGATAGGCTCCCCGGGTGTCAATCGCCAGCGACATCATCGGGACCCACTATCGCTACCCGGACTACTACCTGGTCGGCCGGGAGAAGATCCGTGAGTACGCCAAGGCGATCCAGTCCGACGATCCGCTGCACTACAGCGAGGAAGCGGCCAAGGCCGCCGGCTACCCCGACGTGGTGGCGCCGCTGACCTTCATCGCGATCCCGGGCCGCCAAGTGCAATTGGACATCTTCCGCAACTTCGACGTCGGCATCAATATCGCCCGGGTCATTCACCGCGATCAGAAGCTGCTTTTCCACCGGCCGATCGTGGCGGGTGACAAATTGTTCTTCGATTCCTGGCTGGATTCGGTGATCGAATCGCACGGCACCGTCATCAGTGAATTGCGCAGCGAAGTCACCGACGCCGACGGCAAACCGGTGATGACCACCGTCGTGACAATGATCGGTGAAGCCGCCGGCGACGAAGAGACAAGCGCTCAGGTGGCGGCGATCGCCGCGGCGGCACTGGGCAAGCAAACCGCGCGCTGACCCGGACCGCTCAGCCCAAGAACATATTGCGACGCTTGGTCAGCAACTGATACAGCGTCTGCTGAATGGTCTCGCGCACCTGGTCGGTGAGCTCGAAGGTGACCATTGGGTCGTCGGCCGCGGACTCGTCGTAGTCGGCTGTTTCGATCGGCGTACCGAAGGCGATGTGCCACTTGGACGGAAGCGGCATCAGCCCCGCCGGGCCGGCCAACGGGAACAGCGGCGTGATCGGGAAGTACGGCAACCCGAACACCCGCGCGAGGAGCTTGACGTCGGCAATCATCGGATAGATCTCCTCGGAACCGACGATCGAGCACGGGATGATCGGCGCCTTGGTTTGCAGCGCCGCCGAGACGAACCCGCCGCGGCCGAATCGCTGCAGCTTGTAGCGATCCCGGAAGTGCTTGCCCAGACCCTTGTAGCCCTCGGGGAAGACCGCCGTCAGCTCCCCGCCGACGAGGAGCCGGTGGGCGTCGACGGTGGACGCCATCGTGTGACCGGCCTTGCGGGCGATCGGCCCCATCATCGGCATGTCGAACACCATGTCGGCCGCCAGCAACCGCAGATCCCGGTGCTCGGGGTGATGGTCGTGCACCGCCACCGACAACATCAACCCATCGAACGGCAACGTCCCCGCGTGGTTGGCGACCACCAGGCCGGCACCACTGGTGGGCAGATTCTCGATGCCACTGACCTCGACCCGGAACCAATTCTGGAAAAAGAAACGCAGCAAAGGCAGGACGAGCGCGTTGTTGAACATCGGGTCGAAACCGAATTCGTCGACCTCGTAATCACCGGTAAGACGTTTGGAAACGTAATCGGCGATCGCCGAAATACGTTGCGCCAGTTCATTGGGAGCCTCGTCACCGGGCGCAGTCGCGCCCGCGCCCCGGTGCGCGTCAATTTCCTTGACGACGGCGGCAATATCCTCCGCCGACGCGCGGGTGCCGGGATCAGCGAGCAGCGAGGGATGTCGGCGCGCGGCCTCGGCACGTTGAGCAGCCCGACGAGCGGCCGCTGCACGACTCGAATTCGAATGCAGCGGAATCACTTTCGCTTTCGATTCACCCGCCACTTCAGTTACCTTCTCCCCACCATCGGCTCATCAGCCGCCCCATCGCTGCGCAACGACGACCGCGCGTCTCTCCAGAGAGCGTACCCATTTCGGGTCGATGATCGGAGTCAAACCTCGACCCCGCACGTAGTCGTCGAAGGCTTCCATCGTCGTCCATTTCGGCGAAAAGCCCAACTCGGAGCGCATTCGCGCGGTGTCCATGACGCGGCCGTAGTTGAGCCAATCCATCTGGTCACGGTTGAGGTCGGAGCTCCGGCCCGTCCTGCGCAACGAATTCAGAGCCCAAAAGCCAGTATTCGGCAGCGGAACCGCAATGCGCCCGGACCGCCGAATCGCCTGCGACATCATGATCACGCCGTCGGCCCCGATATTGAACGTGCCCGATTTACCGGCCATCGTCGCGCGCTCCAGTGCCCCGAGAGCGTCCTGCTCGTGAAGCAGCTGTAGCCGTGCGTCGTGACCCAGCACCGTGGTCACCAGCGGGCCGGCCAGATACCGCGACAGGGCGGTATCCATGCCCGGGCCGATCATGTTGGCCAGCCGCAGGATCGTCACCGCGATATCGGGCCGGCGCCGACCCAATCCGCGCACGTATCCCTCGATGTCGATGCTGTCGCGGGCGAAGCCCTCACCCGGCGGGCGGCGGCTGCTGCTGTCCTCGGTGTAGACCACCGGGTCATGGGCATGCGACCCGTAAACCTCGGAGGTCGACTTGAGGATCACCCGCCGCACCGACGGTGCTTTCTGGCACGCCGCGAACAACTGCATCGCGCCCATCACGTTGATTTCCTTCAACGTCGCGCGCCCGCCGGAGCGCGGGGCGTACGAGGCGGCGGCGGCGTGCACGACGGTGTCGACCTCGCCGTTTCGAATCACCTTGGCGATGAACGGGTTTCGAATATCGGCACGGACGAACTCGGCTCGACCCATCCGGCGCAGCAAGTCCTTACTCGGCGCCACGGCGTCGACCGCGATGACCTTGTTGATCAACGGGTTCTGCGCCAATCGGGCGGTCAGATACCCGCCAAGGAACCGGCATGCTCCGGTGACCAGCACGACCTTCGGGTAGTGCGGGGCTTCGGTGTCGGGACCGCCGGATTCCATCTGCACAGCTTATCGGCCGAGACTGAGCTCGGCACCGGCCGATGGCAGCGGTCGAGGCCGGGCGCGATCCCCGGCAGAAGCCTTACTTACCGAGTTTTCTGCGCTGGACCCGGGTGCGACGCAGCAGCTTGCGGTGCTTCTTCTTCGACATGCGCTTGCGCCGCTTCTTGATGACTGAACCCATGAAATCCGCTACCTAAGTCTTCGCAGTGCCTGCACCAGAGCAGGCTTCTTTGTGTCCCGGACACCTTACCTAAGCAGGGACGCGGAACGGAAAACGGCCGGTCCGAGACGAGCCGGTCGCCTTCGACCGCCGCCCGCACAACAAGCGAACTAGCCCGCGTCGAAGTACGACGTCTCCAGCAGGTCGTGGACGGCCTTGGCATGCACCCGAAAAGAGCGCCCCACCCGCACCGCGGGCAGCTCCCCGTTGTGCACCAGGCGATAGACCGTCATCTTGCTGACCCGCATCAGCGCCGCCACTTCGGCGACGGTCAGAAATTGAGCTCGGGCGGCCGGCGGACTGTCGGCGCCACCGGCATCCCGCGCCGATTTTCCAGCCGAATCCCGCGCCGATGGCCCGTTCATAGACGTCATCGCAACCCAATCCGTCAGGCACGGGCAGTTCCAGCGGCTTCCCCACCGCTGGCACCCAGCCGTGCATACACGAGGAGAATAGCGTGGCGGGTGGGGTTACTGCGACGGGTGTGGGTCAATCCATCAGAAAATTCTTGAACTACTCTGATGTAATTCCTAGCTGCTCAGAGCGTGTTTTTGCCGCGTCGATGGCCGCGGTGACGGCGGCCCGCAGCCCACCGGACTCGAGTTCCCGCAGGCCAGCGGCGGTGGTTCCAGCCGGAGACGTCACCATCGCGCGCAGCCGGGCCGCGGACGTGTCCAGCCCGATGTCTTCGCCAGCCGCCCGCTGGCTGTCGAGACGTTCCAGCAGCATCGCGGCCGATCCGGCCATCGTCTGCACGGCCAAGTCGGTGGCGACGGCTCGACTGAGCCCGTTGGCGACCGCCGCGTCGACCAACGCTTCGACGAACAGGAAGAAATACGCCGGCCCCGAGCCGGAGACGGCGGTGACGGCGTCGAGCTGGGCTTCGGGGACGGTCAACACGTCACCGACGCACCGGAACACCCCCGCGACGTCCGCGAGCTGCTCAGCCGTGGCGAAGCGGCCCGCGGCCAGCGCACTGACGCCCGCCCCGACCAGGGCCGGGGCGTTGGGCATAACGCGGACCACCGGCGAGCCGGCAGGTAGCCGTGATTCGTAGAAGCCGATCGTCACACCGGCCACGACGCTGACGAAGACCTGTTCGACGGTGTCGCTCTCGGCCTGGGCGGCGGCCTCGGCGATCTCGGCGACCACCACCTCGGTATCGGCCGGTTTCACCGCAAGGATCACGAACGCCGCGGTCTCCACCGCCTCGGCGACACCCGTCATCTGAACCGAGTACTTCTCGCCCAACTGGCGCGCCCGCTCCGGCATGCGCTCGGAGACCACGAGGTCCTTGACCTGTCGGCCCGCGCGAAGCAGACCCGCAAGGATCGCCTCGCCCATACTGCCGCCGCCGATGATCGCGATTCTGGCCATGTCAGAGCACCCTAGCGGCCTCCGCGATCTCGGCGCGCTTGCGTTCGCTCTAGCGGCGGTTTGCGCGCCGAAATCACTGGGCGGGCACCAATGCCAGCTGGCGGGTCTGCACGATGATCCGGCCCTCGCTGTCGACCACGGTGTGGTCTTCGTCGAACCAGTCCTGTCCGATCTGCGTGGTCGTGCAGGCCACCCGCAGCCAGCCGTCAGCCGGCATGCCCCGCAGGTACGCGGTCATCTGCACCGTCGGGGCCCAGCCACGGCGGTCCACCGCGTAGCAGACCGGCACCGAGATGTCGCCGCACATGAGCGCGAACAACACGTCGACCGGCCCGTCCTTGGGCCGAACCCAGATCTTGTAGAGCGGCGCCCCGGAGGCCGTCAGCGTCTCGGCCAGCTCGGGGCGGATGTCGCAGCCGCGGGCCAGATTGTTGATCGCGGCCGCGGGATGGCCTGGCCCGATCGGCTCGACGTGCGCGGGCGGCTCGACGCTCATCAGCGGCGTCACCGGGTCGGCCGATAGCAGCGGCTGCACGTGATGCTCCGGATCACCTAGGGTGACCACGGCACGAACACAGGTGCGTTCGCCCTGGGCCAGCGCCACGTCAACCAGCCCGATCCGACGGCCGCGTTTCTGCACGCTGGTCATCAGTCGCACCGGTCCCGGATCGGGGGCGGACAGGAAATCCGCCGACACCGCCACCGGCTCGGCTGTGCTGATCCTCGAGTCGCTTCGCTCCTGCCCGCCGACCTCTTGGGCATAGGCCTCACGAGCGGCCTTGGCGCACAGCGCCAACATCACCCCGCCGTGGATCTTCGGCCCAATTGTCCAGTGCTCGTTGAGGTTTGCCTCGAAGGCGCCATCCAGCGGCTGCAACCGCATCGCATCGTCGAACCGGGGGTACATCAATGCCTTTCTCGCACAACTACCTTGTTCGCCGCTGCACTCACCGCAGCAGATTTGTGCGCGCGAACTGAAGCGATTCGACGAGCAGCGCTTCGCGCTCAGCCTTGGTGCGTGCACCCGACGTGGTGACTTCAAGGATCACATGACCGGTGAAGTCGCCGCCGGCCAGCATCCGGCACACCTCGACGGTGGGCTGTGTTCCCCGACCCGGCACCAGGTGTTCGTCCGTCGACGCGCCGTTGCCGTCACACAGGTGCAGGTGTACCAGACCCGAACCCATCCGCGCGGCCATGTCCAGTGCGTCGGTGCCCGCCGTCGCGGTGTGTGACAGGTCCAATGTGTAGTGGGCATGGTTTCCGTCCAGCGGATCATAGGACGGCGCGAACGCCGAGATCCCCACACCGGGACGGCCGCCGCGTTTGCGCATCCGCTCGATCGACGGGTCCCCGGAGCCGAAGAAGCGATCGGCGCGGAACGGGAACATGTTCTCCACCGCGACCAGCACGTCGCTGCGGCTCTCCAATTCGGCCACCTGCTCGCTGAATCCGTCGGCGTATCGGCGCTGCCACCGGAAGGGCGGGTGTACCACCACGGTCTGCGCGCCGAGCCGCTCGGCGGCCTGCACGCTGCGGGTCAGCTTCGGGATGGGATTGGCCCCCCAAACCCGCTGCGAAATCAACAGACATGGCGCATGTACCGACAACACCGGCACGTTGTAGCGCCGAGACAGCTTGGCGATCGCGCCGACGTCCTGGCTGACCGTCTCGGCCCACACCATGAGTTCGACGCCGTCGTAACCCAATTCGGCTGCGTACTCGAAAGCCGCCTCGGTCCTCAGCGGATAGACCGAGGCCGTCGACAGACCGACCTTGATAGCGGGGCGCACTGACGAATCAGGTCGATTGCAGCAGCGCCAACGGTCCGAGGGTGACCAACGCCCCGACCGCAACCGCGATCAGGGTGCTGGCGATGTCCTCGGTTTTACGGACGATGCGGACGGCCACCACGAGACCCAGGATGACCAGTACCGACAGCACCAACGCGACAATGTTGTTCCACCGCCACAGCTGGTCGAAGGCGATGAACAACCCGGCGCCGAAGATAACGGCCAGGATCGACTGACCCACGACGATGAGACCGCGCCACAGCGCGATGAGCTTCCCCTCCCGGGGACGCCCGACGTCTGCCACCTCGTCGTCCGGCTCGGTCGCCACTGCCACCGCGCCGCCGTCGTGCTCGTCGTCGGGGTTGACGCCACGGCGGGCGAGGTCGTCGGCCACGGTCTGGCCGCTGAACAGCGGGCCACCGGAGGACCGCAGATACGACTGCAACTCGGCGGCCTCGTCGACCTGCTCGTCGGGCGTCAGATCCAGCGCCGGGGCCGCTTCATCGAGGGGGTCGAAGGCCATCTGTTCGGCATCCGAGGCCTCGGAAGCCACCGTGTCGGCCGCGGGCCGCTGTTCGGGCCGACGCAGCGGGCGTGGGTCGTAACCGCGCTCAGGACCGCGCTCACGCCGCGGGAGCGGGCTGTCCGCACGCGGGGGCGGCCCCTCGAAGGGCCGCGCCGAAACCTCGCCTTCGTCCTCGGCCTGTTCGGCCTCCTCCGGTACCGGCACCGCGACGGCCGATCCGTTGGTCGCCGCTGCCCCTACCGGCTCCGGGACGGCTGTCTCCTCGTCGACCTGCTCCTCGGCCACCTCGACATCGGCTGTCTCGACGTCCTGCGCGACAGGGATCTCACCGGTGCGAAAAATGGGGATCTCACCGGTCAACTCCGCGACGGTCACCGCGTCGCTGTTACCGCGCCGACGGCGCCGCCGCCCCCCGACCGGCGGTGAGCCGATCGTTCCGTTTTTGGCGAGCAGCTCGGCCACCGAGATCGGCCGACTGTTCTCGCTGTCATCTGGTGCAGTCATCGTGTGCCTCTCGATCGGGCGGAAGTCGACCGATCAAAAACCTTGTGTCCAGCATCCCCCACCGAGGTTTCTACCAGGGCAGTTCCGTCAGCTTCACTATCGAGCCGGCGCAGGATGATGCCCTCGCGCAGCGCCCACGGGCAGATGTCGACGGATTCCAATGACAGTGCTCGCATGCTTGCCTCCGCCACCAAAGCGCCGGCCACGATCTGTGGCGCCCGCTCGGCACTGACCCCTTCCAACTCGGCACGATCTGTCGTGGTCATCCTAGAGATGAAAGATATGAGTTGCCTCAGGCCGTTGGCCGTGAGCGTCCGTTTGACCCTGGGCCCGGCCCCCGACGGGGCCGCACCGGTGAGCCGGGCCAATGACCGAAACGTCTTCGACGTTGCCACCGCGAGGTCGGGCAGGCCCGCCTCCAGGACGAACGCGCTCGCCTCGGCGAGCTCGTTGTCCAGCCAGTCGCGCAGCATGGCGACCCGACGCCGGCCCGGCGGATCGTCGGGCAGCCACTCGCGGGTGAGCCGGCCGGCGCCCAGCGGCAGCGACAACGCCACCTCGGGCGCCTCGTCGACACCGTTGGACAGCTCCAGCGAGCCGCCCCCGATATCGAGGTTGATGATCCGTCCCGCGCTCCAGCCATACCAGCGCCGCACCGCCAGAAACGTCAGTCGCGACTCGCTGGCCCCGGACAGAACCTGCAGGTCTACTCCGGTTTCGGCGAGCACGCGAGCCAGGACGTCTTCGGAGTTCTTGGCATCGCGGACTGCCGACGTGGCGAATGCCATCAAGTCGGCGCACCCGGAGCTCGCCGCGATCTTGGCGAACTCATCGACGGTGTCGATCAGCTTGTCGGCACCACGTCGGGTGAGCTTGCCGGAGTCGTCGATCGCCTCGGCGAGCCGCAGCGCGGCTTTGGTCGAACTCATCGGAGTTGGATGCCCGCCGCGGTGCGCATCGACCACCAGCAGATGAACCGTATTGCTGCCCACGTCGAGCACGCCTAATCGCACGTGAACAAAACTAGCGCGACGACGATGCACTCCGGCACTCCAGTGCGGAGGAGTCGCGCAATCAGACCCCGCCGCCGGGTCTCGCCACGCGCGACATGGGCGTATCGCCAGCGCGATGGCGGGGCGCATTTGCATTACCGTTGGGCGCTGTGACGCATGGCTACCCTGGCGAGGTTGAACTGGACTTTCCCCGCGAGTGGGTGGAGTTCTACGACCCGGACAATCCGGAGCATCTGATCGCTGCGGACCTGACCTGGCTGCTGTCCCACTGGACGTGCGTTTTCGGCACCCCGGCGTGTAAGGGCACCGTCGAGGGCCGCCCGGATGACGGGTGCTGCTCGCATGGGGCGTTCCTGTCCGATGACGACGACCGGGCCAAGCTCGATGACGCCGTCAAGCAACTGACCGATGCGGATTGGCAGTTCCGGGACAAGGGGCTGGGCCGCAAGGGCTACCTCGAGATGGACGAGTACGACGACAAGCCGAACCTGCGCACCCGCAAATACAAAGGCGCCTGCATCTTCCTCAACCGCCCGGGCTTCCCGACGGGCATCGGCTGCGCCCTCCACACCAAGGCACTCAAGCTCGGGGTCGAACCGCTGACGATGAAACCCGAGGTGTGCTGGCAACTTCCCATCCGGCGCAGCCAGGAATGGATCACCCGACCGGACGGAACCGAGGTGCTCAGGACCACGATCACCGAGTATGACCGGCGCGGCTGGGGCGAAGGCGGCGCGGATCTGCACTGGTACTGCACGGGTGACCCGGCCGCCCACGTCGGCAAGAAGCAGGTCTGGCAGTCCTACGCGCCCGAACTGACTGAGCTGCTCGGCGAGAAGGCGTATTCGGAGTTGGCTGCCATGTGCAAGCGGCGAGGCGGCTTTCCCCTCATCGCCGTGCACCCGGCCACGCGCGCCGCACCGTGATGTAGACGGACGACAGCCACCTGACGAGCTCTTGCCGATCGATTATTTGCTAGATCTGCATATCTTTGCGAGAAATTCGTGACCGACGTCATGTGTCGTAGCGGTTGCCTTGCGCAGTAATCAAGGTTACGGTGCAGTTAATAGCAGATCCCCGACATCGAGGTCCGATTTTCGCTGTGTTGGCCGAACAGTCTGACAGTCAGATTTCAGTTGGTGACAACTGCGATGCAAATCTTCGCCAAAACTCGACCTCCGCGTTATTTGACGAGAGCAACATCCCACCGCTTTGGCCCCAGGCGCCCGCGTCGCAGCGCGAAGATCGGCATTTTCGCCACTCCAAACGGCTGATCCTCAGTGATGCCGCAGTTATCTGCCTCGTGCTGACCGTCGCGACCATCGTCGCGGTTGCCGGCCAACCCGAGGCCCCGCCGTTCTATGCCGCCGGCTCGGTCGCGTTGGCTTCGTTGTGGATGGTGGCACTAGGTCTCGTCGGTTACCGCGTACGCCGGGTTGTCGGCCGGAACGTCGGCGAGTACATGAGCATCGTGCTCGCCACGCTGCAGTTGTTCGGCCTGGTCGCGATCAGTGCGCTGTTGTTGCACATCGATCTGTCCCGTAGCTATCTCGCGATCGCCTTTCCTGTCGGCCTGCTCGGACTGCTGGTGAGCCGCGGTTACTGGCGTCGGGTGGCCGCCGCCGAACTCAGCCGTGCCGACAACCAGGTCGCTCTGCTTGTCGTCGGTAGCCCACGGGCGGCCGCTGACGTCGCCGCCACCTTCGTGCGAGATCCGGGTGCCGGGTACCGCGTCGTCGGGGTCTGCACGCCCGCGGGACCGACCGCGCGCGACAGCAGCATCGACGTCGACGGCCGGGCCATCCCCATTGTCGGGATCGACCAGGCGATCGCCGACGCCGTCCGACGCACCGGCGCGCAAACCGTCGCCTTGACCGCCACCGAGCATCTGCACCCCACCGAGATCCGGCGGTTGATCTGGGAACTCGACTCGCTCGGGGTGGATCTGATGATCACGCCCGGGTTGGTCGACGTCGCCGAAGAGCGGCTGCACAGCCGGCCGGTGGCCGGTATGGCGATGTTCGAGGTGGCCAAGCCGCAGCACGAAAGGGCGAATTCGGCGGCCAAACGAGCCTTCGACATCGCGTTCACCACCGTCGCGATGATCGTCGTCGCGCCGCTCTTCGCGCTCGCGGCACTGGCGGTGCGGCTGTCCGGCCCCGGACCGGTCTTCTACGTCTCCGAACGGATCGGACACAAGGGCACCACCTTCAAGATGCTGAAGTTCCGCAGCATGGTCGACGGTGCCGACGTCGATGCGCCGGCAATGATCGCCGCCGACGGCACCAGCCCGCTGTTCTGGAAGGCCAAGGACGATCCGCGGGTCACCCGGGTCGGCAGGGTGCTACGCAAATACAGCATCGACGAGTTGCCTCAGTTCATCAACGTGCTACGCGGCGACATGAGCGTGGTCGGGCCCCGTCCGCAGGTCCGCCGCGAGGTTGACTCGTACGACTACCTGCTTCGCAGGCGGTTGACCGTCAAGCCCGGCCTGACCGGCCTGTGGCAGGTCAGCGGCCGCTCTGACCTGCAGACCGAAGATGCCGTCCGACTCGACCTCAGCTATATCGAGAACTGGTCGCCGATCCGGGATCTGGTGATCATCGTCAAGACCGTCAAGACCGTCCTGCGGGGCGAGGGCGCGTACTAGGCCCGACTGCCGCGGGCCAGGCTCGATGGCCCGGCTAGCCCTCCAGCTTGTAACCCAGACCGCGCACCGTGACCAGGTGCACCGGGTTGGCCGGATCGGCTTCGATCTTCGACCGCAATCGCTTGACGTGGACATCGAGGGTCTTGGTGTCCCCGACGTAGTCCGCGCCCCACACCCGATCAATGAGCTGACCGCGGGTGAGCACCCGTCCGCTGTTACGCATCAGGTACTCCAGCAGATCGAATTCCTTGAGCGGCAACGTGATCGGCTCGCCGTTGACCGTGACGACGTGACGTTCGACATCCATGCGCACCGGGCCGGCCTCCAGGATGGCGTCGCCGATACCGGCGTCCTCGGTGTCGCTGCCGCGTCGCAGAACCGCCCGGATGCGGGCGATCAGTTCCCGCGCCGAGTACGGTTTGGTGACATAGTCGTCGGCGCCGAGTTCAAGGCCGACCACCTTGTCGATCTCGCTGTCGCGGGCGGTGACCATGATCACCGGCACGCTGGAGCGGGCGCGCAGCTGCTTGCACACATCGGTGCCGGTCATTCCGGGCAACATGAGATCGAGCAGCACGATGTCGGCCCCGGATCGGTCGAATTCAGCCAGGGCTGACTGGCCGTCACCGACCACGGTGGCCTCGAACCCCTCCTTGCGGAGCAGAAAAGCCAGCGGATCGGCCAGCGACTCTTCGTCTTCCACGATCAACACATTGGTCATTGGCGTAGTGCCTCCTCGTCAATGGCCGATTCGTCGGCCGGTTCGTCGTCGTTGTTGGGGTAGGCGGGAATGGACAGGGTGAACGTCGAACCAGTGCCCGGCTGGCTCCACAGCCGGATACTGCCGTTGTGATTGGCGGCCACATGTTTGACGATGGCCAGGCCCAAACCGGTGCCGCCGGTGGCACGGGAGCGGGCTTTGTCGACCCGGAAGAATCGTTCGAAAACCCGCTCCTGGTCGGCGCGGGCAATTCCGATTCCCCGGTCGGTGACCGCGATCTCGATGTTGTCGCCACGGCGACGGCGACTGATCGACACCTTCGATCCGTCCGGTGAGTACGCGATCGCGTTCGAGATCAGATTGGCCAGTGCGGTGACCAACAACGACTGATCGCCCAACACCCGGAAACCGCTCGGCGCGTCAGTCGTCACCGTGATGTCGGCGTTGTCGGCGGCCACCTTGTGACGTGAAATCGCCTCGTTGACAACGGAATCCACATCGATGCCGTCGAGGTCGGGAAGCGGCTCGGCGCCCTGGAGGCGGGACAGCTCGATCAGCTCACCAACCATGTTGGCCAGCCGCTGGGACTCGGTGAGGATCTTCTTGCCGAAGTGGTCCACCGTCTCGGGATCGTCGGCAGATTCCAGCAGTGCCTCGGCCAGCACGCCCATCGCCGCAACCGGTGTCTTGAGCTCATGGCTGACGTTGGCCACGAAGTCGCGCCGGCTGGCTTCCATGCGGGCCTGCTCGGACTGGTCGTCGACATAGACGACCGCGAATCGCGGATCCTGTTTACTCAACAAGCGGACGTGTCCCCGCACCGAAAGACCCGATCGGCCGGCCGCGGCCCGTTGCTGCTGGGACAGGTCGACCTCGACGCCCTCCCCGGTGGCCAACACGCGCTGTGCGGCATTCCAGGCCCGCTCGTCGAGTTGCCGGTCACGTACCAGGCCCAACTCGGTAGCCCGGTCGTTGACGAACACCACATCGCGATGCGAGTCGACGACCACCATGCCGATCGGTGCGAGTGACACCACATGCTGCAACATCTGCGAGACCGTGATCCCCGCTTCGGTGATCGCGCGACGCTGCCTGCGCTCGAGGATGCGTGGAGTGAGTGCGGCCCCTATTCCAAGACCGAAAGCGAGCGCGACCAGCGCCGCGACGGTGGCCAATAGCGCCACCGAGACAACACTCACAGGAAAATGGTACGCATCCGGTGAACGTCATCCCAGCAGCGTGCGGCCAAATCGGGACACGTCACACCTTCAGCGCGCATGTATTCGGCCGTCGTTCACCGGATGTTTCCCAAACCCGACCCGGAGCGGCTATTTGGCGCCCTGGCTGGCCACCGCGGCGGCACCGGCGGCCGCGGCCTCCGGATCGAGGTAGGTGCCGCCCGGCACGCGCGGCTTCAGATCGGCATCCAAGTCGTAGCGCAGCGGGATTCCGGTCGGGATGTTCAGGCCCACCACCTCCGCGTCGGACATGCCGTCCAGGTATTTCACCAACGCGCGCAACGAGTTGCCATGCGCGACCATCAGCACCGTCTTTCCGGCCTGCAGATCGGGGACGATCGTCTCGGTGAAATAGGGCACGAAGCGGGCGACGACGTCGGCCAGGCATTCCGTCAGCGGTCCGCCTCCGATGTCGGCGTAGCGAGGGTCGGTGTCCTGGCTGTAGGTACTGCCCGGCTCGATCGGCGGCGGCGGGGTGTCGTAGCTGCGCCGCCACAACATGAACTGCTCTTCGCCGTACTTTTCCTTCGTCTCGGCCTTGTCCAAGCCCTGCAGTGCGCCATAGTGGCGTTCGTTGAGCCGCCAACTCCGTTGCACCGGAATCCACAACCGGTCCGCCGCATCGAGCGCCAGGTGCGCGGTGGTGATCGCGCGCCGCAACAGCGAGGTGTAGAGGACATCGGGCAGCAGGCCCTGCTCGGCCATCAATTTCCCGCCCCGGACCGCCTCGGCTCGGCCCTTATCCGTGAGGTCGACGTCCACCCACCCGGTGAACAGGTTCAGCGCGTTCCATTCGCTCTCGCCGTGCCGCAGCAGGATCAGTGTGGAGTCAGCCATAACCGAAATCCTCTCACGGCTGAGCTCAGCGGTCGCGGCCGTCGCCACCCGCCTGCTCGTCGTCTATCAGGTGCTCGACTCCTCCTGGGGCCGCTCAGCGGCCCGCATCGTCGTCTTCGGTAATCAAATGCTCAAAGGCCTGCAGGTTCTTCAGCGATTCGCCGCGGGCCACCCGCCACGCCCACTCCTTCTGGATGGATGATTTGAAGCCCAGCTCCAGCAACGTGTTGAAGTCGGTGTCGACGGCCTCGAGCACCTGTCCGAGTACCCGGTCGAGTTCGTCGGCGGTCACCGCATCAAGCGCCATCCGCCCGATGAGGTAGATGTCGCCGACGTTGTCCAGCGTGTAGGCCACGCCGTAGAGCCGGCGGTTGCGCCTGAGCAGGAACCGGTAAACGCCCTCGTGGTTCTCGTCGGGCTGGCGGCAGACGAACGCCTCGATACGCACCGAGTGCTCACCGATGCTCAGCAGGGTGTTCGTCGTCAGCTTGCGCTCGCCCGGCAGCTCGACGATCAGCCCCGGCAGCCCGCCGTGGGCGCCTTCGTGACGGCTGTAGACCAGGCCGTGCTCAGCCAGCGCGGCCTCGATGACCCGCTGAATGTTCGAGGTCATGCCCGCACACCGCGCCGCATCGACCAGCGCCTGCCATTGCGCCGGGCCAGCGCATCACCGGCCGCGTTCCGCCGCCTCGCGCTGGCATATTCGGTGATAGCCCCGCTGTAGCTGGCCAACAGTCCGTCGACAGTGTTGGCCCAGGAGAAGCGCTGTGCGTGCGCGGCGGCAGCGCGGCCCAGCTCCTGCGGGTCGCGTCGCAGCACTGCGTCGATCGCCTCGGCCCAGGGGCCGGGATCATGACCGGACACCAATGCGCCGCTGACTCCGTCGGCCACCGCCACCGGCAGCCCGCCCACGGCCGCCGCGACCACCGGCGTCCCGCAGGCCTGCGCTTCGACGGCGACCAGCCCGAACGATTCCGAATAGCTGGGCACCGCGACCAGATCGGCCGCTCGGTAGACATTGACCAGTTGTTCGCGCGACTGCGGGGGCAGGAAGGTCACCCGATCAGCGATACCCAATTCGGCGGCCAGACCCACCAGAGCATCGGGTGCGGCCAAACCGCTGCCGGACGGGCCGCCGGCGACCAGCACCCGCACCCCGGGCAGCCGGGCGGCGGCACGCAACAGCACATCGGGTGCCTTCAACGGCTGGATGCGGCCCACGAACGCAACCACCCGCTCGTCGGCGGGCAGGCCGAGCACGGCCCGCGCGGCACGCCTGTCGCCCGGGCTGAACGTTTCCAGATCGACACCGGGGTACACCACATCGATCCGCCGAGGATCGGCGTTGTGCAGCGAAATGAGTTGGCGGGCTTCATCTTCGGTGTTGACGACCAGACGGTCGGCCTCGTCCACCACCTGTTGTTCACCGACTGATCGCAGCGGCGGCTCCGGGGCGTCGCCGTCGGCCAGCGCGGCGTTCTTCACCGCGGCCAACGTGTGGGCGGTGTGCACCAGCGGCACGGCCCACCGGTCGCGGGCCAGCCAGCCGACCTGACCGGACAGCCAATAGTGCGAGTGCACGATGTCGTAGTACCCGGGCTCGTGGTTGGCTTCGGCGCGCAGCACCCCGGCGGTGAACGCGCATAACTGGGTCGGCAGGTCATATTTGTCGAGTCCCTCGAAGGGACCCGCGACGACGTTGCGCACCAGAACCCCGGGTGCGACGCGCACCAGCGGCTGGTCCGACGACGACGTCGCCCGGGTGAAGATCTCCACCTCCACCCCGCGGCGGGCCATCTGCAACGCGGTCTGCAGCACGTAGACATTCATCCCGCCGGCATCGCCCGTGCCGGGCTGCGCCAATGGCGAGGTGTGCACCGATAACACCGCCACACGTCGCGGCATGCCATCGATCGAACCGTCGGTCAGTTCCCGGGCGTGCCGCACGTGTCCATCTTTGCACCTGCCCTGTCCAGGGCTTCGTGGCGGTTCTGCGCCGGCCCCGGCCCTCTGCACCCGGTTGCCGAAGGCGGTCACCCGGATGCCCCCGTCGGCAGCACCAAGCGTTCGGCGAACGACGCCTCGACCACCCCCGACCGCCGACGACGAGGCCCTCGGGGCCTAACACAGTTACTAGAGTTGGACCGATGACGAATCCAGACGCCCATTCCCGCGTGGCGGTGGTCACCGGCGCGAGCTCCGGCATCGGCGAGGCTACTGCTAAAACCCTTGCAGCACAGGGATTTCACGTCGTCGCAGTGGCCCGTCGGGCGGAGCGCCTGCGGCGGCTGGCCGACGAGATCGGCGGCACCGCCGTCACGGCCGACGTCACGGATGACGCGGCGGTCGAGGCACTGGCGGCCGGGCTCGGCCGGGTCGACGTGCTGGTCAACAACGCTGGTGGAGCCAAAGGACTGGAACCGATAGGCGACGCGGATCTCGACAATTGGCGCTGGATGTGGGAGACCAACGTCATGGGGACGCTGCGAGTGACACGGGCGCTGCTGCCCAGACTCGTCGAGTCCGGAGACGGGCTGATCGTCACCGTCACGTCGATCGCCGCGCTGGAGGTCTACGACGGCGGCGGCGGGTACACCGCCGCCAAACATGCCCAGGGTGCGCTACATCGGACGCTGCGCGGCGAACTCCTCGGAGAACCGGTGCGCCTCACCGAGATCGCGCCAGGCGCGGTCGAAACGGAGTTCTCCCTGGTGCGCTTCGGCGGCGACGAACAGCGCGCCGACGCGGTGTATTCCGGCATCACGCCACTGGTGGCCGCCGACGTCGCCGAGGTGATCGGTTTCGTCGCGTCGCGTCCGCCGCACGTCAACCTGGACCAGATCATCATCCGGCCCCGCGACCAGGCCAGCGCCAGCCGGTTCAACCGCCGGTCGTAGCCGAGCCGGTCGTCGTCTCCACGCCCGCCGTCGTGGTGGGGCTCGTCGTGGTTGTCGTGGTGGTGGGTGTGCCCGACAGGGTCGGCGCGTCGGTCGGGGTGGCCGGCGCGCTACTGGGCATGCTTGTCTCCGGCCGGGCATCGGACAGCGCCGACATGGCTTTCCAGTCGTTCCAGTCCACGGCCCAGTCCCAGATGTCGCCGTCCGCGTAGGACAGCTCGATCGACGTGCCGGTCACCTCCACCGGGTCGCCGTACACCGCCGTCCCGAAGTACTGCTCGGCGTCGCCGGTCGACAGGTTGATGCAGCCGTTGGTGACGTTGGTATTGCCCTGCGCGCCCGACGAGGCGGGATTGGCGTGGATGAACTCGCCGTTGTTGGAGATCCGCACCGCCCAGCGTTCATGGACATCGCTGTAGCCGGCGGCCGGATTGGACATGTAGAAGTCGGCATACTTCTCGGTGACGACGTGAATTCCGCTGCGCGTCACGTTGCGCGGCAGGTCGGCCTCCCCGTAGCTGCACGGGAAGTCCATGATGACGCCGTCGTCGGTGATCACCTGGATGCGGTGCGACGGGGCGTCGGCCTTGACGACCTGGCGGCGGCCGATGTCGAAGTCCAGCGTCGAATCGGTGGCGCCGTAGGCATCCTCGCCGAACCTCACTCCGTAGAGGCGGGCGTCCACGTGGACCTTGGTTCCCGGCTGGTAGTACTCCCGCGTCCGCCAGTGCGCCCGCGAGCCGCCCACCTCGTCGGGCAGCCAGGCCCAGCTGCCCTCGGTCGGCGGCTCGGTGGTGACGGTCAGCGCCCGCTCGACATCAGGCTTGTGCTCGTCGTCGATCGCGGCGTCGAACTGCAGGATGATCGGCGCCGCCACCCCGACGGTCTGCCCGTCGGACAGCTGGAACTGGCCGTTGACCCTGGTGGTGGGGTCGACGGTGGTGAACGACGCGGCAACGGGCAGCGCTTTGCCGTCGCGACCGACTGCCGATCCCGCCCAGGTGTAGGAGGCGCCGTAACCAAGCGGCTCGGTGACGGTGAACGCCGTGCGGTCACGGTTGAGGGTGCCGGCGACCACCTTGCCATCGGCATTGGTCAGGTCCACGTGCTGCAGCCAGCCGTTCTTGACCTGCAGGCTGACCGCCGTCGTGGGCAGCACATCCTGGGCATCGTTGGCCGGGGTGAATTCCAGTGACGGCGTGGGCGGCGGTTCCGGGGCCGCGGCCTTCTGGCCGGGCCTGCTCACACACGCGGCCAGCGCACCCGGCGCAGCAACGCCGAGGACCAGCGCTGTCAGGGCCCGTCGCCGGTTCATCGGCGGCGGTTGGTCGGCTGGGCTCACGTCAATCCAAGATACGGAACCCAGCCGTCGTGCTGCCAACCGAAGTGCTCTGACCAGGCCCCGCAGCGCCCGGTCGGGTCAGAGGCCGAACAGTTGCAGGAACGCGGGCGCCGCACCGCCGAACTTCGATCCCGCGAAGTTGATGTCCGCCGCGTCGAGCACGAATTCCGTTCCGGTGGATTCGTCGACATAGCTGTACTCGTCCCAGCTCACCGACACCGACCGAAGCGGGGAGAACAACCCGCCGATGGGAATGCCCAGTTCGACTACCGGCCCGGTGTCCCCGGTCGAGAGCGGCAACGTCAGTGTGTCAGTGCCGAATAGCAGCGCATGGGTGAACTTGGGCGCAGCCTCAGCCCATGCCAGGATCGCCCCTCCCACATTGCCGCTCTGTGCCGCGGAGACGAACGAGTTGAAGCTGTCGTACGCGGCGAGTCCGCCGGCCAGCACGGCGCCGGCGCCGCTGGCGATCAATGCGACCGGAGCCGGAACCTTGAGCGTCCCATCGGTGATCGAGAACGTGGCCTTCACGGCGGGGTCCGTGACGAAGGTCTCATTCCCCGACAGCGAGAACAGCGCGTTGCCGATCGGTGTGCTCGCATTCAGGCTCAACGACACCGGGCCGCTCTCGCCGGGGTCCGGAACGGTCGACGAAATCTTCACCGTGATGGGACCGATCGGAGTGTCGACGGTCTGCGTATCCTCCACCGTCTGAGAAGCGGCGGACGGGCTCGACGCGGCGGATTTGGCCTTGGCCTGCGCCCTGGTTGTCGATGTGACAGCGGCGGCTGGGCTCGCGGCCGGCTTGCTCACCTTGACCAGTGACCGAGCCGAGCCGGCCGTGGCGTGCTTCGGCCCGGCTTCGTGCTTGCTCGCCGAGGTCGACGACCCCGTGGCGTGGTGAGCGCCGGTGTCGGCCTGGGCCACCCCCGATGCGGCGGCCATGGCAGCACCCACGCCGATGGTCAGCGCACCCGCACCCAGCCAAGTTCTGACTGACAGCGCGCGGTTGCGTCCTTGCTTGGCAGTTTTCGTGGTCCCACTGGCCATCTCAAATCCCCCGTAAGTCGTTGAAGCAAACCCGTGAGCGGGCTGACAAGCAACCATTCTCCCTATTTTTCGTCGCCCGGGTTAATTATCAGGAGATTCACAAAGTTGTGTCGCCGTCGGGTTGCCCGACCCTCTGTCTGGCCGGTGTTGTCCCGTGCTACAGCGAACAGCCGACCAGCACGGGTTCGGGCACCAACGTGATACCGAACACGTCGCGGACCCCGTCGCGGACGGTGCGCGCCAGCACCAGCACGTCCGCGGTGGTCGCAGTACCGCGGTTGGTCACGGCCAGCGCATGCTTGGTCGACAGCCGGCACGGCGCACCCTGAGCGCCCGGATAGCCCTTACCGAAGCCGGCGTGCTCGACCAGCCAGCCCGCAGCCAGCTTGACCCCGTCAGGTGCCGGGTAGTGCGGCACCGGATCCTCGCGGCCGGCCTGGAGTTCCTCGAAGCGCTCGGCCGGGACGACGGGGTTGGTGAAAAACGATCCGACGCTCCAGGAGTCGTGGTCGTCGGCGTCGAGCACCATACCTTTGCGGGCGCGTAGCGCCAGCACGGTCGCACGCACCGCGGCCGGCGCGGCCCGCTCCCCCACCCCCACACCGAGAGCCTCGGCCAGCTCGCCGTAGCGCAGCGGGGCGGACCGGCCCGCTGGGTCGAGTTCGAACTCCACCTCGAGCACCACCGCATCAGAAGAGTTCTTCAGCGCGCTGTGCCGGTATCCGAGTCCCAGTTCGCCGGCGGGCACCCAGCGCACCCGCGAACGCTTCCGGTCCAGCAGTCGAACACGGGTCAGGTAGTCAGCCACTTCCACGCCGTAGGCCCCGACGTTCTGGACCGGTGTCGCCCCGGCCGAACCGGGGATCCCGGACAGGCATTCCAGTCCGCCCAGTCCGGCCGCCACGGCGGCCACCACCACGTCATCCCAGACCGCTCCGGCCTCGGCGCGCAGCCGGCCACCGTGGATACCGACAGCGCGGTTGGCCAGCCGGACCACGGTCAGGTCGGTGAGGTCGTCGGCGATCACCACGTTCGACCCACCCGCGAGCACCAGGACCGGACCGTCGCCGGCCTGGTCGAGTACGCCGAGCGTCGCCGTGATCTGCTCTGAGGTGGTGCAGGTGATGACCCTGCGCGCGACCGGGCCGACCCGCAGGGTGGTCAGCGGCGCCAGCGGGACGTTCTCGGCAACCGCCGCGCCGGCATAGCTCAACCCCGGGTCGCTCCGCTCCGGCCCGCCGTAGCCCTTCCCCGGGTCGCTTCGCTCTCCCCCGCCGTGCTCAATCCCGGATCCCACGGCCCGTAACGGTAGCCTCACCAGCTATGCCGCGTTCATTCGACATGGCCACCGACTACGAGGGCAGCGTCAAACAGGTGCACCAGGCATTGCGCAACGAGCAGTACTGGTTGGCCCGGCTGGCCGATTCGGGAGCCGACGACGCGACGCTGAACTCCCTGGAGCTGACCCCCGACGGCGGCGTCGAGGTGAGCACCACCCAGCTGTTGCGCGCCGACCGGCTGCCAGCCGTGGTCACCCAGTTCCACCACGGTGATCTGGAGATCCGACGGGCCGAGAGCTGGACCGGTCTGATGGCCGGCCAGGCCGAAGCCAGCGTCAGTGGCAGCATCCCCGGCGCGCCGGTGATGTTGACCGGTAGCGCCCAGCTGGCCCCGTCGGATCTGCGGGCGCGCTTGGCTTTTCGGGCCACCGTCGAGGTACGCATCCCGCTGGTGGGCGGCAAGGTGGAGAACTTCATCGGCAATCAGCTCGTCGACCTTCTGATCGCCGAACAACGGTTCACCACCAGGTGGATCGCTGAGAACGGCTGACACCGCAGGTACGGTTGCCTCATGTCCCGCCGCATGGACTACGTCATCGGGCTCGACAAGCCGGTCGCCGACCTCTACCAGAGCTTCACCAGCCGCGCGTATTGGGAAGATCTGATCGCCGAACACCAGCGTCACACCGATTCCGAAATGACCCGGTTTCATTCCGACGATTCCGGCACCGACATCGTCTTCACCCACACGGTGTCCCGCAGGGACATGCCGTCGTTGGTTGCCGCGGTGGTTCCGTTGCGGCTCACCATCACCCGCGAACAACATTTCGACCCGTTCGATCCCGCGACGAATTCGGCCGACGGGCATTACCGCGCCCTGGTGCCCGCGGCGCCGTTGAACTTCGACGGAACCTATGTGCTTCAGCAGACCACCGACGGCAGCGAGCTTCGCCTGCGCAGTCTGTGCAAGGTCAACGTGCCGCTGGTCGGCGGCAAGATCGAACAATGGGTGCTGGACGGCCTGCGCGGATTATTCGACAGCGAACGGGATTTCACCCGCGACTGGATCGCCGGCCATTACTAGGCCACCTCGCCCGGTCGGAGTTCCGACCCGCGGCACCACCAACGCCAACCGGCTGCGGCGTGCCGACCGCTGGCTGGTGAACTCGCCGCTGGTGCGGGCGGCGCTGGAGGCGTCGGACGACCCGGTGGTCATCGACCTCGGGTACGGCCGATTGCCCGTCACCACACTGGAACTGGCGGCACGGTTACGCGCGGTACGGACCGACATTCGGGTGGTCGGCCTGGAGATCGATCCACAACGGGTGGTTCCCGGTGTGGACGGCGTCGAATTCAGGGTGGGCGGTTTCGAACTCGCCCGACTGAGACCGATTCTGGTGCGGGCCTTCAACGTGCTGCGACAGTACCCCGAAGACGCGGTGGCGCAGGCCTGGGCGGAGATGCAGTCGAGACTGGCCCCGGGCGGATTGATCGTCGACGGCACCTGCGACGAGCTCGGCAGGCGCTGTTGCTGGGTGCTGCTGGATCGCGAAGGTCCGGTGAGCCTGACGCTGGCCTGCGACCCGCGGCACATCGAGCGGCCGTCAGATCTGGCCGAGCGATTGCCGAAAGTGCTTATCCACCACAATATTCCGGGTCAACCCATTCACACTCTGCTGTCGTCGGCCGACCGCGCGTGGGCGACGTCGGCGGGGCACTCGGTGTTCGGTCCGCGGGACCGCTGGCGAGCGATGCTCGCCGAGCTCCGCGGCGCCGGCATCCCGATCGAGGCGCACCGGCGCAATGCCCGCGATGCCGTGTTCACCGTGCCGTGGGCGACGGTGGCGCCCGCCGTAGGCTAGGCCCATGCGGATTGCGCTCGCCCAATTGCTGTCGGATACCGATCCGACCGCGAACCTCGAGCTGGTCGAGGACTACACCCGCCGCGCCGCCGACGCCGGCGCCCGGTTCGTGGTGTTCCCCGAGGGCACGATGTGCCGGTTCGGCGTTCCCCTGGCCCCGGTGGCCGAGCCGCTCGATGGACCGTGGGCCAACCGGGTGCGTCACATCGCCGACAGTGCGGGGATCACCGTGGCCGTCGGCATGTTCACCCCGGCCCCCGACGGGCGGGTCACCAACACGATGCTGGCCGTCGGCCCCGGCGTCGACGCGCACTACGACAAGATCCACATGTACGACGCGTTCGGATTCTCCGAATCCGAGGCCGTCGCGCCGGGCCGGGAACCGGTGGTGATCACCATCGACGGCGTCGGCGTCGGACTCACCCTGTGCTATGACATCCGCTTTCCCACCCTCTACACCGAGCTCGCCGACCGGGGAGCGCAGCTGATCACCGTCAGCGCATCGTGGGGTGCCGGGCCGGGCAAGCTCGAGCAGTGGACCCTGCTGGCCCGCGCCCGCGCCCTGGACTCCACGTGTTTCGTCGCCGCCGTCGACCAGGGCTATCCCGGTGACGAGATGGCGATGGCGTCCAAGGCACCCACCGGCGTGGGCGGCAGCCTGGTGGCCTCCCCCCTCGGCGAGGTGGTGGCGTCGGCGGGCGACGATCCCCAGCTGGTGGTGGCCGATATTGACATCGATCGGGTCGCCCCGGTGCGGGAAACGCTCGGCGTGCTGCGTAACCGCTCAGAGTTCGCTCAGGCTGATAAGGCAGAATCGCGCAGGTGACGTATCCGCCACAAGGTCCGAGTCATCCCGTCGGCCCCGGCGACCCGACCACCCCGGCTTGGCCCGCGGCCCCGGGGCAGGGCACACCCACCGAGTACATCCCGCGACCGGGCGGCCCCGCCGATGCGCCGACCCAGCACATCCCGCACGCCGCGCCGCCACCGCCTACTGCTCCTGTGCCGCCTGCGCCGCCGGTGGAGCCCGAGGAGCCCAAGCGGGGGTTCCTGCGCGACCCGCTGTCGATCGTCCTGTCGCTGATCATCGTCGTCGCGCTGGCGATCGCCGGGCTGCTGGGCACCGAGCTCTACGTGCGCCACGTGGCCGATACCGTGGTGTCCCGCGCCGTGTCCTGCGTGGTGCAAGATCAGGCCAGCGTGTCATTCGGAGCCCGGCCGTTCCTGCTTCAGCACTTGTCGAAGCACTACAACGACATCTCGGTACAGACCGCGGGAAATCAGATCCGTCAAGCCAAGGGCATGAAGCTCGACCTTCTCCTCGATGACGTCCGGATCAACCAGACCGCGGACTCGGCCGGCACGATGGGCGCGCTGGACGCCAACATCACCTGGTCCAGCGAGGGCATCAAGCAGACCGTGCAGGACGCCATCCCGTTCCTGGGCAGTCTGGTCAGCGGAGTGACGACTTCTCCGTCGGAAGGAACCATCGAACTGCAAGGCGCGCTGGGCACGGTCACCGTCAAGCCGACGGTGACGAACAATGCGCTGAACCTGCAGGTCGTCAGCCTGAGCGGGCTGGGGATGACGCTGCCGAGGGAAGCCGTGCAGCCGGCGCTGGACGCGTTCATGACCGCGTTGACCAAGAACCTGCCGATGGGCATTCACGCCGATAGCGTCGCGGTCACCGACGACGGCGTCACCGCCAAGTTCATCACCCGCAACGCGACCATTCCCAACGGCCAGCAAGACCCCTGCTTCGCCGGGGTGTAGCCCGGGGCAGGCGCCACTCGACTGCCCCTAGCCCAGCCCGTCGAGAACCGCTCGCGTCCCGGACAACCCGAGGCGGGTGGCGCCGGCGTCGAGCATCGCCACCGCGTGCTCGGCGGTGCGGATGCCACCGCTGGCCTTGACACCGAGCCGACCGCCCACGGTGCCGGCCATGATCTCGATCGCGACCACCGATGCACCGCCCGCGGGATGGAATCCGGTGGATGTCTTGACGAAGTCCGCGCCGGATTCCTCGGCGGCCCGGCACGCCGCAACCAGCGTGTGTTCATCGGCGAGGCTGAGCAGGGCGGCCGACTCGACGATCACCTTGAGCACCACGCCGGGGACGGCGGTTCGGACCGCTGCGATATCGGCGGCCACCTCGGCGAAGTTGCCGGCCAGCGCCGCCCCGACGTCGATGACCATGTCGATCTCGTCGGCGCCGGATTCGACGGCCACCGCCGCCTCGCGGGCCTTGATGACCGGCAGGTGCTTGCCGGACGGGAAGCCGGCGACCGCGGCGATGGCGAGGCGCTCCGGACGGGCGTCGACGGCCTTGTGTGCGCAGGACACCATCGACGGAGACACACATACCGCGAACACGCCCAGGTCGGCGGCGTCGTCGACGAGGGCAGCCACGTCGGCCTCGGTGGCCTCGGGTTTGAGCAGGGTGTGATCAACGAGTGCCGCGACCTCACCCCGGGAGCGCATCGTCACCATCAGAACGGCTCTTCGACACCGCCGGGGTTGCAGCCCGCGGCGGTCATCGTCTCGTCGTCGACCACCGGCCGCCACGGTTCCAGGTTCCAGCTGGTTTTCCCGGGCTCACCGATCTCCGCGAAGCGGAAATGACACACGAATTGGTCACGCATTCCGGGGAGGTCGGCATCCGGTGCCAGCGCCAGGACCTCGCCCCAGGCTTCATCGATGTCCCACTGGGGTTTCAACAGCTCACCGGCCACCTGACGGCCGGCGCGGGTGGGATAGACCCGCAGGCTGGACAAGTCGCCCCAGTGCACCCATGTGACGTGATCGATGAACGGTGGTGACGCGTTGTTGTCGGCTGCGGCAGGGGCGGCCAAGCCCAGCCCGACCGGGATGACGGCGAGCACCGCGGCCAGGTGGCGTCGTGCGCTCAGCGGGACTTCCCCTGGACGTCGAGCAGTTTGGGCCGGACGTCCACCAGGTAGACACCGGAGGCCACGGCGGCGATCGCCACGCCCATGATGCCCAGGAACAGCGAGAGCAACCCCGCGATACCGAGGATCACCAGCCACACCGGCTTTGTCAGCTTCTCAGCCGCGGTGTAGGCATCGGGCCGCTGCATCGCCGCATGGACGAACGCATAGATGGTCACCGCGGTGACCGCCCAGAACACGATCTGAAGGACAAGACCCGCCACACCTTGCAGCATCACAGCTACCAGGGTAGGCGGGTCTTGCCCTTGCTGACGAATTTCGTCGTGGGATTACTTCTGGGTGACCTTCTTGGCCGGAGCCTTCTTGGCCGGAGCCTTCTTGGCGGCGGCCTTGGCCGGAGCGGCCTTCTTGGCCGGAGCCTTCTTCGCCGGAGCCTTGGCCGGGGCCTTGGCCGGCAGGTCGACACCGACCAGCTTGGCCGCGCGCTCGCCGACGGCACGGGTCTGCGACGACACGTTGCCCAGCGCCTCCTGCGTCAGCTCGACCGCCTGGTCGACATAGCCCTCGGCACGGGCGGCGGCTTCCTTGAGCTCAGGCTGATTGCGCAGCCGCTCCAGAGCGGCCTCACCGCGCTCGACGAGGCTGTTGTAGGTCGCAGTCGCGGACTCCACATAGCCCTCGGCGGCCTTGCGCAGCTCCTCGCTCGACAGCTTGCCGCGCAGCTCCTCGGCCCGCTGCGGCAGGTCTTCCTGCAGCTTGGTCAGCGCGGCGCGACGCTCCTCGACGCGGGTGTTGGCCTCGCTGCGGGCGTCCTCGGCGCGCTCGCGCAGGGTCATCAGGATCTCGTTGACAGTGGCCAGGGCCAGATCGGCAGCACCGACAGCAGCAAGCAGCGGGGCCTTCAGGTCCTCGACATTGGGGTTCTCAGCCATCGTAGTGGCTCCTTTCAGTGAATCGATTGTCAGTTAACGGAATTCGAGGTTGCTGGTCTGTTGTTACTCAGTCGACAGCTCCTCACGGGCAGCTTCGTTCTGCTGACAGAACGAGGTGTAGATGTCGAGCAGAACCTGCTTCTGACGCTCGGTGATCACGGTGTCTCCGATGATCGCGTCGTTCACCTTGCTCGCCTCCCCGGGCTCGAGAATCCCAGCCCGGATGTAGAGCACCTCGGCCGACATCCGCAGTGCCTTGGCAATCTGGCTCAGAACTTCCGCAGAAGGTTTCCGTAGCCCCCGTTCGATCTGACTGAGATACGGGTTGCTGACACCGGCCTTTTCGGCCAACTGTCGCACCGAAACCTGAGCGGCTTCACGCTGCGCCCTGATGAAGCCCCCGATGTCATGCGCGGCATTGGACACCACAGCCTGAAGATCTGCGTCTTGCGCCATGGTTCACCTCCCGTCGCGTCGGGTATCCGGTGCGTACGGATGCCACACTACGCGGGGGTGCTAACTTTTGCAAGCACTTGCTAGCGCAGGTCAGAATAGGAATTGCGCCACGGTGTAGATGATCAGGCCGGCCAGCGCACCCACCACGGTGCCGTTGATCCGGATGAACTGCAGATCCCGGCCGACGTGCAATTCGATCCGACGACTGGCCTCCTCGGCGTCCCAGCGCTCGATGGTGTCGGTGATGATCGTGGTGATCTCGGCCCCGTATTGACCGACCAGATGCTCTGCTCCGCGCACGATCCAGTTGTCCACCTTGTCGCGCAGCTCGGCGTCGTCGCGCAGCGACTCACCGATACGCATGATCGAATCGGTGATACGCGTGCGCAATGTGCTTGCCGGGTCGTCAACGCCGTCAAGCACCAACCGCTTCAACGTCTTCCACGCGGTCTCGGCCGCGCGGGTGACTTCATCACGCGCCATCAGCTGTTCCTTGACCGCCTCCGCGCGTGCGATCGTCGCGTCATCAGTCTGCAGATCGTTGGCGAACTCGAACAGAAAGCGCGTAGCCGATTGGCGCAGTTCATGATTCGGATCTCGGCGCACCTTGTCGGTGAAGTCCATCAGCTCCCGGTGGATCCGGTCGCCCACCAACTGGTCGACGAATCGCGGTGACCAACTGGGCGAGTCGCGGGTGACGACGCGTTCGATCGTGTCTCCGGCGCCCAGTGCCCATTGGAAGGCCCGGTCGCACAGCAGCTGAATCAGGGCCTCCTGGCGGTTCTCGGCCAACAACTGCGCCAGCACCCGGCCCACAGGCGGCCCCCACTGCGGCTCGGCAAGCCGTTTGACGATGGTGCGGTCGATCACCTGCTGGATGTCCTCGTCGTTGAGCAGTTCCACGACGACCCGCAGCACGGTGCCCGTCTCGGTGGCCACCCGTGCGGCGTGCGACGGTTCGGACAACCACTTGCCCAGCCGGCCGGCCACCTCGGCGTCCCGCAGCTTGGTTTCCACCACCTCCGGGGACAGGAAGTTCTCCCGCACGAAGGTGCCCAGCCCCTCGCCGAGCTGATCCTTCTTGCGTTTGATGATCGCTGTGTGCGGGATCTTCAGCCCCAGTGGATGACGGAACAGCGCCGTGACGGCGAACCAGTCGGCGAGCGCGCCGACCATCCCCGCCTCAGCGGCGGCCCCGACGTAGCCGATCCACGCCGGTCCGCCCTGAGCCTGACCCCACCGGCAGAGGAGGAAAATCACCGTGGCACCGATCAGGAAGCCCAGCGCCACGGCCTTCATCCGGCGCAGCGCACGGCGACGCTGTGCATCCGCTTCCGGGTCGGCCCCGGCGAACGATTCCGCAAACGAGGTGCCGGCGCGGGCCACTCTGTCCGGCAACGCCGGGAGCTCGCGATGTTTTGCCACACCACCATCATCCGCTATCCGGCGACCCAGTTAATGTGACGTCGCCGTTCGAACTGACCGTAGAATCGTCGAGAACGAGGGGACGGACTCCGCGACAGTGGCAGAGCAGACTAACCATGGGCCCGCCAAGACCGATGGTCGGAAGCGACGCTGGCATCAGCACAAGGTTGAGCGCCGCACCGAATTGGTGGACGGCGCGCTCGAGGCCATCCGCCAGCGCGGTCGTGACGTCAGCATGGACGAGATAGCTGCGGAAATCGGCGTCTCCAAGACTGTTTTGTACCGCTACTTCGTCGACAAGAACGACCTGACGACCGCGGTCATGATGCGCTTCGCGCAGACCACCCTGATCCCCAACATGGCCGCCGCGCTGTCGTCGAACCTCGACGGTTTCGACCTCACCCGCGAGATCATCCGGGTGTACGTGGACACCGTCGCCAACGAGCCCGAACCGTACCGATTCGTGATGGCAAACAGTTCGGCCAGCAAAAACAAAGTCATCGCCGACTCGGAGCAAATCATCGCCAGGATGCTCGCGGTGGTGCTGCGCAGGCGCATGAAACGGGCCGGAATGGACACCGGCGGCGTGGAGCCCTGGGCCTACCTGATCGTCGGCGGCGTCCAGTTGGCGACGCACTCATGGATGTCGAATCCTCGGATGACCAGTGGTGAACTGATCGATTACCTGACCATGCTGTGCTGGAACGCACTGTGCGGCATCGTCGAGGCCGGTGGCTCGCTGGATATGTTCAGATCCGTCCCGCACCCTTCCCCGTTGCTGCCGACCAAGCTCACGTGAGGTACGGGCCGAGCAAGGTCCGCGTAGGTGGCCGTCATCTTGCCCGGCCAGTCCTTGTCGTTGTCGGACGTGTCCGGCAACCCGTCGTGGTCGGGCGCGCCGGACGGCGGCGGGGTGCAGGAGGTGGCCTCGGCCGACGGTGACATCGCAGATCCGGCCGGCCCGGAAGCGTCGCAGGAAGATCCTGAGCAGTCCGTCGGCGCAGGCATATCGGCGCTTGCCGTGGCGGTTTCGCGGCGTCGCGGCCTCAGCGGCTGATCGGAAGCTAGTCTCGTCGGCTATGACCGATCTGCCGTCGCAATGGACGCATGAGCCACACAAGATCCTCCGGTTCCGTCCCGGCGACAAGGTCACCGACATCGATACCGATTCCAGCCCGGGGTATTCCGACGGCAAAGACGGCTCCGACGAGGTGCAGGCCGAGCGCAACGAGCGGTTCGCGGGCCTGCAGGAACTGCTCTACGCCAACGGCAAGGCCGGTGGCCACCGCTCCGTGCTGCTGGTGTTGCAAGGCATGGACACCGCGGGCAAGGGCAGCATCGTCAAGCACGTTGTCGGCGCTGCCAATCCGATGGGCATCCGCTACACCAGCTTCGGCGTGCCGACCGAAGAGGAGCGCGCCCACCATTACCTGTGGCGCATCCGCAATGCCCTGCCAGACGCCGGCGACATCGGGGTGTTCGACCGCTCCCACTACGAGGACGTGCTGGTGGTGCGCGTGCACGAGCTCGTGCCGCCAGACGTGTGGGAACCGCGCTACGACGAGATCAACGCGTTCGAGAAAGAGCTCGTCGACTCCGGAACCGCCATCGTCAAGTGCGCGATGTTCCTCTCGCTCGAAGAGCAGAAACGCAGGCTGGCCGAACGCCTCGACCGCCCGGATCGGTACTGGAAATACAACCCGGGCGATCTCGACGAACGCAAGCTGTGGCCGGCCTACCAGGAGGCCTATCAGGCGGTGCTGGACCGGACGTCAACCGACTACGCCCCGTGGTTCGTCATCCCGTGCGACAAGAAGTGGTACAGCCGGCTGGCCATCAACGAGTTGCTGATCGAGGCCATCAAGGGCATGGGGCTATCGTGGCCGCCGCCCGACTTCGACGTCGAGGTGGAGAAGAAGAGGTTGGCGCAGGCCTGACGGTCAGCCTTTGACCAGGGTGAACTGGCCGATGTTGGTGATCCCGCGGCGGAAGAAGTCCGCGCAGCCGGTGAGGTACTTCATGTAGCGGTCGTAGATTTCCTGAGACGTGATGGCGATCGCCTCGTCCCGGTTGGCCACCAGCTTGGCCGCCCACATGTCCAGCGTGCGCGCATAGTGGGGGCGCAGCAGGTGGATGCGCTGCAGATTGAATCCTGACTGGGCCGCAAGCGCTTCGATGTCCTCGACCGCGGGCAGCTGCCCGCCCGGGAAGATCTCGGTGCCGATGAACCGCATGAACTTCAAGTCGCTGATGGTCAGCTTGATTCCGTTCTCACGGAAGAACTTCTGGGTGTGCGCCAGGATCGTGTGCAGCAGCATCCGGCCGTCGTCGGGTAGCAGGTTGTAGGCCTTCTCGAAGAACAGCGGGTACCGCTCGGCCTTGAACGCCTCGAAGGCGCCGATGCTCACGATGCGGTCGACGGGCTCGTCGAACTCCTCCCAGCCCTGCAGCCGCACCTCGATCGAGCGGTTGGTGTCGAGTTTGGCCAGGCGCCGGCGTGCGTACTCCGACTGGTTCTTGCTCAGCGTGATGCCGATGACGTTGACGTCATACTTCTGCACGGCCATCTCGAGGGCGCCACCCCAGCCGCAGCCGACGTCGAGCAGGGTCATGCCGGGTTCGAGGTTGAGCTTGCCCAGGGCGAGGTCGAATTTGGCCAGCTGCGATTCCTCGAGCGTCATGTCGTCGCGCTCGTAGTATCCGCAGGTGTACCCCATGGTCGGGCCGAGGAACAGGGCGAAGAAGTCGTCGGAGACGTCGTAGATCGATTGTGACTCCTCGTAGTAAGGAGTCAGATCCGCATCTACGTTGACCATCTACAGCTACCTTCCAGCTTTCTGTTCACATGGCTGGATGCCTCGGGAAGCAATGCCGCTTCGGCAGTCCCCCAACCAAAACCAGGAGCCTAACCAATTAGACCAGGAAATGCACAAGGCGTGGTGTTACGTCACGGTGAGTACGAGTAAAAGCCTTGTCCGGACTTCTTGCCCAGCATCCCGGCCTCGACCATGCGCAGCAACAGCGGCGGCGGGGCGTACTGCGCGTCCTTGAGTTCGTCGTACATCGAGTCGGCGATGAGCTTCATAGTGTCCAGGCCGATGAGGTCGGAGAGCCGCAGCGGCCCCATCGGATGCGAGAGGCCGGCGACGATCGCCGTGTCGACGTCCTCGACGGTGGCGACCCCGGCCTCGACCATCCGGATCGCGGACAGCAGGTACGGCACCAGGAGCGCGTTGACGACGAATCCCGAGCGGTCGGCGCATCGCACGACCTTCTTTCCGAGGACCTCGCTCGCGAACTGTTCCACCCTGGCGATGGCCCCCTCGGAGGTGACCAGCGTGTTGATCAGTTCGACAAGCGGCAGCACCGGCACCGGGTTGAAGAAGTGCAGGCCCAGCACCCGGCCGGGGTTCTGGGTAGCCGCGGCGATCTTCATGATCGGAATGCTCGAGGTGTTCGACGCCAGCACCGCATCCGGATCGGTGATGATCCGGTCGAGCTCACCGAAGATCTTCGCCTTGACGGCCTCGTCCTCCACAACCGCCTCGATGACAAGCTCGCGGTCAGCCATATCGGCGAGGTCGGTGGTGAACGACAGCCGGGCCAGCGCGGCATCGCGGTCGGCCCCGGAAAGCTTGCCCTTGCTCGCCGCCCGCTCCAGCGAGCCGGTCAGGCGCTGGCGTCCAGCGCCGAGAAGTTCCTCGGTCGGCTCGAACACGACGACATCGGCGCCCGCCTTGGCTGCCACCTCGGCAATGCCAGAGCCCATCTGTCCCGCTCCGACCACGCCAACTCGTTGAATGCTCACTTCGTCTCCTCACGCGTCAGGCCCCGCCCAAATATAGGGACGGGGCCTGACGGCATCGCTGATGGGCCCGCCTGCCGCGAGCGTGCGCCTACTGTCGCTGGTGACGGCGTGTCACCGAGCAGACACGCACGCTCGCGGAGGGGCAATCAGTGGAACTGACCCTCTTCGGTCGAGCCGGCCAGCGCCGTGGTCGAACTGGTCGGGTCCACGGTGGTGGCGATCCGGTCGAAGTAGCCGGCGCCAACCTCACGCTGGTGCTTGGTCGCGGTGTAACCGCGCTCCTCGGCGGCGAATTCGCGCTCCTGCAGCTCGACGTAGGCGGTCATCTGGTTGCGGGCGTAGCCGTAGGCCAGATCGAACATCGAGTAGTTCAGGGCGTGGAAACCGGCCAGCGTGATGAACTGGAACTTGAAGCCCATGGCACCGAGTTCCTTCTGGAACCGGGCGATGGTCGAATCGTCCAGGTGCTTGCGCCAGTTGAACGACGGCGAGCAGTTGTAGGCCAGCATCTGGTCCGGGAACTCGCTCTTGACGCCCTCGGCGAAGCGACGGGCCAGATCCAGGTCCGGGGTACCGGTCTCCATCCAGATCAGATCGGAGTACGGCGCGTATGCCTTGGCGCGGGCGATGCACGACTCGAGGCCGTTGCGCACCCGGTAGAAGCCTTCGGCGGTGCGCTCACCGGTGATGAACGGGCGGTCGCGCTCGTCGACGTCGGAGGTGATGAGGGTGGCGGCCTCGGCGTCGGTGCGGGCGATGACAACGGTCGGCACGTCAGCGACGTCAGCCGCGAGCCGGGCAGACGTCAAAGTGCGGATGTGCTGCTGGGTCGGGATCAGCACCTTGCCCCCGAGGTGGCCGCACTTCTTCTCCGAGGCCAGCTGATCCTCCCAGTGCGAGCCCGCGACACCGGCGGCGATCATCGCCTTCTGCAGTTCGTAGACGTTCAACGCACCACCGAAGCCGGCCTCACCGTCGGCGACGATCGGGGCCAGCCAGTTCTCGACGGAGGTGTCGCCCTCGACCTTGGCGATCTCGTCGGCGCGCAGCAGCGCATTGTTGATGCGGCGGACCACCTGCGGCACCGAGTTGGCCGGGTACAGGCTCTGGTCAGGGTAGGTGTGACCGGACAGGTTGGCGTCACCGGCGACCTGCCAACCCGACAGGTAGATCGCCTTCAGGCCGGCGCGCACCTGCTGGACGGCCATGTTGCCGGTCAGCGCACCGAGCGCGTTGACGAACTCCATGTCGTGCAGCTGGCTCCACAGCACCTCGGCACCACGACGGGCCAGGGTGGCCTCCTCCACGACGCTGCCCTGCAGGGCGACGACGTCGGCCGGGGTGTAGGTACGGGTGACACCATTCCAGCGGGGGTTGGTGTCCCAGTCGCGCTGGATCTCTTCTGCGGTCTTCGGCTGGCCAACGGTGGACGTAGTCATGAGGGGGCCTGCTCCTTCTCAATCGAGGTCGCCACCTTGACGGGAAAGTGAATTGTTAACGTCAACGCAGCTTCGCTTGTGTGCTGAACACGAGCATGCCCCGTACCGTTAGGGCAGTTCAAGCCGTTATCAGTGCCAACTTTCGCCAACGGCACCGATTAGTTTGCAAAGATTGCGAAGGCCATCATCAGCTGAACCGGTTCAGAGGTTACCGTCCAGTAGCACCTTTTCGCAGGTCAGTACGCTTGTACTGTTAAACCGCGCCGATCAGAGCGGGAAGATCGCGGCGAGGGCCTTGATCTCGTCGCCGACGACATATGTGAGCGTTCTAACAGTCCGATCGGTCAGCTCCGGACCGAACTTGTCCGTCGAGCCGGGCGGATACACGTGCAGCAGAATCTCGAGCTTGTCACCGAAGGCCACCGGCGCATCGTGCTCGATGGTCACTCGCAGCGGCGCTTCCAACAACTCGGGGTATGGGGCCAGGAACTCCTCGACCACCTTCCAGTACACCGAGTTGTTGACATGGTCGAACAGGTCGATATCGCTGACCCGAATCGGGAAGTCGCGGATCTCGTTGGCATCCTGGCGCGCCCCGGCGCTCAGGTACGATTTCCAGCGCAACCGGTTGATGTTGGTGGTGCGCTGCAGGTCCTCCATGAAGTCGTCGGAGATCCGCGCCGGGCCCTGGGTCTCCCGGTTGATGTTGATCCAGAAGGCTTCAGATTCGATGAGGCCGCGGCCGCGCACCCCATCTATACGGACCCGCATCTCGCACCAGCGATTCGAGGTCCCCGAGCACCAGCGGCGCATCCGCAACATGTCCTGGAACTCGATGGGCCGGATCAGGTCGACCATCGTGCGCCGGACGATCCACAACGGGTGGGTCTCCTCGTGGCCCATCTCGCGCAACTGGTCCTGACCGATGTCCTGAATGTGGCGGCAGGCGGCGTCCAGCCGCAGCCGGCCCGCCCGGTCGATGTCGCCGACCCGAAGCGGCCATTCCCGGTCGAACACATCGGGGTTCGGATCCGGAACGGGCATCAACGACTTCGCCAACCCGGAGTCTGCGGTGCGCTCCGCTGGACTCATGCGCGATCCGCCTTCGGCTTCTCGCTGGTGCTCATGTGCGGTCGTCCTCTCCCCGTCCCCGCCCAGCGCGATCATGCCAAAGGGCCCCCTGAATGCCAACCAGCCTGCGTTGCCAACGCTGCGAAGATGCTCTTCGCATCCCGTCGGTAGGCTGAAGTGGTGTCCAAGACGTTCGTCGGCTCCCGGATACGACAACTGCGCAGTGAGCGGGGTTTCAGCCAGGCCGCGCTGGCTCAGATGCTGGAGATCTCCCCCAGCTATCTCAACCAGATCGAGCACGATGTCCGGCCGCTGACGGTCGCGGTGCTACTCCGGATCACCGAGGTGTTCGGCGTGGACGCCACGTTCTTCTCGTCCCAGGACGACACCCGGCTGGTGGCGGAGTTGCGCGAAGTGACGATGGACCGCGACCTCGATCTCGACATCGACATGACCGAGGTCGCCGACATCGTCAATACCCATCCCGCCGTCGCCCGCGCGATAGTGAACCTGCATCGCCGCTACCGGATCACCACCGCGCAACTGGCGGCCGCCACCGAGGACCGGTTCAACCTCAACACCGGAGGCAGTGGCACCGGATCGATCTCCATGCCGCACGAGGAGGTTCGCGACTACTTCTACCAGCGGCAAAACTATCTGCACGAACTCGACACCGCCGCAGAGGATCTCACCATCCGGATGCGAATGCACCGCGCCGAGTTGTCGCGTGAGCTGTCCGATCGACTCACGATGGTGCACGGTGTCCACATCATCCGCCGCATCGACCTGGGCGACACGGTGCTGCACCGCTACGACCCGGTGTCCCGCACTCTGGAGATCAGCAATCAGCTGTCGTCCGGCCAGCAGGTGTTCAAGATGGCAACCGAGCTGGCCTATCTAGAGTTCGGCGATTTGATCGATCAGTTGGTCGACGAAGGCAAATTCACCAGCGAGGAGTCCCGCACGCTGGCACGGCTCGGGCTGGCCGGCTACTTCGCGGCGGCGACGATATTGCCATACCGACAGTTCCATGATGTGGCCGAGACCTTCCACTACGACATCGAACGACTCTCGGCCTTCTATCAGGTCAGCTACGAGACGATCTGTCACCGGCTCTCGACGTTGCAGCGACCCTCGATGCGCGGCGTCCCGTTCTCGTTCGTCCGCGTCGACAAAGCCGGCAATATGTCGAAGCGCCAGTCCGCCACCGGTTTTCACTTCTCGTCCGCCGGCGGAACCTGCCCGCTGTGGAACGTCTACGAGACGTTCGCCAATCCCGGCAAGATTCTGGTGCAGATAGCCCAGATGCCTGACGGGCAGAACTACATGTGGGTGGCACGCACGGTCGAACGGCGGGCGTCGCGATACGGCCAGCCGGTCAAGACCTTCGCGATCGGCCTGGGCTGCGAGGCCCGTCATGCCAACCGGCTGGTCTACTCGAAAGGCCTGGACCTGTCGTCGGACAATGCGACGCCGATCGGCTCCGGCTGCCGGGTGTGTGAACGCGACAACTGCCCGCAGCGGGCCTTCCCCGCGCTCGGCCGGGCGCTGGATCTCGACGAGCACCGCAGCACGGTATCGCCCTACCTGGTCAAGGAGTCTTAATGCCCCAACGCATTCCACCCGGCGGCCGTCGTGAGCTCGGCCTGATCAACTGGGGTGTTTCCCGGTTGGGAGCGCGTGCGATTCGCGCTCCGCGCATGCACCTGTTCGATGTCCTGGGGCAGCACAAGCTGCTGTTCCTGTCGTTTCTGCCGTATTCGCACGTGCTGCTGAATTGGGGCAAGCTGCCCAAACGGGACAAGGAACTGGTCATCCTGCGGGTGGCCCACTTACGTGGCTCAGAGTACGAACTGCAGCAGCACCGACGGCTGGCCAGGAGCCGCGGGGTTGATTCCGCACTGCAGGACAAGATCTTTGCCGGCCCGAGTGCGGAGGGACTGACCGATCGCGAGCGGGCATTGCTCACCGCGGTCGACGAGTTCGTGCTGAACCGAGATCTGAGCGATGACACGTTCGCCGATCTGTCGGCACATCTGACCCGCCAGCAGCTGATCGAGTTCTGCGCCGTGGCAGGGCATTACGACGCGATCGCCGCCATTCTGACCACCTTGCGCGTACCGATGGACTTCCCGGACTAGGCCGCGCCGGCGGCTATCCGTGGTAGGGCTTCGCCTTCACCACCGGCGCCGCCTTCGCGGTGGCCAAGGCGGTGGGCGGAATTGTGGTGGTCACGGTGTCGCCCTGCGTCATCGGACCGGGTAGGACCGGCGCCGCCACCGAGGGTGATGGCGGCGGCGCGCCCTCGCCGACCGCGAACCCCGCCAGCGCCATCACAGCACCGCCACCGGCGACAGCCAACAGGATCTTCACCCGCGTATGTGTCGACTCAGCCATGCCGCCCCCTCGTTTCGCCAACCGGCGCCAGCCACGGTCGCCGATCGTGAACGACAGTGAACCCCGCCAGGCTTGAGGCAGCCTGTAATCAACCTGGCGAAGGGCTGGCAGATGCCGCCTACAGGTAGGTGACCCCGAGCACGATGAGCGTGAAGATCACCGGCGAGATCGGCAGGCAGGCCAGGAAAGCCGCCCACGGCATCCGCTTGCGCTGGAAGCTCTGCCACGCCAGAAAGCCGGCGACGGCGGCAACCACGGCGATCACCGCGGCGAGGATCAGCACCCAGAAACTGACCCTCGATGCATCGGTCGCGAACGAGATACCGACGAGCCACAGGACGTGACCCAGCACCAGTCCGCCGATGGCGGCGACGACCGTGGCGGGCCTCAAAAGTTGATCATGTGGCCGGCGAGACCGTGGAAGCATTCCTGGAGTGCCTCCGACAGCGTCGGATGGGTGTGCACGTTGCGGGTCAGCTCGTTGACGGTCAGGTCCCACTTCTGCGCCAGCGTCAACTCGGGCAGAAGCTCGGACACGTCCGGTCCGATCAGGTGGGCACCGAGCAGTTCGCCGTACTTGGCGTCGGCGATGACCTTCACGAATCCGGTGGGGTCGGCCAGTCCGTGCGCCTTGCCGTTGGCGGTGAACGGGAACTTGGCCACCTTTACGTCGTAGCCCTCGTCGCGGGCCTGCTGCTCGGTCAGCCCGAAGCTGGCCACCTGCGGCTGGCAGAACGTGGCGCGCGGCAGCATCCGGTAGTCACCCAACGCCAACGTTTCCGCACCCGCGATGGTCTCGGCGGCCACCACCCCCATCGCCTCGGCGACGTGAGCGAGCATCAGCTTGCCGGTGACGTCGCCGATGGCGTAGATGTGCGGCACGTTGGTGCGCATGTAGTCGTCGATGCCGATCGCCTTGCGGTCGGTCAGCGCCACGCCGGCCTTGTCCAAGCCGAAGCCTTCGATGTTGGGGGCAAAACCGATGGCCTGCAACACCTTGTCGGCCTTGAGTTCCTCGGTCTTGCCGTCCTTGCTCACCGCGACGGTGACTTGGGAGCCATCATCTGTGATGGATTCCACCTTGGTGCCGGTCAGGATCTTCACCCCGAGCTTCTTGTACTGCTTCTCGATCTCCTTGGAGACCTCGGCGTCCTCGTTGGGCAGCGCGCGGGGCAGGAACTCGACGATGGTGACGTCGACGCCGTAGTTCTTCAGCACGTAGGCGAACTCCATGCCGATCGCGCCCGCCCCGGCGATGATGATCGAGCCCGGCAACTCCCGAGACAGGATCTGCTTCTCGTAGGTGACGACGTTCTCGCTCAGCGACGTGCCCGGCACCAGCCGGGTGCTGCTGCCGGTCGCGATGATGGCGTTGTCGAAGGTGACGTCCTCCGTACCGCCTTCGTTGAGATCGACGGTCATGCTGTTGGCGCCGGTGAACTTCCCGTAGCCGTGGATCTCGGTGATCTTGTTCTTCTTCATCAGGTAGTGCACGCCGGCCACCCGGCCCTCGGCGACCTTCCGGCTGCGGTCGAAGGCGGCTCCGTAGTCGAAGGTTGCCTCTCCGCTGATGCCGAACGTCTTGGCGTCCTTGGTGAAGATATGGGCCAGCTCGGCGTTGCGCAGCAACGCCTTCGACGGAATACAACCGACATTGAGGCAGACTCCGCCCCAATACCTGGGTTCGATGATGGCGGTGTTCAGCCCGAGCTGGGCGGCGCGGATCGCCGCGACGTACCCGCCGGGACCGGCTCCGAGAACGACGACGTCATAGTGAGTCACGTCGTCAGCCTATCGTCGGACGGGCAATCCATTCGAAGTAGTAGGCCCCGTGCAACACCGCGGCGGTGGACACTGAGGCCAGCGGCGCCGACATCAGGGCGATGGCCAGCGCCGTTACCGGCGGCCGGTCCTGCACCAGGGAGACCAGGATGCCGCCGACGGAGCAGAAGATCAGGTAGATCAGGACGACGAACACCGCCGGGGTCTTGTTCAGCGATGTGTACCACCAGAAGTAGAAGCCCAGGCCGGCGGCCGCCGCCAGCACCCAGACCGCGGCCACGATGAACACGAACTGCCACCGCTTGAGCAACTGATGCTCGGCCGGGGCCGTCGACGCCGCGGGCGGCACCACGACCGGCTCGGCATGGAGAGACCCGTTGACCGGGCGCATGAAGGCGTCGGTGTCGAAGTTCTCCAACTCGCTGAACGCGATGGACTCCGGGGAGATCTGGGCCTCGGGTTCGTCGGTCAGCGACTTCAGGGGCTCGGGATGCGGTCCGGTGTCGAAGATCGGTGCGTGGGACGGTTCGGTCGACGGAGCGGAAGTCTGGTCAGCCACCGGACACCACCTGAACAAGAACCAGTGCACCCAACCATCCCGGTGCCATCGCCAGGATGAACGCCCCCACGGTGGTGACCCAGCGCCGCCCGGAGAACAGGATGAGCAGCATCCCGATCACGCTGGGCACCGCCACCACCAGGCCCACCACGAGATCGGGGCGAACCGGCGTCTTGACCAACACAGTGGCCACGACCGCCGCGACCAGACCGGTAACGGTGCCGACCAGTAACGCACTTGTGAGCAGCCATGCCCGAGGCAGGGGTATCACCCTTATGAGGGTACGGGTCCGGCAGCGGACTACGGCTGAACGACTCCGGCGTGCCGAGCAGGGATCGCGCAGGCGTCGACCCCCTCCGCGACCACCAGATCGGCCCGCGCCGGCAACCGCGCCCCCCGCTGGTAGTCAGCTCCCGTCAGCGGCGATGCACTGGCCAGCAACTCGTTCTCGGCGTCGCTGAAGGCCCGCCCGCGACTGAGAAAGCGGACACCCTCGGGCGATTCCAGGCTGAACCCGCCGCCGCGTCCGGGAACGATGTCGATCACCAGTTGGGTGTGCTTCCAGGTCTGGAACTGGGGGCCCGAAATCCACACCGGGGCACCCTCGAGCACCTCCAGCAAGACATCACGGTCGCCGACGATGAATTCCCCGTCCGGGTAACACATCGGTGACGAGCCGTCGCAGCAGCCGCCGGACTGATGGAACATCACCGGACCGTGCCGCTGCTGGAGCCGGTGCAGAAGGTCGGCGGCCGCCGCGGTGATCAACGCCCGCGGCGGCGCCTGCCCCCCGTGATTTCGGCGCGCTTTCGTTCGCTGTGCGGCGGAATGCGCGCCGAAATCACTCATCAGAAGAACCCCTGGGCTTTGTTGCTGTAGGAGACGAGCAGGTTCTTGGTCTGCTGGTAGTGGTCGAGCATCATGAGGTGGTTCTCCCGCCCGATGCCGGACTGCTTGTAGCCGCCGAACGCC
>NZ_JAPJDO010000027.1 GCF_026242045.1 Mycobacterium pinniadriaticum
ACGCACCAGACTTTTCAGTGCGGTGTACTCCGGGCCCATCCGCGCCCGAGTCTTGATCCACGGCGGCTTACGCTCGATCGGCGTCTCCGCATTGCGGACCTCCAGACGCAGCAACTTGCGGCCGGCCGGAGCCGCTGGGCCGGCGACATCAGGCCCCGGTTCAACGCTCACGTGGTCAAGCTTACGGGCAGGCGGCCGTCGAGGGCGTCACACACCGTCTCGGCGACCCGGGTGCGGACCTCGTCGACACCCACGTGGCGGCCCAGTTCGGCCGTAAGCGAGGTCACCCCGGCATCCGAGATTCCGCACGGAACGATCGCCGAGTACGCGCCGAGGTCGCAGTCGCAGTTCAGCGCGAACCCGTGCAGTGTCGTCCCGCGCGCCACCCGGATGCCGATCGCGGCGATCTTGCGGGCCGGGCGGGCGCCCGCCGCGGGCAGCCATACCCCGGAGCGGCCTTCCACCCGGCGGGCGTTCAGCCCGAAGTCCGCGCATACGCGGATCAGCGACTCTTCAAGGCGCCGAACGTAATTCACGACATCGAGCGGCTCGGCCAGGCCGATCACCGGATAGCCCACCAGCTGTCCGGGGCCGTGCCAGGTGATCTTGCCGCCCCGGTCGGTATCGACGACGGGGGTGCCGTCCAGTGGCCGTTCGTGGTTTTCGGTGCGCTTGCCCGCGGTGTAGACCGCGGGATGCTCCAGTAGGAGCAGCGTGTCGGGCCCGCCGGCCACCCGAGCGTCGGCGACCTCCCGTTGCAGCTGCCAGGCGTCCAGGTAGTCGATGCTGCCCAGCTGGCGGATCTGCACGCCCGCTGAGCTCGATCGGATGGACTGCCGCACACGTTCGACGGTACTACCCCTGGGCGGCGGCGGTGGCGTAGGCCAGCGCCTCGCCGATGGTGTTGTGGTGGAAGACGAACCCGGCCCGCTCCAGCGCGGCGGGGATCGCCCGCTGGCCGTCGAGCAGCCCCTCGTCGGCGAACTCGCCGAGCAGGGTGCGCAACGCGAACCCGGGCACCAGTAGCGGGGTCGGTCGGTTCAACGTCCGGCCCAGCGCCGCGGTGAATTCCGAATTGGTCACCGGGGCCGGACCGGTGACGTTCACCGGTCCGGAGAGCTCGTCGTTGTTGATCGCGAACAGCAGCGCACGGACCTCATCCTCGAGGCTGATCCACGGCATGTACTGCCGCCCGCTGCCCAGCCGCGCGCCCAGGCCCAGGTTGAACAACGGGCGCAGACGGGCCAGGACACCGCCGGCGGGGGAGAGCACCAGCCCGGAGCGGGCCAGCACCACCCGGGCCCCGGCGTCCTCGGCGGCCAACGCCGCCGACTCCCAGTCGATGCAGAGCCTGGCGAGGAAACCCCCTCCGGCAGGGGCGGTTTCGTCGACGACCCGACCGCGGGTGTCGCCGTAATAGCCGACTGCACTCGCGTTGATCAGTACCGGCACGCCGGCGTTGGCGACCGCGGCGGAGATCACCTCGGTGGGACCGATGCGGCTGTCGCGCAGGCTCTGCTTGAACGCGCCCGACCATCGCTTCTCGCCGATGTTGACACCGCAGAGGTTGACCACCGCGTCGACGCCCTCCAAACCGGCGGGATCGAACTCGCCGCTGTCGGGATTCCAGTGCAGTTCGTCGCTGTTGGCCGGGGCCCGGCGCACGATGCGCAGCACCCGATGGTCGGTGGCGCGCAGAGCGTAGACCAGCGCCGAACCGATCAGGCCGGATGAACCGGCAATCGCGACGACGAGCCCCTCTACTGGCCGGCCCATGGCATCACAGGCCCAGGTCGGCCTCGAATGCCCCTTCTTCGAGCCGCCGCTTGATGGTGGTCAGGAATCGGCCCGCGTCCGCACCGTCGATCAGCCGGTGATCGTAGGTGAGCGGTAGGTAGCAGACGGAGCGAACGCCGATCGACTCGTTGCCGAGCTCGTCGACGATCACCCGGGGCCGTTTGACGATCGCGCCGGTGCCCAGCATCGCTGCCTGCGGCGGAACCAGGATCGGGGTGTCGAACAGGGCGCCCTGGCTGCCGATGTTGGTGATCGTGAAGGTGCCGCCGGAGAGCTCATCGGGTTTGAGGTTGCCGCTGCGGGCCCGGTCGGCGATGTCGGAGATCGCGCGCGCCAGCCCGCCCAACGACAGGTCGCCGGCGTTGTGCACCACCGGCGAGAGCAGACCCTGTTCGGTGTCCACCGCGAAGCCCAGGTTCTCGGCGTCGTAGTAGGTGATCTCCTTGGTGTCCTCGTTGTAGCTGGCGTTGATGTTCGGATGCGCCTTGAGGGCATCGATCACCGCGCGGGCGATGAATGGCAGGTAGGTCAGGTTGACCCCCTCGCGCTCGGCGAATTTCGACTTCGCCTTGGCCCGCAGCGCCACGATCTTGGTCATATCGACTTCGTGGGTCTGCGTCAGCTGCGCGGTGGTCTGCAGCGATTCGCGGGTCTTCTTGGCAGTGATCTGCCGAATCCGATTGGCCTTCTGGGTGGTGCCGCGCAGATGGGCCAACGGTGACGGTGCGGCGGCGGGGGCCGGTCCGGACGCGGCGGCTGCCGGGGCCGACGGTGCGGGTGCCGGGGGCGCCTTCTTGGCTTCCGCAGCGGCCAGCACATCCTGCTTGCGGATTCGGCCGCCCACACCGGTGCCCTTGACGGTCGCGAGGTCGATTCCGTTCTCGACGGCCAACTTTCGCACCAGCGGGGTGACGTAGGGGCTGCCATCGCCGGTGCTTTCGTCGGCCGCGGCCGGCGCGGGTGCCGGCTTGGGCGCCGGCTCCGGCTTCGGTGCCGGCGCGGGTGCCGGTTCGGACTTGGGCTCGGGCTTGGGTTTCGGCTCGGGTTTCGGTTCGGGCTTGGGTGCCGGGGCGGCCTGCGGTGCGGCACCGGCATCCCCGATCTTGGCCAGCTCGCCGCCGACCGCGACGGTGACGTCTTCCTCGGCGGTGATGCTGATCAGCGTCCCGGCCACCGGTGAGGGAATCTCGGTGTCGACCTTGTCGGTGGACACCTCGACCAGTGGCTCGTCGACGGCTACGGAGTCCCCGACCTTCTTCAGCCACCGGGTCACGGTGCCTTCGGTGACCGACTCGCCGAGTTCGGGCATCACCACCGAGGTTGCGGACCCCGACGGTTGTGCGGCAGGTTCGGGTTCGGGTTCCTCGGCGGCGGGTTCCGGCTGGGGTTCGGGCTCCTTAGCGGCGGGCTCGGGGGCCGGGGCTGGTTCGGACGCGGTGGCCTCGCCGGCTTCTCCGATGACCGCGAGCTCGCCGCCGACCTCGACGGTGTCGTCCTCCTGGGCGACGATCTTGGTGAGCACACCTGACGCCGGCGAGGGAATCTCCGTGTCGACCTTGTCGGTCGACACCTCAAGCAGAGGCTCGTCGACCTCGACGGTGTCGCCTTCTTGCTTGAGCCACCGGGTGACGGTCCCCTCGGTGACGCTTTCACCGAGTGCCGGCATCTGGACGGAGACGGCCATTGTGTTGACTCCCTCGAACGGTCAGTCGTGCGGGTGGGACTTCTGGCATACCACAGCGTCGTGTACCCATCCTGTCATTGCCGGGCCCCTCACATGCACTCAGGGCGATGTGTGATTTCTCTGGCACCATCGATGGAAAGAACCACTGAGAGGAGTGCGTCGGAGTTGGGGCTGTTCGACAGGTTCCGGGCGGGTCGCCGCGGCGAATCGGATGTTGCCGCCGACCAGAGACATCTGCGGGAGTGGGCCGCGCAGCGCACCGGGGTCGAGGCATACGTCGAGCCCAAGACCAGCGTCACCCCGATGACCATCGTGCTGGTGGCTGCCGACGGCGAGTGGACCCGCCGCCCGGCCCACGGTGCCACCGGTGCCCGCCGAATCGGCGAACAGCTCGCGATTCCCGTCTACGACGTACAGAAGGTCGGGTATCCGCAACGGATGCGGAACTACGACGCGCGACGGCGGATCGAACGCCGCCGCGCCCTGCGTGAGGAGCTCGACGAGCGCTGAGCCCGGCCTTGACACCCACCCGTGTGGACGGGCAGGGTCAAAATCGTTCGGTACCAACGGTATGAGCTACCAATAGTCACAGTTATCCGGGAAGGCTCGGAGGGTCTGATGACCATGCGCTATATCGACAGCGACGACGGAACACGTCTCGCGGTCTATGAGGAAGGCAACCCCGACGGCCCGACCGTCGTCCTCGTCCACGGCTGGCCCGACTCCCATGTGCTGTGGGACGGCGTGGTGCCGCTGCTGGCCGACAAGTTCCGCATCATCCGCTACGACAATCGCGGTGCCGGCGGCTCCTCGGGGCCTAAGTCCTTCTCGTCCTACACGATGGCGCACCTCGCCGACGACTTCGCCGCGGTCATCGGCGAGCTCAGCCCCGGCGAGCCGGTGCACGTGCTGGCCCACGACTGGGGATCGGCGACCATGTGGGAGTACGTGGCCCGCCCCGGCGCCGCCGACCGGGTCGCCTCTTTCACCTCGGTGTCCGGCCCCGCAGCCGACCATTTCAGTCGCTATGTCCGCGACGGTCTGAAGCGACCGTACCGACCGAAGTTGTTCTCCCGCGCTCTATCTCAGGGTGCGCATTTGAGCTACATGGCAGCGTTCTCGGTGCCGGTGCTCGCCCCGGCGATCATGCGTGCCGCGGCCACACCGCTCCTGCGAATGGTCAGCCGCGGCATTCCCGCCCGCCAGCGGCACCACGGGCAGACCTTCAGCTCTGATGCGGCCAATGGCTTGAAGATATACCGCGCCAACTTCTTTCACTCGCTGCTGCACGTCCGGTCGGACCGCTACGTCGAGGTGCCGGTGCAGCTGATCGTCAATCTCGACGACCCCTATGTCCGCCCCTACGTCTACGACGACACGCCCCGCTGGGCGCCGCGGCTGTGGCGCCGCGACATCCGCGCCGGACACTGGTCGCCGATGTCGCACCCGCAGGTGCTCGCCGCGGCGGTCACCGAACTCGCTGAGCACCTCGACGGCAAACCGGCCAGCCGTGCGCTGTTGCGCGCGCAGGTGAGCCGGCCGCGAAAACACTTCGGCGACATGCTCGTATCGGTGACCGGCGCGGGTAGCGGCATCGGTCGGGAGACTGCGCTGGCCTTCGCCCGGGAAGGCGCGGAGGTTGTGGTCAGCGATATCGACGAGGCCGCCGTCAAGGAGACCGTGGCGCGCATCGGCGCGCGCGGCGGCGTCGCGCACCCCTATGTGTACGACGTGTCCGACGCCGATGCCGTGGAACGGTTCGCCGACCAGGTGTGCGCGGAACGCGGAGTGCCCGACATCGTCGTCAACAACGCGGGCATCGGTGCGGCGGGCGCGTTCCTCGACACGCCAGCCGAGCAGTTCGACCGCGTGCTCGACGTCAACCTCGGTGGGGTGGTCAACGGCTGCCGGGCCTTCGCCCGCCGGCTGGTCGACCGCGGCACCGGCGGTCACATTGTCAACGTGGCCTCGATGGCGGCGTACGCACCGCTGCAGTCGATGAACGCCTACTGCACCTCCAAGGCAGCGGTATATATGTTCTCCGACTGCCTGCGCGCCGAATTAGATTCCGCCGGAGTCGGATTGACGACCATCTGCCCCGGCCTGATCAACACCAACATCGTCTCCACCACCCAGCTGTACGCCCCGGAGGACAAGCGCTCGGCCGTCGCGCCCAGGCGGGCACAGCTGGAGAAGATGTTCGAACTGCGCGGGTACGGACCGGACAAGGTGGCCGCCGCGATCGTGTCGGCGGTCAAGAAGAACAAGCCGATCCGGCCGGTCGCGCCCGAGGCCTACCTGCTTTATGGGACGTCGCGGATATTGCCCCAGGTGATGCGCAGCACCGCGCGCGGCAAGGTGCTCTAGCCGTTCGCGGCGATGTCCTCGAGGACGGCGAACATCGTCCGCGTGGGCACCCCGGTGCCGCCCTTTGGGGTGTAACCCCACGGGCCCGACGTGTTGTAGGCCGGGCCGGCGATGTCGATATGCACCCACTGCACGTCGTCGGCGACGAACTCCCGCAGGTACACCCCGGCGACCAGCATGCCGGCGAGTCGCTGCGAGCTGACGTTGGCCAGGTCGGCCACGTTCGATTTGAGGTCGTCCTTGAGCTCGTCGGGCAGCGGCATCGCCCAGCCGTTCTCGCCCTCGTCCTGCGAGATCCGGGCTACCCGGTCACGGAAGTCATCGCTGCCCATCACGCCGGGGACGCGGGCGCCCAGCGCGACAGTCTGCGCGCCGGTCAGCGTCGAGGTCTCGATCAGGTAATCGGGATCGTCCTCGCAGGCCCGCACGATGGCGTCGGCCAGGATCAGCCGGCCCTCGGCGTCGGTGTTGAGCACCTCGACGGTGGTCCCGCCGTACTGGGTCAGCACGTCACCGGGGCGCTGTGCGGTCGATGACGGCATGTTCTCGGCCATCGGCACCGTGGCGATGACGTCGATCGGCAGGCCCTGCTTGGCGGCCAGCACCACCGTGGCGATCACCGCCGCGGCACCGCCCATGTCGGAGGTCATGTGGTGCATCGAGGCGGCCGGCTTGATCGAGATACCGCCGGTGTCGAAGGTGATGCCCTTGCCGACCAAGGCAACGGTCTTGGCTTTCTTGCCCTTGCCCCCGCGGTGGGCCAGCCGCACCAGCCGCGGCGGCCGCGAGGATCCCTTGCCCACCCCGACGATCCCGCCGTAGCCGGCCTTGGCCAGCGCTTTATCGTCGAGCACCTCGACCTCCAGGCCGGCCGCCTCGCCCAGCGCCTTGGCGCGTTTGGCGAATTCACCGGGGAACAGGTGGCTCGGCGGGGTGTTGACGAAATCGCGCGCGGTGGCCACCGCGGTGGCGATCGCGGTGGCCCGGGCCGCGTCCTTCTTGGCGCCGGAGGCGGTGCTCAGCGCGGTGATCTTGGTCAGCGCCGCTTCCTTGGGCGCGGTCTTGGCGCTGCGGAATTCGGTGAACCGGTAGCTGCCCAGGATGAGCCCCTCGATCGCGGCCTCCAGATCGAGCTCGGTCAAGGTGGTGATGACGGTTTCCACACCGGACAACGACCGGGCCGCCACACCCGCGGCCCGCCGGATCACATCGGCCGGCCACCCGTCGCGCGGAGCCCCGAGTCCGATGGTCAGCACGCTGCCGACCGGCAGCGACGGCACGTGCAGCCGAGTCACCTGCTCGGCGCTGCCCTTGCCGCCCAGGGCGCGCAGGCTCACCTGGATCTCCCCGATGGCCTCGGCATCGAGGAACGGGCCGCCGACGACCACGGGGGAGCCGTCGCCGTCGGAGTCGGTGACGACCGGGACGATCAGCACGGCGCCGTCGGCCCGCTTGGGCAGTGACGTCGCGACGGTGACGGTGGGGGCCGGGTAACCGGGTTCGGTGCTCACGAGGATTCACACTAGCCAGCTGCCGCTAGTGTTGTTCGCCGTGACCGACACATCCGATCTGCTGCACGGGCCGCTCGAGAGTCAGCACCGCGAGCTGGGGGCCACCTTCGCGCCGTTCGGCGGCTGGCTGATGCCGGTGTCCTACGCCGGGACGGTCGGCGAGCACACCGCCACCCGGGAGGCCGTCGGCCTGTTCGACGTCAGCCACCTGGGCAAGGCGCTGGTGGCCGGCCCGGGTGCGGCGGACTTCGTCAACTCCGCTTTGACCAATGATCTGCGCAGGGTCGGCCCCGGCAAGGCGCAGTACACCCTGTGCTGTACCCCCGACGGGGGAGTCATCGACGACCTGATCGCCTACTACGTCAGCGACGACGAGATCTTCCTGGTGCCGAATGCCGCCAACACCGCCGCCGTGGTCGATGCACTGCAAGCGGCAGCGCCGCAGGGTATTTCGATCACCAACGAGCACCGCTCCTATGCCGTGCTGGCGGTCCAGGGCCCCCGCTCGACCGATGTGCTGACCGCGTTGGGGCTGCCCAGCGACATGGACTACATGGGTTACGCCGACGCCACTTACTCGGGCGTACCGGTGCGGGTCTGCCGCACGGGTTACACCGGTGAACACGGTTACGAGCTGTTGCCGCCGTGGGACTCCGCGCCGGTGGTGTTCGACGCCCTGGTCGCCGAGGTGCAAGGTGCCGGTGGGCAACTGGCCGGCCTGGGCGCCCGCGACACCCTGCGTACCGAGATGGGCTACCCGCTGCACGGGCACGAGCTCTCCCTGGACATTTCGCCGCTGCAGGCCCGCTGCGGCTGGGCGATCGGCTGGAAGAAGGACGCATTCTGGGGCCGCGACGCCCTACTGGCCGAGAAGGCAGCCGGACCGCGTCGCCTGCTGCGAGGTCTGCGGGCGACCGGGCGGGGCGTCTTGCGCCCCGAACTGACGGTGCTCAACGGGGCGCAGCCGGTGGGGGTGACGACCTCGGGCACGTTCTCGCCGACGCTGAAAGTCGGTATCGCGCTTGCCCTCATCGACGCCGACGCCGGAATTGACGACGGTGCTCTGGTTACCGTCGACGTCCGTGGCCGCCCGCTGGAGTGCGAGGTGGTCAAGCCGCCGTTCGTCGAGGTCAAAACTCGCTAGCGACCCGGTCTACAATCGCCGTATGACCAACGGCCTCCTCGAATTCACGGTTGAGCGCAACGCGAATCCGGCGAGCGACGAGGTACGTGCACAGATTCTGGCCGACCCGGGCTTCGGGCGTTTTCATACCGACCACATGGTGTCGGTGCTGTACACCGACGAGCTGGGGTGGCATGACGCCGAGGTCGTGCCCTACGGCCCGATCGAGCTGGACCCGTCGGCGATCGTCCTGCACTACGCGCAGGAGATCTTCGAGGGGCTCAAGGCCTACCGGTGGGCCGACGGATCGATCGTGTCGTTCCGCCCGGAGGCCAACGCGGCCCGGCTGCGCACGTCGGCGCGCCGGCTGGCGATCCCGGAGCTGCCCGAGGAATTGTTCGTCGAATCGCTGCGCCAGCTGATCGCCGTCGACGGCCAGTGGGTGCCGCCCGCCGGCGGCGAGGAATCGCTGTACCTGCGGCCGTTCGTCATCGCCACCGAGCCCGGACTGGGGGTGCGTCCCGCCGCGGAATACCGCTATCTGGTGATCGGCTCGCCGGCGGGCGCCTACTTCAAGGGCGGCGTCAAACCGGTCAGTGTCTGGTTGTCCACCGAGTACGTGCGGGCCAGCCCGGGCGGCACCGGAGCGGCGAAGTTCGGTGGCAACTATGCCGCCTCGCTGCTGGCGCAGGCCGAGGCCGCCGAGCACGGCTGCGATCAGGTGGTGTGGCTCGACGCGGTCGAACGCCGCTACATCGAAGAGATGGGCGGGATGAACCTGTTCTTCGTCTTCGGCAGCGGCGGCTCGGCGCGGCTGGTCACTCCGGAACTGTCCGGTTCGCTGTTGCCCGGCATCACCCGTGATTCGTTGCTGCAACTGGCCAGCGATGCCGGGTTCGCCGTCGAGGAACGCAAGATCGACGTCGAGGAGTGGCGCAAGGGCGCCGCCACCGGGGAGATCACCGAGGTGTTCGCGTGCGGCACGGCCGCCGTCATCACCCCGGTCTCGCACGTCAAGTTCGGCGACGGTGACTTCACCATCGCCGACGGCGAGCCCGGCGAGGTGACGATGGCGTTGCGCGACACGCTCACCGGGATCCAGCGCGGTACCTTCGCCGACACGCATGGCTGGATGGCCCGGCTCAGCTAGCTTCGCCGGTTCCGCACGGGAGTAGTCAGTCCGTCACTGAGCGGCAGCCAATAATTTCTCTGATGTTTGCTGTGCACAATGTCCGGTTCGCGGCTAATCTGCCTGTCAAGTGATGTCTTAATTTTGCTCTGAAGGCACTTTGGAGGTGCTGTGGTGGCTGGTGCAAGGCGGAACACAAGGATCTCCCGGCGAAATCGCGGCAGGGCCGAGGGGCTTCCGGTGTTGCGATGGTTGCAGGTCGGCGCGGTCACCGCAGGGGTGGGCGCGGCGTTGGTCGCCGCACCGGCAATAGCCAGTGCTGACACCGCAGGCTCTTCCGCCGCTGGCCATTCTCGGAGTGCGGACTCCTCGGCGGGCTCGCACGGCACAGCCCGGCGTTCTGCAACAGCCTCGTCCGGTCGGCACAACGCCTCGCCAAAGTCGACTGTGAGCGGTAGCCGGAAGCGAAGCGTGGCCCCGACTGCGGTCGGCCGCACCGGTATGACGGAGCCGATCACCGGGCAAGTGGTCTCGTCGGGACGGTCGACACCGCCGGCGGCTGCGGCCGCGTCCGGCACGTCCGCACGGCCCGCCACCTCGACGGTGCCCACCGCCGTCCGGTCCTACCCGGCGCCGGCGACGCTGCACGCGATGGTCACCGAGGCGCTGACCTGGGCCGGGCTGACGACGCCGGCACCGCGATTCCCGATTCCCGATACCCCGATCGCGGATCAGATCGCCGGATTGTGGGTCGGCGTTCGACGGTTGCAGTACACGCTGTTCAACTCCTATCCGAGCCTGCACCCCAGCGAGCCCGTCGAAGACCCCGACACCGGTGTCATCACCGGCAATCTCGGGGGCACCGATGCTGACGGAGATCCGCTGACGTACACGGTGACCAACGCCACCCACGGCAGTGTCGCCATCAGCACCGACGGCTCATACGTCTACACCCCCGAGCCGGGCTTCGCCCACACCGGCGGCACCGACAGCTTCAGCGTCAGTGACACCACCGGCACCCCGTGGCACGTATACGGGTTGGCCGGCATCGTCCGCCTCCTCGCCGACCACCTCGCGTTGCTTGGTCTGCCCACCCGGGACCCGGCCACTGCCACGGTGAATCTCACCGTGGCCCCGGTCAACCACGCCCCGACCCTGACCATCGAGGTCGGGGAACCCGATCCCACGACCGGGGCGGTCCTCATCACTGCGCACACCGCGGACGCCGACGGCGATCCGGTCACTGTCGCGGTGTCGGGCGGCGCCAGCTCTGAAACCGACGCCAACATGGCCGGCGCCGCGGCGGTTGCCCTGCTTGCCGCGGCTACAACCGGTACCACGGCCAGTGGCAGCGTGGTGGACAACGGCGATGGCACGCTCACCTACACGCCGACCGGCTCGGCCCGCGTTGACGCCGCGGGCACTCCCGGCGTGGACACCGATCTACTGACCGTCACCGCCTCCGACGGCCAGGGCGGCACCACCTCGACCCAGGTGGCCGTTCCGATCGATCCCATCGGAGCGACCCTGCTCGGTACCGTGGCGTTGTCCGGCGGCGACGTGACGTACGGCCCGGGCGGCACCGTCTACCAGACCAGCACGACGGCCGAGGGCACCACCCGGGTGGTGGTGATCACCGCGGCTGATCCCACCAACCCGACCACCCTCGCTCTGCCCGGCACCCCGTATGCCGGTCTTGTCATCGGCCCTGACGGCACCGCTTATCAAACGACCTCGGCAACGATCGACGGCCAGCTCTCCACCTACGTCACCCAGATCAGCGGCACCACCGCGACGACTACCCCCGCTTTCGCGGGCGGCCCCACCGGCGCGCCGGTGCTGGGATCCGATGGCGTCGCCTACCAGACCACGGCGATGACGTTTGATGGTCAGACCTCGACCAGCGTGATCGTGGTTCTCCCGCCTGATCCTGCGAATATCTTCTCGTCGGGAGTGCCCAACTCAACAGCGTCGGGCGCCAGCGGCAGTCCCGTCGGCGGCGTGGTGTTCGGCCCCGACGGTACCGCCTACCAGCAGCTGGCCGTCACCTCAGCCAGTGGTGAACCCGCGACCGCGTTCTTGCTGATCAAGATGTACAACGACGGTTCTGGTTCCTCCTACTCGTATCTGGATTCCGTCACCGCCACATTCACGCTGCCGGGAGTCATGCCGGCCGACGCCGTTCTGTTGTTCGGCCCCGATGGCACCGCGTACGCCTATACCGACACCAGCCTGACCCTCATCACGCCGGGCAACACCTCGAGCGACTTCCCCACCTCGAACACGCCGGTGACCACCGGTGTGTTCGTCGGAGGAGCGTATTTCGCGCCCGACGGAACGGCCTACCAGCCTTACCGGACCACGGATGGCACCGACCAGGTGCTGGTGATCGACCCCGCCCATCCGGCCAACGTTGTGCCAGTCGACGTGCCCGGGTACGGCTTCCTGGTCGTCGGCCCGGACGGGACCGCCTACCACACCGCGGACACTGGCACGACCGTCACCGTGATCGACCCGTCCGACCCGGCCCACCCCACCACCTTGGCCCTCGCCGGCCCTGCCGGAGGCGGGGTGATTATCGGCTCGGACGGCACCGCTTACCAACCGGCCACCTTCGAGAATCCCGACGGCAGTACCAATACCCAGGTGCTGGTGATCGACCCGTCCGATCCGGCCAATGCGACCAGCGTGATCCACTACGGCACCAGCGTCGACCTGGCGGTCGGCCCTGACGGGCGCGCCTACCAAGTGACCGTGATCGTCCCCTCGAACAACTTCGACGCCGAGCGCAACAAATTTATCGTCAACGACGAGCTGTATCCGGGGCTGGTCGACGGCAGCGGGATTCTCGGAGAGGTCTACTCCGTCGCCATAGCGGGGACGCCGAACTTCGGATCGGGCCCAATTCCGCTCGCGGCGGGGGACTATGTCTACTACAACGGCTCGACGTGGGAGAAGTTGGATATAACGGGACAGGCCGGCGACCCGATCAGCCAGGTGGTGGTGATCGACCCCGCCAACCCGGCCCTGCTGAACTTGGCCAGCAATCTGGGGAATTCGGTGGTGTTCACCCATGGAATCCTCTACCTGCAAGGCGGTAACCAGGTAGTGGTGGCCCAACCCGTTGGCACGATCAGCGCGACCACGCTGGACATTGCTGGCTATGCGTGGCCTTTGGTGGTCGGCTCGGACGGCGTTGGCTATCAAACCAGTGGCGGTGCAGACAGCAGCAACGTGATGCTGATCAACCCCGCCGACCCGGCCAACGTGACCACCTTGACCGTCGCCGGCCCGGCCAACGATGGGGTGGTGATCGGTCCGGACGGCACCGTCTATCAGCGCACCGACGGGTTGGTCAACGGCAGCCCGGGTTCGCATGTACTGGTGTTCAACCCGACGGACCTCGCCACCGCCACCATCGTGGACGTGCCGGGCGATCCGGCGAACTCTGGTCTGGTGTTCGGCCCCGACGGCACCGCCTACCTTGCGACCACCACAAATCTCTTGGTGATCGATCCCACCGACCAGGCGAGTGCGAGCAGCGTCGCGTTCACCGGCACGCCCGTCGGCGGATTGGTGTTCGACTCCGACGGCACCGCGTACCAGACCGGCACAGACGGTGACACCACCTACGTCACGGTGATCGACCCGTCCGATGCGGCCAACCCGACAACCGTGCAATTGGCCGGTGTGGCCGAGGGTTCGGTCGTGCTGGGTTCCGGTGGTGTCGTCTTCCAGCTGGTGAACACCGGGTCGTCCACCAGTCCGATCTACACGCTGAGCACCCTCAAAGTGGCGTCATCGGCGGCCACCATCGCTACCTAGCCACGGTGTGAGGCCCGATAACGCTCCTCGGCTTCCTCGAGCTGTTCCTCGGTGACGACGACGTCCGGACCGAGCGGATCGACCGGATCGTTGATGGTCAGGGCGCCGGTCTGTTCGTGCACCTCACAGGTGTCGATCGGAATCGCACGCACCGCGACCAACCCGGCCAAGGTCGCCGACACGTCCTGCCGGCGCTGGCCGTCGGCGGTCAGCTCACTGGCCAGCTGGTCGGGCGCCGACACGTGCAGCAACCGCGGGGTGGTCGCCAGGTCGTAGCGGAACGCGCGGATCATCGCTACGCACGCCGCCACCATCACCAGCGAGAACGGCAGCGCGGTGGCGATCGACGCGGTCTGCAGCGCGGTCAGCGAACCGGCGCCCCCGACCAGCAGCAGCACGGCGGCGGCGAGACCTTCGAGCGTGGCCCAATACACCCGGGTCGGCTTCGGCGGATCCAGGTCTCCGCCCGAGGACAGGATGTCGATGACCAGCGACCCCGAATCGGAGGACGTGACGAAGAAGAACACGATCACCGCCACCGCGACCAGACTGGTGAGTACGCCCAGCGGCAGGCCGTCCAGGAGGCGGAACAACGAGGTGTTGGTATCCACCGCGCCGTCAACGAGCATGTCGCCGTGGTTGCGTTGACGCAAGATTCCCGATTCACCGAAAATCGTGAACCACAGCGAGCCGATCACCGTGGGGACCAGCAGGACCGCGGCGACGAACTCCCGGATGGTGCGGCCCCGCGAGATCCGCGCGATGAACATGCCGACGAAGGGAGCCCAGCTGATCCACCAGCCCCAGTAGAAGACAGTCCAGTTGGACAACCACTCGCCGTTGGTGAAAGGCCCTGTGCGCAAAGCCAACTGCGGCAGCGACTGCACGTAGATGCCCAAGTTCTGCACCCAGGCCTGCAGGAGGAACAGCGTCGGGCCGAGCAGCAGGACGAACCCGGCCAAGGCCCCGGCAAGCGCCATGTTGATGTTGGACAACCATTTCAGGCCCTTGCTGACCCCGCTCACCACCGATGCCGTGGCGATGGCGGTGATCGCGGCGATCATGGCCACGATCCACCAGTTGTTCACCGTGATCCAGCCCAGATACTGCAGCCCGGCGGCAATCTGGGTGATTCCGAATCCCAGTGACGTCGCCACGCCGAACAGGGTGCCGACGACGGCGATCACATCGACGGCGTGCCCGATCACTCCTTCGACGCGCCGCCGTCCGATCAACGGCTCCAACAGCCAGCGCACCGAAAGCGGACGCCCGCGCCGATAGGTCATGTACGCCATGCCCAGTCCGACGACGACGTAGATCGCCCAGGCGTGCAGACCCCAGTGGAAGAGCGTGAGCGCCATCGCCTGGTTGGCGGCCCCGGCGGTGGAGCCCTCCACACCCAGTGACGGTGGTGGGTTGACGTAGTGGGTGAGCGGTTCAGCCACCCCGTAGAACACCAGCCCGATGCCCATTCCGGCGCTGAACAGCATGGCCAGCCAGGCCCAGAAGCTGAACTCCGGCTTTTCGATATCGCGGCCGAGCCGAATCGTCCCGACCCGGGACAGCCCGCAATACAGCGCGAACAGGACAAAGCCGGTGGTGACCAGGATGTACCACCAGCCGACAGTGCCGGTGATTGCGTTGTTGAGCCGGCTGAACGCGTTCTTGGCCGTGGCCGCGTAGACGACGGCGAAGACGATCAGTCCGATGATCACCACCGAAGCCGGGATGAACACCGGCAGGTGCATGCTGCGCAACGCGGATTTCAGCGGGCCCGGGCTTTCCGCTTCGGTGTCCCCGGGCATGGGCGAACTCACATTGCCTCCTGGTGGTTGTCGTCGTTTCGTGCGCCAGCAGATCTGGTCGGGTGGAGGGTCGTGTGCTAGTGACCCTACCGCGGCGCTAAATGAGCGCCGCGAGCAGAACTGCGGTCACCGTCGTCGTCAGCTCGACGACCGCACCCAAGACGTCGCCGGTGATCCCGCCGAACCTGCGCACGCAGTGCGCGACGAGCACCGCGGACGATGCAAGCCCGGCCAGCACCGCAACCGGGCCCGGCCACATCGCCGGCGATATCGGCAGCGCCGCGGCCAGAACGACCACTATCCAGCCGGCCACCACCGGTCGCGGCTGCGTACCGGCCACGAGGCCGCCAAGAGTGCTGCCCTGGGCCGCCGGAACTCCGGTTCGGCACGCCAGGACCACCGCGACTCGCGCCCCCGCCACCGCGACGGCCACCGCCAGCGCCCCTCGCCAGCCGCCCGGACTGGCCAGCAGGGTGGTGAAGGCGAACGCGGAGAGGCCGATCACCATGACCACCGCCGCCACGCCGAGCGGACCCGCCGTCCCGTCGCGCATCACCCGAAGCGCCCGCTCCGAGGGCCCGTAACAGCCGAGCCCGTCCACGGTGTCGGACAGCCCATCGATGTGCAAACCCCGAGTCGCCAGCAGCAGCACGGCCACCCCCAGCAAGCCGGCCAGCGCGTTGCCGGCGCCGAGCACCGCTGTCGCTCCGAAGGTCACCCCGGCCGCCAGGGCACCCAACACCGCGCCCACGACGGGCAACGCGGTCAGTACGCCACGCCCCGGAACCGCGGCACCGGCGGGCGACGGAGCCACCGTGGCGAACGCGAAAGCTCCTGCCAGCGAATGGAACACGATCAGTCCGATGCGCGCTCGGAGACGCCGGCCCCCTCGAAGGTGGCCATCGATGTCAGCGTCGCGACGGCTGCCCGCAGCACCGGCAGCGCCACTGCGGCACCGGTGCCCTCACCCAGACGCAGGCCCAGGTCCAGGATCGGCTCCAAGTCAAGGTGGGCCAGGGCCAGCGTGTGCGCGGGCTCGGTCGATCGGTGTCCGGCCTGCCACCAGGCGCGTGCCCCCGGTGCCAGCCGGTCGGCGACCAGCGCCGCCGCCGTCACGACAACGCCGTCGAGCAGCAGGGGAGTGCGCCGCACCGCGGCCTGTGCACAGAAACCGGCCATCGCGGCCAGGTCCGCGCCTCCGCAGGTGCGCAACAGGCCCACCGGGTCCGGACGGAACTGCCGGGCCCGGAACATCGCATCGCGCACTGCCGCCGTCTTGCGCACCCACGCGGCGTCGTCGATACCCGTGCCGCGACCGACCACAGCCACCGGTTCGGTGTCGGTCAGAGTGGCGACCAATGCGGTTGCCGGTGTGGTGTTCCCGATGCCCATGTCGCCGGCGATCAACAGATCGGCGCCGGCATCCACCTCGTCGTCGGCGAGCCGGCGACCGGCTTCCAGCGCGGCGACAACTTCCTGCTCGCTCAGCGCGTCTTCGACCGCGATGTTGCCGCTGGACCGCCGCACCTTGTGCGCGCCGATGGCTTCGGTCAGCGGCTGCTGGCAGTCCACGGCCATGTCGACGACTCGCACCGATGCGCCGGCGACCCCGGCCAGCACGTTGATCGCGGCCCCGCCGGCATCGATATTCGCCACCATCTGCGCGGTGACCTCCGGCGGGTACGCCGACACCCCGGCGCGGGCAACCCCGTGGTCACCGGCGAACACCACCACCTTGGCGTGTTCGAATTGCCTTGGTGGACAAAATCCTTGGCAGCCGGCCACCCACACCGAGAGATCCTCGAGTCGGCCCAGGGCGCCGGTCGGCTTGGTGAGAATGTCCTGCCGGCGCCGTGCCGCTGCGGCCGCACGGGAATCCGGCGGTGTGATCGCGGGAAAGTCCATCAGGTGAAAGCCTTCGTCGGTTTGACCCACACCGGCAGCCCCGCAACCACCAGGACCACCTGTTCGCAGCACCGGGCGAGTCGTTGATTGAGTGTGCCGAGTTCGTCTGTGAAGCGCCTGCCTGACGCCGTCGCCGACACCACGGTCAGCCCCACCTCGGGGCTGACCAACACCAGCGGCGCGGCGAATCCCTCGACTGCGCGGACCAGTTCGTCGACGTCGCTCGCCACCGAACCGCAATCCCAACCGCGGCGGTCCAGCGCGGCGGTCAGCCATCCACCCAGATCGTCGACGAGGGTCGCCGTGTGCGCATCATCTCGCAGAAGGCAAGCAACATCGGCGGTTTCGGCCGTGTTCCACGACCCCGGCCGGCGACTGCGATGCTCGGCGACCCGCTGCGCCCAGGACGGATCGGCATCTGCGCCCGCACCCGTGGCCACGTAGCGGACGGAGGAATCGCCGGCCATGATCTCTTCAGCCCATCGTGATTTGCCCGACCTGATTCCGCCGAGCACCAGCGTGCGCACCGTGGCTGGTCGGCTCAGACGACCTTGGCGCCACGCTCGACCTGTGGTCGCGGCGCGCGCATGCGGCGCATCTGAGAGGCCCGGCCGGCGGCATACAATCCGAGCTTGAACGCGCCTTCGGTGTTGTCCGGGAATTTCGCGTCGACCGCCCTGTTGACCTTGCGCCCCAACAGGATTCCGTCGATCGCCATCACCGCCATCAGCACCAGCATGGCCGGGGAGATGAACAGCTGAACCTTCGGCACGGCGAGCATCACGAAGATCAGGAACAGCGCGGCGGGCATGAACAGCCCGAGCACGTTGCGCCGCGAGTCCACGATGTCGCGCGCATAGCGGCGCACCGGACCTTGGTCGCGGGGCAGCAGGTAGGCCTCTTCACCGGCCATCATCCGCTCGCGCCGATTGTTCATCGCGGCACGGCGTTGCGCCTTGTCCTCCCGCCGTTCCTCCTTGGTCAGGCTGGCGCGCATCTCCTTGCGGCGCTTGCGTGCCTCGCTCGACGTCATCGGCGCCGGGGCTATCGGCCCGCGACGCTTGGCGGAATCACTGCGTTTCGGTGTGGGCTTGCCCTTGGGTGCGGTGGTCCCCGCCGAGGCGGCGGGTTCGTCGACCTCGGCCGGCTCGGCCTTGGCGTCGCCCTCGTCGTTCTTGCGGCCCAGCAGCTTCACGCCTGCCAGGTTACCCTGCAGGAATGCGGGTGCTGATCGCGCCGGACTGTTACGGCGACAGCCTGACCGCCGTCGAGGCCGCCCAGTCCATCGCCGCTGGCTGGGGCCGGGCCCGGCCCTCTGACGAGTTGGTACTGGCTCCGCAGTCCGACGGCGGCCCCGGCTTCATCGGGGTGCTCGCGAGCCGGTTGGGGGAGGTGCGCCGAACCCGGGTGTCCGGCCCGCTGACCGACGTCGTCGACGCCGAATGGGTGTACGACCGCGCGACGTCGACGGCCTACATCGAATGTGCGCAGGCCTGCGGTTTGACGCTGCTGGGCGGCCCACCCACCGCGGACACCGCGATCGCCGCGCACAGCCGAGGGGTGGGCCAGCTGGTCGAGGCCGCGCTGGATGCCGGCGCGGACACCATCGTCGTGGGCCTGGGCGGCAGCTCCTGCACCGACGGCGGGCGTGGACTCATCGAGGCGCTGGGCGGCCTGGCGCAGGCCCGGGACAAAATGGCCGGCGTCGAGCTCATCGTCGCCAGCGACGTCGAACATCCGCTGCTGGGCCCGATGGGTGCGGCGCGGATTTTCGGCCCGCAGAAGGGTGCCGATCCGGCGACCGTGGAGATCCTCGAGCAGCGGATGACGGCATGGGCGGCCAAACTCGACACGCTGGCCCCCGCTTCGGTCAGCCCGCTGCCCGGGGCGGGGGCGGCCGGGGGACTGGGCGCGGCGCTGCTGGCACTGGGTGGCCGGCGCGAGTCCGGAGCCGCCGTCATCGCCGAATACACCGGACTGGCGCGCGACATCGCGGCGGCCGACATGATTGTCACCGGGGAGGGCCGGTTCGACGACCAGTCATTGCACGGCAAGGTGGTCAGCGCCCTGGCCGGTGGTGCGCGGGCCTGGGGCATCCCGGTGCTGGTGCTGGCCGGGCAGGTCACGCTGGAGCCGGCGGTACTCGATGAGGCGGGAATCACGGCCGCCCACGCGATCGCCGACTACGCCGGGTCGGTGCAGGTCGCGATCGACGACGCCGCCAACCAGCTGACCGGGCTGGCCCACCGGACGGCAGCCGGGCTGGCCGGCTGACTCGGGAATAGTGCCGCGACAAGGTACCGTTGACGAGGTAGACATCTGCTTTAAGGGGAGACGCAATGACAGTTTCCGATCAGTCGACCACGACCGAGACCCACGGCGTGACCCTGACCGACGCCGCGGCCGTCAAGGCCAAGTCGCTGTTGGACCAGGAGGGCCGTGACGACCTGGCACTGCGGATCGCCGTACAGCCGGGTGGTTGTGCCGGTCTGCGCTACAACCTGTTCTTCGATGACCGCGCCCTCGACGGTGACCTCACCGTCGAATTCGGCGGCGTCAACCTGACTGTCGATCGGATGAGCGCCCCCTACGTACAGGGCGCCACGATCGATTTCGTCGACACCATCGAGAAGCAGGGCTTCACCATCGACAACCCCAACGCCACCGGGTCGTGCGCCTGCGGCGACTCGTTCAACTGAATCAACGCTCACCGTTCGTCCCGCCAGCGGCCGTCCAGTCAGTACTGGGCGGCCGTTCGCAGTAGATACGAGCAGACCAGCAGCTGATTGCCCTGACGCAGGAGTTGCGCCACGCCCTGCTCGTCGCCGCGGGTACCGCGCGTTGCCGACGCCGATGCCGTCTTCATCGTGAACAACACCTGGGCCTGATAGTTCGACCAGGGCACGATCGCGTCGATCGAGGTCACCTCGGCGCTGGCGAACTGCCTGCGAAACGCGTCACTTGCCAGCTTCGCCAACGCCAGATCCGATTTGCGATCCCTGACGCCGTCGTACATCCCGCACAGGTTGTTGCGCGCGACGGTCTCGGTGTCGCCCTTGGCCAGCGCGGTCAGGTAATTCGAGATGGCGGCCTTGGCCGCGGGCTCGGTGAACCCGCCCGCCGACGTCGTGGTCGGCTCATTGGCCCGGACGATCAGCAGTGCTGCCACGATCGCCGCTACCAGCAGCAACGCCGCCAGGCCCAGCCACAGCGGCCAACGACGACGCGGCGTGGGGTAGGCCGCCGGCGGCGGCAACGCCCCGGGGTAGACGCCGGGGTAGGTACCCGGCGTGGCGGCCACGCCCGGCGGGCCGAACGGCTCCTCGGGGTAAGGCTCGGAATACGGGGCCGGCTGATGTGGCGGCGTCGGGCCAGCCATCGATAAGTCTCCCTGAGGTGCGCGGCGGCCGGAACTTCAAGCACCCGCCGCAGCGGGGCCGATGCCGGGCCATATAGTCGGCTCTTGTACGCAGGCTAGCGCACCGACGCGATATGAACGGACGGCGTCGCCCGGTACGGTTAGCTAGTCCCACTAGTGAATGAAGGGCGGACGCTTCGTGACGATCGCGGTGACCGGGTCCATTGCCACCGACCACCTGATGCGTTTTCCCGGGCGGTTCTCCGAACAACTCCTGGCCGAACACCTGCAGAAGGTGTCGTTGAGCTTCCTGGTCGACGACCTGGTCGTACACCGCGGGGGCGTCGCGGGCAACATGGCCTACGCGATGGGCCTGCTCGGCGGAAATCCGACGCTTGTCGGCGCCGTCGGATCGGACTTCGACGAATACCGGCAGTGGTTGGAAGCTCACGGCGTGGACACCTCCGGCGTTCTGGTGTCGAAAACCGCGTACACCGCGCGATTCGTGTGCACCACCGATGACGATATGGCCCAGATCGCGTCGTTCTACCCGGGCGCGATGTCGGAAGCCCGGGACATCAAGCTCGCCGATGTCGTAGAGCGCAGTGGCGCACCGGAATTGGTGATCATCGGCGCCAACGACCCGGACGCGATGTTCCTGCACACCGAGGAGTGCCGCAAGCTCGGCCTGGCGTTCGCCGCCGATCCCAGCCAACAACTGGCACGGCTCTCCGGTGAGGAGATCCGCCGGCTCATCGACGGCGCCACGTACCTGTTCACCAACGACTACGAGTGGGATCTGCTCCTGCAGAAGTCCGGCTGGTCGGAGGCCGAGGTGATGAGCCAGATACAGCTGCGCATCACCACGCTGGGGCCTAAGGGTGTCGACATCGTCGGCGACGGCACCTTCATCCACGTCGGCGTCGTGCCCGAGACGCAGAAGGACGACCCCACCGGTATCGGTGACGCGTTCCGTGCGGGCTTCCTGACCGGCCGTGGGCTGGGGCTCGGGCTGGATCGCGCCGCGCAGCTCGCGTCGATGGTGGCGACACTCGTGCTGGAGGCACCGGGCCCGCAGGAGTGGACCTGGGACCGCGACGCGGCGATCGCCCGCATCAAGGACGCCTATGGTCCCGAGGCCGCCGAGGAGATCGCCGCCGCATTGACCTAGTCCCCGGGTCGCTTCGCTCCTGCCCGCCGCTGGAGCTGATCCCCGGGTCGCTTCGCTCCTGCCCGCCGCTGGAGCTGATCCCCGGGTCGCTTCGCTCCTGCCCGCCGCTAGAGCTGCACCGGGTAGTGCGGCTCGCTGATCGTCGGCACCACGCTGCGCTCGACGAAAATGGCGTGCCACAGCATGAAGATCAGCACCGTCCACAGCCGGCGGCTGTGATCGCCGTCCCCGGCGCGGTGCGCATCGAGCATGTCGCGCACGGCGGCCACGTCGACGAGATGACCGGCCTGGGAAGCGTCGATCATCCCGTACGCCCAGTCCATCAGCTCGCCTGAGCGCAGCCAGTGCCGGATCGGCACCGGGAAGCCCAGTTTTGCCCGGTTCAGCACGTGCGGCGGCACAATCGGCTCCAGCGCTCGGCGCAGCGCGTACTTGGTGGTCGTGCGGGTGATCTTCTGGGCGAACGGCAGCCGGGAGGCCACCGCGAACACCTCGGGATCCAGGAACGGGACCCGCAACTCCAGCGAATTGGCCATCGTCATCTTGTCGGCTTTGACCAGGATGTCGCCGCGCAGCCAGGTGAACAGATCGATGTGCTGCATCCGGGCGACCGGATCCCAACCGGCCGACTCGGCGTAGATTCCGGCGGTGACGTCCGTATGTGTCCAGGCGGGATCGAACGCCGGCAGCACCGCGCGTAGCTGCTCGTCGGAGAAGCTGCGGGCGTTGCCGTAGTAGCGCTCCTGGAGGGTCAGCGAGCCCCGATGCAGCAGGCCCTTACCGCGCATCCCCTCCGGCAAGGGCCGCGACGCCCGGCCCAGCGACTTGCGGACCGGTCCGGGAAGGTAGTCGAAAGGCTTCAGCGACAAGGGTTCCCGGTAGATCGTGTATCCGCCGAACAGTTCGTCGGCACCCTCGCCGCTCAACACGACCTTCACGTGCTTGCGGGCCTCGCGGGCGATGAAGAACAACGGGACCAGCGCCGGATCGGCCACCGGCTCGTCGAGGTACCAGACGATTTCGGGCAGGGCGGCCACGAACTCGGATTGGCTGACCACCTTGGTCACGTGCCGGGCGCCGATCGCCTCGGCCGACGCGACGGCCACGTCGACCTCGGAGAAGCCTTCCCGCTCGAACCCGGTGGTGAAGGTGATCAGCCGCGGATTGTGCCGGATGGCCAGCGCGGCGATGGCGGTCGAATCGATCCCACCGGACAGGAACGCCCCGACCGTCACGTCGGCGCGCATGTGTTTGGCCACCGAGTCCTCCAGGACCGCGGTGATCTCGTCGTAGCGAGCCTGCTCACCACCCGGGGTGAACCCGGTGGCGCTGAACTTCGGCCGGAAGTAACGGCTGACCTCCGGCTGTTCGCCGGGACGGATCACCGCATAGCTTCCCGATTCGAGCCGGCGGATGCCTCGGTGCAGTGTCTCGGGCTCGGGCACGTACTGCAGCACCGTGTAGTGCTGGACCGCGCGTTCGTCGATGCCCAGGTCGATCCCGATCTGTCCGGCCAGGTCGAGCAGGCACTTCTTCTCGCTGCCGACGGCGGTGCCCCCCGGCCCGGTGGCCATGAACAGCGGCTTGATCCCGAACGGGTCCCGGGCGCAGAACAGTTCCTGGCGCGCGGTGTCCCACAGCGCGAACGCGAACATGCCGCGCAGCCGGCCCAGCGCCTGGGTGCCCCAGTGGTGATACGCGGCCACGATCGCCTCGCCGTCGCCATCGGTGGCGAAGGTCGCGCCGAATTCGGACTGCAGCGCCTCGCGCAACTCGAGGTAGTTGTAGATCTCGCCGTTGAAGACCAGCACGTAGCGGTCGGGCTGATCCGGCGGACCCCAGCGCAACGGCTGGTGGGAGTGGGCGATGTCAATGATGGACAGCCGGTTGAACCCCAGGACCGTCTGCTCGTCGTGCCAGGTACCGGGTTCGTCGGGGCCCCGATGACGCATCAGGTGTGATGCGCCGGCCACCGCGTCGACGATGTCAGCGGAAATGCTGGTTCCGCCACCGATCCCCGGGGCGCTTCGCTCCTGCCCGCCGGGGTCTGTAACCAGGGCCAGCAGTCCACACACCGGGCCTAGTATGCCGCAACCGCACAGCGCCGCCGAACGACGCAGCGCCGACTCGACCACGGAATTGGAGGTGTGTCGGGCTGGCTTCTCAGGTGTGGTCTACGCTGCGTAGTATTCGATTCGCGAAAAGTTCCCGCGATGAGAAAAATGCGGTGTGGGCCGAGCAGTTCGGTGAAACAGGAGGCGCCAACGTGAAGACCCGCGGTTCCCGGTTCCGGGTGCTGGCGCTAGCCGTTACTTTCGGTGCGCTGGCGCTGACCCTCAGCGGGTGCAGCTGGCAGGAAGTGTTCGGTCTGGGCTGGCCCAAGGGCATCACCCCGGAGGCGCACACCAACCGCGAGTTGTGGGTGTGGTCGGTCATCGCCGCCTTGGTCGTCGGCGTCATCGTGTGGGGCCTGACTTTCTGGACGGCGACATTCCACCGTAAGAAGAAGGGTGCCCCCGCTGACGAGGAGCTGCCCCGCCAGTTCGGCTACAACATGCCGCTGGAGTTGGTGCTCACGGTCATCCCGTTCCTGATCATCTCGGTGCTGTTCTACTTCACCGTCGTCGTGCAGGAGAAGATGATGCACCGGGATCCGAATCCCGAGGTCGTCATCGACGTCACGGCGTTCCAGTGGAACTGGAAGTTCGGCTATCAGAAGGTCGATTTCGCCGACGGCACCTTCGAGTACGAGGGCGCGGACCCGGCGCGCAAGGCCGCGATGGTCTCCAAGCCCGAGGGCGTCGACGCCCACGGCGAGGAGCGGGTGGGCGTGGTGCGCGGCCTGAACCCCGAGGATCGCACCTACCTGAACTTCGACAAGATCGAGACGCTGGGCACCAGTAACGAGATCCCGGTCCTGGTCTTACCGGTGGGCAAGCGGATCGAGTTCGAGGTCGCCTCCGCCGACGTCATCCACTCGTTCTGGGTGCCCGAATTCCTGTTCAAGCGCGACGTCTTCCCGAACCCGGAAGCCAACCACACCGAGAACAAGTTCCAGGTCGCCGAGATCACCGAGACCGGCGCGTTCGTCGGGCGGTGCGCCGAGATGTGCGGCACCTATCACTCGATGATGAACTTCGAGGTCCGCGTGGTCTCGGCCAACGACTTCAAGGCCTACCTGCAGCAGCGGATGGCCGGTAAGACCAACGCCGAGGCGCTGCAGTCGATCAACCAGTCACCGGTGGCCATCACCACCCACCCGTTCGACACCCGTCGGGGCCAGCAAGTGATCCCACAGGCGAGCAAGTAGGGGACGAGCAATGCACATTGAAGCCAGGCTCTTCGAAATCCTGACCGCCTTCTTCGTCCTTGCCGCGATTGTCTACGGGACGCTGAGCGCGGTGTTCCAGTACGGCGGTATCGAGTGGGCCGGGACCACGGCACTGGTGCTCACCGCCGGTCTGTCGCTGATCATCGGCACCTTCTTCCGGTTCGTGGCACGTCGTCTCGACACCCGACCCGAGGACTACGAGGAGGCTGAAATCAGCGACGGCGCAGGGGAGTTGGGCTTCTTTGCGCCGCACAGCTGGTGGCCCATCCTGATCGCGCTGTCCTTCTCGACCGCGGCCGTCGGCGCCGCGCTGTGGCTGCCCTGGCTGATCGTGGCCGGTGTGGTCTTCGTGCTGGCGGCGGTCGCCGGACTGGTGTTCGAGTACTACATCGGCCCCGAGAAGCACTGAGCCCGCGGCGAAGGTCACAATCGAGACATCACTTGGCGCCAACGGTGTGCTGCGGCCTACCGGGCCAGCCCGGTTGGGTAGGGTCTTGCCAGGGCAACGGGAGCCGTCGGCACGCTGCGTGCCAGTCCTCGGCCCGCGTGCCGCGGTGATGTAGTCGAAAGAGGACAGGCGAGCATGAGCGGGCCGAATCCGCCGGATGAGGAGTCGGGCGATCGGGGGGAGACCCCCACCGGTACGGGTTTTCAGGCCTACTCCGCGCCGGAGGCCGAGCAGTACACCGCGGGCCCGTTCGTCGCACCCGATCCGGGGCTGTACGACTACGACAGCTATGACGCCGGCACCGAGTTCATCGACGAGGCGCAACCCCCGAAGTGGCCGTGGGTCGTCGGGGTCACCGCGATCGTCGCCGCCATTGCGCTGGTGGTGTCGGTGTCGCTGCTGGTGACCAGTACCGATACCAACAATCTGGCGACTCCGGCGACGACGACGACCGTCAAGCCTCCGCCGGTGCAGGACGAGATCACCACCACTGTGGCGCCGCCGCCACCCCCGCCGCCGACCAGCGAGGAGCCGCCGCCCCCGCCGCCGCCCACCGAGACGGTGACGGTGACGACGGAGCCGCCGCCTCCGCCGCCCCCGCCGGCAACGACGGAGGCTCCACCACCGGTGACCACCACGACGCCCCCGCCGCCCCCGACCACCCCGACGACGCCGGCCGGTCCGCGTCAGGTGACGTATTCGGTCACCGGGACCAAGGCTCCCGGTGACATCATCTCGGTGACCTACGTCGATGCGTCGGGCCGTCAGCGTACACAGCGGAATGTCTACATTCCGTGGTCGCTGACGGTGACGCCGATCTCCCAGTCCGATGTCGGCTCGGTACAGGCGTCGAGCCTGTTCCTGGTCAGCAAGTTGAATTGTTCGATCACTACCAGCGACGGAGTTGTGTTGTCGTCCAATCAGAACAACGCCGCGCAGACTAGTTGCTGATGGCGCGCGAAACGGAGCTCCCGCTGGCCGGGGAGACAGATGACGACCGGCGATCACCGGAGACGGTGGACCGTCTGCTGGTCGGTGTGTGCGGTGCGATCTGGCTGGTGCTACTGGCCGTAACGGTTATCGCGATCGTCGCGTTGGTCGACATGAGCCGTGGCCGCACCGTGGGCGGCGACGGGCCGCACACCCCCTGGCTGCTCTACAGCATCATCATCGTGTCGGCGCTGATCATCGTCGGCGCGATTCCGCTGTTGATCCGCGCCCGGCGCACCGCGCTGGCCGACGCCCGGGTGACGACCTCGGAGGCGGCCAAGCCGCCGGGCCCACAACGCCCCGCCGGGGCCCCGGTGGCCCCTGTCCGCGGGACGGAGCCGCCGACTGAGAAGCTGAAGGTGTTCGGCGCGACGGTGGACCCGTACGAGCGGTATCAGCCCGATTTCGCGCAGTCCTCGGCGTCGCGCCGAGCCGATCCGCTGATTCCGGCCACCGAACTGGACCGGCTCTGGCTGCGTGCGACGGTCATGCTGGCCGGTGCGATCGGCTTAGCGCTGGTCGGGGTGTCGACCGCAACCTACCTGCTGGCGGTGGGTAGCGACACCCCGGCCTGGGTGGCGCTCGGGCTGGCCGCCATCATCACCGTCGCGATGCCGGCGATCCCGGTGACCTACCTGCGCCAGTTGCACGGTGCGGTAGAGGAGAGCGTGCCGGCCGACTAGACGATCGATCCTGCGGTGAGAGCGCGACTGCCCGCTGGCAACACGATCGGTGCGCAGACTCGATTGCCGATACATACGAAAAGAACCCCGGGCCGCAAGGCCCGGGGTTCTTTTCGTATCACTGCCTAGTGCTGGCCGTTGCCACTTCCGTTGCCGTCGGTCTCGCCGTCCTGCCATTCGCGCAGTGCGGTGAGAGCACGGTGCTCGGAGGCATGGGCGGCCTCGTTGAGCGCGGCATCCTCGGATGCCGGGTCCGCTGTCAGGAAGCTGCCGTGGCCGGGCTTGCCGCCCGAACCCAGCTTGTTCATCCGTTTGGGCAACGCCGTCCCCTGGTATTCCAGCGGGATCGGGTGGCCATGGTCGTCGACCGGTCCGAGCGGCTGATGCAGCTCGATGTAGGCGCCGTGCGGCAACCGCTTGATGATGCCGGTCTCGATGCCGTGCTCGAGCACGTCGCGGTCGCTGCGCTGCAGGCCGACCGCCCACCGGTAGGTGATGAAGAACACCAGCGGCGGCAACACCACCGAGGCGATACGCCCGATCCACGTCGTCGCGTTCAGCGAGATGTGGAACTTCAGCGCGATGATGTCGTTCATCGCACTCAGCGTCCACACCATGTACAGCGCGATCGCCATCGCGCCGATCGCGGTGCGCGTCGGAGCGTCACGCGGACGCTGCAACAGGTTGTGGTGCGCGGTGTCCCCGGTGAACTTCTTCTCCAGGAACGGATAGGCGATCAGCAGGCCGAACACCAGGCCCATCACCATCGCGACCCAGAAGCCGACCGGCACGGTGTGGTGCCAGAAGTACAACTCCCACGGCGGGAAGATACGGGCCAGGCCCTCGGTCCACATCATGTAGAAGTCGGGCTGGCTGCCGGCCGAGACGTGCGAGGGTTTGTAGGGGCCGAGCTGCCAGATCGGGTTGATCTGCAGCAGGCCGCCCATCAGACCGAGGAGGCCGGTCGTGATCGCGAAGAACGCACCCGACTTCACCGCAAACACCGGCATGACCCGCACGCCGACGACGTTCTTCTCGGTGCGCCCCGGGCCGGGGAACTGGGTGTGCTTCTGGAACCACACCATGCCCATGTGGAGACCGATGAGCGCCAGGATGATTCCGGGGATCAGCAGGATGTGCAGGGCGTACATGCGCGGGATGATGATCCCGACCGCGTTGCACTGGTAACCGAGGCCACCACAGGGGAAGTCACCGCCGAACAGCGCCCAGTGCATCCACGTTCCGATCAGCGGGATGCCGAGCGTGATCGACGACAGCGCGGCGCGCAGCCCGATACCGGACAGCAGGTCATCGGGCAGCGAGTAGCCGAAGTAGCCCTCGAACATGGCCAGGATCAGCAGCAGCGAGCCGATCACCCAGTTCGCCTCGCGGGGCCGGCGGAACGCACCGGTGAAGAAGATGCGCGCCAAGTGCACCATGATCGCCGCGGCGAACAGCAGTGCGGCCCAGTGGTGGACCTGCCGCACGAACAGGCCGCCGCGGACCTCGAAGCTGATGTCGAGGGTGGAGGCATAGGCCTTCGACATCTCGATGCCGCGAAGCGGTTGGTAGACACCCTGATACGTCACTTCGGACATCGACGGGTCGAAGAACAGCGTCAGGTACACACCGGTGATCAGCAGGATGACGAAGCTGTACAGGGCGATCTCACCGAGCAGGAATGACCAGTGGGTAGGGAAGACCTTGTTCAGCTGACGCCGTACCGCCGCCGACGGGTGGTAGCGCGAGTCGATTTCATCGCCCTGCTTGGCCAGGGCATCACCGATTTTCGGGCTCATGATGTGCGCTCCCAGAATGCCGGTCCGACGGGTTCGATGAAGTCGCCGTTGGCGACCAGATACCCGTCCTGGTCGATGGTGATAGGCAGCTGTGCAAGTGCGCGCGCCGCGGGCCCGAAGATCGGCTTGGCGAAATGCAGTGCGTCGAACTGCGATTGGTGGCACGGGCACAGGATGCGGTAGGTCTGCTGCTCGTACAGCGAGGCCGGGCACCCGAGGTGCGAGCACACCTTGGTGTAGGCGAACAGGTCACCGAAGTTGAAGCTCTCCTGACCCTGTCGCTTGACCACCTTGGCCATGTCCACCGGCTTGATGCGGATCAGCATCACCGGGTTGCGCACGCCCATCGAGATGGCGCTGAGTCGATGGTGGCTCTCGACCGTGGTGCCGTCGCCGTCGGATTCCCGCCACGGGAACACCGTCAGCATGCCGCCCGCGTCGATGTCCTCCGGACGCACCTTGATCAACGGCGGGCCGTCCATCGCGCCGGTGGCACTGGCCAGGAAGATCGTCTCGCCCGTGTACCGGGGCGTCCAGCCTGACGTCCACAACACCGCCTTCTTGCCATCGGCGGTGGGAACCACGGGCTTCCACGGATTCTTGATCAAGCCGCCGATGAAGGCCACCAGGGTGCCCGCCCCGAAGGCGCCGAGCCCGATCCCCAGTGACATCCCGATCAACTTGCGGCGCTTGACCGTCGAGCCCTCGAGTGCGTCGGTGAGGTTGGCCGCCACGGTCTTGCGCTGGAGCTCCGGGCTGGCGCCGTCATGGCGCTCCTGGACCGAGATCTCCTCGGGAATGAACTTCTTCTGATAGAGCACCGCGCCGATGCCGATCGCCAGGATCGACAGCCCGAAGGTCAGCCCGTACAGCGGGGTGGCGAACTCGGCCAGCGAAAACGCGTTGCTGCCATCCCACTCCCACGGCCAGAACAGGAACACCAGCAGCAGTGCCAGGCCACTCAGGCCGCCGATCAGCAGCCAGATCGCGACCAGGCGCTCGGCCCGCTTCTCGGCCTTGGTGCCCTCAACCGGCCAGCGCGGCTCCTTGAGGATGGTCTCGACCCCGTCGATCCTGCCCCCGAGTTCGACCAGTTCCTCCCGCGACATCGCCGCGAGCTGCTCGTCACTCGGCTGGTTCACTTCGTCACTCATGAGCGCGCCCCAATCCACAGCGCCGCCGCGATGGCGGCCACCATGCCGACGATCCAGATCACCATGCCCTCCGAGGTCGGTCCGAACCCGCCAAGGCCGTACCCACCGGGGTCGGGTGCGTGTGAGGCCAGCCGGACGTAGGCGACGATGTCCCGCTTCTCCTCCGGCGAGATCTCGCGGTCGGAGAACTTCGGCATGTTCTGCGGACCGCTCAGCATCGCGGTGTAGATCTGGGCCGGGGTGGCTTTGTCCAGCGGTGGCGCGTACTTGCCGGAGGACAGCGCGCCGCCCTTACCGGTGAAGTTGTGGCACGACGCGCAGTTGAGCCGGAAGAGGTCACTGCCGCGGGCGACGTTGTTGCCCAGCAGCGAGTGGTCGGCGACCTGGCCGTTGGCGTCGCGCGGGACCAGCGGTCCGCCGCCGTTGGCCTGGACGTAGGCGCCCAGCGCATCGATCTGGGCCTCGTCGAAGATGGGTTTCTTCTGCGGGGCCTGGGCGCTCTGGCTCATCGCCGGCATACGCCCGGTGGAGACCTGGAAGTACACCGCGGCCTCACCGACGCCGACCAGGCTGGGGCCGCGGCCCTGCACACCCTGCAGATTGGCACCGTGGCAGGTGACGCACGAGGTCTCGAACAACTCCTTGCCGGTACGCAACAGCGCCGACTGCGATTCGTCGGCCACCGCGACCTGCGGAGTGGGCGTCAGCGTGGCGGCGAGGCCGCCGGCGACACCGAGGCCAACCACCAGCAACACCGCGCCCGTCAGGCGGCGACGAAGTCGGCGACGCGACTTGTCGCTCATCGGAGCCACCCGCGCCGATCTCTTGAGCATCGAACCCCTTCTCATCAACGGATGAAGTAGATCGTCGCGAACAGGGCGATCCACACGATGTCGACGAAGTGCCAGTAGTAGGACACGACGATCGCGGCGGTCGCCTGAGCGGGCGTGAACTTGCTCATCGTCGTGCGCAGGAGAAGCAGAATGAAGGCGACCAGACCGCCGATGACGTGCAGGCCGTGGAAACCGGTGGCGAGGTAGAAGACGCTGCCGTAGGCGCTGCCCGGGATGGTCGTGCCATGGGTGACCAGGTGGTAGTACTCGTAGCCCTGACCGGCGACGAAGAAGGCGCCCATCAGGAACGTGATCACATACCAGCGGCGCAGCCCGTAAACGTCACCGCGCTCGGCGGCGAACACCCCCATCTGGCAGGTGAACGACGACGCGATCAGCACCAGCGTCACCGGAACCGCCTGATACAGGTTCAGTTCCGTCGGCGGCGGCGGCCATGCCCCACCGGCCTGAGCACGGGCAGTGAAGTACATCGCGAACAGTCCAGCAAAGAACATCAGTTCACTGGAAAGCCACACGATGGTGCCAACACTGACCATGTTCGGCCGGTTCAGCGAATGTACGCGCGATGTGATCGCAGTTCCCGAGGTGCCAACAGCGCTCGTCACATCAAGAAGTATGACGCTTTGTAGTTGTTGAGGTACAGCCAGGGGGCGAATTAGTCATAACTGTCGGCGAACCGGCCTGTGGAGTTCCCCGGTGGCATGGGAATATCGGCGCGTGACTCAGCCTGTTTCCCAACCCGGTCCCGGCTCGCCGAACTCGTCATGGCCGCAGGTCCTGGACCGGTTGACGGCCAGCAAGGAACTCGAACCGGGGCAGGCGAGCTGGGCGATGGATCAGATCATGACCGGGCTCGCGACCCCGGCGCAGATCGCCGCCTTCGGCGTGTCGATGAAAATGAAGCGACCGACCCCGGCCGAGGTGCGCGAGTTGGCCGACACGATGCTCCACTACGCGCGGATGGTGCCCACCGATGTGATCGGCACCGACACCGTCGACATCGTCGGCACCGGGGGCGATCGCGCCAACACGGTGAACCTGTCCACGATGGCCGCGATCGTCGTCGCGGCCGCCGGGGTGCCGGTGGTCAAACACGGCAACCGCGCGGCCTCGTCGAAGAGCGGCGGGGCGGACATGCTCGAGGCGCTCGGCGTGCGCATCGACCTCGGTCCCGACGAGGTGGCCCGCAGCGTGGCCGAGGTGGGTATCGGATTCTGCTTCGCGCCGGTGTTCCACCCGTCCTACAAGTTCGCCGGACCTCCGCGCCGCGAGATCGGTGTGCCGACGGTCTTCAATCTGCTTGGGCCGCTCACCAATCCGGCCAGCCCCCGGGCGGGCCTGATCGGTTGCGCCTTCGACGATCTGGCCGAGGTGATGGCCGGGGTGTTCGCGGCACGGCGCTGCAGCGTGCTCGTGGTCCACGGTGATGACGGACTCGACGAGCTGACCACCACGACCACCAGCACCATCTGGCGTGTGCAGGCGGGCACCATCGACAAGCTGACCTTTGACCCGCTGGGGTTCGGCTTCCCGCGGGCCCGCATCGAGGAGTTGGTCGGTGGGGAGGCGCAGCAGAACGCTCAGGAGGCGCGCGACGTGCTGGGCGGGGCCCAGGGAGCGGTCCGCGACGCGGTGATCCTCAACGCGGCGGGGGCGATGGTCGCCCACAGCGGGCTATCCAGCCACGCCGAATGGCTGCCGTCCTGGGAGACCGGGCTGGCCCGCGCTGCCGAGGCGATCGACTCCGGCGCTGCCGAACAGCTCCTGGCGCGTTGGGTGCGGTTCACGCAGCAGCTCTGAGGCCAGCTGGTCGGCCGCGAGCCGGGCCGATCGTGCCGCCGCGGCCCACTGCGCCCAGGGGCCCGCTGAGTGTAGTGGTGACACCAGACCTGTTGTGGCGCTGACGATTCGCACGCCAGGAGCAGTGAGCCACCGTGCGATCAAGGCGGTCTCTTCGACCAGCGCGCCGCCCAGGGGCTTCGGCCGGGGGAGGATGGTCTGGGCGCCGGCCTGTAGGGCTTCGATCACCGGCATCGGGGGAACGCCGCGCCGGGCCAGTCCGCCGGCGGCGAGCTGCCCGTGGCGGAGCACTGCCAGCTGCCAGCCCCCTGCGCCGTCCGGTGCGGCGGCCACCAGTTCTTCGACGGCGGTCAGCGCCCGCAGACGCTGGCCGCGCCACAGCACGTCGAGGGTCGCGGCGATGTGGTCGCGCAGTCGCGCCGCACTTTCGTAGCGGGACTTCCCGGCCAGCTCCGCCACGCGCTGCACCGCGGCCGCGATGGCGCCGTTGTCCAGCCCGTCGATGAGGGCCGCGGCCCGCCGCGGCGCGGGCGCGTAGTCGGCGGCGGCCACACCCCGCGGCGCGGGGCACGGCGAGACCTCGCGCTCGGGGCAGGCCGGCCCGTGTTCTCCCGCGCGCCTGATGCGGGCCGTGCAGGTGCGCACACCGGTGAACCGGGCCACCAGGTCGGCGGTGTCGACGGCAACGGCCCGTGACCGGAACGGGCCGATCACCCGGTCGTGGCGCGGTTCGCGAACCACCGCGAGCCGCGGGAACGCCTCGTCGGTCAGCGTCACCCACCACCAACGGTGTGGGAAACGCGAGCGGCGGTTGTAGGGCGGCGCGTGCGCGGCGAGTAGCCGCAGCTCGCGCACCCCGGCCTCGAGCGGATGGGCGCACTCGACGTGGTCGACCGCAGTGGCTAGGCCCACCATCTCTTTCATCCGCCCGCGCGGATCGGCGCCGGTGAAGTACTGGCCCACGCGGCGGCGGAGATCGGTGGCGGTGCCGATGTAGAGCACCTCGCCCCCCGCCCCGCGAAACAGGTACACCCCCGGCCGGCGCGGCAGGTTGCGGGCCAGGACCCGCTTGCCGCGCTGGGCGTTGGAGATGTTGGGTAGGTATCCGCGCAGGTCGGTGTAGGTGTGCACGCCCTGGTTCCCGACCCGTTCGATCAGCGCGTGCAGCACGTCGACGGTGGCGCGGGCGTCGTCGAGGGCACGGTGGGTCGGCTTGGTGGCGGAGCCGACGAGTGCGGCCAGCGTGGCCAGTCGCACGCTGGGCGCCTCCTCACGGGTGAGTACCCGGCGGGCCAGTCGCACCGTGCACAGCACCGGCGGGCGCGGCCAACAGATGCCGCATTGTTCGGCCGCCGAGCGCAGGAAGCCGATGTCGAAGCCGGCGTTGTGGGCGACAAGCACTGCGCCGCGGGCGAACTCGAGGAACATCGGCAGCACCGTGGCGATGGTGGGCGCGTCGCGCACCATCGCGGTGGTGATACCGGTCAGCTGGACGATCTGCGGCGGGATGGACCGCTGCGGGTCGACCAGGGTGGCGAACTCGCCGAGCACCTCGCCGCCGCGGACCTTGACCGCGCCGATCTCGGTGATGGCATCACGGGACCCGTCGGCCGAGGCGTTGGCCCGCCCGCCGGTGGTCTCCAGGTCGACGACGACGAACGTGGTCTCCCGCAACGACAGGTCGGCCGCCGGGTCGACGTCGGCGAAGCTCAGCTGCGCGTCAGTCGATGGTCCCGGCACAGCCCTTGACGGTAATCACCCCCACCGACAGGCGCCGGACCTGTCGGTGGCTGGAGTTAGCGTGCGCCTGACACGAACAGAGGAGACCAGAGATGGGAACGGACCCAGCCGAACCGGTCGTCATCGACTGCGACGACTGTGCGGTGCGCGGGCCGGGCTGCCGCGACTGCGTGGTGAGCGTGTTGCTCGGTGTGCCGGAGACTTTGCTGGAAGACGAGCGTGCGGCACTGGAGGTGCTTGCCGAGGCGGGGCTGGCACCCCGGTTGCGGCTGGTGCCGATTCACCGGCACGGGGGGCCGGGTCTGGCGAGCTAGGGGCCTGATAGGTTGGTTGGCAGGTTGTGACTGGTGGGGCTGATGCGGCTGAGAGTTGCTTGAGAACTGTGTTCTCCGTTGGACAAGGCCGATGCCATTTCGTAACCTATCCGAGACCTTATGCACTCGACACCGCTACGTCGACGGCACTTAAAGGAAGCGCAATCTTGAGCTTTGACCGCACGTTCCTGACCAAACGCGTTTTCAGACGCACTCTAGTTGGTGGGATTGCGGCCCTCACGGTGTTCTCCGGCGTTATCTCCGGCTCGGCGCACGCCGATCCGGCCGAAGACGGTTTGGCAAAGCTCAATGAGCTGTCCCGGCAGGCCGAGCAGCTCACCGAGTCCATGCATACGGCCCAGCTGGACCTCGACAAGAAACTCCAAGCCGAGGGTGTCGCCGAGAAGAAGCACAGCGATGACCTGGCCGCCGCCGACGCGGCAAAAGCCCAGCTGACGACCTATCAGAGCGCGGTCGACAAATTTGCTGCAGCGGTCTACATGGGCGGTCGCACCGACGGCCTGAACGCGATCCTGACCGCGGAGTCGCCCCAGGGACTCATCGACAAAATGGCTGTGCAGCGGGTGATGGCCGCCGAGATGGCCGCCCAGATGCAGAACTATCGACGGGTCAACGACGAACTCCGCCAGACCGAGGCCGCCTCGGCCAAGTCGGCGGCCGACGCCAAGACGGCCGCCGAGCAGGCCGCGGCGGTGCGCGCCGACCTGCAGCGCAAGCAGTCCCAACTGCAGGTACAGATCGCGGCCGTCAAGTCGCGCTACCAGACGCTGACCCCGGAGCAGCGGACCGCGCTGGCCGCGCCGGGCCCGCCGCCTCCCGCGGACATTCTGGCCGCGCCGGCACCGGCGGGGCTCCCGCCGCTGGCCGACGTGCCGCCGCCGGATGCGTTGCCGCTTCCCCCGTCACCCGACGCCCCCCCGCCGCCGCCGGAGGCAGCAGAGGTCGTCCCGATGGCCGCTGTACCCGCGCCCGGCCCGGGCGGCGAGCAGGCCGCCGTCGCCGTGCAGGCCGCCCTCACCCGGATCGGCGATCCCTACGTGTGGGGCGGCTCGGGTCCCAATGCTTTCGACTGCTCCGGTCTGGTGATGTGGTCCTTCCAGCAGGCCGGCATCTTCCTGCCGCATTCCAGCCAGGCGCTGGCGCACGGCGGGCAGCCGGTGTCGCTGGATCAGATGCAGCCCGGTGACGTGGTCAACTACTACTCCGACGCCTCGCACTCGGCGATCTACATCGGCGACGGGATGATGGTCCACGCCTCAACCTTCGGCCAGCCGGTGCGCATCGCCCCGGTGAACAACGCCCCGATCTACAACGTCCGTCGGTACTGACCGGCGGCGCCGGTTCTCGGCCGTCCTCGCCGCCACGTTGCTCGCCGAGTTGCTGGCGGCCTCGGTTCTGATCGCCGTGCCGTCAGATGCCCCGCCCGGGCAACCGTCCCCGAGTGCCGCCGTTCCCACCCCGGCTCCGCTGGTGGTCGGCGACGGTCGAACCGTGGACCTGATCAGCCTGGGGGGCTCGGGCACCGATGGCCTGCTCACCCGGATCGCCGGGGATATCGGTGACGCCGTCGCCGCGGTCGAGAAGTTCTGGGGTACCGACTGGGAGCACGAGATCGTCGTGATCGCGACCGGCTCACCGGCACAGTTCCTCACCGAGGGTGGCCTGGACCAGCACGGAAACTGGGCTGATATCGCCGCGGTGTCGGTCGCCGACCAGGTCGACATCGCCCACCGTCGCGCCAGCGGGCAACGCATCGTGTTCGCGCCCGGTGCCGCCGCCATGAGCGACGCGTCGTTGCGAATCGTGTTGGCCCACGAGCTGTTTCACCTCGCAGCCCGCGCTGACACCGCGCTGGACGCGCCGCGCTGGCTGGTCGAGGGGGTGGCCGATTTCGTGGCACGGCCGCCGGCGCTGCTGCCCGCGGACGCCGCGGCGGATACCGCGCTGCCCGCCGACGCCGACCTGGACATCGCCGGTCCGCAACGCGAGCGTGCCTACGACCGGGCCTGGTGGTTCGCCCGGTTCGTCGCCGACACCTACGGTGTCGACGGGCTGCGCCGGCTCTATGTCGAGGCCTGCGGACCCGGTCACGGCGACTTCGCCACCGCGGTTCACCACGCCCTGGACACCGACATCGCCGGGCTACGCGCCCGCTGGGCGCGTTGGCTCACCGGATAGCGTGGGTGGCGATGACGCGGGTCCTGCTGGTCACCAATGACTTTCCGCCCCGCCGTGGCGGCATTCAGTCCTACCTCGAGCAGTTCGTCGGCCGGCTCGCCGACACCGGAGAACACCAGCTCACCGTCTACGCCCCGCAGTGGAAGGGCGCCGACGACTACGACCGGGCGGCGCGCTACCGCGTCATACGTCACCCCGGCACGCTGATGCTGCCCGAGCCGGGTGTGGACCGCCGGATGCGGGCCCTGATCGCCGAGCATGGCATCGAGACGGTGTGGTTCGGTGCCGCCGCACCGCTGGCGTTGCTGGCCGGCCGGGCTCGCGGCGCCGGGGCCCACCGGGTGCTGGCCAGCACACACGGCCACGAGGTGGGCTGGTCGATGCTGCCCGTCGCGCGCTCGGCGCTGCGGCGAATCGGCGAGCAGACCGACGTCGTGACCTTCATCAGCCATTACACCCGCGGCCGGATCGCCTCCGCGTTCGGCCCCGACGCCGCCCTGGAACACCTGCCGCCCGGGGTGGACATCGATCGGTTCCGGCCCGACCCCGTCGCCAGGGCCGAACTGCGCGGTCGGTATGGGCTGGGCCGACGGCCGACGGTCGTGTGCCTGTCCCGGCTGGTGCCGCGCAAGGGCCAGGACATGCTGATCAAGGCGCTGCCCGGCATTCGCCGCCGGGTGGCCGACGCCGCTCTGGTGATCGTCGGCGGCGGGCCCTATGCCGACGAACTGCACAAACTGGCCCGGCATGTCGGCGTCAGTGATGCTGTCGTGTTCACCGGGGCGGTACCGGGCGCCGAGCTGGCGGCGCACTACGCGATGGCAGACGTCTTCGCGATGCCGTGTCGCACCCGAGGTTCCGGACTGGACGTGGAAGGACTGGGCATCGTGTTCCTGGAAGCGTCGGCCACCGGGGTGCCGGTGGTGGCCGGCCGCTCGGGCGGCGCTCCCGAAGCCGTGCAGGACGGGGAGACCGGCCGGGTGGTCGACGGCCGTTCGACCGACGAGATCGCCGACGCCGTCGCGGAACTCCTCACCGATCCGGCGCTGGCCGCACAGATGGGGAAAGCCGGCCGGCGGTGGATCGAGTCGGACTGGAGCTGGGCCGCCCGCACCGCGCGGCTTTCCGAACTCCTCCGTGCGACCGACCACCCTGTGTGACGATGTGCCGGTGAGCACGACCCGGTTGATGGCATTCGGAGGTGTCCTGGCCTTCGCCACCGCTCTTCTGGCTCCGGCCGGCGAAGCGGTGGCCGCCGACTGCCCCGATGTCGAGGTGATCTTCGCCCGCGGCACCGGTGAGCCGGCCGGCTTGGGGCGGGTGGGCCAGGCCTTCGTCAACGCGCTCGCGCCGCGGCTGGGCGGGCGGACGCTGGACAGTTACGGGGTGAACTACCCGGCCAGCCTGAACTTCCTCGCGGCGGCCTCCGGCGCCGACGATGCGGCGAGCCGCATCACGGACATGGGTGCGCGATGCCCGCAGACCGCGCTGATCCTCGGCGGTTTCTCCCAGGGGGCCGCGGCGGTGTCGATGCTCGCCGGTGTGCCGCCGGTGGGACAGCGAATCGGGAGCATCGGCTCGGCGCCGCCGCTGGGGCCGGCCAGCGCCGGTCAGGTAGCCGCGGTCGCGGTGTTCGGCAATCCCGGGGCCCGGTTCGGGACGCCGCTGTCGAGCGCCGGTCAGTTCGCCGGCCGTGCCATCGATCTGTGCAGCGGCGGCGACCCGATCTGCTCGGACGGACGCGACCGCGGCGCGCACAGTTCTTATGAGCTGCCGCCCTACCCCGGCCAGGCGGCGGGTTTCGTGGCCGGCCTCGTCTGACCAGCGGCTATTTGGCGTAGATCGCCTCGATCTCCTCGGCGAACTTCTGCGCCACCACGTTGCGCTTGACCTTCAGCGTCGGGGTGAGCTCACCGGTCTGCACGGTGAAGTCGCATGGCAGGACGCGGAATTTGCGGATCGACTCCGCATGCGACACATGTCGATTGGCGTCCTTGACAGCCAGCTCGACCTCGGCGATCAGATCGGGATCCTCACGCAGGTCAGCCACCGAGGCGGTCGCGGGTTTGCCATGGTGGGACTTCCACACCTCGAACGCCTCGGGGTCGATGGCGATCAGCACGCCGATGAACGGCTGGTTGTCGCCGACGGCCATGGCCTGGCTGATCAGCGGGTGGGCCCGCAGCGCGTCCTCCAGCACGGCAGGGGCGACGTTCTTGCCGCCTGCGGTGACGATGATCTCCTTCTTGCGGCCGGTGATCGACAGGAAGCCTTCGGCATCCACGCTGGCCAGATCGCCGGTGTGGAACCAGCCGTCGACGATCGCCTCGGCGGTGGCCTTCTCGTTGTGCCAGTAGCCGCCGAACACCACACCACCGGAGACCAGCAGTTCGCCGTCGGAAGCGACTTTCATGCTGTTGCCCGGCACCAGCTTGCCCACGGTGCCCACTTTGAGTTCGCCGATCCGGTTCACTGTGATCGCCGCGCTGGTCTCGGTGAGGCCATACCCCTCGTAGATCGACAGGCCCACCCCGCGGTAGAAGTGACCCAGCCGCTTGCCCAGCGGCGCGCCCCCGGAGATCGCGGCATGGCAGTCGCCGCCCAGCGCGGCACGCAGCTTGCCGTACACCAGCCGATCGAATGCCGCGTGGCCGAGCTTGAGCAGCAGGTTGGGTCCACCGTTGTCCAGCGCCTCGCTGTAGGCGATCGCCGTCTTGGCGGCCAGATCGAAGATCCGGCCCTTGCCGCTGTCGCTGGCATTCAATTCGGCTGTGTTGTAGACCTTTTCGAACACCCGGGGGACCGACACCACGATTGTGGGCTTGAATACTCCCAACATCGGCACCAGGTTCTTGATGTCGCTGGTGTAGCCGAGTGTCACCTTGTTGGCGAACGCCGTCATCGACAGGGCGCGGGCCAGCACGTGCGCCAACGGCAAGAACACCAGGAGCCGCTCGTGCTTGCGCAGCAGCGTGGGGAAACACGCTGCTGCACCCAGGGTTTCGGACAGCAAATTGGAGTGGGTCAGTGCAACGCCCTTGGGTCGGCCGGTGGTACCCGAGGTGTAGATCAGTGTCGCGGGATCGCTCGAGCGGAGGTCCGCCAGCCGGCGGTTCAGCTCAGCGGGGTCGGCGCCGGCGGCCGCCTCGGCCAACTCGTCCAGCGCGGTGGGGCCGGAGGACTCGATGCGCAGTGTCGTGCGCAGGGCCGGCAGCTGGTCGTGGAGTTCCTTGACCATCTGGGCGTGGGCCTCGTTCTCGGTGAACACCAGGACGGCGCCGGAATCCTCCAGTACCCAGAGGACTTGTTCGGCCGACGAAGTCTCGTAGATCGGCACGGTGACCGCGCCGACCGACAGGATCGCGTAGTCGAGGATGACCCATTCGTAGCGGGTCCCCGACAGAATGGCCACCCGGTCGCCTGCTTGCACCCCCTCGGCGATCAATCCCAGCGCCGCCGAGCGGATCTGGGCGGCGATCTGGGCGCAGGTGACATCCGTCCAGGCGCCGTCGATCAGCCGCTGGGCGATCACGTAGCTCGGGTCGGAGCGCTCGTGTGAGTACACGGAGCTGACGACATTGTCGTGCTCACCGATGGTGAACGACGCCGGAACGCTGTATTCACGCATGTCGACCAGCCTAGTCAACTCAGCAGGTGGGCGGCGGGGAGGATATGCAAAGCTGGTGCGATGAACAGCATCCAGGTCGCCGACGAGACATTCGTCGCGGCCGATCCCGCGGCGGTGGGGCGTACGGTCTCCGATCCGGCGAACTGGCGTCGGTGGTGGCCGGATCTGCGGCTGGAAGTCGTCGAGGATCGTGCCGACAAAGGGGTGCGCTGGACGGTTACCGGCTCACTGACCGGCACCATGGAGATCTGGCTGGAACCGGTGTTCGACGGGGTGTTGCTGCACTACTTTCTGCACGCCGAGCCGGCCGGTGTCGCGGCCTGGCAGTTGGCCAAGATGAACCTGCCCAAGCTGAACCATCAGCGCCGGGTGGCCGGTAAGCGGATGGCGTTCGAGGTGAAATCCACGCTGGAGGCATCTCGGCCGGTGGGGGTCGCACCCCGCCACTGATATCGGGTCACACGCGCAGGCGGGAGGGTACCGTTTGTGGCCGAGGGAGCGCGACCCTCTCGGGTCGCGCAGCGCAAAGCGACGGGAATTGGCAACAGTGGCTGACAAGACGGCGCAGACCATCTATATCGATGCGGATCCTCGCACTGTGATGGACGTCATCGCCGACATCGGTTCGTATCCCCTGTGGGTCTCGGAGTACAAGGAGACCGAGGTTCTCGATTCCGACGAACAGGGTTATCCGTTGACCGCCCGGTTGGTGCTGGACGCCGCGGTGCTCAAGGACACCATGGTGTTGTCGTACGACTGGCCGGCCGACCGCAAGTCGGTCCGTTGGTCGTTGGTCTCGAGCTCACTGCTGCGGGCGCTCGACGGGGCATATACCTTGGCTCCCAAGGGTTCTGGAACCGACGTCACCTACGAGCTCTCGGTGGACCTGATCATCCCGATGATCGGGTTGCTCAAGCGCAAGGCCGAACGACGGCTGACCGACACCGCACTCAAGGACTTGAAGAAATGGGTCGAGGGCTGAGTGGCGCCCGACGACGCCCCCGCCGATGCGGGCCTGACTGACCGGGCCCGGATCAGCTTTTTCGTCGGCAAGGGCGGGGTGGGCAAGTCGACGCTGGCCTCGGCGACGGCGGTGCGGGCGGCGCTGGCCGGCGAGCGGGTGCTGGCGGTATCCACCGACCAGGCGCATTCGCTGGGGGATGTTCTCGGTGTTCCGGTACCGCCGACCGGTGCTCGCGAGCCGGTGCGGATCCTCACCGAGGAGGGCACCGACGCCGTCGGTGGCGGGCACCTCGATGCTCTCGCCCTGGACACCCTGGCGCTGCTGGAGGGCAGATGGCGGACCATCGCACCGCTGCTCGCCGCGAGGTTCCCGAATTCCGATCTCAAAGATGTTGCCCCGGAGGAGCTTTCTGCCATTCCCGGTATCCAGGAGGTGCTCGGCCTGGCCGAGGTGGCCGCGCTCGCGGACTCCGGGCGGTGGGACTACGTCGTCGTGGACTGTGCCTCGACCGCCGACGCCATGCGGATGCTGACGCTGCCCGCGGCATTCGCCATGTACATCGAACGGGCCTGGCCGCGGCATCGCCGGCTGAGCGCGGCCGTCGACAATGCGCACAGTGCGGCCACGGTGGCGGTGATCGAGGGGATCAGCGCGGGGGTCGAAGGCCTGTCCGCCCTGCTGACCGACGGGCAGCGGGTCAGCGCCCATCTGGTGCTCACCGCTGAGCGGGTGGTGGCCGCGGAGGCCGTGCGCACCCTGGGTTCGCTGGTTTTGATGGGTGTGCGGGTGGCTGAACTCTTCGTCAATCAGATTCTGGTCCAAGATGATTCGTACGAATACCGGAACCTGCCCGAACACCCGGCCTTCGACTGGTATTCCGAGCGGATCTCCGAGCAGCAGTCGGTGCTCGACGAGCTCACCGCCGCGATCGGCGACGTCCAGCTGGTTCTGGCGCCACATCTGGCCGGCGAGCCGATCGGGGCCAAGGCGCTGGGCCAGTTGCTCGACAGCGCCCGCCGGCGGGACGGCTCGGCGCCGCCGGGGCCGCTGCGACCGGTGGTGGACCGCGAATCGGGCTCGGGAGTCGATGCGATCTATCGCATGCGGCTAGAGTTGCCGCAAATCGATCCGGGGACGCTGACGCTGGGCCGGGTTGACGACGACTTGATCATCGGTGCCGCGGGGATGCGGCGCCGCGTGCGTCTGGCGTCGGTTCTGCGGAGGTGCATCGTGATGGATGCGGCATTGCGCGGTACCGAGTTGACCGTGCGCTTTCGACCCAACCCGGAGGTGTGGCCCGCGTGAATGGCCCGCATCCCGATTTGGGGCCCGAGCTGCGCGCGCTGGCTCAGGCGATCCTCGACCGGCTGGACCCGGCGGTACGTGCCGGTGCCGCGATGACCGCGGGTGCTGCGCCGGGTAAGTGTCAGCAGGTGTGGTGCCCGGTCTGCGCGCTGGCCGCGCTGGTCAACGGCGAACAGCATCCGCTTCTGACCGTGGTGGCCGAGCACAGCGTGGCCCTGGTGACGATGATCAGGGCCATGGTCGCCGAGGAGGGCGGTGGCGAGCCCGAGCCGCCCGGCGAATCGCCGGACGGGCCGGCTCCCGATTCGCCGGGCCCGCCGTCGAGCCGGTATCAACACATCCCGGTCAGCGTCGAGGAGTGAGCAGACCTGTGGTCGGTGTCCGCGCGCCTGGGTAGAGTTAGCTCAAAGCGCGCGGCCCGATCGGGAGGCTCCATGTGGTTCTGGCTGTTCAAGTACATCTTGATGGGGCCGCTGCTGCGCCTGCTCGGTCGCCCGAAAGTCGAAGGGCTTCACTATATTCCGCGCTCGGGGCCGGTGATCCTGGCCAGTAATCACCTGGCGGTCGCGGACAGCTTCTACCTGCCGCTGGTGGTCCGCCGGCGGATCACGTTCCTGGCCAAGTCCGAATATTTCACCGGCACCGGACTGAAGGGCTGGTTCAACCGCTGGTTCTACTCGTCGACGGGGCAGGTGCCGATCGACCGCACCGACGCCGACAGCGCCCAGGCCGCGCTGGACACCGCGCAGCGGCTGCTGGAGCGGGGCAAGCTGCTCGGCATGTATCCCGAGGGCACCCGCTCCCCGGACGGCCGGCTCTACAAGGGCAAGACCGGGCTGGCGCGGCTGGCGCTGGAAACCCAGGTCCCGGTGATTCCGGTCGCGATGATCGGAACGGACCTGGTCAACCCACCGGGATCGAAGATGTGGCGCTTCGGCCGGGTGACGGTGCGCTTCGGCAAGCCGATGGATTTCTCCCGGTTCGACGGCCTGGCCGGCAACCGCTTCATCGAGCGCGCGGTGATCGACGAGGTCATGTACGAGCTGATGGAGCTGTCCGGTCAGGAGTACGTGGACATCTACGCCGCGACGCTCAAGAACAATGACGCTGAAAAACCTAAGCCGGGTGCACCAGATCAGCCACCGGCGCGGATCCCGGAGACCGCCGCGGGGTAGCACCCGGCCTGCACACCGTCAGGCCTGCGACGACGATCACCGCCAGCGCCCACCACACGTAGGACATCCCGAGCAGTTGGCGCCACCACGATGCCGTCTCCTCGTGGTGCTTGGGCAGCAACTCCAGCGGGATCCACACCATGAGCGCCACACCGACGGCGGTGACCAGCCCCAGTGCGGCATTGCGGTGCCGGTAGGCGATCACCGCCCCGGTGATGACGGTGGGCAGTGCCCACACCCAGTGGTGCGACCAGGACACCGGCGAGACCACCAGCCCGAACAGGGCCACGCACATCAGCGCCAGCGTCGCCGCTTCCGCCGAGACCTCGCCGTGCGCGGGGCCGTCGCTCAGTACCCGCCGGACCGCCCAGATCGTCAGCGCCAGCACGACGAAGCATGCCAGCGTCCACACGACGAAGTGGATGTTCTTGTCCAGCCCCAGCCGGGCCAGCGCGCCGGCGATGTTCTGGTTGGTGTTCAGCGCCGCGCTGCCGATGCGATCGGTGTGCCGAACCGTCGTGGTCCAGTACTCCACCGAATCGCGCCAGGCCAGCGCGCAGCCCAGCAGGCTGGCCGCCAGGAACGTGCCAACCGCGGTCAGCGCGGCGCGGCCGTCCCGGCGCAGGACGAAGTACAGCAGGAACACCGCCGGGGTCAGTTTCAGCGCGATCGCGATTCCCAGCAGCATGCCCCGCGGCCAGGGTGTGCGGCGCGGCAGGCAATCGGCGATCACCAGCGTCATCAGCACGACGTTGATCTGGCCGAACGCGAAGTTGGCGTCGATGGGCTCGAGGTACATCACCGCCAGTGCCACGATGCCCGCTGTCAGCCAGGCGCGACGCAACCACGCCGGTTCGCGGGTCACGGTCGAGGCCGGCCACACCGCCAGCCGGGTGAGTACGAGCCAGGTCGACAGCAGCACCAGCACCAGCGTGATGACCGTGATGATCACGCTGGCCGCCGACAGCGGCACCCAGGCGAACGGGCTGAAGACGATCGCGGCCAGCGGGGGGTAGGTGAACGGCAGATTCAGCCCGATCAGGGTGTGGAACGTCGCGTCGCCGGCGTACAGCGACCGGCCGTCCAGCCAGGCCTGTCCGCCCATCCGGTAGACCTCGATGTCGATGCGGTAGGGGATCTTCCCGAACAACAGCCAGCCGGCATACACCAGCAGGACGACGATGGCGACCTGTGTCACCCGCCAACCGGCGGTCGGCCAGGGCCCCGCCACACTGCCCACCTCGGGCGACCGCCGCATACTCATGTCATACCCAGAATATCTCCGGCCCCACGACGTGCCGGGCGGTATCCCGGCCGTGCCGACCCCCGATCTGGGGCCATCGGGCGTAAGTTCTGTCCCCGTGCCCTACCACCTGCACTTCGACGTCGTCGCCCCCGGGCGCGTGCCGCTGATGTGGTGCCTGATCGCGTTCATCCTGACGTTCTTCGTCACCCGGACGATCGTGCGCTACATCCGCCGTAACGCCGACAGCACCGCTCCCCGCAAATGGTGGCAGCCCCGCAATATCTCCGGCCACGGTGGAATGCACATCCACCACATGGTGATCGGCATCGTCTTGGTGATGATCTCCGGAGTCACCATGGTGACCCTGGCCGTCGACGGTGGGGTGGGTGAATTCACGGCTGCGGCAATTGTTTTCGGGATCGGCGCAGCCCTGGTTCTGGACGAGTTCGCGCTCATCCTGCATCTGGAGGACGTGTACTGGGCCGAGGACGGGCGGGCCTCGGTGGACGCGGTGTTCGCCGCGGTCGCCGTCGCGGGGCTGTTGATCATGGGCTTCAACCCGCTGTCCTTCTTCGACATCGGGATCTGGCGTGAGGACGATTCGATCGTCTCGCGCATCACCGTCGTGGTGATGGCGGTGGCGACTCTGGCATTGGCGGTGGTCGTGCTGCTGAAGGGCAAGGTATGGACCGGCCTGGTCGGCATGTTCATCACGCCGCTGTTGTTCATCGGGGCGATCCGGTTGTCCCGGCCGCACGCCCCCTGGGCGCGCTGGCATTACCAGGACAAGCCCCGCAAGATGCACCGCGCGCTGGAGCGGGAACGGTACATGCGCCGCCCCGTCGTCCAGGCCAAGCTGTGGCTGCAGCACATCGTCGCCGGCGAGCCCAGCTTCCCGGCCGACTCCGAGGTCGACGCCGAGTTGGACCGCGAGATCCACGCCGCGCCTGCGCCGCAACGAAGTACCGACGCCAAGGCGCAGGTCCCGGCCGAGACGACCGGATAGGGTGCGGCGCGTGCGGTTCTTCTACGACACCGAGTTCATCGACAACGGCCGGATCATCGACCTGATCTCGATCGGAGTGGTGGCCGAGGACGGGCGTGAGTTCTACGCGATCTCCACTGAGTTCGACCCCGAGTCGGCCGGCAAGTGGGTACGCAACAACGTGCTGCCCAAGTTGCCCAAGCCGTCGTCTCAACTGTGGCGGTCCCGGCGCGAGATCCGAGAGGGCCTCGAGGAGTTCTTCAACATCGACGGTGACGAACCGATCGAGCTGTGGGCCTGGGTCGCCGCCTACGACCACGTCGCGCTGTGCCAGCTGTGGGGGCCGATGACCAGCCTGCCGCCCCAGATCCCGCGGTTCACCCGCGAGCTGCGCCAGTTCTGGGAGGATCGCGGCTGCCCGCGGATGCCACCCCGGCCGCACGACACCCACGACGCGCTGGTCGACGCCCGCCACAACTTGCGCCGTTACGTGCTGATGACCACCGGCGTCGACCAGGGCGCCGCTCCGGTCAGCCGGTAAATCGGCGTGCGCGGCCCGGTTACCATGGATGGGTGAACTGGACCGTTGACGTACCCATCGAACAGCTGCCGTCGCTGCCGCCGCTGCCTGCTGATCTGCGCGGACGGCTCGATGCCGCGCTGACCAAGCCGGCCGCCCAGCAACCCAGCTGGGATGCCGATGCGGCCCAGGCGATGCGGACGGTCCTGGAGAGCGTGCCGCCAGTGACCGTCCCCCGGGAGATCGAGAAGCTGTCCACCCAGCTCGCCGCGGTCGCCCGCGGCGAGGCCTTCCTGCTGCAGGGCGGCGACTGCGCCGAGACCTTCGCCGACAACACCGAGCCGCACATCCGAGCCAATATCCGCACGCTGCTCCAGATGGCGGTGGTGCTCACCTACGGCGCGAGCCTGCCGGTGGTCAAGGTGGCCCGCATCGCCGGCCAGTACGCCAAGCCGCGTTCGTCGGACACCGACGCGCTGGGGCTGAAGTCCTACCGCGGCGACATGGTCAACGGATTCGCGCCGGACGCCGCTGTGCGCGAACATGATCCGTCCCGCCTGGTGCGCGCGTACGCCAACGCCAGCGCGGCGATGAACCTGGTGCGCGCGCTGACCTCCTCCGGGCTCGCCTCGCTGCACCTGGTGCACGACTGGAATCGGGAGTTCGTCCGTACCTCGCCGGCCGGGGCCCGTTACGAGACGTTGGCCAGCGAGATCGACCGCGGTCTGAAGTTCATGAGCGCCTGCGGGGTCAGCGACCGCAACCTCGACACCGCCGAGATCTACGCCAGCCACGAGGCGCTGGTGCTGGACTATGAGCGCGCGATGCTGCGGCTTTCCGAGGATTTCCCGACGGAGGCGCCCGAGCCGCGGCTCTACGACCTGTCGGCGCACTACGTATGGATCGGGGAGCGCACCCGCCAGCTCGACGGAGCGCACATCGCTTTCGCCGAGGTGATCGCCAACCCGATCGGGGTGAAGATCGGCCCGAATATGACCCCTGAGCTGGCCGTGGAGTACGTCGAGCGGCTCGACCCGCACAACACGCCGGGACGGCTCACACTGGTCAGCCGGCTGGGCAACCACAAGGTGCGCGACCTGCTGCCACCGATCATCGAGAAGGTGCAGGCCACCGGCCACCAGGTCATCTGGCAATGCGACCCGATGCACGGCAACACCCACGAGTCCTCGACGGGTTACAAGACCCGCCACTTCGACCGCATCGTCGACGAGGTGCAGGGCTTCTTCGAGGTGCACCGGGCGTTGGGCACCCATCCCGGCGGTATCCACGTCGAGATCACCGGCGAGAACGTCACCGAGTGCCTCGGCGGCGCGCAGGACATCTCCGACACCGACCTCGCCGGCCGCTACGAGACCGCCTGCGACCCGCGCCTGAACACCCAGCAGTCACTGGAGCTGGCGTTTCTGGTCGCTGAGATGCTGCGCGACTAGCCGGCGGTCCAGGTCGGCGACCAGCCGGTCCAGCTCGACAGGGCGGCCCCGGTAACCGATGTACTCATCCGGCCTGACCACGAACGCGCTGGGGACGTCGACTCCGTACTGGCGGTGCGCTGAACGAGTCGGATCGCCAAGTGCCGCATGATGATCGGCGAAACGCTCGGCACTGACCACCCGGGCTTTGACCATCCCGGGATAGCTCTGTTCGAGTTGGTCGGCCATCCGGCACAGTTCGACAGCCGGCCGGGCATCGTCGTCGAGCCCGGCGAACAACAGCACGACGTGCTCGGTTCCGCGGAAGACGTGGTGCAGACGCCCTGGCCGGCCGTCGATGAGGACCTCTGCGTCGCGGGCCCGATCGCCGGGTGCCGGTGCGGCGTGCCATCCCCAACCGTCCTCGGCGTTCAGCGGGCTGTCCGGGTAGTGCAGCCGCAGCTGGGCCAGCAGGCCGACGAAGCGCCGGCGGATCCATGCGCGGTTCAGTACCCGGCGGAACAGGAGCGGTGCCACCCGTCCGCGCGCCAGCCGGGCCAGCGGTTTGTGGCCACCGAAGACGGAAAACAGCCGGTCGGTCGTCATCAGCAGCTGCTCTCCGACCGGGTGCCGTTCGGCCTGATAGCTGTCGAGCAGTGACTGCTCGGCGAGCCCGCGCTCAACCATTGCCAGTTTCCACCCGAGGTTGTAGGCGTCTTGGATGCCGGTGTTCATACCCTGCGCACCCGCGGGGCTGTGTACGTGGGCGGCATCGCCGGCCAGGAACACCCGGCCATCGCGGTAGCGGGGCGCCACCCGGCTGTGCACCCGGTAGCGCGTCACCCAGTGCTCCTTGATGACCGTGGCCGGGAACGGAACCCGCTCGTCGACCATGTCCTGAAATTCGGTGTGGGTCGGCTCGCTGTACTCCGCGCTCGGGCCCTGCGGTCCTGGCGGGAAATTGCCGAAGATGCGGTAGCGGTTCTCGCCGGGCATCGAGAACGCCGCGAAGATTCCCGCCGGGCTGGGGAATGCGTACAGGCCGCCGTGCGGCAGCTTCCAGTCCAGTTCGGCGTCGGCCATGATGAATTCGTCACGATAGGTCGATCCCGCGAAGGGGATGCCCGCGGCCTGGCGTACCGCGCTGTGCGCTCCGTCGCAGCCGATGACCCATCGACAACGCACCGATTCGGTCGAGCCGTCCCCGTGGCGCACAGAGGCGAGCACCGTCTCATCGTCTTGAGTCAGGTCCATCAGAGCCCGTCCCCGCTCGACCTCGATGCCGAACGTGGCGAGGTGCTCGGTCAATATCCGCTCGGTGTGGTGTTGGGAGAGGGTGCGCAGCTCGGGGTAGGCCGTGGAGTTCCTCGGCCCGGTCAGCAGCCCGGAGAAACCCCATTCGAAGATGTCGTCGGCGAAGGTGATGGTCAGATTCGACGCGGGCTCACCCGCTGCGAGCACCGGTGCGATCACGCCGATGTCGTCGAAGATCTCCAAGGTCCTCGGTTGGACGACGAGGGCGCGGGAGGTGGTGGCCGGCTCGGGCTCCCGGTCGACGATCCGCGGCGTGATCCCGTGTCGGGCCAGTTCGTTGGCCAACAGCAATCCGGTCGGACCAGCGCCCACGATCAGGACGCCGAGATCGGGTACCAGCATGTCCATCACCCCTTTAATTCACCACTAGGTGAATTCGAGTATCACTACGGATGTAGTGATTGTCAAGGGTGGATGGCTCAGACGAGCGCGGTGAGATTGGTGCCCAGCATCCAGCCGGCCGCGGCGACCCCGCCGGTGAGCAGGAGCACGATCAGCACCCAGAACACCAGCGACCGCCGGGCGTGTTGTCGTTCCCAGATGAATTCGTTCATCTCGATGCCGGCGAATTGACTTGCCGTGACCGGCATTTCGTCCTCGGCCGGGTCGGGATGGGAGTCCCGCGGGCCGCGAATGAGCTGCCGGGTGGGGTTCTTGGCCTGGGGTGGCGGCGGTAGCGGCCGGCCGCCCAGCGCAGCCGCGGCGGTAGCTGCGGGCCGATGGTCGTCGGCGGGCCTGCTGTGCAAGGCGGTGGCCGCGGCGTGCTGTGCGGAGTTCGCCGGTGCGGGCACCCGGAATTTCGGTAGCGCCAACTCCTGGACGATGGCGTCGAGATCCTCGGCCATCTCCTCGGCATCGGCGAACCGTTGGTCGGCATCGCGGGCGGTCGCGTGCGCGATGAACTCGTCGAATTGATGTGGGACCCCGCCGATCGCCGAACTGGGCAGTGGCACATCATGATCGATTCGCTGATAGGCCACCGCCAGCGCGTTGTCACCAGTGAACGGTGTTGCGCCGGTGATCAATTCGTAGGCCAGGATGCCGACGGCGTAGACGTCGCTGCGTGCGTCGGCCGCGCCATTGCTGACCTGCTCGGGGGACAGGTAGGCCGCGGTGCCCAGGATCACGCTGGTCGAGGTGATACCGGCCTCGGCCACGGCGCGCACCAGGCCGAAGTCGACGAGCTTGACCTCGCCGTCGTCGGAGATCAGCACGTTTTCCGGTTTGACGTCGCGATGCACCAGGCCGGCGTGATGCGCGGTGGCCAGACCCCCCAGCACCGGACGCAGCACCGCCGCCGCGGCATGCGGGGGCATCGGGCCGCGCTCGCGCAGCAGTTCGCGCAGCGTGCCGCCCTCGATCAGTTCCATGACGAGGAAAGGAGCCTCCCGGCTTGATCCACCGCCGCCCTGGTCGTAGACCGCGACCAGCCCCGGGTCCTTCAATCGGGCGACGGCGCGGGCCTCGCGCTGGAACCGGGTCAGGAACTGGCTGTCGTTGGCGTAGCGCGCGTCCATCACCTTCAGCGCCACCGGCCGGTCCAGACGGACGTCAAGGCCGCGGTACACCGTGGACATTCCGCCGGTGGCGATCCTGGCGTCGACGCGGTACCGCCCTTCCAGCAACTCGCCTTCGAGTGGGTCCGACGTCACCGCCACATGGTATGCCCTGGCAATCGGAGCAATCCCGACCCGGATTCATCACCCCGAGCGCGTGTCAGCGCGGCCGGTCGGCTCTAGACTGAGGCGGGTGAGCAGCATCCCTGTCGGCGACGACGTTCTGAATCCCGACGAGCCCCTCTTCAGTCTTCCGGAAGTCGCGGAATTGTTGCACGTACCGGTGACGAAGGTGCATCAGCAGCTACGGGAAGGGCACCTGGTGGCAGTGCGGCGCGGCGGCGTCCCGATGATCCCCAGGGCCTTGCTCACCGAGCACGGTGAGGTGGTCAAGAGTCTGCCCGGGTTGCTGGCCGTTCTGCGGGACGGCGGCTATCACGACACCGAGATCCTGCGCTGGCTGTTCACCGCCGATCCGTCGTTGACGGTGACCCGCGACGGGGTCCGCGAGTCGATCAGCAACGCCCGCCCGGTCGACGCACTACACGCTCACCAGGCCCGTGAGGTGGTCCGTCGGGCCCAGGCCATGGCCTACTGAGACCGCGGCCGGACCTTGGTCGCGGCGGGCTCGTCCGCGTGGTGCAACGAATACCAGGCGATCAAGGCGCAGGTGGTGGCCAGTATCACGTGGATCCACGAATACATGCCGTGCGAACCGTCGGGCTTGAAGATCACCATGATCCACGTCGAGAACCCGGCGATGAGCGCGATCGCCGCTCGGGATTGGGCCAGCGCCGACAGCACCGCCAGCGGCCAGGTGTAGTACCACGGCAGCGCGGCGGGCACGAACAACACCACCACCAGCATCGCCCAGGCGATGCCCGTCAGGGCCTCGCGGTCGTCGTGACGGAACCGCCACCACAACAACGGAAGTGACACCGCGATGATGACGATCCCCGCGATGCGGGTGACGTCGAGGACGGCATAGAAGTTCACCGGCAGGAACAAGCCGCCGATCGCGTTGGTGAGGTTGGCGATCGCCGTCGGGATCGTCAGCCAGTTGATGATCTTCACCGAACCGGCCAGCGCCGTCAGCCAGCCCAGGCCCACCCCAGCCACCCAGGACAGCACTGCGAACACCGCGACGAAGATGGTTACCGATGCCGCCGCTGCGGTCGCGAAAGCCTTTGTGGCGGTCAGACTTTTGCCCTCGCGCAGGTGGCGCATCCAGACCCAGACCATGAACGGCAGCGCCAACACCGCGGTGGCCTTCACCGCGACGGCGACGGCGATCAACCCCGCGCCCGCGGCATGGTGGCCGCGCAATGTCAGCGCGATGCCGGCCATCATCAGCCCGACCATCAGCATCTCGTTGTGCACGCCACCCATCAGATGGATGATCACCAGCGGATTGAGGACGCAAATCCACAGCGCCACCGCCCCGTTCGCGCCGATATGGCGGGCCACCCGTGGTGCCGCCCAGATCAGCATCGCCAACCCCGGCAGCATGCACAACCGCAGCAGCATCGTGCCGGCCACGACGTGGTCACCGACGAGCGTGGTGATGAATCGAGCCACCAGGATGAAAGCCGGGCCGTAGGGGGCGGTCGTGGTCGTCCAGATCGGGCTGACGTTGTCCAGCAACGGGTTCTGGTTCTCCACCGGCCCGACGGCGTAGGGGTCGAAGCCATCGCGCAGCAGCGCCCCCTGGGCCAGATACGAGTAGGTGTCGCGGCTGAACAGCGGCACGCTCAGCAGCAGCGGCGCCAGCCAGAACCCGGTGGTGGCGATCATGGTGTAGTCGGTGACGGCAGCGCCCCCCGATTGATCCCCGGGTCGCTGCGCTCCTGCCCGCCCCGATTGATCCCCGGGTCGCTGCGCTCCTGCCCGCCCCGATTGATCCCCGGGTCGCTGCGCTCCTGCCCGCCGGATGGTCCGCCGTCCCACCCACAGCCAGGCCACCAGCATCACCACCACGCCGCCCCACAGCAGGACCGAGGACACCACCAGGCCGTGGCCGAACCGCAGCCAGGACAGGTGCATCGTTTCGAGCACCGGGTCGTGCTGACGGGTGCTGCCGGCGCCCAGCCCGCCGAGGGTGATCAGCACCGCGCCCAAGAAGCCGAGCAGCGCCGGGCGGCCCTCGTCGCCGGTGGTGAACGCCGCCAGCCGCGCGAGGCCGCCCGTGGTCTTCGGTGTGGTGGGTGTGGTAGCGGACATGGGCCTAGGCCGACCGGTTGGCGGCCAATCTGGCGAGTTCGGTCAGGCCGGCCCTGGCCGGCGCATTGATCGGTGCGCGCTCCAGCAGGCCCAGTGCGCGGTTTGTGAGCAACTCGATATGCGCTTCCACCGCGGCCAGCGCACCGACCGACTCGATCACGTCGCACAGCTGACGTACTTCGGCATCGGTGAGTTCGGTACCGATTCCGGCGCGCAGCCGGTCCGCGGCGGCCGGATCGGAGTCGGCGGCTCGTTGCACGGCCTCGGCCAACAGCACGGTGCGCTTGCCGGATCGCAGGTCGTCACCCGACGGCTTGCCCGTCACCGCGGGATCCCCGAACACGCCCAGGACATCGTCGCGCAGTTGGAAGGCGACCCCGAGATCGGTGCCCAGTTCGTAGAAGATGCGCTGTACGTCGGGGCGGTCGGCGGCCGCCGCGGCGCCCAGTTGCAGTGGGCGGGACACGGTGTAGGAGGCGGTCTTGTAGGTGTTGACGTTCATCGCCGACTCGATCGACTCGGCGCCGCTGGACTCGGCGACGATGTCGAGGTACTGGCCGCCGAGGACCTCGGTGCGGATATCGGACCACACCCGCTGGACGCGTTGCCGGCCATCGCCGGGCAGATCCGCCGTGGTGATGATGTCGTCTGCCCACACCAGCGACAGGTCACCCAGCAGGATGGCCGCCGAGCGGCCGAACTGCTCGGAGGAACCCCGCCAGCCCCGGCTGCGGTGCAACTCGGTGAAGTGGACGTGGGCGGTCGGCATGCCGCGCCGGGTGGCCGAGTCGTCGATGACGTCGTCGTGGACCAGGGCGCAGGCGTGCAGTAACTCCAGCGCCGAGATCAGCAGCAGGATCCCGTCGTCCACCGGTGCGTCGGGTTCGGCGGTCACCGCCCGGTAGCCCCAATACGCGAAGGCGGGCCGCACTCGTTTGCCGCCGCGCAGGACGAACTCTTCGAGGGCGGCGACGAGCCCGTCGTAGTCGGTGCCGATGTAGGCGGCGTCGGCGCGCCGGCCGGCCAGGTATCCCCGCAGTTGGTCGGTGACGGCGCCGGCCAGCTGGACGGCTGACGGAGCTGCTGCTTCGACGCTCAGCGCGGCGCCCCTTTCTGTGTCGGGTGGGTGCAACCAGAGTAGAGCGTCACGGGTGCCCGGACCCTACGAAGCCCTACCGAGCCTTAGCTGTCGGTCTGATCGGTGCTGGCGAACCGCGGTGAGCGGTCTCGGCTGACCCATGCCAGGGCCCCGATGACGCCGGAGACCACCAGCGCGCCGAGCCCCAGCCACAGGGCTGCACCGGTGAACGAGCGGGTGCTCGGGTCGGTGTAGCGGGCCTGGGCGCTCATCGTCGAGACCACCCCGGGCTTGAGTTTCCATTCGACGACATCGGTGTCGAGGCGATCGCCGTTGGTGGAGGTCACTTCGCCGGGAAAGGACACGGTCAGCTCCACGTCGGCGTCGGGGTCGGTGACGCCGGTCAGGTCGACCCGACCCTCGAGGATCACCAGATTGCCCGCCCGCCGCAGGGAGATGTCCACGCCGGCCGCCTCACGGTTGAGGTTGGCCAGCTGCGGCACCTCGGAGAAGGACAGATTGGAGAACACCGCCTCGGAGCCGACGTAGTCGTCCGATTCATACTTCGACACCGAGATCTTCTGGCTGAACGGCACGTTGAGGTCGAACTGCGGTCCCTGGTCGTCCGAATCGCGTTGTTTCGCCGCGGCGATGATCTGGCCGGAGACCTGGTCGTCGGGCGACACCGTGATCGAGGCGTGCACGCGCACGCAGCCGACCGCCAGGGGTGCCACGAGGAACAGCAGCAGCGCCACGGCGCGCAGGCGCAGGCGGCGGGATCGGTCGCGCACGTGGGTATCGTGCCAGATGCGGGCTAGAGCGGGAGGCTGCGGCCCAGAATGGCGAAGGCCCGCGGGTCACCGGCGAAGTGGTAGCCGCGGATGATGTCGGTGAAGCCCAGTCGCCGATACAGTCGCCAGGCGCGGTTGGCCTCGCCGATGATCTCCGGGGTGGACAGCAGCACGTGGGCCTCGCGCCGGCCGGTCAGCAACCGACGGGCCAGCGCTTCGCCGAGTCCGCGGCCCTGAGCACCCGGGTGGATGTGCAGCTCGGTGAGCTCGAAGTAGTTGCTCATCAGCCGGTTGATCTCGTCGGCCGGCACGCCGATGCGGCGCAACCCGGCTACCACCTGCTGCTGCCACCATTGATCGGGGGCGCCGCAGTAGCCATAGGCGATGCCGAGCAGGGGAGCACCGGACAGCTGTTCGGCGCAGGGCTGTTCGCCGGCAGCGATATCGGTCTCGACGGCCGCGACGGCCTTCCATCCGTATCGACGGGTGTGCTCGACCCACATGGCCGCCCGCTGGCCTTCGGTGCCGCGGGGATAGCGCATGGCGTCGACATACACGGTCAGCGCGTCGTTGAGGCGGTGCGCCATGTCGTTGGGCGACAGATCGATGAGGAAAGTCGCCAACGCTTCGGTGTCCTTCGTCGCTGCGGATCGGTCGGGGTGTATCGCCATTATCGGTGCACTCCGGCCCGACCCTCACCAGTGCGGTGATGACGAGCCCCTTACCTGGTGGTGGCGGGGACAGAACAACCCCTGGACACAGCTACAATCGGGTGGACCAACTAGGTGGTACGGCGCACTTTCACCTCGTATCATTTGGTTAGTCGCCCGGGTCATCGCTGGGCAGCCAAGTTTTATCGGAATCGTGACCGGCCGTGTTGGCAAGGAGGGACGAATGCCACTCTCCGATCATGAGCAGCGCATGCTCGACCAGATCGAGAGCGCTCTCTATGCCGAGGATCCCAAGTTCGCCTCGAGCGTGCGGGGCGGAACTCTGCGGGCTCCGTCCACGCGCAGGCGACTGCAGGGTGCCGGCCTGTTCGTGATCGGCCTGGCGATGCTGGTTGCCGGTATCGCTTTCCCGGCCACGCGGATCGGCGACTTCGCGATTCTGTCGGTGGTGGGCTTCGTGGTCATGTTCGCCGGGGTCGTGTTCGCGATCACCGGCCCGCGGGTCGCCGGCGGGCGGGACAAGTCCGGCCCGTCCTCCTCGGCCGGCCCGCGTCAGCGCAAGCCCAAGGGCGGCGGGGGCTCGTTCACCAGCCGCATGGAGGATCGCTTCCGCCGTCGCTTCGACGAGTAGAGGCGGATTTTCGCACACGGGGTAGCCGATCGGCTGCCCCGTTTTTGTCGGCGCGGCACGGCGCGCCAGTGCCGAGATCGACACGATGATCGGCGATTCGCTGCAACCGCAGCCTTGGTGTCGATTTCGTAACCGTCCAACCCTCCCCACTCCGCCCCACCAGCGCTTGAACTGGGCATTTGTCGACTGCCCTAGTGCTGGCGAGCGTCTCTGAGCACTGTCGGTGGCAGAAAGTGGTGGATGCTGCCCAAAATCAGGGGTCATGGTGGAGCAAAGTGGGGGATTGTGGGGTATTGTGGCCGTTAACGGAGCGACGGCTCCGAGGGGCTGGGGCTCCAGCAGGTGTGAAGGGATGTGCGCAGCATGTTTCTCGGCACCTACACGCCCAAGCTCGACGACAAAGGGCGGCTGACGCTACCCGCCAAGTTTCGTGACGCGCTGGCAGGAGGTTTGATGGTCACCAAGAGCCAAGACCACAGCCTGGCCGTCTATCCGCGCGCGGAGTTCGAACAGCTGGCCCGGCGGGCTACCCAGACGTCGCGCAGCAACCCGGAGGCGCGTGCCTTCCTGCGCAACCTGGCGGCCGGCACCGACGAACAGCATCCCGACTCCCAAGGTCGGATCACCCTGTCCGCGGACCATCGGCGCTACGCCAATCTGTCCAAGGACTGCGTGGTGATCGGTGCCGTCGACTTCCTCGAGATCTGGGACGCCCAGGCCTGGCAGGAATACCAAGAAACCCACGAAGAGAACTTCTCCGCGGCCAGCGATGAAGCACTCAGCGACATCATCTGAGCTGGTCGCCCAGCCGGAGGTAGCCCGTGCATCGTGGCCTCTGCCCGAACCGACCCTGACGTACTTCCCCAACGCCAGGTTCGCGATCTCGGACAGGGACCTCGGTGCAGGGGCGCGCAGTGCCCGAATCGGTGCGAGGCCGCACCGCGAATCACCCGGAGGCCCCGTCGTGGTTGACGAAACCGACCACGGGCACGTCCCCGTCCTGCTGGACCGCTGTCTGGAGATTCTGGGCCCGGCGCTGCGCAGGCCGGGGGCCGTCCTCGTCGATGGCACGCTGGGGGCCGGCGGACATGCCGAGCGGTTCCTGTCCGAGTTCGGTGAACTGCGGCTGATCGGCCTCGACCGCGACCCCGGCGCGCTGGCGACCGCCCGAGCACGGCTGGCGCCGTTCGCCGATCGAGTCACCCTGGTCCACACCCGGTACGACGGCATCGCCGATGCGCTTGACCAAGCCGGTTGCCCGCCTTCGGGTTCAGTCGACGGTGTGCTGCTCGACCTGGGGGTTTCCTCGATGCAGCTCGACCAGCCCGAGCGCGGGTTCTCCTACGCAAAGGACGCTCCGCTCGACATGCGGATGGACACCGACGCCACGCTGACCGCCGCGGAGATTCTCAACACCTACGACCGTGCCGCGCTGACGGACATCCTGCGCCGCTTCGGCGAGGAGAAATTCGCGCACCGGATCGCGGGCCTGATCGTCGAGCGCCGCCAACAGGCGCCGCTGTCCACCACCGGCGAGCTCGTAGAGATCATCTATCGCGGGATTCCGGCACCGGCCAGGCGGACCGGCGGTCACCCCGCCAAGCGAACCTTTCAGGCCCTGCGGATCGCCGTAAACGCCGAGCTCGATTCGCTGTCGGCGGCCCTGCCCGCGGCGCTGGCCGCGCTGCGCCCGGGCGGGCGCATCGTGGTGATGTCGTATCAGTCGCTGGAGGACCGGATCGTCAAGACCGCGTTCGCCGCGGCGACCGCATCCCGTACGCCCGAGGGTCTTCCGGTCGAATTACCGGGCTACGAGCCGGAATTCCGTGCCCTCACCCGCGGTGCCGAACGCGCCGGCGCCGATGAAATCGAACGCAATCCGCGCAGTGCGCCGGTCCGGCTGCGGGCACTGGAACGCGTGATGCCGGGCAACCCGCGACGGGGAGGGGAGAGCTGATGAAGGTGGGGCGCAAGCCAGCCGGTTTGGCTGATCGTCGAGAAGTCAAGGGGGAAGCCAGGAAAGCCAAGAAGGGTTCGGCCAAGAAGAAGGCGGCAGCCGGAGCCGCCACCGCGCGGCGCCGCGGTCAGGACAGTCCGGCGCGACCCGGGCGCGCGTCGGCGCGCCGGCCCCACGAGCCGCGCGCACTACGTCAGGGACCGCAGACCGCGCCCGCCGCCCGGCCGGCCGAACGCCCGGCGCGGGCCAAGAACACCAGCCAGGCCAAGGCCCGGGCGAAGGCCCGGAAGGCCAAGGCGCCCAAAGTCGTCCGGCCACCACTGCGCGACCGGCTGATCGCCCGGCTGGCCGAAATCGATCTGCGGCCACAAACGCTGATGGCCAAGGTCCCGTTCGTGGTGTTGGTCATCGGGTCGCTCGGTGTCGGCCTGGCGGTCACCCTGTGGCTGTCCACCGACGCCGCGCAGCGCTCCTATCAGCTGGGCGCCGCCCGCTCCACGAACGAGGCGCTCTCCCAGCAGAAGGAGGCGCTGGAGCGCGACGTGCTGGAGGCCGAGTCCGCGCCCGCGCTGGCGGAGTCCGCCCGCAACCTGGGCATGATCCCGTCGAAAGACACCGCTCATCTGGTGCAGGACCCGACGGGTAACTGGACCGTGGTGGGCAAGCCGAAGCCGGCCGAAGGTGTGCCCCCACCTCCGCTGAACAACAAGCTTCCCGACGACAAGCCGCCCGCCCCGGCGGCGCCGGCACCCCCGGCCGCGCCCGTGCCGAAGCCGGGTAGCTCACCCGAGGTTCCGGTGCGTGTCCTGCCGACTCCGCTGGGTGGGCTGCCGTTGAATGGTGCTGTGACCCTGCCACCCAACGCCGGGACAGTGCCGCCCGGCGCATTGGTTTCACCGGGCCAGCTCCCGATGCCCGGCCAGCTTGCGGTGCCGGGCCAATTGCCGGCCCAGCCGCCCGCGCCCGGTGCGCTGGGACTGCCCGCGCCCGTCGCCCAGCCCGCCGCGCCCGCCCTGCCCGCGCCGCCGGTGGCTCCGCCAGCCCCGCCGGCTCCGGTTGATGTCCAGCCCGTGCCGCCTGCCCCGCCACCGGTGGTTCCGCCGGTCGCGCCCGTCGCGCCCGCCGGAGCCGGGCAGTGAGCCGCCGGCGCGACAGGTCCGACAAGTCCGCGTCCCGCCCCGCCAAGGCCGCGCCCGAGACCGGGCCGGGACGTCCGGCCAAGGCGCGGCGCACCCGCGAGGTACTGGAAAGCGGCTCCCGGACAGCGTCGTTCGTGTTCCGTCATCGGGCGGGCAACATTGTCATCTTCCTCGCCCTGGCGGTGGCCGCGGCGCAGCTGTTCAACCTTCAGGTGCCAAAGGCTGCCGGCCTGCGCGCCGAGGCCGCCGGCCAGCTCAAGGTGACCGACGTCGAGAAGGCGGTCCGCGGCAGCATCATCGACCGCAACTTTGACAAGCTGGCCTTCACCATCGAGGCGAGGGCGCTGACCTTCCAGCCGACCAAGATCCGCAAGCAGCTGACCGAGGCCAAGGAGAAGTCGCCCGCCGCACCGGATCCCGACAAGCGGCTCGTCCAGATCGCCACCGATGTGGCGGCCAAGCTCGACAACAAGCCCGATGCGGCGACCCTGTTGAAGAAGTTGCGCAGTAATGAGACCTTCGTCTACCTCGCTCGCGCCGTCGATCCGGCCATCGCCGAGGCCATCACCAAGAAGTTCCCCGAGGTCGGCGCCGAGCGTCAGGATCTTCGCCAGTATCCCGGTGGTTCGCTCGCGGCCAACGTCGTCGGGGGCATCGACTGGGACGGTCACGGCCTGCTCGGCCTCGAGGACGCGATGGATTCGACGCTGTCGGGTACCGACGGTTCCATCACCTACGACCGCGGGTCCGACGGCGTCGTGATCCCCGGCAGCTACCGCAACAAGCATGACGCCGTCAACGGCGCGACGGTACAGCTCACCATCGACGACGACATCCAGTTCTACGTCCAGCAGCAGGTCCAGCTCGCCAAGGACGCCTCCGGCGCCAAGAACGTCTCCGCGGTGGTGCTGGACGCGAAAACCGGTGAAGTGCTGGCCATGTCGAACGACAACACCTTCGACCCCAGCCAGGACATCGGGCGCCAGCAAGACAAGCAGATGGGCAACCTCTCCGTTACGTCGCCCTACGAGCCGGGCTCGGTGAACAAGATCGTCACCGCCGCATCGGTGATCGAGTACGGACTGTCGAATCCCGATGAGGTCCTCCAAGTTCCCGGTGCGATCAACATGGGCGGTGTCAGCGTGCACGACGCCTGGGACCACGGCGTCATGCCCTACACCACCACCGGTGTGTTCGGAAAGTCCTCCAACGTCGGCACCTTGATGCTGGCCCAGCGGGTCGGGCCGGAACGCTACTACGACATGCTCGGCAAGTTCGGGCTCGGCCAGCGCACCAACGTCGGCCTGCCCGGTGAGAGTGCGGGTCTGGTTCCGCCGATCGACCAGTGGTCGGGCAGCACCTTCTCCAACCTGCCTATCGGGCAGGGCCTTTCGATGACGTTGCTGCAGATGACGGGCATGTACCAGGCCATTGCCAATGACGGGCTGCGCATCCCGCCGCGCATCGTCAAGGCCACCGTCGCCGCGGACGGTACCCGCACCGACGAACCGCGGCCCGCCGGCATCCGGGTGGTCTCGCCGGAAACCGCCCGCACGGTGCGCAACATGTTCCGGGCCATCGTCCAGCGCGACCCGATGGGCTATCAGCAGGGCACCGGGCCGGCGGCTGCGGTCGACGGCTACCAGATCGCCGGCAAGACCGGCACGGCGCAACAGATCAACCCGGCCTGTGGCTGCTACTACAGCGACGTCTACTGGATCACCTTCGCCGGGATGGCACCCGCCGACGATCCGCGCTACGTGATCGGCATCATGATGGACAACCCGCAGCGCAACGCCGACGGTTCGGCCGGTCACTCGGCGGCGCCGCTGTTTCACAACATCGCGGCCTGGCTGCTGCAGCGGCAGAACGTCCCGCTCTCGGCCGATCCCGGCCCGCCGCTGATCCTGGAGGCCATTTAGCCGACCGACTCTCCGGCCCGGAATGGTGATTCCCCACGCAGGGCGGCCGACGGGCCGACAAGGAGTTCGTCTCGGAAACCCTCACCCCCGGAAAGCACTCGCTGGGGGTCGAGTTCACCCGGGAAAGTGCCGGCAAGTACGGCGAATCCCTCGGAACCGCCGCGCTCTACGTCGACGACAAGGTTGTGACCAAGGGGCCGATGCGGGCCCAGGTGGGCAAGTTCACCCTCGCCGGCGACGGCCTGTGCGTCGGGTTCGACAGCGGTGACAACGTGTCGCAGCAGTACCAGAACCCGGGGACCTTCACCGGCGGGACCATCCAGGGCGTCGCGATCGACGTCAGCGAGGAGGTCTACGTCGACCTGGAGCGAGAGGCCGCCGCCGCACTGGCGCGGGACTGACGGGGGAGCCGGGTCGGCCATTCCTGCGTGGTGGCCGAGCCTGCCGGGTCGCGCTGGGTAGGGTGACAACCCGATGACCACCCCGCTGCGGCCCCGCTCCACCCCGGCGCTGACCCTGCCGACGCTGGCCGCCCGGGTCGGCGCCGTGCCTGCCGCCGGTGGTGCGCTACCCGGGGTCCGCATCACCGGGGTCACCCTGCGCGGCCAGGACGCCCAGGCCGGCGACCTGTTCGCCGCGCTGCCCGGTTCGTCGTCGCACGGGGCGCAGTACGCCGGGGCGGCGATCGGGGCCGGCGCCGTCGCGGTGCTCACTGACGCCGCCGGTGTTGCCGTCGTCCACGATCGGCTCGGTGACCCGGCCCCGGTCCCGGTCCTGCTACATCCCGCGCCCCGCTCGGTGCTGGGGGAAGTGGCGGCGGCGGTGTACGGCCACCCATCGGATCGGGTGGTGGTCCTCGGTGTCACCGGCACATCCGGCAAGACCACCACGACCCACCTGATCGAGGCCGGACTGCAGTCGGCGGAGCGTACCCCTGGCCTGATCGGCACCGTCGGTGTCCGGATCGCCGGTTCCGATGTGCCCAGCGCGCTGACCACCCCGGAAGCGCCGGCGCTGCAGGCGCTGCTGGCCGTGATGGCCGAGCGCGGCGTCGACACCGCCGTCATGGAGGTTTCCAGTCACGCGCTCGAGCTGGGCCGCACCGACGGAATCCGGTTCGCCGTGGGCGGGTTCACCAACCTGTCCCGCGACCACCTCGACTTCCATCCCACGATGGCGGCCTACTTCGAGGCCAAGGCCCGGTTGTTCGATCCGGCCTCGCCGGCGCATGCTGCCGTTTCGGTGATCTGCGTGGACGACGACGCCGGCCGCGATATGGCCCGCCGCGTCGCCGACGCGGTGACGGTGTCCGCCGACGGCCACCCGGCGGATTGGCGGGCCGAGGGGGTCGTGGTCCTTGACGGCGGCGGGCAGGAGTTCACCGCGGTGGATCCCGCCGGCGTCCACCACCGGCTGCGAATCCGCCTGCCGGGCCGCTACAACGTCGCCAACGCCCTGTTGGCGCTCGCGATGTTGGACGCCGTCGGGGTGTCGCCCGAACAGGCGGCCCCCGGCCTGCGCGACGCCTCGGTGCCGGGCCGGTTGGAACCGGTCGAGCGCGGCCAGGATTTCCTGGCGGTGGTGGACTACGCGCACAAGCCCGGTGCATTGCAGGCGGTGCTGGAAACGCTGCGGCGACCGCGGGGCCGGCTGGCGGTGGTGTTCGGCGCGGGCGGCGACCGCGATCCGGGTAAGCGAGAACCCATGGGCCGCATCGCCGCTGAGCTCGCCGACCTGGTGGTCGTCACCGATGACAACCCGCGCAGTGAGGCCCCCGAGGCTATCCGGGCGGCCATCCTGGCCGGCGCCGGGCAGGCCGACCGTGACCCGGCGGCCGAGGTCGTCGAGATCGGGGACCGGCGTGCGGCGATCCGGCACGTCGTCGGGTGGGCTCGCGGCGGGGACGTGGTGGTGATCGCGGGTAAGGGACACGAGACGGGCCAGACCGCGGCCGGGCAGACCCGGCCCTTCGACGACCGGGCGGAACTCGCGGCCGCCCTCGAGGCGCGAGGAGCGGCGCGATGATCGCGCTGACGGTCGCCGAGATCGCCGAGATCGTCGGCGGCGAGATCGCCGACATCGGCCCCGCGGACGCCGCCCGGCGGAGGATTACCGGAACCGTCGAATTCGACTCACGGGCCGTCACCGGCGGCGGGCTGTTTCTGGCGCTGCCCGGGGCGCGCGCCGACGGCCATGACTTCGCCGAGGCCGCCGTCGCCGCCGGTGCCGCCGCGGTGCTCGCAGCCCGGCCGGTCGGAGTGCCCGCCATCGTCGTACCGCCGGCCGCGGCGGCCGATGCCGAGTCCGGGGTGCTCGAACACGACGTCGACGGCGCCGGCGCGGCCGTGCTGGCCGCGCTCGCCAGATTGGCCGCGGCGGTCGCCGCCGACCTGGTCGCCGGCGGGCTCACGATCATCGGGGTGACCGGATCGTCGGGCAAGACGTCGACGAAGGACCTCATCGCCTCGGTGTTGCGACCGCTGGGCGAGGTGGTCGCCCCGCCGGGCTCGTTCAACAACGAGCTGGGTCTGCCGTGGACGGTGCTGAGGGCAGGGCCCGACACCGACTATCTGGTGCTGGAGATGTCGGCGCGCCATCCCGGCAACATCGCCGCGCTGGCCGCCATCGCCCCGCCGTCGATCGCGGTGGTGCTCAACGTCGGCACCGCCCATCTCGGCGAGTTCGGCTCCCGCGAGGCCATTGCGTCCACTAAAGCTGAACTGGTACAAGCTGTTTCGGCTTCCGGGGTGGCGGTTCTCAACGCCGACGACCCGATGGTGGCGGCGATGGCGGGCAAGACCGCCGCGCGGGTGGTGCGGGTCGGACAGGCCGAGACCGCGGACGTTCGCGCCATCGACATCGAACTCGACGACCTGGCCAGGCCGCGCTTCACGCTGGTGACGGGAGCCGGGGAGGTTCCGGTCCAACTGGCCGTGCACGGCGAACACCAGGTCGGCAATGCGTTGTGCGCGGCCGCGGTGGCCATTGAATGCGGTGCGACACCGGAGCAGGTGGCCGACGCGTTGGCGGCCGCGGGCCCGGCATCCCGGCACCGCATGGAGGTCTGCACCCGAGCCGACGGGGTGACCGTCGTCAACGACGCTTACAACGCCAACCCCGACTCGATGAAGGCCGGTCTGCAGGCACTGGCCGTGATGGCGCGGCGCCGCAACCAGCGCAGTTGGGCTGTGCTCGGCGAGATGGCCGAGCTGGGGGACTCCTCGATAACCGAGCATGATCGTGTCGGTCGACTCGCCGTGCGCTTAGATATCACTCGACTCGTCGTCGTCGGAACCGGGAGGCCCATGAACGCCATGCACCACGGGGCGGTCATGGAGGGATCCTGGGGTTCGGAATCCACCATGGTCGACGATGCCGACGCCGCCCTGGAATTGTTGCGGGCCGAGCTGCGGCCCGGGGACGTCGTGCTGGTCAAGGCCTCGAACGCGGCCGGACTCGGATCGCTGGCCGAAGCGTTGATAAGCGGAGTCTCCGGATGAGGCTGATCCTGATCGCCGTCGGCATCTCGCTGGCGGTGTCGATCCTGCTCACCCCGGCGCTGATCAAGCTGTTCACTCGCCAGGGTCTGGGCCACGAGATCCGTGAGGACGGCCCGCCGAGCCACAAGACCAAGCGTGGCACCCCGTCGATGGGTGGCGTGGCGATCCTCGCCGGCATCTGGGCCGGCTATCTGGGCACCCACCTGGTCGGCCTCGCGCTGGACGGCGACGGCCCGTCGGCATCCGGACTGCTGGTGCTGGGCCTGGCGACCGCACTGGGTGTGGTCGGTTTCATCGACGACCTGATCAAGATCCGCCGCTCGCGCAACCTGGGCTTGAACAAGACCGCCAAGACCGTCGGGCAGCTCACCGCTGCCGTGCTGTTCGGCATCCTGGTGCTGCAGTTCCGCAATGCCGACGGGCTGACACCGGGCAGCCCGGAGTTGTCCTATGTGCGTGAGATCGCCACCGTCACACTGAGTTCGGTGGTATTCGTGCTGTTCTGCGTGGTCATCGTCAGTGCGTGGTCCAACGCGGTGAACTTCACCGACGGTCTCGACGGGCTGGCCGGGGGCAGCATGGCGATGGTCAGCGCCGCCTACGTGCTGATCACGTTCTGGCAGTACCGCAACGCCTGTGCGACGGCCCCGGGATTGGGCTGTTACAACGTGCGCGACCCGCTGGATCTGGCGCTGCTGGCGGCCGCGACGGCCGGAGCATGCATCGGCTTCCTGTGGTGGAATGCCGCACCCGCCAAGATCTTCATGGGTGACACCGGATCGCTGGCGCTGGGTGGCATGATCGCCGGGCTCTCGGTCACCAGCCGCACCGAGGTACTGGCCGTGGTGCTGGGCGCCTTGTTCGTCGCCGAGGTGACGTCGGTGGTGGTGCAGATCCTGGCTTTCCGGACGACGGGGCGCCGGGTGTTCCGGATGGCGCCGTTCCACCACCATTTCGAGCTGGTCGGCTGGGCGGAAACGACGGTGATCATCCGGTTCTGGTTACTCACCGCGATCGCCTGCGGGTTCGGCGTGGCCTTGTTCTACGGCGAGTGGCTGTCGGCCATCGGCGCCTGACATGCGTCTGGCTGAGCTGACCTCAGGGGTGCAGGTTCTGGTGGCCGGCGCCGGCGTCACCGGGCGTGCGGTGGTGGCGGCGTTGGCGTCCTGGGATGTTCATATCAGGGTCTACGATGACAATGCCGATTCGCTGAAAGTGTTGGCGGCCAACGGTATCGACACTCTCGCGCCTGCTGATGCGGTGGCCGCGATCGGTGAGTTCACCCTGGTGGTGACCAGTCCGGGATTCCCGCCGACGGCTCCGGTGCTGGCCGCGGCCGCCGCGGCGGGAGTCCCGATCTGGGGCGACGTCGAGCTGGCCTGGCGCCTGGATGCGGCGGGGCGCTACGGGCCGCCCAAGCGCTGGCTGGTGGTGACCGGCACCAACGGCAAGACCACCACGACCTCGATGCTGCACGCCATGCTGGTCGCCGACGGGCGGCGCGCGGCTCTGTGCGGCAATATCGGCGATCCGGTGCTCGACGTGCTGGGTGAACCCGCCGACCTACTGGCCGTGGAACTGTCCAGCTTCCAGTTGTTCTGGGCGCCGTCGCTGCGGCCCGAGGCGGGCGCGGTGCTCAACATCGCCGAGGACCACCTCGACTGGCACGGCGGGTTCGAGGCCTACGCCGAGGCCAAGGCCCGGGCGCTGACCGGCCGGGTGGCCGTCGTCGGACTCGACGACGGTCCGGCGGCCGCGCTGCTGCCGAGTGCGCCGGCCCGGGTCAAGGTGGGCTTCCGCCTGGGTGAGCCGGCCCCGGGGGAGCTCGGGGTGCGGCACGGCATGCTCGTCGACCGTGCGTTCGCCAACTACGTGGAACTGGCGCCCGCAGCCTCCATTTCCGTCGCCGGACGGGTTGGCGTCCTCGACGCGCTCGGCGCGGCCGCGCTGGCCCGGGCGGTCGATGTCGCGCCGTCCTCGATCGCGGAGGCGCTGGCCGGCTTCCGGGTGGGGCGCCACCGGGCCGAGCGGGTGGCCGTCGTCGACGGTGTCACCTACGTCGACGACTCGAAGGCCACCAACCCACACGCCGCCCAGGCTTCGGTGCTGGCCTATCCGCGGGTGGTCTGGGTGGCCGGTGGCCTGCTCAAGGGCGCCTCCGTCGACGACATGGTCGCCCAGGTCGGGCCTCGGCTGGTCGGAGTGGTGCTGATCGGCCGGGACCGCGCGGTGGTTGCCGACGCGTTATCGCGACACGCGCCGGATGTCCCCGTCATCGAGGTTGTGACGCGGGAGGATGCTGTGGTGCATGAGACCAATGAGTCAGGTGTTACTCATGAGACTCGAGTGGTCGACTCCTCGGGGCCCGGCCTGGGTGCCCGGGTCATGACCGAGGCCGTCGCCGCCGCCGCGGGCCTGGCCCGATCCGGCGACACGGTGTTGCTGGCTCCCGCCGGTGCCTCGTTCGACCAGTTCGCCGGCTATGCGGATCGCGGCGACACGTTCGCCGCCGCCGTGCGCGCCACGGCCCGGTAGCGGCCGTGGCCAAGATCCTGTCCCGGCTGCGCCGTCGCGGCGCGGCGGACACTCCGGACACCCCGGCCTCCGCGGGGGCCGTCGACACCGTCGAGGCCGAGGAGGGCGCCGCCGAGGCCACCGAGGCGGAAGCCCCGACCGAGCCGGTGTCCACCGACGAGGCGCCGCGCGCGTCCCGGTTCGACGTACACCGCCGGTTCGGCGCCTGGCTGGGCCGGCCGATGACGTCATTCCACCTGATCATCTCGGTGGCCGCGCTGCTGGTGACGCTCGGTTTGATCATGGTTTTGTCGGCATCGGGAGTGCACTCCTACGACGAGGACGGCTCGCCGTGGGCGATCTTCGGCCGCCAGGTGCTGTGGACCGTGCTCGGGCTGTTCGGCTTCTGGTTCGCGCTGCGGGTGTCGGTGCGGTTCCTGCGCCGCACCGCGTTCTCCGCGTTCGCTGTCACCATCGTCATGCTGGTGTTGGTGCTGATCCCCGGTATCGGCCGGGAGTCCAACGGCACCCGCGGTTGGTTTGTCGTGGCGGGCCTGTCCATGCAGCCTTCGGAGCTGACCAAGATCGCGTTCGCCATCTGGGGCGCCCACCTGCTGGCGACCCGTCGCATGGAGCGGGCATCGCTGCGGGAGATGCTGATCCCGTTGATCCCCGCCGCGGTGGTGGCGCTCGCGCTCATCGTCGCCCAGCCCGACCTCGGGCAGACGGTGTCGCTGGGCATCATCCTGCTGGCCCTGCTCTGGTACGCCGGCCTGCCGCTGAAGGTGTTCGTCAGTTCGCTGGCCGCCGCGGTCGGGGCCGCCGCGGTCCTGGCGGTCTCGGAGGGCTACCGCTCGGATCGGGTGCGCTCCTGGCTTGACCCCAGCGCAGATACGCAGGGCTCGGGCTACCAGGCCCGCCAGGCCAAGTTCGCACTGGCCAACGGCGGCGTCTTCGGTGACGGGCTGGGCCAGGGAACCGCGAAATGGAACTACCTGCCCAACGCGCACAACGACTTCATCTTCGCGATCATCGGTGAGGAGCTCGGCTTCGTCGGCGCGTTCGGGCTGTTGGCCCTGTTCGGGCTGTTCGCCTACACCGGGATGCGGATCGCCCGCCGCTCGGCCGATCCGTTCCTGCGCCTGCTGACCGCCACCGCCACCATGTGGGTGGTCGGCCAGGTGTTCATCAACGTCGGCTATGTTATCGGCCTGCTGCCGGTCACCGGCATTCAGCTACCACTCATCTCCGCGGGTGGAACATCAACGGCGACAACGTTGTTCATGATCGGGCTGATGGCCAACGCCGCCCGCCACGAACCGGAGGCGGTGGCCGCCCTGCGCGCGGGCCGCGACGACCGGATGAACCGGCTGCTGCGGCTGCCGCTGCCCGCGCCCTACGTCCCGTCGCGGGTGGAGGCGTTGCGCGATCGGTTGCGCTCCAAGCCCGCGGACAAGTCCGCCCGGCCCGCCAAACCGGTCCGGCCGGCCAAGAAGCCGGTCAAGAAGCCAGCCCGCAAACCCCAACCCGCCCGCGACCGCACGGCGCTACCTGCCAAAACCCGGACGGCCCAGCGTTCCGCCCGACGCTCAGGGCATCATGGTGACGCTCCGCGAAACAGCGCGCAGCATCCGAATGAGGGAAGTAGCCGCGCACGGCGGTCCCGCGCATTGGAAGGTCAGCGTTACGGGTGAATGTCTCGGTGTCGGTTGTGCTTGCCGGGGGTGGCACCGCCGGACATGTCGAACCGGCGATGGCGGTGGCCGACGCGCTGAGGACGCTTGACCCGACCGTCCGGATCACCGCGTTGGGGACCGCCCGCGGGCTGGAGACCCGGCTGGTGCCCGACCGCGGCTACGACCTGGAACTCATCACCCCGGTCCCGCTACCGCGCAAACTCAACGGCGACCTCATGCGCCTACCGATCCGGGTGCGCCGCGCGGTCGCCGAGACCAGGGCCGTGCTCGACAGCGTCAGGGCCGACGTGGTGATCGGCTTCGGTGGGTATGTCGCCGTTCCCGCCTACCTGGCGGCGCGTCGTCGCATCCCGGTCGTCGTGCACGAGGCCAACGCGCGTGCCGGTATCGCCAATAAGCTCGGCGCCCGCAGCGCCCGCAAGGTGCTGGCCGCTGTGCCGGACTCGGGATTGCGGCATGCCGAGGTGGTCGGTATGCCGGTGCGCGCGTCGATCACGACCCTGGACCGGACGGCTCTTCGCGCCCAGGCCCGCGAATACTTCGGCTTCGCCGACGACGCCACGGTGCTGCTGGTGTTCGGTGGCTCGCAGGGTGCGGCGTCGATCAACCGTGCGGTGTCGGCCGCGGCGGCCGATCTGGCCGCCGCGGGCATCGCGGTACTGCATGCTCACGGCCCCAAGAACACCCTCGACCTGCGGACGCCGCGGCCAGGGGACCCGCCCTACGTGGCGGTGCCCTATCTGGACCGGATGGACCTGGCGTACGCGGCCGCCGACCTGGCGATCTGCCGGTCCGGGGCGATGACGGTGGCCGAAGTGTCGGCGGTCGGACTGCCCGCGGTCTACGTGCCGCTGCCGATCGGCAACGGTGAGCAGCGGCTCAACGCACTGCCGGTGGTGGCCCCCGGGGGCGGGCTGCTGGTCGAGGACGCCCAGCTCACTCAGGCGTTCGTCGCCCGTGAGGTGGCCGGCCTGCTCGCCGATGAGTCGCGGTTGCAGGCGATGACGACCGCCGCCGCACTGGTCGGCCACCGCGACGCCGCCCAGCGGGTCGCCGAGGTGGCGCTCGACGTGGCGCGGTCGTCATCGACCCGGAAGGGCCGGCGATGACCGTGCCTAAGGGATTGCCGCCGGAACTGCAGCGGGTGCACATGGTCGGCATCGGTGGTGCCGGGATGTCCGGTATCGCCCGGATCCTGCTGGATCGCGGTGGCCTGGTGTCGGGATCCGACGCCAAGGAGTCCCGCGGTGTCGTCGCCCTGCGCGCGCGGGGGGCCGCGATCAGCATCGGCCACGACGCGGCCAACCTCGACCTGCTGCCGGGCGGCGTCACCGCGGTGATCACCACCCATGCCGCCATCCCGAAAACCAACCCCGAGCTGGTCGAGGCGCGCAGGCGCGCGATTCCGGTGATCCTGCGGCCGGTGGTACTGGCCAAGCTGATGGCCGGCCACCGCACTTTGATGGTCACCGGGACCCACGGCAAGACCACCACCACGTCGATGCTGATCGTCGCACTGCAACACGCCGGCGTGGATCCGTCCTTCGCCGTCGGCGGTGACCTGGGGGAGGCGGGCACCAACGCGCACCACGGCAGCGGCGACTGTTTCGTCGCCGAGGCCGACGAGAGTGACGGTTCACTGCTGGAGTACACCCCCGACGTGGCGGTGGTGACCAACATCGAAGCCGACCACCTGGACTTCTTCGGTAGCGCGGAGGCCTACAGCGCGGTGTTCGACGCGTTCGTCGAGCGGCTGGCCCCCGGCGGCGCGCTAGTCGTGTGCGCCGATGATCCCGGTGCGGCCGCGCTGGCCGAACGCAGTGCGGCCCTTGGGGTTCGGGTGCTTCGGTATGGCGAAGGCCCGGGTGAGGGACTGGCCGGCGCGCTGGTCGGCTGGGAGCAGCACGGCACCGGTGCGGTCGCCCACATCCAGCTGGCCGGTGAGGCGCACCAGCGGGTGATGCGGCTGGCGGTGCCGGGCCGGCACATGGCCCTCAACGCTCTGGCCGCGCTGCTGGCCGCGGTCGAGAGTGGTGCACCGGTGGACGTGGTGCTCGATGGGCTGGCCGGTTTCGAGGGGGTGCGGCGTCGCTTCGAACTCGTCGGCACCGCCGACGGGGTGCGGATCTTCGACGACTATGCCCATCACCCTACCGAGGTCAGGGCCGCGCTGACCGCATTGCGGGCGATCGCCCAGCAGGACCGTACCGGCCACCCCACCCTCACCGGCGCCCGTAGCATCGTCGTTTTTCAACCCCACTTATATTCGCGCACAAAGACTTTCGCGCGTGAGTTCGCTCATGCGCTGGACATCGCCGACGAGGCATTCGTGCTCGACGTCTACGCGGCGCGCGAGCAGCCGCTGGCCGGGATCAGCGGCGCCACGGTGGCCGAGCACGTCAGAGTGCCGGTGCACTATGTCGCCGACTTCTCGGCGGTCGCCGCACAGGTTGCGGCCGCGGCCAGGCCGGGTGATGTCGTGGTCACCATGGGCGCCGGCGACGTGACGATGCTCGGCCAGGAGATCCTGACCGCCCTGCATGCCAAGGCGAACCGGTCGATGCCGGGGGACAACCGGTGACCGAGGATGAGGGCGAAGCGCCGCCGATCCTGCCCAAACCGACAAACGGGCAGGAAAGTGCGAGTGACGACGGGCAAAACGTCGATCTCGACGCGGAACCGGCAGCGGCCCCGACTCCGAACGGCCCCGAGGAGCCTGACGTCGTCGAGGGGCCTCGCATGCGGGAACGCCGCGAGCGCGCCGAGCGCCGCGCCGCGCAGGCTCGGGCGACGGCGATCGAAGAGGCCCGCCGGGAGGCGATGCGCAGAGCCCGAGGGCAGACCGTCGCGGCCCCGAAACCGTTGGGCAAGAGGGCGGTCCGCGGCCTGAAGCTGATCACCTGGCTGATCGTGCTCACGATCGTCAGCGTCGGGTTGGGGCTGGTGCTCTACTTCACCCCGCTCATGTCGGCCCGCTCGCTGGTGATCACCGGGATCGGAGCGATCAGCCGCGAGGAGGTCGTCGACGCGGCGAAGGTGACCCTCGGCACACCGCTGTTGCAGATCAACACCGACGAGGTCGCCGACCGGGTGGCCGGAATCCGGCGGGTGGCCAGCGCGCGTGTGCAGCGGGAGTACCCGTCGACACTGCGGATCACCATCGTGGAGCGGATCCCGATCGTGGTGAAGGACTACCCCGACGGTCCGCACCTGTTCGACAAGGACGGCGTGGATTTCGCGACCGCGCCGCCCCCGCCTGGGCTGCCCTATATCGACGTCGACCACCCTGGTCCCAGCGATCCGCCGACCAAGGCCGCGTTGGAGGTGATGACGGCGCTGCGCCCGGAGGTGGTGGCTCAGGTCAGCCGGATCGCCGCGCCGTCGGTGGCGTCGGTGACGCTGACACTGACCGACGGTCGCACCGTCGTGTGGGGGACGACCGACCGCACCGAGGAGAAGGCCGAGAAGCTGGCGGCCCTGCTGACCCAGCCGGGCCACGTCTACGACGTCTCGAGTCCGGATCTGCCGACCGTCAAGTAGTGCGGGCGAGAATCGCCGACAAATTCGCCCGCGACACGTCGGCGCGCCTCCCCAATCCAGCCCCGACCGGCCATACCGTTCTGGTTGCGCGGCGCTACTTGACATAACTCTAAGCCTCTGGTTGAGGTTGAGGGTTTGCCCAGAAGCTCGCAGGACCCGATCCCCACCTGGGAGGAAGACAGACGATGACCCCCCCGCATAACTACCTCGCCGTGATCAAGGTCGTTGGCATCGGCGGCGGCGGCGTCAACGCCGTCAACCGAATGATCGAGCAGGGACTCAAGGGCGTGGAGTTCATCGCGATCAACACCGACGCCCAGGCACTGTTGATGAGCGATGCCGACGTCAAGCTCGACGTCGGTCGCGACTCCACCCGCGGCCTGGGGGCCGGGGCGGATCCGGAGGTCGGCCGCAAGGCTGCCGAGGACGCCAAGGACGAGATCGAGGAGCTGCTGCGCGGCGCCGACATGGTGTTCGTCACCGCAGGTGAAGGTGGCGGTACCGGTACCGGCGGTGCGCCGGTGGTGGCCAACATCGCCCGCAAGCTCGGTGCACTGACCGTCGGCGTGGTGACCCGGCCGTTCTCCTTCGAGGGCAAGCGACGCTCCAATCAGGCCGAGTCGGGCATCCAGGCGCTGCGGGAGAGCTGCGACACCCTGATCGTCATCCCCAACGACCGGCTGCTGCAGATGGGCGATGCCCAGGTCTCGCTGATGGACGCGTTCCGCAGTGCCGACGAGGTGCTGCTCAACGGCGTGCAGGGCATCACCGATCTGATCACCACTCCCGGCCTGATCAACGTCGACTTCGCCGACGTCAAGGGTGTGATGAGCGGTGCCGGAACCGCCCTGATGGGCATCGGTTCGGCGCGCGGTGACGGTCGTGCGCTCAAGGCCGCCGAGATCGCCATCAACTCGCCGCTGCTGGAGGCCTCGATGGAGGGCGCCCAGGGCGTGCTGCTGTCGGTGGCCGGCGGCAGCGACCTGGGTCTGTTCGAGATCAACGAGGCCGCCTCGCTGGTACAGGACGCCGCCCACCAGGACGCCAACATCATCTTCGGCACCGTGATCGACGACTCGCTCGGTGACGAGGTCCGGGTCACGGTCATCGCGGCCGGGTTCGACTCGGCCAGCGCCAGCCGCAAGCCCGTCGTCGGGGGAGCGACCACCGGGGCCCAGCCGATCGCCCCCGGCGCGGCGGGCAAGCTGAGTTCTTCGCTCTTCGACCCGATCGACGCCGCCAGCGTGCCGGCGCACACCAACGGCGCGACGGTGAGCATCGGTGGCGGCGACGACGGTATCTCCGACGACGACGTCGACGTGCCGCCGTTCATGCGGCGCTGACCCCACCGTCACCGCCGCCGATACTGGGTTTGTGACCGTTCGTATCCGTCGCGTGACCACCACCCGCGCCGGTGGTGTCTCGGCGCCCCCATTCGACACGTTCAATCTTGGTGACCACGTCGGCGACGACCCGGCGGCGGTGGCGGCCAACCGCGCGCGCCTGGCCGCCGCCATCGGGCTCGCCGATGACCACGTGGTCTGGATGAACCAGGTGCACAGTGACCGCGTCGCGGTTGTCACCGAACCCCGCTCCGATGCCGTCGACGACACCGACGCCCTGGTCACCACGACGCCGGGGCTCGCACTGGCCGTGGTGACGGCCGACTGCGTGCCGGTCCTGATGGCCGACGCCCGCGCCGGCGTGGTGGCCGCCGTGCACGCCGGCCGGGTCGGCGCCGCCGACGGTGTGGTGCTGCGTGCCCTGGCGGCCATGATCGCCAACGGCGCGCACACCGAGGACATCTCCGTGGTGTTGGGCCCCGCGGTCAGTGGCGCCAATTATGAGGTGCCGGCACCGATGGCCGCTGATGTGGAAGCTCGGTTGCCGGGTAGTCGAACCACCACCTCGCGGGGAACGGCGGGGTTGGACCTGCGGGCCGGAATCGCCCGGCAGTTGACCGATGCTGGTGTGCGCGCCATCGACGCCGACCCGCGCTGCACTGTGGCCGACAAGAATTTGTTCAGCCACCGCCGCGACGCCCCGACGGGCCGGCTGGCCTGTCTGGTGTGGATGGAATGACCGGCGCCGCGACCCGGGAATCCGATCTCGCGACCGCACTGGCCGCGCTGCGAAACCGGCTCTCTGCCGCAGCGGATGCCGCCGGCCGCGACGTCACCGACATCGACCTGCTACCCATCACCAAGTTCTTCCCGGCCACCGACGTCGCGATCCTGTGGCGGCTGGGCTGCCGCGCGTTCGGCGAATCCCGCGAGCAGGAAGCCTCGGCCAAGATCGCCGAGTTCGGCGAGCTCACCGGTGCGTCGGACGTGCGCTGGCACATGGTCGGCCAGATTCAGCGCAACAAGGCCAAAGCCGTTGCCGCATGGGCGGATACGGTGCACTCGCTGAGCAGCGCCAAGGTGGCCGCCGCGCTGGACCGCGGTGCCGCGCGTGCTATCGACGACGGTGCGCGGACCGCACCGGTGCGGGTGTTCGTCCAGATCAGTCTCGACGGGGACACCTCGCGTGGCGGGGTGGACATCGGCGACCCCGGCGCCGTCGACGAGTTGTGCGCCCAGGTCGCCGGGTCCGGCGGGCTGCGGCTGGTCGGCCTGATGGCCGTCCCGCCATTGGGGTCCGACCCCGACACGGCGTTCGCGGCGCTGGCCGCCGAGCATGACCGCGTCCTGCACAACCACCCCGCCGCGACGGAGCTGTCGGCGGGGATGTCCGGTGACCTGGAAGCCGCGGTGCGACACGGTTCGACGTGTGTGCGTGTCGGAACCGCGCTTATGGGACAACGTCCTCTAACGTCTCCCTGAGTAGTCACTCCAGTCACATCTTCATCACAGACACCGAACTTCACGCTTTCAGAAGGGTCCAGCGATGAGCACACTCCACAAGGTCAAGGCCTACTTCGGCATGGCTCCTATGGACGACTACGACGACGAGTACTACGACGACGACGATCGCGGCGCCCACCGCGGCTACTCCCGCCGGGAGCGTTTCGCCGACGACGACTACGAGCGGCCGGGCCGCTACGACGACCGCGATCCGCGGATGGGGCGCGAGTACGAAGACCTCCGCGACTCCCGCGATGCCGACTACGCCCCGACGGGCGGCTTCCGCGCCCAGTACGGCGAGGAGCCGCGCTTCCGCCCGCGCGATTTCGAGCACCCGCACGACATGCCGCGGGGGTCCCGGTTCGGCTCACTGCGCGGGTCCACCCGTGGCGCACTGGCGATGGATCCACGCCGGATGGCCGAGTTGTTCGAGGCGGGCAGCCCGTTGTCGAAGATCACCACGTTGCGCCCCAAGGACTACAGCGAGGCCCGCACCATCGGTGAACGCTTCCGTGACGGCCAGCCGGTGATCATGGACCTGGTCTCGATGGACAACGCCGACGCCAAGCGGCTGGTCGACTTCGCCGCCGGACTGGCCTTCGCCCTGCGCGGGTCCTTCGACAAGGTGGCCACGAAGGTGTTCCTGCTGTCGCCGGCCGACGTCGACGTCAGCGCCGAGGAGCGCCGGCGGATCGCCGAAGCGGGTTTCTACAGCTACCAATAGGCAGGCTGGGTGCTGGTCGGCGGAGTCCGCCGAAGGGCCCGCGAAGACTTAGGTAGGCTGACGGCGTCGCGCTGGGTCCAAACCAGCGATGTCGGCAATGTCACATCCGCTGTTGATTAAGGACCGGCTTTAGTTGTCGCTGTTCTTCGAAATCCTGGGCTTCGCGCTGTTCGTCTTCTGGCTGCTGCTGATCGCCCGGGTCGTCGTCGAGTTCATCCGTTCTTTCAGCCGCGATTGGCACCCGCGCGGGTTCACCGTCGTGATGCTGGAGCTGATCATGACCGTCACCGATCCGCCGGTGAAGCTGTTACGTCGACTTATCCCGCAGTTGACGATCGGCGCGGTCCGGTTCGACCTGTCGATCATGGTGCTGCTGCTGGTGGCCTTCATCGGGATGCAGCTGGCATTCGGGGCTGCCGCCTAGGGGCGGCAAGGTACCTCAACGGGTCGCGAATCGCGATGAGCCACGCCGGGGAAGCGGTATCGGAAAATTGAAATTAGCTCTTAATTAGGCAACCGACGGTTCTGGTGTGACAGGATGGACGCCAGTTACAGTACGGAACGAACGTTAGACGCGTTCTACACTTTGCAGACCGGTTTGACCGCCCAGACCCGAGGGGGCAGATGATGCCGCTTACACCGGCCGACGTGCACAATGTGGCATTCAGCAAGCCGCCCATCGGCAAGCGAGGCTACAACGAGGACGAGGTCGACGCCTTCCTCGACCTGGTGGAGAACGAGCTGACCCGTCTCATCGAGGAGAACTCGGATCTGCGCCAGCGGGTCGCCGAGCTCGACCAGGAGCTGGGCGCCGCCCGCGCCGGTGGCGCGGTACCGCAACCCACTCAGGCGATTCCGCTCTACCAGCCCGAGCCGGAACCGGAGCCGGCCCCCGCGCCCGCGCCGCAGCCTGCGCCCAGCCCGGCCGCCAGCGAGGAGCAGGCCATCAAGGCCGCGCGAGTGCTGGCCCTGGCCCAGGACACTGCCGACCGGCTCACCGGCACCGCGAAGGCCGAGGCCGACAAGCTGCTGGCTGACGCCCGCGCGAACGCCGACCAGATCCTCTCGGAGGCCCGCCACACCGCGGAGACCACGGTTGCCGATGCCAAGCAGCGTGCCGACGCGATGCTCAGCGACGCGCAGACCCGCTCGGAAACCCAGCTGCGGCAGGCCCAGGAGAAGGCCGATGCCCTGCAGGCTGACGCTGAGCGCAAGCACACCGAGATCATGGGCACGATCAACCAGCAGCGCACCGTCCTCGAGGGACGGCTGGAGCAACTGCGCACCTTCGAGCGGGAGTACCGCACCCGGCTCAAGACGTACCTGGAGTCCCAGCTCGAGGAGCTCGGGCAGCGCGGGTCGGCCGCGCCGGTCGATTCCGGCGCCAACAGCGACGGCGGCGGGTTCAACCAGTTCAACCGGGGAAACAACTAAGCTCCTGCCGGCTGGAGGTTGATCGATGCTGATCGTTGCGCTGGTTTTGGCGGTGATCGGCCTCGCGGCTCTGGTCACCGCGGTCGTCACCAGCAATGAGTTGGTCGCCTGGGTGTGTATCGCGGCCAGTGTGCTCGGGGTGATCCTGCTGATCGTCGATGCGATTCGGGAGCGGCAGAACCGCGTCGACGGCGGCGAGCCCGCGGCTGCTGCGGCGGCCGACGATTCCGCGGAATCATTCGCCACCGCCGAGACCACCGCGTACGCGGAAACCGGTGAGGCGCTGGACTCCACGTACGCGACGTTCGACGCCGACTATCCCGACGACGAGGCGACCGCCGAAGACCAGCCCGACGAGGTATCGGACGCGGCCGACGAACCCGAGGAACCCGCGGCCGACGGCGAGTCCGAGACCGAATCCGCGACCGAACCAAAGTCCGAGACCGAGACCGAGGACGAACCGTCCGGCGAGTCCGGCTCACGCTGATCCCTTTCCTGCTCGAGCGGGTAAAGACACGGAATGGGCATCCACTACTCCAGCGTCGTCGACCATCCCATCGATGAGGTGTTCGGCTGGCACACCCGGCCCGGCGCCATGCGGCGGCTGATCCCGCCGTGGCAGCCGATGCATGTCGTGGCCGAGACCGAGTCGCTGGCCGACGGGCGTGCGGTCCTCGGTCTGCCGGGCGGCCTGCGGTGGATCGCCCAGCACGACCCGGCCGGTTACGACCCGCCGCATCAGTTCGTGGACGTGCTGTCCTCGGGGGGCGTGATGACCCTGCCGGCGCGGATCATCGGGTGGTGGCGGCACACCCACCGGTTCAGCGACGCCGGCGCGGGCACCACGACGGTGCACGACGAGGTCGACACCACCGTGCCGGGCGCTGCGCTGCGCTCGACGTTCGTCTATCGGCACCGCCAGTTGGCCGACGATCTCGCCGCGCACCGCGACGCGGCGCGAGCCGGCGCGGGTCAGCTGGCCGTCGCGATCACCGGCTCGTCCGGACTGGTGGGCAGCGCGCTGACCGCGCTGCTCACGACCGGCGGGCATCGGGTGATCCGCCTGGTGCGTCGCGATCCGGTCCGGCCCGATGAACGTCGTTGGGAACCAAGCCATCCCGCCGCCGATCTGTTCGAGGGAATCGACACCGTCATCCACCTCGCGGGCGCCAGCATCGCCGGACGGTTCACCGACCACCACCGCGCGGCGATCCGCGACTCGCGGATCGAGCCGACCCGGCGGCTGGCCGAGGTGGCCGCGGCGAGCGGCGGATTGAGCGCGTTCGTCTGCGCCTCGGCCATCGGCATCTACGGATACGACCGCGGGGACGCGCTGCTGGGCGAGGACAGTGCCCGCGGTGACGGCTTCCTGGCCGATGTCGTGGCCGACTGGGAGGCGGCCACCGAACCCGCGACCCGCGCCGGGGTGCGCACGGTCTGCGTGCGCACCGGGATCGTGCAGTCCGCCCGCGGTGGCACCCTACGGATGATGCGGCCGCTGTTCGCCGCCGGTCTGGGGGGCCGACTGGGCAGCGGCCGGCAGTGGCTGTCCTGGATCGGTCTCGACGACCTGCTCGACATCTACTACCGCGCCGCCTACGATGACCGACTGGCCGGGCCGATTAACGCCGTCGCGCCAAATCCGCTGCGCAACAGCGCATATACCAAAGCATTGGCCGCGACCCTGCACCGCCCCGCGGTGCTACCGGTGCCGTCGCTCGGCCCGCGGCTCTTGCTCGGCAGGCAGGGCGCCAGGGAATTGGCCGAAGCCGACCAACGCGTGCTGCCCACCACGCTGCAGGGGCTGGGACACCGGTTCCGGCAGCCGACCATCGAGGCCGCACTGGCCCACCAGCTGGGGCACGACCCGACGGGGTCCTAGTCCTTGGCGCGCCACGAGTGCAGGCTGCGGAGCAGCGGGCTCTTTTTGTACTCGTGACCGGCCATCCGGCCGAGGATGTCGTCAAGGGTGACGACCGCGTCGGCGATGTAGGGGCCCTTGTTCAGCATCACGCACTCGGCGCGTTCGGCCATTGCCGCATCGCTGATCTCGGCGCGTGACGGGCGCCCGGTTGTGGCCAGTTGCTCAAGCACCTGGGTCGCCCAGATCACCGGTAGATGCGCGGCCTCGCACAGCCACAGGGTCTCCTCCTGCAGCTCGGCCATCCGCTCGAATCCGGTTTCCACAGCCAGGTCCCCGCGGGCGATCATCACGCCGACCCGATTGCGTCGCATCGCGGTGAGCAACAGCTGCGGCAACTGTTCGAAGGCCTGGCGGGTTTCGATCTTGAGCACCACACCCAGGTCGTGGTCGCCGAGGCGGCGCAGTTCGTCGAACAGGCGGATGACGTCGGCGGGTTCCCGGACGAACGACAGTTGGACGAAGTCGGCGAGCTCGATCACCATCGCGAGATCGGCCACGTCCTTGTCGGTGAGTGCCGAGATCGGCAGATCGGTGTCCGGCACGTTGATCCCTTTGCCGGCACGCAGTTTCGCCGTGCCGTGGGCGGGGCGGTCGATGCGGACATCGAGGCTGTCGGCGGCGACGGCGATGACCTCACCGCCGAGCTTGCCGTCGTCGAAGTAGATCCGGTCGGCCACCACGGCGTTGTCGAACACTTCCGGCAGCGTGCACCCGATGCGGCGGGGCTGGTCGTCGTCGACGGGCGCGGGCGTGCAGTCCCGGGTCAGCCGCACGATGTCGCCGGCGGCCAGCCGGATACTCTGCTCGATCGCGGGCAGCTCGCCGACCTCGGTCAAATCCCGCTTACCGGCCTTCAACACGGTTCCCGTGCCCAGGTACGCGGTCTTCTCGGTGGTCACCACGAACCCGCCGGGTGCGGCCGCCGCGAGCAGCAATCGGCGCTTGGATCCGCGGGTGTCGCGCAGCACCAACTCGTCGCCTTCGGCGCGGTTGGCCAGCCATTCGGGGTCCACGGGCAACGTGGCCAGCCCCGGCTCCGGCGGCCGGGCCGGTCGTCTTGCCGAGGTCAGCCATCCGCGGGCGGCGGCCACCACCTGGCCCTGTGCGTTGCGGGTCGGCCGCAGCCGCACCACCTGCGGTCCGGGCTCCAGGGGGCCGGTGCGCAGTTTCGGGCCACCGAGGTCCATCGCCACCAGGCAGGGCCGGCCGGCAGCCGCGGCCGCGGCGCGGACGTTGGCGGCCATCGCCTTCCAGGCCGTCGCATCGTCGTGGGCGCAGTTGATCCGGGCGATCCGCATACCCGAATCCAGGAGCAAGCGCACCAGAGTGGGATCGCCGGCGGCCTCCGAGGGCAGGGTCACCATGATCCTCGCCGCCCGGTCCTCGGCGGCCGGGCCCAACAGTTCGACGGCGTTGCGCTCGAGCAGCTGCGCGCCTTGGGCGATCGCCGCGCAATCCTGGACCTCGGGCGTCCAGCCCTGGCCGCGCAGCGCGGCGATCGCGGCCGACACCACCCGCAGTGTGGCCCGCACATGAGCCTCGCTGCGGCCCAGTGAAGACAGCCCGATGTCGGCCAATCGCAGTTGCAGGTCACGCAGGTCGACCTGCCGCAATGCCCAGTAGTGGACCAAATTGATAGCACTGGAATAGTTTTCGGTGGCGACCGGATCGGTCCACGGCCGCCACCTGGACTCGGCATCGGTCAGCCGGGCCAGTAGTGCGTCGACTTCATCTTGCAGCCGGTCCAGCTGTTGTGCGGCGGCGGACATGCCGGGCACGCTAGTCATCTGAGGTTGCGATTGGGTGAACGATTTGCGGCGGCGCGGCCGGTGACGGGGGGTCCTCACCCGCTGGCCTGTATCGCTTTCGCCAGGTACAGAAACTGTGCTGTTCAGCCGCGATTGCCATGTTGCTGGTCGGTCCTATTTCGGCGGGCGGACCGGCGGTGCGTCGTCGGGGGCCACCTCGGCGCCGATCTTGCGGAACAATGCGTCGGCCTCGTTGGTGTACTCGCCTTCGGAGTCGAATGCGTCCTGGTCGTAGGTCACCGCCACCGCGATAGCGATGCGGCGGTCGGGCAGGTATGCCTCCAGTGCCGCGTAACCAGAGAACAGCGGGTTCTGCAACAGCCACTTCCCGGAGATCACGATCCCCAATCCGTAGGTGTAGAAGTCATCCTGAACACCGCACGTGGGGCAGCCCGGCAGCGCGGTGGTCTTGCCGCGCAGGTTCGTGGAGATCATCCTGCGGTAGGAATCCGCGGACAGCAGCCGGCCCGAACCGATCCCTTCGGCGGTGGCCGCCAGGTCGTGGATGTCGGTGGTCTGGATGGCGCCATGGGTGATGGTCCACGACGGATTCCAGAAGGTGGACTCTTCGTAAAACGTTGTGCCAGAGGGAATGTGGAGGGCCTGGCGGCGTTCTGAGGTGAACGCGTGTAGTGCCGGCGTTGGTATCTCCGGGGTGAACGAATCGGCCGTGTTGGTCAGGCCGAGGGGGTCGAGTACCTGCTGGCTCAACAACGTTGGCATGTCCTGGCCGGTGGCCTTCTCGAGGGCGAGGCCGAGCAGCACATAGCTGGTATGCGAATAGTTCCAGTTCGTGCCCGGTTCGTAGAGCAACGGCTTGTCGATGGCGTACGCCAGCAACTGTTGGGGCGTCCACTGCCGGAACGGGTCGCGGTAGAGCTCGGCGTTCATCGGCTCGTTGCCGATGACGTAATCGGCGTAGCCCGAGGTCATCTGCGCGAGCTGGCCCAGCGTCACGCGTTCGGAGTTGGGCACATCGGGCAGCCACTTGGCCAGTTTGTCGTCGAGGTTGACCTTCTTCTCGTCGACGAGCCGCAGCAACAACGTGGCCACATAGGAGATCGCGACGGCCCCGTTGCGGAAGTGCATCGCGGTGGTGGCGGGCACCCCGGTCATCGACTCGCCGAAGGCGCGAGTCAGCACGTCCTTGTCGTCGACGGTGACCCGGACCAGCACCGCCTTGAGGTGTGCCTGGGCGATCGTGTCCCGCACGATCTTGTCGATCGCCTCGGCCCGGGGTGGACTCGTCGGTGGTGAGGTCGCGGCGGGTTTGTGCGGTGCTGTACAGGCGGTCAGCACCAGCAGCGCGGCAAGTGTCACGGCGGCCGCTCGCCGCCGTCGGCTAGCCAACGACCTTGTCAAGGAACCCCCGCACCAGAAGCCGTAGCCGGCGGGCGGCATCGTCGACGTGGGTGGTGGTGTCCGCCCGCAGGTCGTCGTGGCGCAGTCCGAGTTCGGCGAGGTCGCCGTCGTCGCCGTCGATCCACAGCTCGAGAAGCTTGTGGTCGAGTTCGGGGTGGAATTGCAGGCCCATTGCCGAGCCGGAGACGAAAGCTTGTGAGGCGCGGTCATTTCGGGCGATCTCACGGGCACCAGGCGGCGCGGTGAACCGGTCGAAGTGCCATTGGAACCATGGCCCGTCGGGCACCAGTTCGTGGTCGGTGCTGTGCACCGGATGCCAGCCGACTTCGGGTTCGGTGGAGCGCTGCACCGAACCGCCGAGCGCGGCGGCCACGAGTTGGCCGCCGAAGCACACCCCGAGCACCCCGATACCGGCATCCACGGCACGCCGTACGGTGTCGATCTCACCGGCCACCCACGGCAGTCGCTCGTCGTAGACCGCCCACCGCGAGCCCAATGGCACGATCACGTCGTAACGGGTCGGGTCGGGAAAGGTGACGTCGAGGACCGGATCGGCGGCCCGCTCCGCCGGAACCACCTCGAATGTGTCGACATCGAAGCCGAGTTCGGTGAACGTCTCGCCGAGCAGCGCTTCGGGGGCGGTCGGATCGTTGTAGATGAACAGGACCTGACGGGGCACCCGAATACGGTACGCCCAGATTCGCCGCTATACGCAGTCGGAGGCGCCGTCGACGACCAGCACGGCGCCGTTGATGTAGCTGCTCTGCGCGGTGCACAGGAACGCGATGGCGGGGGCGACCTCGCCGACGGTGCCCATCCGGCCGGCCGGGATGTGCGCGATCTCGGTTGCCACGATCTCCGGAACGGCATGCATCGGCGCGGTCATCGCGGTCTCGATGGTGCCCGGCGCCACCGCGTTGACCCGGATTCCGTGCTTGGCCCACTTGACGGCCAGATTGCGGGTGATGTTGATGACGCCGGATTTGGCGGCTCCGTAACCGGGAACCATGGTGACCGCACGCAGCGCGGACATCGACGCCAGGTTGACCACGCTCGCCCCACCGGCCGCGCCGGAGGACTTCAGCGCACGCCTGAGCCCGACGGTGAGCCGGTACGGACCGGTGAGGTTCAGCGCGACGGAGGCGGCGAACCCGTCGGGTGTGGACTCGTCGAGGCCACCGGGAAAGTTGGCGCCGGCGTTGTTCACCAGGACGTCGAGGGCCGAGATGTCCTGGGCCAGAACGTCGATGGAGGCGTTGTCGGTGAGGACAAGCTGGCGGTAGGTCATCCCGGACAGGTCGGTGTCGTACTCGGCGGCAGCGGGTCTGGTGCCGGTGACGATGACGTCAGCGCCGGCGTCGCGGAAGAGCACGGCCACGGCATGCCCGATCCCGCTGGTCGCCCCGGTGACCAGAGCCTGGGTGCCGGTGAAGTCGAAGCGGAGCTGGGCGGTCATGTGTACCTTTCGATCTGCATGGTCAGCCAGGCGGACTCCCAGAAGTTGACGCTGTCCGCCAGGAGGTTTTCGTGGGCGGTTTTGAGTACCGCGCGCGCCCCGGAATGGCTGGGGGAGACCTGGGCGACGAGCTCGGCGAGGTGGATGGCCTCCAGCGGGCGGCCGTTGTTCACATGAGCCCGGGCGCGCTCGGTCAGCGCGTCGGTGCCGGCCAGTTCCACCAGATCGGCGCTGACGGCCTCGAGCCCCGTCGCGTACAGCTCGGTGGTCGAACGGTGGTGGAACCAGCCGGAATAGTTCTCCCAGATCGCGCGCACGTCCCAGGACAGCTTGCCGTAGCCCTGGCCGACGTCGAGCTGGTCGGGCAGAGTGATCTCGCGCATCAGGGTCCCGACGTCCTTACCGGCGTTCATCCCGGCGACGGTCGCGTCGTGCACGTATTGCACGGCGTCGCGCAGCCGGCTCAGTTCGGCTTCGATCCGGTCCGCTCCACGGATCGGATCGAAGTGCCCGGTCAGCAGCACGTCGGGGCGCAGGTCGCGAACCCGCTCGATGGTGTCGATCACGGTCAGCGCATCGCGGTAGCGGTCGCCGCGCATGGTGACCAGGTTCGGGATGTGGCCGAATACCGGGCCGAAGGTGTTGCTGCACAGGCAGATACGCTCATCGGGTAGCCACACCACCATCGAATCGGTGGTCTCGCCGCCGGGCGTCGCGATCAGCTCGAAGCGCCGGTCACCGACCGTCAGGGACAACCGGTCGCCGACGACGATATCGGCCGTTGCGGTGCTCTGGGCCGGAAGTTTCCTGCCGAAGCGCTGCTGGATCCTGGCGATACCGTCGGCGAGCCGGCTGGAGAAGGCGAATGCACTGCGGTTGGCGCGATAAGGCAGCAGGCGTTCGTTGTCGTCGCGCCAGTGTTCCCAATTGGCTTGGGCCACCACCTTGGTATCCGGATCGCGCAGAGTGTCCAACCCGCCGACGTGGTCGTAGTGGCCCTGGGTGATGAGGATGAAGCGCACCGGGGCGGAGTCGACGGCGTCGAAATTGGCCCGGTGCACCGGGCCTTCGAAGCCCATGCCGGTGTTGACGACGACGCGCCCGTCCGATGTCGTCAGCAGGTAGGAATTGGTCAGTCCCGGCGAGCACCAGATCCCCGGCGCGACTTCCTCGGCCCGTTCGGCGGAGGCCGGCGCCATCGCGTCGGCGCCGGGCCGGCTGCGATAAATGGGTTCCACGGATACCTCTAGACCGTATGGGGAGGCTGGGGCCTCGCCACATGTGATCGTGGGTTGCCGTCAGGAGTGGGTCCTGGCCGGTAGAGCCACAGATGTGGATGGAGGCCCCAGTGAAGGTT
>NZ_JAPJDO010000028.1 GCF_026242045.1 Mycobacterium pinniadriaticum
CGCCGGCACAGCTCCGCCGACGGGTTATCGCCCGTCAACTACGAGATCAGGGAATCCAAGACCAAGCCGCAAGCGGCATAAGGAACCCTCCACGATCTCGGGGGAACCCCAACCGGACCCATCGACGCGGGCGACGTGACGGTGATCGGCGCCGGCGCCGTTGCGCACGCAGTCGGCTGGTGGGCTCAGGAGTTCGGACACCACGGCACCTGGACGACGATCGACGGTGACGACGCCACCATCTCCAACACCAATCGATGCCTGGGAATGACGGCGTCCGACGCCGGCTGGCCCGCCGGATTGCCGGCGTCCCAACCCCGCGCGAAGGCCGTCATCCTGGCGGATCTCCTCAGCGGACCTTCGGTGCCAATGTGGTTCGACCAGTGGATCGCAACCGACCCCGAACGACCCGACTTGCTGCTGCCCTTAGCGAACGAGCGGGGAGTGCGAGCGCACGCCGCCGCTCTCGGTGAGCCGATCCTGCTGCACGCCACCACTTCCGCTTCGTGGACGGCCGAGCTGCACCGCCACGTGCCCAGCGTCGACGATTGCCCGACCTGCCGCCTGCCAGAACGCGCCAAGCCGCAATTCGCGTGCTCAACCGGCCCCGCGAGTCCGGACCCAGGATCCTCTGACGCGGCGCTACCATTCCTCTCTGCGGCTGCTGGCCTGATGTTAATCGTCGCGATGCAGCAACTGACCATTGATGACTCCCTTGTTTCAGGCCGTCACAATCACTTCCGACTATGTTTCGAGCGCGGTGTTCGCCTTCGCCGATCCGTGCACCCCGCCCGGTGCCCGCACACACTGGCGCGCGCGGCACGCAGAGCTATTCAGACGAGCGAACCGCGGCGGTTCGACAGACTGGACAGAGACGCCAACACACGGTGAGCGCGATCCGCCCGATCGAGCGTCTGGGTTCACACGACGAACCCGACTTGGCCGATGCGCTGGGATCGCCTGTCTCCATACGAACCTCGGACGGCTCGCATGTTATTGGTAGTCCGCTCTTCTCGAGCGAGGCGGACACATCTGGACGCAGGCGGCGGCGGATGCCAGAAATCCGACGACTGCCGAACGGGCCAGGAGTGGCGAGATCTACTGTCCCCCTTCGTGCTTCTGCCCCATTGTGCCGACGTCACGCTCCGATGCAGTAGGACTGTCCAGTGAGGACGCAGTTCACCGGAGGTGAGTACGTGCCACTCAGCACACCGCGAAAGCCTCCGGCGGCCGTGCCACCCGGAGGGATGATGCGATTCCAGTTCGCCGGCGTAAGCACGTAGTGCGTGCCATATTGGGTGACGGCACTATTCCAGCTGTGGAAGATGGATTCGCCTGGCGGCAAGTCGAATTCCAGCTTCCAGTCCGTGAGCTGCGCGGCCGTTGGGTTGGTGATGACGAACCGGGCGATGAAGCCCGTCTGCCATGTCGATGTCACCGACAGTTGCGCCGTCGCCACGCCCGCGTAAGCAACCGGCGCGACTGGTAGCCCCAGGGCCACCAGCACCCCTACCGCCGCGATCAGGTGAAGCGCCGCGCGCCAGCGGCTCGCGTAGCTGTTCAGTCGTAGCATGGTCGCCAACACTAGAGCGACCGTGCGGAGATCCTCCCCGGCGGCACGGCCACGCTGCACTACGTTTGCTCAATTGAGACCGTCGCGAAACGAGGACACTCCCCTGGATGACACAACGGTCGAATCCACCACTATCAACCACATCGTCACCCCGGTCGGATTACTTTCCTTGTACTGCAAGGTGATTGATCTGTCACGGAGCCCTCGACACTTTGCGCTGCCCCTCAAGTATTGATCGTGTCGGACAGCAGGAGTTGGGCAGGGCCTTGGTCGTCGGGTGACCATAGTTCGGCGCCCACTCTGGCGAATGACCGGCACAGATTTACCACTTTTGTCTTACCTCCGAACCGAACTGTCGTCTTCTCGATTTCTGTGAGTGACTCGAACGCTTTGTCGGCGAAACCATGGGTGGAGAGAAACAGACCCCCATCGCGATGCTCGCGCGCTACGACGTTCACGAAATTCCGAACGCTGTTCTCGCCGACCCGCTTACCCGAACGCCAGTGCTTGAGTTCGACGATGTAGGTCGTGGTGCCCGCTTCGGTGTGCAGCGTCAGAATGATGTCTTTTCCACCATCCTTGGACGCGCGTGTGAGTTCTGCTTCGAAGCCGAGGCTGTCTAGGACTGCAGCCACCATCCGTTCGAGGTCGCGCCATTCCAGGTGGTCGAGAGCATCCGGGTTGTGGGCCACATCGTGGCCATTTCCTCACTGACGCGGCGTATGAGGGCGGCGATCCGAAGTTCTGGTTCTCCGCCAGCCGAGGCAGCCGAACGGGCTACGGCGAGTAAGTCGTCGGGTGTGAGAAGTTCTACCGCGACGGGATTCTGCCGAGCCCGCTCTCGCGCAGAGGCGGTGAAGCCTGACCGGCCAATGAAGACTATTCGGCCGACGGCAGTTCGCCCCGCGAGCCCGACGATCCGATCATCTCCGTGATATCTAGAGGCCGCCTGTGGTGCTTGTACTCGACGCCAAGCAGTCCTTCTTTCCCGCTGTCGGGGGCGGCGGTGCCGACGTAGTCGAATCCTGACTCGGGCCCAGGCCGCTGTACGACGTCGAACCCTTGTGCCGCCATGATGGGCGTGAGCAGCGGAAGGAGCCGGCGTTCGGCATCGGGGGGTGTCATCGTCGGCAGTTCCTGAACGAACCGCTCGATCTGCCTCACGAGGCCGTGGGGATCTGTCATGGGTCTATTGTTTCGGGCGTCGTCACCATGCCTCACCAGGGATCATCATCACTCCTGATCCGCAACAAACAGCGGATCCTCGAAGCGGTCGTTGACCGTCCGTCTGGTTCGGGGCGCCACCGCGTCCGGTGAGCAGTCGAGTGGCCAGGGTGATTCCTTCGATCGGCTTCAGGTCTGTCAGTGCTGCCCGTCGTACGGTCGCGTTCACCCGCGACGTGGCTGGCTGGATGGAAAGGGACGACACACCAAACCCTCTGGCGCGCTTCACAGCCGATGTGAGGTCGTCTGCAGTGAGTGTGGCTGCTAGCAATTGGGGCTCCAGAAAATCCGCAACACTCCACGGCGAGATAGGGTTCGACCCATGTTCGATCCTTCTGATCCCCCGGAGTGCCTCTGGCTTCCCCGTCCGTACTCCGAAGAGGAGCAAGCGGACGTATCGCGGGCGGTCGAGGCGAGCAGCGTCGAATTCGTCCCGTGGGCCAGTCTTCGACGGCTCGCCGACGGGATGGCAGGTGCTCGGAAGAGTCGGATCCGGTTACTGGCGACGGAGGGTGACCCTGCGGAGGGGCATCCGCGCTTGGCGGGTTGGGCCGCCGCTGTGGGCGCCAAGCATGTCCTCACCGGAGCGATCGTTTCCGCTCCGCCATCAGAGATCGAGAAGACCCTCGACAAGCTCAGGATGTACGGGAACAACGGCTGGGCGGACGTTAAGACTAACGTGGGCACAATGACGCGTACATATGGCCAGAAACTGGCCGACGCCGGGTGCGGCCCAGACTGGGTTGTCGGCTACTTCATCGGCCAAGGCCTCCTCTGGGACAGCGCGGCGCGGCTACGCGAATTCCTCGGCAAGAACGTGACCCGGTAAACCCACAGAGCGCCTCACAGCGTCACCGCATCCAGATGCGGTAGGCCACGCGGACCGCGTCTGCAGTCGACAGCGATGGATTGCACCGCCGCTACACACGATCGGCTCCTGCACGCCCGCTGTGTACGTTCCAGCACATGACTTCCAAGGCGAATATCCGCAGGCGCGGCGTGCCCGCCGCCCCATACGTGAACCTGTCGGAGATCATTCTCCGGTTCACCGACGCGGTGGACACACTGCTCGCCGTTGACTTCGAGTTTCCTTTCTCGATCGGCAGCGAGGGCCTGCGCGATTGCGCAGCCGATGAACTACACCGCGGCACGCTGACCACACAGGCTGTAACCCGAATGGCGACGATGCAGCTCTACGCGGTCGCCGCGCAGTGCGATCTCCATCGCGGGATGGCCGCAGCTCTAAGGGCGGACGGAGTCTTCTTTTCGCCGTACCCGTTGGCCCGGACATGTGTCGTGACGGCCGCGAAGGCGTGGTTGATCATCAGCGCGCCCACTCGAGAGGATCGCCTGCAGCGCTACTTGAACGAAGAGCTAGTGGCCCTTTACGGAGCTCCCTGGGAATTCACCGATCCGGATTCGACCCCTGACATTGCCGCGAAAACGGACGACCTTGCCGCGGTCGGGGCGACGGCGGGCCTGCGGCTCTTACCGAAGAAAAAGACGGCGCGCAATTCGCGGGCGCCTCACCTTGTCCGAGCCGACCAGGAAGACGGGGCAAGGCCGCCGTCAGAATCCCGCATCGTGCGCGATGTGTTCGAGTCGTCCGGTCTGGGAGCAGATCAGGTCGACAAGCCGTACACATTGTTGTCGGCGGCAACCCACGGGCGGTTTATTCAATCTGGTGTGTCCGAGTCCATCCCGGCCGGGCGGTCCAGGTTCGACGTGCCGACACGAGGTCTGTCCTCGTCGCCTGGGACGACGGCTAAGGTCACGGTGCTGGCCGCGATCGCGACGCGGACCCATCTCCGGGCGTTGGCGCGGTATACGAATGTGCCGCAGGAGCAGGTACAGGACAGACTGGGAGCCCCGTTCAGGGAGTGGTGTGCGGCCGGCGGAGTTGAGCCGCCGGCCTAACTCGCGCAGAGGGCGACATGGCCCGCCGGAATCGTCGGTCCCTCCCTTTACCTTTGTGCGATGGCCTTCACCCCGCTGCACCGAATTCTGGGGCGGCAACCCAGCTCGCTGACTGATGAGATCCTTTCCGCGGCAGTCGAAGCGGGCGCTGCCGACACCGACGACCTCGACTGGAAGAGGGAGCTTCCGCCCGCGAAGGGACTCCCCTACAACGATTTCCCCAAAGACGTTGCTGCAATGGCGAACAGCGGCGGCGGGATGATTGTGTACGGAGTTGAAGAACTGCAGAAGACCGCAACCGGGCGCCTCGATACGGGCGATCTCACCGAGGTGCATGAGCGGACACTCCACAGCGCCGCTATCACCGCGATCGCACCACAAATGCCGATAACTGCCGACTCTGTCAGGCGCGGCGAGGCTGGCGGCGACGACAGTCTGAGACCCGCCCCCAATCTATGGGGCACGATCAACCGTCTGTCGCGACCAGACACACACCACCACTCGCCCTCGGCGGTTTTGCACAATACTGACATCGGTGAACTCAATACATGGCGCTACTGTGTAGTATTGTGCTGTGGCGGCATCGGAACGGTACCTTCAGCTGGCGGATGTTGCCGCTGGCCAGTGGGGCCTGGTCACGACCGCTCAGGCCCGTCACGTCGGGCTTACCCATCAACAGCTGACTCGGATGGCCCATAGTGGCATCCTGCACCGCCTCCACCACGGGGTCTACCGCCTCGCCGGCGTGCCCCCGGACCCCTTCACCGAGCTCAAAGTGAGCTGGCTCACCCTCGACCCCGAGGCCACCGCCGCAGATCGTCTCGGCCGCTCTGACCCGGTCGGGGTCGTGTCGCATCGTTCGGCGGCGCGCTTGCATCAGCTCGGCGATCTCGACGCCGACCTCAACGAATTCACCTTGTCCGCCGGGAAACGCACGCGCGACCCTGACACCCGTCTCTACAAACGGGCCCTTGAGCAGTCGGACTGGCAGGTGATTGGCGGGCTCCCAACCACCACTGTTGGCGTCACGCTGGCTGATCTGGCCGCGGCCGCCACCGACGGAGGCCACCTCGGCGGGGTGGTCCGAGACGCAATCCTGCACGCCAAGATCACCTACCTCAACGCTGCGGCCGCGCTGCGGCCCTACGCCCATCAATACGGCGCCCCACTTGGCGACGGTCGCACCCTGGTCAAGACACTGCTCGCTCAGACTGGACTGTCCAAAACCATTGCTGCCGCAGCACAATTCGACGACATCGAGGACACCTGGCTGACAGATCAGCTCAATACGGCGGCAACGCGGTACCTGGGCGGCACCGCTTTCCGCCGAGCCGCCGACCAGCTCGTCGTCGACCACGAACTGATGGGTGCGACCGATCTCTACGGCCTGCGACGCCCGCCACCGGACACCGCATGACGCCGCGATACGCGACACCGGCAGCGTTTCACGCCGCCGTCGAAACACGACTCAGGGCCGCGGCCAAAGCCTCGGGCCGCCCCGTCAACGAGCTGCGCCGTCATTACCTGACCCAGCGCTTTCTGGCCCGCGTCTACGCCGCAACGAACCCCAAGTGGGTGCTCTTGGGCGGCTCAGCACTGCTGGCCCGCATCCCGGGCGCCCGCCACTCCCGAGACGTCGACTTCGCTTACCCGCACACCCTGGCTACCGTAGCCGCCGAGCTCGCCAAGCTCGTCGGCACCGTCCCGGCGCCCGACCCGTTCGCCTTCGACATAGAAGTCATGCCAGCCCGCGACGAGGACCACCTCTCACTGAAAATCACTGCACGACTGGGCGTTACGACAATCGACACCATCCCTGTCGACATCACGCGCCGCCCCAGGTTCGCCACCCTTGACATCGTGCGGCCCGATCCGGTCATCACTGTCGACGACGTTGACGATCTCCCGGCGTTTCTCACCATCCCACTGGCCCACCAGGTGGCTGACAAGATCTGCGCAATGTATGAAACCCACGGCGCCGCAGCCCTACCGTCCACACGGTTCCGCGACCTGGTCGACCTGGTCATCATCATCGACCAACGCACCGGTACTGAACTTGCCGCGAACACCGTGACAGCAGCGCTCACAACAGAACAGACCCGCCGCCGGATCACCATTCCTGCCGACCTACCAGCACCCGGCCCACAATGGGTGAGCGGCTACAACCGCCTGGCCACACCACTACTCCCCCGTAACCTCAACCGCCTCGATGATGCGCTTACGCTCCTACATGCCTTCGTTGCCCCGATCCTGACAGCCACCGCCACCGGGAGCTGGGATCCAGCCTCCCGGCACTGGGGATGACGCCGCCCGGGCCCGGACAGCCACCCACACCGAACTTCCGCCTCTGGGATCCCGTGGGGACACTCCCCACTGGGGTCATTGTCGAGTGCCGCGGTGGACGGTGTAGCGCGCCCAGTCTGTGAACTCACGCATGATGACGCGCTGGCCATCGGGGCGAGTGCACGTCACCTGGAGACGGTCACCGGCCACACTGGCATGCACGGTGACACCGGTTGGCAGGTACCGCGTGGCCGACAGCACTACGGTGCTGTCGTCGAACAGCTCGATCTCGACGCTGGCGGCGCCGACGATCTGGCATTCCTGGTAGTAGTTGGCCGACATCTCTTCCAGCGCCTCGGGCGACGGAGCGTCGAAGACAAAGATGTGTCGGATACCTGAGTCGGTCTTCACAGATGATTCCTCTTGTCGTGGCCGCATCGACCGTGATGCGGCTGAAGCTCACCGTAAAAAATCGGTATGCAATCGCTGGATCCCGAGCACAACTGGGGAGGGCGAGCCTTGCCGTGGAGGCGTAAACATGGGAGTCCTGTTGCGGTAGCTCAGGTGGTAGTCAGCCGGCTGTCGCAGCGGCCAGCGCCCGTTTGATCGTGGAGACTGAGACACCCAGCTGGGTGGCGATGGAGACCGGCTTTTCGCCGTAGCTGCGCATCCGACAGGCCAGCACTGCCTGGTAGGAGTCCAGCGCCCGCGGCCGTCCGGCACAGGCACGCTCGGGGGGCGCCTGTGTGGCCGAGGCGAGGTCGGCCAGCGGCAGCATCATCACCCGCGGCAAGGTCGGAAAATGCCGGCCGCGGCCGCTGTTGCGGCTGTCGGCCTTCATCCGCGTGTAGACCACCCGCGAGAGGCGCCGCTTGAGGGAGCGCAGCGCCCCTTGGCGGCTGTCGCCCTCGTCGATCCGCCGCTGGAAATAATCGCGGCCCGGGCCGGGGTGGGTGATCTGGACCATGGCGATGCGGTGCAGCGCAACATTGAGTTGACGGTTGCCGTGCCGGATGGGCCGCAGCAGGCGGGCGGTATCCCCCGACCAATGCGGGATGGGCGCCACCCCGGTGTGTCGGGCGAAGGCGGCCTCGCTCTTGAACCGGTCGATCCCGGCGACCTCGGCCACGATTTTGGCGGCCGTCAGATTCCCGCAGCCCTGGATGCCCAGCAGCGCGGGCGCCGCCTCACGGACTCGCCCGGCGATGCGGCCCTCCAGCGCCTGCGCGGCATCGATGAACCCGACGATCTCATGGAATTCGTCGCGGGCGAGTTCGGCGAGCAGCCCGTGTTGGGTGGCTAGCCAGGCTCCCAGCTCCTCGCGGGGCTTTTTGCTTTCCCAGTTGCGAGGCTCCGCCCAGGCCGGGTCGAGCTGGTGGATGCGCTCGAGCATGCGGCTGATGAGGGCGACGCGGTGCTGCACGAGGTCCTCGCGGCGGTCCACGAGCAGCCGAAGTTCCATCGAGCACGCGTCGTGGCAGGCCACCGGAAGATCGGGTTCGCGCAGCACCGCCCGCGCCGCCGCGAGGGCGTCGATAGGGCCGGACTTGCCTAGCTCGCGTGAGGAGGCGCGCGAGCGACTCATCAGATGAGGGGGCACCCGAATCACCTTCTGCCCTCCGGCTAGCAGGTCTCGCTCTAGGCGCGCGGTGAGCGTGCGGCAGTCTTCCACCCCCCACACCACGTCGCGGCCGAACCGGGCTCGCGCCCACCGCAGTGCCTCGCCGTGACCCTCGTCGGTGGTCGCGACTGTGAGCTGAGCGAGCTTGCGGCCCAGAGGATTCACCGCTACCAGAGTGTGGCTGCGCTTGTGAGCGTCGACGCCGATGACCGCGTCCACGGCTCACAAACTCCCTGGCGGGCGGCGCCGGATTTGGTAGTGGGCAGGGCTGCCCGGTGTCGGCATGCCTCCATAGGAACCAACCGTGCGGTGGTACGTATCCAAGTTGGCCAGGCACCGGGCATCGCCCACGGGGTCTGTGCGACCCTGCGGCGCCGACACGAATAGAAGCTTGATGTTCACCATCGCCTCACCCGCGTCCGAGCGGCCCGCCGACACCAGATTCATAAGCCAGCCGTGCGGCGGCACCAGGTCAAGAAGTCAGCACCGGGCTCTCCGGACATCACAGGTTTTCCCGGTTTGGCGCCGCTCAAAACGGCAGCAGGAACCCCACAGTGGTGCACGCGCGTCGACGAGGGGCAGGGCAATCCGCTCGACGAGGGTTAACGCTGGATCCTCGAGCTCAGCACCACCGCCCTGGGCTACCCCGACTGCGCCTGCGGTTGTTGGACTGGGGGGCGCAGGCTGCTGGGAGTCACGGGTGGGATTCCGGCCGGTTATCGGTTGCGCTCAGATCGCCATCCGCACCACAGCGTAAATTCCCGCACGCCGGGGCACCTCCCCGCTCGACCTGTAGACGACACGCGAGTACCGGTAAGCCTCCCTATTTGGTCCGGTCGTATTCGAGTCAGTAGTCATCGGTTCGCAGTAACTGTCGGGCGCGGTAGATCGTCCAGGTGGTCAGTGCTTCTGGCCGGACATGCAGCGGGACGATGAGCGCGTGTGCGACAGGGAAGGCAATTTGCTGGACCGGGCTTCGGCGCGACCGGCAGCGTCTGGCGCCGGCTGACGGCTCCGGCGACGGGTCCCAGGGGGGTTGAGTCGGGGCTCAAAACCTTTCACGAATGTCAGCGGTAGAACCGCTCCTCGGAGTGGGGTTCAAGGAGCCGTTGGCGAGGGTTTGGTGACGTACCGGGCCCAGGGCTGGGCTGCGATCTCGGCGTGGAGCTGAGTTGTGGCGTAGCTGTAGCCGAGTAGTTCGGCGACTACGGGCGGCGGTGCCGCGCCGACGAGGCTTTGCAAGGTGGTGTTTCGAGCGCCGAGCAGATCGATGCCCAGCCGTTCGAGTCTTTCCCTGATCACTTGTGGGGCCACGTGCCGGCCGGCGTGGAAACCGGGAAACAGCCACGGGCTGATGGCGATCCCACCGGCGGCCCTGAGATTGGGCCGGCTGCCGGTGTGGTGGATGAGCATGTCGGCGAAGGGCTGCGGGACGGGGATCGGCTCGCGACCCAGTGAGATCTGTACGTCATCGTCGGTGATCGTTACCGCCGACATCGGCAGCCCCGCGATCCTGGTCAGGGGCTGAGCGAACAGCAGCAGGAGGGTTCCGGCGACGCGGTAAGGCAGCGTTTCGGCATCCCCGGCAAGCAGTTCTCGAAGCCACCCCAGACGCTGCAGCTGGGTGAGCGATCGGCTGGGAGGAGCCTGCCGATGAGTGATGTGCACTGACCTGTTCAGCCGAGCTTTCTTCGCCCAGGCCAGCAGGTTTCGGATCTTTGATCGCGTCGTGGGACCCGATGCCAGCCACTCATCGACGTCGAGTTGCAGGCAGGTGGCCAGGGTGCGGTGATGGGTGCTGTGCAGCCACGTCAGAAACTTGATGGCCTCGGTGACTTCTTGTTTGGCGTATCGCACGGGGGCCGCGGAGTCTTGGCCGGGAACCGTTGTCTGACGTAGCCGTCGAAGGTGATGCCAGGTGGCGAACTGTTCGACGGGTCCACGCACCGCCGGCTCGGTTAGGACCTCGAGCTTGACCGAAAGCCATCGCTCGAACCGGGCCAGCGGTTCATCACGCGCGGCCAGCACACCGGCGTGTTCGAGCATGCTGCGCAGATGGTTGACCGCTTCGTCGGAACCGGCTTCGTCGAGGCCCACGTGGGTCAAGGGGATCTCCCCGTTGGCCAGACCGGTCAGCAGCCCTCGTACTCGGGGCGAGCGTTTCCAGCTCAGGATGCTTTCGGGCCGCTGCACCCGGCACAACGCCTCCACGATCGGGGCCATGGCGTCTTGGTGTGGAGCGCCGTCGATCATCAACGCGGTCAGGTCCTGGCGAAGGGAGCAGCGGGCACAGGTTCCGCGCCGGTAGAAGGCGCCGTCGGTTCCGCAGCCTCGACAGATGAAATCGCCAGGAATCTTTGCGCACGACAAGCAGATCGGCCGCCTGTCGGCGTCGTCGGCGAGTCCGGGAAGGATGCCATCGTGGCCGCACTGGGGGCAGATACCGCGGGTGTGCATCGCTGCGTAGAAGCAGCTGTAGCACAGTTGTTCGCCGGGCCAGGAGGCTCTGCGCTGGTTGGCCATTCGTTGACATCGGCTGCAGCGGAACTCACCGTCAGTGACGAGCGGGCGGCCCCGTTTGGTCGAGCGCCTGTTGGGGCTAATCGTCATCGTCGATCACCCTGGCTCGCCGAGGTCGCACCGCCTTGTTGAGTTCGACGACGTTGGGTTTGGCTGCGGCCTGCGGGCCCGAGGACGCTTTGCGTCGACGGACGTCGCTGGCGGTCACGGTCACCAGGTCCTCCACCCCGCAGCCCAAGATGTCGCACAGTGCTGCCATCATCTGCAGGGAAATCCGTTCGGGGCGTTGATGAACCACGCGATAAACCTGCGGTCGTGACAGTTGAATCCCCCGCTCCAACAGCAGCGGGATGAGCTGCGTGCTGGTGTGCATCCCGCGGGCGGCCATGAGCTCGGCCAGCCTCCAGGTGTAGTCGACTTGGCGTTTCATGAACTCTCCGGGCTGGACGACAGTGCGTTCGCGATGGCGCCATCCAAGGCCCGCCGCAATGTGCTCACCCGGTAATCACTGGACACGCAGGTGTAGAGCGACGTCGTGCTGGCATGGTCGTGGCCCATCTGGTCCTGGACGAACTTGGCGTCCCAGCCGTCTTCTATGAGGTGGGTGGCATACGAGCGGCGCAGCGAGTGCAGATCCAAACCTTCTGGCAACTCAAGATCGCGACAGTAGCGACGGAACCGGCGCAACAGGGTGTTCTCGGCAACCAACGTGCCTCGTTCGCTGGGGAACAGATCCAGCCCAGAGCCCATGCACGCCTGCCCGTGAGCGAGCCAGTCGGTGATCACCTCCGGAGTCCAGCTGAACACCGTGAGGACGCCGCGGCGTTTGGGCGGGGATCCCTTCTTGGCCTTGCCGTAGCGCACCTGAACGACGCCATGGCGACCGAACTCGCCGGCATGGGCATTGCGGGAGAAATCCACCGTTTGCAGATGGCGCAGCTCGTTGAAGCGTAGCCCGTAGGCGTAGGCCACCTTGAACATCGTCGCGTCGCGGTAGGCCGGCAGCCAACCCTTCCGTGACGAGGCCGCGATCACCGCGACTCGGTCGTCGGCGTGGTCGAAGAAGTCTTGCAACTCGTGCTTGGTGAAGGCCCGCTTCGTCGGGGACTGTTCGTTGTCTTGGACGTGGGTGGCGGTGTTCCATTCGAAGAACACCTGAGCGGGGTGGGTGCCGAACCGCTGTTCGCAGACCCGATCCCACCCGTAGTCGGGGTCGCTGACATAGGAGCAGAACATCCGCAGCGCGTTCTGGTAACCCCGTGCCGTCGACTGCTTTCGCCGCTTCACCGAGCGCAGATCGCTGAAGAACTCCTCCACCATGGTCGGCGTCCAGGTCCACGGGAATTCGTTGGTGTGATCGATGAAGCGCTCCACGAGGCGGGCCCGGCCCGCAACCGTGTCAGCATCCAAGTTGCGGCACAGTTGCTGGTTGCGCCACCCCTCGAGGATCTCGTTGACCGTCTGGGCCTCCGGATGGAGCACCGGAACCGAGCCGATGACGTACACGCGACCGCTGAGATCGACGGGCAAGACGGGCCTCCAGACGGTCTCACTCAATGAATCATTGAATCATCCTCTGAATCATTACCACATCGACGCAGGTAAGCGTGCCACCTCTACGCCACTCAATTCGGCGTGTCGGCCCCATCCCACAGACGGGCACTCCCCCATCTACAACAAATCATCCTAAAACTGCAGTCCAACAATGGCTTTGACGATCACGCCACAGCGCAGCCAATCGACACCGGGCTTAAACCCATGATTCATCTGATGAAAATGGAGGAGTTTTTCGTGGATAACCACTGATATCCATCGGGGGCGATTCGTTGGCGTCGCGTCCGGAAGGCGTTGCAAAAGCACAGCCCGGGTTGTCGCCTCGCCGTCAGGCCGGACCCCGCCACCGAGCAGCTCTAGAACGGATGGCACACGCTGATCTGTGGTCGGTGCTCGGTCGGTGGATCCGCGACACGCCGTGGTTTCGAGTGGTGCCGAATGACGCTAAATCGCCAGTTCAAAACACCTTTCGGGACCGCGACGAGGAGGGCTTGCAGGCTCTCCTAAAACCGTCGGGAATTACGTGACGGACAACCCCTCAACCTGGGGAAATTACGTGACCGCTGACACATGGCGGCCCGGAGTGCTCGCTCCATTGACCGAACTGGAACTGGAACTTGGTCGCGAACGCCCCACCGCAGCGTGGGACGCTCGACGAGCGCGTGAGCAATCCATTGGTCGCGTGACGGCTCTCGACGACTCCAAGACGGGCGGCAGCCAGACGTCTCGCTGCTGGGGACGAGGGAGCTCTCCCCGGGGCACCCGCACCAAGGGCGCCAACCCATCGTTTATTCATCGCTAATGACGAAAATCATTGGGAAATAGCGAGAAACTACTAGATAGCTCGCTGTGTGAAGTTCCTGGCAGCAGGGCGCGGACGGAAGGCTACCTTTGCAAAAGCCTCATCAGAGGAGCTAGATGACGGCCCCGGCGAGGAAGCTGTAGCTGCTTGGCCGCCTACCTGCAGCTCCCTCCAGTTGTCGTTTATTCGCCCAAAATGGTCGGGAATCGCCAGGAATCGACCGGCCTTGCCGAGAACAACGAGGCGCTGAGTTCGCCTGCCGCTCAAGCGAGTAAGACACGTAACAGGATCTGCCGAGACGTCTCGATTGCCAATCCCTAGATAGTAGGGACGCCGGCGCCCTGATTCGTTACCGCCGCAACGCACGTGGGAGACATGACCGAACGCAAGGACCTAATGCATGCCCTTTGACATACATGGCCTTTGACGAGGGCGGCGTCGTCTCGCCCGGAACCCGCGCGAGAGGACGATACAAACCTCCACATGTTCAACACTGCCGGACGAAAATGGTTGATTTCAGACCCATTTGATGAATCTGTCGTCGAATCACGTTGCACGTGTAGACGGTTCGAATCGATCAGTCCTACCGTGGCCAACATGGAACAACCTGCGACGGAGCATCGCGCTGCGGGCGGCCGCGTCGGTTGATCCGTTCAGGTACACATCGCAACAAAGGAAACACTATGTCAGACAACGATGACAGGGTCCTGGACCTGTTGGGCGACAGTCCAATAGTCGATGTGACGCAGGCCGGAGCAGGCCAGCTCTTGACGATCTCGGAGGCCGCCGCAGCGCTGCGGATCAGTCGGTCGTCCGTTTATCGACTCTTCGACGCCCGTGAACTGTGCTGGGTGCGCATCTGCGGCAGCCGGCGAGTCAGCGCGGTGGAGATCAACCGGTTCATCGCCGCACACACAGAGGTCGCCTAGTGACTCCCCACGCTACTCTGTCGCGCTAGCCGGTGGTGACGATGGTTGAGCGCCGCCAATTACCTCCTCAGATCAAACGCGTACAACTGGCCCGGCGTGCCGGCGGGCGGCCAGTTGTGCGCTACCAGTTGACCGTTGACGTCGGCGCGGTGGACGGGAAACGTAAGCAATTCCGCAAGCGCTACGCCACTGAAGCTGAAGCCCGAAAGGAACTGGCGGAGGTACAGGGCAGCGTCGCGAAGGGCATCTTCGTGCATCCGTCGAACCGCACGGTCGAGCAGGCGTGTGAAGACTGGCTGGCCGCTAAGCGCGCATACGGGCGCGAACTGTCAACACTTCACGGCTACCGGGAGAAACTCACCGTGGTAGTCACCCAGCTTGGCGGCATCGAGCTACAGAAGCTGACGAAGCGCGATATCGATGACCTGGTAGCCGCGCTACGCGCAGGCGGCCTGAAATCACCGACCGGCAAGACCCGCAAGCCGTGGACACCGCGCTCGGTCAACTACCTACTGGGGCTGCTCACCGCGGTGATCGAGGGCGAGACAAAGCAGGGGCACGTGGTGCGGAATGTGGCCGCATTGGTAGATCGGATCCCGTCTGACCCGAAGAAGGCGGACACACTCACCGCAGCCGAGGTCCAGCAGATACTCGACCATATCAAGGATGACCGGTACGAGGTGGCGTGGCAGTTGGCATTGTGCGGTCTGCGGCGCGGCGAAATTGCCGGGTTGCGATGGGACAACATCGACCTCGAATCCAAGACGCTGAAGGTCGCACCAACCCGCTTGCGCTTCGGGAAGCAAATCGTCGTCAAGGGTGACCCGAAGTCGCAAGCGGGGCAGCGCACGTTGCCCCTGCCCGATCACCTGTTCGCGGCCTTCAAGTCCGCCCGCGCCGTCCAGGCCGCCGATCGCCTGATGTTGGGCGAGGCGTACCACACCAACGGATATGTCGTCGTCGACAATGCCGGCCGGGAGCTGAGCCCGCACGCGCTCACGTCGCGGTGGGAACGCATGCTCAAGGCTGCCGGCGTCCGACATGTGCGGCTACACGACGCGCGGCACACCTGCGGCACGTTGATGCACCTGAGTAACGTCCCAATAGCGGTAATTTCGGCGTGGCTCGGACACGCGTCCAAATCGTTCACGATGCAGACCTACGTAAACCCCAAACCGGAGGCCCTGTCGGTCGCCGCACAAAGCCTCTCGAACGTTGCGAGTTCCCGCGACCAGCCGGTCTGATTGCCGAACCCCGCTACCCGTCACGCGCCTGTCGTCGACCACGACGTGACCATTGTGAGCGCACAGAAAGCATGGGTGGCGCTGCCCCGGTAGGCGGGCAACAGCTGGAGGGCAGTGATCGGAAGCCGGGCCATAGGGGAACGGATGTCCAGCCTGCGGACCCAAGTCCAGTCTGGGTGCATGGAGCACGCCGAAGCCCGGCCACTCCTCTGGAAGAGTGACACCCAAATATCGCCGCCGAATACCATCTTTCGCGCAACGGCGCGCTCACACCGAGGCTGTGTCGTACGCCAGCGGAAAGCGGGTGTGGTGGCTGTGCCCAAGCTGCGACCTCGAGTGGCAGGGCGTCACATATCCAAGAGAACCGGCCGCGGCACCCTGGTGTCCCAATCGCTGCCATCGGCAGTGAAGCCCGAACCGTTGAGCACAGCGGCGCAGAGTTTCGCGCCAGTTGTGACAATCCGTGACAATTTGGGCGTACTCGAACACATCAGGCCCCCTCGAAAGGGGGCCTGACCAGTGTGGCAGGTACAAGATTCGAACTTGTGTAGGCTTTCGCCGACGGATTTACAGTCCGCTCCCATTGGCCGCTCGGGCAACCTGCCTGGGTGCGCCGCACCGGGGATCCGGTTTGGTGCGAGTAGCAGAGTACAACGAGGATGTACCCCAGATACAAACCGGCCGATCAACCGAAGGGAGCGAGTCCAATGGCGGATTCATCGTTCGACATCGTGAGCAAGGTCGACCGCCAGGAGGTCGACAACGCGCTGAACCAGGCGGCCAAGGAATTGAGCACCCGGTTCGACTTCCGCGGCACCGACACCACCATCGCCTGGAAGGGCGAGGAGGCCATCGAGATCGTCAGCTCCACCGAGGAGCGGGTTAAGGCCGCCGTCGACGTCTTCAAGGAGAAACTGGTGCGCCGCGACATCTCCATGAAGGCCTTCGACGCCGGAGATCCGCAGGCCAGCGGCAAAACCTACCGGGTCACCGGCGGCCTGAAGCAGGGCATCGATCAGGAGCACGCCAAGAAGATCAACAAGCTCATCCGCGACGAGGGCCCCAAGGGCGTCAAGACCCAGGTCCAGGGCGAGGAGATCCGGGTCAGCTCCAAGAAGCGCGACGACCTGCAGGCCGTCATCGCCCTCCTCAAGGGCGCCGACCTGGACGTGGCCCTACAGTTCGTGAACTATCGGTAGACCAAAGCCCCTCGCCCGACCAACCGGTCAGTGCCTAATGTGGTGACTATCACCACACACGCCAAGCGAGGACCGCGATGACCGCTACCCCGGAGATCCAGCCCATACCCGCAGAACAGGACGGCGGGTCCTACGACGTGGTGATCGTCGGAGCCGGGATCTCCGGGATCGGTGCGGCCTACCGCATCGCCGAGCGCAACCCCGGCGTCCGGTACGTCATCCTCGAACGCCGCGAACGAATCGGCGGCACCTGGGACCTGTTCCGCTATCCCGGGGTGCGCTCGGACTCCAGCATCTTCAGCCTGTCCTGGCCGTGGGAGCCGTGGACCCGCAAGGAGGGTGTCGCCGACGGCGACCACATCCGCGAGTACATGGAAGACACCGCCAAAAAACACGGCATCCTCCCCCACATCCACTTCCACACCCACGTGACCTCTGCCGACTGGGATTCGGCCACCGACACCTGGACCGTGCACACCACCGAGAACGGGACGCCCAAGGTCTACCGCGGCCGCTTCGTGTTCTTCGGGTCCGGTTACTACAACTACGACGAGGGCTACACCCCCGACTTCCCCGGCCTGGAGACGTTCACCGGCACGAAAGTGCATCCGCAGTTCTGGCCCGAAGACCTCGACTACACCGGCAAGAAGATGGTCGTCATCGGCAGCGGGGCCACCGCCATCTCGCTGATCCCCGCGCTGGCGCAGAAGGCATCCAAGGTGACCATGCTGCAGCGCTCACCGACCTATCTGCTCGCCGGATCACGGGTCAACCCGCTCATCGAAGCCGTGCGGAAGGTGTTCCCCCGCAAGTTCTCCCACGCGTTCGCCCGCTATTTCGCGGTCGCGTTCGAAAGCGTCGTCTGGTTCCTGGCCCGCACCGCACCCGGCCTGGCCAGAAAGATCATCCGAGCCCAGAACGCCAGCCGCCTGCCCGCCGGCTATCCGGTCGACGTGCACTTCAAGCCGCGCTACAACGTCTGGGACCAGCGGCTGTGCCTGGTGGCCGACGGCGACATGTTCGACGCGATCAAGGACGGCCGCGCCGAGGTGGTCACCGACCACATCGACCACGTCGACGCGACCGGCATCATGCTGAAATCGGGCCAGCACGTCGACGCCGACATCATCGTCACCGCCACCGGCCTGCAGCTGCAGGCCCTCGGCGGCGTTCGAATCACCCTGGACGGCAACGAGATCAAGCCGCAGGACCGGTTCTCCTACAAGGCGCACATGCTCGAGGACGTCCCCAACCTGATCTGGTGCATCGGCTACACCAACGCCTCCTGGACCCTGCGCGCAGACATCACCGCACGCGCGGCGGCCGAGCTCATCGACTACATGAACACCCGCGGCTACACCCACGCCTTCCCGCACCCGGGCGGTGAACCGATCGCCGAGAAGCTCGCCTGGGACATCCAGGCCGGCTACGTGCTGCGCAACCTGCACGCGCTGCCAAAGTCGGGCACCAAGCGGCCGTGGGTGGTGCGGCAGAACTACCTCGCCGACGCCATCGACTACCACTTCGTTGACAAGGTCGACGAAGACATGACCTTCGGCCGGGTCGCCAGTCCTGTGCCGGCGGCGGGATAACCGGTCGTCGGGACCACGATGGGTCGTTGTCCGAGCCTGTCGTTATTGCGACGACTACTACTCGCGACAACTACAGCTTGGCGGAAGTCGCGGACCTGGCTGTGAAGCCCTGACGAAGACTGGCTAGTCCGCGGCGGTCCAGTCGTACGGCAGGAACTTGCCGTCGAACGACACGACCACCCGGTCACCGCCAGGGTGCGGCTTCTTCTCCAGCGCGACGCTGAAGTTGATCGCGCTCATGATCCCGTCACCGAACTGCTCGTGGATCAATTCCTTGATCGCCCCGCCGTACACCTGCAGCGCCTCGTAGAACCGGTAGATCGTGGGATCGGTCGGCACCGCGCTCGGTAGTCCGCCGCGCATCGGCACCGCCGCCAGCACCGGTACCGCCGCCTCGTCCAGTCCCAGCAGGTCGACGAGCACCGACGCCTGCTCGGGCGGAATCGGATGCTGGCCCAGCAGCGCGGACGTGGTCCACATGACGGGACGGTCGATCGCGTCGGCCAGCTCCTGCCATGTCAGGCCCTTGGCCAGGCGAGCGACGACGATCTGTTCGGTCAGTTCTTCTCGCGTCATGGCACCAAGCATGCACCGCGGCTGTTGCCACGGCATGGCGGCCGACATCACGACGCGGGGAGCATCATTGCGCGAACTCCCCATGAACAACCGGGTATTCGCCATACCCTGAACTCCATGACACCTGATCGCCGCGAACCCAAAGTCGTCGTACTCGGTGGCGGGTCCTGGGGCACCACCGTCGCGTCCATCTGCGCCCGTCGCGGCCCGACGCTGCAGTGGGTGCGTTCGGAGGAGACCGCCAAGGACATCAACGAGAACCACCGTAATTCCCGCTACCTGGGCGACGATGTCGAACTCTCGGAGACCCTGCGCGCGACGACCGATTTCACCGAGGCCGCCAACTGCGCCGACGTCGTCGTCATGGGCGTACCGTCGCACGGTTTCCGCGGCGTGCTCGCCGAGCTGAGTCGAGAACTGCGGCCCTGGGTGCCGGTCGTCAGCCTGGTCAAGGGCCTTGAGCAGGGCACCAATATGCGGATGAGCCAGATCGTCGACGAGGTCCTGCCCGGCCACCCGGCCGGCATCCTGGCCGGACCCAATATCGCCCGCGAGGTCGCCGACGGCTATGCGGCCGCGGCCGTGCTGGCCATGCCCGACCAGCATCTGGCCGCCAACCTCGCAAAGATGTTCCGCACCAAGCGGTTCCGCGTCTACACCACCGACGATGTGATCGGCGTCGAGATGGCCGGCGCGCTGAAGAACGTCTACGCCATCGCGGTCGGCATGGGCTATTCGCTGGGCATCGGGGAGAACACCCGGGCCATGGTGATGGCCCGGGCCGTGCGCGAGATGTCCAAACTCGGCGAAGCCGTCGGCGGCCAACGCGACACCTTCTCCGGCCTGGCCGGCATGGGCGACCTGATCGTCACCTGCACCTCCAAGCGCAGCCGCAATCGGCACGTCGGCGAGGAGCTCGGCTCCGGCAAGACCGTCGAGGAAATCATCGCCTCGATGAACCAGGTCGCCGAGGGTGTCAAGGCCGCCAGCGTGATCATGGAGTTCGCCGAGAAGTACGGATTGAACATGCCGATCGCCCGGGAAGTCGACGCCGTGGTCAATCACGGCGCCAACGTCGAGCAGGCCTACCGCGGCCTGATGGCCGAGAAGCCCGGCCACGAAGTCAACGACTCACACTTCTAGTCGAAGCGCATCCATTCAGAACGCAGCGCGACTATCCGGGCCTGGATCGCGCTCAGAGTTCTGAATGGATGAGCGGCGCCGAAACTCAGCCCGGGAACGACGGGAACAACGGGTTGGAGTTGTTCGGGCGATCCAGCATCGGGCTGGGGCCTGAGGTGAACGTGGCCGTCGGTCCGACGACGAAGCCGACCTGGTCGTGGCTGTTCACGCAGGCGACCACACCGCCGCCGTCGACGCCGCAGCTGATGTCGCGGTAGCTCAGCCGGGTGTTCGGCGGCAACGGCTTGACCTCACCCGCGGCGGCGAAAACCGGCGCGCCCGTGCTCGAGAAGCCGGGCTCGCCGACCGGGCCACCGCTGACCAGGTTCGCGCCGTTGGGCGCGCCGGGCAGTGGGCCGCTGCAGCCGTAGCTGCCGTTCGTCTTGTCCAGAATGCAGGTCACACCGGGCGGGCCGGCGAAGGCATACCAGTTGCCGCTCATCGCGGTGTAGTCGACCGGACTCACCGGGGTGTAGGCGTTGACGTTGGGAAGGACCGGGGCCGGTGCGGGCTCGGGATCGGCCGAAGCCACACCCGGCACACCGATCGCCGCCGCCCCCGCGGCGCTCACAAGGCCGATCAGGATTCTGCTCAGCATCACCACACCCTACGTAAGCGCCACTCATGGCGCAGTTTGCACATCCACCCCATCCTTCGACCGGGTGACCCCGATTCGTTACCGAACCCAGCGACTCCGACCGGCATTTTTCCCTACATTGTCGACCGCCGCGGGCCTACACTTGGAACGATTCCGGCTCGATCTGGAGAGTCCGTTCGCGTGTTGGGGAACACATGAGGAGCGCGCTGCGCGGGGGCGCAGCGGCGGTAAGCCTCGCCCTGGCGACCATGCTCCTGGCTTCGACCCAACCGCAGGCCCTGACCACCCCTGACGTCGACCTGGCCGCACTGATCATCCACGGCACCGCCACCAACCCGACCGGTGACGCCATGGTCGACATCTTCGACGGCGAATTCAGGCATCCCGCTGACGGCGGTTTCCTGTACGCCAACTACCTCGGCGGACCGATCGGCCTGTACGGCGCCATGCAGGGCAACGCCGAGGAAGAGGTGCTCACCATCGGCGACGGTCCCGGCGACGCCGCCACGCTCGCCGAACTACTGGACTCAACCGACCAGTCGGGCAACGTCTTTCACATCAACTATGAATTCGACGCTCGCGCCGAAACGCAAGTACTGAACGTCTTCGCCGACCCGGACGCGCTCACCGCCCACGACTCCAAGCCGTCCGTGGACCGCTCCGGTGGGGTGGATTGCACCGGCACCACCACCTGCCGCACCGATCCCCGCACCCGGATCACCACCCTCACCTACCCCGACGGCGTCGTCGCGGTCGTCGAACGCATCGACGACATCACCGTGGTCACCTACCGGATGCTCGGCGCCGCCGTGCTCGGTCACCTGGACACCACGCGCAGCGAGGCACCGGCATCGGCGCCGGCGCCCGTGCCACAACCCACCCCGGCCCCATCGGCCGCGGAGCCCCCGGCCCCGACACCCGCGGACCCGCCGCTCGCGCCAGCGGCCGCCAGCGCGGGGCCCCGACTGAACGTGGTGCGCCCCGCACCAGACTTCACCCCGGGACGCTCGGCGGCACCGACCAGTTCGTCGGGTCCCCAGCCGAGCCTGTCCGACAAGGCCGACACGCTGGTCAACGACGTGCTGACGCGGGTCTCGGACACCGTGAACAACACCTTGAACAAGATGTTCAACCGCGGCGCGGCCGGCTCCGGGACGGGCAAGGTGGCGACCCCGACGCCAGCCGGCGAATAGCAGCCAAGCCCGTTTAGCGCCCGGCCATCCGTTCCAGCCGGGCGATGCGGTCCGGGATCGGCGGATGGGTGGAGAACAGCTTGCCGATCTTCTCGCCGGCGCGGAACGGGCTGGCGATCATCAGATGAGCCTGGTCGGCCAGTTGCGGCTCGGGCGGCAGCGGGGCTCTTTCCACGCCGCCGCTGATCTTGCGCAGCGCCGAGGCCAGCGCCAGCGGATCACCGGAGAGCTCGGCCCCGGACTCGTCAGCCTGGTACTCCCGCGAGCGAGACACCGCCAACCGGATCAGTGTCGCGGCGATCGGCCCGAGCAGTGAAACCAGAAGCAGTGCAAAGGGATTCGCACCACCTTCGCGATTGCCGCCGCCGAACATCCCGGCGAACATCGCGAGGTTGGCCAGCGCGGTGATCACCGAGGCGAGCGCACCGGCCACACACGAGATGAGGATGTCGCGGTTGTAGACGTGCGACAGTTCGTGGCCGAGCACCGCGCGCAGCTCACGCTCGCTGAGCAGGTCGAGGATCCCGGTCGTGACGCACACCGCGGCGTTACGCGGGTTGCGGCCGGTGGCGAACGCGTTCGGGTTGGCGGTGTCGCTGATGTAGAGGCGCGGCATCGGCTGGTGTGCGGTGGTGGCCAGCTCGCGCACGATGGCGTAGATCTGCGGCGCCTGCAACTCGGTGATCGGTTGGGCGTGCATGGCGCGCAACGCCAGCTTGTCGGAGTTGAAGTACACGTAGACGTTCATGCCGATGGCGAAGATCAGGGCCAGGAACATGACGTTGCGGCCGAACAGCGAACCGATGAAGACGATCAGCGCCGACATCCCGACGAGCAGCGTGAACGTCTTGAACGTGTTGGCGGTCGGATGCCAGGTCATCGAATTCCTCCTACGAGCAAACGCTCTCTCACCGGAGATTAACGCCTCGGACCGACGGTCGGGTTCCGCGAATCGCCGTCAGCCGTGCCGGTTGATCGTGTAATCCATCAGCGAGGCCAGCGCGCGACGGCCCGGGACGTCGGGCAGTCCGGCCAGCTCCGCGGCGGCCTGGTCGGCGTAGCGCTGCACGGTGGCCTTGGCCTTGGTGATGCCGTCACCGGCCCGCAGCAGAGCCAACGCCTCGGCCAAGACGTCGTCGTCTTCGACCGGGCCCTTCAGCAGCTCCCGCAACCGGTCGGCGTCGGCTCCGGTTTCGCTCAACGCGTACAGCACCGGAAGGGTGTGCACACCTTCGCGCAGGTCGGTGCCGGGTAGCTTGCCCGACTCGTCGGGATCGCTGTCGATGTCGATGATGTCGTCGGAGATCTGGAACGCCGTGCCGACGATGCCGCCCAGCCTGCTCAACCGCTCGACGTGGTCCTCGGTGGCCCCGGCGAACGTGGCACCGAATCGGCCCGACGCCGCGATCAGGCAGGCGGTCTTCTCGTAGACCACCTTCAGGTAGTGCTCGACCGGATCGACGCCCCCGGTGTTGCCCTTGGTCTCACGCATCTGCCCGGTCACCAGCTGGGCGAAGGTTTCGGCGATGATGCGCACCGCATCCGGACCCAGCCGGCTGACCAGCCGCGACGCCGTCGCGAACAGATAGTCGCCGGCCAGGATCGCGATGTTGTTGCTCCAGCGAGCGTTGGCACTGGGAGCCCCGCGGCGCATCTGCGCCTCGTCCATCACGTCGTCGTGGTACAGCGTGGCCAGGTGCACCAGCTCGATCACCGCACCCGCCACGGTGACCTGCCAGGTGTCCGGGTCGGGACCGATCTGCGCCGAGAGCACGGTGAACAACGGCCGGAACCGCTTGCCGCCGGCTTCGAAGAGATGCACGACGGCCTCGGTCATCAGCTCGTCGCCGCCGCGGAGTTCGGTGCTCATGAGCTCTTCGACGCGGCCCACCCCGGCGCGCACGCTCTCGGCGAACACCGGGTCGCCGAAGTCCACCCCTGCTACCACCGTCGCCGGAGTTCTCACCCTGCCAACATACTGGGGGCATGGAAGACCGGTGGGATGAGGTCCGGCGGGCAGGAGCGGAGCGACCCGGGGATGAGGTCCGGCGGGCAGGAGCGGAGCGACCCGGGGATGTCGTCGTCGTCGGGGCCGGACCCGCTGGCTCGGCGGCGGCCGCCTGGGCCGCCCGTCACGGGCACGACGTGCTGGTCATCGACACTGCCGAGTTCCCCCGCGACAAGCCCTGCGGCGACGGGCTGACCCCCCGCGCGGTTCTGGAGCTGCAGCGGCTGGGGCTCGGCGACTGGCTCGACGGCCACATCCGCCATCACGGATTGCGGCTGTCCGGGTTCGGCGCCGACGTCGAGGTCCCCTGGCCCGGCCCGTCCTTCCCGTCGTGCGGTTCGGCGGTTCCCCGAACCGAACTGGACGATCGGATCCGCAAGGTCGCCGAGGACGCCGGAGCGTCGATGCTGCTCGGCATGAAAGCCGTTGACGTGTCAGTCGATTCCCGCGGCAGGGTGGACGCGGTGGTACTTGCCGACGGATCCCGGGTGTCGTGCCGGTGGGTGGTCGTGGCCGACGGCGCGCGGTCTCCGTTCGGTCGCATACTGGGCCGCCAGTGGCACCAGGAGACGGTGTACGGGGTGGCGGCGCGGGGGTATCTGGCCTCCCCGCGGTCGTCGGAGCCGTGGATCTCCTCAGACCTGGAACTGCGTTCGCCCGCCGGCGGTGCCGGCAATCGAGCCGGAGCCGGGCAGGTGCTGCCCGGCTACGGCTGGATCTTCCCGCTCGGCAACGGCGAGGTGAACATCGGTGTGGGCGCGCTGGCCACCGCGAAACGGCCCGCCGATGTGGCGTTGCGGCCGCTGATCAAGCACTACACCGACCTCAAGCGGGCTTCCTGGGGTTTCGAGGGTGCGCCGCGCGAAGTGTCCTCGGCCCTGCTGCCGATGGGCGGGGCGGTCTCGGGTGTGGCCGGGCCGAACTGGGTGCTCGTCGGCGACGCCGCGGCGTGCGTCAACCCGCTCAACGGCGAGGGCATCGACTACGGGCTGGAGACCGGGCGGCTGGCCGCCGAGATGCTGGGCTCCGGCGATCTGACGCTGGCGTGGCCGGCCCTGCTGCAGGAGCACTACGGGCGCGGCTTCTCGGTGGCCCGGCGGCTGGGGTTGCTGCTGACGCTGCCGCGGTTCCTGCCGTTGACCGGGCCGATCGCGATGCGGTCGTCGCGCCTGATGGAGGTCGCCGTGCGGGTGATGGGCAACCTGGTGACCGACGACGACGCCGACCTGGTGGCGCGGGTATGGCGAACCGCGGGGATGGGATCGCGAATTCTGGACCGGCGCAAGCCCTTCCGCTGACCGCCGACTACAGCCGTTCGACAACCAGCTGCGCGAAGGCGTGGTTGGTCGAGACCGACCCGTCCGGCATGGTCGCCCTGGGGTCGTAGACCTGTAGGTATATCCCGGAAACGTTGCGGCCGTTCTGGTGAGCCAGGTAGTACCGGGTGGTCTTGGGGACCTCGACGATGCCGTCGAGGACACTCGGCTGCGAATCCAGTGGGTCCTGCATGGAGCCCAGGATCGCGAACTTGTTCTCGTCCGCATTCCACAGATACGCATAACCGGGAGCCGAGAACGCCGCGGCCCGCTGCTCGGGCGTCAGCTCGTAGCCGAAGGTCGTCAGCGACCAGCCGTCGACCCGGTAGGTGCCCGGCTCGAGGGTGAGATAACCGTCCGTCTTGTCGTAGCGGATCAGGTCGTGGGCGTTGACCGATGCCTCGTCGAACACCCGGACGTTGGCGCCGGGCTTCATCGGCACATTGGTCAGCCCCAGCTCGGTGAAACTGGCCCAGGCCGGCGATGGCGCCTCGCGGCCCGCGCAGCCGGACCCGGCCAGCACGACCGCGACAACGGCGGCGAACAGTCGGATTCTCATGGCCCTAGATCAACAGCCGGGACGCCACCGGCCGGTCCACATCGACGGGATTGAGCAGCGCGGCTTCGATAGCGGCCGCGACGCCGGCAGCGGCGGTCTCCACCGACATGCTGGGCTGGCCCAGGTTGCGGTCCAGGGCAGCGACCTCGGGCAGGTACGGCAGGTGAATCCAGCCCGCCCGGATCGGCAGGTCGTGGGTGGCGATGTGGTGCAGCATCCCATACATCAGGTGATTGCAGACGAATGTGCCTGCCGCATCCGAGATATCGGCCGGAACACCCGCGCTGCGCATGGCCAGCACCATCGCCTTGACCGGCACTGTGGCGTGGTAGGCGACCGGACCGCCGGGCACTGTCGGTGCGCCGTCGAGGACCACCCCGGCGTTGTCGGCCAGCCCGTAACGGGCGCAGTCGTTGAGGTTCTGGGCCAGCCGTTCGACGGTGATCATGGCCCGCCCGCCGTACTCGCCGAGCATGACCACCACGTCGGGATGTACCTCCTCGACGGCCCGCACCACCTCGGCGATGGATTCGAAGTAGGTGTTGGGCACGATGCGCGAGGTCACCGCGGCCCCGACGATGACCCGCCCGTCGAGAGCCTCGGCGGTCAGCTGGGCCGGGTTGTGCGGTGTCGTGCCGTAAGGACCGAACCCGGTCACGAGCACAGTCGACATGTCGGAAACCTCCGAGGCCATCCGATCACACCGCCGTCGATCGGTGCAGCGCGGCAGAACGAAATGACAAATTTGACAAAACTTGGCCCAATCGTGGCGGTCGCGGCATAGGCTGCGCCGCATGACTGACTACGACGCGATCATCGTGGGGGCGGGACACAACGGGCTGACCGCGGCGGTGGTGCTGCAGCGAGCGGGGCTGCGCACGCTGTGTCTGGAGGCCAACACCTACAGCGGCGGCATGTCGGCCACCGTCGAACTGATCGACGGGTTCAAGTACGAGATCGCCGGATCCGTGCGCTTCCCCACCGCGCAGAAGATCAACAGCGAGCTCGGCCTGGACACCCTGCCGACCATCGAGTCGGAGGTCATGTCGGTCAACCTCGGGGAACACGGCGAGGAAGCGATGATCTTCCACAGCGACCCGATGGCGATGATGACCCATCTCAACGAGAAGCACGGCATGGAAGCCGTGATGGCCATGGCCAACCTGTACGCCTGGAGCACCGGCCCCGGCAAGGCACTCGGCCGCTTCGACCCGCTGGCTCTGCCGAAGACCATCGACGAGATGTACGCCTGTGCCGCGGACGAGAACGAGCGACGCGCCATCCACGAGATGCTGTTCGGCTCGGCGATGGACGTCGTCGACCGATTCCTGCCCGACAAGGACAAGCACGCCGTGATCCGCGGCATGCTGGCTTTCTTGGCGGTGAACTCCACCTACCGCGGTCCGTATACCCCCGGTAGCGCAACCTGTTTGGCGTTCGCGATGGCAATGCCCCCGGAGGGTGGCCAGATGACCACCAAACTGAAGGGCGGAATCGGCGTGCTCGCCGACCATCTGCGCGACCTGTTCATCGATGCGGCCGGCGAGATGCGCTATCGCACCAAGGTCGAGCAGATCCTGGTCGAGGACGCCCACGTCACCGGGGTGCGCCTCAAGGACGGCGAGGTGATCACCGCGCCGATCGTGGTGTCCAACCTGGCACCGGAGACCACGCTGCTGGATCTCGTCGGCGTCGACCACCTGCCCTCGTCACTGGTGACGCGGCTGGCCGGTCGCGACCACCGGGCGTCCTTCATGCAGATCCACTTCGCCCTGGACGGGCCACCCGAGTACGCCGCGCCCTACGACTTCCTCAACAAGCCCGGCATGCAGATGTCGGTGGGCATGTTCGGTTCGCCCGAAGAACAGCAGCGCCAATGGGAGAAAGCCCGTGGCGGCGAGGTACCGGACAATCCCGCGCTCTCGATCCAGATGCCGACGGTCGGCGACCCTGAGATGGCCCCGCCGGGCAAGCACGCCGCGAGCGTGTACGCCTACGGCTTCCCCATCGAGGCGCCCCGCGAGCAGCATGGTCAGCTGAAAACCGAGATGGCGCAACGGGTTGTCGACAAGATCACCCGGTACGCACCGAACTTCAAGGACATCCTGATCCGCGACATCACGTTCGCGCCGTATCACATGAACACCATGTTCGCCGCGCCCAACGGCGACTTCTGCCACGGTCTGCTGCAGCCCGAGCTGATGGGACCGAACCGGCCCGGCCCCAAGGGGTTCATCGACGAGCCGATCCCGATCGAGGGCCTCTACCTGGGCGGTGCCGGCTGCCACGGCGGGCCGGGCATCACGTTCATTCCGGGCTACAACGCCGGCTATCAGGTACTGGCCGACGCCGGCCGCTAGCGGTGTCGGCGCGTTTTCCGTCGCTGAGCGGCGGAAAGCGCGCCGAAATCACACGAGCGGATCCAATTCACTTCTGCGACAGCCGTATTTCATCGATCTTCTGGTCGAAATCGGAGTGCAGCCGGGTGCGCTGTGCTACGAAAGCGCCAGGACGGCTGCCGGGTCGTGGTCCGGCACCGGGGCAGGAGGACAGCGATGCGTCGCACGGACGACTACGCGCACAAACTGCATCCCTGGCTGCGAGTCGCCGCCAACAGCAGTCAGGTGGTCAATGCGATCCGCTCCGACGGATCAGCCCGGATGGCCAGCGACATCTCACTGGAGACCAAAGGCGTGCCGATTGCACCGATCCATGCCGAGCTCGCCCAGCAGGTAACACTGGAACCGCGCTGGACGGCCGGCATCGAATCGGTGTCGGGTCTACTTCCCAAGCGCCCTAAGATCATCGAAGCGCCGCAACCGACCGAGGCGTACGTCAATGTGGTGATCGATTTCTTCCCCGAACAGCAGGACGCCGGCGATCAGAGGCCCGCCGGAATGGAGCGCGTCGCAGCGGAGATCCACCAGCTGCAGACCAGTGCGATCACCGTCGCCACCGGGACACTCACCCGGCGCAACATGCTGTGCGCCACCGTGCCGGTCACAGCACTCGAACGTCTGCAGCGCGACCCCGCGGTCGCGTTCATCCAACCCTCGGAGCCGCTCGCGCTCGACCATCCCCAGCCAGCCGAAGCCCCCGCCCCCAAGAGGCCACCTTCCAAGGCGATCGGCAGTGCCCAGAAGAACGGGCGCGGGGAAGGCGTGCTGATCGGAATCATCGACGTCGGCGGATTCGACTTCGCCCACCCCGATTTCCTCGACGAGAACGGCCAGACCCGCTTCGTGGCGATCTGGGACCAGGGCGGCGACTTCCGGCCGCCCCCGGCTGGCTTCTCGCGCGGCTCGGAGTTCCGCCGAAAACACCTCAACGCCGCCATCAAGGACGCAAAGAAACCCGGTCTACCGCCTGCGACCTGGATTGAGCAACAAAGTCAGATGCAGCCGGGATCCCACGGCACCCATGTAGCCAGCATCGTCGCCGGGAACTCCGGTGTCTGCCCGAAGGCGAAGATCGCGGCGGTGCTACTCGACGTCCCCGCACCCAAAGACGACCTGGAGCGCCGGCGTTCTACGTTCAGCGATACCAGCTCGATCATCCACGCGGTCGAATACCTGCTCGCCATCGCCAAGGAGGAGGACCTTCCCCTCAGCATCAACATCAGCCTGGGAACCAACGGTGGCTCCCACGACGGGGCGGGCGGTGTCTCACGCTGGCTCGACGCCTACCTGGCGCAGCCGGGCCGGGCGATCTGTGTGGCGGCTGGCAATGCCGGTCAGGAGAAGGCCGAGGGAGAAGGCGACCTCGGCTGGATCGTAGGGCGCATTCATACCAGCGGACGCGTCCCGGCGCGTGGACTCGAGGTGGACATCGAGTGGACCGTCGTCGGTGACGGTATCGAAGACTGGTCGGAGAACGAGCTGGAGATCTGGTACAGCGCGCAGGACCGCTTCACCGTGTCGCTGAAGCCGCCCGGCGCCACGGAGTGGATCGAGGTCCAGCCGCGACAGGGTGTAGAAAACCGCCCGCTGCGTGACGGGGTCAACGTCTCGATCTACAACGAGCTCTACCACCCGATCACGGGCGGCAACTACATTTCGGTTTACCTCATCCCGAACCTGGACCGGAAGAACTTCCGGGGCATTACCTGCGGCGTGTGGAAGGTACGTCTGACCGGCGACGAGGTGCGCGACGGCCGGTTCGACGCCTGGATCGAACGCGACGACCCAAGGGAGATCGGCCGCGACGGCGGCCGCCGGATGTTCTGGTTCCCCTCGTTCTTCAGCGAACGGTCCAATGTCGACTCACATTCGATCACCTCACTGGCATGCGGCCAGCGGGTCATCGCGGTGGCGAACCTCGACGAAGCCAGGGAGCGGATCAATGTCTCCAGCAGCCAGGGCCCGACGAGGGATGGGCGCTACAAGCCGGAAGTCGCCGCTCCCGGCACGAACATCTTCGCCGCCAACGGATTTGCGGACGAGACCACCCCGTGGACCGGCATGACGGGGACAAGCATGGCCAGCCCTTATGTCGCCGGTGTCGTCGGCTTGATGCTGGCGGCCAACAAGGACCTGACAGCGGCACAGTGCGTGGGGATCCTGCAACGCACCGCGTCCCCTTTGCCGGGAGCCTCGTACGCGTGGGTCAACGACATGGGTTTCGGGGCGATCGACCCGGAGCCGGCGATACACGAGGCCGCCCTGATCAATCAGCGGATCGAAATCTGATCGGTATTCCCATGAAACTGACGATCTTCCAATCCGACAAGGGTGACTGCCTGCTTCTCGAAGGTGAGTCCGGTGAGCTCGTCCTATGCGACGGCGGCATGGGGCCAAGCATGCGGGATTCGGTCCGCCACGAACTCGCTGGACTCCGCGAACAGGGCCGCGAACTTGAGTTCGCCTACATCTCGCATGTCGACAACGACCACATCAATGGTGTCCTTCAACTGCTGCAGGACGAGGTGGAATGGCGCGTCTTCGACCACCACCGCGACACCAACGATCCGATCAGAGAGCCCCACTGCCCACGCCCACCGGTGGTAAAAGGAATCCTGCACAACGGATTCCGCGATCAGATTACCGCCAACAACCGACGGCTCGAAGACATCGTCACCGCACGCGAAATCGAGAGTCTGCTCACCGCAATGGTCCCACCCTTGTTCGGGACCGCGGTGCCGGAGTTGATGTACGCCGCCGACCGGATGCAGGCCATTGCTACGGGTATCTCTGAGTCACTTCAGATTTCACGTCTCACCGCAGCGGACGCACTCGACATCCCAGTCAACCAGCCCCCCGGGGTCGACAAGCCCTCCCGGTTGCTCTATGCCGGCCGTCCCGGTGATGAGTTCACGCTGGGCTCGATGACCTTCACCCTGCTGGGTCCCACCGAGAAGGAGCTCAAAGATCTACGAGACGGCTGGAATCACTGGCTGCGCAACAACCGCGACCGTGCCACAAAGCTGCGGGCACAGCTGAAGAAGCGCGTCGAGGACTTCAGCGCCGACGCGTTGACGGACTCCCCGTTCGACCTGCGCGACTGGGAAGGGATTCCCGACTTCGAGGGGGTCACCGTTCCGAACATCGCGTCGCTGATGTTCATGGTGCAGGAGGGCGAAAGGCGGCTGTTACTCACCGGAGACTGCCAACAGAAGTTCATCCTCGACGGACTGCGCCGCACCGGGTTCCTGGGGCACGGCGACGACCACCTGCACATCGACGTGCTCAAGGTCCAGCACCACGGCTCCGAACACAACATGGACGACAACTTCGCCGACACCGTCTCCGCCGACCACTATGTGTTCTGCGGCAACGGCCAACACGACAATCCCGATCTGGGGGTCCTGCAGACGGTGTTCGGATCGCGCAGCTCCGACGACAAGGACTTCCACTTCTGGTTCAGCACCACGTCAGAGGCCCAAGTCGAAGGCAGCACCCGCCGGGCGCACTTCGCCAAGGTGGAGGCGCTGGCGGCCGAGCTCGTCGACCAGTCCGACGGCCGGTTGACACTGCACTTCAACACCGGGACGGGGATCGACCTCCCCGTCTGAGCACATCCTCGCGATTTCGGCGCGTTTTCGTTCGCCCACCCGCCGCCAGGAGGCGAAGGAAAACGCGCCGAAATCACGGCTTGACCGCGGCGTGCAGCGCGACGATCCCGCCGGTGAGGTTGCGCCAGCGCACGTCCGACCAGCCGGCGTCCCGGATCTGCCGGGCCAGCGCCGCCTGGTCGGGCCAGGCCCGGATGGACTCGGCCAGATAGACGTAGGCCTCCGGGTTGCTCGACACCGCCCGCGCCACCCGCGGCAGCGCCTGCATCAGGTACTCCTTGTAGGCGAACGAGAACACCGGCACCACCGGGGTGGAGAACTCGCACACCACCAGCCGCCCGCCGGGGCGGGTAACCCGGGCCATCTCCCGCAGGCCCGCAGGATGGTCGACGACATTGCGCAGACCGAAGCTGATCGTCACCGCGTCGAACACGGCGTCGTCGAACGGCAGCTTGGTCGCATCGGCGGCCACCTTGGGCACCGGCCGCGCCGCGCCCGCCCGCAACATGCCGACCGAGAAGTCGGCGGCCACGCACCACGCACCGGAGCGGGCCAGCTCCACCGTCGACACCGCCGTGCCCGCCGCCAGGTCCAGCACCCGGTCGCCGGGCCCGATGCCCAGCGCCGACCGCGTCGCACGTCGCCACGCACGGTCCTGCCCCAGCGACAGCACCGTGTTGGTGATGTCGTAGCGGCGCGCCACGGCGTCGAACATCGACGCCACATCGCGGGGATCCTTGTCCAGCGTCGCGCGGCTCACGCTGCCGACGCTACCCGAGTGGGAATCACGGGCCAGCTCACGCGTTGCACACACTCGTGAGTGAAAAAATCTGGTTCATCACTGGCACGTCGCGTGGCTTCGGCCGGGAATGGGCGATCGCCGCCCTGGAACGCGGCGACAAGGTCGCCGCCACCGCGCGCGACACCGCGACGCTGACCGACCTGGTCGACAAATACGGCGACGCGATCCTGCCGATCCAGCTCGACGTCACCGACCGCGCGGCCGACTTCGCCGCGGTCAAGCAGGCGCACGACCGCTTCGGCCGCCTCGACATCGTCGTCAACAACGCCGGCTACGGCCACTTCGGCTTCATCGAGGAGCTGTCCGAGTCCGACGCACGCGACCAGCTCGAAACCAACGTCTTCGGCGCGCTGTGGGTCACCCAGGCCGCGCTGCCGTACCTGCGCGCCCAGCGCAGCGGCCACATCATCCAGGTGTCGTCGATCGGCGGTATCACCGCCTTCCCACTCGTCGGCATCTACCACGCCTCGAAGTGGGCCCTGGAGGGCTTCTCGCAGGCGCTGGCTCAGGAAGTCGCGCCGTTCGGTGTCCACCTGACACTGATCGAGCCGGGCGGCTTCGACACCGACTGGTCCGGCCCGTCCTCGAAGCGATCGGTCGAGCTGCCCGACTACGCCGAGCTGCACCGCCAGGTCGACGAGGCCCGCGCCCAGCGATGGTCCAAACCCGGCAACCCCAAGGCGTCGGCGGCGGCGATCCTGAAGATCGTGGACGCGCCCACCCCGCCGCTGCGGGTGTTCTTCGGAGAGTCGCCGTTGCAGACGGCGAAGGCCGACTATGAGAGCCGCCTTGCGAATTGGGAGCAGTGGCAGCCGGTCGCCGTCGAGGCCCAGGGCTGATTACATCGCGTGCGCGTCGACGCGTGGTAATTGACGTGCGCGAGAGGCCATCCGTTCGCTGAGGTGAATCAGCCGGTCCTCATGCCCAGCGGGCATGGTATAAGCCAACTTACGGAGTTCGAGGGCAAATTCACAGAGGTCTTGGCGAAACGACGCGTCGTTCATCAGACGTCCCCCGTCGTGGAGAGGTTTGGGATTGGTATCGGCGTTGACGTTCCCCCGCTTGGCATTCAGTCTGCCCCTGCCTGGTAGCTATGGAAAGGGTTCTCAGGAACAATTTAGCCAAGCCCCATCGGACGGTCGGGTAAGACTCAGGCGGCGCGGATGCGCCGGCGTCGGCGCTCCCCGGCCCGCACCGCCTCGTAGTGACCAATGAGCTCGTCGCAGATCGCCGGCCAGGTCCGGCCGAGGACGCTGCGCCGGGCGGCCAGCGAATAGCGTGCCCGCTCGTCGAGTAGATGGTCGACGGACTGCGCCAGCCGGTCTTCGAATTCCCCTACCGTCAATAACAATCCGGTGCGGTAGGGCGCGACCAGGTCGCGGGGGCCGCCCGCGTCGGGCGCGACGACCGGCAGCCCAGAGGCCATCGCCTCCTGCACGGCCTGGCAGAACGTCTCGTGCTCGCCTGGGTGGACGAACACGTCCATGCTCGCGTAGGCGGCGGCCAGCTGCTCGCCGTAGAGCGCCCCGGTGAACACCGCCGACGGCAACAAGGCTTTCAGCTTGTCCCGGTCGACGCCGTCGCCGACGATGACCAGCTGCAGGTCGTCGCGGTGGGCCAGGGCAGCCAGCCGTTCGACGTGTTTCTCCGGCGCGAGCCGTCCGACGAAGCCGACGATCGGCTTGCCAGACGGCGACCATCGCGCCCGCAGCTCGCCGTCGCGTGCCGAGGGTGCGAACCCGGTCACGTCGACCCCGCGGGCCCACTGGTGCACACGCGGAATACCATGGGCCGCAAGATCTTCCATCGCTGCAGTGGATGGTGCCAGCGTGCGGTCGACGCGGGAATGCAAGTGCCGGTTCCACGCCCAGGCCGCCCGCGAAGCCGCGCCGATCCCGTAACTCTTGGCGAACCCCGCGATATCGGTCTGGTACACGGCCACCGTCGGCACGCCGAGGTACCGAGCCGCCTGCAGGCCCCCGTATCCGAGCAGCGCCGGAGACGCCAGGTGGACGACGTGCGGGTCGAAACCGCGCAACACTCGAACCATTCGCGGCCGCGGCACACCCAGCGGCAACGACGTCACTTTGGGGAACATCTTCGACGGCACCCGGTGCACCCGGATTCCGTCGTGGATACGCTCGGCGGCCGGCTCACCGCGCGGGGTGTCCGGGGCGATGACGAGCGCTTCATGACCGGTACGACGGAGGTGCTCCAGCACCCGCAGCACCGAATTGGTGACACCGTTGACGTTGGGCAGGAACGACTCGGCGACAATCGCAACGCGCACGCAACAAGAGTCTCAGCGGCGCCTGTCAGCGAGGTTGCGCCCAGGCATACACGACACGAAAAACTGGTGGGACGGGGTACCGTGCGAGCATGCGCTACTGGTCTGTGCTCATGTTCTCGCTCGTGGTGCTGGTCGCCGGTTGCAGCAAGGAAATCACCGGTGTGGCGCAGGTGGATCCGCGCGGGCCGGCGACCGCGGTGAGCAAGGACGGCGTCGGCGTCGTCGCCGGCGATCCGGACGCACCGGTGCACATCGAGATCTACACCGAACCGCAATGCACCCACTGTGCCGATCTGCAGCAGGATTTCGGCGACGAGCTCTCCAGGTACATGAACCTCGGCCAGCTGGTCGTCACCTACCGGCCGCTGACGTTTCTGGATGACAAGCCGGGCGGGTACTCCGACCGGGTGAGCAACGCACTGTTCCTGGCGGCCGGACCGGACACCTCGGCCAAAGCGTTTCAGGCTTTCGTACAAGACCTTTGGGGCCATCAGGATCCCCGGGGCCAGGGCCCATCGGACAGCGAGATCGCCGACATCGCCCGTGAGAGCGGCGTCTCATCCACGGCGGTCGAGGCGATTCGCGCGGGTGAATCCGGAGTGGACCTGCAAGAGATGCAGGACACCAACTTCGAGTATCTCTACGAGATCGACCCGATCAACACCGGCACACCGACGGTGTTCGACCTGACCAACGACGACAAGGTCGACATCTATGACAACAACTGGCTGTCCAAGCTGATGTCGACCTGAGGCAGCCGGCGCTCCACCACCACCAGCACGGTCAGCACGATCCCGCCGATCAGCCACGCCACCACCGCGATCGAGCCCGCCGGGATGATCGCGAGCGCGGCGGTACGGTGTTGCACCCGAACCAGATCCGGGTTGTTCTTGTCGTATTCGACGTAGATGCGCATCCCCTCGGCCAGCTCCGAGGGGTAGAGCACCCCGAGCTCGGGACGGTAGGTGACCCGGTCGGGGGTGACGAACTCGATCGTCGAGCGGCGCGGGCCGGCCGAGAGCACCTCGGCTTGCGCGACGCCCATGTTGCGTTCGATCTGGCGGTCGTTGCGCCAGGCGCCGGCCACCAACAGCACCGATTGCAGGGCGACCAGACCGATGATGATCCACACCGCAGATTTACTCCAGCGCAACAGTTTTCGCTGGGTCGTGTCGACGACGTCGGGATTGCGCCGGGGCAGGGCCGATTTCAGCAGGGCGGACAGCCTGCCGATCACAGCGCCGCCCGGATCGCGGCGTGCAGCTGACGCAGCGAGGAGCGGTCGGCCTTGACCTCCAGCACCCGCATACCGTCGTGCGGTTCGGCCAGCGCGGGACCGAGCTGGTCGACCTCGATCTGGCGGGACTCGATGTGGTAGGCACGGCACAGGGCGCCCACGTCGACATCGTGCGGGGTGCCGAAGATCCGCGCCGATACGTCGGAGAACCGCGGGTCACCCTGCTCGAGCAGCTCGAAGATGCCGCCGCCATTGTCGTTGGACACCACGATCGTCAGGTTCTTCGGCGTCGGCTCGGTAGGGCCGATCAGCAGCCCTGAGCTGTCGTGCACGAACGTGAGGTCACCGATCAGCCCGATGGTCCTGCCGGAATCGATGTCGCCGGCCTCCCGGCTCCGTTGGTGCGCCAGGGCCGCCCCGATGATCGTCGACACCGTGCCGTCGATACCGGCCACCCCCCGGTTGGAGCGCACCTTCACCCCGTCGGTGTTCAGCCCGACCAGGGCCGCGTCGCGCACCGGGTTCGACGCGCCGAGCACCAGCTGGTCCCCTGGGCGCACCGCGTCGGCCACCGCGGCCGCCACGTGCAGGCCGGTGGTGAGCGGGTGGGCGGCCAGCTGGTCGCGCACCGCGGTGATCGCATGCCGGTTGGCCTCGGCGCATCGGCGCAGCCAGGCCGGGTTGGGCGTCCCGTGGGTCTCGGCCCGGGTACCGGTGGCCTGCGAATTGCCCGAGACATCCGGCCAGCGGGGACCGGTGGTCAGGGCGAACACCGGCACCGACGGGTCGGCCAGCAGCGCCGACACCGGACGGTGCAGGGTCGGACGGCCCAGCATGATGACCTGGCGGGGCCGCAGCAGCGGCAGCGCCAGCGGGTGCAGCGGGTTGGCGGCGTGTGGCGCGGTCGGCTCGGCGACCGTGGGCAGCGCGGCCAGGTTGGGGTGCACACCGGCACCGTGCCCGGCGATCACCAGGGTGTCGGGCGTCAGGTCGATGTCCAGGGGCTGGTCGAAGGCCACCGGCGGGCTGTAGGTCCAGGGTCTGCCGTCGGGCCGGCCGGGCGGGAATCCGGTGGACCGGGGGCTCGGGTCTTCGGCGTCGGGTACCAGCGGCTCGCGTAGCGGGATGTCGAATTGGACCGGGCCGGCGTTGGCGGTGCGGGCGCCGGTGGCCGCGGCCAGCACCCGGCAGGTGGCCGAACGCCACTGCGCGTTGAGCGCATCCAGCTGATCGGTCGAGTCTTCGGCGAGGCCCAGGCTGATCGCGGCCCGGACCTGGGTACCGAAGTAGCCGAGCTGCTCGAAGGTCTGGTTGGCGCCGGTGCCCAGCAGTTCGTAGGGCCGATTGGCCGACAGCACGATCAGCGGCACGCGGGCGTAATTGGCCTCGACGACGGCGGGTCCCATGTTGGCCACCGCGGTGCCCGACGTCATCGCCACACAGACCGGTGCGCGCTCGGCCACCGCGAGCCCGATCGCGAGGAAACCGGCGGTGCGCTCGTCGATGCGGACGTGCAGGCGAAGCCGGCCCGCCCGGTCGGCGTCGGACAGGGCGAAGGCCAGCGGGGCGTTACGGGATCCGGGGCACAGAACGACATCGCGGACGCCGCCGCGAATCAGCTCGTCGACGACGACACGGGCCTGGGCCGTCGATGGGTTCACTCCTACAGCGTGTCACAGCGCGCCAGATGCGCCCAAACCCACAAACGGGCGCAAAAGTGCGAGTAGATCGCGACAGAATGTCGATCTCGGCGGGTGGCTAGACGAGCGTCCCGGCGAAGAAGTCCAGCATCGCGGTGTTGACCGTCTCCGGGCGTTCCAGGAATCCGAGATGGCCCGTGTGCCCGATCTGGACGTAGCGGCCGTTGGGCAGGGCGTCGGCGACTTCGCGGCCCAGCGCCGCCGGGGTGAGCAGATCGTCGGCGAACCCGATGACCAGCACTTCGGTCCGGATGGCCCGATAGGCCGCCAGTCGGTTCTCCTTGGGGTACACCTCGTGCTGGGCGGCCAGGCCCGGCGTGCGTTTGATCGGGAACGCGGTGAACATCTCCATCCAGTCCCCGATGGCCTTCTCATCGTTGATCGTCTTGGGGGAGAAGTTCTCCAGCACACGCACTTTCGCGGCATAAGCGGGGGGCAGCTGGATTTCTGACCTGGACAATTCGACCTCGGCGGCGCGCATGGATTTGCGGATGCGGTCCAAGCGCCCGCGGGTGCCCATCAGCACGGCCTGACTGACCAGATCGGGGCGGATCAGCATCAGCTCCTGGGCGATGTAGGCGCCCATCGACATCGCCACCACCCGGGTCGGGCCGCCGACGACCTGCTCGATGAGCTCGGCCGTGTCGGCCACCATCTGCTCGGTACCGAAACCACCGGCATTCTCGGTGGCCCCGATCCCCCGGTTGTCGAATGTGATGCAGCGATAGCCCGCCGCCGCGAACTGCGGGACCTGGTGGATGTGCCAGGTGCGCCCCGCACCGCCGGTGCCGGCGATGAACAGCACCGGATCGCCGGAGCCGTTTTCCTCGTAGGCCAGGTTGATCACCTGGCAGAGGCTACGCGCCCCCGTCAGGTCCGCGCTTGTCGCGTTTCCCGACAAGCATCGGGTAAGGATGACGGGTATGGCCAAGAGCATCGGAATCGTGCTGTTCGACGAGGTGGAGGAGCTGGACGCGATCGGCCCCTGGGAGGTGCTGTCCGCCTGGACTCACCACTTCCCCGACGACGGCTACAGCGTTGCCTGCCTGTCACCCACCGGCGGCCCGGTGCGCTGCGCCAAGGGCTTGGTGGTGCACGCCCATCATTCCTTTGCCGACGCGCCGCCCCTCGAGGTGCTGATCCACCCGGGCGGCCAAGGCGTGCGCCCACACCTGCAGGACGACGCCTGGTTGGAGTGGATCCGCCGTCAGCGCGCGGCAGTGCCCCTGATGACCAGCGTGTGCACCGGTTCTCTGGTCTATGCCGCCGCCGGACTGCTCGCACACCGCCCGGCCACCACCCACTGGGCCTCGCTGGACCGGCTGGCCACGCTGGACCCGACCATTGATGTCCGGCGCACCGAGCGCTTCGTCGATCACGGCGACGTCATCACCGCTGCCGGCGTCTCGGCGGGAATCGACATGGCATTGCACCTGATCGCGCGTCTCGCCAGCCCCGACCGCGCCCGCGAGGTCCGCCGCTACATCCAATACGATCCGATGCCGCCGGTTTAACCCTCGAGACTCGCTTCGAAACCGAAGTCACCGAGGGCTGCGCGCACCACCTCCGTTAATGCGGTTGTGTCGTTGGCCCGACCGGGCTCCCACGACGCCACACTGAACCACACCTTGCCGCGCAGCGATGCGGCCGACACCAGCAGGTGCCCACCCAACCGTTCCAGGGTCGCCGCGGTGACACCCGCTTCACCCCCACGGGTGCCGAAGAAGTCCGCATCGGTGCCGTCGGGCCGGTTCGCCTCGGGGGGCAATTCCCCGATGTTGGTACACCCGACGGGCTTGCCGACCTTCAGCACCAGGTTCTCCAGGCGGCGCACCACCAGCTTCGGAGTGAACGGGATCATCGCCAAGGGCGCCAGTAAGGCGTTGCCGTTCTGTCCGAGTTCGACGAGGGCCTGTTTGAGCCCAACACGAAGCTCGGCCAGGTTCTCGATGACCCTGCTCGGGTCGGCAAGCACCGTAACGGAATTGAGTGGATTGGCTCGGGTATCGCCAGCGGTGCGTTCACTGACCGGTACGGAAAGCACGATGCGTCCATTGCCATCGAGTCGGCCGAGACGATAGCCGAGCCGCGCGCAGAATCCGGCGAACAGGACATTGCGGGTGCCACCCAGGGCTTTGGCGCGTTCGTCCCATTCCTGCCCGTCGACGTAGCCGTAGACCCTGGGCACCACCAGTCGCTGAGTCCTCGCGGCCGAGGATGACGCGGGTGAGGAGGACCTGACCGAGGTCGACACATCGTCCTGCTGTTCGCGGGCGACCCGTAGGCCACCGCCGATTGCCGCCGGGACCTTCAGCGCCGACCGTGCCGTGACGGCGATGTCCTGTCGAAGCGCCTGTCCGCGAGTCCGTGTGCCGGGTGGCGGAAATCCGTAGTCACGACGGGTGCCGTTCACTGCATCAACGATGGCCAGCGTCCCGGCCACGGCATCACCGGTGGTGTGCGAAACCGCAAGCGACACCGCGGCACCACCGCCGATGAGCGGCTGCACCCCCAGATGCCAGGGCGGACCGAACTCGGGGTCGATTGCGACAAAGGACCGTTCGTCGACCCAGTCCCAGACTTCGTCGCGGCGCCGCTGCGCTACGGCGACATCGAGGTCGGACGGCCCGGCATAGGAGACCCAGCGATGCCTACCGAACGGCAGCGGTGAGCGTTCGATCAGGCGAGCGACCAACGTGTGCTGGAGATTGCGCTGAAACCGACGCAAACCTTCGAGATCGACACCGTCGTCGTAGATCCAGATGTACTGGATGACCGGCCCGCGGCCCAGCGCCCGCAGCCCGAGAAACGAACCCTGGTCCATGTACGCCAAAGTATTGTCCGTTGGAGTGCTCATAGGGGCCCTTCTTCCGAGCGGCGATCCGATGTACACCCCACGGTCGAATCGTGACATGCGCCGATGGCCGAGGATCCGCACCGTTGGTGACGCTCGGCGCGACGCTCAATGTATATCCTGCCGTTGACTTTTCCCATCCGGTTAGACGCGGCGAGAAATCTCGCACTTGCCGGGAACTACTCGCGAGTCTGTGACGACCAATACGCCGACCGACAACCGAGCGGGTGGCATGCGTTCCCACAGTCTTCGACGCCATGCCGCTCTATTCCGCGACCCGACGGCACGACAGACATGACCCGCGCACACCGGCGCACCCCGCGACAGGGAGATTGTTGATGCAGCTCACCGCCAGATCCGAGGAACAAGCCGGCATCGAGGTGCACGACTTCGATCCGACGGTGGCGACCAGCGATGACATCCAGACCCTTCGCCACCACATCTACGCCGACAAGATAATCGTCCTCAAGGCCCAAGACCTGAAGCCGGCAGCGTTCGTTGAACTAGGCCGCCACTTCGGCACGCCGGTTTCGTACTACGAGCCCATGTATCACCACCCGGAGAACGAGCTGATCTTCGTCTCCTCGACCCTCACCCGAACCGAGGGTCAGATCGGCGTGCCGAAGACAGGTGGGTTCTGGCACGCCGATTACCAGTTCATGCCAGAGCCTTTCGCGTTCACATTCTTCTATCCGCAGAAACTGCCCACCGGCACCCGCGGCACCCGGTTCATCAATATGGCCAACGCCTACCAGCGACTCCCGTCGCAGCTCAAGGATGCGATCGCTGACACGTTCAGCAAGCACAGCGCTCGCCGCTACGTGAAGATCCGCCCATCGGACGTCTACCGTCCGATCGGCGATGTGCTCGCCGACATCGAACGGGTAACACCACCACAAACGTGGCCGACGGTGCTCGTCCACCCCGTCACCGGCGAGCGGATTCTTTACATATCGGAGGCCTTCACCTACGCGATCCAAGACTCAGGCGGGAACGCGCTCCCGCCATCCTTGATCGACGAACTTCTCTTTGTGTCAGGACAACTCGACGAGACCTACGAACATCCCAATATCTTCGTACGGAACTACGAACCGGGTGATCTCGTGCTGTGGGACAACCGGACCCTGATCCATCGCGCCTTGCACAACCCGACGAACGAGCCCACCGAGTCCTACCGGGTCACCGTCACGGACGAATACCCGCTCGGCGCCGAGGTCGCGGCATGACGCAAACATCGGAACCCAGCCTCACCGAATTCCTTCATGACGATGCGGTTCTGCTCAATCGCACAATGACCCCGTACGTCGCCAAGGACACCGTTTACCTCAAGCGGGCGACGGTCGCGCGCCACGGTGATCGGATCGTCGGTAAGGGCGATCTGGGGTTCGAACAGTCCTGTTACATCGAGGAAACCGGACACTTCAATGCGGTCGAGTTCATCATCTCCTACAACCAGCTCTTCTACTACACACTCGCGGCTTCGGTCCGCGACCGACTGATCCCCGAGCTGACCGGCTGGACATTGGACGACTACTGGCAGCGGCAGCTGCCCTCGGTACTGATCAGCGAGATGGCCAGTCGCTTCCGGCAACCGATCAACGCGAGGTCGTATCACGGAACTCTGACGATCACCGACATAGAGTTTCGGCACCGGTCCCGCCCGCTGTTGGCGCTGCAGACCACGATCGAGTTCACTGACGACAACGCGGGGAGTGTTCTCGGCGATCTCGAAATCGTGCTGGTGGATCTGCCCGCGAAATCACGTTAGTGGGACGCCATTTCGACCTGGTGTCCACCCTCGAGCGAAACGCGCGAATCGGGGGCGGACGAACCGCCTTGATCTGCGGGGTGGCCCGGATTTCGTTCATCGAACTCCTCCGACGATCGCTTGCCGTGTCCCGGGCATTGACCGGCGCCGGTCTGGGTTCTGGCGACCGGGTCGTCTACGTCGCCAAGGACTCACCGGCGTTGTACGAGTTGCTCTACGGCTGCGCACGTATCGGCGCTGTCCTGGTTCCGGTCAATTGGCGGTTGGCCGCCGAGGAGGTCGATTACATCGTCGACCATGCGGGCGCCCGTGTCCTCGTCACCGATCGGACCGATCTGGGAGCCGAAAGAGTAATCCACGTAGCGGACTTCGACGCATGGCGGAATGGTGTACCCGATCTTCCGACTCCGGAGGTCGTGGTCGATCGCGACACTCCGGTCGTGCAGATGTACACCAGTGGCACGACCGGCCGACCCAAGGGTGTTGTGCTGGCGCACCGGACCTTCGCGGCGGTACGGGAACTCCTCGATGACGCGGGTCTGGACTGGATCGATTGGCTGGACTCCGATGTCAGTCTGATCGCCCTGCCCGGATTTCACATCGGCGGAATGTGGTGGGCGACGCAGGCACTCAACCGCGGGATACCCAGCGTAGTGATCCCCCGGTTCAACGCCTCGGACGCAGTTGCGACGATCCACGACAACGGAGTGACCGTTAGCTGCTTCGTTCCGGCAATGCTGCTGATGATGTTGTCTGAGCCGGGTTCATCGGCTTACGATTTCGCCACTCTTCGCAAGATCGTCTACGGCGGCTCCCCCATCGGCCCGGACCTGCTCTCCCGGGCGATCCGGACCTTCGGTTGCGAATTCGCACAGATCTATGGATTGACCGAAACCGGAAACACGGCAGTCTGTCTGCCGCCGATCGAACACCTGCCAGGCCGGGCACGTCTGCAAGCGGCCGGCCGACCATATCCGGGAGTCGGGGTCACCATCCGCGACACCCGCGGACATCAACTACCACCGGGAGGCTCCGGTGAGGTCTACCTTCGCAGCCCGGCGCAAATGGTCGAGTACTTCGGCGACCCGGTCGCAACCGCCGAGACAATCGTCGACGGCTGGATTCGCACCGGCGATGCTGGATATCTGGACCCCGACGGCTTTCTCGTGATCCGGGACCGCGTCAAGGATCTCATCATCGTCGCGGGCGAAAACGTGTACCCCGCCGAGGTCGAGAAGACGATCAACGCGCATCCCCACGTGCACGACAGCGCGGTGGTGGGCGCTCCCGATGCCCGGCGGGGCGAATGCGTTCACGCGTTCGTTGTTGCCGAGCCGGGTGCGGACTTGCAGATCGATGACCTCGAGCAGTTCCTGGCTCAGCGCCTCGCCCGCTTCAAGGTGCCGGGCAGGTTCCACTTCGTCGAGACGATACCGCGGAATCCGAGTGGCAAGATCCTTCGGCGCACACTGCGGGAGCGGTTCTGGACGGGCCTGGAACGGCAGATCAACTGATCGCGCTGCGCACCTTGGCCGTACGACTCCGGCGGACCCGGGATCGGGCCGTATCAATGGCGGTCGTCCACAGCAACGATGTCATCGCTTTGACTTGCCTGGGATTGGCCAACCCCTTCGTCATCAGGACACCGGCGGTCGCCTTGGTGGTCGCCGAGGCCTTGGACATATGCCCCGAGTCGAACGGCGGGCGCGGGTCGTACTCGATCGACAGCTGAATCACCTTGGCGCGCTCGTCGCCCCCGATCTGACCCGCCAGCCACAACGCCAGGTCGATACCGGCGGATACCCCGGCACTGGTGACGATGTCGCCGTCGCGCACGATCCGCTCGTCGTTGATCGGCGTGGCGCCCAACGCTTTCAATGCGGCCAACGCCATCCAATGTGACGTCGCCCGCTTGCCCTTCAGCAAGCCTGCCGCGGCGAGGATGACTGAGCCCGAGCACACCGATGTCGTCCAGGTTGCCGTCTCGTGCGCGTGGCGGAGCCAATCGAGCAGCTTCTGGTCGCGGGTGTGTTCCATCGTCGCCATACCGCCGGGAACAACGATGACGTCTGGGGCCGGAGTCTCGTCAAACGAATGTGTCACCCCGACGACGAGTACCCCCGAATCCGTGGCGATCGGCCCGGGTTCGTGCCAGACGAAGCGGATCTGAGCGTCGGGCAGGTTGTGCAGCACCTCGTAGGGGCCGACGAAGTCCAGCGCGGTGACACCGGGATACAGCACGATTGCGATCTGAGTCATGACAATCCTTACGCAAAGGTCTTCCGATATTGGTGGGGTGAAACGCCGATCCTCCGAACAAAGTTGCGGCGCATGGCTTCCGACGATCCGAATCCGCACCGTGCGGCGATCGCGACGACGGTGTCGTCGGTCTCCTCCAGCTGACGACGAGCCGCCTCGGTACGGACACGTTCGACATAAGCGCCGGGGGCCTCACCAACCTCATCGGTGAACACCCGGGTGAAATGCCGCGGGCTCATCGAGGCGCGGCGCGCCAGCTCGGAGATGCTGTGTGCCGCACCGGGGGCGGCTTCGATGGACTCCTGCACCTCGCGGATGGGCCGGCGGCGCGCCCGCGGCATCCAGACCGGAGCGGCGAACTGTGTCTGTCCGCCGGGCCGGCGCAGATACAGCACCATCCAGCGAGCGACGGTCTGGGCGACCTCGGTACCGTAATCGTCCTCGACCAGCGCCAGCGAGACGTCGATGCCCGCCGCCACGCCGGCCGCAGTCCACACGCCGGCCGAACTGCGGACGAAGATCGGCTCGGGGTCCACCAGCACAGCCGGGAATTCGCGGGCCAACTGATCGGCGAACGCCCAGTGCGTGGTCGCCCGGCAGCCGTCGAGCAGCCCGGCCTGCGCGGCCAGGAATGCACCGGTGCACACACTGACCACCCGGCGCGAACTGGCGGCCGCACCGCGGATCCAGGCCATCGTGGCCGGGTCGGCGCGGGCGGCGTCGACACCGGCACCACCGGGCAATACCAGGGTGTCGATTCCCGCTGGCTCGGGCATTTCCTCGGCGACGAACGCCAGACCGGTGCCGGTCGAAACCGGCTCGCCGCCGACCGAGACGACGCTGACCCGGTACCCGCCCTCGGTCAGCATCGCAGCACCGGTGAACACATCGTGCGGCCCGACCAGGTCCAACGCCTGCACGCCGGGGAAGCCGAGAATCACCACCGACCGCACCATGGGTTCAGTGTCGGCCAACCCGGCCATGGCGTCTAGGACATGGACCCCACAGATCAGGACATGTGGCCGCTAGCGTCGGCGAATGCCGAGCCAGCCGAGGAACATCAACGCGAACTCGATCAGCTGCCGCACCGGACCACGAACGCCGGCATCAATCGGGGAGACGACATCGCCGGCACCCGCCAGCCGTTCCGTGGCCCCGTAGCCGGCCTTGCGCACAACGTCGCACAGTTCAGCGACGTCGACATCGGCACGGGCATCGACCGTGGCGATCCTGGTCGTCAGGTCGACCGACGCGCGGACTCCGTCGACCTTGTTGAGTCGCTTTGCGATATGCGACGCGCACATCCGACACGTCATGCCCGTCACGTCGAGTTGGATCCGTCGGTCCTGGCCTTCGAACACTTCCGTCACTGTCATTCCTCACTCCTCGGGGCGTCTGCCGCCATCCGGTAGGCGAACTCTGCTGTCAGCAGTTCCCTCAGTGGCTCGGCCGTTACCGTGAGTTCACCCACGGATTCCGTGCCCAGGCCGATGGTCGGAAGGTCAGTCAGATATTCGGCGTAGGTCCGTCTCCCCAGTCGCCCACCCAGCGTCATCCAGGCATCGATGGCCGACCACCTGTGCGGATTGCTCCTTGCCCATTCGCTGTGGTCCAGCAGTTCCTTCCACTCTGCGGCGCCGAGTTCGTCGCGGCCGCACTCACTGAGAAACTCCGCGTAGGGCACCGTCTGACCGCGCAATACGGTGATCCCGCCGCCCAGCGCCGGCGGCCCTCCGGCTTCGGGCAGCAGGCCCAGGATCGCGGTGGCTGCCATTCGGCCCGTGGTCACTTCCTCCGCCAATGTTGTTGATGGATACGCATTTAACGCGGTACAAGCATCGGCGACCGCGGTCAGGATATCGGCGGAATCGGCCAGCTGTTCCGGTTGGCCGAGCACCCTGGGCAGCCGCACGATGGTGAAATCGAGCGCTGCCGGTGACCGAGCCACCAGCAGCTCGGCAACGGCCTTGGATGCCGCATAGGGATAGAGCGCCTCCCGCGGGTCGGTCACCCGTGGCACGGACACGTCGCCATTGACGACGAACGTCGACAGATGCACGAATCTGGTGGCGTTCCTGGCGCATCCCTGGACCGCGGCCGCGACAAGATCGATGTTCGCGGCGCGAAGCTCCCGATACGGCACCAGCACATTGGTATTGCCGATGCAGTTCACCACCGTCGCCGGATCGGTGTCGTGCAGCAGGCTGTCCAGTTCGGCGGGGCCGAAGCCGGCCGGCACAGCTTCGATGCGCACACCGGCCATGGCGGCCAAGGACACCCAGGGATCTCGTTGGGGCAGTGACGATCTGGTGGCGATGATGACATCGGCCCGCAGCCGTCCGGACCGCTTGGACTCCACGATCGCCTCAGCGATTCCGGTCCCGAGGATTCCCGACCCGCCCAACACGACGATCGGGCGCGACCGCTCGCTGATCGGGTGCCGACGGTCCCCTTGCCGATCCGCCGGACGTTGATCAGGCAGCGCCGCGAGATCACCCTCGATCTCGGCGGCCGTCGCGTCGTCCATCCAGGCGAAGCCGGGCCGGGTATCGACAACGAGGTCGGCTGCGGTGTCGGCGCTGATCAGATCCAGGATCGAGAGGTGCCGGCCCAGGTACCGACGAGTCTCGGGCAGGATCCTGATGAGATCCAGCGAACCGATACCTTCACCCAACAGCGACGAGTCCGACCGGATCGCCCGCCCGAGTTGACGACTCCAGATCTCGGCCAACCCGACCGCCCGCGGATCGCCGTGCGCGGTATCGGTGCCTCGGGTTACACCGGAAAGCCTGCCGCTGTCGACCTTGCCGTTGGGTTTCCGCGGAATGCTCGGCGAACCGACCACGAAGAACGACGGCACTCGCATACCGCTCAAGATGGCTCTGATATGCGTCGCTGCTGCGACATCCTCGAAGCCGGCGCGGGTCCGGTGAGTCTCGAACCAGACTCCGAGACTTCCGTTGCGCTGCTCGACGGCCGCGTCGGTGACACCGGGTTCTGCGCAGACCCGCTCGACGATGTCGGCCGTATCCACGCGCGTGCCGCCGATCTTGACGACGGCGTCCCGGCGCCCGGCGAGGACGGGAAAGCCGTCACCGTCGACGAAGACCCGATCGGCTGTCGCGAAGGCGGGGCGCGGTTCAGCGTGGCCGACGGCCACGGTGCCGAAGCTAGGGCTGTCAACGCCCAGGTACCCCGACGCGACCAGGTCTCCGGTAATGACGACTTCGCCGAAGGCGATGAACACCGAGTCCGGAACCATCGGCCGGCCGAGCCGCAACCGCGTGGCCGCGGGCGCGACCGCCCCGGCAGAGATGATCGGCAGAGACGTGGCTACCACGGTGGCCTCGGTCGGACCGTAGCTGGAGATGAGCGCGATCTCTTGTGAACCAACCGATTCGACCCATCTGTCGACCACGCCCGATCGGATGGCTTCACCCCCGACGATGACCTGCCGAAGCCGGGAGCGTCGAACCGTCGCCACCGCCGCGGCGTCCTCGCACAGCAGTTGCCAGATCGCGGTCGGCAAGTCGACGACGGTGACCTGCCGGGCGACGATATCCCCGGCGAGGGCGTGGAGATCGCCGTTCTTCATCGCTGCGGATCGGACGAGTCGCGCTCCGCAGCGCACGGCCCCGAATACCTCCTCGACGCTGATATCGGATGTCAGCGGTGCGCACTGCAGAACGGTGTCCTCACGCCCCCATCCGTAGTTCGCGCGCACCGCCTCGCAGAACGAGGCCAGTGAGCGGTGCAACACCCGCACGAGTTTCGGCTGCCCGGTCGAACCGGATGTCGGCATGATGTAGGCCGTCTTGTCGGCCAGCTCGGGGTCGGCCGCCACCTCCTCGATGCGCTGGTCGATCAACGCGCGGAGCCCGGCGTCCCGGTCGTCCGGCAGATCTGCGGCGTCTACGTCGATCATGTGCGCCGTGGCACCGTCACTGTGCGCCGCAACGGCTTCCGCCCGAGCCGATACCTCACCGTCGGTGTCGCACGCACTGTATGCGCAGCCGGCGAGATGACACGCGATCATCAGTCCGACGGTCTTATCGGTGTTGTCGTCGGTGAACACCAGGACATCGCCTACGTTCGCGCCGCTCGTCACCAGCCAGGCAATCCACCGGTCGACGTGTTCGCGTCGCCGTACATCCTGCGCGAGCTCGCCGGTGGACTCCAGAAACCACGCCGGCTTGGTCGACCGTGCGGGCGGGCTGTCCGGAATGGCCCGGCACCGTGCACCGTCGGTGTCGACCCCGAACCATTCGCCGACCGTCGATGCGATCGGTTGACGCCATCTCGACGGCATCGCCTCGAGCGCGGCGGCGATCCGGGGAGCCACCGCGACGCCCTGCTCGGGCAGATCAGCTCGGCTCCAGACGGCGATGTCGAGACACCGACGTTCCTCGTCCAGCACGCAAGCCACCGTCAGGCTCTCGACCGGGCCGATCGCCGTTGTCACCGGGGTCTCGCTCAAGTGCGGACGAAGCGCGGGTGCACACGGTTGGGCGAGGAAATTGAGTGTCAGCGCCTCTACCTGAACCGATCGGTTGATCGCGATGTACAACCTGCGATAGTGCTCTTCGCGAAGCCACTTGCGGCGGGCGGCCTGAACGTAACCGCGGTCAATGGTTCGGACCGCTTCCTCGACCGTGGCGAATGGGGCGAAGCGCGACGGTTGAGCCACCGAGTTGACCAGACAGGTGGCGACGTCGAGATCGGGTTCTCCGAATCGGTTGTCCGCCGCGTGGATCAGCAGATTCACGGTGCCTTGTTTGATGCTCGCATCGACGGCAACGGCCGCGGTGGTCACCAGGACGTTGAGGGGGATCTGTTCGGCCTCGCTCAGCTCGACGAGTTCCTCGTAGGCGCGGCCGCAGATCCGGACCGACTCGCCGAGAACCCCTCGTGCGGCGGCGCCTGGTGTCTGGCCCGAGGTCTGACCGTAGCCACCTCGGCGCGCGTCCTCGGCCAGCTCTCGTTGCACGGTGGCGGCGAGCCGCTCATGAGCCTGCGCCACCTTGCTCGCCTCACGCTGGTGGGCCACCGCGATCCTGGCCAGACCAGCTTCACTGCAGGGCATTTCCGCTGGGACACCGTTCGAGAGGTACTCCCCGAGATCGCTCTCGATGATCCCCGTCGCACCGCCGTCGAGCAGAATGTGGTGGGTGAAGGCGTCAAGCCTGCACGCCCGCCCGTTCGGGTCGGTCCACACGACATACCGAACGAGCGGCGTGTCCAGAATCCCTCCTGCCCAGCAGCGTTGCAGTTCGCCTGCATCCCCGTCGGGCGCCGGCCCGCCTTGACAGACGGTGACGATGTCGCCGGCCGTCAGCCGGGGGACGAGATCGGGGTAGTCCGCGGCGGCGTGACCTTCACTCAGGACGCAAAGCTGAATGGAATGCTTCAGGATGGTCGCCGTCAAGGCCGCCAGAACTACCGGCGTCGCCAGTGGACGAAGTCGGTAGCTCCTGGCCACCAGATACAGCTCCGGATCATCGTCCTGGAGTACACCGTGGTAAATGTTCTGCTGGGACCTGCTCAGTGGGATCCTGTCGATACTCCTACCCTCACCCGAGACCATCGAGGTTTCCCAGCACCCGAACCCACGCCGCGACCGTCAACTCATCGGCCAACCGGGGCACTGCATCTGATTCGCGATCCACCCCGAGCTGCTTCATCACCAGCACGAATCGCACCGAGTCCAAGCCTAATTCCCGTAGATCGGTGTCGTCGCCGTCAAAGAAATCCGAATCCTCGACATACAACACGTCGCGAACGGCGGCAGCGATCCGGTCCCTCAACGCCTCAACCACGAGCGACCGTTCCGGTCCTGTCTTGGCCGATCGACGTGGCCAGTGATGCCCGCATGACCTTGCCGGACTGAGTCCTGGGAATATCGGCGACGATGACGATGGTCGACGGCCGCGCCATCGACTCGGCTTCACGTCGAAAGACAGCCGCGATCGCCTGTTTGATTGCACGGGTCTCGTTCTCGTCGAGGGGCTTCGACGTAACCACAGCCAGACCCACGAGAGCGCCGAACTCGGCGTCGGGGATTTCGTAGCAGGCGGCTTCGTGGACACCCGGGACACTCTCGGCGATACGATCGACGTCGTCGGGCGCGACGTTAACGCCCCCGGAGATGATCATCTCCGATGATCGCCCCCTGATGTAGAAGAACCCGTCCTCGCGGCGCTCCAGGATGTCACCGGTATTGATCCAGCCATCGACCAGGACCTCACCGGTGCGACCCGGGTTGTTCCAATACCCCAGCATGCTCGCGGGCGATTTGATCCAGAGCGTCCCCGAGGCCGCCGAGTTCGTGGTACCGGACTGCGCAGGCGGACCGGCGCCCGCGTCGTCAAGGTAGACCTCGACGCCGGGGTACGGCCGTCCCACCGCGCCGGCTTCGATCTTCGTGATCGACCCGACGTCTGTCGGTAGACACAATGCGGTACAACCGGTTTCACTCAGACCGTAGACTTGTGCGGTCTTGACGCCGGTCTCTTCCAGGAAGCGGACATCAGCCGCGATGGCGCGAGAGCCGCCGTATCCCAGAAGTCGTAGCGAAGGCGGCCCGGCACCCATGGTCTTCATCTCGGCGACCAGTCGCGCCAGCAGGGTCGGAACAACGCATGTCGTGGCGACCTCGTTGTCGGCAAGTATCCCGAGGAAGGATGACGTGCCCTCGCCTCCGGTAATGCACTGCCCGCCTCGCATCAAACAGGTGATGATCCACCACAGCCCACCGATATGGGTGGCCGGCAGCGGTGAATACGTGGTTTCCCCGTCGACCCAGTCCACCCAGTCGAGCTGCTCTTCTCGCAGGATGTCCTGGATCGCATAGAAGGTGCGGTTGGGCAGCAGTACGGCCTTGGGCTCCCCCGTCGTTCCACTGGTGAAGATCATCGCCAGCGGATCATCGGCACCCGTGTCCGGTTGGTCGGGCAGGGTCGTTGATTGTGCCGAGGCCAAACCGGGCGAATGCGCCCGAACACCGATCGCCGGAAGGGCGCCCAGCACACCCGGTAGGCCCTCGGTTGGCAACGCAGACCCGGGTGTGATGAGAGTCGCCGCAGGTTCGCTGATCTGAGCGAATCGTTCCATTGTTGCCACCGGCAGACGAGCGTCCACCATGACTGCGATGGCGCCGATTCTCGCGCACGCCAGTACCGACAGATAGGTCTCGGGGCCGCTGTCGGAGACGACCAGCACCCTCGATCCCCTCGTCGCCGACTGTGCCGAGAGTTCAGCCGCCAATACGGTCATCTCGGCGACGAGTTCGCGATAGGTCAGCATGCTCGCACCGTCGCAGCGCCGCAGCGCCACGGCATCGGGTCGTTGCCTCGCCTGCTCGAGAATCCGACTCAAGACGGAAGGTGATAGCTGAGACATTTTTGTGAGACGACCTCTGTCCAGCGGACTAGGGGATATTCAGGACGGCTAGCTCGACCTCGCCGGAAGCGGCGCCACCGTCGGAGTCCCAGAATTCGATGAGGCACGGGACCCTCAGATAGCGCCAGCTTCGTTCGACGACCTCGAAGTCTTTGCACAGTAGCCGTGCGGAGAAGTTGTGCGCGTTGATCGGCCTTCTGAATCGTGACGAGTTGGTCTTGATCAGCATGCTCGGGAGTTGGTAGTCGAAGTAGTCCTCGATCGACCAGCCCACCAACACCGGAATCTCCTCATTGATGATGGCAGGCGCAAAGGCGCTGTACGCGAGCTGATTGAAACACAGCAACAACTCGACAGCATTGAAGTGACCGGTGCTTCGGATGTACGCGGACTCTGGAATGCAGAAGTTGCCGAACGCCAGGACCGAGTCTTCGGTGGCTCTGTACTGCGCATCAAGAAGGTAGCGACATCCCTTGTACGAGTATGGCTCCAAGACCCGAACCAGCAGATCCTCGGGGATGGCTGTCGTGGTGGCGGGTTCGTCGACCGGTGTCAGGTCAGCGGTGCTCATGCCGCGTATCCCGGTGTCGCCAGGCCGTCCAGCATCGTCAACCGATAGCTCGTCAGCGTACCCGACGCCGTGCCGTGCTTCGCCCGATGCATGAGAACCCTGTTGTCCCACAGCATGATATCGCCGACCTCGTAGTGCTCGGTGTGGATGAACGGGGACGCGAAGTCGGGATCCAGTTGCCCGGTCGCGGCCATGAGTTCCTGCAGGATCGCGGGATCGAGGATGTTGCCGTTCCTGTCCTCTATCTTCGTGGTTCCCGAGGCGCAGATGTAGAGGATCTCCTCACCGGTGTCGGGATGCCGTATCACCGTGGGCCACTTGATCGGTGGTGTGGTCTTGGAGACCTCGGCCCAGACCTCTCCGATCGGGCGATAGACGTCCGTCGGGCGGATCTTGATGTGGCGTCGCGGGTCATGGGTGCTGAACGTTCCCCGGACCGGGTCCTGTGTGGCCGGCGGCAGTGATTCCCAGACCTCGTTCAGATCAATGAAGTAGGTGCCCCTGTCGTGTCCCGGCATCGTGAGCGGCAGAACCATCGAGAAGGCGAAGGGCTCGGGCATGAACATGTAGTCGATATGCCAGAACGCTCCGGTTTTCGGGACTCCCCGGCCTTCCTCGGTCGAGGACACGAAAATCTCCGGATAGTCCTGGTGGTGGTACATGGGCTCGTAATACGGGACGATATCGCCGATGATTCGTCCGAGTCGGATGAATTCCTCCGGGGAGGGATGGACATCCTTGAGGACCACGAGCTTGTTCCGGTAGACGACATCGCGGATCTCGCCTCTGGTGATCTCGTCGAGATTCTTGGGATCGATGCCGATGATTTCCGCACCGAGACCCTCACCCTTGACATTGAGTGTCATCTGCCCTCTCGTCTCCTTCATCTGCGTTGACGCCAGAACTCACGACTGGCCACGACTCCTGCTCCCGGGCGCCGGCGTCGTCGGCCATCCAGCCGCTGGGAACCAATGGAACTGTGGTGGTTTCGCCGTTGGTGGACAACTGCGCCAATCCGGCAGCGGCGATACCAGACTTCGGCGCGGCCCCCGCGAAGCCGAGGGGGCCGGCCCCGTGGCCGCTGGCCGCGGGCGTGGGTGACCGGTCGGCGGCGGTATCGGCGTCCACAGTGACGGGCTCGTCGAGGAATTCATAGCGGTATCCGCGTGCCCGTGTACGGCGCCTGCTGGTCTTGCTTCCGCGGCTTCGGGCGAGCGTGGCCGCCCGCGCCGCGGCGAGGGCGGCGGCCTCCTCACCTATCGAGTCGGACGCCTTGGCGCCCGCCCTGGGTCCGGCGCCCAGCACGGGCGGAGTCAGGGGCGGAATCGCGTAGCTGATCACCGGCGACGGAGTGGGACTGCCGGCCGGGGCCGGGGCCGAAGTGTTCGGCGCGGGGTTGGCGGCCTGCGGGACGGCGCTCGGGGCCGCCGACGGAGCCAGCATCACCCCCGCACCGAAGTTGGGCTCGACACGTTGACCGGCGTCACCGTCCGCCGGAGCCGGAAGCGGCTCGGCCATCGCGTCACTGTTGAGCAGCAGAGCCAGCGCGCTCAGGGCGCTCAACGCGCTCAACGCGGGAAGGAAGAACGGCAGCAGCAGCAGACCGTACGAGGCGTAGTAGGGAATCCAGAGAATCTCGTAGAGAACCGCGGCGATCGCGGTGAGAAAGGCCGCCACCGCCGGACTGAACCCGAGACCTTCAAAGAAGTCCAGAAAGTACTTGTACGGGTCGGCGATGAAATCGCGAATGTCCCTGATGAGCTGACTGATCGAATTCGACGTGGTTCGGCTCGCGCTCACGGCCTCTCCGCCGGGCGCGAGGATATGGGGTGCCGGGACAGCCGGGGGAATCGTCGCGGTCGCCGCGTCGGTGATGGCCTGGTACACGGTCATCGTTTCGGCGGCCTGAATCCACATTCGCACGTAGTCGGCTTCGTTGACGGCGATCGGGATTGTGTTGATGCCGAAGAAGTTCGTGCTGATCAGCACACCGTGTGCGAGGTGATTTGCGGCCAGCTCGGCCAAGGTCGGCATCGCCGCCAGCGCGCTGCCGTAGGCGGCCGCGATCGTGTTGTGCGCAGCCGCAGTTGCCGCACTGTCGACCGAAGCCCGCTCGAGCCAGGCCAGGTACGGCGCATGCGCTGCCGCATACTGCGCGGCGCCAAGACCCTGCCAGCTGGTGGCCTGCACCTCGGCCAGCAGCCGCGCCAGTTCGGCTGCCGCCTCACCGTAGGCAAGACTGAGCTCTTGCCATTGCCCGGCGGCAGCGAGCAGTGATCCAGGTCCGGGGCCCCCGCTCAGCAGTGTCGAGTGCACTTCGGGCGGAACAGCCATCCAGACCGGGGCGGTCACGACGTCACCTCCTGCCTGGCGCGCTGAGCGAAATCCCAGCATTCGTTGCGCGACAAGCTGGATCGCCGTCGCCTCTCATCCGTCAGGTAGTCGGTTGGGTCCGCGGGAAAGTTCCCGCGGAACTGGGCCCTGCCGTCGGTGGGCGCGCTAGTACGGTGGGGTCCATGCCAGTCATCCACGCCCGTCATCTCGACGGAATGTCTGAAACGGCAGTGCTTACGCTGTATCAGCGCGCGGCCGAGGCGGCTCGGCCGGACGGCATCATCGAGGACCCTATGGCGATCGCGTTACGCGACAGCCTCGACTACGACTACCACCATTTCGGCCGTACCCACCAAGCGACCGCCCTACGGGCGTTGGCATTCGACGAGTACACCCGCGGATTCCTGGCCGCAAACCCGCGGGCCACCGTGATATCCCTCGCCGAAGGGCTGCAGACCAGCTTCTGGCGGGTCGACAACGGTGAGATGACCTGGCTATCGGTCGATCTGGAGCCGATCATCGAGCTGCGCCGGCAGTTACTGCCGACTTCAGATCGGCTGCACTACTGTGCCCAGTCCGCGCTCGACCACTCGTGGATGGATCGGGTCGACACGAGCGCCGGGGTGTTGATCACCGCCGAAGGCCTGTTCCAGTACCTGCAGCGCGACGCGGTCCTTGACCTGATCACCGCCTGCGCCAGCCGGTTCCCCGGAGGCCGGCTGGTGTTCGACAGCGTCCCGCGGTTTCTGAGCGCGTACTCGCGCCGTCGCGGTATCAAACTGAGCCCGCACTACACCGCTCCGCCGATGCCGTTCTGGTTCACTGCCAACGACTATGGCGATCTCCGCAGCAGTCCGGGCATCCGCGGAGTGCGCGAACTGCCGATGCCGGCGGGACGCGGCACGGTTCTGCGATGGACCGCACGTACCTTATACCGGCTCCCCATGCTGAGCCGGTTGCGCGCCCCGACGAACCTCGTCGAGTTCGGCTGACTCCCAGTCGGATACCGGAGCGTCGGAATCTCGCACGACATCATCGGGTTTCGGCCAAAGAGCCGGGATGGGCCTGGGCCGGACGGCTTGCGGCCACCAGAACCACTTGCCCAGCAGCACCGCCATCGCCGGCGTCATGAACGCCCGTATCACCAACGTATCGAACAGCAAGCCCAAGGCGATGGTGGTACCGATCTGGGCGACCACCTTGAGCTCACTGGCCGCCATCGACATCATCGTGAAGGCGAACACCAGGCCGGCAGAAGTCACCACCGAACCCGTTCCGCCCATGGCGCGGATGATGCCGGTCTTCACCCCGGCATGCAGCTCCTCCCTGAAGCGCGCCACCAACAGCAGGTTGTAGTCCGCCCCGACCGCCAGCAGGATGATCAGCGACATCGCCATCACCATGAAGTGCAGCTCGATACCGATCAGATACTGCCAAACCAACATCGACAGGCCGAACGACGCACCCAGGGATGCCACCACCGTCCCGACGATTACAGTGGCGGCGACCGCACTGCGGGTGATGATCAGCATGATGACGAAAATCAAACAGAGCGCTGCAATTCCGGCGATGAGCAGATCGTAGTCATTGCCCTCTTGCATGTCCTTGAACACCGACGCGGTGCCCCCGACGTAGACGGCGGAGCCCTCCAGAGGCGTACGCTTCATCGCCAGCTTGGCCGCATCGGCGATGGTGTCGATGCGCTGGAGACCTTCCGGGGTGAGCGGATCGTCGTCGAGGCTGATGACGAAACGCACCGCGTGACCGTCCGGCGAGATGAAGAACTTCATGCCCCGCTTGAGATCGTCGTTGCCGAAAGCCTCCGGGGGGAGATAGAAGGTCTCGTCATTGCGCGATTCGTTGAATGCCTCCCCCATGGCCGCCTGGCCGCTCTGCATCGCGGCCAGCTGCTGCAAGAACCCGTTCTGGGTGGCGTACATGGTCAGCATCATCGCCTTCATCTGCTTCAGCGTCTCGATCTGAGCCGGCAGCTGCTGGACGAATTGTGGCATCAGCACATCGATACGCTCGAGATTGGGCAGAAGGCCATCGATGTCGCTCGTCAGCTGGTTGGTGCTATCGAGGGCGTCGAAGACCGAATGCAACGACCAGCACACCGGAATGCTGTAGCAGTGCGGCTCCCAGTACAGATAGTTGCGGACCGGCCGGAAAGAGTCGTCGAAGTCTGCGATATGGTCGCGTAATTCCTTGACATCGGACGCCATTTGGCGGCTCTTTCCAGCAATATCGTGGGTGTTGGCGGTCATCTCCGACATCAGTGCCTGCATCCGCATCAGCGCGTCGATGCTGCCCTGGATCAGGTCGGCCTGCGCGAGCACATCCTTCATCCGGTCCTGCAGGTAGCTCTGATTGAGGGTCTGGACACTACCCGCCAAGCTCAACTGAGCTGGAACCGTACTGAATTTCAGCGGCATGCCATCCGGGCGGGTGATCGTCTGCACCCGGTTGATCCCGGGTTGATCGCCGATCTTCTTGGCGATCTTGTCAATCACCATGAAATCAACCGGGTTACGCACATCCCTGTCGGTCTCGATCAGCAACACCTCCGGATTGAGGCGAGCGCTGGAGAAGTGCCGTTCGGCGGCGGTGTAGCCGGCCACCGACGGTAGGTCCGGCGGCAGATACCTGCGTTCGTTGTAATTGGTTCGGTAGCCGACAAGGGACAGTAGACCGATCAGGGTGACCCCACAGGACGCGATCAGCACCGGCACGGGCCAGCGGGCCACCAGCGCACCAATCTTGCGCCGGCCCCGGATTCGCATGGCGCGCTTGGGTTCCAGCAACCCCCACCGGCTGGCGACGGTGATAGCAGCGGGCCCCAGGGTCAGCGCCGCGGCCACCGCGACGACCATCCCTACCGCCAGTGGCACGCCCAGCGTATGGAAGTAGGGCAGCCGGGTGAAATGCAGGCACAGCGTCGCACCGGCGATCGTCGAACCGGAGGCCAGGATCACGTGGGCGGTGCCGCGAAACATCGTGTAGTACGCCGCGTGCCGATCCTGGCCGCTCGCCCTCGCTTCCTGATAGCGACCGACCAGGAAGATCGCGTAGTCGGTAGAGGCGGCGATCGCCAATGTGACGAGAAGGTTCGTGACGAATGTGGTCAGGCCGACGAAGTGGAAGTAGGCGAGGGAGGCCACCACGCCACGCGCCGCGGCCAACCCGACAAGCACCATCCCCAGAACGATCAGCACGGTGCCGATCGAGCGGTAGACCAGAAGCAGCGTAGTGGTGATGACAATGAAGGTGAGACCCACGATGATGACCGCGCTGCGATCGCCGGCCTCCTGTTCGTCGGCGGCCAGCGCGGCCGGACCCGACACGTACGCCGTCACTCCCGGCGGGGGCGGGATCGCCCCGACGACCTTCCTGACCGCATCGAGGGACTCATTGGCTGCCGTTTCGCCCTGATTTCCAACGAGATACAACTGCACATACGCAGCTTTTCCGTCGTTGCTCTGCGCACCGGATGCGGCGAGCGGGTCTCCCCAGAAGTCCTGGACGTATTCGACGTGGTTCTTGGCCGCCTCAAGACGAGCGACGATCGAGTCGTAGTAGCGATGTGCGTCGGCGCCGAGCGGTTGTTTGCTTTCCAGCACGATCATGGCCGTGCTGTCGGAACGGTACTCGCCGAAGACGTGTCCGACGCGCTTCATCGCCGTGACCGACGGGGCGAAGTCCGGGCTCATCTGCACAGAGCGCATGGTGCCGACGAGTTCGAGTTGCGGAATCGCTGTGTTCAAGATCGCCACCGCGGCAATCCACCCGACGATGATCGGAACCGCGAGTCGCCGAGTCCACGTCGCGATGGCTGAACGCTTCGCCTCGACGGGGCGGTCGCCGTTCATGTCCCCACCACCGCACCGTTCGGAATCCATCGCGCCGCGATTTGTCCATCGACCTTGAACACATCGGCGTCCAGCGGCCTCGTCGAAGTCGGAATCAGAGCGCACAACGCTCGCCATTGCACACCGGGCCGTGGCAACAGACCGGCCACCGGCGGTGCGGCTTCGGGCGGTTCCGGGGTACGGATCGCGCATGCCGCCGCCACCCCACGCCTGCTCAGCTCAATCGACGTCCACAACTCGCCAGATCCCCTCGACCACAACGCGGTCAACGCCTCCGGGATCGAGGGCCCGTCAATACCGTAGGCAGCCACATGGCCCGTCGGCCCATCGGTGACCGCGCGCCAGCCCTCCGTGGCTCGCGGACCAAGCAGATCCGGGATGTTGAGGTCGGCGGTGGTCACCATCCATCCGTACTCCCGCAGCTCATCGGCGAGGCGGCGTGCCGCGAGCTCCGCAGTCTGCCGTAGCGGAATCGCAGATGAACGCGCCTGCAGCGCTGACAGATTGGCTCTCGCCGACATGGTCATTGCGATCCAAGTGGCGCGTCCGGCGACCGTGTCCCGGCTCGTCACACGCAACGACTCGCAGCGCACGCCATAGCGGTCGAGATAGCCGGCGAGCAGGTCGAACGGCACCTCCCGTGCCCCGCAGTCGACTACCCGCAGCACCACCGTGGTACGCGCGTCAGTGCCGCTGCGTTCCGCCACTTGCGGCACGTCGCGGCCGCGGCCGCTCCGCAACGTCAGACCCAACCGGCGCCCCAGAATCGTCGTCAGATGCAGTCCGCGCCACCAGCCGAGCAGAACCACCACCACGACAGCGGTGATCCCGAGCGCCCACCGGTGCCACACCGCATGCCATGGGTAGGCCATCACCATGGGAATCACGATCAGCAGCCCCAACGTGATTCGGCCGGTCCCGGGCGGCACGATCCTCACCGGCCGTGGTCCTTTCGTCGCTGCGTGACCCACGCGGCGCCGATCACCGCCAGTGCCAGCACAGCCGTGCCGGCAAAAGCGATGTTGCGCGCCGAGTGATCCCGGGTTGGTGCCGTCGCCGGGGCGGCGATCCGGGCCACGCCGGACCCGGCCGGATCGAGCCCAGACGCGGACAGTTCCCAGGTCAACGCTGCGACTGGATCGAGCGCGCCCGCCCCCACAAGATTGGAGGGAGTCCGCGTTCCGGTGTGAGCGGTGGCCTGCAACCGGTGGATCACCTGCGCGGCAGATAGTTCCGGAAAGCGGCTGCGAACCAGTGCGGCGACACCGGATACATAAGCCGCGGCGTAGCCGGTACCAGCCAGTGTCACCCACTGGTCGCGGGCACCAGACAGTCCGTTGACCAGGCCTGCCGCCGGGCTGTTGCCAACCGACACGATGTCTTCGCCCGGCGCGGCGATGCCCAGCCAAGGCCCGGGCATGGAGAAGGCGGAGGGCTCGCCGACGGGAGTCACCGAGCCGACCGATAGGACGTAGGGTTGCCACCACGACGGAATCGAAGCCGAGGTGGCTTCACCCCAGTTGCGGGGATCGTCGGGGCTGACCGAAGCGCCGATCGGATTGGCCTGACATTCGGTGCTACCGGAAAGTGTTGTGAGACCCACGTCTCCGGCCGCGGCGACGATAACGGCATCCTTGTCGACCGCGGCATACCGCAGTGCCGCTCCGAGCGCCTGCTGGTCGACATCGGTGCCGGCACGCAGGCAGGTGACAACCGAAATATTGATGACACGGGCGCCCGAGTCGGCGGCGTGAACGACGGCACGAGCGAGCGTCGCGATGTCGATCGTCGCCCTGGCTGCCCCCGGATCGTCACTGTGCTCACGGCGGGAATACGCCGCCGAGGTCTGACGGATCGACAGCAGTCGAGCCGCCGGGGCCACACCCGAGAAAGCGTCGGGGCCGGGCTGACCGCCGACGATCCCGGCCACCAAGGTGCCGTGGCCGTCGCAGTCGGTCAACCCGTCGGTGTCTGCGACGAAGTCGCCGCCGGGCTCGACGTTAGGCAGTCGCGGGCCGGGAGTCACGCCGGTGTCGATGATCGCAACCGTCTGTCCCTCTCCCCGCGAGAATGACCATGCGCCCTCCAGATTCAGCATCCGTTGGTTCGGTGATGGCACACCGGGGTCCGTCCCGGGAACGACACCGGTGGTGGCGCATTCCGTGCGCTGCACCATCGGCGTGACCGGGCCAACGCCGCCGGAGGGCGGGGTGGCGTCGGCGTCGACCACCGGCTGGCTGAGCGCCCACGCCGAAGGGCTCATGACCAGCGCGATCACCGAGGCCACCACCGCCGCGCGTAGCCCGACTCGGATCATCGATCGAGAACCCAACCGAACAGACCCACGAGATAGGCCAGAACCGGAATCAACGATGCGTCGACCGCGGCGGCGAGCAGTCCGACCAGTCGCCGAATCGGCAGCGAATAGCTTTCCGGTTCGGCGAGATTCGGATTCACCGAGGCTGTGACCAACGCCGCGGTGAAGACGCCCAGCGCCGCCAGGACGCATGCCGCGGGTAGCTGGTGGCCGGTGCTGAGGAACAGCACCAGCAGGCCGATCGAGGCAAGGACGGGTTGCATCAACAGCAATGCCTTGCACGCGGCGGTATCCCACACCCGGGCGCGCAAGACCGCGGCGGCCGATGTTGCGATGACCGCGTACCACCCCCACGCGCCAACCGAGTCGGGCCGTTCGACCACAGCCAGTGACCCCAGGACCGACAGCACCACCGCGCCAGCGATGAATCCGGTTTGATGCGCCTCACTGAGCCGGACGCGACGAGGCAGATCCTCGAGAACACGCATCGCCGGAGCCGACGGTGCGGGATCGCCCGGCGCCGGGATGACGGGAAGCGGCAGACGGGCCGTCAACGCCGACAGCTGAGCCGCGTTGACCGCGAGCAGCAGGGCAACCGCCAGCAAGCCGCAGCCGAGCGTCGACAGCGGAAGCTCCCATCCCTGTGCCACCGCAGCCGCGATCATGATCGCGGCGCCGATGACGGTCGTCGCGGCGAAAAAGGCGAGACATCGCTCAACGACCATCACGCAGATCAGCGACCAGGCGGTCACTCCCGCGGCTGTCAGCATCACCTGCGCGGGGCCCGGTCCACCGTCGACGGCCGAGGCGAGCCCGGCGCCGATGGGGACCAGGGCAACGATGGACAGCTCGGCGGCCCAGCGATCTTCACCCGCGCGTGCCAACAGTGCGGTGAAGACGGCAACGGCAGCCACCGCGCTCACCGCGTACAGACCGGCCACGCCGCCGACGGCGATGCGGTGAGCGACCGCCATCGCGGTGGCGGCGAGTATCAGCACGATCGTGGCGATCCGCGACAACATCGCGACGTTGGCGATACCCCATGGCCGCAGCCGCGACGCCGAGAAGATGGCGGCGGCATCGGCGATGTCCTCGACGACCCCGGGAGCCGACGGCCCCGACGGAACAGGTTGGAGGGCAAGCAGATCACCGTCGACGACGCCGACCGTGTCCAGACTGGCATCCAGTGAGAACGGTGCACCCCCGACCGGAGCCAGACTCAGCGATCGTGGTGCCGCGTCGGTGGTCGCCTTGCCGGGGGGCAGCAGACGGCGAACGGCAGGCAGGATCTCGCGCATCGGCAGCGCTGCCGGCAGCGCCACGTCCACGAGTCGGCCGTCGGCGAGGATGGCAACCCGCACGATCGGCAGGACGGGGCCGCTGTCGGTGGGCACCGAGACGTCGGTCATCTGGTCGTTCTCTTTCAGGAATCTTGAGCGATGAAGTCGCGGACTGGTTGAAGCGGCGAGAACCACGGGCCGGCTGGCAGGACGTCGGTCAGCCGTTCGATCGCCAGGGCGATCGCCAGGTCCGTCCCCGGCGCGAACACCGACACCCACTCTCCGTCGAAGGCGCGCACGGGGCTGACCACCAGGCGTCCGGCAGCGCTGTCCAGCACCGCGATTCCGATCTCGGTGGTCATCGGGGTGGCGCCGTCGAGTTGGCCGGCCAGCACTTCGACATAGGTGGTCGGTTGATCGAAGGTGGCCCGGACGACGGCCCTGGCCGATTCCGGAATGCCGAGGTGTCTCATCACGTCGGAGAGCTCGGCGCCCTCGCGCAGTTGCTCGTCGGCTCTGGCACCAACCCGCAGCGGAAGCGTGAACTCCTCGAAGCGCGCCGCCGCGCGTCCCGGCAAGGCGGCGGTGACAATCGGGGACATGGCCTGTCCGGATGCGATGTTCAGCGCCGTGAAGGTAACCAGCTGGGCATTGCGCAGCGCGACCACGATCTGGCCCTGCCGGTAGGCGACAATGCCTCGAAGCCGGTCGGCCGACGAGCCGGCTCCATCCACATAGCGCAGTTCCAGCCAGCGCTCCGGCCAGCAGACAACCCGAATCCATTGCCGCACAGCGGGGTCGATCCTTCCGTGGGCGACCAACCCGAGCCTGGTCAGCTCGGCGACCTGCCGTGACGCGAACGCCGCGCGTTCCGACACGTCACAACACGGCGGCGTGATCGCCAAAACCCAGGGGAACGTGCCGACCTCGCCTTCCTCGGCGATGAACCAGGCCGCCTCCACCGACAGCTCGACCGCGTCAGCCGCCGGCATATCCCGCCCCATCTCGTCGGGTCAACCCCACTTGGCACCTTCGGCCCGATCTCGGGCCTGCATCGCGAGCGTGTTCGTCTCATGTGTCGAGGCCATGGCGCGATAGGCGCGTACCAGTTCCTCCATGGCGCTGTTCCATTGGGCCTGCCACAGCTGGTAGGTCATTCCCGTATCACCCTGCCAAGCCCCGCGAAGCGCGGCCTGTTCGGCGGCGATGTCGGCACCCACGGCCTGCAACGTCCCTGCGTAGCCGGCCATGTCGCCGGCGTGTCCGAGCATGGCGGGGTAGTTGTACATGATCTGAGACATCAGCTACCCCCATACGTGCCGGCCGCGGCGGCGTCTTGGGCCACATAGGTGGCGCCGGCGTCGCCCAGATTGGCTTGGGCGAGGTCCAGCAGCGCGTTCACCTTCGCGGCCGCTTCGACGAACCGTGCGTGCGCGGCCTGGAAGGCAGCCGCCGACTCGCCCCTGTGGAATGCCTGCGCCGCCACCGCTTCCTGTTCGGCCTGTGCGATCGTGCTGCGCATCAACGCCGTCTTGGCTCCGAAGGCTGATTCGGATGCGACGAGCTGCGGAATGTGTGCATCGAGAAGACTCACTTCACATTTCTCCAATCATCAACAACGGCAATCTGATTTGTGTGTCCGATGGGTGTCAGCACACCCCCTGACGGCCGTAGGTCGCAGCCCCCTGCAGGTCACCTGCGGCGTAACTGGCTCCCGATTGCGCGACGCCCATGCCGGCGCGAGCCAGTTCGAGGACCCCCTCGGCTGCCGCAGCGGTGTGGGCAGAACCCTTCGCCCCACAGGTCAGTGCCGCGTTCAGTGACACGGCGTCACCTGCGGGCGGCACCACCGCCGCGATGAGCGGGGCTGCGGCGGCGTGTGTCGCGGCCAGCCGTGCGCTCAGCGCGTCCACCGCCGCGCTGGCGGCCGCCAGGCCTTCGGGAACGACTTCAAGTGTCATGACCGGTTCCCATCCATGACGTCGGGACCACCCACCGGCGATCCGATGAGCGGATTGACCAGCTGCAGATACGTCGGCGCGGCGGAGTCGTCGAGCAGCGTTGCGCGCCCCGGCACCGATCTGGTGAACCGATGACCACGAATTTTGGCGCTGTCCTGCGGATTGCCCGACAGCATGAGCGTGGTCGCTTGCAGATCGTTCATCCGTCGCAGCAGCGGATTCGTCATCAGTGCGTGCGCTGAGCCGGACGCTCGCGCGGTGACGATCACCCGCAGCCCGAGATCGGCCGCCTCGGAGAGCAATCCGATCAACGGAGTCCAAGGGCGGTATCCAGCGTAGGGCCCAGACATCGCCGGCCCGTCGGGCAGCTGGTCGACATCGTCGATCAGCAGGTAGTGCGTGTGGCCGGTGAAGCTCCATTCCATCAGCTCGGCCGTCGACAAACCGGCTGGTGGGCGGCGGGCCTCGATGATCGCCGACAACCCCAGCACCGCCGGGATGATCCGGTCGATGTTCGCCGTGTACTCGTTGTCGGGAAACAACGGCTCGTCAACGAGGCGCAGCCGCCTGTCGAGCACAGTGAACGCGAGCCGCTCCGCGGTCGTGTTCTCCCGCAGCGTGCGGATCACATGACGCAGCAGGGTGGTCTTGCCGGACTTGGTATCGCCCAGCACCATCAGCAGCGGATGCGCGGCGAAGTCCAGCACCACCGGGGTGAGATCACGTTCCCGTCGACCGACGACCACCTGTTCATGATCGAAATAGAGGGGTGCGATATCTGCGGGTGCGAGCTCTGTGGGAAGCAAGCGCACCGGTGCGGCCGACTGCCCGGGGTAGCGGGCATTGAGCTGCGGAATCTGATCGAGGTCAGGCTCGGCGAACAGGAAATGCTCGGCCGCCATCGTCAGACCACGGCCTGATTGGTCGTAGGGCACCGATTCGGCCGGCCGGCGCAACGCGCCGGCGACGCGAACATTGCTGTCACGCGGATCCGGCAGCCGCAACTCCAAGCGCAGACCGAGCCCGTCGCGCATGGCCAACGGCACCTCGAGCCAGTTCGGGGTGGTGACGACGACGTGGATGCCGTACGCCAGACCCGTATTGGCCAGTTCGGTGACGTTGACCAGTAGCGGGTTGCGGGTATTGAACTGGTCGGTGTTGTCGCGGCCGAACGCATACAGGTTGTCGATCACGAGGAAGACATGCGGTTGGGCTACCCCGTGTTCGGCCCGTCGGCGCTCTTCCAGCAGCTGGTCGAGTTCGCCGAAGGTACGCCGGATTCTCTCGGCCTCCAGCGGTGACGCGACACTGCCGACATGGGCGAGATCGTCCAATGACCGCAGTTGGCCGCCGCCGTAGTCGACGCAATAGAAGGACACCTCGCCGGGCGAGTGCAGCGCTGCCGCAGAGAGGATGAATGTCTGCAGCGCGGTGGATTTGCCAGACTTGGCACCCCCGTGGATCACCATGTTGCCGGCTGCGGATGCGGCATCGAAGACGAGCGGGTCGCGACGCATATCGAAGGGGCGATCGATCTCGCCCAGCGGCCACTGGCCCAGCCCGGGTGTGATGCCGGCATCGGCGAGGACCTCGGCCAGCGGGATCGGGTCGTCGAGCGGCGGCAGCCAGAGTCTCGGTGCACGTGGGCCACAGGCGGCCAACTGCTCGCCGACGGTGGCGATGAGTTTCTTGGGCGTGGCGCTTGGCAAGCCGTCATCACCGGACACGACGACGACGTCCTCGTCGATTCCGACCTCCGCCGCGGTGAACAGCTGCGGGTGGGGATCGGCAGGCACCACATACGAGGTGAGTCGCCGGGGTGGGTCGTAGATGCCGTCGACGTAGGTACTGCGGAACTTGATCGGCTCCGCCCCAGGCGCGGGCACCAGGAATCCGACGCCCTTGTATTCCCTGCCCGCCTCGATGCGAAAGGCATCCTCCACGCCGATGATCTGGCGCGAGGCCGCCGGACTCGCGACCTTCAGGCCGATCCGATAGGACGTGTTCTTGTCGATGTCCTTGATCCTTCCCACGTCCAACGTCTGTGACGCGAACAGGATGTGGATCCGAAACGACCGGCCCTTGCGCGCAACATAGTCGAACAGTTCCGCGTATTCGGGATGGTCGGCGAGCATCAGCGTGAACTCGTCGGCAACCACGAACAGGGTCGGCAGCGGGGGCAGGTCGTAGCCGGCCGCGATCGCTGCCTCGTACTCGGTGACCGAGTTGAACGCGCTGCCCTGCACGCGGCGACCCGCCTCGCGGAGCAGAATCTCGCGGCGGGCGACTTCACCACGCAGTGTGTCGGCGAATCGGTCCGCCAGTGACTTTTTTTCCGCCATGTTCGAGATGACCGCCACGACCTGAGGAAAATCGCGGAAGATGTCGGCGCCGGCCTCGCCCTTGAAATCGGCGTAGATGACGATCAGTCGCTCCGCGGAGTGGGTTGTCAGCAGCGACAGCAAGATTGACATCAGGGTCTGCGACTTGCCGGAACCCGTCATGCCGATCATCAGCCCGTGCGGCCCCATCCCACCCTCGGCCTCGTCTTTGAGGTCGAAGTACAGCGGCTCCCCGGTGGCGGTCACACCGATTGGTACCCGTAGCTCTCGATCACGCTCGCGTGGCGCCCACAGTGCGGGCACGTCGAGCTGCGTGGCATCGTCGATGCCGAGCAGGGTGGTGAAGGTGGCGCCGCTGACGGCGGCTGAGCGCAGACCGGTGTGCGTCGGATTGGAGTCCCACCGCGCCAGCAGGCGGGCCAGATGCGCCGCGTCGGCGGTGGAGAGTCGATCGGCGCTGTCCACGTAGGACTGCCACCCATCGGTCGTCCAACGTTGGATGGCGGCGTCACAGATCCGGAGGATCGGCCGCTCGGGATCCGAATACTGCTCCCGGTGGGGTTCGACCGGGCTGATCTGGACCACGGTGACACCGGCCCAGCCGGCCGACAACACCGACGCCGACAAGTCATATCCCGGATCGTCGACCACGATCAGCAGATGGCGCAGGCCTCGGCCCTGCCCATCGCCGAACACCGGACGCTCGGCGAGCACCGGCCCGATCTTTGCGACCAGTTCATCGGGATCGGCGCTGAGATACCGGGCCGAGCCGACACCGTCGAAGACGCCCGGAATATCAACGTGGGCAAGCCATTTGAGCCACGACCAATCCGGGCTGTCCAGGTCAGGGCTGGCCAGAGCCACACCGAGTACACCTGGGTCGTGCCAGGTCACCGCCTGTGCTATCCAAGCCCGCAGTGCCGCACGTGCCGCATCTCCGTCACCGACAAGGGTCAGCCGCGAGATCGACGAGAGGTCGATTCCCGTCGGGGCCCGGTGCACCGTGCGTTGGACGTCCAACATGCCGCGAAGGGCACTGTGTGCCACCGGTTCCAGATCCACCGCGTCGGCGGAATCCTTCACCCGCAACGCGGTATCCAGCGGCACATCGTGCAGACCGGTGCGCACCACCAGGAAGTCCCGGTCTGGTGGGTCGCGCTCCCACTGTCGCGGCGTGCCTGGAATCGACGCCAACGCAGCGGGATCGGGATGCGACCACTCAAGGCTGGCTCGCTGGTCGGCAGCCTGCGCACGTACGTTGTCCCGCACGACCGACAGGTAACGCAGGTAGTCGGCGCGTTCGGCATCGACCTCCTCGGTACGCAACTTGTTGTCGTTTCCGCGATACAACGCTGTCGCCGCCAGCAGAAGGACGAATGGGAAGAACAGGATCTGCGGCGAGATCAACCGCATCCCGGTGGCAAACAGAGCGACGATCATGCCGACGATCAGCATGACGATCAGCAACGGCAGCGCTCGGCGCAGCAAGGAGGCCGGCACCGCGCGCGGCAGTTCCGGCGGTGCTTCGATCGTGATGGCACCCTTGCGAACCAGCGGCGCAGGGAGTCGTCGGTGCGCTTCGAAGATGATCCTGCTCAACGATTCTCCGTTCCAGAATAGACGGTCAGCGCGTCACGCTTCGACAACGCGGGACCCGCGCCGAACAAGGTGAGCACGGACCACGGAACCGGCGTCGCCGGCGACCGCAGCCCGAGAGCAGCCACCGTCTGAGTCAACTCGTCCTTGTTCACGCCCTCGATGCCGTACCGCATTCCGGTGTCGGACAACCAGAACAGTGATCCGGCAGGTGGCGAGGCCGGCTCCTGGCCCACCGTCTGGACGAAGTAGCCCGTACCGACGGGAAGTACCACACGCGAGGCGTACGCACCGCTGCGGCCGGGTAACTCGACGGCTTTCGCTCCCCGGGCGATCGGCAGTGCCGCACCCGACAGCAGTGTCAGTGAACTGCTGCTCGCGTCGGCGGCTTTGGACCACCGTGCACACACGACCGGCGCACCCACCGGGTCGACCAGACTGATCCGGCGCTCGGGGAAGGCCGCGGTGTCGAGCATCCGGGACGCCGGCAGTTGGCTGACCTCATCGGCTCTCAGCCGTGGCGGCTGTTGCAGCCCATAGGAGTTGGTGTTTCGTAACAGGGCCGCCAACACGGGTGACACCGGCTGTAGGCCATCCGGCAGCACCGCGAAGTACGACAGCATGCCGTCGGCGCCGAAGGCGGCAACCACCGCGCCCACCGGCACAGGAACCGACATTGTGAACTGTGGCGAACTCCCGGCGTCCGGGATCACCGGCGCGAGCAGCGGCGCACCCTCGGGGATAGCGTTGAACAGCCCCGGTGGGATCGGTCTGGGGACGGGATCGATCGCGCCGAGGCCGAGCGCATCCATGGCTGCGTGATCGGCCAGATCGATCCGGCTCCGCCGGCCATCCCAGAGCAGCCATGTCGTCGGAGCGTCTGACGTCCCGGCGGTAACCAACACTGCCTTGTCCGCTGGTAGGGCAGTGGCGCGGACTCCGGTCTCGACAAGGGGGCCACCGATGACCGTCACCCCAGCCCGAGTCGCCTCGAGGTCGTCGCAGACCACCCAGTCCGCGTCACCGGACTCGTTCTGCACCATGCGTTCCGGAGCACCGGGAATGCCCACCATCGGACCTCGCGCGAGCTCGTCCAACGCTGCGCTGCCCACGAATGTCGGTGTGACGGCGTTGCCGGCGATGAGCCTGGCCGAGGTCAGATTGAGCACCGAATGCAGCCGGTCGTCCACCCGCACATAAAGTGCCGAAGTGTTGCGATCGGCCAGCACGGTATTGTTGCCGACCGAACCGCCGGGCCGCAGCAGGGAGATGACGAAACACCCGATCAACCCGGTGACCACGATCAGGACACCGACTGCCACCGAACGCGATTGGGTGCGTAGCGGATCGGTGAGCATGCGGGTGTCGTGCAATGCGACTCCCGACGCGATGCGCCGCATGAGGAAACGCCAACCGCTGACCTGATGCCGCGTGACAAAGCCTCGACGGTAGGTGACCTGATCGGGGTTCTGGTTGACAGGAGTTCGTGATGTGAAGCTCATCTCGGCACGTCCAGCCCCAGACCTCGAAGCAGCGGCACCACCGAGTGCCGGACGTCGTCGGCGGTGATCGTCATCAGCTCCTCATCGGAGAATTCGCCGGTATCGGCCGCCGCGGAATGGTCGAGCCGGAACTCGCGCTCCTCCTCGGAGCGTTCGACCACGTTGCGGACGAAGCGGCCGTTGCCCGCGATGTCGAGACTGCGCCGCTCAACCCCGCTGGCGTCCGGCGTCGTGGCCGATGCCAGCGTCGCGAACAAGGCCGCCAGATCCTCCAGGGCGGCGATGTCGAAGATGCTGTCGCGCTGTTTGGCCATCGCACTGGCGATCTCGACCAGCTCGCCGGGCGTGTAGGACGGGAAGACGATGCTGCGGGTGAACCGCGACCGCAGACCCTCGTTGGTGTCCAGGAAGCGGTCGAGGTCGGCGCGGTAGCCGGCAACGATGACCACCAGCCGGTCGCGGTCGTTCTCCATCCGGGCCAACAGGGTGTCGATCGCGACCAGGCCGAAGTCGTTCTTGGCGCCCGTGGCGACCAAGGCGTACGCCTCGTCGAGGAACAGCACACCGTCGAGCGCACTGTCGATGATGGCGTTCGTCTTGGCCTCGGTCTCACCGATGTGCTGACCGATCATGTCGGCCCGGTGCACCTCGCGAACGTTCTCCCGCTTGAGCAGTCCGAGGCCGCAATAGATCTTGGCCACCACCCGCGCGATCGTCGTCTTACCGGTTCCCGGCGGACCGGCGAATACCAGGTGGTGGGTGCGCTGGGCGACGGCCAGCCCGCGCTCTGCACGCCGCAGTGCCATGGCCACCGAGCTTCTCAACCGTGACACCTGGTCTTTGACCTCATCGAGGCCGATGAACTCGCCGAGCTCACGTTCGGCTTCTTCGAGCAGCGCGGCCTTGCGGTCGCGGGCCTCTGGGTCGACGAAATCGTCTGCGGTGGGCTCTGTTTCGATATCCCACGGATCGGTTCTGGCCTCGATACGAGCCGCCGTGGTGGTGGCGATGCCGAAGGTCGGATCCGATAGTGCCCGCTCGACCTGCTCGTTAGCCGGGTTGGTGGCGTACAGATCCTGCAGCACCTCGGCCGCGGCTTCCTCATCGCCTTGAGCCCTCAGCACCAGCGCCTTGGCCAGCGCACCGTCAACAGCCGCGATGGTCAACGGACCCTCGGGCTGGTCGAGATAAGTCAGCGCAGGGGCGAACATTCCCAACCGGGCCAGCGCGACCCCGAGGGCGACCCGCACGGCATGGGCGAACGGCTCTTCAACAGCGCTGTCGGTGACTAGCGGGGTCAGCAATTTGACGACGTCGGACCAACGGGCGCTGCGATAGTGGACGGCCGCCGCTACCCAAGTGCTCTCACGTACTTTGGGAATGCTTGCACTGACCGCGGTCACGACCGCATCAGCTTCGCCGAACCGGCCACTCAGCGCGAGGGTGGATGCGAATGCCAACTCGAAGTCGTCGGGTTCCGCCGCCCGAAACTGCAGATAGAGTCCGGTGTCGTAGGTGAAACCCAATGCGCCGGGCTCCAATTCGACCCGCCGCGCCAGCATGCCGGCAGTACCGCGAGTCGCCGCGACGGCCTCGAGCACCTGGGGCGAGGTGTCGCCGGCGGCAGCCAAGCCCGCCCACACATCGCACTGATCCTGGGCGAGCCGGGCCAGTGCGGCGAATCCGGTACGGGCCGCCGCCAGGTCGGCGGGCCTGCGCCGCTGGTGCACCGTCAACCCCAATGCCCGACACGACGATGCGAAACGGCTGACGACTGCCTCGTCGACGCGGCGGACGCCTCCCGGTACCGCGACTGTCATGAGCGCTCGTGTCGACGACGGTCCTCATCTCCGGGAAACACCTCCGGGCAGCCGCCGTCAAGGATCCGGCCAAGCATCGGGTTGCTCACGGGCCATTAGTCGGTAACCGGCCGGAGTTAGTTCCGGGCGACTTCCACCGAGCAGTCACTCATGCCGCAGACGCGGATCGGCTGACCAGCGATCACCTCGTCGGTAGCTTCTTCAGCCGCCGCACGGCCTGCAGGAGGGCAGCATCGCCGTCGTGCCCTTGCGCAGTCTGCACTGCAGCGGACCGACGTTGGCCAGCACGACGTACTCCACCCCGCAGTCCCGCCAGTGCGCGGCCCGCTCGGCGATCTCGTCGGGGTACCGCAGAGCAGGCAGTCGCGCACCACCTCGGTCGGGATGGCCTTGACGTAGGACAGGGCAGTTTGTTCGTCCACGTCCTGCGGCAGCAGATCCTGTGCCCCGGTGAAGCCGATACCGAGCGGATGCTGGGCGCCGTGCCGGGCGAAGGAGTGATCGGGGGCGTTGAGGGCCGCGGCCCGAATCACCTCGGAGTCGAGCGCCTCGTCGAGGTCGTCGCGGTTGCGCGCGGCCAGCGTCATGAACCAGATTGCCGGCTTGATCGACATCGGATCGCGACCGACATCGGAGGCGGTGGTGCGTACCGCCTCGAGCCGCTGCGCGTATTCCTCCGGGGTGTGTGGAAAAGCCGGGTAGAACCCGTCGGCGTAGTGACCGGCGGCGCGCAACATCCGCGGGCCGTGTGCCGCGATCCAGATTTCGGGCCAGTTGCCTTTTGTACGGCGGGAGGTCGAACAGGGCATTGCGCAGCGGGAAGTACGACATGGCTTGAGTGTCAGCCGGGCAGCAAGGACCGCCTTGCGTAGTCAGCTACGCATTTCACCGACTCGCCGAAACCGCAAATGTTGCACACAAATCGCGAGTATGGGCGTTAACAACTGCACTCTCGACGGCCTACGGCCGCGTCCATCAGCGGGGTCTCGGCGATGACCGGGTAGGCGCCGGTGTAGCCGACACGTTCGCGCGCCATCTCCAGCACCCGCCCTGCGGCAGCGCGGCGTTCCCGAGACCACCGCCCGGTTGACCGGTGAGGCCGGAGCGTCGGTATTCCACCTGGCCTTCGAGCAGTGGCTGGCCGCCGACGAGCACGACCTGGCGCACTTCATCCGGGGCGCGGTCGCCGACCTGAAGGCGGGCAACTAGGTCGCGTCGAGGTCGACGTCTTGCCGCGATCTACTCGCGATTGTTCGCCCGTTTGTCGGTTTGGGCGAGCAGGGGGTGGCAGGTGCGAACCCGGTTGATCCACCAGTCGCGGCGCTCGGCCGAGGCGGCGAGCACCGCCAGGCGCGCGCGATCGGGTACCACGTCCCCGACGGGCAGGCCACCGTCGACGGGTGCGATGTCGGCGACGTCCTCGACAAACAGCCCGCCGGTGCCCAGGCCGCACGCATGCTCCAGCCGCGGCAGCGCCGCCGCCGCGGCCAGCCCGGCCGCGATCCCGACCGCGGTGTCCAGCGCGCTGGAAATCACCACCGGGACGTCGATTTCGGCGGCGATGCCCAGCAGGGCGGCCACTCCACCCAGCGGTGCCACCTTCAGCACCGCGATGTCTGCGGCCCGTGCCCGCACCACGGCCAGCGGATCGGCGGCCTTGCGGATGCTCTCGTCGGCCGCCACCGCGACCGCCACCCGCCGGCGCACCTCGGCCAGCTCTTCCACTGTCCGACAAGGCTGTTCGAGGTATTCCACCGGGCCGTCGGCGGACAGCGCCGCCGCGGCGGCGACCGCCTGCTCGACCGTCCACCCGCCGTTGGCGTCCACTCGCACCGTCGGGATCGCCGCGCGCACTGCGTTGACCCTGGCGACATCGTCGGCCAGCGTCTGGCCGGGCTCGGCCACCTTCACCTTGGCGGTGCGCGCCCCGGGGAAGCGCGTCAACACCTCGGGCACCTGCGCGGCGGGGACGGCGGGAACGGTCGCGTTGATCGGGATGACGTTGCGCAGGACTGGAGGTCTTGTGCCGTAGGCGGATTCGATACCGGAGGCCAGCCAATACACGGCCTCGGGCGGCTCGTATTCGACGAACGCGCCGAACTCGCCCCAGCCCGTCGGCCCCTCGATCAGCGCCACCTCGCGAATCATGATGCCGCGGAAACGCACCCGCATCGGAAGCGCGACGACATGTAGGCGCTCCAGCAGATCGGTCAGCGATACCGCCATCAGATCGCGCGGTCGCGGTTCTCCCAGTACGGCGTGCGCAGGTCACGCTTGAGGAGCTTGCCGGTGGGATTGCGCGGCAACGCCTCGGAGATCTCCACGCTGCGCGGGCACTTGTAGTGCGCCAGCCGCTGCCGGCACCATTCGACCAGTTCCTCCTCGGACGTCTGGCCACCGGCCGACAATTCGACGACCGCCTTGACCGACTCGCCCCACTTGTCGTCGGGGATGCCGAACACCGCGGCGTCGAGCACCGCGGGATGATCGGTCAGCACCCGCTCGACCTCGACGGAGTAGATGTTCTCGCCGCCGGAGATGATCATGTCTTTGAGGCGGTCCTCGACGAAGATGAACCCGTCGGAGTCGACGCGGCCGATATCACCAGTGCGGAACCAGCCGTCCTCGGTGATCGCCGAGGCGGTGGCATCCGGCTTGTTGTGGTAACCCTTCATCAACTGCGGTGTACGGAACCACAATTCGCCGGGCTCGCCGGTCGGCACCTCGGCGAGAGTGTCGGGCTCGACCACCCGGACCTCCACCTCGCGGGAGGGCCGGCCGGCACTGACTAGTCGCTCCGGGCGGGACTCGTCGCGGTGCACCTCCGGGGTCAGCTGAGTGATCGCACCGCACACCTCGGTCAGCCCGTACACCTGGATGAAATCGGTGTCCGGCCAGGCCTTCAACGCCGACTTCAGCAGCGCCGGCGGCATCGGAGAGGCGCCATAGACGAAAGTCCTCAGCGCACCGAACAACTTGACCGCGTCTTCGCCGGATTCGAGCACCTTGCCCAGCACCGCGGGCACCAGGAAGGTGCGGTTGGCGCCCTGCAGGATCGCCCCGGCCAGCGACGCGCCGTCGGCCTCGCGGGTCATGATCGTCGGGATGCCGGCGTGAATGCCGTACTGCACGTACGACGACCCGCCGACGTGGAACAGCGGCATCGCCACCATGTTCTTGTCGTCGGCGTCGAATTCGAAGGTGCCGGCGTTCATCGTGTGCGCCAGGAGATTCCGCTGGGACAGCGTCACCCCTTTCGGCCTGCCCGTGGTGCCCGAGGAGTACATGATCAGGCAGGCGTCGTCGGGCTCGACCTCGGCGGCACGGCCGATCGGCGTGGCAGCGGCCAGCATCGCCTCGTACTCGTCACCCTCGCCACCCTCGGGGGTGACCACAACGACGTCGGCGACGTGGGTGAGCTGGTCACGGATCTTGTCGACGGCCCCGATCAGCTCGCTGCCGACGATCAGCAGTTTGGCGCCGGAGTCATTGAGGACGTAGTCCATCTCGTCGCCGGCCAGCCGGAAGTTGATGACGGCGGTGGCCGCGCCGATCGAGGCGGCGGCGATCGTCAGCTCGACACACGCCGGGTGGTTCTTGTCCAGGAACGCCACCACGTCACCGCGCCCGATGCCGCGCTCGGTCAGTGCGCCGGCGAGCCGGCGGATCCGATCGTCCCACTGCGACCAGGTCCAGCTGCGGCCCAGATAGCTGATGGCCTCACCGTCGGGCTTGTGTTCGGCCCAGTACGCCGGCCGGTCGTCGAGAAACTGCGGTTCGGGTGGGTGCATAACGGCCAGCGTGCCACGTCAGGCCGAATCGGAACCAGCCTTCGGCCTAAGCAGCACCCATGCCAGCACGATCGCAACGGCCGGCACGACAGCCATGATCAGACTCAGATCGTGAATGGCGGTCAACCAGCTCTGGGTCGCCTCCGACACCACCCAGCGGGCCTTGTCCGGGTCGAGCACCTCGGCGCCGGCCGCCGGTCCCGGCACGCCCCCGTGCGCGACGCGCAATGCGTCGCGCGCCTGGTCCTCGGTGATCCCCGATCCCTCCAGCTTGTGGCGGCCGTCGCGCAGGAACAAGGTGGTGCCCACCAACGCGAACAGTGCCGGGCCGAGCGAATAACTCGCCTGTCCGACAGCGGGTTTCACCGCAGAGATGACACCGCCCAGCTCGGCCGGCGCGCTGGACATCATGATCGTGGACTGCGGGGTCTGCACCACCGCGCCGCCGATCGCGTTGAGCGCGACCGCGACACCCATGACCACGATCGGTGTTCGGGCGTCCACGACCACCAGCATCACCATCCCGACCAACAGAATGGCCAGTCCCGCGACCAGCACCGCACGTTCACCGAATTGCACCACGGCGCGACCGGCCGCGGTCGCCGCCACCGACGCCAGCAGCACCGCCGGAATCAGCAACAGGCCGAGTAGTTCGGGTGACTCGCCGCGGATGGTGACCAGGTAGTAGGCGAACAGGATGGTGGCGCCGCCCTGCAGGAAGTTGAACGTCGCGCCCGCGGTGATAGCGGCGTTGAACCGGCCGGAGGAGAAGATCCTCATGTTCAGTGCCGGCTCGTCGGTGCGCATCTCCCACAACACGAATGCGACCGCGAGGGCGATCCCCAGCAGGATCTGCGCCAGTGCGCTGACGTGGAAACCGCCCTGCAGCTGGGTGAGCCCCAGGATGAGCAAGATCAGCCCGGCCGCGACCAGCGCGATCCCGACGACGTCGAGCTTACGTTGCCAGCGCAGCGTCTCCGGCACATAACGCAGGGTCAGCGCGAGAGTGACCGCGGCCAGCACCGGGGTGACCAGAAAGCAGGTGCGCCAACCGAAGTGCGTCGCCAGCCAGCTGCCGACGGCGGGTTGGAAGACACTCAGGGCGTGACCCGCGCCGAGGTACATGGCGATCGCGGCGGCGCGGCGGCCCGGCGGGAACACCGCGTTGATGATGGCCAGCGAGAGACCGAGCAGAAACGCGAAGGCGATGCCGACGCCGGCCCGTGCGACCGTCAGGACCGCGACGTTGGGCGCCAAGGCGGCGAGCACACCGAACCCGATCGAGCCGTAGCTGCCGATCACGAACATCCGCTTCATGCCGTACAGGTCGCCGAGCGCGCCCGCGCCGAGCACCGCCGCGGCCAGCGTCAGCGTCGCCAGGCAGGCCAGAAAGCTGGCAGTGCTGGGGCTGAATCCGAGGCCGTGGCGCACCTCGGCGAGGTTGGCCGACAGGATCGTCGGGTCACCCGCGGTGATGCTGTAACCGAGGCCCATCGCGATGATGGTCATGGTCGCCGCGCGGCCGGTGACCTCCTGCTGCTGCGGCATTGCCAGATGCTAACCGCGACCGGCACGGGGGTGGCGGAAACAGCACCCCTTCCATCAATTCTGGAACACGTTCTAGTGTGGAGCGCATGAGTGACGAGCTGCTGCGCCATCCCATTCATTCCGGGCACCTCACGGTCGGCGCGCTGAAGCGCAACAAGACCAAGCCGGTGCTGCATCTGGGTGACACGACGCTGACCGGTGGCGAGCTCGCCGACCGCATCAGCCAGTACATTCAGGCGTTCGAAGCGCTCGGTGCGGGGACCGGCGCAACGGCGGGCCTGCTGTCGCTCAACCGACCGGAGGTGCTGATGATCATCGGCGCCGGCCAGACCCAGGGCTACCGGCGCGTGGCACTACACCCTCTCGGCTCACTCGACGACCACGCATACGTGCTCAACGACGCCGGCGTGACGTCGCTGATCATCGACCCCAACCCGATGTTCATCGAGCGGGCGCAGGGCCTGCTGGAGAAGGTGCCCGCGCTCAAGCAGGTGCTGACGCTCGGCCCGGTTCCCGAGGCGCTGGGCGATGCGGCAGTGGACCTGATCGCCGAGGCCGCCAAATATTCGCCGAAGCCCTTGGTGGCGGCCGACCTTGCCCCCGATCACGTCGGCGGCATGGCCTACACCGGCGGCACCACCGGCAAGCCGAAGGGTGTGCTGGGTACCGCGCAGTCGATCACCACGATGACGACGGTCCAGCTCGCCGAGTGGGAGTGGCCGGACAATCCGCGGTTCCTGATGTGCACGCCGCTGTCGCATGCCGGCGCGGCGTTCTTCGTGCCGACCGTCGTCAAGGGCGGCGAGCTGGTGGTGCTGACGAAGTTCGATCCGGCCGAGGTGCTGCGGGTGATCGAGGAGCAGAAGATCACCGCGACAATGCTGGTGCCGTCGATGATCTACGCGCTGATGGATCATCCCGATTCGCACACCCGCGATCTGTCCTCGCTGGAGACGGTGTACTACGGCGCCTCGGCGATGAACCCGGTGCGCCTGGCCGAGGCGATCCGCCGCTTCGGGCCGATCTTCGCGCAGTACTACGGACAGTCCGAGGCACCCATGGTGATCTCGTATCTGGGCAAGAAGGATCACGACGAGAAGCGGCTCACCTCGTGTGGGCGACCCACGCTGTTCGCCCGCACCGCACTGTTGGACGCCGACGGCAAGCAGGTGGCCCAGGGCGAAGTCGGCGAGATCTGTGTGTCCGGGCCGCTGTTGTCCGGTGGGTACTGGAACCTGCCGGAGGAGACGGCCAAGACGTTCTCCGGCGGCTGGCTGCACACCGGGGACATGGCACGCGAAGACGAGGACGGCTACTGGTTCATCGTCGACCGGGTCAAGGACATGATCGTCACCGGTGGATTCAACGTCTTCCCGCGTGAGGTGGAGGACGTCGTCGCCGAACACCCGGCCGTCGCGCAAGTGTGTGTGATCGGCACGCCCGACGAGAAGTGGGGCGAGGCCGTCACCGCGGTGATCGTGCTGCGGCCCGACCATCCCAGCGACGACGACGCGGTGGCGACGCTGACCGCCGAGATCCAGGCGTCGGTCAAGGACCGCAAGGGCTCGGTGCAGGCACCCAAGCAGGTCATCGTCGTCGACTCGGTGCCGGTGACCGCGCTGGGCAAGCCGGACAAGAAGGCGGTGCGGGCGCAGTTCTGGGAAGGCTCGTCGCGGGCAGTCGGCTGACGATGCGGGGCGAAGCCCCGAGGAGGAGGCCGACAAATCAGATCGAGTCGGTTAATGCCGATCTCGGAGCGATAATGGGTGATGCTGTCCCGGATCCTCCCGCTCGAGTACCTGAAAGAGCGCGACGTGATGTTCTGGCTGCCGCCCGGCGGCCGGGACAACGAGGTCTGGGCCGACACCTGGGTGATCCTTGCCGAACTCGACCCCGCTGACGCCGAGCCGATTCTCGCCCGGCTGCGCGACGCCGACGTCGGGGCCTACGTCTGGACTCCGAGCGGACGAAAAGGCGCGCCGAACACGGGCGTGCAGCTCTACGTGGACCGCGAGCAGCACAACAAGGCCGTCGATGTGCTGATGTTGTTTCTTCGGGGCCGAGACAATCGAACGGGCTGATCGTCGCCGACAGTAACGCCAGGGCGGAAATCGGCGCGGCATCCCGCCATGGCGTTACTCTCGCGGGCGCTGGCAGCATGAAGCCATGCCCGTTCGCGCCGTCCTGTTCGACTTCTCCGGCACCCTGTTCCGCCTCGAAGAGGACGACAGCTGGTTTGCCGGCATGGAACTGATCGACGACGACGGCCGACGCGCGGTCGATGAACACGTGCAGGCCGAGTTGATGGAACGCCTGACCCACCCCACCGGACGTTCGGTGACGATGACCGAGGACTCCTACCGGACCTGGGTCAACCGCGACCTCGCCCCGGCGCTGCACCGCGAGGCCTACCTGCACGCGCTGCGGCAGACCGGGCTGCCCGATCACCACGCCGAAACGCTGTACCGGCGCACGATCGATCCCGCCTCCTGGGTGCCCTACCCCGACACCGTCGAGGTGTTGCGATCCCTCAAGGCCAGCGGGTTGAGCACCGCCGTCGTCTCCAATATCGCGTTCGACATCCGCCCGGCATTCGATACCGCCGGCACCGGCGCCGACGAGTTCGTGCTGTCCTTCGAGGTCGGTGTGGTCAAACCCGACCCGCGGATCTTCCAGATCGCACTGCAGCGTCTCGGTGTCGACCCGGGCGAGGCCGTGATGGTCGGCGACAGCGACGAGAACGACGGCGCCGCCCGCAACGTCGGATGCGACTTCATCCTGGTCGATCCGTTGCCCGTCGCCGAACGCCCGACCGGGTTGGTCGACGCGCTGCGCGACCGGGGCATCGGCTAGATGGGGAACGCGTGCGAGATGTGAATCCGCCACACCCCGTCGGGCTGGCGGCGAAAGACGTCGAGGCCGTCCTCGTGAACCGTCTCCAACACCCTGCCTGATTCGTCGCGCACGGTCAGCGTCCAGATCAGCGCCACCGTCGCAAGATCGCCGTCCACCAAGACCTCACGGATCTGCGGCTCGTCATAGTGGTAGGTGCGGGCCGGGTCGGCGAACCTGGTTCGGATCTTGGCGCAGAACTCGCCGCGTCCGTTCTCGGGAGGCCGGCCGGGGAAGTTCAGCACGACGTCCTCGGCGAACAACCCGCAGGTGGCCTCGGGATCTTTGTTGTTGAAGTCGCGGGAGAACCCCCGCAGCGCCGCTTCGATAGCGTCCGCGTCGGAGCGACTGGACGCGCTCGGCCCGCACGCGACGAGCACGCCCAGCATCGGTGCGAGCGCCCAGATCAGCAGACGGGACATCTCGGCAGACTAGCCGGGGCGTACCTTTTGGGACATGGCCGACACGGTGGAGCTCGTACCCGAGGAGCTCGAGTCACCGGCCGGCCGGTGCACAGTTTCCCGATTCGACCCCGTTACCCAGGATGGAGTTCACAACCGTTGAGTGACAACCCCTTCGACCCGTCTCAGTGGCGCGCCATCGACGGCTTCGAGGATCTGACCGACATCACCTATCACCGCCACGTCGCCGACGGCACCGTACGGGTGGCGTTCGACCGGCCCGAGGTGCGCAACGCATTCCGTCCGCACACCGTCGACGAGCTGTACCGGGTCCTCGACCACGCCCGGATGTCACCCGACGTCGGTGTGGTGTTGTTGACCGGCAACGGGCCCTCACCCAAGGACGGCGGTTGGGCGTTCTGCTCCGGCGGCGACCAGCGCATCCGCGGCCGCAGCGGTTACCAGTACGCATCCGGTGAGACGGCCGACACCGTGGACGCCGCGCGGGCCGGGCGGCTGCACATCCTGGAGGTGCAGCGACTCATCCGGTTCATGCCCAAGGTCGTCATCTGTCTGGTCAACGGCTGGGCGGCCGGCGGCGGGCACAGCCTGCACGTGGTCTGTGACCTGACGCTGGCCAGCCGCGAGCACGCCCGGTTCAAGCAGACCGACGCCGATGTCGGCAGCTTCGACGGCGGCTATGGCAGTGCCTATCTGGCCCGCCAGGTCGGGCAGAAGTTCGCCCGCGAGATCTTCTTCCTCGGCCGCCCGTACACGGCCGAGCAGATGCACCACATGGGCGCGGTCAACGAGGTGGTCGATCATGCCGAACTGGAGAACGTCGCCGTGCAGTGGGCCAAGGAGATCAACGGCAAATCTCCTCAGGCCCAACGCATGCTGAAGTTCGCCTTCAACCTGCTCGACGACGGCCTGGTGGGCCAGCAACTGTTCGCCGGGGAAGCCACCCGGTTGGCCTACATGACCGACGAGGCGGTCGAGGGTCGCGACGCGTTCCTGGAGAAGCGCGACCCCGACTGGACCCCGTTCCCCCGCTACTTCTGATGCGCGAGCAGACACAAACGGGCCCTTTTCTTCGGCGTGTCGGGGCACTTTGCGTCTCTCTCGAAAATTGGGTGACCCAAGCTGGGTGAGCGGTTGCTCGCTGGTGCTAGGCGGCGTTGGTGCGGGGTTCGAGAGTGACTTTGTACCCCAAGGTTTCCA
>NZ_JAPJDO010000029.1 GCF_026242045.1 Mycobacterium pinniadriaticum
GCGGACCACCACCCTGAAACGCCACCGGAATGTCGCGACCCATCGCCGCAGACGGCACCATCAGGTACTCGACGTCGGCGGCATGGCCGGCCGGCGCTGTGGCACCCCACAGGCCGAGCGCCACAACGGCCGCGCAGACTCCACGGAACAGGCCCGACAGACTCTTCATAGTCACCTCAATGTCGACTCATCGCGCTAATAGCCCCCCCACCTGCTCATGAGTGAATCACACCGCTTACTCAGATAGTTCGGATACGCCAACGGCGACGACCCGAAGGTCGCCGCCGCTGACGGATTAGTGACCGGCCCGGTGTCAGGCGGTCGGCGTCGCGCCGAGCACCCGCTGGATGTCGGGCTTCATCTGCTGCAACTGCTGACCCCAGTAGTTCCACTGGTGGGTGCCGTTGGCCGGGAAGTTGAACACCCCGTTGGTCCCGCCATCGGCGAGGTAGGTGTCCCGGAACGTCTTGTTGGTCCGCAACGTGAAGCCCTCGAGGAACTTCGCGTTGAACAGGTTGCCAGCGCTGGTGCCGGCATCCAGATCGGACGGCTTGCCGTCGCCGCAGTAGATCCAGATGCGGGTGTTGTTGGCGATCAGCGTCTTGATGTTGACCATCGGGTCGTTGCGCTTCCACGCGTTGTTGGCATCACCGGTCGAGCCCCACATGTCGTCGGCCTTGTAGCCACCGGCATCGCCCATCGAGATGTTCACCAGGAACGGCCACCAGCCCTCGGACAGGTTGAGGAAGCCGGACAAGGACGCGGCGTACGGGAACTGCTCGGGATGCCAGATCGCCAGGGTGAGCGCGGCGGAGCCGGCCATCGACAGACCGACGGCCGCGCTGCCGGTGGGCTTGACCTCACGGTTGGCGGCCAGCCAGGCCGGCAGCTCCTGGGTCAGGAAGGTCTCCCACTTGTAGGTCTGGCAGCCGTTCTTGCCACACGCCGGCTTGTACCAGTCGGAGTAGAAGCTGGACTGGCCACCGACGGGCATGATCACCGACAGGCCGGAGTTGTAATACCACTCAAAGGCCGGGGTGTTGATATCCCAGCCGTTGAAGTCATCCTGGGCGCGCAGACCGTCTAGCAGGTAGACCGCAGGAGAGTTCGGCCCACCACTCTGGAACTGGATGCGGATGTCATGTCCCATGCCAGCGGACGGCACATCGAGATACTCCACCGGGAGGCCCGGCTTGGAGAACGCTCCCGCCGTTGCGGAGCCACCGACGACGCCGATCAGGCCGGGCAGCACGGCGGCGGCCGCGGTGGCCACCGTCAGCCGACGCAGCCAAACGCCGCGCAACTTCTCAACGAACTTCATTTATTTCCATCCTTTTTTGGGTGCCGCACCGCATGCGCTCAACGCAGCCGTGCCCTGGTAGTCAACCACAAGTGACGTGATCGTTCCTCTTCTACAGATGTTGTCGTTACCGCCCTCTCACCGGTTGATTGTGGCGATGAGGTCGGGTTTCAGCGCCGCCAACTGGGCTCCCCAATACGGCCACGAATGGTTGCCGGACACCGGGAAGTCGAACGTCGCGTTGGTGCCGCCCGCAGCGGTGTAGGCAGCCTGGAAATCCTTGTTGCTCGCCAACGCCATCGACTCCAGGCTGGTCGCACTCAGCGCCTGGCCCGGATCAGAACCGGTATCCAGGTCGGTCTGGCCGCCCGGCGCGCAGTAGATCCACAGCCGGGTGCCGTTGCGGGCGATGGTGCCCGCCTGCAGGACCGGGTCATTGCGCTTCCAGGCGGGATCCCACGGTGGACCCCACATGTTATCGACGTTGTAGCCACCCGCGTCGAGCATCGCCACCCGGATGGCCTGCTGCATGAACAGTGCCGACGGGTTGAGGAAACCCGACAGCGAGGCCGCATAGACGAACTGCTGGGGATGGTAGGCCGACAGGATCAGCGCGGCCCCGCCGGACATCGACAGGCCGACCACACCGTTGCCGGTCGTGGCGACCTGCTTGTTGGCCGACAGCCACTGCGGCAGCTCGCTGGTGAGGAATGTCTCCCACTTGTAGGTGTAAGGCTGCTTGTTGTAACTCGACGGCGAGTACCAGTCGCTGTAGAAGCTGGATTGCCCGCCGACGGGCATCACGACCGACAAACCCGAGCCGTAGAACCACTCGAATGCCGGGGTGTTGATGTCCCAACCGCTGTAGTCGTCCTGGGCTCGCAGACCGTCGAGCAGATACACCGCGTGCGGGCCGCTTCCTTGGAACTCGACGCGGATGTTTCGGTTCATCGACGGCGAGTACACGTCGAGGTACTCCACCGGAAGTCCGTCCCGTGAGAACGCCATAGCGCTCGGGACCACGCCGAGGACTGTCGCCAGTGCGGCCAGCAGGACGGCGGTGAGGGAGGCGCTCACAGCACGAACCATCGGTTGCTCAACTCATTTTCCGCGGCATGGGAGTGCCGCTCTCAGCCGACGTCGTTATCGGCGGGGACTCAGCCAGCGTTCACGCTTGACCTGTGTATCGCCGCGATCCTGCCGCAGCGTTACCGGCCGGAACCCGGCCGGCAGACCAAGCTACCGCCTCGACGATGGAATCGTGAAACCCGCTGGAATCGGCCAGCGCCGGGCGCCCGACCGCCGGGACACCGTTCTGCACGCCTCCGCGCAGCCGTAACCAGCGGATTTGATGCCGGCCCGGCGTTGTCTGGACACCCCTGGGCAGGGCGCACCCAGCACAGTCGTGCACTCAGGCGAAAGTTCCAGCGATGTTCACTTCAGCGCGATCCAGGTTGCGTTGACTATAGGCACACTCGTCTCATCTGCCTCAGCAATCACTGACGAATCCCGGACCAAGCACGCGGCGTGGCTTGTTGCGATCGTCACACCAACGGCGCTCGAGGCAAATATCCGGCGTACCAACGGCTTTGCCTCAGTCGCTGCAGAAGTCCCGGCTAGGGACCCGTCGCCGGCAGGCCGGTGTATGGAGTGCCCGGCAGGTCAGGCTCATCGAGACCGCAGCGCCGCAGTTCGTACTCCGGCACCCGATCGATCCGGTAACGGGTGAATTCGAGCGCATGCATCACATTCGACACGAACCGCCGGATCCCCAGTGGGCCGCGGATGGAGTTCAGCATCGCATCGGTTTCGGGGCAGCCAAGGGCCGCCTCGGCTTCCTTGATCCAGCCCTCGTCGAGGTAGGGCGGGACATAGGGATGTTTCTTGAACCAGGGCCCCTCGGCAACCGCCCAATCCGGGAACAGATTCTTGTCGTGGCCGATGCGGGCGTCCTCGAGACGCGCGGTGTGGGCCGCGATCGGGTTGGCCAGACCGATCTGGTCGATCACCCTGGTATCAAGGCCGACGTTCATACCCAGCATCCCCAGGTTGGTGAAAAACACTGTGTGATGCGCTATTTCACGACGCCACGTATCCATCGAGACCCCGGGCGGTGGTGGCGGCGGCGGGTAGGCGGGCACCACATCCCACTGGTCGTAGTTTCCCGACGGGAGCAACAACGCCCCGTCGGGGGTGTTGTTGATCGCGGCCAGGACCGCGCGCATACGCGGATAGTCCAGGTAGTCGGCAGCGGTCAGCGGATGCGCGTGACCCGTGGCCTGGGAGTAGAACCGTCGCTCGTCGACGATGCCCGAGTAGGTGACCCGGGTGGCGTCGGGACCCAAGCCCGGTGAGTTCGCCGCCCACAGCGACCAGCCGACGACGCCCAGCCACAGCGCGACGGTCGCGCCGGCCAGTACCACCCCCCGGTCCCGGGCGGACCGGACGGTGTCGGGCAGCACGACCGGAATCACCGACACCGGCGCCAGGAGGCAAAACACCGGCGTGAGCAAGACTCGGCCATGCATGAAGTCGCCGCCCTGACGGATCCAGTACAGGGCCTGCAGCAAACCGCTGACGAGCATGAAAATAACCACGGCCGCGGGACTTTGAATTCGCCGGGCCCATCGGCCCCAATTACCGAGCGGTTCCGCGGGACGGCGCCAGGTCGTGGCGCGCGCCGCCAGCAGCACCGCGCCGAGGGCGATCACCAACAGCGCCGCCAGCCACAGCGCGTAGGGACGATTGAAGTTGGCCAAGTAGATCAGGCCCTGCCCCCACTTGTCGCCGGAGGCGTCTTTCGCCAACGCGGTCTGCGGGAAAAGCAGCCCGTAGTAACCCATTCGGAAGATCTGGTAGCCCACCGGAAGCAGCCCGCCGGCTACCACGACGAGCAGTCGGCTGCCCCAGCCGCCAGCGGCGACGAGCATCATCACCAAAGCCAGCCCGCCTACCAAGGCGAGCTCCGGGCGGACCAGCACGCTCAGACCGGCGACGAAAGCCAGAGCGGCGATGAAGAAAGGGCCGCCCCGCTGCGTGCGGGGCGCCTGCGCCCAGACGATCATCATCCACCACAGCAGGCCCACCCAGGCGAGCACCAGGCCGTTCTCCAGACCCGAGGTGGCGAAATCACGAGCCGGCGGGATCGCGATGTACACCAGCGCGCCGGCCGGCAGCAGCACGGCCCGATGCCCCTGCAATCCCGGCGCGAACAGCCTTGCGGTACCGAGCATCACGAACACCACGCCGGCGATGGAAAGGCCGAGCGCCAGCGCCAGCGCGACGTACTCCAGCCGCACCGGCCCAGCGATCAGCGCACCGAAATAGTTGAGGAACGTCCACAGCGTGGAGGTGTTGGACTCCACCCGCTCACCGGCGTTGAAAACCGGACCGTTGCCGGCCAACAGGTTGCGCACCGTGCGCAGCACGATCAATCCGTCGTCGGCGATCCAGCGTCGCTGCCAGGCCCCCCAGCCCCACAACACGGTGACCACGACGACACCGAGCCACAAGCTGATCCGTGCCCACCGACCGAGCGGAAAGTCGGGCCAGCGCGTGAGCCGGTCCGCCGCCGCCGTAACGACCCTGTCAGCCGAAGAAGACTGCCGCACCGATGGTCCCGATCCACGCCAGCAGTAGAAGCTGCAGGACGCGGTCTTTCAACGCTATCTCCTCAGGCTCACCGGCCAGTCCACCGTCAACGTCGACGGCGTAGCGCAGGATCGCGATGGTGATCGGAATGATCGTGACCGCATACCAGGACGCGTTCGCGCCGTCACGCTCGAAGGCCCACAGGCTGTAGCAGACCACCATGGCGGTAGCGGCCACCGTCCACACGAAACGCAGGTAGGAAGCCGTGTAGCTCTCCAGAGACTTGCGGATCTTGGCGCCGGTGCGCTCGGCGAGTTGCAGTTCCGCGTAACGCTTTCCGGCCACCATGAACAGCGAACCGAACGTCATCACCAGCAGGAACCACTGCGACAGCAGAATACCCGCGGCCGCACCCCCGGCGATCGCACGAATGAGATATGCGGAGGACACGATGCAGATGTCCAGCACCGCTTGATGTTTGAGACCGAAGCAGTAGGCCAGCTGCATGACGATGTAGATAGCGATGACCACGGCCAGGTTCGGTGAGGCCAGGAATGAGATCGCCAGCGAGGCGATACCAAGGACCACCGCGAGTGTGTAGGCCAGCCATTGCGGCACCACACCGGCAGCGATCGGCCGGAACCGCTTCGTCGGGTGCTGACGGTCGGCCTCGACGTCACGCGAGTCGTTGACCAGGTAGATGCAGGAGGCGGCGAGCGAGAAGGCGACGAACGCGATCAGGATGTTGATCGCCATCTCGTCGTAGTTGTAGGGCACCTCGCTGCCGAGTGCCGCGATCGGCGCCGCGAGCACCAGCAGATTCTTGACCCATTGGCGGGGGCGGATGGCCTTGATGATCCCCCTGAACAGATTGCTCGGCGGTCCGGTCACCGGTGCCGCTTCCTCACTCATGGGCGCTCATTCCCGCGTCTCCTCCTGCGGTGATGCGAAACAGCCGACCGTGCGCGCGACGACGGCGCCGACGGCCGCACCGGCAAGCACATCGCTCGGGTAGTGCACGCCGAGCACCAGCCGCGACAGAGCCATCGCGGGCACCACCGCCAACGGGAGCCGCGAGCGGGTGGCCCGGCACAGCAGCATAGCCGCGGCGGTGGTGGAGGTGGCGTGCGCCGAGGGAAAGCTCAGCGCACTGGGCGTGCCGACGTTGACGGCGACCGCCGGGTGATTGGGTCGCTTGCGGCGTACCACCAACTTGATCGCGATGGCGGCCGCATGCGCGGCCACCGCTCCGATCCCCACCAACGCCCAGTCGCGCCGCCGTTTCGGCATGGCCAGCCCGCCCAGCGCCGACACCGCCACCCAACCCTGCGCATGCTCACCGAAGTGCGACATCGCCCTGGCCACCTCGATCACCGCCGGCTTGCCCAGCGTGGATTGGACGGCGACCAAGGCGGCAAGCTCACCGCGTGCGGGCGGCGCGACCGGCTCCGGCACGCTGTGCAGGGAGCCGTCAGGCATGAGCCGACGAGTTCTCGAGTAGCACCGTTTCCCACTTCTCCTTGCTGGACAGCACCGGCAACGCCTTGCGGTAGACCCTGCGCATCCGGTTGTACTTGCGGGCCAGCTCCACGTGCTGCCGCATCGAGGCGCGCAACAGCGCGAACATCTTGGCCCGGTCGCGCTGGCGGTACACCACCCCGCGGCCGTCGGCGGTGGTCACTGTGACCCCGTCGACCTTGCACAACAGGAACCAGCGTGCGTCCTGGGTCGGCACGTTGAGCTGGGGACGCTCGTGGTGGATCGGATTCTCCTTGCGGAGCTGGTGCAGCACACCACGGGCGAGCCGAAAACCGATGGCGGGCAGGGATACCGGCGGCTTGTGCACCTTGGTGCGCCCACTGGGCGCGGGCAGCGACGTCGCTCCCGGCAGAGTGACCGCGTCGGGGTACTGCTCGCGCATCTTGCGCACCTCGGGCAGCGCCGACTCCAGGATGGAGAAGATGTGCTCGGGCCCGGCCAGGAAATCCGCGATCGCCCGGTTCTGGATCGCAACCGTCGAATATTCAAGGCAGAGAAGATGTTTGAAGGTCGCCTTGATCGAGCTGGCCAACAGGCCGCGAACCGGGCCATCCCAGTGCAGGGCCGACACCACCAAGCGGTTGCGCAGATGGAAGTAGGCCTGCCAGTCGATCGCGTCGTCTTTGTCGCTCCACGCCATGTGCCAGATGGCGGTGCCGGGCATGGTCACCGTGCCGTATCCGTGTTCGCCGGCCCGCAGACCGTAGTCGGCGTCGTCCCATTTGATGAACAGCGGCAGCGGCTGGCCGAGTTCCTCGGCCACCTGCCGCGGGATCATGCACATCCACCAGCCGTTGTAGTCGACGTCGATGCGTCGGTGCAGCGCCAGGCTCTGTTCCTCGTCGTCGGCCAGCGGGTACTTGGCGAAGTTGTGGTCGTATTCGGTGTGCGGTGCGTTGGTCCACATGAAGTTGGCCCGGTCGACCACCTCACCCATGACGTGCAGGTGCGACGGCTCCTGCAGGTTGAGCATCTGGCCGCCGACCAAGGTCGGCGATTTGGCAAACCGGTTGAGCGCCAGCGCCCGTAGCACCGAGTCCGGCTCGATGCGGATGTCGTCGTCCATGAACAGGATCTGTTCGCAGTCGGTGTTCTTCAGCGCCTCGTACATCACCCTGCTGTAGCCGCCGGAACCACCGAGATTGGGTTGGTGGTACACGGCGAGCCGGTCCCCCAGCCGGGCCGCCACCGCCTCGAAATCGGGGTGTGCGGTTGACTTGTTGGTGCCCTGGTCGGTGACGATCACCGCACCGATCACCTCGTCCACCAATGGATCTGCCGTCAGCGACCGCAGGGCGTTGACACAGTCGGCCGGGCGGTTGAACGTGGGAATGCCGACCGTGATGTTGGCCCGCCCCGGTGCCGGCACCGGCGCATACCAGGCCGCCTTGTGCAGGGTGACGCTGCTGTCGGTGGTGATGTCGAACCAGATCCAGCCGCCGTCTTCGAAGGGGCCGAGCCCGATCTCGAACTCCGCCGCGGTCGGCGACGTCTCGTCCGGACTGCTGATCTCGGTGCCGCCGACCGTGATTCGGGCACCGGTGGCCTTCGACCGGTAGACGTCGACCCGGGCCGACCCGGTCAGTTCGACCCGCAGGACCACCGACTCCAGGGTCGACCAGCGACGCCAGTAGCTGGCGGGGAAGGCGTTGAAGTACGTCGCGAACGACACCTCGGACTCCGCACCGATCTCCAACGTGGTGCGCGAGGGGGCGTGCGCCCGGCGCGCGTTGGTCTCCGACTCTTCGATGTAGAGCTTGCGAACGTCGAGCGGTTCGCCAGGGCGCGGGAGGATCACCCGGGCCAGCAGGCTGACGGCCTTGGTTTCCCCGGCCGCGATGGGGCCGGATGGAATTTCGCTCATTCTGTGCTGCTTTCGGTAAGCGGGGTCCCGTCGCGCAGGTGCGGCGCCAGGACGTTCTCGTACATGTTCAGCGCGCTGGCGATCGCCATGTGCATATCCAGGTATTGATAGGTACCCAGCCTGCCACCGAAGAGCACCTTCGCCGAGGAGGTCTCCTGCCTGGCCCGGCTTCGGTAGGCGGTCAGCATTGCGCGGTCGGTCTCGGTGTTGATCGGGTAGTACGGCTCGTCGTCGTCGGCGGCGAACCGGGAGTACTCCCGCATGATGACCGTCTTGTCGGTCGGGTAGTCGCGTTCCGGGTGGAAGTGCCGGAACTCGTGGATGCGGGTGTAGGGCACGTCGAGATCGTTGTAGTTCATCACCGGGGTGCCTTGAAAATCTCCGCAGTCGCTCAAAACTTCGAGCTCGAAGTCCAGGGTGCGCCAGCCCAACCGTCCGTCGGCGTAGTCGAAGTAGCGGTCCAGCGGGCCGGTGTACACGACCGGGGCGTCGGGGCTCTGGGCCCGCAGGGTGTCGCGGACCTCGAACCAATCGGTATCGGTGCGGACCTCGATGAGGTCGTCGGCGGCCATGTTCTCCAGCCACTTGGTGTAGCCCTCGACCGGCAGACCCTCGTAGGTGTCGTTGAAGTAGCGGTTGTCGAAGTTGTAGCGCACCGGGAGGCGATTGATGACGGCAGCCGGAAGATCGGCGGGATCGGTCTGCCACTGCTTGGCGGTGTAACCCTTGACGAACGCCTCGTAGAGCGGGCGGCCGATCAGCGAAATGGCCTTCTCTTCGAGATTGGCGGCTTCGTCGGTGTTGAACTCGGCGGCCTGCTCCTTGATCAGCTGGCGGGCTTCGTCGGGGGTGAAGTACTTGCCGAAGAACTGCGCCACCAACCCCAATCCCATCGGGAACTGATAGGCCTGTCCGCTGTGCATCGCGAACACCCGGTGCTGATATCCGGTGAAGTCGGTGAACTGCCGGACGTAGTCCCACACCTTCTTGTTGGAGGTGTGGAACAGATGCGCGCCGTACCTGTGGATCTCGATACCCGTCTGCGGCTCGGGCTCGGAGTAGGCGTTGCCCCCGATGTGCGGCCGACGTTCGACAACCAGAACCCGTTTGCCGAGTTGGCTGGCCGCCCGCTCGGCGACGGTCAGGCCGAAGAAGCCGGAGCCGACGACGAGGAGGTCGAACGATCGCGATTCGGCCGGGGATTTGGATCCGGCGGGCAGGAGCGGAGCAACCCGGGAATCTGAACTGGTCATCGGCGCCTAGGTTATCGGACCGCGGCGGTGTGACCCGCATCGCAAGGCCAAGCGCCAGCGGGAAATCGGCTGTGCTCGCAACGAATCAAGGTCGCAATTAGCTCACGATTCCGCATCGCCACTCTGGACACTCCAATAACACCCGTACCATCAATCACGTTGGCTTCGGGCCCGGCGCACGGCCGATTCCGGGCCTTAACGAATAGCTCAGACACGAACGCTGTCTAAAAATTGAGGAGACTTCCGTGCCGAACCGACGTCGACGCAGGCTCTCGACAGCCATGAGCGCGGTCGCCGCCCTGGCCGTCGCAAGTCCAATTGCCGCTATTGGTGTGGTCGAGCTGACCGCCGCCCCGCAGAAGGCGCCCGAGCAGCGCGACTTCGTTCGCGCCGCGGTGGTGACCGATCTGCCCAACGAGCTGATGTCCGCGCTGCAGCAGGGTCTCTCGCAATTCGGGATCAACCTCCCACCGCTGCCGACGGGCCTGAGCCCGGCCGGCGCTCAACCGGCACAGGCCGGGCCGACGCTGACCACACCCAGCCTGGCGACGCCCGGGCTCACCACCCCCGGCCTGACCACCCCGGGTCTCACCACCCCCGGCCTGACCACCCCCGGTCTCACCACGCCGAGCCTCACCACACCAGGGCTCACCACACCCGGTCTGACCACACCCGGTCTGACCACCCCCGGTCTCACCACCCCCGGGCTCACCACTCCCAGCGTCAGCACCCCGGGCCTCACCACCCCCGGCCTGACCACACCCGGCCTGACCACACCCGGCCTGACCACACCCAGCGTCAGCACCCCGGGTCTCACGGTGCCCCCGGCGTCGGCTTCCTTGACCGATCCCGCCCTGACCAACCCGGCGCTGACCACTCCGCAGCTCGACGCGGGAACTCCGTCGCTGACGAGCCCCGGGCTGACCAGCCCCTCGGCGACCGGACTCGGCTTGCCCAACGAGCAGCCGATCAGCGCACCCCTGGGCCCGGTCGCCGGGACCTATCCGATCCTCGGTGATCCGTCACTGGCCATGCCGACCGCACCGGCCGCGTCCGGCGGGATCATCAGCGACTTGAGCAGCGCCGCCAACCAGCTCGGCGTCGGGCAAGCGATCGACCTGCTCAAGGGTGTGGTCATGCCGTCGATTACCCAGGCGATCCAAGGCGCCTCGACGGCGGCCGCCGCGACCCCAGCGGAAGCGGCAGCCCCGGCCGGTTAACGCAGACCTGCGTCGGAACGGCACCGCAGGGTGGGTCAGGCCGCTAGGTCAGTTAACCCGGAGAGGCCCCTGCGGTGCCGTTGCAGGCTCAACTATCACTTTCTTCACACTGGCCCGTGTCGGAACAGTGGTATCAGACGGCACATACGTAACATCGCCTTGTGTTGTCTCGTCGACCCGCGCCGACGATCGTGTTCTCCGCCATCGCGGCGACCGTCGTCATCCTGCCGTGGGCGATCACCGGGGTCCCCGGTTCGGAACACAAGGACGGCCCCCGCGCCGACGACACCGTGCTTTCCCAGCAGTCGCTGACCGGGTTGGGCGGCGGTGTGACAGTTCGCGAAGTCAGCCAGACGACCCCGTTCTCCATGGTGGCGCTGACGGGTACCGACCTCACTGGAACATCGGCCCGGGTGCGAGCCAAACGACCGGACGGAGCCTGGGGGCCGTGGTACGACGCGGAAACCCTCGAGTCCAATGCCGACGACAGCCAGCATGGCGGGCCGCGTGGCACCGACCCGGTTTTCGTGGGCACCACCACCTCGGTGCAGATTGCGATCACCCGTCCGCCCGGTGCCCCGGTCACCAGCGCACCACCCGAGAACGGACTCGATGCCGGCAAGGAACTCGGCTACGTGCCCGCGACGGCCGAACGGCCGTTCGCCCAGAACATCTCCGCCGTGCTCATCACACCGCCCAAGGCACCCGTCGACTCGCAGTGGAATCCTCCGACGGCCGCACTGGGACCCGGTCAGCCACCCAACATCATCAGCCGTGCCCAGTGGGGCGCCGATGACCACCTGCGTTGTGGCAATACCGCCTACGGCAACGGAATTCGCGCGGCAGTGGTACATCACACCGCGGGCAGCAACGACTACGCACCCGAAGACTCGGCGGCGATCGTCCGATCGATCTACGCCTACCACACTCGCACCCTGGGCTGGTGTGACATCGCCTACAACGCGCTGGTGGACAAGTACGGGCAGGTCTTCGAAGGACGGGCCGGCGGGATCACGAAAGATGTAATAGGTTCGCACACCGGAGGTTTCAACACCGACGTGTGGGGCGTGTCGTTGATCGGCGACTTCGAGGACGTCCCGCCCACCGATATCATGATCCGCACCGTCGGTCGGCTGCTGGGCTGGCGGATGGGTCTGGATCACGTCAACCCACTCGGCACCGTCATGCTGAGGTCAGCCGGTGGCGACTACACTTTCTTCTCGGCCGGGTCGACACCGACGGTGCCGACGATCTTCGCCCATCGCGACGTCGGCAACACCTTGTGTCCCGGCAACGCCGGCTATGCCGCGCTCGGCCAGATTCGGGATATCGCAGCACGATTCAATCGGCCACCCGACCTCGTCGACTCACTGCGTGGCGGCGCCATCCTCGCCAAGTGGGAAGCCATGGGCGGTAAGGACGGACCGCTGGGACTGCCGACCTCACCGGAGGCATCCGCTGACGGCAACGCGCGCTACGCGACCTTCGAGCACGGCGCCATCTACTGGTCGCCGACCACCGAGGCGCAACCGCTGACCGGGGCCATCTATGAGGCCTGGGCCTCGCTCGGCTATGAGCGCGGTGCGCTGGGCCTACCGACCAGCGGCGAGATTCAGGAGCCCGAGTGGATCGTGCAGAACTTCCAGCACGGCACCCTGAACTTCGACCGGCAGACCCACAACATCTTGCGAGTGGTCGACGCGCTGACCCTGGTAATGCCGCCACCGCCCGCCGACGGGCCGCCGGTGCAGCTGGAGCGGTTCAGCCGCCCCGAGAACCCGGCGGTGGACCATTGACGATTCTGCGGATTCTTCGCTCGCAGGTCTGAGGCAAATCTAGAGCCACCAGCGTTCGAGGACCCGAGCCAGGCCGTCGTCAGCGTTGGATGCGGTCACCTCATTGGCGGCCGCGACCGCCTCCGGGTGTGCATTGCCCATTGCGACGCCGTGGCCGGCCCAGCGCAGCATCGGCACGTCGTTGGGCATATCTCCGAACGCGACCACATCCTCGGCGGTGATCTCCAACGGCCGCGCGACCTCTTCGACACCGGTCGCCTTACTGGTCCCGAGGGGATTGATCTCGATCAGGCCGTTGTTCGTGGAGTAGGTGATATCACCCTCTACCCCAATATGTTTGGCAAGAACAGCGGCCATATCCGAACTACGGGCACCGGCCTTGCGGATCAGTAGCTTCACCGCCGGTGCGCTCAGTAGGTCCTCGATCGAGACCTCGGTGTTGTCCGGGTTGAGCCACGCATGCTCATAGCCGGGTGAGCTCACGAACTGCGGAGTCGCAGAGTCGTGAGCGCTGCGCCCGACCCGCTCAACGGCCAGGCCGGCACCGGGGATCACCCGGGTGGCGATCTCGGCCAGCTCGGTCAGGACATCGACCGACAAGGTGTGCGCGGAGATGATGCGGTCCTGGTCGGGGTCGTAGATCACCGCACCGTTGGCGCACACGGCCATCGGTGCGAAACCCAGCGCCTCGACCACCGGTGACACCCACCGCGGCGGACGGCCGGTCGCCAGCACGAATGTCGCGCCCGCGGCCACGGCGGCCCGCACCGCCTGGCGGGTGCGCGGCGTGACCCGCTCGTCGTCGTCGAGCAGCGTGCCGTCCACGTCGGTGGCGATCAACGCCGGCAACATCAGTGGTGCTCCCTTGCGCGGCGGGCCCGTTCGGCCAGCTCCGCCTCGTCGAGCCGCTTGGCCTCCTGCAGGCTCGGGGCCCCGCCGCCCAACGCCTCGGGGACCCAGTACTCGCCGGCCGGGTGCGGGTAGGCCAGCTGGACCTCATGCAGGATCGCGCTCATCTGATCCTTGAGGGCCGCTTCGAGCTCCGCGGCAGTCCCGGTCGGCGGAAGCGGCCGGCCGAAGCGGACGGTGAATGGAATCTTGTTGCGGCGCAGCTGCTTTGGGTGGTCTTTGGTCCATATCCGATGGGCCCCCCACACGATGCACGGAATGATCGGGACCTGAGCCTCCAGCGCCATGCGCGCAGCCCCGCTCTTGAAGTCCTTGAGGACGAAGGCCCGGCTGATGGTGGCTTCGGGATAGACCCCCACCAACTCACCGGCTTTCAGCTGACGAACCGCCTCGACATAAGCCTCGCCACCGGCCCGCCGGTTGACCGGGATCGTCTTTGTTCGCCTGATCAGCAAGTTCACGATCCGCACGTCCTGCATTTCGGCCTTGATCATGAACCGGATACGGCGCTTACGTTGGTACGTGCCCAGCGCGGCCGGCAGGAAGTCGATATAGCTGGTGTGGTTGATCGCGACCACGGCGCCGCCCCGTGCGGGAACGTTCTCGAGCCCCTCGAAGGTGATCTTGGTCCCCGCCGCCCGGACCGCCACCGAGGCGGCGATCTCCAGGGTGCGGAAAACGGGTTCCATGACTGCTACCCCGGCGGATCCGGTCGCTGTGCCCGTCTGGCCGCCTTTTCGGCCGCTTCGGCAGCTTCCATTGCGGCGGCCTCCGCCAACGTCGGCGCGCCACCGCCCAACCGGTGCGGGACCCAGAATTCCCCGGCCGGATGGGGACCGTAGCTGTCCTGCACATGTTCGAGCAGATGCTGCATTCTCGAGTGCAGCAGCGCGGTCAGCTCATTGGCCGGCAACGTCGGAGCGATGGGTTCACCCACCGCGATCGAGATGGGCACCCTGGGTCGCCACATCTTGCGCGGACGGCCCTTGGTCCAGATCCGCTGGGCACCCCACACGATGTGCGGGATGATCGGTACGTCCGCCGCGATCGCCATGCGCGCCGCCCCGGACTTGAAACCCTTGAGCTCGAAGCTACGGCTGATCGTCGCCTCCGGGTAAACGCCCACGAGCTCGCCGGCCTTCAGGGCCAGGCAGGCGGCGTCGAACGAGGCGGCGCCACTGTCCCGATCCACCGGGATGTGCCGCAGGCTGCGCATGATCGGGCCGGTGACCTTGGCGTCGAAGACCTCACGTTTGGCCATGAACCGCACCTTGCGACCTCTGCCCTGCAGATAGGCGGGCAGGCCGGCGAAGGTGAAATCGAAGTAGCTGGTGTGGTTGATCGCGATGACAGCCCCACCAGTGATGGGGAGGTTCTCGACGCCGGTCACGGTGAACTTCAGGCCCTGCACCCGCCAGGTCAGGCGGGCAAGCTGGATGACAGTCCCGTACACCGGTTCCACAGCGGTCAGCCTAGCCCGCCGCCGATGCGGGCCGCTTGCGGACCGGGGAGGAAGCGGGCCATCCAACACCGCCGCTGACGATGCGGGCCGCCTGCGGACCGCTAAGCTCGTCTCGGGTGCAGCGACCAGGGGAAAGGGGATTCGTGCAGGTCACCAGCATCGGCCACGCCGGCTTTCGGATCGACACCCAAGCGGGAAGCATCCTGTGCGACCCGTGGCTGAACCCGGCGTATTTCGCCTCGTGGTTCGTCTTCCCGGATAACAGCGGGCTGGACTGGGCTTGTCTGGGCGACTGCGATTATCTCTACGTCTCGCACCTGCACAAGGATCATTTCGACCCGAAATTGCTGGCCGAGTATGTCAACAAGGACGCCGTCGTTCTGCTGCCGGATTTCCCGGTACCCGACCTGAAACGCGAACTCGAGAGGGTGGGCTTTCACCGGTTCTTCGAAACCGCCGACTCGGTCAGGCATCGCGTCAGCGGACCCAAGGGCGAACTGGACGTGATGATCGTTGCACTGCGGGCACCGGCCGACGGCCCCATCGGCGACTCGGGACTGATCGTCTCCGACGGCACCACCACGGTCTTCAACATGAACGACTCGCGGCCGCTGGCGGTGGACGTGCTCGCCGAAGAATTCGGCCACATCGACGTGCACATGCTGCAGTACTCGGGCGCGATCTGGTACCCGATGGTGTACGACATGCCGGCGCGTGCCAAGCAATCGTTCGGAACACAGAAGCGTCAACGCGGCATGGACCGTTGCCGCCAATACATCGCCGACGTCGGTGCGACGTGGGTGATCCCGTCGGCCGGACCGCCGTGCTTCCTGGACCCCGCACTGCGCGACCTCAACGATGACCACGGCGACCCCGCCAACATCTTCCCCGACCAGATGGTGTTCCTGGAACAGATGCACCTGAACGGAAACGACGGCGGCCTGTTGATGATTCCCGGCTCGGTCGCTGATTTCACTGGTACGCAACTGGATTCGCTGACACATCCGCTGCCGACCGCCGACGTGGAGGCGATTTTCACCACCGGCAAGGCCGACTATATCGCCGACTATGCCGAGCGGATGGCGCCGGTGCTGGCGGCCGAGAAGGCCGGGTGGGCGCCCGCCACCGGTGAGCCGCTCCTGGAGCCGCTGCGTGCGAAGTTCGAGCCGATCATGCTGCAGAGCGATCAGATCTGCGACGGTATCGGGTATCCGGTGGAGTTGCGGCTGGGCGCGGAGACCGTCGTGCTGGATTTCCCGAAACGTGCCGTGCGCGAACCGGTTGCCGACGAGAAGTTCCGCTACGGCTTCGAGATCGCGCCCGAACTGGTGCGGACGGTTCTCCGTGACAACGAACCCGACTGGGTCAACACCATCTTTCTGTCTACCCGGTTCCGGGCGTGGCGGGTCGGCGGATACAACGAGTATCTGTACACCTTCTTCAAATGCCTGACCGACGAGCGGATCGCCTACGCCGACGGCTGGTTCGCCGAGGCGCGCGACGACAGCAGCGAAGTCACACTGAACGGTTGGACGATTCAGCGTCGCTGCCCCCATCTCAAGGCCGATCTGTCGAAATTCGGTGTGGTGGAAGGTTCGACGCTGACCTGCAACCTGCACGGCTGGCAATGGAACCTCGAGAACGGCCGCTGCCTGACAACCAACGGCCACGAATTGCGGTGTGCCCGGCGATGAGCGCGCCCCCGCAGCAGTATTACGACGACGGCCTGATTCAACTCGACCGTTTCGCACTGACACTGCGGCGCTATCACTTTCCGTCCGGCACCGCCAAGGTGATACCGCTATCCGCGATCAAGGGATACAAGGCCGAACCGCTCGGGTTCTGGATGCAACGCTTCCGGCTCTGGGGCAGTTCGGATCTGCGGCGCTGGCTGCCACTGGACATCTACCGCCCGATCAAATCGACGCTGGTCACCCTCGACGTGCCCGGAACTCATCCGAGCCCGGCGTTCACCCCGGTGAAGCCGCGCGAGTTTGTGCGGGTATTGGACGAGTTGCTGAGTTAATGGTGCGGTCTGCGCTCTCGGACCAGCCCGTACCCACGAGCGTCACGGCGCGGAAGTCCAGGGCCCCTTGATCACGCAGGTGACCCCGGGGTACTGGACGTTGACGAACAGCAACCGGCCATCCGCGGTGAAGGCCGGCCCGGCCATCTCGCTAGCCCCAGTGGGTCCGGGTTCGGGAAAGTCCTCGGAGTTCCAGTAATGCAGGTCCATCGGCTCGATCACCCGGGCCAGGTCCGCAACCTGGCCCGACGGTGTCAGCACCCGCAACCAGTTGTCACCTTTGTCGACGTCCTCGCCATCGCCGTCCTCGGCCATGAAGACCGAGCCGTCAGGGGCGACGGTGATCGCATCGGGCTGGTTGAGGATCTTAGGATCGGTCGACTCGTAGAGAAGTGTCAACGTCCCGGTGTTGTCGTCCTTGGGTTCGTAACGCCACACCTGACCGTTCTCGGCGTCACCCGCCTCGCTGGCGACGAACGTCACTCCCCCATCGGCCCACGACGAACCCTCCAGCCCCAGGAACCGGGCACCACCTTTGGCCCGGCCCTGCGAATACACCGCACCCGGATCGCTCTCGGCGTCGGAGGGATCGGGATCGTCGATATCCACCCAGTGCACGTCAAGCACCTGGCCTGCCCGCTGTGCCCGAGAGGTGTCGTACTCCTTCTCGCCGGTGACGGCCAACATCTGCAGCTTGCCCCCCGCGGCCAGCTGGCCCGGGCGGCTCGGCAGGAAACGGTAGAACCCGTCGCCGGGATCGCCGTTGTCCTCGGTCATGTACACGATCCCGGTGGCAGGATCGATGGGCGCGGTTTCGTGCTCGAAACGCCCCATGGCCGTCAGCGGCACCGGAGTGATGAGCCCCGTGGCGTTGGCGGGAATCTCGAATACATAGCCGTGTGGCTGTTCGAAACCCGCATCACGGCCGTTGGTGGTCTCCTCACAGGTCAGCCAGGACCCCCAGGGCGTAGCAGCGCCGCTGCAGTTGCTCAGCGTTCCATTGAGCACCAGAAAGCTCTCTACGAGCTTGCCCGAGGCCGGGTCGTACAGCGAGGAGGTGCAACCCGCCGGGGCGGCGCGGTCGTAGGCGTTGCGCTCGGCGAGTGCCTTCTGGCTGACGCCGGGGATGTCCATATCGATCTCGTGATTGCGGATCAGCCGTAGCCGCCCACCGTCCGCCGGGAACAGTCCCTGTCCGTCGTGGCAACCCGGTGTGGGCAGCCCGTCGCTCATGGGCGTACCGGCAGCCCCGAAGGTTTGGTAGCTGAATCCCTTCGGCAGTGCCAGCTCCTGTCCCGCCTCCGTCAATGGGCCCCACCCCCCGCTGGGCGGTGGCGCAGTGGTCGTCGACGGCGCGGCTACCGGAGACGGGTTCTTCGCGCAACCCGTGAACGCGCCCGACAGTCCAACGCCCACCAATCCCAATCCTGAAATAGCAAGCATCTCACGACGATTCAGCCGCACCGTCACTCCTTGAGGGTTAGGTCGACGGCACGATCTACGCGGACACCTGCGCGTGTCGGTCGACGACGCCAGCCAGCGTGGCAGGTCCCGCTATCCGCCGAGTGAAGCCCGGGCCAACTGCAGATGACCAGCAGGGTGGACCTCTCGTCACAGGACACGCGGCCCGGACGGCCCACCGCACGATGCCGATCTGGGCGGCAGCGAGCTAGGGCTGCCAGACCAGCTGGCGCAGTTCGGATGCCGCGTCGCTGGCGGTGTCGTAGACCCGCACGATGGCCTCGTCGCCGGGCTGCAGGTAGGTCGACTCGCCCAGTTTGGTGTAGCGCGTCGCGCCGATGCCGATGAGCACCTTCTGCGGACGCCCCGATGCCACCATCAGCGCCCCGACATCCTCCAAAGGCGTATCGGGAGAACCCTTTTGGTTGGCCAGCCGCTCGACGATCCAGTCCAGCAAGACTTCGCCGTAGTACGAGTAGCCCAGCAGCGGGCTGTCCACCCCGTACTCGTGGTGTACACCGTCGGCACTTCGCAGGTGACAGAGCAGCCGCAAGGTCGCGGTCGGCCCGTCCGGGGTGAGGTCACTGATGTCGAAGAACTGGTGCGCAACGCCCTTGGATGCCGGACCCCAGTTCTTCTTGTAACTGATCTTAGGCGCGTTCGGGCGGCGGATGGAGCAGTCGTTGAACGCGCCGAGCGCGAACGGCCGCAGCGTGACTACGGTGTCACCCTCCCACACCACATCGCAGGCCAGTCCCACCTCGGGCTCGATCTGCAGATTGAGCGGGCCATCAGCTTCGGTCGTCTTGGGCACCATCAGCGCGTCGTGCGACAGCGGGAATTCCCCCAGGAAACTGTCGTGACCGGGCGCGTACCAGGGAAAGATACCCTTGGGGGCCGCGCCGTCGCTGGCGACGTTCACGAAATCGACTGCCTCGCCGGCCTGTTCGAGATGGCCGGCGAAGTTGCCGGCGACACCGAAGCCGAACCAGCCGCGAACCTCGTCCAGGTCGAGTTCGATCACGGTTGCAGGACCTCCGTACCCACGTAAGGCACCAGGGCGGCGGGAACCCGCACGCTGCCATCGGGCTGTTGATGGTTTTCCAAAATCGCGACCAGCCACCGGGTGGTCGCCAGCGTGCCGTTGAGCGTCGCCGCGATCTGCGGCTTGCCGTTCTCGTCGCGGTAGCGGGTGGCCAACCGGCGGGCCTGGAATGTCGTGCAATTCGAGGTGGATGTCAGTTCGCGGTACGCCTGCTGGGTGGGAACCCATGCCTCGCAATCGAATTTGCGCGCCGCCGAGGATCCGAGGTCTCCCGCGGCCACGTCGATCACGCGGTACGGCACGTCGATCAGCTCGAGCATCTGGCGCTGCCAGCCCAACAACCGCTGGTGCTCGGCCTCGGCGTCTTCCGGGCGGCAGTAGACGAAGCCCTCCACCTTGTCGAACTGGTGCACCCTGATGATGCCGCGGGTGTCCTTGCCATAGCTGCCGGCCTCCCGCCGGAAGCACGACGACCACCCGGCGTAACGCAGCGGCCCGTCCGACAGGTCGAGGATCTCGTCGGAGTGATAACCGGCCAACGGCACCTCCGAGGTGCCGACCAGGTAGAGGTCGTCGTCTTCGAGATGGTAGATCTCCTCGGCGTGGGCGCCGAGGAATCCGGTGCCGGCCATCACCTCGGGGCGCACCAGTACCGGCGGGATCATCAGGGTGAACCCGTTGTCTCCGGCCAGCCGCACCGCCAGCTGCAGCAGGCCCAGCTGCAGCAGCGCGCCGCGGCCGGTCAGAAAGTAAAACCGCGAGCCGGACACCTTGGCACCGCGTTCCATGTCGATGAGTCCAAGCGACTCGCCGAGTTCGAGGTGATCCTTCGGGTTGTCGATCTCACGCGGCTGACCCACCACCTCGAGCACGGCGAAGTCATCCTCACCGCCGGCCGGGACTCCGTCGATGACGACATTCTGAATACCCAGGTGCGCGGCGGTGAACGCCGCCTCGGCCTGCGCCTGTTCGGATTCGGCCGACTTGACCTGTGCAGCAAGCTCTTTGGCGCGATCCAGCAGGGCGGGCCGGTCCTCCGGGGAGGCCGAACCGACCTTCTTGCTGGCGGCCTTCTGCTCGGCGCGCAGCGAGTCGGCGGCAGATATCGCCGCCCGGCGCGCGGCATCGGCGGCCAGCAGGGCGTCGACGAGGCCAGGATCCTCACCACGGCTGAGCTGGGACCGCCGTACCGCATCGGGGTCGTCGCGCAGCAGTTTCAGGTCGATCACGCCCGCAACCCTAACTATTGGCGTCGACCGCCGCGTCGGCCCCTCCTACCGACGACACAGCACAACCCCATAACATTACAACTGCATCACTTGTCACACGCCTCGGCGCGCCTGCCACAATGGATGCGATGTTGCAGTTATCCGAGCGCGAGGACGTGACGCCCGAGCTGCCCGAATCGGGCGCGCCGCGGCGCGCGTTTCTGCGCACCTTCCAGGCCACGTCGACCCGCCGTGTGCTGCTGTTGACCGCGCTCGGCGGCCTTCTGATCGCCGGCGTCGCGACCGCCCTGCCGATCGGACTCGACAACGGGCTGGCCGGCTCCGACCCGCTGCTGGGCGCCAAGGGCAGCGCGGCATTCGCCAGCGCCAAAGCCGGCAGCTGCTTGAACTGGCCGGACAAGAACCCTGACTCGGCCCGCATCGTCGACTGCAAAGACGAGCACCGCTTCGAGGTCGCCGAATCTGTCGACATGCGTGCCTATCCGGGGACCGAATACGGTCCCGACGCCGCCCCCCCGACGGCGGCGCGAATCCAGCAGATCAGCCTCGAGCAATGCCAGCCGGCCGTGGAGCGCTACCTCGGCGACAAGTTCGATCCCAACAGCAAGTTCACGATCAGCATGTTGTGGTCCGGCGACAAGGCCTGGAAGCAGGACGGCGAGCGGCGCATGCTCTGCGGTCTGCAGCTACCGGGCGCGGACAACCAGCAGATCGCGTTCAAAGGCCGGGTGGCCGAAATCGACCAGTCCAAGGTCTGGCCGGCCGGCACCTGCCTCGGCATCGACCCGGCCACCAACCAGCCAACAGACGTCCCCGTCGACTGCGGTGCGCCACACGCCATGGAGGTCACCGGCACGGTGAACCTGGCGGAGAAGTTCCCCGGCGCCCTGCCGTCGGACGCCGACCAGGACGCGTTCATCAAGGACGCCTGCACCCGCATGACCGACGCCTATCTGGCCCCCCTACAGCTGCGTTCGACCACGCTGACGCTCATCTACAGCACGATCTCGTTGCCGAGCTGGACCGCCGGCAGTCACCAGGTGGCCTGCAGCATCGGCGCCACACTGGGTAACGGCGGCTGGGCCACGCTCATCAACCCCGCCAAGGGTCCGCTCCTGATCAACGGGATGCCCCCCGTCCCGCCGCCGGACATTCCCCAGGAGCGACTCAACCTTCCGTCGATTCCCTTGCTGCCGGCCGTCCCGACGACCACGTACTCGCCGCCGGCCACTGGCAGCACCCAGAATCAGCAACAGCAGACTCAGCATCTGCCACAGCAGTCGACGGCACCGACCACCCAGTCGCAGGCGCCCCCCACGAGCGACAGTGCCCCGCCGCCGGAGGGCAACATCCTCAACGGGCAGTTCGTGCCGGCGCAGCCGGTGCCGCCCCCGCCCGCCGACGCGCCACCGCCACCTGTCGACTTACCCCCGATGGATGGTCCGCCTCCGCCAGCAGGCCCGCCGCCGGGACCGGCCGACGTCGTTCCGCCGCCGGCTTAGTGCCCGCGCGGATGGACCCGCAGCGGTTCGAGGAACTGGTCGGTGACGCACTGGATCTGATTCCGCCCGGTCTCGCTGCGGCGATCGACAACGTCGTGGTGCTGGTCGAGGACCGCCATCCCGGCGACCCTGATCTGTTGGGCCTCTACGAGGGCGTCGCGCTGACCGAGCGGGATTCCAGTTATGCCGGCTCCCTGCCGGACACCGTCACGATCTATCGGGAACCGCTGCTGGAGATGTGCGATACCGAAGCTGACGTAGTCGAAGAGGTTGCGATCACGGTAATCCACGAGATCGCACACCATTTCGGTATCGACGACGATCGCCTTCACGAGCTTGGTTGGGGCTGAGCAGCTTTCAGCGCGGCGGGTCGCCCTTCCAGTGGAAGCTGTTGACGTACTTGCCCATGTCCTGAGCGATCTGGACGTTGGCGCCCGAGGGCAGGCCTGGGCCGAAGTCAGGGCCGAACGCGTGATAGGGGCCGACCGCACCCGCCACCAGCGCCAGGTCATTCTTGACCGCCACCAGCAATACCGTGCGAAGGCGCATGTAGCTGTTGCCGGTTCCCTGCGGCCAGGTGTCGGCGACTTCCCCGTAGCCGGACTGGTACCCGACCATCGCATTGGGGATCTCGTAGGCGATCTTGGCGTCGGGGAACTTCTGCTTCAACAGCTCCCGAGCGATCACCTGGGCGCTCCGGCCCCTGGCGGGCTCGGAGAACAATTGCATGATCCCGGTATCCCCGGCGGTGAACTTCGCCGTCACGCCCTTGCCATCGGTGGAGATCTCATAGGCCGAACCCGGGGCCGGGTAGGACACCGTGAACGAACCGTCCTGCGGGGTGAACTTCGGCAGAGCGGTGACCGGGGTTCCCATCGGCGGCGCACCGCATTCGGGCGGACACATGAACAGCGGGATCTTCTGCGTGGTCTTCAACGACACCCCGACCAATGCCAGGGACACGACGACGATGGTGATCGCCCAGAGCCCCAGGGTGCGACCGGCCCGCGTCCGCGGTACCTCGGCGGCGACGTAGTCGCCCGGCGGCACCGCGTAGCCCGGGTACTGCTCCTCGTCGGCAACAGTCGTGGGTTTCGTCACGAGCCCTCCGCGGCCACCTGGCGCACCGGCCTGCTCTCACGGCGCGCCTGGCGGGATATCCGCGACGACGCGCGGCTGGCGGCGCCGCAGGCCGGACAGAACGCCATGTCCGGCACCACCATCTCGCAGTGGATGCACAGGATCGGCTCGTCCTGCTGGATCGGGTCGTGGGCCTCGTGCATCAACGCCAGTTGCAGCGAGATCCGCAGCAGGATCAGTGCGATCACCATGATCAGCACGTGCAGACCCAGCACCTGTAGCTGCGGCAGACCGAGCAGGTCGGTGCAGGCAACCCCGATGTGCATCAACACCACAACGGCGGCGAGCAGGAAGAGGATGGCGCGGATGCGTCCGGGCCGCTCGTGCGCGTTACCGCTAGGGCCCTTGAACCACAAGGCGATACCGAGCATCCCCCCGGCCACCGCCGCGGTGAGCGGGATGGTCACACCGCAGATGCCGGCCTCGACGAACAGACCCTTCATCGGCCGGCCATGCGCGAACAAGCCGGTGGCGAACTGCGGAGCGAGTCTGGTCAGCGTGGCACCGGCGGCGAACATCAACGACGACAGCGCGCCAACCACGAATCCGTCCAATGACTCTCGTGAACCCGCTCCCAGTAACCGCACCACCAGCGTGGGCACCAGCATGAGGAGCACACCCCCGGTGGGGATGGCGATCCCTTCTTTCACCAGATGCTGTAATGCCAGCCCGGCCGCCATCGGCACCCCATAGGCACGCGCGACGATCTCACCGGTCAGCAATATCCAGCCCACGCCGAAACCCGCGCCGAGGAGGCCGGCCGCGGCCAGGGAGCTCATCGACATGTCGCGGTACACGCCGGACTCGGCCAGATACAGCAGAAAAAGCACCGGCAGGCCCAGCGCACAGATCGTGATCAAGGCCGACGGCATCTTGACGATGGCGAAGCCGACCAGCCCCACCAGAACCAACATCAGCCCGACCCGGAACGGGGCACGGGAGCGCTTCGGGATGTGCGGGAACAGTGAACTGGCGACCGAGGGCAGCAATACGTTCTCGTTGGGAGCGGCACCGAAGGCGTCACCGCGCAGCCAGCGCGGCCCCTTGGCCTCCGCCGAGGCCCGGTGGGCGCCGCAGAGACCGCAGAAGTTACCGGCCGGGACATCCACCTCACAGACCGGGCAGACCATGGTCGGTACCGCGTCGTGGTCGGTTTCATCCTGGGTGCTCATGAGACAACTCTCTGCGCGACAAGAAGGTTCTGTGCCAGGTTCTCGATATTCGGGGTGCCCAACCCGGTCACCAGGTCGTAGCCGGACCGAGCGTCGGCGACGGCGTTCCCGCCCAAGTCCACGTCCTGGAACGAGGGCAGCGGCGCGCCTGAGGCGATGGCGTAGAGCAGTGGGTTGATATCGCCGATCAGGCGGCCACCCCGATCGAGCATGTACTGATTCATCACCGCGGTCAGCCCGGCCCAGATCGGGGCGGACAACGAGGTCCCGCCCCCCATGATGATCTGGTTGTCGAACACGATCTGCACGCCGGTGAACGGATCGGCCACGGCGGCGATGTCCGGCGTCAGTCGCTTGCCTTCAGCGCCATCGATGTCGAGATGTCGTTGCCAGGACGGGCGTTCGTACAGTGCCGACACGCCCCCTCCGGTGCCCTGGGACAGCGGAGGGTCGAACCAAGACTGTTCGGCCAGCCACACACCCTTGGGGTCCGTCGACAAGGTCGTGCCGCCGACATCGGTCATCTCCGGCATCGAGGCGACGGCGTCCAGACCGACGTCATTCTCACTCGGCGGCGACGACCACTCCTGGCCACCTTTGCAATCCAGACCGGCCAGGTCGCCACTGGCGTCGAAGGCCGTCGTGCCCGACTTCTGCGCGTCGGCCAGCGCCGAACGCACCGGAACCAGGTCGGCGGCGGTGATCAGTTTGTCGCAACCCCAGCCGATGGAGAAACTCCACACCGCCCCGGGGAAGCGGGCCTCGGTGTCCTCCATCATCTTGGCGATCTTCTCGTAGCCACCGTCGCCTTCAACGGTGGGTCGGGCGTTGACCAGCACCTTCTTGGCATCCGGGGCGACCGCGTGGATAGCCTCGAGATCCATGGTCGCCTCACCCCGGCGAGCCGGCGGCATACCACCTACCACCTCGGGAGTGAATTTCGGCAGGTTGAAGGTCGTCGAGAAGGTGTCCAGATCGGACTGCAGGAAACCATCGAAGGCGAACACGACAACGGTGATGCCCTTGCCGGTGTAGCCGCTGTCGTGCAACGGCATGGCGTTGTACGTGCGCAGCAGCGCGCTGGGATTCAGTCCTTGATCGGGAACTTCCTGCGGGAACATCCAGACCTTGGACTCACGGTGCGGGGTGTAGCCGAGGATGCGGCCGAGCGCGGCAACCTCCACGCTGAGCGACCGCGGAACCGACGGCTGTTGCGGCGAGGCGTAGAACACCTGACCCCGCATCCCGCGGTAGTCGTGCACGTCGACGTCGAACGCTCCGGACACCGCTTCGGGCGCACCTTCGAGGATCGCCCAACTGTCGCCCGGGCGCCAGCGCACCGAAAGATTCTGTTGAAGCGCCCATCCCATCAACAGGTCGGGACGGGAGTCATCGCGCAGCGCCGCGGTCAGCTGAACGTGGTCGGTGCGGGCCGGCCCCAGGTCGACCGAACTCTCCAATAGAGACGCGTACGGACCGCCGATCACCCCGGACTCGGTGGGTCCCGAGAACCGGTGGAGATCAGCGACCAGTACTGCGGCGGCGGTCAGCACCCCCAACAACCCCACCACACACAGCACCCGAAGGCGATGTACCCCGATCACTGTTGGTGGAGGGCTGCGGACGGATGCGGACCGAGCGGCTTAGCTGCCGCCGGTGATGACGTTGCCAGGCAGCGCGGTGGGAGCCGGCGGAGCCTTGACCGTGGGCGTGAAGGAGTTGGCGCCACCAGGCGAAACAGCCTTCTCGGTGGGCGACGGCGCGGGAGCACTCGTGGTGGTCGAAGTGGTGCTCTCCGGCGCCTTCTCCTCCGACTTACCGCAGGCGGTCAGCGTGCCCATACCGACGATCGCGAGCCCGCCAGCAACAAGCGCAATCTGCCGAGTCAAACGACCAGACATCATGATCAGTCCTTACTTCTCATAGCCGGGATTTGTCGATGGATCACTGGCTGGCCCGGCGGTTAACCAGCCCACCCCCGAAGGGCCGAGGACGCCCACGATATCGCACCGCACCAGCTATTGCATAGCAACTTTTGCTGCGGGCGAAATTACCGCCCTGCGACCCAGCGTGGCGACGACGCTCCGGCGAGCCTCGATGCTAAGAACGAAGCATGGTACGAAGCTGCCGAGAATGCGCCGCTGGCCTGGGACATTGCCACGGTACGCTGATTCGCCACGCCCTGCATCGCGCGGAGTGCACCGAGGATGGCTGCGACACGCCCGAGCTGGTTTTTCATACTTTCGTCATAGATTGCGAGACCGTCGGATGCACCTGCGTCCAGCAAACACCCGACCGGTTAGCCGGCTAGCGCGTCAGCCCATCGGGTCGACGGACTCCAGCGCATCGGAGACCGGATGCACATCGGGTTCGGGGTAGAACGGCGGGCTGATCGCCCCCCATTGCACGCAGCTCCAGCGGCCGTCGGTGATCGGTGACAACACCACCGACTCGGCGTTCGCCAGATGGTGGTCAAGCACGAAACTGCTCTCCACCCCGGCCAGCGTGGCCGCGACCAATCGGATCGCCGCGCCGTGGCTGACCACGACGATGTCGTCGTTCCAGGCATGGTTGTCGAGATAGCGCAGCCGCAAGTCGGTGACCACCGGCAGATAGCGGTCCAGGACGTCGCTGGCGCTCTCCCCGCCGGGCATCGGCACCGCCAGTTCGCCTTGGTGCCACCGCTGGTAGATCGCGTTGAACTCGGCGATCGCGTCGTCGTCGTTGCGGTTCTCCAGTTCACCGGCCTGCACTTCGTGGATACCGCCGAATTCTTCGGGCGACACCCGCAGTTGGTCAGCGATCTCGGCCGCGGTCTGGGCGGCCCGCCGGGCGATCGAGTGCACCAACAACCCGGGCGCACCGCTGCGGGCGAGGGCGAAGTCACGGGCCTGTTCCCGGCCGAGGTCGGTCAGGTCCGCCCCGGGCGGGCGGGTGTCGATGCGGCGCTCGACGTTGCCGTGCGACTGCCCGTGACGCAGAAGGATCAGCCGTCCACTCATGCCGGATCACCCTCGCGAAGGCGGGTCAGCCACCGGTCGGCCTCGTCGAGTTGCGGTGGTGTCGCCCCGGTCGCCGATTCCGTCGGCCAGGATCCGAGGTAGCGAACGTCGGCGCAGCGGCGGTGCAGTGCCTTCAACGCCTCGGCGACCGCACTGTCGTCGATGTGGCCGACGCAGTCCAGGAAGAAGACGTAGGTACCGAGTTCGGTCCGGGTGGGCCGGGACTCGATGCGGGTCAGGTCGATGTCGCGGATTCCGAATTCGGTCATCGCCGACACCAGCGCACCGGGTGTGTTGGCGATCCGCAGTACCACCGAGGTCCGGTCGGCCCCGGTTCGCGGTGGCGGTGCGCCGGGGCGGCCGACGAGCACGAATCGGGTCCTGGCGTTCGGCTCGTCCACCACGCCGTCGGCCAGTGTGGACAGCCCGTAGCGTTGCGCGGCCAGCGCGGTGCTGACACCCGCGTCGGCACGCCCGTCGGCCACCTCCTGGGCGGCCGCGGCGTTCGAATTCGCCGGAACGAGCCCCGCGTCCGGCAGATGCTCGGCGAGCCACCGCCTGACCTGTGCGGCGGCAACCGGAAATGCGGCAACAGTCCGCACCGAGGCCGGCTCCCGGCCGTCGCGCACCACGATGCTGAAGGCGACATCCAGAGTCAGCTCGGCGTAGATCTGCAGCGGTGAACCGGTCGCCAGACTGTCCAGGGTGGGCAGCACGCTTCCCTCGATGGAGTTCTCGATCGGTACACACGCGAAGTCGGCCGTGCCGTCCCGGACTGCGGCCAAGGCCGCCGGGGTGCTGTCCGTCGGCTCTGGTTGGGCCCCGCCAGGGCCACCCGGAACGACGCCGGCAGCGCACATCTTGAGAAGTGCCGCTTCGGTGAACGTGCCCTCGGGACCGAGGTAGGCGATGCGGGCCACCGCTCAACCCTATCGGGTCGGCGGCAGGGGAAGCCTTGCACGACCAGACCGCCATAGTTAACTTAGGCTTACCTCACTATCTGAAGGGTGTCCGATGACCACAGCGACGCTGACAATGCCATCCACCGCCGAACGCGTCCGCAGCGCCTGCGCGCGCGCCGCCGGGGCGATGCTGGTCGCCGACGGTGTAGCCCCGGCCGCCACACCGATACTGCACCTGCTTCCCGGCGGCACCTTCGCGGTCAGCCTGCCCGGAGACTCCGCGCTGGCCGCCCGAGTGAGCGTGGCCGGAACTGACGGAGTCGCCGCGGTGCTCGAGCTCACCGACGTCGCCCCGCTGCCGCTGCGCGAGCCGGTGCGATCGCTGGTGTGGATCCGCGGCCGCGTCCAGAGCGTGCCCGATCACACGGTGCGGACCATGGTCGACATGGTCGCCACCGAGCACCCCGACCCCGCCCTGTTGGACATCGGATCGGGGCAGACGCTTGTCCTGCTCGAGGTCGAATCCGTGGTTGTCGCCGACAGCGCCGGCGCCGAGACGGTCAGTCTCCACGACCTGATGGCCGCTCAACCCGACCCGTTCTGTGAGTTCGAATCGGCGTGGCTGCGCCATCTGGACAGTGACCATCCCGAGGTGCTCGCACGACTGGCCGGCAAGCTGCCCGCCCCGCTTCGGCGTGGTCGGGTCCGTCCGCTGGGCCTGGACCGCTACGGGGTCCGGCTGCGCGTCGAGAGCAGCGACGGCGATCACGACGTACGGTTGCCCTTCGGCGCGCCGGTGCACGATGTGCCGGGTCTGGGCCGAGCCATCCGGTTGCTGATGGGGTGCCCGTTCGTCAACGGGCTGCGCGCACGCCGGATGTAGGGGCGTTACCGTGGCGGGGTGAGCGCCGCCCGCGACGAGTTTCTCGCCACCGATCGGCGCGGACTGCGCATCGAACTTGGCGTCATGCTCGCCGTGACCTTCGGTGTCAGCGCCGTCATCGCGATGCTGCAGCTCTTCGACGCCGTACTTTCTGGGCTCGCCGGACATCGAGTTCGGTTGAACCCCAACCTGTCCCGCTATGACCTGATCAACCTCGGCCTGAACCTGGCCTCGGTAGCCCAGCTGGTCGCGTGGGGCACCCTAGGTCTGTACTTGTTGTGGCGCAGCGGGATCACCCCGGCCCGGCTCGGGCTGGGACGGGTGCGCTGGCGGGCGGACGTGCTGGGTGGCTTCGGCCTGGCCGCACTGATCGGCATCCCCGGGCTGCTGTTGTATCTCGCGAGCCGCTGGCTCGGAATGAACGCCGAAGTGGAGCCCGCGGCGCTGCACGACACCTGGTGGCGGATCCCGGTGCTGGTCCTGTCCGCCTTCGCCAACGGCTTCGCCGAAGAGGTGGTGGTCGTCGGCTACCTGATCACCCGGTTGAAGCAGCTGGGCCTGAGTCAGAACCGGGCGATCCTCGCCTCGAGTGTGCTGCGCGGGATGTACCACCTCTATCAGGGCTTCGGCGCCGGACTGGGCAATCTCGCCATGGGTGTGGTCTTCGGCTATGCCTGGTGCCGCACCGGCCGACTCTGGCCGCTGGTGATCGCGCACGGTCTCATCGACACCGTCGCATTCGTCGGGTATGTCGTACTCGCCGGTCATCTTGGCTGGCTCAAGTGAGCCGGCCACGTAAATTGGCCTGGTGAGCGACGACTGGCGGCCGCGACCCGCGCCGGATCCGCCAACCGAACGGATACCGCGGGGGGAGCCCTCGCAGGTGATCCGGCGCGACCCCGGCCGACCGCCGCCACCACCCCGCCGGCAATCGCCGCCACCACCACTGCGGCAACCACCACCACCGCCACCGCGGCGACCACCACCACCGCCACCGCGACGCCCTCCCCCGCCGCCGACGGCACGGCCGGCCATTCCCCCATCGGGCACGCCACCGCGAACGAAGCGCAAACGGCGCTGGGGCCGAAGGCTTTTCGTCACGCTCCTGCTGGTCGTCCTGGCCGCTGCCGCTGGCCTCGCCGGCGGCGCCGTCTGGATCGACTCAAGCCTGCACCGGGTCGCGGTGTTCGACTACACCGACCGGCCGGCCGCAGGTGCGGGCACCACCTGGCTTCTCGTCGGTTCCGACAGCAGGGCCGGACTCACACCCGAGCAGCAGGCGGAACTGACCACCGGCGGGGATCTGGGCAACGGGCGAACCGACACCATCCTCGTGGTCCACATCCCGGCGCTCGGGTCCAGCGGCCCCACCACGATGGTCTCGATCCCCCGCGACTCCTACGTGGACATTCCCGGCTACGGCATGGACAAGATCAACGCCGCGTTCGCCCTCGGCGGCGGACCACTGCTGGCCCAGACCGTCGAAGAGGCCACGGGGCTACGCCTCGACCACTACGCGGAGGTTGGCTTCGACGGCTTCGCGGTCGTCGTCGATGCGCTTGGCGGTGTCCAGGTGTGCCCGGCCGCTCCCATCGACGATCCGCTGGCCGGGATCAACCTGCCCGCGGGCTGCCAGACCCTCGACGGACGCGCTGCGCTGGGCTATGTGCGCAGCCGGGCGACCCCGCGTGCCGACCTGGACCGGATGGTCCACCAGCGCGAGTTCATGGCGGCGGTGATGCACAGGGCCACCAGCCCGGTGGTGTGGGTGAATCCGTGGCGCTGGTACGCGGTGCCGCATGCTGCCGTCGAATCACTGACCGTCGACAACGCTGACCACGTGTGGGACCTGGCCGCGCTGGGCTGGGCGCTGCACGGTTCCACCACGGAGATCACAGTGCCCATCGGCGAATTCACCAGCAGCGACTCCGGTTCGGTGGTGGTGTGGGACTCCGACGCGGCGGATCAGTTGTTCCACGCACTGCGCACCGATTCGGCGATCCCGCAGCAGGTCCTCGACGCGCAGCCCTAGCTCGAGCCCTGGTCGCCGGGAACGGCCAGCGGATTCTGCAGCCAGGCCTTGGTGCGTCCCGGATGGTTGGTGGCGATCCATCCCACGCCCAGATCGCGGCAGTACCCGACATCCTCGTAGTGGTCGATGGTCCAGCAGTACATGGCACGGCCCTGGGCGGCGGCGCGGTCGACCAACTCGGGATGCTCGCGCAGCGTGGCGATCGACGGCCCGACGGCCGTCGCACCGACCGTCGTGGCGGCGCTGCCGCCCAGATACCGGGAGGTCTCGCCCAGCAGCACAGTCGGCAGCAGCGGCGCCGCACGGCGGATCCGCCACACCGCCGCGGCGGAGAACGACATCACCACCGCGCGGGACAGGTCGGCCGAGGCCGGGGCCGCGATCCCATAGCGGTGTAACAGGGCCAAGACCTTGCTCTCCACCAGCCCGCCGTAGCGCACCGGGTGCTTGGTCTCGATGAACATTTTCACCGGCCGGTTCCAGTCCAGCACCAGGCGGACCAGGTCGTCGAGCGTGAGCAGGCCCGTGCCGTCCGGTGGGACGCCGGTACTCGAGCTGCCGTGCCACGCTCCCCAATCCAAGCCTTTGAGCTGGGCCAGTGTCATCTCGCTGACCAGGCCGGTGCCCGTCGAGGTGCGGTCCACCCGCCGGTCGTGCACACACACCAGGTGGCCGTCGCGGGTCAACCGGACATCGCATTCGACGCCGTCGGCCCCTTCCCGCAGGGCGAGATCATAGGCGGCCAGCGTGTGCTCGGGACGGTCGGCCGAAGCGCCCCGGTGGGCGACCACGAACGGGTGCCCGCCGTTCAGTCCGCCGGCCGAGTGCATAGGCCTATGCTGCCGGTTCCTGTTGGTCCGGCTCAACCGCTGACGGCGAGTCGGATTTGGCCGGCTCCGACTGGCCTACGCCCAGCATCACCCACCGGTGCAGCGGCCGTTCGACCGGCTTGCGCACAAAGGCATCGAATACCTGCCACAACAGCACCAACACCGCGGCGCCCAGCAGGTAGGCCACGATCACCGTCACGGTGTTGTCGGCGATGCCCTGCGGCTTGGTGGTGAAACTCGTGGCTATGGCGAAGAGAGAGACGGCGGTCGACAGGATCCACGCCATCCACCAAGCGGTGATCGGTCCGCGCAGGCGGGACTGGGTCTGCTCGGCGTGGGCGAGTTCGATGACATACACCGGTGCCCACACCAGGTTGACGATCGGAACCAGACAGCCGGCCCATAGTGCCCAGGCCGGCCGCGGATCCTCCTGCCCGAGGTGCTGATAGACCGCCGTTCGCCGAGCGATCAGCCACGACGTCGTGACAACAGCGGTCAGGATCACCGCCACGATCGCCGCCAGACTGACCAACACGCCGAGCAACAGCGCCGCGCCGGCGACCAATGGCGGCAGCAGTGATGTGCGGTTGATCAGCAACAGCACGTAGCGAACGATGTGGATGGCGGCGGCGAGACCGAAAATGGTCACCGCCGACAGCATTGCCGCGCGGACCGTGACAGGCGCCGGCCCCTTCTTGACGGTCGCGTCCTCGCTTGGCGCCGGCGGCGCCACGTGGTCGGCGAGACCCCACCGGGGGATGTAGGTATAGCGCGGCGTCGGCCCCAGGTGACGACGACGGCGACGCGGTGGCGGTGGCGGCCCCGGCCGGACCGCGATCCAGCGGAACCCCGACGGCAGCCGCGGTCCGCCGCCCTGCGGCCCGGCCGGCCGGGTCGGCGGATGGCTCGTCGCGGCGGGACCCCAGCGCGCATCCGGTGGATTGGTCGGGGCCATCAGGGCACCGTGGCAGCGGGGGCACCAGACGCGCTGGCGGTCGCGGACGTTCCATCGCGTCCCGCACTGAGAGCACACCTGAATCACGCGGACCAGCGTAGTCGGAGTCGCCAATGCCGCCGAGGGACAAAGCGCAGGAGCGGGGAAACACTCGGACCCTCGGGTCGTCCAAAAGCGACGCGGTATTGGGGCGATCAGGAGGCAGATTGTGGCACGCGGTGCATCTTCGACGTTCGGGGACGTGCAGCAATGACGGGGCTATCCACAGTTTCCACAGGTTTATCCACAGGCATCCGCACCGGTGAATGGGCATTGAGCGCACCATCTCGCCATGGAGACAGGCAGTATCTGTGGATAACCCGGCGGCCTGGGAACGCCCCGATCAACAAGCTCGTGGCGGCCGAGCGAAATCTTCTCAGCCGTCAGCAGCCACACGAGCCGCCACGACGCGCCGAGCGACACGCCGACCCCTCGGGAGCGACTGTGATTTTGGATACCCGGTTCCGCAATCAACAAACCACCGAATTCCAAGGCGTTCCGCGGATCCGGTCGGGCCGATTTTCCTCGGGGTACCGAAGGGGTTATGATCGCGCTCACAGAAGAGTCTGTGACTAAATTCACTGGGGGCGGTAGTTGAACGTGCTGTTCAGGACGGTGTGATGGCATCCCAATCATTCCGGGCGCAGTCCGCGTCGCAGCCTCCGCATTGGCATGCCTCCTCTGCGACCTGCAACCGCTCGTACATGCTGGCGGCCCTGCGCGCCGGTGTCATCGCCCTGGTCCTGCTCGGCATCCTCGCCGTGATCGTTTTGTTCTGAGCCCTGCCGGCCATCCGCTGAACCCACGTTCGGTTTAGCACTCGTGTCGTCTTGCGTGCCACGCGCCACGTACCGCATCCTGAATCGAACCGACCCGCTGTCGTGTCGCACTGGCATACCGAGGTGTTGCGGAGGCGAGATGGAAGATGGTTCCGGGCGTGCGGTTGAAGTCGCCCCTTTTCATGCTCGTGGTGCCCTGAAGGGCTTCGTCGTCTCGGGCCGATGGCCGAACTCGACGAAGGAGTGGGCACAGCTTCTGATGGTCGCGGTTCGAGTCGCCTCGCTTCCTGGATTGCTATCCACGACAACAATATTCGGCGTTCGGGAGGAACTGCCCGACAAACCGCAGCCAGGAACCGTAGGGCTGGTGCTTGCCGAGGGCACGGTTGTGGGTGAATCCGCGGTGCCGCCAGGACATTTCGCCGCCAAACAGCCCCCCGCACTGCTGATGCTGCACCCGCCCTCCGAAACCATGCCGTCACTGCCGGAATGCTCTGGTGCGGCGTCGGGTTGCGTTCTGCTACCCGGCATTCCCCATCTCGGGCTGGAACACCGCGCCGCGTGGGTCGAGGCGGAATCCGACGGCACCATCACCAGCATGGTCAGCCGGGTCGGCGTCGACCCGATCAGCCATCCCGACACCGCGATCCTGGCAATGCTGCTGGCCGCCTAGCCTCGATTGAGGGTTCCCGAACTTTCTAGCTCGGCGTGCCAAAATAATTGCTGCGGTGGGGTTTTCGAGTGGTACCGGTTGCCGGCATCACTCAGGTGCACGTAGAGTCAGCACCAGCGAAGGGGAGTAGCCCCCAATCGGACAATCGACATACTGGCCTGGCGGATTGACGCGGGCCCGGTTGTTCGGCCGGTATGAGTATCGGTGGGCGAGACCTTCGGCCGTAACCGTTCGTGGTTGCCGGCCGGAGGCATCGGTACCGCCCCCTGACGACAGCCACCCAACCAAGGAGTTCTGGGTGCTCTCCGCGTTGCTCCTGAGTTTCGCCGTCATCTTCGTCGCCGAATTGGGCGACAAGTCGCAACTGATGGCGATGACGTTCGCGCTGCGCCATCGCTGGTGGGTCGTGCTCAGCGGGATCACCGTCGCCACGACCGCGGTACACCTGATCTCCGTCGCCGTCGGCCATTACCTCGGCGCCGCGCTGCCCACCCGACTACTCGGGGTCCTCGCGGGACTCGCCTTCGTTCTTTTCGGGTTGTGGACGCTGCGAGGGGACCGACTCTCCGAGGACGAGGCCACCCGCGCACAGCGAACCACTGCACCGGCATTCTTCGCCGTGACTTCTGCGTTTCTCCTGGCCGAGCTGGGCGACAAGACAATGCTCGCGACGATCACCCTCGCTTCCGACAACGACTGGGTCGGCGTGTGGATCGGGTCCACGGTCGGCATGGTGGCGGCCGACGCGCTGGCCATTCTCGTCGGCGCACTGGCCGGCAAGCACCTCCCCGAGCGCTTCATCCAGCTGGCTGCGGCCGCCCTGTTCGGTGTGTTCGGGTTATCGATGCTCATCGAGGCCGTCTTCCCCACCGCGCCCGCCATCGCCGTCGCCGGAATACCGGTGGCCGTCGTCGCGCTGGCTGCGGTGGCGATTCGCGGCCTACCGCCCCGCCTGCGACCCGGGGTGCTGGGCAGCCCCACGCCGGCGTCGCCGGTGGGCCGCGACGGCGATGTCGCGCCTGCGAAGCAGTGCCCGGGCACGTCACCATAACCACAGTTACAGCAAAGTAGATTTCTGCGCCCGCGCTCGATACTCTCGGTTGCTCAGGGTCCTCTCAGGTTCTTGACCGTGCGATTTTCGGTCATGCCCGGCGCCAGGACGCCCTTCACCTCGCGTTTCTTTGCCCAACGACGCCTTGAGCGCCGTTGCCGACCTGAGAAAACACCCGCACAAATGTTTGCCGGATGCCCGAAAATGTCCGCGCGCGTCAATTATCAGGTAGTTTGCACTTGGTTGTCGGCGGATGTGTCGCTACGATGATCAGCAAATAAGCCAACGGAAACGACCGCTCTTCTCGCATGTGGAGGTCCAATAGATGAGCACCACGTTCTCGGCGCGACTGAATCGCCTGTTCGATACGGTGTATCCGCCCGGCCGGGGTCCTCATACCTCCGCTGAAGTGATTGCCGCGCTGAAGGCAGAAGGCATCACCATGTCGGCTCCGTACCTGTCTCAGCTGCGTTCAGGCAACCGGACCAACCCGTCGTCCACCACCATGACGGCGCTTGCCAACTTCTTCCGGATCAAGCCGCAGTACTTCACCGACGACGAGTATTACGAGAAGCTCGACAAGGAGCTGACCTGGCTGGCGAACATGCGCGACGAGGGTGTGCGCCGGATTGCCGCACGGACCGTCGGGCTCTCCCCGGAAGCCCAGCAGGACATCGTGTCGAAGGTTGACGAGCTGCGCCGCCGGGAACACCTCGACGATTAGCCCGTCGCCGAGGTCGCCGGAGTTTCGGCAACGTTAGGTACCGATCGGTGCTCGATCAGCTGCCGAGTGCTCGGTACTGGCGCGCGATCTCGAGAATCCATTCCCGGTCCGAGTAGTTCTCGGGCTGCCCGAGCCAGCCCATGCCCGGAAACTGCCCTTGCCCCGCCGGCTGAGCGACACGTGGGGTACGCCGGCCGGCATGAATCCACTTGGCGATCGCCATCGCCTGAACGTCGGGGCTCACCCCCTGGCGCTTGACGTCAGCCAACACGTCGACCCCCGCCCCTTCGGACGTTCCGGCGCGCAGGTGCTCGGCCATCGTGGCCTCGAGATAAAGAGCGTCCGAGATCAGGGACAACCGCTCGGCCACCCGGAATACCAGCGGACCGCGCGGGCGTTCACCGATCCCGACATCCGGCTGACGCCGCTCCAGTTCGGTCAGTAGGGGCTCGATGAGCCGCAACTCACGCCGCCCACCGAACCAGTCCTCGACCGCGGGTAACAGCGATCCCGTCGCCACGATCGCCATCGCCGCGCCCAGCAAGGTCGCTGCGGTTCCCACCCCCACCAGGCTCGAGGTGCCCACCGCGCGGATCAGGAAGAAGGCGCTGGCCGCCACCAGCAGCGCGATGCCGAGGCTGAACACGAAAAGCGCCCGGCCGCGTCGGGTCCGGTTGGAGTGGCGCATGCCGGCCCACAACACCAAGGTGAAAGCCAGCATCACGTAGAGCAGCGGAAGAAGCCACGGCAGCGAGGTGTTGGTCGACCCGAGGTTGAGACGCAGGTACTCCTCGGGCGACATCTCCGGTTGCTGACCGGACAAGAAGAACAGCACCAGTGACGCGACAGAGATCACCCCGGCCACCGCGTATTGCACTCCGGCGATCCGGCGGATGACGGCGGGACTGCGTGTCGAGGCGACGCTGGTGATCATCACGCAACTACCCGCCGCGCACCAGATCAACGCCACCTGGCTCAGCCCGATCGAGATGTTCGGCCAGCGCAGCGCGCTATCGATCAGCAGCGTCAAAGGTGGCCAGTTCAGCGCGGCGACCGCGCCCAGACTGCCGAGGGCGACGATCATCGCCGAACTGACCACCGACTGCTTGTTGACCAACGCCCACCCGATGCGCAGGCCGGTGGCCATTCCCAGCAGACCGGCGATCACCCAGACGATCAACCAAACGCCTCTCCGAGGCGGACTTGCACGATCGACGACCGGTCCGACGGTGACCGGCCCAGCCGATACAGCAGGAGCGCCGCGAAATCCTCGGCCTCCTGCTCGACGTCCTCGCCGCCCGGTCCCATGCACCCGGTGCGCTGGTTGAGCATGTAACCGATGAGATCGTCGCTGGCCAGCTCGGCGGCGTCACGAGCAGCCTCGGTGACCGAGATGCCGTAGTGCCCGAGGACTAGGTGGCCCAGCTCATGGGCCAGGGTGCGGTCCCACGTCGGCAGGCCGTTTTGGATCAGGAACACGTCGTGATCGGCGTACTGACGCCACTGACCGCAGACCCCCGGCGGCAGGTCGGCCATGGTGACCTCGATAAGGCGGTCCCGGTCTGCGCTGACGGCGGCAACCAGCCGGGTCAGTGAGATTTCACCGTGACGGGGGGCAAGATCCAGGACATCGTTCACAGCCGTGGTGACCCGGCGACTGGCCGACATCTCATCCCCCTTCCCCATCGGCGACTGGGCTGCGATGCACGGTCCGCGTCACCGCATGAACCGAGTGGTCCCCGCAGTCCGCACGACGTGGCCGGCCTTTGCTTGGCGGTACCCGACGACGCCTCCGAGTGCGGTGAGGGCCAGGAGTCCGGCGAAGCCCGGCAGGGCCACCGCCGCGACCTCGCCCATCTTGGCCTCCTGGAGGTATCTGGGATAGCCAACCCTAGTCGACGGCGGCACTTCTGTACCGGCTCCGGCTGACGTGGCGGGCGGACGTTCGCGGGTCACCGCGGATTCCCGGCCCGGACCGACCCGCGGTCCCGGCTCGGCCCCGGGGCCGACCGGGCGCAGTGGTGCTTCGATCACCGGCGGCAACCCGATCACCGGCGGCATCGTGATCGGCGGTGGTTCCAGACCGGTTGGCCCGACCGTCCCGTTCTCGGCGTTGACGACCGGGGGCTCCCCGGGCTGTCCCGGCTCGCCGGGAGGCGGAGTCGTCTGCGGCAGGATTCCGATGCCCGCCCCGCTGCCTCCTCCGGCCGCCTCCGGTGGCGGGACCATGCGCAGGCTCGGCGGTTCGGCCACGCCGACTCCCTCGCCCAGGGGACCCCGCGGCGGCCAATGCACCGGTGGTGGCGGGGGCAGGGGCGGTAGCGGCGGCAGGACGAGGGGGGGCAACGACGGGAATGGCGGACAAGGCCAGCCGGATTGTGGCCAATCGTGATGGCTCGGATACCAACTGCCGGCCGGCCCGACGCGCCTGCGCGACCCGCCCACGACTGTGGTGTCCGGCCGCGCGGTACCCGGCTTGATGACGGTGCCGTGAGGGTTTCGCGGGCCACCGGGCCGGTGCGCGCCGCTGCTGGGAGAACCGCTGTCGGCCCCGCGCGCGCCGTGGCCGCTCCCACCCGAGCCCGGGTCGGCGGCGGCCGGAGTCGCTGAAAGCAGGCCCGCCCCGCCACAGAGCAAACCGCACGCGATCACCCAGCTAATCGCTGCGGCCCTCATCGGCGAGCGGTTCACGACGTTCCTCGAGTTAGCGGCGTGTGTCGGCGCCGCATCGGATGGTTTGCAGATCATTGTGGCATAGCCGCAGGTCGTGGTCGTGCCCCTTGGGCCGGGCGATAGGGTTAGCTGACTCGGTCGGGAGCGTGCCTCGCCGATCGCCGACGATCTACCCGGGAGGCATCAGGAATGGGCCTGTTCACCAAGCGCAAAAGCCGCGCGACACGTCGTGCGGAGGCTCGGGCGATCAAGGCCCGCGCGAAGCTCGATGCCAAGCTTTCGGCGAGGAACGAGGCGCGCCGGATCAAGTCCGCCGAGCGTTCGGAGAACAAGGCGATCAAGGCCCAGTTGAAGGTCGCGCGTGACGCCGACCGGACCGCGGTCAAAGTTGCCGAAGCGCAACTCAAGGCGGCCCGGGAGGGCAAACTTCTGTCACCCACCCGGATACGGCGTGCGCTGACGGTATCCCGATTGCTGGCTCCGATTGTGGTGCCGGTGGCCTACCGTGCCGCCATCGCTGCACGCGGCGCGATCGATGAACGGCGCGCCGACCGTCTCGGCGTGCCGTTGAGCCAGCTCGGGCAATTCTCCGGGCAGGGCGGAGCGCTATCGGCGCGTATCGCCGGGGCGGAGAACTCTCTGCGGCAGGTGGCCGAGAAGAAGCCCAAAGACGCGGAAACCAAACAATTCGTGGGCGCGATGACCGAGCGGTTGGAAGCACTGTCCGCGGCCGTCACCGCAGCCGAGACCATGCCCGGCCCGCGGCGCCGCGATGCCCACGCTGCGATCGCCGGACAACTCGACGGTATCGATGCCGATCTGATGGCGCGCCTCGGCGTGCTGTGATGACCCGCCGCCGGTTGGTGACCCGGGCGCTCACGACAGCCGCGCTGACCGGCACCCTCATCCTGGGTTCGGCCGCGCCGACAGCCGGTGCCCACGTCCACGTCGACGCCGACCATCCCGTGCGCGGGGGCACCGCACTGGTCACTTTCCAGGTGCCCAACGAGTCGGAGACCGGCTCTCCCACAACGAGAGTCACCATCTCCCTGCCCAACGTCGCGTCGGCACGCACCGACGTGATGGCGGGCTGGACCGCCGCACTGAATCGTGACGCCAGCACCGGCATGTACCGCTCGGTGACGTTCACCGCAACTCCGGATGCCGGCATCGGGGCCGGCCAGTTCGAGTTGTTCGCGATGTCGATCCAATTGCCGGACGCTGATTCGGCGACGTTCCCGGTGGTTCAGACCTACGCCGACGGCACTGTCGTGCACTGGGACCAGCCCCCGCTGCCCAGTGGCGGGGAACCCGACTACCCCGCGCCGGTGCTGGAGCTGACGGCTGGACCGCACGCACCCGAGGAACGGCACAAGACGCCGGCGGCCCCGGCACCCACGACAACGGCATCGGTCAGCGCCGCGCCGACTGCGGGTGAGCACGCCGAACCCCAGGCCGGCCCCGACAACACCGCGCGTGCGCTGGCCGGCAGCGCGTTACTCGTCGCGGCCATCGGCGTCGGTGTCGCGGTGGCACGGCGACGAACGTGACCGCCGCCAGCGGGCCCGCGGGGGTCCGGCCGTAACCCTGACGGCCGGTGATCAGGGCCGGACGGCCAACCCCCACCTGGCATGATGGGTGCCACTGCCGGCGTTCGCGACTCGATAGTGCAAAGGAGCAGCCAGATGGCAGACGCGCAGGACCAGCCCGACGAGGGCCAGGAAGCCACGCCACCGGGGCCGCCACGCCCCGAGAAGGCCGCTGCCAAGAAGCAGCCGGCCAAAAAGGCGCCGGCCAAGAAGGCTGTCAAGAAGACACCCGCCAAGAAGGCTGTGAAAAAGACTCCCGCCAAGAAAGCTCCGGCCAAAAAGGCGCCGGCCAAAAAGGCGCCGCCGCCGGCCCTGGAGCCGCCCGCGACCCATGCCGCACTGGCCGCAGGCGATGGCTCGCCGCCGCTCGCTGTGGGCAATGGTTCCCCGCCGGTCGCCGAAGGTGCCCGCGCCGCGGCGGCCAACGCCAAGTCGTCAGTCGAGCAGGCCGCCAATCCATCGCCGCCCGCCCCAACCTCCGCCCGCTCGGCGCTTCCGTTCGCGGTGGCCTTCGCCGCGGCAGTGCTGATCGCCCTGCTGGTGCACCGCCTGCGGCAGCGGCACGCCGAATGAGTAAGGCCCTCCCCTTCCGCGCCACCGCCGACCTCGTCGATGACATCGGCCCCGAGGTCCGCAGCTGCGATGTCCAATTCCGTCAGTTCGGTGGCCGCACCGAATTCACCGGACCGATCAGCACCGTCCGCTGCTTCCAGGACAACGCGCTGCTGAAATCGGTACTGTCCGAACCCGGCGACGGCAGGATCCTCGTCATCGACGGCGACGCTTCGTTGCACACCGCCCTGGTCGGTGACGTCATCGCCGATCTGGGGCGCTCCAACGGCTGGGCCGGGCTGATCGTGCACGGCGCGGTGCGGGACGCCGCAACGCTGCGCACCATCGATATCGGCATCAAGGCCTTGGGGACGAACCCCCGCAAGAGCACGAAAACCGGCGCCGGCGAGCGTGACGTCACCGTCAGCTTCGGTGGTGTCAGCTTCGTCCCCGGCGAGCTGGCCTACAGTGACGACGACGGGATCGTCGTCGTCACTATCGACTAAACAGCTAGTGGGACACGGTGTTTGGCGAAGATCAATGCTTCGTCATCGACCTTGCCGTGCCGGATCAGACCGAGGTCCAGCAGATAGTTCTGCTTGAGCCGCCACGGTGTTCGCGACCCGGACTTCGGTAGCCGGTCCAAGGCCCGCAACACGTATCCAGGCGTGAAATCCATCAGCGGACGTTCCTCGATGTCGGAGGCGGGATGCGCGGGCTCGACGCGGTCATACCCGCTGGAATCCATGTAGTTGAGGACGCGGCAGACGAATTCGGACACCAGATCGGCCTTCAGCGTCCAGGACGCATTGGTGTAGCCGATGGTGAAGGCCATGTTCGGCACGCCGGAGAGCATCATGCCCTTGTAGGCCATCGTGGTGGTCAGATCGAGCGGCTGACCGTCGGCGAGGATCTCGGCGCCGCCGAACAGCTGTAGATTCAAACCCGTTGCGGTGACGATGATGTCGGCCGCTAGCTCCTGGCCCGAAGTCAGCTTGATCCCGGTTGGGGTAAAGCGTTCGATGGTGTCGGTGACGACCTCTGCCTGACCGTTGCGGATGGTGCGGAACAGATCACCGTTGGGCGCCAGGCACAGTCGCTGATCCCACACCCGGTAGCTCGGACCGAAATGCTTGTCCACGTCGTAGCCCTCGGGCAGCCGGCGTCGCGCCATCGTCATCAGCTGCTTGCGCATGAAGTTCGGGAACCGGCGGGCCAGCCGGTACTGGGCGGACTGGAACAGGATGCTCTTCCAGCGGTTGGCGATATAGGCGAGTTTGGCGGGAAGCAGCTTGTTCATCCGCACCGAGAACGGGTCCACGTCGGGCAACGCACCGATGTAGGTCGGTGAGCGCTGCAACATCGTGACGTGCCCGGCACCCGAGTTGGCCAGAGCGGGAATGAGAGTCACCGCTGTGGCGCCGCTGCCGATAACCACGACCCGCTTACCGGCGTAGTCCAGGTCCTCCGGCCAGTGCTGCGGATGCACGATGGTGCCGGTGAAGTCCTGCGCGCCGGGGAATTCCGGCGAGTAGCCCTCGTCGTAGTTGTAGTACCCGCTGCAGGCGAACAGGAACGAACAGGTGATCTCCTTGCGTTCACCGTCCGTCTCGACGCGCAGCGTCCACCGGTTCTCCGCACTCGACCACTCGGCGCTCACGACTTTCTGTCCGTACCTGATGTGCTTGTCGATGCCGTACTCCCGGACCGTCTCGTTGAGGTAGGACATGATCGACGGGCCGTCCGCGATCGCCTTCTGCGATGTCCATGGCTTGAACCGGAAGCCCAGGGTGAACATGTCGGAGTCCGACCGGATACCGGGGTACTTGAACAGGTCCCAGGTCCCGCCCAGATTCTCGCGGCGCTCGAGGATCACGAAGCTCTTCGACGGGCAGCGGTCCTGTAGGTGCCAGGCCGCGCTGATACCGGAGATTCCGGCGCCCACGATCACCACATCGACGTGTTCGGTCATGCCCGCCACGCTATCAACACCGTGTTGAATAGGTCAACGCTCTGTCGATGAATTCAACACCCTGTAAAGTACGGCTTGTGCCAGCTGCCACTCCGGCCCGCGTTCGCGGTCGCCGCGCCACCCGCCCCTCCGGCGACGACCGGGAAGCAGCGATCCTGCGCACCCTGGAGGACATGCTGGAGCAGCGGCCCTTCGCCGAGATCTCGGTGGATGACCTCGCCAAGGGCGCCGGCCTGTCCCGCCCGACGTTCTACTTCTATTTCGCCTCCAAAGACGCGGTGCTGGTGCGGTTGTTCGGCCGGGCGATCACGGCCTCCGGCGCCGACCGGCAGCAGCAGACCGAGACGGCGGATCAGCCGCCGCAGCAAGCCTGGCACGACGGCATCTACGCCTTCTTCGATTCGCTGCGGCCCCATCGCACGGTCGTGCTTGCCGGGTTGTCGGCCATGGCCGCCAACCCGGAGCTGCGGGAGATGTGGACCTCGTTCATGACCGGCTGGATCGACTACACGGCCGCACTGATCACCAAGGAACGGATGCGGGGCGCGGCGCCCGACACCATCCCGGCACACGATCTGGCGACGGCGCTCAACCTGATGAACGAACGTGTGGTGTTCGCCGCCCAGGGCAGCCAGAAGCCGACGCTGCCCGAGAACGCCGCCCTGGAAGCACTCGCCCACATCTGGATCGCCAGCATCTACGGTGAGGCTAGGGTCTCTGCGGCCTCGGTTTGATTCCGGCTTCGCATATTGGATTGCGCCCGGAGCGGGTGGCCCTAGTCTTGCGGCATGCCGGAGCCACATCCGCCGATGGGTGCCACCGTTGCCAAGTTCGCGTTGTACTGCATGTTGGCCGGTGTGTTGGTGGCGGCCATGCTGTTTCCGATCGCCGGCGGCGCGGGCATCGTGGTCAACCACGCCTCCGATGTAGCGGCGCAGGATTCCACCGAGCTGATGTCGGGTGAAGTCCCCACCGTCTCCACCATGGTGGACAAGGCCGGGAACGTCATCGCCTGGATCTATGCGCAGCGGCGCTGGCCGGTGCCCACCGACCGAATCGCCGACACCATGAAGTTGGCGATCGTGTCGATCGAGGACAAACGCTTCGCCGAACATAACGGCGTCGATGTCCAGGGCACCCTCACCGGTCTCATCGGCTACCTCAGGGGCGATCTCGACACCAGGGGCGGCTCGACGATCGAGCAGCAGTACGTCAAGAACTACAACCTGTTGGTGAACGCGCAGACCGATGCCGAACGGCGGGCCGCGGTCGAGACGACGCCGGCACGCAAGCTGCGCGAGATCCGGATGGCGCTGGCTCTGGACAAGGCCCTCTCCAAACCCGAGATCCTCACTCGCTACCTGAACCTGGTCTACTTCGGCAACGGCGCCTACGGGGTGCAGGATGCCGCCAAGACGTATTTCGGGGTCAACGCCGCGGACCTCAACTGGCAGCAGGCCGCGCTGCTGGCCGGCATCGTGCAATCGACCAGCGCCCTGAACCCGTACACCAACCCCGAGGCCGCGCTGGCCCGCCGCAACGTGGTGCTCGACACGATGATCGAGAACCTGCCGGACAAGGCGGACGAGTTGCGTGCCGCCCGGGCGCAGCCGCTCGGCATCCTGCCGCAGCCGAACAGTCTGCCGCAGGGCTGCATAGCGGCCGGCGATCGCGGTTTCTTCTGCGATTACGTGCTGCAGTATCTGGCCCGGGCGGGTCTGTCCAAGGACGATGTGGCACGCAACGGCTACCTGATCCGCACCACCCTCGACCCCACCGTCCAGAACAGCGTCAAGAAGGCGATCGACACCATCGCCAGCCCGACGCTGGACGGGGTCGCCAGCGTGATGAGCGTCATCCAGCCGGGCAAGACCAGTCACAAAGTGATCGCGATGGGTGACAACCGCAACTACGGCCTGCAGCTGGACGCCGGCCAGACGGTGCAGCCGCAGCCGTTCTCCCTGGCCGGCGACGGCGCGGGATCGATCTTCAAGATCTTCACCACCGCGGCCGCCATGGACATGGGCATGGGTATCAACGCCCAGCTCGAGGTTCCGGCCCAGTTTCAGGGCAAAGGCCTGGGCAGCAGTAGCGGTCCGGGGTGCCCCAAGGAGACCTGGTGTGTGCGCAACGCCGGTAACTACCGCAGCCCGATGAGTGTGACCGATGCCCTGGCCCAATCGCCCAACACGGCGTTCGCCCGGCTGATCGGGCAGGTCGGCGTGCCGCGCGCGGTGGACATGGCGGTGAAATTGGGGCTGCGCTCCTACGCCGAGCCCGGGACGGCGCGCGCCTACGAACCGGATAGCAACGAGAGCCTGGCCGATTTCGTCAAACGCCAGAACCTCGGCTCCTTCACCCTGGGCCCGTTCGAACTCAACGCGCTCGAATTGTCCAATGTCGCAGCCACATTGGCCTCCGGTGGGATGTGGTGCCCGCCCAGCCCGGTGGACAAGATCTTCGACCGCAACGGACGCGAAGTCGCCGTCGAGACCCAGGCCTGCGAGCAGGTGGTACCGGCGGGGCTGGCCAACACACTGGCCAATGCCCTGTCCAAGGACACCACCAGCGGCACAGCGGCCGGTTCGGCCGGCTCCGCGGGCTGGAGCCTGCCGATGTCAGGCAAGACCGGTACCACCGAGTCGCACCGCTCGTCGGGGTTTCTCGGTTTCACCAACCAGTACGCCGCGGCCAACTACATCTTCGACGACTCCACCAACCCCGGCGGGTTGTGCTCATGGCCGCTGCGCAAGTGCGGGTACGGCAACCTGTACGGCGGCAACGAGCCGGCTCGGACCTGGTTCATGGCGATGAAGCCCGTCGCCACGGACTTCGGCCCGATCGAACTGCCGCCCACCGACCCGCGCTATGTCGACGGCGGCCCGGGCAGCACGGTACCCAGTGTCACCGGCCTGAGCTTCGATGCCGCACGGAAACGACTGCGGGAAGCCGGCTTCCAAGTCGCCGAGCTGCCCACTCCGATCAACAGCTACTCCTCGAGGGGGTCGGTGGTCGGCACCACCCCGAGCGGCAAGACCATTCCGGGGTCGATCATCACCATCAACACCAGTAACGGAATCCCGCCACCTCCGCCGCCGGAGGCGGAACCGCCTCCGCCCGAGGCACCGCCGGAGGAACCGCCGCCCGACGTCAACGTCATCAACATCCCCGGCCTACCGCCGATAACGTTGCCGATGTGGCCGCCACCTCCGCCGCCGCCACCACCACCTCCGCCGGCGCCAGAGCCCGCGCCGCCACCACCGGCTCCGGAGCCACCACCGCCACCGGGGCCCGACGCGCCTCCGCCACCCTAGGCTGTCGGACCGGCATGCGAACATATGTTCGTGTCCGGCGCTGCGGCGACCATCCTGCACGCTGATCTCGACTCGTTCTACGCCTCGGTCGAGCAGCGCGACGATCCGACGCTGCGGGGTCGCCCGGTGATCGTCGGCGCAGGCGTGGTCCTGGCGGCCAGTTACGAGGCCAAGGCCTACGGGGTTCGCACGGCGATGGGCGGGCACCAGGCGCGCCGACTCTGCCCCGCCGCGGTCGTCGTCCCGCCCCGGATGTCGGCCTACAGCCAGGCCAGTGACGACGTCTTCGATGTCTTCCGCGACACCACCCCGCTGGTCGAACCGCTCTCGGTGGACGAGGCGTTCCTGGACGTGTCCGGGCTGCGCCGACTGTCCGGGGACCCCGTCCAGATCGCCACGCGCCTGCGTCAGCAGGTTCGGGACCGGGTGGGACTGCCCATCACCGTGGGTATCGCCCGCACCAAGTTTCTGGCCAAAGTGGCCAGTCAGGAGGCCAAGCCCGACGGCCTGCTGCTGGTTCCCCCCGACGGCGAGCTCGCGTTCCTGCATCCGCTGCCGGTACGCCGGCTGTGGGGAGTGGGCCCCAAGACCGCCGACAAGCTCGGGTCGCACGGCATCGATACCGTCGCGCAGGTCGCCGAACTCAGCGAGTCGATGCTGGCCTCGATGCTCGGGCCGGCCATGGGTCGTCAGCTGTATTGCCTGTCCCGCAATATCGACCGGCGCCGGGTGAACACCGCCGCTCGCCGGCGATCCGTGGGTGCCCAGCGGGCGTTGGGGCGGCAGGCCACGACGCCCGCTGAGCTGGATGCCGTGGTGATCGGCCTCATCGACCGCATCACCCGCCGGATGCGCTCGGCGCAACGCACCGGACGAACGGTGGTGCTGCGCTTACGTTTCGATGACTTCACCCGCATCACCCGCTCGCACACGATGGCCAGGGCCACCGCGTCGACGGGACCGATCCTGACCGCCGCGCGTGGTCTGGTCGCCGCGGCCGAACCCTTGATCGCCGAACGAGGCATCACGCTGATCGGGTTCGCGGTCTGCAACATCGACCCCGGCGGCGCCCAGCAGTTGGAACTACCGCTGGACGGCAGCAGGCCCGACTCGGTGCACCTGGACGCGGCGGTCGATCAGGTACGCCGCCGCTATGGCAATTCGGTGCTCACTCGCGGCGTGCTGGTCGGCCGGGACCCCGGGTTGGAGATGCCGCACCTACCGGACTGACTGCCAGCTGAACTATCGGGTCACAACCAACGGTAGTCGAACTGTGTGCTGCCGTTGCCGCTGAAGTCCACGTAGATCGGCCCGCTCAGGAATGCTTCGACTCCGGCATTGAAGTAATCGGGGCGGTCGGCGACGGTCAGTGCGTTGTACTCATTGATCCTGTAGTGGTACAGCAAGGTCTTGCCGTCAGCGGTGTAAACCCAGACCATCGTTCCCGCGGGCAGCCCATCGGCAGGGATCAGGGACTGCGAGATGGCTCCATACACACCGCCAGAATCAAAGCTGCCGGTCGAGACGGACTCGGGATCCCCGTCGTCGAACTTGAGCACTATCGGGGTGTGGGGAGTGCCGTCCAGCGTCGCTCGCGCCGGTAGCGGGTTCGGCCCCAACGTCAGGTACCCGCCGCGTTCATTGAGCAACATTCCCGTGCTGAGCATGCCGGGCAATGCACTGGTAACCGAACTCGTCAACGGGCCATAGGAATTCGGCCCGACGCCAAGAACGCCGACGACTCCGTCACCCAAGAATGTGATGAAGGCGGCCGAGTCTTCTTCGGTGACGATTCCGACATGGGTCGGGTCGGTGACGATTCCATTGCCGAAGTCGACGGTCGTCGTGTAGACGTCATACCCGACGGCTTCCGGGGTCCCGGCATAGCCGTATTCGGCCGAGCAGTGATCGCCGGATTGCTGGACGCAGGTGGTGGAGTCGTCTTGATAGGCACCGAGATTTTGTTGTCCCACATAGTCGCGGCTGATCAGCAAGCCTATCGATCCGGTGTCGAGGATGACAGGCACGAAGTCGCCGCCGTTGACCGAGATATAGACGATTGGCTGAGTGTCCAGGATGGACACCGGGACCGTGGCGTAGACCATGCCGTTCCGGTGCGCGTCGGCGACCGCCGCGTAGGCACTGACCGCCGCGGACTGACCGCCGAAAAGCCCGACGACAGGCAGGATCTGCTGAGCGGCCCCCATCGATGCCTGTGCAATCGTAGGCAGTAGCACCGTTGCGCCGAGGCTCAGGCGCGCGATGCCGTGAACGATCGGGGTGCCTTCACTGCGGGCGAAGAATGTCTGCGCACCTTGGTTCGAATCCTGCCAAGCCAGCAGCGACAACTGGGCTGTGGCGATCAACAGTTGCGGGGCGATCGCGACGATTCCCGCACCGACGTTCCCCTCGCCCCACGTTCCGGTGAACAACGCCGACTGCGCCTGGGCGAGCTGGTCCAGCGCAGTGCCGACGGGATCGTCTGCCGCGCCGGTCAACGACGCAGCCGAGGCGGACGGGGCTGCCTCCGTTGACCCGGTTGATGACTCCGATCCCCAAGACGGCTCCGCAGTGGATATCTCGACGCGGCGGCGTCCGGTGCCCGCTACGTGCGAACTTGCCTGACCCGCAGACGCAGCCGTGGTGACAGTCTTGAGCGCCCGACTGGGGCCGAGTGCTCGCGGCCCGGTGATCCCCACGGCGGGCCGGGCCGTGCCGGAGGCCTTTGACGCCGACGCATGCGATCCGTGCCGCGCCGAGGTGGCCGTCGCGCTACCGTTCCCCGTATCGGCCTGCGCAAATCCCGCGCAGTACAGACACATACCGCCGGCGATCGCCGATCCGACCAACATCGATCCTGCCCAGAGCCGGAATTTCACGCGCTGAGCCTAACGTGTCCGGTGGGGGGCCGCAGGTCACACGGCAAACCGCCGAGTCGGTTCAGCCCACGAGCTTTTTGGCCGGCCACGTGTTGATGATCCGATCAATCGGGACGCCGTTGTCCAGTGCCCGCTGTGCACCGTAGCCGAGGAAGTCCAGCTGTCCCGGCGCGTGAGCATCGGTGTCGATCGAGAAGTCACAGCCGATCTCCAGCGCCAGCTTGATCAACCGGGTCGGCGGGTCACGGCGCTCGGGGCGAGAGTTGATCTCCACGGCGGTGTTGTTGTCTCGGCATGCGGTGAACACCTTCTCGGCGTCGAACGTCGACTCCGGCCGGATTCCCCTGCTGCCGGTCACCAGTCGGCCGGTGCAGTGGCCCAGAACGTTGACTCGCGAATCGGCCACCGCGCGCACCATCCGTCGCGTCATCGATGGGCCGTCCATCGACAGTTTGGAGTGCACGCTGGCGACGACGATGTCGAGGCGGTCCAGCAGGTCGGGCTCCTGATCCAGGGTGCCGTCCTCGAGGATGTCGACCTCGATGCCGGTGAGTATCCGGAAGGGTGTCATTTTCTCGCGCAGCTCGTCGATGATGTCGAGCTGCCGGCGCAGCCGGTCGGCGGATAGCCCATTGGCGATGGTGAGCCGGGGCGAGTGGTCGGTCAGCGCGCAGTATTCGTGGCCCAGCGCCGCTGCGGTGCTCAGCATTTCGTGGATCGGGGCGGATCCGTCCGACCAGTTCGAATGCAGGTGCAGGTCACCGCGTAGGGCGGCACGGACCTCGCCGCCGCCGAGATCGGATGCTGCGCCACGTAATTCGACTAGAGCCTCGGGCTCCTGGCCCGCCCAGGCCTGGGCGATCACCTTGGCGGTCTTCGGGCCGATGCCGGCCAGGGTCTGCCAGCTGTTGGCCCGACCATGCCGCTCGCGGGCCTCCTCGTCCAGGCCCTCGACGATGTCGGCGGCCTTGCGGTAGGCCATCACCCGTCGAGAGTCTTCGCGGGCACGGTCCTTGTAGTAGGCGATCTCGCGCAGCGCGGCCACCGGGTCCATGGCTCCAGTGTGCCCGCTACAGATCGTTGCCGGCGTAGGACAGATTGAAGCTCTTGTTGGCCAGCGGGAAATCCGGCACGATCGTGTCGCTCATCGCCACCGGCAGCGCAGGCCAGTTGAACCATGACGGGTCGACGATCTTCGCGCGCGTGATACGCCCTTCGCCGTCGACCTCAACGCGATGCACGATCGTGCCGCGCCAGCCCTCGACTATGCCGACGCCGGTCCCTTCCCGCGGGTGGATCGACGCGGTCGCCTGCAGCGGGCCGGTGTGGGTCTCGGCGAGGTGTACCGCCAGTTCGGTGGACGCCGCGAACTCATCGCGGCGGATCGTATAGCGGGCCAGAACGTCACCGTCGCCACCGGCGGCCGAGGTCACCGGAAGTGCGACCGTCGGGTGGTCAAGACGTGCGTCCGTGCACACGCCGCTGCCTCGGGCGACATAACCCAGACAGCCCAGCGCCCGAGCATCGTCTGGTGACAACACTGCGGTGCCAGTGAAGCGGTCACGGATCCCGCCATTGCGCAGCGTGAGCTCGGCCACTTCCGCGAGATCAGCCGCGACGTGGCGCAACCGCGCCGGGTCGGGCAATTCCCGCAGAGTCACCGCGCCAGGACGGATGGCACCACGCAGCAGCCGGTGCCCGGTCACATCGGCGTTGAGCCGTAGCAGCTGTTCGCGGATCCGCTGGGCGTGAGCGTTGGCCAGTGCGAACCCGACGTCGTTGGCCAGGGCGCCCAGGTCGGTGGCGTGGTTGTAGAGCCGTTCCAGCTCGACGAGCATCGCCCGGAGCCGGTGCACCGGTTCTGGTACCTCCATGCCGAGCGCATCCTCGATCGCCAGGCTGTGCGCCAGCGCATGCCCGGCGGAGGTGTCTCCGCTGATCCGTTCGGCCAGGTCCACCGCGTCACCGGCCGCCCGACCCTCGAACAGTTTCTCCACACCGCGGTGCACGAACCACAGTCGAGCCTTCAGCCGCAGGACGGTCTCGCCGACGACCGAGAATCGGAAGTGGCCCGGTTCGATGAGTCCGGCGTGCACCGGGCCGACCGGGATCTCGTACACGCCGGGTCCGCCCACGGTGACGAACGGGAAGCGTCCGTCGGGCTCGAATTGGGTTGCCGGACCGGCATTTCGGCGCATTGGATGCCACGCCTGCGGCCAGTGGGCGTGGCGCACCAGTCGGCGTGGACGTGGGTGACCCACCGGCATGATGCCGTAGAGGTCGAGCATCTCCCGCTCGAATCTGCTCATTGGGAACGACAGATAGGCCAGCGAAGGCACGGCCGGGTCGTGTGCGGGCGTAGTGATCTCGAGTTCCACGCGGCGGTCCGGACGCCCTGCGAGAAACAGATACACCACCCGCAACCGGTCACCGTCGTCGTGCGCCGCCACCAGACCGAGCCGGTAGCCGTCACTCAACAGTGCCTCGGCCTGGTCGGCGAGCTCATCGCCGGACACCTGCCGACACTCCCGGGTATGCGTCACGACGACCCGCCGACAAAGTGCGCGGCCGTGGTGAACAGACCCGTCAGCGGTCCCGCCGTGACCCCGAGGACCAGAGACGACCCGATACCGATCACTAGCGCAGTGGCGACGGTCGCCGGCACCGGGATCGCCGGTGCGCCCTGCTCGGGCTCGCCGAGCAGCATTCGCCCGCCATTGCGCAGTAGCGCCGCAAAGGCGATGGCGACCAACAACATGGCCACGGCGAGCACCCAGCTCAGCCCCGCGTCAGCCAGCGACCGCGCGATGGCCAGCTCGCTGGCGAACATGGCGAACGGCGGAAACCCCAGTAGCACAATCAGTCCCGCACCGACTGAGGCTCCAATCAAGCGTGACCGTCTGATCACACCGCTCATCGCGGCGATATCGGTGCCGCCATGCGCCGCCTGCAGTTGACCGCCCGCCAGGAACAGGACGGTCTTACCGATCCCGTGGGCCAGCACATGCAGCAACAGGGCCGCGATCGCCAGGGTGGTGCCCGCCGCCAACGCGATCGCAATCAGGCCCATGTTCTCCATCGATGAGTAGGCCAGCATCCGTTTGACGTCACCGGTCACCGTCAGCATCAGCGCCGCAACGGCCAGGGTCGCCAGCCCCATCACCAGCAGCCCAACGCGCGGGAACGACGGGCCGGCGGCGGCGATCACCGGCTTGATCCGGATGAGCACGGAAAACGCAACCGAGAGCAGGACCCCGCTCATCAACGCCGAAACCGGGGCGGGAGCCTGGCTGTGGGCATCGGCGAGCCAGGTGTGGAATGGGACGAGCCCCACCTTGGCCCCGTAACCGATCAGCAGCAGGCCGCCGGCCAACCTTGTCACCCCGGGATCGAGGAGCCCGGCATGTGCGACGAGTACGTCGAGATCGAGCGCATGCCCCGCCGGTGCGCCGGCGTGCTGCGCGACGAAGTACAGCAGCACAGTGCCGAGGAACGCCATCGCGATCCCGACCGAGCACACGATGACGTACTTCCAGGTGGCCTCCAGCGCGGTGCGGGTCTGGCGGTGTCCGACGAGGAACGCGGTGATCACCGTGGTGGCCTCGATCGCCACCCAGACCACACCGATGTTGTTGGCGCACACCGCCAGCACCATGGCAGCCAGGAACGCGGGGGTCAGCGTGCCGTACGAGCGTGCCCCGCCGGCGTCGGTGTGGCCGTGCGCGAGCTCGGTGTCGATGTAGCCAATGCTCGCCCAGGTGGCCAGAGTGCCGACGACACCGATGACGATCAGCATGGTGACCGACAGCGCATCGGCGCGTAGCGCCCCGCCGAGCGCCAGGTGGCTGCCCGACCCGACCCGGAAGGCGAGCATCACACCCGCAGCCAACACCGCCACCGCGCCCAACACGGTGGTCGCCGCCGTGGCGCGACACCATCCGACCGCGAGGTTCACCAGCGCGGCGAGAACGGGCGCAAGGATCGCGACCAGGATCAGTGTCGTCATCAGTCGTGTAGCTCCTGCAGTCGGTCCAGGTCCGCCCCGCCGAACGCGCGCCGCAGCCGGCCGGTGAGAACGCCGATGACGATCACCGCGAACAGCACGTCCAGCGATGCACCCAGCTCGACGATCACCGGAACACCCGCGGTGAGCAGGAACGCCGTCGCGGCGATTCCGTTGTCCAGCATCAGAAATCCGGCCGCCTGTGACACGGCATGACGCCGTGTCGCCATGACGAACAGGGCGATGAGCACCACCGCGAACGCCGCGCCCACCGGCCCGGTGGTCGGACCGGGCTCCAGCGCCGCCACCGGGCCCGCGACAGCGAACCCGACGACGGTGAGCGCGGCGGTGATCAGCAGCGACGTGGAGGTGTTGACCAGCGGGGTCGCCTCGCGATCTTCGTCGCGCTCGGCCGCTACCGCGCGGGCCAGCAGCCACGGCAGCACGACCGCGCGTAAAACCATCACCGCGGCGCCGACGGCGATGAGTTCCCCGTCGCCGTCATGAATTCCGCGAACGACGGGGATCGCGGCCAGCGCGACGCCCTGCCATGCCAATAGCCGCACGATGACGAGAAGGTCGCGGCGCCAGACGACCAGCACCGCCGTGAGCAGCAGACCGCCCGCCGCGAAGCCGACCGCGCTGGTGAACATCTCTTGGCTCATCGGGTTCCCTATCCGGCCCTGGTGCTGAAGAAGTTGGCGGCGGTCACGGCGAGCAAGGCGAGCAGGAATGATCCGGCGAGCAGTTCGGGCACCCGGAATAGGCGCAGTTTGGCCAGGAACACTTCGCCGATCGCCAGGCCCAGGGCCAGCACCGCGACCTTCGCCGCGACCGCCACGATTCCGAGCGCCACCGCGAGAAGCCCGGCATCGGCGCCGGCGATTCCCCACGGCAGGAACAGATTTGCCAGCAATGCCAGCAACACGGTCAGGCGCATCCCCGCGGCCCATTCGACCAGGGCCAGGCGGGGCCCGGCGTACTCGAGGACCATCGCCTCGTGCACCATGGTCAGCTCCAGATGCGTTGCCGGGTTGTCCACCGGCAGCCGCCCGGTCTCGGCGATGATCACGATCACCAGAGCGACGAACGCCAGCAGGCCCGCCAGCGAGGCCACCTGACCTGGGTGCTCCAACGTATGGGCCACGAGCGCACCGAGATTCGCCGACCCGGCCGGGATCGACAGGGCGAACACGGCCAGCAGGATCGTCGGCTCGACCAGGGCGGCGATGGTGATCTCCCGGCTGGCACCCATCCCGCCGAACGACGTGCCGGTGTCGATACCCGCCAGCACCAGCGCCACGGTGCCGAGGAAGAGCAGGCCGACGACGGCGAACATGTCGGCGACCGGATCCAGTGGCGACCCCACGGCCACGATCGGCACGATCGCGGCGATCAACAGCGAGGTGCCGGCGACGACGGCGGGTGCGGCCGCGAACACCACGGTGGTCCCCCGCGGTCGCAGCAACTGCTTACCGAGCTGCTTGCGCAGGTCGCGCCACGGCTGCAGGACACCGCCGCCGCTGCGGCCCTCCGAGCGGGCACGCACCTGACGCATCAGCCCGATCACCAGCGGAGCGCCGACCATCACCAACCCGATCTGCGCGGCGCCGGCCAGGTAGGACACCACGCTCATCGCACGACCACCAGCACCACCAGGACACCGAGCGCGCCGTAGGCCAGGTACAGGTGCACGCTGCCGGTGTGAGCGCGCCGGACCAGTTGCGCGGCCGTGCTCACCGCACGAACGATCGGCGCATAGAGTCGGCGTTCGATGGCGTCGGTGATCTCGGCGCGGTAGGTGACCGCCTGCACCATGTACCGGGATTCCTCGTAATGGGTCACCTGGACATCGGCGTCGGGCTGCAGCACATTGTCGAAGACGCGCTGCAGCGGTTCGGCGAACGACGTTGCGGTGTACTGCATTCGCGGGGTCAGTTCGTCGGATCCGCACGCCCACAACGGCAGCATCTCGGTGGCCGGTCGCGTCCGTACCCGCAGCGATGCCAGCGCGACGGCGGCGACCATGGCGACCGCCAGGGCCGCGGCGAGTAGTCCGGGGGCTACCGAACCGGACAGACCGGGTAGCCGCACGATGGCCCCGAAGTCGGTGAACGCCACCGCCTGCGCGACCGGCAGCCCGGCGAGCACCCGCCGCAATGCCGGCGCGACGACGGCGGGCGTGAGGGCGAGCACGATGCATCCGATGGCGGCCAGCGCCATCGCGGCGAGCATGCTTGCCGAGGCCTCGTGCGCGCGCGCCGCCGACGACGAGCGGGGCCGCGCCAGGAAGCCGATGCCGAACGCCTTGACCATGGCCGCGACACCGAGGCCGGTGGTCAAGGCCACCGCACCGATGGCCAGCGGCGTGGTCAACGCGATCACCGCGTTGTTGGCAGGCGCGGCGTGGATCAGCGACTGCACCAGCAGCCATTCGCTGACGAACCCCGCGCCCAGTGGCAGGCCGGATGCCCCTAACGCGGCAATTCCGAAAAGTGTTGTGGTTGCTGGCATTCGGCGTGCCAGCCCGCCCATCCGGTCTAGGTCGCGCAACCCGGTACCGGCCAGCACCGACCCGGCGCCGAGGAAACCGAGGCTCTTGAACGCCGCGTGCGCCGCCAGGTGCAGCAGTGCCGCGGCGGCTGCGACGGTCGCGGCCGCATGCACACCGGCACCGGCGAACAGCATCGCCGCGCCGAGCGCGATCGTGATCAGACCCATGTTCTCCGTCGTCGAGTAGGCCAGCAGCCGTTTGAGATCCGTGGCCACCGAGGCCTGCAGCACGCCGTAGAGGGCCGACACCACACCGACGGCCAGCAGGGTGAGCGACCACCAGCGTGGGCCGGAACCCAGAACCTGGAGATCGATGCGGACGATGCCGTAGATGCCGAGGTTCACCATGGCGGCGCTCATCAGCGCCGACACCGGGCTGGGCGCTTCGGGATGCGCGCGGGGCAGCCACGCGTGCAACGGCAACAGCCCGGCCTTCGAGCCGAATCCGGCCAGCGTCAACAGGAACACCGCCGTGCGGACCCCGTCGGGCACGGCGGTCATGTCGGCTAACCGGTCTGTGCCGGTGGCCGCCGACAGCACCATCAGGCCGATCAGGATGGCGACGAAACCCAGCTGCGTCATGACGGCGTACTGCAGCGCCGCCGACCTGACCTCGGCCCGGGTGTGTTCGGTCAGCACCAGCAACAGCGACGCCACCGCCATCAGCTCCCAGGCGAGCAGGAAGGTCGTCACCGATCCCGCCGCGGGCACCAGCAGCATCGCCGCGACGAACAGCGGCAGCACGGCGAGCGGAAAGCTGCCCAGGTGTTCACGGCGGGCATATCCGATCGAGTAGACCCCGACGGGAACGGCGACCGCCCCGGTGAGGGTCATGAAGAACCCGCCCAGCGGTGCGAATTCCAATCGCAAGCCGGACAGTGGAAGCAACCAGCCGACATAGACCGGCCCCACGGTGCCGAACACCGCGGTCAAACCGATCCAGACTCCGACCACACCGAGCGCCGACGTCGAGGCCCCCGAGAGCACGGGACCAAAACCACTGCGCGACAGCGTCCGTCCGGATTCCACCGGAGCCGGGATGGCCGTGGTCGTCACTTTCCGGTCACCGCCCGCAGGGCGGCCACGATATCTGCCGGCGCCGGTGGACAGCCGGGAATCTCGACGTCGACGGGCACGACCTCACCCACCGCGCCGACCACCCCGTATGCCTCGGCGAACACGCCGCGATTCAGCGCACAGTCACCGCAGGCCAGGACCACCCTGGGCAGCGGGGTGGCCGCCACGGTATTACGAAGCGGCTCGGCCATATTGCGTGTCACCACCCCGGTCACCAACAACGCGTCCGCGTGCCGTGGCGAGGCCACCAGCCGCGCGCCGAACCGCTCTGCGTCGTAGACCGGTCCGAACGCCCCGGAGATCTCCACCTCACAGCCGTTGCAGGAACCTGCGTCGACGTGGCGGATCTGCAGCGAGCCGCGCACGCCCGCAGGTGGGTCGACCGCCGGTTCGGGGGTCGCGCCGGCGTCGTCGACGACGCGACCAGTCCGCAGGATCTTGGCGATCCACCCCATCGCTACCGCTCCCCCGGCACGCCCGCCCGCAGATCCTCGAGCACTGCGACGCGATCGGAGAGCACCGTGGTGAGGACCTTGCGTGCGACCGCGAGCAGTTCGGCGATATCTGGCGAGGCGATCGAGTAGATCACCGCGGCGCCTTCCTTGCGGGCCATCACGACACCGGCCCGGCGCAGAACCCCCAGCTGCTGAGACAGATTCGACGCCTCGATCCCGATTTCCGGGAGGAGTTCACCCACCGATCGGTCGCGCACGGCCAGTGACTCGAGGACGCGGATCCGGGCCGGGTGGCCGAGGGTTTTGAAGAATTCGGCCTTGAGCTTGTACAGCGGCTCCGATTCCACGGCACTCCTGAAGGATTTATCTTTCGCACTTTCGATCAATTGAAGAAATTATCATATCGTGTGAACGGCGGTGGTTTGCCCCCGGAGACCGTCGGGTATCAAACCCCCCATGTCTGCAATCCAGTGGGTGGTCGACTACCTCTGCGTCGCAGCGCTGGTCGCCGGCGGGGCAGTGGCATTCGCCGCCTGGTCCCGCGGGACCGAACGGACGACGCCCGCCGTCACCGTCCGCCCGGCACTTCTGGCGGGTGCGTTATGGCCGCTTTTCATGTTCGGGCTGGCCCAGTGGCTGTTGGTGCATGTGCTGGCCAAGTCACTGCGACGCGGATCCGTCCGCACCGGTGAGCCGGTACCCGACGACCTTCCGCGGCCGAAAGTTCACGCCTCGTAACGGCCGCGCTTCGACGCGCCCCTACCCGCCCGTACTGTGCGATCATCGCTGAGGTGATTCGCTGGTGCTGAGCGGCGCCGCGGCCGAGGCCGTCGCTCTCGTTGCGCTCGCGGCAGTGCTGACATTCGCCATGGCGCAGCCCCGCGGGCTACCCGAGGCAACGCTGGCCCTGCCCGCGGCGGTCCTTCTGGTGCTGCTCGGAGTCGTCAGCCCTGCAACAGCGCTCGACCAACTCCGCACCCTGGGTCCCACGGTCGGCTTTCTGGCCGCCGTCCTGGTGATAGCGCATCTGGCCGATCAGGCCGGGGTGTTCGACTGGCTGGGCGGCAGGCTGGCTGCCCTGTCCCGCGGGCGCCCGGTCCGACTGCTGGGGTGGGTGTTCGTCGCGGCATCGGTGACCACGGCGGTGCTGAGCCTGGACGCGACGGTGGTCCTGCTCACCCCGGTGGTGTTCACCACCGCGGTGGCAATGGGCCTTCGGGCCAAACCGCATGTGTACGCCTGCACCCATCTGGCCAACTCGGCGTCGATGCTGCTTCCGGTGTCCAACCTGACCAACCTGCTGGCGTTCACCTCGACCGGGCTGCCGTTCCTGGCCTTCGCCGCCGTGATGGGCCTGCCGTGGCTGGCCGTGATCGCCGTGGAGTATGTGGTGTTCCGCGGCTTCTTCCGCACCGACCTCGTTGCAGTACCCGCTCCCGCGGCGCCGAGTTCACCCGCGACGCTGACACCGGAGGTGCCCGCGCCCCGGTTCGCGTTGTCGGTGCTGGCGCTGACCCTTGTCGGGTTCGGCGCACTCGGGTTCGTCGGCGTCGAACCGGTGTGGGTGGCCGTCGCCGGCGCCGCCGTGCTGGCCGCGCCCGCGTTGGCCCGGCGCCGGATCACGGCGCTGACGCTGGTGCGGGAGGCCTCGCCGCTGTTCTGTTTGTTCGTCTTCGCCTTGGGGATCGTGGTGGCCGGAGTGACCGGGCACGGCCTGGGCCGGGCGTTGATGGCAGCGTTACCCACGGCCCCCACCTTCACCGGGCTGCTGGTGGTCGCGGCGGTGGCCGCGGTGCTGGCCAACGTGGTCAACAATCTGCCGGCGACCCTCGTGATGCTCGGGGCTCTGGGCGCAGCCGCCCACCCCGGGCTGGTGCTGGCGATGCTGATCGGCGTCAACGTCGGCCCCAATCTGACCTATGTGGGCTCGCTGGCGACACTGCTGTGGCGACGGGTGCTGGCCGGACGAGACGCCGCGCCCGCGCTGGCTGAGTTTCTGCGTCTGGGGGCGGTGACGGTGCCGCTGGCGCTCCTGGCAGGTGTGGGCGCCCTGTGGCTGGGGTTGACCTTGGGCAGAGGATGGTTGATATGACCGCACGTGTCGTGGTGTGGCTCACCGAGGGCATGTGGGAAGCGGCCGTCGACGCGGTCGCGCGAACCGTCGCCGCCACAACTGAGCCGATGGCCGTGACTCTGCTCTACGTGATCGACGCCCAGGTCAGCGAGGCCGTCCATGGGGCTTTCGGGGCCCTGCTCGGGCGCGGGATGCGGGATCGTGATCCCGGTACCGCCGTGGAGGCGGCGGCCCGCCATGCCGCCGCGGATCTACTGGAAGCAGCTCGGCACCGGCTCGGACGAGACGCCGAGCTCGTGGTGCGCACCGGGCGGGTGGAGCGCGAGGTGGTGTCCGCGTGTGCGGGCGCCGAACTCCTCGTCTGTGTGCGCGACGGGGACTACTCCCGGCTGGGTCCGCACAGTCTCGGCCATCACACCCGGTTCGTCGTCGACCATGCGCCGTGCGCGGTGCTGCTGCTGTGGCCCGGCACCGCGCCGGGATTGAGTTCCATCCCGCCGCCGCCCGATCAGCGCTGAGGGCGAACTCGGCCGGTCATGTCTCGCCGACCGGCACCGCAACTCCGGCCTCGGGGAGGTTCGCGGTCTCGGGCACCCCCACCACGAACACGATCAGGGCCAGAACCGCGATCCCGGACAGGACGAACAGCGCGACGTGAAAGCCGGCGGCAACAGCGACGAAGCCGGCCAGGGTGGGGCTCAGCGCGGCCCCGATGCCCTGCAGGGTGGTCGCGGCCCCGAGCACGAGGTTGAAGTGACCGGTGCCGCGGGTCAGGTCGGCGACGACGAGGACGAACATCGCGCCGAAGATTCCCGCCCCGATGCCGTCGAGGATCTGGACGGACACGATGTAGTACGGCTCATCCCACCAGGTGAACATCACGCCGCGTAGCGGCAGTACGAGGAATGCGGCCAGGAAGATCGGCTTACGCCCCCACTCCTTGCCTTTCTTGGCGATCATGATCGCCATCGGGATCATCACCAGTTGCGCGACGATGATCAGTTCGGCCTGGAACAGCGTGCCCATCTTCACGTTCTCCAGGGCCAGCTCCTGACCGCTGAGCGGCAGCATCGCGCCGTTCGCGAGCTGCCACAACATAGTGGCCGCGCACAACGCCAGCAACGGGCGCGACTCCAACAAGACTTTGAAGCCCGACGGCCTCTTGTGCCCTGCCTTCGTTCCGGGTTCGGTGGGGGTCAATCCGCGGGCGACATCGTTGTCGATCAGCTTCGGATTGATCATCAGCGTCGCGACGACGACCAGTATTGCGACCGCGGCGGCGAACCAGAATCCAGCTTTGATCGTGATGAAGTAGCCGGCCAGCCCGAAGACGACCGCGCCCACCACGTTGCCGGCATGGTTGAACGCTGCCATTCGGCCGGTGCGGTAGGTGTAGGCCGCGGCCCCCACCAGACCCAGAGCCACCGCGGCGATCGCCGGCGGGAAGACGGTGCCGGCGACGCCGGTGACGACTTGGGCGGTGGTGATCACCGAATAACTGGGCTGGACGGTGACTAGGAACGCACCGACGGCCGTCGCCAACGCGGCGACGATGATCAGGGTGCGCTTGTGCGCGGTCCGGTCGATGAACGCGCCGATGGGCGTCTGCACCGCCAGCCCGACGAGTCCTCCGACGGTGAGCACCAGCCCGATGTCGGCCGTGTTCCACCCGGGCACGGTGAGTAGGTAGATGCCCAGGAAGGGCCCCAGCCCCGACTGCACGTCGGCGAGGAAGAAGTTCAGCCCATCCAGCGCCCCGAGCGAGCGCCCCAACGATGGCGGGTTTCCCGCCGAATCATGTCGATCGGAAGCCTGTCGGTCCGCCATAGCACTTTCCGTCGGTCGCCAGGACGCCACAACAGTGATAGGGCTACCGGCCGAACGGGCGAACGGCCGCGGTCCTGGCGCTAAGCGCAGCACTGGTGCCCACGACGGTGAGCGACCCGGCGCCGATACGAGGTCAACGGTAATTGGTGGCCGCAGGCACCAGAAGGAGATTGATTGTTTCCGTTAGGCAAATTTCGCGATCAGGCAAATATCCGTTTGCCCGGTGTCGGCGCCGGTGGATCGGGGTTCCGCTCCGGGTCAGTACGCTCGGGGGGTGCGATTCGCGTTCAAGACCTCACCGCAGAACACCACGTGGGCCGACATGTTGGCGGTCTGGCAGGCCGCCGATGATATCGACGTCTACCACTCCGGCTGGACGTTCGACCATTTCTATCCGATCTTCTCCGATCCGGCGGGTCCGTGCCTGGAGGGCTGGTCCACCCTGACCGCGCTGGCGCAGGCGACCACCCGGCTGCGGCTGGGCACCTTGGTCACCGGGATCCATTACCGGCACCCCGCGGTGCTGGCCAACATGGCTGCCGCGGTGGACATCATCTCCGGCGGCAGGCTGGAACTGGGCGTCGGCGCCGGCTGGAATGAAGAGGAGTCGGGCGCCTACGGCATCGAGCTGGGCAGCATCAAGGAGCGCTTCGACCGCTTCGAGGAGGGCTGTCAGGTACTCATCGGCTTGCTCAGTCAAGAGACCACCGACTTTCACGGCACCTACTACCAACTCGAGGCCGCGCGCAACGAACCGAAGGGCCCGCAACGGCCACACCCGCCGATCTGCATCGGCGGCAGCGGTGAGAAGCGCACCCTGCGCATCACCGCCCGCTACGCCCAGCACTGGAACTTCGTCGGCGGTACGCCCGAAGAGTTCGCCCGCAAGCGCGACGTGCTGGCCGCCCATTGTGCCGACATCGGCCGAGACCCGGGCGAGATCATGCTCTCGGCGCATATCCGGCTCAGTGAGGACCACGACTACCCCAAGGCGGTGGCCGAGGCCGCTGCTCTGGGCGCCGAGGGACTGGATCTGGCAATCGTCTACCTGCCCACGCCGCACAGTCCCGCGGTGCTGGAACCGCTCGCCGAGGCTATCCGCGATTCGGGGCTGCTCGACGCCGACGCGTGAGCCGGGGCCGCGTTGGCGACGCACCCGTCAATTTCTAAGGTTTTTCTCAGTTAGGGCTTGTATCGGGTGACCATGCGCGATCATGAACTCGCCACCACGGACGTTCTGGGGGAATCGGGGGATGGTCGGCTCGGAACAGGGATTCATCGGCAAGTGCGGGTCGTGCGGCAACGACCTTCGCGCCAGAGCGCGGTTCTGCGACGTGTGCGGCTCAGCCGCGGCCTGGCAATCGGTACGGGGCGAGTACAAGCAGGTGACTGTCCTGTTCGCCGATGTCGTCGGTTCCATGCGCCTGGCGGAATCGCTGCGGCCCGAGCAACTGCAAGCGGTCATGCATGAGTTGTTCAATCGGACCGCGGCGGTGGTGCAGCGATTCCAGGGGACCGTCGCGATGTTCACCGGTGACGGTCTGATGGCGTTGTTCGGTGCGCCACTGGCCCTCGAAGACCATGCCCTGCGCGCCTGCATCTCGGCCTTGGAGATCCAGTCGGTGACCGAACAGCTGGCCGCGGAGTTGCTCCGCGACGACGGTATCGATCTGAAGGTACGGGTCGGGCTGAACTCGGGCGAGGTGGTGGCAGGCGAAATCGGCTCCGGTCGGGGCACATACACCGCCGTCGGCCACCCGGTCGGGATGGCACAACGGATGGAGAGCGCGGCGCCACCCGGCGGGGTGCTGTGTTCACAGACGACGTCGCGACTCGTCGAGCGGTCGGCGAGATTGGGTCCGCTGACCAACGTCCAGATCAAGGGCTCCGATGCACCGGTCCCGGCCCGGCAACTACTCGAGATTCGACTCGACCGAATGGTTCTGGGCCGCAGTGAGAGTCAACTCGTCGGACGCGATCCGGAATTGGGTCAGCTCACCAGCGTGTTCGCCGCCAAGCAGGGCGCTCTGATGTCGGTCATCGGCGCGCCCGGCCTGGGCAAGACCCTTCTGGTGAAGCGGTTCACAGAATTCGCTGCCGCCCGCGACGCCAGGATCGTTGTTGCTCGCTGTGAAGCTCACACCACCGGCGTCTCGTTCCGAGCACTGGCCCGACTGATGCGGGCCCTGTTCGACGTCGACGGTCTACCGGCGCCGGAGGCCCGGACCCGCGTCGTCGCACAGCTTGACGGCCAGTACTCCGAATCGGTGGATGCGCAAATACTTTTCGACGCGATGGGACTGCACGACGGCGACGATCCTCCGCAGTTCAGTGTCGACGGCCGCCGACGCCGGCTGGTCGACACACTGGCCAACGCGGTTCGAATCCACGGCCGGCGCACTGTGTTTGTGCTGGAGGACGCCCATTGGATCGACGGTTCCAGCGATGAAGTGATCACCGCCTTCGCGGCCGCGGTGGCCAAGACGGGATCGATCTTCGTCACGACGTACCGCCCTGAGTACCGCGGCGTTCTGCACCGCAGTTCCACCCGCACCGTCGAATTGCAGGGACTCTCGCACGCGGCAGCCGCGCGGGCGGTGGGCCAGATCCTGGGCGACGACCCGTCGACGGCACAGCTGTGTCAACAGATCGCCCACGCGGCGGCCGGTAATCCTTTCTTCGCCGAAGAAATCGTCCGTGACCTCGCCAGCCGCGGTGTGCTGAATGGAAACCGCGGCAGCTACCGAGTTTCCGGCAAGGTGGATCACATCTCGGTACCGGCGACGGTGCAGGCGGTGCTGGCGGCTCGCATCGATCGTCTTCGCCCCGAGACGAAGTCGATCCTCAACGCCGCGGCCGTGATCGGCTCGCGATTCGACGCCGACACCTTGCAGACCGTCCTGCCACAGACCACACCCGAATCGATGGCGGAACTGGTTGCGGCGCAGCTGATCGACCAGACGGAATTCGTCCCCGCCCAACGCTTCTGCTTCCACCACCCCCTCGTCCGCGCGGTGGCCTATGACTCGCAACTCCACGCTACCCGGGCACGCACCCACAACGCGGTCGCCGAGGCGATCCAGCGGCGCCCCACCTTCTCCGACGAGAGCGCCGCCATGGTCGCCGCCCACCTGGAGGCGGCCGGTCAACTGGTGGACGCCTATCGGTGGCACATGCGAGCCGCCGCATGGCTCCGGCCACGGGACCTGCCGGCGGCACGCGCCCAATGGGACAGCGCACGCCGCGTCGCCGACGAACTCCCCGGTGAGGACAACCAGGTGCTGGACATGCGGATCGCCCCGCGGACCATGCTCGTCTCGACCACCCTGTACGTCCGCGACGAGTTCGCGACTGATGACACCTACCGCCAATTGCACGCCCTGGCAACGAAGAACGGTGACCTCATCTCTTTGGCGATCGGCATGGCGGGCCGAATGTTCTCGATGGCGGTCAACGACAATCGGGCATGTGAGGCACTGCCCCTGGCGACCGAACTGCACGAGCTGACCACTCGCATCCCGGCCGATCCCGCGATCGGAGGCCTGCTTCTCAACGCGGTCGCGTTCACCAAACTCGCCAATGGTGATTTCCTTTCAGCCCAAAGAATTTGGGCTGAGATCCTCGCCCTCGGACCCGGCTGCCCCGAGGAGGAGATCGCACCCGCCCAGGCGCTTCTCGGTTTCGCCCAGATCTGCCTGGGGGACGGAGTGACGGGCCACCGCAACCTGCGGGCGGGGACCGAGCGGGCTCGTCTGCTCCATCCGGTCAATTCGGCTTCTGTGCAACTCTATTCGGCAATTCTGGCGGCGCTGGGTCTCGTCGACGTGGGCAGTCTCCTCGAGGATGTCCGCACCGCCTGGCAACGGGCCGAATCCTTCGGCGACATCTGCGGGATCATTCTCGCGCGGTGGACCTACGGGACGATCCTCGTGCGGTCACCGGACCGCCATGACGAGGGCATCGCGACCTTGCGCAGCGCTCGGGCCACCTCGGACGAACACCGTTTGGGCGCCTGCACGTCAGCCACGACCACCGCCGATCTTGCTCTGGAGAAGGGCCGCAATGGACAGCTGGGCGAGGCGATCGCCGACGTCCGGCAGTCCTACGAGGAGTTTCTATCCGGCGTTCCGACCTTCGCGGTGTTCCCCGCAGAAGCTTTGGTCGAGCTGTTGGTGGCTCGTGGATCCGGCGACGACCTCGCCGAGGCGCGTCGCGTTCTCGAACGCTGGCAGGAGCGCGAAATCGACGTGCCCGCCTTGGGTCTGTGGCCGCTTCGAGCACGAACACTCCTGGCGCGGGCAGAATGCGATGAGCGCGCCTTCGCCGACGGCGCGAAGCGCTACCTGCGACTCTGCGAACAATTGAATGCCATCGGCAGGCTCGACGAAGCCCGTCAGCTTGCCGGCGCCGCCGCCCTGCGGAACCCAACGAGGTAACCCGAATGGCGAGCATCCTGGCCTACACCTCCCCGGCGCTGGGTCACATGCTGCCGATCAGCGCGCTGCTGGCGGAATTGGCCCACCGCGGCCACCGTATTCACCTGCGGACCCTCTCGTCGGCCGTCCAGATCGGAACACGGCTGGGCTTCCAGGCGTCGCCGATCGATCCCCGTATCGAGGCCATCGAGCTCGAGGATTGGCGGGCGGGCAATCCTCGCGAGGCTCTGCGGCTGGGGGTGCGTGCGTTTGGACAGCGGGCCCACTATGAAGGCGAGGACCTGGCCCGCGCCGTAGCCGACGTCAACCCCGACGCCCTGGTGGTCGACGTGAACTGCTGGGGGGCGTTGTGCGCCGCAGAGGCCGGCGCCGTTCCCTGGACATGCTTCACCCCGTACACGCCCGCTGTGCGGTCGCCCGGGGTACCGCCGTTCGGTCTCGGCTTGCGGCCGCTACCCGGGCTCCTCGGCACGGCACGGGATGCGGCGATCGAGGCTCTGGTCACCCGGTCCCTCGAGCGGATCATGCTGCCCTCGATCAATTCGGTCCGAGACACCATTGGTCAGGCGCCGGTCGGCTCGATGGACGAGTTCCTGCGCCGTGCACCGCTCATGCTGGTCGCCAGCGGAAAGCCGTTTCAGTATCCGCAGACGCGGTGGGGCCCCGCTGTGCAGATGATCGGTCCCTGTGTCCTCGATCCACCCTCGGAATCGGTTCCCGACTGGCTGGCGGCGATCGACCGTCCGATCGTGCTGGTCACCACGTCGTCGGAGAAGCAGGACGACGCGGCGCTGGTCGAGACGGCGATCGCCGCCCTCGCCGAAGATCCCGTCCACGTCGTCGCCACCATGCCGGCCGGTCTCGCCGGCCAGGTGGCCGCCGGTCCGCACGTGAGCGTCTGCGAGTTCATCCCGCACGGTCCGGTCCTCGAGCGCGCTGTCTGCGCGGTGACCCATGGCGGGATGGGCGCGACGCAGAAGGCCCTCTCGTATGGGGTCCCGGTCTGTGTGGTGCCGTTCGGGCGCGATCAACTCGAAGTCGCGCGGCGGGTGGAGGTAGCGCAATGCGGCACGCGTCTGCCGGCTCGCAGGCTGTCACCACAGCGCCTGCGGGAGAAAATCCGGCAGGCGATGACGATGTCGGCCGGTGTTCGGAACGTCGCGGCGGGATTCGTCAAGACCGGAGGGGTACCGCACGGAGCCGACCTCGTCGAACGGGAGCTCCTCGGCCTCAGATAACGATCTGGTAACAGCTGGCAAAGTGCTGACGATCAGAAATGCCGGCGAATTCTGTTGCTAGAACCCGTAGCGCAGGAGTTCGGCGGGCGTGACCAGACGCTCGTGCTTGGCCGGGAACTCGCGACTCTTCACGGGGTGGCGGAAGAAGGACCAGGCTATACGCCCGACCCGCGAGCGCGATATCGGGTTGAGGTACACAAGGATCACTCCTGTGGTCGAATCTCGGTCTTACCGGAGCGCTACTTTACCGCAACACCCGCTCCAGCAATTAGACACAGGTCACACCGCAAACTGCAATAGGCGCGCCGGTTAATAATCCGATGATTCCGGTGAGACTAGAGGGGTCAGTGTGGCCTGGGCCTCACAGCGATATCGGCGGGCAAACCGTTGCTACGCGAACTGTGGTGTCTCGGGACAGCGGCCGGCTCAGCGCTGCGGGGCAGCTGTCGGCTTGATCGGTGCCGGCAGCGCGGAGTGCCCCATCAGGTAGCGGTCGACGCCGGCGGCCGCGGCCCGGCCCTCGGCAATCGCCCACACGATCAGCGACTGGCCACGACCCATGTCGCCGGCGACGAAGACACCCGGCACCGTGGTGGCGAAGTCCTTGTCGCGGGCGACGTTTCCGCGCTCGGTGAGCTCCACCCCCAGGTCGGTGAGCAGCCCCGGCCGCTCCGGCCCGACGAAGCCCATCGCCAGCAGCACCAGATCGGCGTCCAGTTCGAAGTCGGTGTCGTCCACCTTCTCGAACTTGCCGTCCTTCATCACCACTTCGTGCGCACGCAGCCCGGTGACCTTGCCGTCGTGACCGAGGAACTTCTCGGTGTTCACCGAGAACACCCGTTCGCCGCCCTCCTCGTGGGCCGAGGACACCCGGAACATCAACGGATACGTCGGCCACGGGGTCGAGTCCGCTCGGGTCTCCGGCGGGCGCGGCATGATCTCGAACTGGTGGATGCTGGCCGCACCCTGCCGGTGAGCAGTGCCGAGGCAATCGGCGCCGGTGTCGCCGCCGCCGATGATGACGACGTTCTTGCCCTTGGCGGTGATCGGCGGCTCACCGTTCTCGTCGAGAACCGGATCGCCCTGCTGCACCTTGTTGGCCCAGGGCAGGTATTCCATCGCCTGGTAGACACCCTCGAACTCGCGGCCCGGGATCGGCAGATCGCGCCAGGCGGTCGCCCCGCCGGAGAGCACCACCGCATCGAAGTCGTCGCGGAGCTGATCGGCGGTGATGTCCGCCCCGACGTTGACGCCCACGCGAAACTTGGTGCCCTCGGCCTCCATCTGGGCCAAGCGTCGGTCGATGTGGCGTTTCTCCATCTTGAACTCGGGAATCCCGTAGCGCAGCAGGCCGCCGATGCGGTCAGCCCGCTCGAAGACGGTGACGTCATGCCCGGCCCGGGTCAACTGCTGGGCGGCTGCCAGGCCCGCGGGCCCGGAACCGACGACTGCGACCTTCTTGCCGGTGATGACATCCGGCGGCATCGGAACGACCCAACCCTCGTCGAAGGCGTTGTCGATGATCTCGACCTCGACCTGCTTGATGGTCACCGGGTCCTGGTTGATGCCCAGCACGCACGACGCTTCACACGGCGCCGGGCACAGACGGCCGGTGAACTCCGGGAAGTTGTTGGTGGCGTGCAACCGCTCGATCGCGTCGCGCCACCGGTCCCGGTACACCAGGTCATTCCACTCGGGAATCAGGTTCCCCAGTGGACAACCGTTGTGGCAGAACGGGATACCGCAGTCCATGCATCGCGCAGCCTGGTGCTCGAGGGTGTCGTGGGAGAAGTCTTCGTAGACCTCTTTCCAGTCCTTCAGCCGCAGGTCCACCGGCCGGCGGACCGGCAGTTCGCGCTTGGTGTACTTCAGGAAGCCGGACGGGTCAGCCATGAGACTCCGCCATGATCGCCTCGTCGACATCCGCGCCGGCCGCCTCGGCCTCGGCGATCGCCTGCAGCACGGCCTTGTAGTCGCGCGGCATCACTTTCACGAATTTCCCTACCTGTTCTGACCAGTCAGCCAGGATGCGCTGGCCCACAACCGAATCGGTGGCATCCACGTGCGCGACGATCATGTCGCGTAGCCACTCGATGTCGGCGTCGTCGAATTCGTCCAGATCCACCATCTCGGTGTTGAGGTTGCCGGCCAGCTTGGACTCGGGGTCGTAGACGTAGGCGACGCCGCCGGACATGCCCGCCGCGAAGTTCCGCCCGGTCTCGCCGAGGATGACGACCTTGCCGCCGGTCATGTACTCGCAGCCGTGGTCGCCGACACCCTCCACGACGGCGTGCGCGCCGGAGTTGCGCACCGCGAACCGCTCACCGACCACGCCCCGCAGGAAGGCCTGCCCGCTGGTGGCGCCGAACAGGATCACGTTGCCGCCGATGATGTTGTTCTCAGCGACGTAGTCATCCGGGACGTTGTCGGAGGGACGGATCACGATCCGGCCGCCCGACAGACCCTTGCCGACATAGTCGTTGGCGTCGCCATAGACCCGCAACGTCACACCCTTGGGGACGAATGCCCCGAAGCTGTTGCCCGCCGAGCCGTCGAAGGTGATATCAATGGTGCCGTCCGGCAGGCCCTGGCCGCCATAGGCTTTCGTGACCTCATGGCCCAGCATCGTGCCGACGGTGCGGTTGACGTTGGCGATCTTCGTGCTGAACCGCACCGGCGTCGCGGTGTCGATGGCCTCGCGGCTCTGCACGATGAGCTGCTGATCCAGCGCCTTGTCCAGCCCGTGATCCTGGCGTGAGCTGCAGTACAGATCCTGGTTCATGAACGCCGACTCCGGTTCGTGCAGAACAGGAGTCAGGTCCAGCTTGTGGGCCTTCCAGTGCTCGGCGGCGCGGGTCGTGTCGAGCGCATTGACCTGGCCGACGGCCTCGTTGATGGTACGGAAACCCAATTGCGCCAACAGTTCCCGAACTTCTTCGGCGATGAACATGAAGAAGTTCTCGACGAACTCCGGCTTGCCGTTGAACCGCTCGCGCAGAATCGGGTTCTGGGTCGCGACGCCCACCGGGCAGGTGTCGAGGTGGCAGACCCGCATCATGATGCAGCCCGACACCACCAGCGGCGCGGTGGCGAAGCCGTACTCCTCGGCACCCAGCAGCGTCGCGATCATCACGTCGCGACCGGTCTTGAGCTGGCCGTCGACCTGGACCACGATGCGGTCCCGCAACCCGTTGAGCAGCAACGTCTGCTGGGTCTCGGCGAGCCCGAGTTCCCATGGCGCACCGGCGTGTTTCTGCGACGTCAGCGGCGTCGCGCCGGTCCCGCCGTCGTGACCCGAGATCAACACCACATCCGCATGCGCCTTGGAGACACCGGCGGCCACCGTGCCCACGCCGTTCTCGCTGACCAGCTTCACGTGGATGCGCGCGCCGGGGTTGGCGTTCTTCAGGTCGTGGATCAGCTGGGCCAGATCCTCGATCGAGTAGATGTCGTGGTGCGGCGGCGGCGAGATGAGGCCGACGCCCGGGGTGGAGTGGCGGACCTCGGCCACCCACGGGTACACCTTGTGACCGGGCAGCTGACCGCCCTCACCGGGCTTGGCGCCCTGGGCCATCTTGATCTGGATGTCGGAGCAGTTGGTCAGGTAGTGGCTGGTCACGCCGAAGCGGGCCGACGCCACCTGCTTGATCGCGCTGCGACGCCAGTCGCCATTGGCGTCCCGGTCGAAACGGTCGACCGACTCGCCGCCTTCACCGGAGTTCGACCGGGCACCGAGACGGTTCATCGCGATCGCCAGAGTCTCGTGCGCTTCGGCGGAGATCGAGCCGTAGCTCATCGCGCCGGTCGAGAACCGCTTGACGATCTCGCTGGCCGGCTCCACCTCCTCCAGCGGAACAGGGGGCCGCAGACCGTCTTTGAACTTCAGCAGGCCACGCAGCGAGGCCATCCGCTCACTCTGGTCATCGACCAGCGAGGTGTACTCCTTGAACACCTTGTACTGCCCGGTGCGGGTGGAGTGCTGCAGCTTGAACACCGTGTCGGGGTTGAACAGGTGGTATTCACCCTCGCGGCGCCACTGGTATTCGCCACCGACCTCGAGCTCGCGGTGTGCGCGCTCGTCGGGGCGGTCGAGGTACGCGAGCTCGTGGCGGGTGGCCACGTCGGCAGCGATGTCCTCGAGATCGATTCCACCGGTGGCGCAGTGCAATCCGGTGAAGTACTCGTCGAGGACACGCTGGCTGATACCGATCGCCTGGAAGAGCTGCGCGCCGGTATAGGACGCCAGGGTGGAGATGCCCATCTTGGACATCACCTTCAGCACGCCCTTGCCCGCGGCCTTGACGTAGTTCGCCTTGGCCTGGTCGCTGGTCAGACCCGTGATGAGACCGCGGTCGACCATGTCCTCGACCGACTCGAAGGCCATGTAGGGGTTGATGGCCGCCGCTCCGAAGCCGCACAGCATGGCCATGTGGTGCACCTCGCGGGCGTCACCGGACTCGACCACCAGTCCCACCTGGGTGCGGGTGCGTTCGCGGACCAGGTGATGGTGCACCGCGGCCACCGACAGCAGCGACGGGATGGGCGCCAGCCACTCGTTGGACTCGCGGTCGGACAGCACGATGATGCGCGCGCCGTTGCGGATCGCCTGCGAGACCCGCTTGCGGACATCCTCGAGGGCGCGGCGCAGCCCCTGAGCGCCGTCGGCCACCGGATACAGGCACTGGACGACCGCGGCACGCATGCCGTGCTTGCGACCGCGGACCTCGTGGTCGGGGTCGACGTTGATCAGCTTGGCCAGGTCGGCGTTGCGCAGGATCGGGTGGGGCAGCACGATCTGGCGACACGAGTTCTCGTCGGGGTTGAGCAGGTCACCCTCCGGACCGACGGTGCCCTGCAGGCTGGTCACCACCTCTTCGCGGATGGCGTCCAGCGGCGGGTTGGTCACCTGGGCGAACAGCTGCTGGAAGTAGTCGAACAGCATCCGCGGGCGCTGCGACAGCACGGCGATCGGGGTGTCGGTGCCCATCGATCCCAGCGCTTCGGCGCCGTTGCGGGCCATCGGCGCCAGCAGCAGGTTCAGTTCCTCATAGGTGTAGCCGAAGATCTGCTGGCGCAACACAACCCGGTGGTGTGGCATCTTGACGTAGTTGCCCTGCGGCAGCTCGTCCAGGTTGAACAGGCCGTCGTCGAGCCACTCCTGGTACGGCTGTTCGGCGGCGAGTTCGGCTTTGATCTCCTCGTCGTCGACGATGCGGCCCTGCGCGGTGTCCACCAGGAACATCCGGCCGGGTTGCAGGCGCATCCGCTTGACCACCTTGGCCGGGTCGAGGTCGAGGACACCGGCCTCCGAGGCCATCACCACCAGGCCGTCGTCGGTCACCCAGATCCGGGACGGCCGCAGCCCGTTGCGGTCGAGCACCGCACCGACCACCGTGCCGTCGGTGAAGCACACCGACGCCGGACCGTCCCACGGCTCCATCAACGAGCCGTGGTACTGGTAGAACGCCCGGCGGGCGGGGTCCATGTCCTCGTTGCGCTCCCAGGCCTCCGGGATCATCATCAGCACGGCATGAGCCAGGCTGCGCCCACCGAGGTGCAGCAACTCCAGCACCTCGTCGAACCGGGCGGTGTCAGAGGCACCGGGGGTGCAGACCGGGAAGATCTTGTTCAGGTCGTTGTGATAGCCGAAGACGTCGGTGTGGATCAGCGCCTCGCGCGCCCGCATCCAGTTCTCGTTTCCGGTGACGGTGTTGATCTCGCCGTTGTGGGCGACCCGCCGGAACGGGTGGGCCAGCGGCCACGACGGGAACGTGTTGGTGGAGAACCGGGAGTGCACGATGCCCAGCGCGCTTTCCAGCCGGTCGTCCTGCAGGTCCAGGTAGAACGCCTTGAGCTGCGGCGTGGTCAGCATTCCCTTGTAGACGAACGTCTCACCGGAAAGGCTTGGAAAATAGACGGTTTCGCGACCCGGGCCGTCCTGGCCGGGCCCCTTGGTGCCCAGCTCGTGCTCGGCGCGTTTGCGGATTACATAACAGCGGCGCTCCAGCTCGATTCCGCTGGCTCCACCGATGAACACCTGGCGAAACGTCGGCATGGCATCGCGCGCCAGCGCACCCAGCGACGAATCGTCGGTCGGCACGTCACGCCAGCCCAGCAGCTCCAGGCCTTCGGACTCGATGATCTTCTCGACGGCCGCGCACGCCGCCGCCGCATCCTTGGACGACTGCGGCAGGAACGCGATGCCGGTGGCGTAGCGGCCCCGCGCGGGCAGGTCGAAATCGACAACGGCACGCAGGAAGGTGTCGGGAACCTGCAACAGGATGCCCGCCCCGTCGCCGGTGTTCGGTTCGGCGCCCTGAGCACCGCGGTGCTCGAGGTTCAGCAGTGCGGTGATCGCCTTGTCCACGATGTCGCGGCTGCGCCGGCCGTGCATGTCCACCACCATGGCGACGCCACACGCATCGTGCTCAAATGCGGGGTTGTACAGCCCGACACTCCTGGGCATTCGCACCTGACCCTTCACAAGCTTTTTTGCGCGGTGGTTCGTCGACGTCACCGCGCCCCGCCAGGGATTCCTCCGTGCGTCGCTGAACGGGGCTCCACTGTGGTGTCAACAAGTCGTAAAACGATATGCCAAACACCGCCTGACATGCCAACTTAGTCTAGGCTAACCAGGTCGACCCCCCGCGCTGCGCGACGCTGCGGCCTGCGACCGGATTCGCCACGGAATCCGTTGCCGGGTCCCCCTTTTGGTTACGCGATCGTCCGTTCACACGCCTTGGCGCTGACGAGGTGGCCCGTCAGGGCGGTCAGGGCTTGTTTGCTGGGAGCGAAGGCCCCGATTTCGGTTGCCGAGGGGCAGGTCACATCGGCACTCGTCAACGTCGTCGTGACCTGCGTTGAAGCGAGGTCTGCGACTTTGCGCAAACTCTGGTCGGATTCTTATTTTCGTCTCTCGCCCAAACCGACAAACGGGTGAGGAAGTGCGAGTGCAAAGCCACAAAACGTCGATCTCGGGGCCGCAGGCGATACTGAACACGATGACCGATCGCGACGACTACCGGCGTGACCACCCCCGTCAGGCCCCGCCGGGGTACTCCGGGCCTTCAGGGGGGCCGCCGACCGACCGCATCCCCCGCATCCAGGCTCAGCTGCCCTACCCCCCGCTGCCGGTGCCCCCGCCGTCGCGTATTCCGAAGCCGACACCGTCCCATGGGTGGCGCCGCGGTGTTCATGCGGCGACGTTCGGGTTGGTGAATCCGGGTCCGTCACGTCAGGAGCGGCGCCAGGCGGTGATGGAGGCGATGATCTCCGCCCCGCTGCGGGGCCACTACAAGATCGGGGTGCTGGGCAAGGGCGGGGTGGGCAAGACGACGGTGGCCGCCAGCGTCGGGTGCGTGCTGGCCGAGTTGCGCCGCGGGGACCGGGTGGTGGCCGTGGACGCCGACACCGCGTTCGGCCGGCTGGGCAGCCGGATCGACCCACGCGCCGACGGCTCGTACTGGGAACTGGCCAAGAACAAGAATCTCCAGTCCTTCGCCGAGGTGCTCACCCGGATGGGCAGCAATTCCTCAGGGCTGTTCGTCCTGGCCGGCGAGAACGGCAGCCGCCGGGGAATTCTCGACCCCGCGATCTACCGGGAGGCCACCATGCGCCTCGACCGGCACTTCACGATCTCCATCGTCGACTGCAGCTCGACGATGGACGCCCCGGTCACCCAGGAGGTGATGCGCGACATGGACGCGCTGATCGTGGTGTCCTCGCCGTGGCCGGACGGGGCCTCGGCGGCCGCGCAGACTCTGGAATGGCTTGCCGCCCACGGCAGGACCGGACTGATGCAGCGCACAGTGATCGTTCTCAACGATTCCGACGGCCACTCCGACAAGCGAACCCGCAACGTGCTGGCCGACCAGTTCCGCTCGCGGCGGCAGGCGGTGGTCGAAGTCCCGTTCGATCCGGGCCTGCGTCCCGGTGGGGTGATCAACAACACCGGCGAAATGTCCACGTCCACCCGGCGGGCCTTCGTCGAAGTGGCAGCGGTTGTTTCGCAGTTCTTCGCGACGATTCCTCATCGTGGACCCCACGCCCGCTAGCATCGGCGGATACCCGATCCAATCGGTGCTCGGCACCGGTGGGACGAGCACGGTCTACCTTGCGCGACACGCTGATCACCTGGTGGCACTGAAGGTCTTCGACTCCGGACGCCGCTGGCCGCCAACTCTTGCCCATCCCAATATCGTGCCGGTGTACGCGAGCGGCGAGACGGCGTCGGGACAACGCTGGACGGCAATGCAATACGCGCCCGGCGGCGACGCCGACACCGAGCTGCGAGCCGGGCGGATGCCCCCGGATCGCGCGGTACGGATCATCGCCGCGGTCGCCGAGGCCCTGGACTTCGCCCACTCCCACGGCGTCGTGCACGGCGATGTGAAGCCGTCGAATTTCCTACTCGACGACCATGACCGGGCGTTGCTGGCCGATTTCGGCGCGCCGCCGTTCGCCGAAGACGGGATGGTCCTGACGTCGGCAGCCTACGCGTCGCCGGAGATGTTGCGGGGTGCGGACGTCGACGGGCGTGCCGACGTCTATTCGTTGGGCTGCGCGCTGTTTCGGCTGCTGACCGGCAAGCCACCGTTCTTCGACGCCGCTTCCAAGGCCGAAGTGGTGGACTGCCACCTACACCGGCCCGCACCATGCGTCACGACGTTCGCGCCCTGGCTGCCCGCGACGATCGACGCGGTGGTCGCCAAAGCGATGGCCAAGAACCCCGCCGAGCGCTATCGGAGCGCTCGCGCGTTGGCGGCCGAGGCGGCCGAGGCACTGCGGTGAGCGATGAGTTCAACTGGGTTACCAATGTGTTGGCCACGGCGCGGACAGCTACTTGTGTTAGCTCGGACAAGCCTTACGCGCTTCTCCCGGCAGCGACGCACGGGCGCTTCCGGCAGTCCGGCACCTCCGAGTCGATCCCCACCGGTCGAACACGGTTCGGTATATCGAGGATCGCCATGCACTCGTCGGCCGAGACAACGGCCAAGGTGACGATCCTCGCCGGGCTCGCGAGCGGGCGCACCTTCGGGCACTGGCCTAATATGCCAACGTGCCAGACCAGCTGGTGCAGAGTCGACTCGCCGACCCACTCGCTGAGTGGTGCGATATCGGCAAGATGCAAGCACCTAATTGATCGGGTACTGGCAGAAATTCAGACATGCCCCCCGACACGCCGAAGACGGGGAGCTTCAGCTTCTACCCTCGTCTGGTGATGTTCACGCCGTTGCACCGCAGCCTCGGTCTGGCACCAATCGGACCTACCGACGAAATTCTGGACCAGGCCGCCGAGGCGGGCGTGACGGAGAGCTACGACTTCGACTGGAAGTCCGAGCTACCGGCTCAAAGCGGACTCGGGCGCGTGGGATACCGATGAGACAGTGTGAGTCCCACCGGTTGACTGGCTGGTTTCACCTGCCTGAGTCCCCTAGCACCCGCATACCGGGTGTTTTGGACTGGCAGCCCGATGGTGGTGCAACCCTCGAACTGATTGGCGGCTTCTCCGGCCAGCCCAAGTTTCGGCGAACTGATACCGGCGGATTCGTGACCAGTCAAGTAGTCGGCGACGTGCGGTCCGGAACGATCCTGGGAGAGTCCGTCGACGGAGAACGAGTGTCCATCTGGGACGCCCAGCGTGGCCGGTACACCGCCGGACTCACCGATGGCATTCGGGAGGAAATCTGGCATTCCTCGTGGATGTGCATCGGAGCCCACATCGTCAGCCCACAGGAGCCTGGTTTCACCCGAGCGACCATCGCCATCGATGAGCTCTACTACCTCACTGATGACGGCCGGTTCTGCGCGCCACAGGGGGCGCAAATTGAAGGCGTCGAACATCCGGGTGAGACGCAGCCGGATGGGACTCTGTTGGTGCCATATGTCTTCCCCGTTATCGGCGGCTATCGTGCCGAATACGCACGCGCCGACACCGCCGATACCCGCTACACCATCACGACGACGGCGACCCGACCGTTCCTGAGCCCCGCGACGGCAGCCTGGCCGGACCTGAGGCTTCAGATGATGACCACCAACCTGCGAAAGGGCCCCACGGTCAACCTGCAGGTTAGTGCTCAGGCCTCAATTTATTTGCCGGACAGTTCATCCGGGCCCGCTTCCGACTTTGTTGAACGGATTGCCGCCATCGATGACCTCGTTCAACTAGCCACATTCGAGGCTTGTGGCATCTCTCAGATCTCTCTACGTACCCGCAGTGACGAGAAGGTCTCCCTTCTGATGCACACCGGCAAGGTTGCGCGTCCCGAGGATGCCCACAAACCAGCATCTGTCGTGTTCACTCTCGCCGATGTTTCGCTGGAAGCATTCATGCAGGCGCGACGACGTTTCACCGACGGCAATCAGGCAGGCTACGCCTGGAGCGTCGTCGTAGGCCTATGCGGATACACCTCTGGCCTCGTCGAGGAATACGTGAGCCAGGCACTTGCCGCGGCCGAGGGGTTCCACCGCTGGTGCCTCAACGGCGGAAGCAACGTTTCGTTGAAAGATCGCCTTCGAGCACTACATGACGGGCTCGCTCCCGAGGTGCAGGCGGCGCTCGGCCTCGACATCGAACCGTGGGTCGGCTGGGCCGTGTGGGCACGCAACCACGTTGCGCACGGTGGGACGAAGAGTTGGCGTCAGATCCGCGACTACTTCGAACTCCACGCAGTTGCCGAATCGGTTCATTTAATGACGTACCTTGCCGCACTACAGGAATTCCGTGTACCGACCGAAAACGTTCGTGATGCCCTTCTTAACCACCCTCGATTGAAGGTGCTGGCTGAGCAGTCCTCACAAGTCAACGATTTGGGCGCCGCCAACTGATAGTCAGCCCGTGCTGCAATCCTTCAGCGCCACCACCGCAGTCACCCGATGCCAACCGCCGTTCTGCGCCAGTATGTCTTCGACCTTTCACCGCGTCGCGACCTAAGCCGAAGAGCCCGCATGCCCGCGACTCGGCGCCAAAGTCGAACGCAGCAATCGCGCTCCCCCATCGCGGAACGAGAAACGTCAGATCAGACACAGACAAGATCGGTAACGGCATCGGCCCGACAGCACCACCGATTGGCCGATCCTCCCTCCCCCGCAGTTGATTCGCCATACGAGCTGCGCCGGCTGGCCAGCGCGCAGGCTTCACGGATTGGCTTGTCGACAGAGATCCACACGGGGGCCGGGATGCACACCATTACACCCGAAGCGGACAATGACCGGGTGGTCTCCGAAGAACGCAAGCGCCCTCGGTTTCGAACTCGTAGCGAACCCGCCGTAGTGGTCGCCGATCCCGAGGCTTTGTTCGGAGAACTCCCTCGCACGCCTGCGGGTGTCGGCGCGTTGTGGTCGCACCAGGCAGACCAGCTGCGGACCTACGCGGCCGACCACGTCAAGAGCCAGGACGTCGCCTTGGAACTGCCGACGGGCTCGGGCAAGACGCTCGTGGGTCTACTCATCGCCGAATGGAGACGGCGGTCGATGAGCCAGCGAGTGGTGTACGCCTGCCCCACTAAGCAACTGGCGCAGCAGGTATTCGACAAGGCCACGGCTCAGGGTGTGCCCGTGACGATGCTTCACGGTTCGCACCGGTCCTGGGCGGCGGCGGATGTCGCGCGGTATTCGATGGGCGCGGCCGTTGCAATCAGCACCTACTCGACCATCTTCAATCTCAAGCCTCATCTGGGCGACGCGCAGACATTGGTCTTCGATGATGCACACGCCGCCGAGGGGTACGTCGCGGATGCGTGGGCGTTGAGCGTCGACCGCGCCGAGGACGCCTACCATTTGCTCTTCGACCAGTTCGGCGACATTTTAGAGCCGGCATTCGTGCAACGTATGGTCGCACCGGACAGTCCGACCGGAGACCGCGGTGAGGTGCGTTTACTCCCGGTCACTGCCGTTGCGCGCAAGGCCGTTGACCTCGATCGCATCCTGTCGGCGCTCACCGGTGACGCCTCCTATCGGTTCAACATGCTGCGTGCCAATCTCGCGTCATGCCTGATCTATGTATCCCGTCGCGAGTTCTACATCCGTCCTATGATCCCGCCCACCTTCGAGCACGACGCGTTCGTCGGCGCAGCCCAGCGGTTATACCTCTCTGCGACCCTCGGTGACGCTGGCGAGCTCGAGCGCGCCTTCGGCCGAACAGGGATCAAGCGGGTCAAGGTACCCCCGGCCTGGGATCGAGCCGGCAGCGGCCGACGCTTTTTTGTATTCCCCGAACTCGCCGAACCGCCGAGGGCCGAGGACACGGCATCGATAGAGGGTGACTCGGCCAGTTCCGAGACCGCCGGCGGCGGGCAGCACGATGCCGACTCAGCGGAGGTGGACCCAAGCGAGGAGCAGACCCAGGATGTGGTGGCAGAGAGGTCGACTGCTTTCGATGTCGTTGAGCAGTTGTTTGATCTAGCGGATAAGCGGCTGGTGCTCACACCCGACGACGCAGCTGCCGTCCGCATCGCCGACACCCTGGGCATCCCCGCTGCCGAGCGTGTCGCGGCCAACAACCGCGACGGCTTGCGCCCATTCCTTGAGGCAGAGCGGGCTACTTTGCTGGCCCCCAACCGCTACGACGGGATGGACCTGGCAGCCGAGTCCTGCCGCATGATGCTGATGGCGGGTCTGCCCCAGGCATCTCATTTGCAGGACCGGTTCCTCGAAACACGCCTCGGCGCCACGGAGGTCCTCGAGGAGCGTGTCCGCACGCGCGTCCTGCAGGGTGCCGGACGCTGCACGCGCGGACCCAACGACTGGGCCGTGGTCGTCGTCTACGGCGACGAGGTACTCCGGTTCCTGTCCCGAGCCGAAGTGCGCACCGCCCTACCCGTCGAACTGCAGGCCGAAATCCAGTTCGGTCTCGACCAATATGGTGTTGCAGCCGAGGACCTCGTGCTGCTCGCCGAAAGCGCTCTGCGCCAAGACGACGTGTGGCGCGAGGACGCCGAGCCGGAACTGGCCCGAATGCGCCGTGATTCACACCGTGTCCGTCCTGCCAACGCCGACGCGCTGGCCCGCAGCGCAGAACGAGAGGTACGTGCGTGGGCGGCGGCGTGGCGGCAGGACTGGGAAACTGCGACCCGAGCCGCCATCGATGTCCTCGAACACTTGACCGCTGAGGGGCTTCGGCCCTATCGAGCGCTGTGGGCGTATCTCGGAGCGGCCTGGTCGGCGCTGGCGGCCGCACAAGACGGCGATGTGGTCGCCACCGAACGAAGTAGCGAACTGCTGCGCCGGGCACGCCGAGCAGCGACACGCACCACCTGGCTTACTGAGATCGAACCCCGCCTCGGCGAGCAGGTCGACGCCGACCCGGTCGACGAGGCGGCTGTTGAGCAGATCGTCGGGCGCCTGCGCGGAGCCCTGGCCTCTGCGGCCAAGTACACCCGTCGCAGCAGCGAGATGCTCTCGCAACTCAGCCAGACCGTCGCCACTCCTTACGAACTGGGGCTGTCGGCTCTCGGCGAATTCCTTGGCGCCACCGAATCATTCAAGCCCAAGCGGCAGGGTCGGGCGGACGCCGTCTGGATTTTCGCCGATCTGTGGATCACCGTCGAGGCCAAGAGCGCCCAACTGACCGACGGCGCGCTCAGCATGGACTACGTCCGCCAGACGAACACCCACCTGGCGTCGGAAGCTGGCGACCGCTCGGCCGATTCAGCACCACCGGGCAGCTTCTCGGTCATCGTGTCGCCACGCGGCGTCGTCGAGCCAGATGCCGTCGCTATCGCCGAGCCCTTCCTCCACATCGTCGACCTGCGCCTTATACTCGATATCGCCCACGACGCGGTCCGCGCCTGGAACCAACTACGAGGGCTCGCCCCCGGAACCGCGGGCGAGGCGTTGCACCGGGAAGCAGCCCAGGTCCTGTGGGAGCATCGTGTGCTCCCGACCCAGCTTCGCGAACGCCTCAGCATTCAACCGATCCGCCGCGTGTGAACGGCGCCGCCTGACTGTCGGCCATGCCAGGAGGGAGACCCGCGGCGGGGTCATTGGTGTCCCGTTCGCAAGAAAGGACTGAATCAAACTTAGCGAGTCTCCGAACGAGCCGTTGTTATGGTTACCGGCTCTTCGCAGTTGAGGGTGTAGCGGTGGTCGGCGCGTCGTTGCCGGGATAGGGGTCGAGGTCTTCCGAGGATGGAGGTTCCTACGCCAGCCATCCGAAAGACCTCGACG
>NZ_JAPJDO010000030.1 GCF_026242045.1 Mycobacterium pinniadriaticum
TCATGCTGGACATCGAATGCGTCGAGCGAGCAGGGCGGTAGGTCAACGGCACCTCGGGTGCATCGGCAATCCATCCAAGATCACCGACCTAACGATGGTGCACCAGTGAGCGTGCGCGGCCTGATGGACAACTTCGGCGAGCTGATCACTCAGATCCTGCCCTGCACGTTGATGAGCCCGGACTCGGTGGCGCGGTTCTTCCCGGCACAGCTGGACATCTTCGACATAGTGGTGTTCGACGAGGCATCGCAGATCCGAGTTGCGGACGCCATCGGTGCGATGGGACGCGCAAAATCTGTTGTAGTAGTCGGGGATAGCAAACAGATGCCACCGACTAGCTTCGCTGAGACCAGCGTAGCGCTGGACGATGATGCCGCTGAGGGTAACCCCGAAGTGGTCGCGGACGAGGAGTCGATTCTCAGCGAATGCGTGCAGTCGCTGGTGCCACAGCAGTGGCTCTCCTGGCACTACCGCAGCCAGGACGAGGCATTGATCGCGTTCAGCAACATCCACTACTACAACGGCCGGCTGGCCTCGTTCCCGGCCCCGCTGACACCGGCGTCAGGGCACGGCATTTCCCTGGTCCGAGTCGACGGGCAGTTCGAGCGTTCCGGCAAGGGAAAAACACTGCGCACCAATCGGGTCGAGGCTGACCGCATCCTGAGTGACATCAGGCGTCGCTTCGACGAGTCACCCGATAAGGCCCCGTCGATCGGTGTCATCACCTTCAACGCGCAACAGCGTGACCTGATCGAGAACCTGCTCCGCGACACCGGTGACGAACGGCTACTCCAGGCGCTCGATCATCCGGACGGACTCTTTGTGAAGAACCTGGAGAACGTCCAGGGCGACGAACGCGACACCATCCTGTTCTCTGTGGCGTTCAGCAAGAACGACAAGGGATTTGTGCCGCTGAATTTCGGCCCGTTGTCTCGGCCCGGCGGTGAGCGTCGGCTCAACGTTGCGATCACCCGAGCGCGATGCGAGGTGGTCCTCTACGCGAGTTTCGACCCGGGAGATCTGCGGGCAGAGGAGACGACTCAGGTCGGCACCAAACACCTGCGTGCCTACCTGGAGATGGCCCAGCGGGGTGTCGAGATGATCACCCAGGGCGGTTTGCGCAATGCCGTGATCGACCGGCACCGCGATGATATTGCCGACGCGTTGCGCCGTGAGGATCTAGTCGTCCGATCGGATGTCGGACTGTCTGACTTCCGCGTCGATTTGGTGGTGTCCGATCCGGACGAACCCGACAAGCCATTGGTGGCGATCTTGCTCGACGGCACCGAATGGTACGGCCGCCGAACGGTGGCTGACCGTGACGGTCTGCCGGTCGACGTGCTGTCGAACCTGTTGCATTGGCCCGGCGTGGAGCGGATCTGGTTGCCAGAGTGGCTTAGTCAGCGCGAGGGCACGGTGGCCCGTATCCATGATGCGGTAGCGGCGGCCAAGCAACGGCAGCTGAATGCACCTGTACCTCCGGTTGAGCCTGTGGCGATCTCCCCGACACCCGAGCCGGTGACGTTCTCAGATTTCAAGTCAGCGCCTTCTGCCGTGCCGGCGACCGCGCCGGTGAGCCGGCGGCGCCACGCTGAACTTGCGGACTACACACCGTGGATGCCAGTGGCTATCGGTGAAGTCAGTGTGCTGGACGAAATCCACACCAGCTATAACCGGTCGCACGTGGTCAAGATCGTCGAGTCGATAATCGATGTCGAAGGGCCGGTGCACAAAGACCGGTTGGCGAGGTTAGTAGGTGGTGCGTTCGGGCTCTCGCGTGTCAGCGAAGATCGAAAGCGTGCCATCCAGCGTGTGGTACCGCAGGAGTTCACTCGCGCTGACGATGCCGACTTCTACTGGCCCAGAGGGATTCAACCCCAGGCTTGGCGAACCGTCCGGACCCCTGGAGTGGGGGAGAGTCGTTCCATCGACGAGGTGAGCCTTGTCGAGATTGGCAACGCGATGGTGATCGTGGCCGAGCAGTCAGGAGGTGCTACGAGGGATGACCTCAAACGCCAAGCGATGGCGTTGTTCGGAGTCAAGCGGATGGGCGCGGGTGTGACCGCACGCCTCGACGCGGCAGTGGAACGTGCTGTAGCCGTGGGGAAGCTGCGATTATTGCCGTCTGGCGTCTTGGCGACGGGGGCAGCATGAGTGTCGCATCGCAGCAGTATTTGCTATGGAATGAGCAGCGTGGCGACTGGTGTAACTACGACATCGTCGGTGAGAAGTCCTACGGTGCAACGATTCAGAGTTTGCTTCCGAAGGACTGGTCACGCGACGGATTCGAGTTCCGGCGAAGCTTCGAGCTAATTCCTGAGACCGACAACACGCACGATTCTTGGGCGATCTCAGTACGCGCCGATGGCCGTACCGTGGGCTATCTGTCACGGGAAGATTGTCGGGCGTGGGCGGACGCCATTCGTCGGGTAGTGGCCTCTGGTTACGTTCCCGTCGTGCCGGGCCGCGTGTACGCTTTCGATGCTCTCCGCTGGGAGGATTGGGATGGCAGACACGATCCGCCGAAAGAGTTCGCGGCGAAGGTGCAACTGAAGCTCGGCGATCCGCAGTCGTCGCTACCCCTCAATGACCCACCATCGTCGCCGTACACGATCATTCCCCGTTCGACGATCGTACAGGTCACCAAGGAGGACGAACACTCGGACGCGCTGCTGAAGTACGTGCCGGACTGCGGATACGGGATGCTGTTTGTGACACTCCACGAATTCGTCGCGGCCGGTTCCACCTCCACGAAGTCGGTGGTGGAGGTCCGAATCGATGATGAACGGATCGGCCAGTTGACGCCGCAGATGAGTCAACGCTTTCTACCGATGATTCGGCACCTCGAGTCGAGAGGTTTGGTGACGGCCTGCTGGGGCGATATCAAGGGGTCGGCGGTCGCAGCAGAAGTGCGCATCGACGGGATCAAGGCGAATGAAGCAGATGCCGCTGTGCTCGATGGACCTCCTGTGACCCTGCCAAAATTGATTGCGGCGGAAGTCGACCCGTCGCGTTACGTGCTTTCCGGTGAGGTCGATCGTGTGGTGCAGCAGCCTGCACAGCACGGATACGAGTCCTATGATGGAGCTCGGCACGCGCCAGGTGAGGGTGAAGCGGCGCAATCGCCGTTAGCGCCGCCGTTGCCGCCGGCATCGTGGTATGACGACCCGGGGAACCCCCAGATGTTCCGCTATTGGGACGGTACTCGATGGACTGAGCACGTTGCGCCGAAAGTCAGATAATCATCAGTTCCCGCTGGCCGAACGATCACGTGTCGTTGGTCCAGATCTCGGCCAGCAGTGTGGCGTTGGGCAGCAAAGACAGGGCTGAAGCGCCGGTAGCCCATGCGCTCAGGCCAGGGGTGTCGATGAGGTCGAGTCCCATGAATTACTCGGGCGACTGTCGGCTCGACGTAGCACAACACCACCTGCAGGCGTGCCGTTTTCATCGGTGTAGTTCCGCGTCGACGGATGTCGTTGCGGCGCAGCACTTTGGCATCACACCGCTACCACGCGGACCAGATTCCCAAGACCCGCGAAGTCGTCCGCGTTGCGGCTGTAGAGGTCCAGACCATGGGCGTAAGCTGTCGCGGCGATCAGCAGATCCGCGAATCGGCCGCGGGGTTTACGGCCTTCGCTGATGACGGCCGCGACCACCAGACCGTAGCTGCGAGCTGCTTTGCCGTCAAACGGAATTGGCTCGAGCAGCGATTCGACTTCCTGCAGCCGCGACTGGCGTTTGGCGGCCTCTACAGGCGTACTCGCCAGGAGTGGGCCGGCCGCCAGCTCGGCGGCGGTGATGGCGGAAATTGCCATCTCGTTCGGTAGCTTGTCGGCGACTGCCGGATCGTGCCAGTCGATCACCACCGATGTGTCCAGCAGCCCGGCCGCCATCTACACGCTCTGATCGATCGCGGAGTCGAGGTCTCGACGAAACTGGTCAGGGTCGATCCGGACACCCACGCCGGCGATGCGTGCCAAGTCGTCGCGGCTGATGAACGTCCTGCGGACGGACTGAATAGGGCGAAGTTCCGCGACCGGCTCCCCGTGGCGGGTGACGATGAACGTCTCACCCGCGGCCACCGCGTCCATGAGCTTCGCGTTCTCGTTGCGCAGTTCGCGTTGCGCGATTGTTCTGGCCATACGTGCCAGTGTAGCGAGATATGCTACGACGTGCTACAGCTCTTACATTGCGAAACCAAAAGCGGCGCCTTTCTCGTCCACCACCCGTCGCCGCGATTTGGCGCTCAGCCCCATCGTGTCGATGACTCGGCGAAACAGACTAGTTACGCTGGCCGCGGCAACCAACGCGAAAGGCCACCCCATGCGACTGTTCATCACCGGAGTCGACGCCGACGGCAAGTCCTGCATCGTCAGCGCCGACGAGGTTGAAATCAACTCGGTCGCACCCGGATTCGCCATAGGCCTGCCGTACTCCACGACCCAGAGCCCGCCACCCGCGCGCCCGCAGGGCAACGCCGACCTCATCGATCAGTTCCTCGAGCCCGGCCACGTCCGCTGGATGGTCGTCGAGCAAGGCCCGAACACCGAAACCCCGTTCCACCACACCGACACCCTCGACTTGGAGACCGTGATCAGCGGCAGCGTCGACCTCATCCTCGACGACGGTGCCCACCACCTGGAAGCGGGCGACATGGTCGTGATGACCGGCGTCGACCATGCCTGGAAAGCCGGCCCCGACGGCTACCGGATGACCGCCGTCCTCATCGGAACCCCGCCGCCCGTGTAGCAGCAATCCCTGGACACTCCACGTCCACAGAAGAAACAATCAACCCATGCGCAGGGGGCTCAGCGTCGTGGCGGCACTAGTAACGGCCACAATCGCGGCAACACCGACAGCACACGCGGACAACCCAACACCGTCACTGCCGACCTTCACCCCGCACCCCTCTGACTGGCAGCCGGACACCACCGTCTACCCCTACAACCTGTGGCAGATCCGGGTCACCCCCGAGCAAGTGGCCGCCATGCGCGACTCCTGCCAGTGGTTCAACGCCCAATACGACCAATTGATGAGCCAGGTCTTCGGCTTCCAACACTTCCTCGACGCACATCACGATGTGTGGCAAGCCCCCGGCGTCCAACAAGCCGCCGACACCATCGAAGCCAACCTCGACCAGTCCGCCGCGTTTCTCGACCCGAAAGCCCACACCCTCTACATCACCAATTACCCCGACCAGAGCGAGTATTCGCCGGTTTACAACGGGGATTCGATGTACCACCTCTGGTATCAGCTCACCCAGATCATCGACAACATGAAACAGCAGCTGCCGTCCGGCCAACTCAACGCCCACATCGCCACCGCCAACGTGTACGGCACCACGATCCGCGACTCAGGGGTGTGCGCAAACGCCTAAGCGGCAGTGAACCGGATCGCCGCCAGCTTGTTCACCTCGACCGCCTGACGGAACTCCGCCAGCGTCGGCATCCGGTCATCGCGGAACTTCAACCCCATCATCCGCTGCGCCCGCTTCACCCCGTACCCCGAAGCACACCGCAGGAACAGCTCGGCGACCGCCGCGGGGTCCTCGATCAGCTCACCCCGCATCGCCCGAGTAGACCCGTCGTAGAGCACCGAAGCGGAACCCCCGCCGCGGAAGTTCAGCTTCCACGCCGCACCTATCAGCGCGTACAGATCGCCGTCGAGCCAGTGTGCGGTGACCGGGATGGAGAACTGCCTCCCCGACTTTCGCCCGGTGAAGGTCAGCACCATGAACTGCTTGCCCAGCCCCCCGGCCAGGGGAGTCCCGAGCACCATCCGCATCAGCGGGTTGACCGCTCGCATGACCACCCCCGGCGGGGGCGCCGGCGTGACCGCCGCATTCTGTTCTGCCACGGACCAACCGTACGACCGCGACCGGCATAACACCAGGTCATCATCCATCCAGCCGACTACAAGGTTGCGGCCCAAGACACCCTCCGGCTTTCATGGGGTGATGGATCGTCGCCACATGCTCATGACGGCAGGGCTGGGCCTGCTGGCCGCCGCCACCAAACTCCCGCAGGCCACCGCCGCACCCCCATCACCAGCACCGCAAGCCCCCGCCCCGGAGAAATACCTGTTCCACGACGAGTTCGACGGCCCCGCCGGCTCGGCCCCCGACCCGTCGAAGTGGACCGTCGCCCTGGCCCGCGAGTCGATGGAGGACCCCACCTTCTGGGAGCTGCCCGAAAACGTCGGCCAGTACCGCGACGACCGCCGCAACGTCTACCTCGACGGCAACTCCAACCTGGTCTTCCACGCCGCCAAGGACGGCCCCACCTACTACAGCGGCAAGATCTTCGGAAAGTGGAACGGCGGCATCGGTCACACCTGGGAATCCCGGATGAAGCTCGACTGCCTGACCCCGGGCTGCTGGCCGGCCTGGTACCTGTCCAACGAGAGCCCCGTCAACGGCGGCGAGGTCGACGTCATGGAGTGGTACGGCAACGGCAAATGGGCCCCCGGCACCGCCGTGCACGCCAAGCTCAACGGCGGCGAGCACGTCAGCCAGACCATCTCCGTCGACAGCGCCTGGCACACCTGGCGCGTGGTCTGGGACGACGCCGGCATGCGGTTCTCCAAGGACGGTGCCGCGCCGTATTTCACCGTGCCGGCCGGTTCGCTGCCGGACTGGCAGTTCAATGATCCTGGCTACCAGATGTTTCCGGTGTTCGACCTCGCCGTCGCGGGTTCCGGCGGCGGTGACCCCAGCGGCGGGAAGTATCCGGCGAACATGCTCATCGACTACATCCGCGTCTGGTAACCAGCGCCGAACCTCGCGACCCGCTAGGGCGCAATCAGCTGCCCGGCGTCCGAAGCTGCCTGCAGCAGTTGGGGAATGGTCAGCTCGCCGTAACCCGTCTCCACGGGACCCATCGGCAACCCCAGCCACGGCACCACCGTGGGATCCGGGTCGACGTCGAGGTTGTACGCCTGCATGCCCGGCAGATGATGCTCGAAGAAGTTACCCAGCGTGTCGATCATGAAGATCAGATCGCCGATCGGGCCGTAGCCATACAGCGCCGACGCATTGAACAGCGGCGCAACCGCATTCGGGTCTCCGATCATCACGATCGCGCCGTAGTGCGGCTTGCTTCCGCCGGCGGGCACATAGCTCGGCATGAACGGCTGCAGACCCGGGAGATCGGTAGCGAAGTACGCCGCCGGGTCACCGTAGGTCTCGATGTTGACGAACCCGGAGTCGGCTCCGTTGCCCGCGACGATGGTGTTGAGACCGGGACTCTCGAAGCCGATGCCGTCCAAACCCATCTGCTGCGCAACGTATTCGGCCTCCCAGCCGCCCAGTGAGTGGCCGGTGACGAAGATGTCCGACGTGCTGTAACCCTGCAGGGCAGCGTCGGCCTGTACCCGTTGTGCGAAGGCCAGCGCGTCGTCGAACGCCTGCGGAGTGCTGTGGGTATAGAGGATCTGCAGGTCGGTGATGATCTGCGAGATGGCGATCAGCGGGTTGAACAACAGGTTCGTCCCGCCGGTGGTGCCCTGATAGGCGATGATGATCTGATTCTGCGGGGTCACCCACACCTGCGCTCGCTCGCCCGACAGGATGTTGGTGGACGTGACCGGTACCCCGTTGACGGTGAACGGCCGTAACCCGCCCGGGACACCGCCCAGCACGTATTCCGCCGCGGCGGCGTTCAGGAATTGGGCGACGGTCGGCGTCAGTCCGGTCGTCGGGCCGGTGTAGGTCATGGTGGGCGGAACCGGTTGCGTGGTCGGGGGCGCGTCCAGCCCCACCGCATGCTCGATCCTCCGGAACACCGCGAAAATCAGGTCGTCGAACGGCGCGAAGTCGAGCGGGCTTTGCGGGCCGCCGACCGCGGCGGTCATGTCGAGCGACTGCAGCACGGTGTTGACGATGTGGCCGGGCAGTGCGATCAGCTTGGCGATCGGGGACAGCGGTGCCGGGGGAGCCGGGGTCGTCGGCGAGGTGACCGTCGGTACCGCGAGCGCAGTGCTCGTCGTGGTCTTCCTCGCCGTGGTCGCCACGGCACGGGTGGACTTGGCCGACGCTTCCGTACCCGGTGTGGGGGCGATCGGAATGGTGACCACGGACGCACTCGCTGGCCTCGTCGAGTTGCGCTGCGACGGAGTCGAATCCGGTCGGATCGTCGAGCGGCGTGCCGTCGCCAGGCCGCTGCCACGATGAATGCTGCGGCCGTCGGCCGCCTTCCTGGGGCCGCTCGCCTGCGACTGGCTCGACGACGTCGACGACGACCCAGTGTGGCCGGTATCGGCCCAGGCCGCGGCTTGTCCGCCGAGGGTCCCGATGCCCAACCCGATGCCCACCGCGAGGGTGGCCAGGCCGCAACGCGACGCTGTCCGCTTCCGTTGGCTGGCGCGGCGCTGCGTTTGTACCGTCATCTATCCCCATATTCCGTTACGTGTCTCTACGTTCCTGACGACGATATGACAACGCGCGATGTCGGTCTCGGTTTTCGCTGCCGAACGTGCGGGTCGTCGTTGACGGATCGGCCTTCCGCCACCGATACCTTCCACGCTCGGCGTCAGAGTGGGCAGCCGGCAGCATGCAGTTTCGCCGTGACTCGCGCAATGATCACCTCAGGCCGCCTCAGCATGTCAGCGCTTACCCGAACCACTGCCCAGCCCATTGACTCCAGAATGGCGATGCGGTCGATATCCCAGGACCGCTGCCTGCCGTCGGCCCAGTGTTGTACGCCGTCGTATTCGACCGCGACCTTCCATCGGCGCCAGCCCATGTCGACGCGGATGACGACATCGCCGTAGTCATCGAAGAACTCGATCTGCGTCTCTGGCGCCGGCAGGCCTGCGCCGACCAAGAGCAAACGGACCCGCGTCTCGCGCGGCGATTCGGCACCACCGTCGGCCAGTCTCATTGCGGCCCTGAGCCGACGGACTCCTCGCACGCCGGGACTCGCGGCGGCGATGGCCAGGACGGAGTCGGGCTTGAGACGGGTGGCGTTCATCAACGCGTCGAGCATCCGGACGGCCTCGTCCTGCGGAAGGCTGCGTCCGATATCGAACGCGGTGCGCGCCGCGGTGGTGACGCGCATACCCCGCCGCGTGCACACCTGGTCTGCGGTGAGCGAGTACGACCGCGCCACGATGCCCGGCGGTGCATGGCGATCGGGCCGGATGATTTCCGCTGGCGCCGTGCCGTCCAACCACTTGGTGCCATGAACCGCAGCCGCCGATCGCCCGGCCAGAACGACGTCGGGGCCGGCGAACAACCACGCCGCCTGTGCCCGTCGTGATGCCGTCAACGGCACATCGTTGGCCAGGTAGACGTTGCGGTACACGGCCCGATAGCGGGTGCGCAGCTGGTAGTCGGTGACCAGTCCCTCCGCCATCGCCGTCGTCCCAACGAACGGCTCGTCGCGCACGCCCCTACTGTGCTCGACTCACCGCTCACACGAATACACCCATCCCCAGGTGCATCGAGAGTGGGGGTTGTCGTCGATGATGTCGACAGACGTCGACGACGAGCCCCACGCTCGGCGAAGCGCCTACCGCCCGACCACCGGCCGACCTAGCAGCGTGACCTCCATCAGCCGCCGGAGGGTCGCGACGGAATCACCGCCCGACGTGGGATCGAACAGCCGCCGGAAGTCCACCGTCAACGCGAATGCCGCACCCACCGCGTACCGGGCAGCGCCGACCTTCATCTCGGGCCGCGCCGTCGTCACCAACCGCGCCCAGGCATCCACCGTCGAATGCTCGATGGTCTCCACTACCCGCAGATCGGCCTCCGGCACGCTGTGCCGCTCGGTGTAGTACACGTATGCCAAATCGGGGAACTCCATGACCCGGCCCAGGTACTCGTCGATCAGGTCGTCCAGCGCCGCAACGGGTTCGGTGTTGCGCGACAACGCATCCGCGGTATCACTGGAATGCCGGTCGGCCGCCCGCCGATAGGCCAGCGCCAGGATGTCGGCTTTGCCCGGGAAGGACCGATACAGCCCGGATGCCTGAATGCCCACCGCCGAGGCGATGTCCTCCATGCTGGTGTTGCGGTACCCGTGCTCGTAGAACAAGCGCACCGCCTCGTAGAGCACATGCTCGTACATCCCGGCCTCCGCGCCGACGTGGATCGGCTCCGGCCACGGCGCGGGGCGCCGCCGCGTCGGCGGTAGCTCGGCGGCCAGCACATCGGCGGCCATGGTGCTCAAGCAGGAGCGGATATCACCTGCCGCAAGCAGATTGGTGTGATCGGTGATGCTGCCGATCACGCTGAGCGCGGCGGACGACAGCGTCCACCGCTGAGACGGCGACAGCTTCGGGCGCAGCCGCAGCAAGGGACGTTGCAGCCGATGGTTCACCGCTTTGAGCTGCTCGGCCAGGGCGACGCGATCCGGGCCGCGCAAATACCGCGCCTCCCACCGGTACAGCCCGCCGGCGGTCCGGTTGGCGATCGTGGTGTCGATCAATACATCGATCAACGCGCCCAACGTCATCGCCGGGTCATCGTCGCCCAGGTCATCGGCGAACGCCGTGGCGTCGACCAGTAACTGAACCAGGTCCAGCACGGCGTCGCGGAACAGGTCGTACTTGCTCGGCGAGTGCCGATACAGCGCGGCGGGCGTGATACCGACCCGGGTGGCGATGTCCTCCATGCTGACCGCGTGATAGCCCTGCGATCCGAATGCGTCGGCCGACGCACGCGCGATCTGCGCCTTGCGGTCCTTCGGCCGCCGGCGCACCCCGGAATCGCCATCGGGCGCGGGTTCCACGTCAGATGCTCCTCGGCTGTGTCATGCACGGACCCTGCCGCTGGCCGACCTGCGCTGGCGGGCCCGGCGCGGCACGCCGCTGGTTTAGCGCCATCACGTGCCACCGAACTGCGGGCGCAGCACCGACGCCAGCGCCGTCAGCGGGATGTGCGCCTGCACGGTGCCGCCGTCCATCGACCACTGCATGATGCCCGGCGTGTAGTTGATCGGCGCATCGTGCGCGACCGGGTAATCCGGCATGTAGAGGATCAGCTCGTCACCGGACAGCGCCCAGGCCTTGTACCCACCGGAGTACACCTTGTCGGGCCCCCACCGATCCGCGACGAACGGATACGTACCCGGCTGATGCGGGGGCGGCGCCTGATCCAGCGCGTCGACGATGAACGGCTGCCCCAGTGACGCGATGGCGCCGAAGTCCACCCCGGGCTTGAGCACATCGGCCAAACCGAGCCGGGTGCCGCTGGCCATATCCCAGGTGAACGTGCGAAAAGCGTTGTTGGGCTTGGGTCCATCGGCGTGATAGTCCTCGTGGAAAACGACGGTCAATACATCGCCGCGGCGCAGGATCTCGAAGTTCTCCGAACCGAAGCTGTCGGCCGCCATGTGCACGCCAACGCGGCGCCAATTGTTGACCAACTGGGTCAGGTAGTCCCGGATGGTCGGGCCGGTCACCGGGTTGTCGACCAGGTCCCCGGGGATGGCCACCTTGATATCGCGAACCGCCTTGCGTTCGGAGAGCACCGAGGTGTGGCAGTACTGGCCATCCCAGTCAGCACCCAGACCCGAGCAGAAGTCCGGTGCCGACGCGCTGGCCACCGGCGCGGCGGCCAGCGCCGCCACCGCCAACGGCCACAACAGACGAATACGCATGGACGTCAGGGAAGTTCGACTTTGCTCGCCCGCCAGGCGCCGTCGACCTTCTCCATGGTCATCCTGACCCGGCTGCGGTCGATCCGCGGATCCGGCGCGGCCTTGTTGGCCACCGTCTGGTCGACGAACATCAGCACCACCACCTTGTCGGGCGACGCCGACTTCACCGCGGAATCGATCACCACACCGTGCGCGGTGGCCTTGTTGTCCACCAGCAGCTGTCGCAGCTGTGCACTGGATTGGGAGTACATGTCCTTGAAGTCGCCGGTCGCGCCGTTGAGCACGTCGGCGAAATTCTGGTCCACGTTGTTGGAGTCGATGCTCGTCAGCACCTGCGCGTAGTGCACGGCGGCCTCTTGCGCATCGTGGGCGGCCGCATCGACCCGATGCTGCTGCCACGCCTGCCAGCCCAGGAAGCCTGAAACCCCCAGCAGGGCAACGATCAACGCCCACGGCAGGCCACGGCGGACCAGCCGGGGCCAGCGCCGCGCCGGATGTGCCTCAGCAACGTCGTCAACGGCCGCGGCCTCGGCCTCGCCCTCAGTCTCGATCTCGGGTTCGTTTGTATCGGTTGTCGCGGTCACCGCAATCTCCTTCAGCTCGGCGGTTCGATCGGCAGCACCGGGCCGCCGTACGGAGTGGGAATGGTGTAGCGGCCCTTGGGTGTCGGGTCGGTGGTCTGCCCCAGGTCGGCACCCGGTGGGGGACCGGCGGTGTCGTCGCCGGCCGGCCTGGGCGCGTTCTTGGCGCCCCGGATCAGCACCGCGGGATCGTCGTCGCGGCAATAGGTGTACAGGTAGGGCTCGGGATAGTCGGCCGACGACACCGGGCGCCGCGGCGTGCCGTAATCACAGGTGTAGCGCGGATAGATGTCGGCGGTCGCCCACAGGCCGTTGTCGTGCATGATGCTGCCCAGCGCGTCGAGCACCGACCCGCGGTAGTCCGGGAACAGCGCGTTGAGCGCCGGCACCCGGACGTACAGCAGCTGTGACGCGGTGGCCATGCTGGTCAGCAGCGCCACCATGGTGTCGGAGTTGTCGGTGAACAGAGCGTCGGTGGCGGACAGGGTCTGCGGCGTCTGGTCGACCAACCGCCGGTACCCGTCGAGCATCTTGTTCACCCCGGTGAACGTGCGGCTGAGGTTTCCGGCGGCCACCTCGATGCCGGCGTTCTTGTCGGCGGCCGTCGTCAGCACGATCCGGCTGGTCCGCAGGATGCTGGTGGTCTGCGGCAGCACCGAATCCAGCGTGGACAGCAGGAACGTGCCGCCGTCGATGATGTCGGCCAGTTTCTGCGGGCCCGCGGTGGTCAGGCTGAGCTCTTTCTTGATCAGCTCGAGCTTGGCCGGGTCGACCTGCTTGAGCATGCCGTCGGCGTTGGCCAGCAGCTGGGGCAGGCTGACCGGCACCGACGTGTTGCTCTGCGCGACGACGCTGCCGTCGTGCAGGTACGGGCCGGCATCGGAGTCCGGCACGAATTCGATGTACTGCTCACCGGCCGCGGACAGCCCCGAAACCTTCACCGGACTCGCCGCCGGGATCCGCACATCCGAGCGCACGGTGGCGACCGCGTCCACGCCGTCGGGGGTCAGCGCCAGCGACTGCACCCGTCCGATCGGCACCCCGCGCAACGTGACGTCTTGATTGGGCAGCAGCCCGCCGGATTCCGGCAGCTGGATGGTCACCCGGTAGGCCGTCGCGAACGGCGTGACCCGCAGTGCGCCGACCAGTACGTAGGCCGCCGCGACCACCAGCGTCAGCACCAAACCCGCTGTCGACAACCACAATCGGTGTCGATGCCCGAACCTGACCGTCCGCACCAGCGTGTCGGCCGCCTTATCGATCATGGCGGTCCCTCCGGGGCCGGCTCGGGTGGGGGCGGTGCGACGATCAGCTGCCCGGGGTCGGTGGGGCTGGGCAGCACCGGGACCTGCGGCACATCCGGTCCCTGCCCGACGACGCGCTGCTGCAACCGCCATAGCGTGTACTTGAACGTGCCGGCCATCTGGGCCCAGTCGTAGCGTTTCGGCCCGTGTAAGCCGACGTCGCCGCCGAACCCGATGTCCGGGATCGACCCGAGTACCAGTCGGTCGATGCTGGCACGCACCGAAATCGCATTGCTGGCAGTGGATTTGATGAACGGCGGCATCAGCCGGTTCAGGGCGTACAGGCTCGCATCCGGGGCCAGCACCAGATCGTTCCACGACCGGGAGATGGTGTTGGCATCCGCGATCACGCTGCGCCCGCTGGTGTCGGTACCGGCGATCGACGGGAACTTCTCCAGCCGATTGCTGGTGTCACCGGCCTGCCGCACGAGGTCGGCGACGGTGTCGGCATTGGCCGCCAGGGCGTCGGTGGCCGGCCCCGCGGCGGCCATCACATCGGAAAGCGCCTGATTCTTGGCGTCGAGGTTGGTCGCCAATTGTGATGTCTGCGTGAGCGCCTCGGAGATCTGATCCGAGCGCGACACCAGCTTGGACAGCGTGCCGTTGGTTTTGGCGATCAGGTCACCGAACGCCTGGCCCTGGTCGCCGGTGGCCTTGCCCATGCCGTTGATGATGTTGGTGAAATTGCGCACCGCACCGCCGTTGACCATGACCGCGGCCGAACTGAGCACCGCCTCCACCGTGGCCGCCGCCGTCGTCGAATCCAGGCCGATGGTGTCGCCGTCCTTCAACAGCGGGGTGGCCGGGTCGGCCCCCGGCGGGGGCTTCACGGCGATGAACACGTCGCCGAGCGGGGTGGCCGAGCGCAGTTCGGCCGTACTGCCCTGCGGCAGCCCGACGCCGTCCATGATCCGGATCGTGGTGACCGCGGTGTAATTGCGGGCCACCATCGTCTCGAGTTCGCCGACATCGGCACCGGCGAGCTTCACCTTGGCGTGCGCGGGCAGGTTCAGTGTATTGGCGAACACCGCCGTGAGCCGGTACCCACCGCTGCCGACGCCCGGCGCCGGCAGCGGCAGGCTGGACAATCCGTTGGACGAGCACGCCGTGGCGCCGACCGCGACGACGAGAATCGCGATGGCGCGCTTCATTTCTGCCCCATCGCGGCCATACCGTCGAGCACATAGGTCAAGCCGAAGTCCGGGCCGAAGTCCTGCAGTGTGCCGGTGCTGCAACCCAGCTGGCGCAGGCCCATCATGTTGCAGATCTCCTTGGTGGCCTGATTGTCGAACAACACCCGATCGGTCAGCACCCGGGCTCTTGCCGAACCGTTGTGCTGGTCGATGACGTTGTACAGGTTGTCCAACGTCAGCGGGGCGATGTCGATGAACTCTTCGACATCGCGTCGGCGTTCGACGATGGTGTTCGCGGTGGTGTTGGCATTGTTCACGACGGCTTTGATGTTGTCGCGGTTCTTCTCCAGGAAATCGCCGACCTGCGTGAGCAGGGTGTTCATCGTCTTGCCGGTGGTGCCGCTGCCGAAGTCCTCGTCGTTGACGATCTGGCTCAGCTGGCGCACCGTGGCGCCGAAGTCGCGCAGCGTCGCGTCGTTGTCGGCCGCGGCCTGCAGCAGAGAGCTGAGGTTGCGCACGATCGTGGTCAGCTGATCGCGGGTCTGCGCGCCGCCGTCGGCGGACAGCCGCAACGCATTCGACAACTGGCCGAGCGCGTCCTTGATCTTCTGGCCATTGCCGTCGGCGATCGCCGCACCGGAGTTGACGACGTCGGCCACCGGCCCGTTGCCGTTGCCGTCGCCCCTGAGCGAGGTGGAGACCTTGTCCAGCACGTCGAGCACACGGGCGAACTCGACGGGAGTCTTGGTCCTGGGCAGCCCGATGGTGTCGTGGTCTTTGAGGGTCGGGCCGCCACGATAGGGCGGGGTGAGCTCGATCTGCCGGTCGGTGAGGATCGACGTCGAGATCGTCACCGCCTGGGCATCGGCCGGAATCTGGACCTTCCGGTCGACGGTGAACTGCACCTCGACGTAACCGCTCTTCGGGGTGATCGCGGTGACGTTGCCCACCGGCATGCCCAGCACGGCCACCGTGTTGTTGACGTAGAGCCCTGCGGCACTGTCGAATTGGGCGGTCAGGGTGATGTGGTCGGTGCTCGACTTGACATACACCCACGCCACCGTGACCGCCGAGGCGATCACCACCGCGACCACCGTCAGAAGAGCCAACAGTCTGGCCCGCGCGCTCATTTGCAGTCCTTGAAGTACTGGATCATGCCGAACTGTTTGGCCCGCCCGCTGATCGCGCACATCCAGGAGTCGACGGCCAGCCCGTTGGGTGTGTTGAAGTCGAAGGCGTTGCCGGTGCCGCTGGCGTTGGCGAAACCGCGCAATGCCACCGGGCCGGCCTGCAGGGTGCTGCGCAGCAGATCGTCATGCTGGGCCAGCAGATCCGAGAGCTGGCGCAGGTTCTTGATGGTCTGGTCCAGCTCGCCACGGTTGGCCACCACGGTGGTGCTCATGGTGTTCACCAGATTGGTCAGCGCCGCGAGCATCGCGTGGAACGTGGCGCTGCGGTCGACGAACCGGCCGATCAGCTCCTGGCCCTGATTGATCATGGCGGCGATGTTGGCGTGCTGGCGTTCCAGTGTGGTGCTCACCATCTCGGTGCTTTTCAGCAGGGCGCCGAGTTGGTCGCGACGGTCGGCGATCACCGTCGACAGGGTCGCGATGTTGTGCATGGCCTGCGGCACCAGGGCGGGCAGGCCCTGCATCTGGGTGCCCAGCACGCCCAGCGACTTGGCGAACGCATCGGTGTCGACCTGTTCGTAGGTGGTCGTCACGTCGGCCAGGGCGGCCTGCAGATCGTAGGGCACCTCGGTGTGGGCCAGATCGAAGGTGTTGTCCGGCAACGTCCCACCGTCCTCGGGTTCCAGCGCCAGATAGCGGGAGCCCAGGATGGTGGCGACCTTGATGACCGCCCGGGAATCCTTGCCGAGCGCGACATCGTTGCGGACCTCGAGGCCGGCTTCGACATGGTCACCGGCCAGCTTCATGCTGGTGACCTTGCCGACCTGGATACCGCCGACGGTGATCGGGTTGCCCACCTGCAGGGCGGCGGCCTGGAGGAACTTCGCGGTGTAGTGCCGATGACCGACGTTGAGCGCGTTGGCGATCAGCATCGCGCCGACGACGACGGTGACCACCGCGACGGCGATCAGGCCGAGCCAGGTCTTGTTGTAGCTTTCCAGCCGCCGCCTAGCCATTGGCCATGTTCCTGCATCGCGGGCTGTGCTGCGCGTTGTTGCCCGGCGTCGCGGCGTCGACGATGATCGGCACCACATCGTTGAGGCCGGGGAAGAAGCCGGTGGCGTTCAGATCGCACGTGTAGGCGTTGCCGAACGCGCCCTCGTTGGTGATCCGGGCCAGTCCCTTCAGCATGAGCGGCAGGTTGTCGCCGGTGAACGCCAGTTGCGGCTCGATGTCGACCAGGTGCCCGGTGAAACCGGGCTCGCGGGTGATCATGTCGTTCAGCTGCGGGGACACCGCGTCGGAGATGGTGGACAGCTGGCGCAGCACCCGCGCCACCGAACCTGTCGAGGCCACCAGCTCGGGGCGGCGCGCGTTGAAGTCCGACACCACCTTGCTGGTCTGGGAGATCACCTGATCGAGGTTGTCGTTCTGCGTCGCCAGGTTGCCCATTACCGTGTTCAGTTGGGTGATGACATCGCCGAGCGTCTGGTCTCGCCCGGCGAATGTGTCGGTGAGGGTGGAGGTTTGGCTGACCAGCTGGGCGACCGAGGCGTTATCCCCCTGTAGCGACTGGATGACGCCCTTGGTCAGGTTGTCGGCGTCGCGGGGGTTGAGGACGGAGAACAGCGGTTCGTAGCCGTTGAGCAGTGTGCCGACGTCGAAGGACGGGTCGGTGCGCTCGACCGGGATGGTGGCGTGCGCCGCCAGCGGGGCCGGGTCGCCGATCGCGCCCAGGGACAGCCCGAGGTAGCGCTGGCCGACGATGTTCTGGTAGGTCACCGAGGCGACGGTGTTGCCGAACAGGTGCTGGTCGTTCTGCACGACGAACGACACCCTGGCCAATGTGCCCTGTAGTTCGATCTTTTCGACCCGGCCGACCCGCACGCCGGCCATCCGGACGTCATCACCTTCCCGCAGGCCGTACACATCGGTGAACATCGCGGCGTACGGGGTGGTGGGGCCGGCCACGTCCCGGCGCAGCGTGACGTACACCAGCCAGGTCAGCGTCATCGCGACGACCATGAACAGCGACAGGCCGATCAGCGGTCCGCGGAACTTCATCAGGGCCCTCCCGGTGCTTCGGCGGGCAGCGGTGGCGGGAGTGCCGGAGCCGGTGGGGGTGGTGGCGCGTTGCCGGGGTCGGCGGTGCCCGGCACCGGAGGAAATGGTGGTGCCCACCACGGCGTCGGCGGATTAGGGTCCGCCAGGCTGGGGTTCGGGTTGATCAGCGGAGGGCCGACCGCCACCAGGTTGCCGTCCGGGCCGACGACGGTGCCCGGTGTCGGAGCGAGATCCTTGGGCGGCTGATAGTTCTGCGGCAGCAGCATTTCGGGAAGATCGGGGCGCACCACGATCTTCGGTGCGGTGTAGCAACTCGGGCCCAGCAATTCGCCGTAGCGGGGGCAGTCGGCGCGGGTGTAGTCGTAGCTCGGCGTCAACGACAGATTGACCCGCATGTTGCCGGTGTCCAGCTCGGGGATCCACACCTCGTCGAAGAACTTGCGGGACAGCTCGTTCATCTTGGTGAACGCCGGGACGAACTTGCCCGCGTTCATCGCGAGGCTGCCCAGCACCGGGGTGAGGTGGTTGGTGATACCGGTGAGCTGATCGATGTGATTGTCGACGGCGGTGCGGGTGGTGCCCAGGGTGTGCGCGCCACCGAGGACCAAATCGGTTAACGCCGAGCGTTTTTCGGCCAGCACCTGCATGGGTTGCACCGCCTGGTGCAGGGCGTCGACCAGGTCGGGTGCGGTGGCGGCCAGCCCGTGGGTGGCGTCGATCAGCGCGGACACCGTCGAGGGCCCGTCGTCGGTGCTGACGATCGCGTTGAGCTGGTCGAGGACCCGGTTGAGTTGAGCGCCGCCGGTGAGCAGCTTGCCGCGCCGGTTCTCGGTGGCGGCGTTGACGGCGGCCAGGATTCCCACGCTGCGGTCTTCACGTCCGCGTCCGGTGGCGGCCAGGATGTCGCGCAGCTTGCTGATGGTGGTCTGGAACAGCACCGTCGGCAGCGCGGTGTCCTCCGGTATGTGCTCGCCGGCGCGGATCGCCGGCCCGGCCCCGTCGGCGATCAGCTGCACCGAGGACACCGCGAACACGTTGGAGGGCACCACCCGTGCGGTCACCGAAGCCGGGATGTCGCCGGCGTATTCGGGTTTGAGGTCGATGTGGACGTAGTTGGGGTGACCGTTGGCGGCGGGGATCACGCTGTCGACCAGTCCGACCAGCACGCCGTGGTACTTGACGTCCGACTTCTGCGGCAAGCCGTCCCCGACGTTGAGCAGGTCGGCGACCACCCGGACGTAGTCGCTGAGCCGCCCGGTCGATTTGGCCAGCAGAGTCGCGGTGACCAGGGCCGCCACCAGCAGCACCGCCAGACCGCAGCCGGCCAGCTGATGGTCCGTGGGGCCGCGCCCGTCCAGATCGAAGGAATTCGCCATCTAGCCGCCGAATCTCGCTCCGGCGTCGACGCTCCACAGCGCCATGGTCAGCAGCATGTTCACCACGATCGTCACCGTGATGGCCGCGCGCATCGCGTGCCCGGCGGCGATGCCGACACCCTCGGGACCGCCGCTGGCGTAGAAGCCGTAGTAGCACTGGATCGTCGAGGCGATCCAGACGAACACGACCGCCTTCAGCAGCGAGTAGAGCACGTCGGTGCCGGATAGCATCAGGGTGAAGTAATGCAGATACGCCCCGGTGGACCCGCCGCTGATGATCTCGACCACCAGCTGGGTGGTCAGGTAGCTCACCGCCAAACACAGGACGTAGAGCGGGATCACGGCCACCACCGATGCCATCAGCCGGGTGGTGACCAGGTAGGGGATGGGCCGGATCGCCAGCGAGTCCAGCGCATCGATCTCCTCGGCGATCCGCATGGATCCGAGTTGGGCGGTGAACCGGCAGCCGCCCTGGGTGGCGAACGCCAGCGAGGCGGCGATGGGCGCCAGCTCGCGGGTGTTCACCAACGACGAGATGATGCCGGTGGCCGGTCCCAGCCCCAGCAGGTTCAAGAAGTTGTAGCCCTCGATGCCGACGAGCGCGCCGACCGTGACGCCGAGGACGAGCGCCACCCCGGCGGTGCCGCCACCGACCACCAGCGAGCCGTTGCCCCAGGCGATGTCGGACAGCAGGCGGGCGAATTCAGTCCGGTAGTGCCGCAACACGATCGGTACCCCAGCCACCGCCCGGATGAAGAACACCAGCATGTGGCCCAGCCGCACGACCGGGGACACCATCTTTCGGGATAGTTGGGCCCACGGGATCCGCAGCGGGCTGTACGTCGATACCGCCACCTCAGAGCCCCACCCTGGGGAACAGCATGTTGTACAGCTGGCTGATCGCGACGTTGACGATCATCAGGATCAGGATCGACTCGACGACGGCGGCATTCACCGAATTGGCCACCCCGGTCGGACCGCCCTGGGTGGATAGTCCTTTCTGGCTGGACACCACCGCGACGATCGCGCCGAACACCACGGCCTTGAGCAGGGCCAGCACCATGTCGCCCGGGGTGGTGAACGCTGCGAAGGTCGCCACGAAGCTGCCCGGGGCGCCGTTCTGGAAATACACGTTGAACAGGTAGCTCGCCAGGAAGCCGACGAAGCACACCACTCCGGTCAGGGCGACGCCGATCATGATGGCCGCGGCGAACCGGGGGACGACGAGGCGGCGGATCACCGAGACACCCATCACCTCCATGGCGTCGATCTCTTCCCGCATGGTTCGTGAGCCCAGGTCGGCGGTGATGGCCGAGCCGACGGCGGCCGCCATCAGAATCGCCGCCACCAGGGACGCTGCCTGCCTGATCACGGCCAGGCCGCTGGCCGCTCCCGCCAGCGAGGTGGCGCCGACCTGCCCGGCGAGCAGGGCGAACTGGACGGACAGCGTCACCCCCACCGGCAGCGCCACCAATACGGTGGGCACCACGGCGGTCCCGGCCATGAAGGCGCCTTGGCGGACGAATTCCTGCAACGGGAAGCGGCCGGTGACGAGGTCGGTGAACAAGTACTGCAGAGTTCTCACCCCGAGGACGAATTGCTCGCCGACCGTCGCCAGGGAAGCGAGCGGATGCCGCTTCACATACCCCGTGGTCCAGTTCTCGATGGCCGCCACACCGCTGGGAGTGTCGGCAACGACCGCGGACGGCTCGTGATCAGCCATCGTCAGGGTCTCGTCCTGTCACCTGTTCCCCAAATATCCTGAAATGTATGTAACTTGACAAGCAGGCGAAACCAACTGGGCGATGGAGCTGGCGTTAGCCCATTGTCGTGTGAAGTGTGAAACTCGTGATATCGATGCCCTCCTGCGCGTCGCCACCGTAAGGCGCCGCTGCTGCGATCGTCAAGGAAATGGAGAATATTCATTAACATATTCGCTTACTGAGCAGTACAAGATGTGAACGGGAGATTCCGGCAACCGTTCTTCGCGAGTTTTATGAATTGTGTTTGTGCGAGACGGCCTCAGGGCTGATCAGCCGATCAGCTGTGGCCGAGGGAATTTCGGGTCGTTCATTCAATCAATCCCACTGCCCGTGGACGACATTGTGGCCGCTTCCATGTTCTCGATGCTCGTGGTCACCGCCAACGACACGACTCCCAGCGCCGCGCCAAGACCGCCTGGCTTGGGCAATTCCGAGCAATCGCACGTCGACTAGGGGAGGCTGGGGGTATGGCTGCGCGAATCGCAGGCGCCGTACCAGCATGTCAAGCCTGGTCCGGCTCGTCTTGACAATCCAGGACGAGCTTGTCGCGGCCGTCGACGGTCAGCGCGGCGTGAAAGCCGCCGACCGGTTGTGTGACGCGTGCGTGTTGCTGCTTGGCGTTGATGCGGCGGCGATTTCGCTCGTTTTCGACGGTGCGAGTGCCGGCACGCTGGGCTCGAGCGGGATACCGGCACGGCTGTATGACGAGTTGCAGTTCACCTACGGCGAGGGGCCGTGTCTGGACGCGGTCACCCTGCATTCCCCGGTGGCGGTGGTCGATCTTGCTCAACCCGGGGAAGCCCGCTGGCCCAGTTACGGTCGGGCCATGCTGGAGCATCGCATCCGGGCGGTCTTCGCCATGCCGGTTCTGGCGGCCGGCGAATACGTCGGCGCCCTGGACCTGTTCCGGGCTCAGCCGGGCGCTCTGGCGGCTGAACAACTCGCGGGTGCGGCAGCCGCCGCGGAGTTGGCCGGGGTGCCGGTGCTGGATCTGCTCGCCGACGACCTGCAGGCCGCTGTCGACGATCCGACCAGTAATGCATGGGCAGAACTGTGCATACTGAGCCGCGCCGAGGTCAGCCAGGCCACCGGAATGCTGGTGGCGCAGTTGGATGTCGATCCCACCGACGCGCTGGTGCGGTTGCGTGCGCACGCCTATGCCAACGGTCGAAGCGCCACCGAAGTCGCCCGCGACATCATCGACCGCCGGCTGAGACTGGAGGCGGACTGATGTACGGCAACGAACGTCCACGCGGCGTCAGGCAGGGAGGTAAGCCATGGTGAGCGACAATGGCCGCGAAACTCGGGTGCTGAGCGCGGTGGCATCCCTGGTCGACAGCCTGCTCGACGACTTCGACGTGGTAGACCTGCTCACCGAACTGACCGAACGCTGCGCCGAATTGCTCGACATCGCTTCGGCTGGATTCCTCCTCGCCGATCCGCTGAAACGACTACATCTGCTGGCCGCGACATCCGAGCGGACGCGCGAACTCGAGGTCTTTCAGTTGCAGGCTGATGAGGGACCCTGTATCGAGTGTTACCGCACGGGCGATCCGGTTCTGGTCGCCGACCTAGGTGCCCAGGCCGACCGATGGCCGCGGTTTGTGCCGGCTGCGGTGGAGGCCGGCTTCGCGTCAGTTCACGCCGTGCCGATGCGGGCAGCTGGTTCGGTCCTTGGCGCACTGGGTCTGTTCGATACCCGACCCGGGGAACTCACCGAGGCGGACCGACTGGTCGGACAGACCCTGGCCCACATCGCGTGTGTGGCGGTCTTACAGGAACACCCGCCCACCCCCACCACCGTGGTGTCTCCGCTGCGCTCCGCCATTGTCGGTCGCGTCATCGTCGAGCAGGCCAAAGGGTTTGTCGGCGAGGTGCTCGGTGTTTCGATGGATGAGGCGTTCCGGCTGATCCGCACTTACAGCAGGACGCGCGGCGAGCACCTGACCGATGTCGCGAGGCAGTTGATAAGGGACCGCCACACCCGGCCCGGGGTGATCAGGGCGCTGACCGAACTGGCCCACAGCCAGCGATGAGCAGTGTTCACTGCTGACGTGCCCGAGCCCGCCGCACTGCTTCGTCGACAAGCTGCTCGGCCACGTCAGCCAATTTGACGTGTTCGCGCTGGCTGATGCGGGTCAGTCGATCGAATGCCTCTTGTGCGGTGCCCCCTGAGCGGCTGCGGACGATGCCGATCGCCTGGTCGATCACCGCCCGGCTGCGGAGGGCCTGCTGCAGTTGTTTCGTACGCAGTCGGGTGCTGGCCAGCAGTTGCGCGTTGTACACCGATACCGCCGTGGGTCCGGCGAATTGGCTTCCGAGTTGGACGGCGTGCTCGGCGAACGCGTCCCGGCCGGGCGCGTAGGCGTTGATTGCGCCGATGACGCGGTGACCGATGGTCAGCGGCAGGGCCAGTGCGGAGTGCACCCCCATGCGTGCCACCGAGCCACCGAAGTGCGGCCAGCGGCGGTCACTGCCCAGCGAACCGCTGACCGCGGGCCGCCCGGACCGAATGCAGGTGATGCACGGTCCCTCGCCGAGCTTTTCGTATTGCAAGGTGTCGATGATTCCGACGAACTCCGCAGTCACCGACCGCGCCTGGATACGTAGTTCGGCACTGCCTGAGTCGGTATGCGGCTCGACCAACGTGACACCGGCCCCGTCGGCACCTGGGATCGCCTGGACCGCGAATTGTGCTACCTGACCGAGCATTTCGTCGACGCTGCAGGCGTCCGCGACAATTCCGGACAAACCGCTGAGCCCGGCATGCAGGTCCAGTTCGTCCGCCTGGAGTTGGGCCGGCGAGAGCTCTGGTTCGGGTGGTGGCTTTCGGCCGGGCTGCGCGTCGTAGTCGTCCATCACCTCTCCTCCCGACACTGCGGGCGGAGACCGCAGGCCCCCTGCGCGATCAATCTACTCGCGATCCTCAGGTGACCAAAGTCAAGGCGTGAGCTCGGCGCAACTTGCCGGACGGGGTCTTCGGGACGGTTCCGGGAGCCAGGACGACCACATTGCGTGGCCGCGCGTTGACCTCCACAACGACCTCGTGGATCACCTGGTGCTCGATGCGGCGCACCTCATCGCGGTCGTCGAAGGCCTTGGACTCCACCGCGACCGCGAACGACTCGCGTGAATGCCCGGCATCCAGCCGGACGGCCACCGCGCAGCCCGGCCGCACTCCGTCGACGCGGGCGGCGGCACGTTCGATATCGGTCGGATAGATGTTGCGCCCGGCCATGATGATGACATCCTTAACCCGGCCGCAGACCACGATCTGATCGTTCTCAGTGAGGTAGCCCAGGTCGCCGGTGTCGTACCAGCCCTGGTCGTCCTGCGCCGAGATGAATCCGGCGACCGTGGTGTACCCCCGCGTGACGGGTTCGCCGCGAACCTCGATCACCCCGACTCCGCGGGCGGGAAGCACGGCCCCGTCTTCGTCGACGATGCGGGCCTCCAGCCCGTTGAGCATGCGGCCGAGTGTCACCAGGCGCCGAACATTCCCTCTGGTCGCCGGTACGGCACGGCGCAGGACGGCGAGCAGGTCGGCATCCACTTCGTCGACGGCCATCCCGGAGCCACAGGCCGAGAACGATGCCGCAACGGTGGTTTCGGCCATACCGTAGGCGGGCAGAATGGCCTCGGGTCGCAGCCCGTGGGGTGCGCCGGCCGCACAGAGGTCCTCGACGTCGGAAGGATCGACCTGCTCGGCACCGGAGAGCGCCCAACGCAAGGACGACAGGTCGAACTGGCCGGGGGCGGCCAGGCTGCGAAGCCGCTTCGCCAAAAGGTTGTAGGCAAAGTTGGGAGCCGCGGTCATTGTCGCCTTGTATTTGTCAATCAGCTTGACCCACAACAAGTTATCGCGGAGGAAATCCATGGGCGTGACTTTGACCAGCTCGACACCGAAGTACATCGGCACAGTCAGGAAGCCGGTCATGCCCATGTCGTGGAAACAGGGCAGCCAGCTGACGATCACATCGGAATCCACGTCCACATGCGCGCCGGCGAACATCGCCTCGGCGTTCGCGACGATATTGGCGTGGGTGATCTGAACAGCTTTCGGGGAGCCGGTCGAACCGGAGGTCAGCTGCATCAGGGCCAGGTCGTCGTCGTCGGTGCCAACCGGGTGCACGGGCTCTGACTTCAGCAGATCGTCGACGATCAGCACCCGCATGCCGCGCTCGGTGAGGAGCGGCGCGGCCGGCAGGAACGGCTCGCCCACGACGACGGCCGCGGCGTCGATGGTGTCGATGACCGCCGTGGTCTCCTCGGCCCAGCGCTGCAGGTCGGTTCGCGGCGTGGGCTGGTGCAGCATGGTGACACTGGCGCCTCGGATCCACACGCCTTGTGCGGTCGGCGCAATGTCGACGGGCGCCCCGGCCAGCACCGCGACGGCATCACGATGGCCCACTCCGGCCGCGGCCAGGCCGCCGGCGATCCGGCGGGCACGCTCGTGCACCTCAACCCAGGTATGCCGGACCGGTGCGTGGGGTTCTCCAGTGACCATCCCGTTCATGCTCCACCGGGCATTACGGCACATCGTCTCGATGAACTGGCTCACGGAGCCTTCCTTCTGCGGTCTGCGCGGCGGCGCGACGTGCATTGTTGTGGTCGCAAGAGGGTTGCCTCGAGTGCGGGGTGAGAGCCAGGGCGTGGTCGACCGTCGTTGATGGGTCATGCGCCCCGATGGGCGCCAGAAATACCGGTCGGCATACGTCGGGCCAGGGGGCCGGCGCGGCGGGGCGTTCAGATCGCCGCCGTGACGTTTCCGGAAGGCTGGTGGGTCAGCCGCCTCGACCGTACCGCGCCAGGGTGCCCGTGGGTGACGACTCGCAGGCGGTTGTCGCCACCTTCGTGGTTCCGTCCGGGTGACCGGCGGCACCGCTGGCAGCGGTGATGTAGCTTCAATCGACAATTGGGGGATTGCCGAGGAGTCGATGGTGGATACCACACCATTTGGGCACTATCAGCTGCAGGAGCTGATAGGTCGCGGCGGCATGGGCGAGGTCTACCGCGCCTACGACACCAAGACCGACCGGGTCGTCGCGCTCAAGGTACTGCCACACCGGCTGGCCGAGGACGTCGTCTTCCAGCAACGTTTCCGGCGGGAAGCCCAGGCTGCCGCCGCCCTCAACGAACCGCACGTCGTCCCCATCCACGGCTACGGCGAGATCGACGGCCGGCTGTATCTGGACATGCGCCTGATCGAGGGCCGCACGCTGGGTGACATCCTCTCCGACAGCGGAAAGCCGCTGACGCCCGACTCGGCGGTGGGGGTCATCGAACAGGTCGCCGCCGCACTGGACGCCGCCCACGCGGCGGGCCTGATCCATCGTGACGTGAAACCGTCCAACATCCTGATCACCGACCGCGATTTCGCCTACCTCATCGACTTCGGTCTGGCTCGCACGGCCGAGGCGGCCGGGTTGACCACCGCCGGAAGCACCCTGGGAACCCTGGCCTACATGGCCCCCGAACGATTCAGTGGTGGCCAGGCCGACCCTCGCTCCGACGTTTACGCCCTGGCCTGCGTGCTCTACGAGTGCATCACCGGATCCCGCCCGTACCCGGACGACAGCCTCGAACAACAGATCGCCGGGCACATCACCACACCGGCGCCGCGCCCGTCGGAGAAGGATTCCAGGCTGGCGGCGTTTGACAAGGTCATCGCCAAAGGCATGGCCAAGAAGCCCGACCAGCGCTACCAGAGCGCCGGCCAACTGGCCGCCGCGGCCCGCCAGGCGTCTACCGCGCGGGTGCGCAGGGGCGGCAGTTCCGGGCGCCACGCAGTGGCCGCGACCTCGCCGCCGCACCGGCGCCGGGCGTTGGTCGCGGTGGGGGCTGCGGTGCTGCTGGTCGCCGCGGCGGGCATCGGCGCGTGGCAGTGGCGGGGATCGGACGGTCGGTCTTCGGGTGCGACCAGTTTGGCGGGCACCCTGTCCAGCTCGGAACCGGTGCCGGCCGCGCCGGGTGCGGCGCCGGAGATCGCGGGTACGGTGCCCCAGCCGATCCGGGACTCCGGCCGGCTGATCGTGGGCGTCAATACTCCCTATGCGCCAAACGAATTCATCGACGCCTACGGCAACATCGTCGGGTTCGACGTCGATCTGATGAACGCGGTCGCCCGCACCCTGGGGTTGACGCCGGAGTACCGCGAGACCGCGTTCGAGGCCATCATCCCCTCGGTGCGCGCCGGTGACTTCAACCTCGGCATGTCCTCGTTCACCGACACCAAGGAGCGGGAGGCGGCCGCCGACTTCGTCACCTACTTCCAGGCGGGCACGCTGTGGGCTCAGCGGCCCGGGGCGGCCATCGACCCCAACGATGCCTGCGGGCTGAAAGTCGGTGTGGCGTACGCCGCCATCCAGGAGACCGAAGAGATCCCCGCCAAGAGCGATGCGTGCGTGGCGGCCGGCAAGCCGCCCATCAAGAAGGTGGTCTACACCCGCCAGGACGATCTGAACACCGCGCTGATGGCCGGGGAGGTCGATGCGATGTCGGCCGATTCACCGGTCACCGGGTTCGCGATCAAGACCAGCGGGGGGCAGCTCGAGGCCGCCGGCGAGGTATTCGACTCCGCGCCTTACGGCTGGCCGGTGGCCAAGGATTCCGGTCTGGCCGAGCCGCTGCGGCTGGCCGTGCAGCATCTGATCGAAACCGGGGAGTACCGCACCATCGCGACGATCTGGGGTGTCGAGAAGGGGATGATCGACTCACCGGTGATCAACGGCGCGGTCCGCTGAAGGGTGTGCGGCCGGCGTGCGCTGAGGGCGCGGCCGGGCAGGCGCGCTCAGTCCTCGTCGTCGATGACGTGCACGGCGGCCTCCTCGGCCGACGCCGCGCCACCATCGATCCCGACGTCGGAGGCGAACAGCTCGGGGTCGTCGTCCTCGCCGAACCCGGCATCCGGGGCGACCAGCCGGCCCGAGCGGACCCGGCCGACCTCGTCGTCCTCGGGAAATTCGGCCGCGCGCTCGGGCTCGTCGGCGCCATTGAGCTCATCGAGCACGTTGTTCAGCCGCGAGACCGGGTCGGCCTCCTCCTCGGCGAGCAGCTCGTCGAGGGTCTCCGGGCCCGGGTGGTCGAGGTTGGTGCGGGCGTACGGCCGCTCGGGCGGCGAGATCCCCTCGTCGAGGATGTCGTCGACGCCGCGATCCACCAGGGTGTCTTCCGGTTGCAGTTGGTTATCGTCTTCGACGCTGTATTCACCGGTGTCGGCGCTGTCGTCCCAGTTGCTCACAAGTCCACAATCTCATGGCGACGCCGAAACGTCGAAGGCCTACAGCGTTTCGACGTCGGGCCGCATGGCGTTGATCGTCTGCTGCAGTCCACGCAGCTCGGCCAGACTCCAGCGGTAGCCCGCGATCCGATCGGCGATCGCGAACAACGGCTCGGAAAGCCGGTGATGAGTTTCTTCATACGAACGCAGCGGGTCGCGATCGCCCCGCGCGTTGATCACCGCGCGGGCCAGCAGTTCGGCGTCGCGGAATGCGTCGGTGATGCCGCAGGGGGTCAGCGGGTCCTTGAAGCATCCGGCGTCGCCGACCAGGGCCCAGCCCGGCCCGGCCGAGGCGCGCAGCCACGTGGGCTGGCCGGGATATCCACGCAATGGACCGACCGGAGAACCGATCCGGTGGGCAATGTGTGGGGCGGCCTGGTCCAGCAGCTGATAGAACGCATTCTTGGATGGCCGCACCAGAGTGCCGGCCGCCCCGACCCACACGCAGGCCAATCCGCCACCAGTCGGAACCACACCCGCGGCGGCCCCCGGCCGGAACGCCCAGTGGTAGCGATCGGTGGACAGTCCCGGGAAGTAGCCATACATGATCGAGCCAGAGTTCTTGCCATGCCGACGAATTGGCGCACCGACAGCCTTGGCGACGGTCGAGTTGCGGCCGTCGGCGCCGACCGTCAGCGGTGCCAGCGCCCGCGTACGCTTGCCCCGCCGCAACACCTCGACACCGCAGACCCGGCCTTGCCTGGTCACCACGCCGGTAACGCGGGCCGGATTCCACACCTCGGCACCCGCCGAGCGGGCGGCGTCGAGCAGCAGCCAGTCCAGAAACTGACGACGCGGAGCGTAGAACGCCGACACCTTGGCGCCGAGGCGGACGTTGACGGTGTCGACCTCACCGCCGTAGGCGAACTCCTTGGCGATGATCGCCGGTGCTGCCGCGCTGACGGCGCCCAGCAAGCCCCACCGATGCAGCTGAAGTACCCCACCTTCCATCACCGCATGGGTGGACAGGGCATCGGTATCCGACCGTGCCGCTTCGACCACGAGCACCCGCATGCCGGCGCGGGCCAGCAGCATCGCGGTCGACGCGCCGGCGCAGCGGCCACCGACCACGATCGCGTCGTACGTCTGATCCATGTCAGCTTTCCTTCAGATTGTTTAGATGGGCATACGTTAGTGCCAGAGCGGGGCATCGGCCCGGCGCTGTCGAATCGACGTTGATTTGGAACTAGGCAACAGTTTGTCCGCCAAGGGAATTCGGCGACATCGAGGCCCCGCTCGGGGGACTCAGCAACAGGATGCTACCGACTCAGCCTGCCTGCGATGTTGGCATGCCGCACAGTCTTCTAGCTGCGTGAATGGCACCGGTATCCACCGATCGGCGGATCTTGTTGGTGGACGCCGCTGTCCCTCGATCGGAGGACATGGCCGACTATGGCTACCGGGGTAGGTCCCCGACATTGTTTGCCCACTGCCTGACCAAGTATTCCCGTCGCATCTGCCGTTTGCCATTTCGAGGCACGCCTCGTCGTTGCCGTGGCCATTTCTTGTGCGTTCTCAGACTTTGCGGGCGAATGTCGCCCGCTACGCCGCGGCTGCCGGGCTCCCAGGCTGGTACATCACCTGCGACATCATCGCCCGCTCGTCGAGACCGGCCCGCCGCGGTGACACCGCCTCGTGTTCCGGGATCTGCGCTCGACGGTCGCCACCCAGCTGGCGCATATCCAGTTCTTTGAGCCCTTAAAGAATCGCCCGCCACCATCGGGGACATGGACTCACCTCGTTCCGGATTCCTCCGGGCCGCCGCGACCTCGTGGACGCTGGCCGGGATCGGTGTCGCCGGCGTGGCCGGTGCATCGGTGGTCGCCTACGGCGACACCGTCAAACCCGCCCCCGTGGAGATCCCGGCCGTCGACACCGCGGCCATCGCCCCGGTGACCGACCTGCCCGCGGCCCCGCCCGCCGTCGACCCGATCCCGGCCCCGCCCGCCGCCGACCCGGAGCCGGCGCCGCCGGTGCAGGAGCCCGTGGTCACCCAGGCCACCCAGGCCCCCGTCCCGACCTACACCCCGACCTACACACCCAAGCCGACCGTGCAGCAGCAGGCCCCGGCGCCGGCGCCGACCACCAAATCCCAGCCGGCTTTCCCGATACGGGAGAGCCACGTTCCGCTCGGCGGCGGCGGCGGCATGTCGGGCGGCAACAGCTTCTCCCCGCACGTCACCATCTCCCGCGGATCATGACCAGTGAGGCGTTGTGGGCGCTGGGACGCGGCAACGGCATCGTCGCCCTGGCGTTCCTGACCGTGTCGGTGGCCCTGGGCATCGCCACCCGGTCGGGACGGCCGCTGCTGGCGCTGCCCCGCTTCGCGGTCTCCGACGTCCACCGGTTCGTCGCCCTGTCCGCGACGCTGCTGGTGGCCCTGCATGTCGGGCTGCTGTTCCTGGATCCCTACGCCAAGCTACGGGTGATCGACTTCGTGGTTCCCTTCCTCGGCGCCTACCGCCCGCTGTGGCAGGGTCTGGGCACCGTCGCGGTCGACGTTCTGATCATCGTGGTGATTACCGGCCTGCTGCGCCAGCGGATCGGGCCGCGGGCCTTCCGGGTCGTGCATTGGGCGACCTATCTGTTGTGGCCCATCGCGATGGCGCACGCGCTCGGCAACGGCACCGACACCGGACGCGTCTGGTTTCTGGCGATCGCGGCCAGCTGCGCCCTGCTGGTGGTCGGCATGCTGGTGTGGCGGCTGCGCGCCAACTTCAGTGAGTATGTCGATGCGTAGCGCGGCGCGATTGCTGTCTGGCCACGGGGCCGGCCTCGCCGAGCATCACGCGCACTTCGGCATGTTGCCGGAACGGACTGGACCCCAGCTTATTTCGTGGATCGACGGCGCGGGCCTGTCGGGGCGCGGCGGTGCTGGATTCCCGACCGCCCGCAAGTTTGCCTCGATCAACGGCGGCAACCCGGTGGTGATCGGCAACGGCGCCGAGGGGGAGCCGTTGAGCCGCAAGGACGCACTGCTGCTGAGCCGGGCACCGCACCTGGTGCTTGACGGCCTGCACGCCGCCGCGGCGGCCATCGGCTCTGACGCCGTCTATCTCTACGTGCACGCCGACGCGCTAGCTCCGGTGCGCAGGGCCCTCGACGAGCGCCAGGCCGCAGGACTCGACCCGTACCGAATCACGGTGGTGGGGGCTCCCGATACGTTCGTGGCGGGGGAGGAGTCCGCCGCCATCCGGCACATCGAGGGCGGCCCGGCCCTTCCGCGTGACCGCATCGTTCCCACCGCGATATCAGGGGTACGACGGCGGCCCACCCTCGTCAACAACGTGGAGACGCTGGCGCACATCGCGCTGATCGCCCGCCACGGGCCTGAGTGGTTCCGGTCGGTCGGTGACCCGGATCACCCGGGCACCATGCTGGTGACCCTATCCGGGGCACTGGACAGTGAGGGTGTCGTCGAGGTGCCGACCGGTGTCCCGCTCACCGATCTGATCGACCCCCGTGGGGTATCCGCGGTACTGATCGGCGGCTATCACGGAAGTTGGCTCCCGGCTGAGGTATTCGCGGGGACTCAGGTGTCCCGTGCCGGCCTGAATTCGTTGGGGGCGACCCCTGGTGCCGGGATCATCCACGCGCTGGGCGCCACCCAGTGCGGGCTGGCCCGCACCGCGGAGATCGTTGGCTATCTGGCCGACGAGAGCGCGCGCCAGTGCGGCCCCTGTCGCAACGGGCTACCGCGCCTGGCCGGGCTGCTCGAGGAACTGGCGTACGGACGCGCCAACGATCCTCTGGTCAAAGAGATTCGGCGCATCGTCCGGCTGGTCGACGGTCGAGGGGTCTGCCGGCACCCGGACGGAACGGCGCGCATGGTCCGCAGCGCGCTGCGCGCCTTCGCCGCCGACATCGAATTGCATCACCGGGGCCGGTGCTGCGCAGTGTGACCGCCGCCTGGCGGATCCTACGGGTATCTCAATGGGTCGTTGAGAATTGACTGTGTAGCAACGCTTTACACACATCATCAAGTCTAAGGTTGATGGTTCGCGGCAACGCGGCCGGCGCGTTGATCGCCTGGGTTTCGTGCTGCCGACATGAACTGGTGGAGGCCATGGTATTCGCAGCGGCTGGCTCCGTTGGTGGGCGCGACCGTACACCCTGGACTTCGGCAAGTGCGAAACAGAAGATTCATGCGAGAGGATCCGCGGTGTCCTCGCCTCGGACTTTCACCTCGTCGGTCCATACCCGAAAGCTCGTCAGCAGGCTCTCTCCGAAGGAGTTGCTCAGGGCGACGTCGGCCGCGTCGCGGCCGCGGGCGATAAGCACTCTACCGATCCGCGGCGTGTTGTTGCGCGCGTCGAACGTGTACCACTGACCGCCGAGGAATACCTCGAACCAGGCCGCGAAATCCATTGGACCATAGGGCGGTGGCATGCCGGTATCGCCGAGATACCCCGTGCAGTAGCGCGCCGGGATGTTCATGCAGCGACACAACGCGACGGCCAGGTGAGTGTAGTCGCGACAGACACCAACCCCCTCCTCAAGCGTCTCCAGCGCCGTCCGGGTCACCCGCGCGTCCATGTAGTTGAAGGTGATGTGGTGATGCACGTAGTCGCAGATCGCCTGGACACGATCCCAGCCGGGCCGGGTGTGTTCGAAGAGCTGCCACGCCGCTTCCGACAGTCGGTCAGTTTCGCAGTAGCGGCTGCCGAGCAGGTAGATCAAGGTATCGTCGGGTAGATCAGGGACCGGTATCTGCTGTGCACCAGGAACAATGAGGTCGGGTAATCCGGAATCGGTGACCATCGCGTCGGCAGTGATGCGGCAGCGGCCTTGTGGCGCAACAATCCGAGTGCACCAGTTGCCGAATAGGTCGCGATAGGCCGTCACCGGAACCGGCGGATCGAATACCAACACGTCACGACCGAGGAGGTCGGATACCCGGGTGAAGTGGATGTTGAGGTTAAAGATCATCGGGGTTGGTTTGGGGCACTCGTAGATCAATTCGAAACCGATGCGAATCTTCATCCCACGTCTCCGGGTTTCTCGACGAGTTGCTTCGCCATCACCAGGGCGTCGGTCCTCACCACCGCAGTGCAGGCAAGAGCCCGAAGACCTGTCGGGTCCCTTCACCCCAGGCGGAGCTGACCGCTGTGAAGTAGGGATCGTCCTCGTCGAATCGTCGTCGCCGCTGCACTTGCAGGCTGTCCTTCTCGTAGCACATCAGGTCGATCGGCATCCCCACTGATAAGTTGCTTCGCATTGTCGAATCAAACGACACCAGAACACATTTGATGGCATCAGCCAGCGATGTGTGGTGGGTCAGCACGCGGTCGAGGATCGGTTTGCCGTACTTGGTCTCACCCGTCTGGAAGAACATGGTGTCGGTCCCGGCTTCGATGAAGTTGCCCTCCGCGTAGATGCGGAACAGCCGCATCGGCTCCCCGACAACTTGCCCGCCGACGATGAACGAGGCGTTGAAGCCAACCCCACTCGCCTCCAGGTAACAGCTGTCGCGTTGGTCGGTCTCGCGCATCGCATCGGCGACCAGCCTCACCATATCGAACATCGTCTTGGCGCCCATCAGATTGGTGGCATCGTCTCCACCAGCGAAGCGCTGCGTCAACACGCTGATGATGGCCTGCGTTCCGGCCAGATTTCCCGAGCTCAACAGCACGATGACACGGTTGCCGGGCCGCTCGAAAACCGTCATCTTGCAGAACTTGGAGAAGTTGTCGACACCGGCATTGGTGCGGGAGTCCGACGCGAAGATGATTCCGGTGTCGAGTCTTACGCCGATGCAGTACGTCAAGAGCGCCTGAACCAAGCCATCGAGTCACGGAGAAGCATACGCTTCTTGCGCTTTTCATCGCCGCTCACATCGAGCCAGTCACCGGCAGGATAGCTCTTGGCCTGCATCGTTCCGGCTCGCGCGATCTCCAGTGAACCATCGGAATGTTTGATGTAGCGATCGCCATCGCGGGCGAATTCATCGACTGCGCCATCGTCGCGGGTCACATGTACGGTCATTATCAAGTCCAATCTATCTAGAAAAATGTTGTCGTTTGTGTCGACTCACGCCGGGGTCGACAAGACAAGCAACGTGCGAAATCGGGATATGTGGCGTGTAAATGATCCTTCAGCTGCAAAAGTTCGATCTCAAGTTCGATTACGGCATGCGCGATGACACTCGATGCGAGGGCTGCACGTGCGGCTGGAGAATTGGGCCTAGCGCTGGTCGCAGCTTCGATGTCCTCGAGCCGGCGAAGCATCCGCTGTGAGATCTCAGCTTCGGCAGGGATGTCCTCGACGCCGAATTCATTGAAAGCCTTGAATACCGGGCCGTTCGCCGTCACGATGGCACCGCACTCCCAGCTAGCTGTTTTGGCCCACCGCCAACAACTCGTCCACAGTGGAGGTGTCGTCGGGAGTCGCGGCCGCCATCATGATGGCGTGCGCCCGATCCGGACCCGTCGCGGCGGGCACCACCAGGAGGACAACCGTCCTGCCGCCGAGCCCCTGGATCTCGACGGTGTTGCTCGGTTGGCGGTTATACCCGCTGAGGCGGACAACTCGTTCGCCGATCGGAATCTTGCTGCGGCTCTTCACCCACTCCGTCAACTTGTACAGGCAGTAGTTGATGGGCCCGAGTCGGACCGACAACACCGCGAACAGGTCTGGAACCTCCATCTCGAGGTCTTGGCTGTGCGGCCACCAAGCCCCATCCACCCGGCCGGTCCGGGGACCTTTCGGCTTCAGCCGCAGGCGGGGCGTGTGTTGAGGTGGCGGCTGTTTCCAGCCGACTGAAGGGCGAACTTCTGGTGGCGTCATAGGACGCTCCTATCTATGGCCGTGAACCCGGCCAGGATCGTCGGCGACCAGGGGGCCTGCAGACTTGCTCAGAATCGCCGACTTCTCAAGCCTACACGTAACAGGGCCGAAATGGGTCATCTAACGGCAGGCGCGGTGAATCGATTGAAACCCGTTGTCGCCGAAGGAGATCAGGGCAAGGGCGGGACGCGGTCAGCCTACTTGGTGTTCAGCACATCGTTGGTCGAAGCGCCGTCGACCTTGGCGCGCTTGTCGGCACGCTTTTGTTTCAGAGACTTACCGGACTTCTTCGTCATTGCTTGGCGAGGGGATTTATCGGACATCAAGGGCCCTTCAACTGGGGGCCTGTCAATGGTCCCGGATAGCAGCGACTGTACGCGTGAAGTTCGTCGGCAGAGTGCAGTAACCAGACAACGGCCAAAGTACAGTGAGGAAATCCGAGCCGGCTACGTACGGCCCCGTCGCCGGTACCTGCGGCTACGGCGGAGATATGTGGGAGCGGGTTCCAAGATGGCGGAGTTGGATCAACCCGATGACGACGAGGCGAACCTGCGCGCGGGAATCGGTGATCTGGCGGGTTTGGTCGCGGGCAGCCGGTCGCTATCGGAATCGCTTGCGGAAGTGTCGGTATTCGCGGCACGGGTGATACCCGGCGCAGACGGTGTCGGGGTGGCATTGTTGCGTGCCGATCGGCCAGAAGACGTCGTGGAGGCAGTGTCGGCCAGCGCCGCGTTCGTGGAGGAAATCGACCGTATCCAATACACCGCCCTGAGTGAAGGTCCGTCCCTCACCGCGATGCGGGAGGGCCGCACGGTGCGGTCTGAGTCCTTGGGTGGAGACCAGCGGTGGCGTCGATTCGGACCGCGGGCGGGCAGACTCGGTGTGCACAGCGTGCTCGCGCTGCCTCTCGTGGTGGCCGACCACGTCGTCGGTGCGATCAGCGTGTACGCCCACGCCAAAGATGCCTTCGACTTGCACGCCGTCGAATTAGGCGAGCTGTTCGCCAAGCCGGCCGCGGTTGCCGTGCACAATGCACAGGTTCTCTCCGACGCCCAAGTTCTGACCGAGCGGTTGCAGGCGGCGCTGGTGGCGAGGCCGGTGATCGATCAAGCGGTTGGTCTCATCCGTGGACGTACCGGACGGAGCACTGAGGATGCGCTTGGCCATCTGCGGACGATCAGCCAAGCCGAGCAGCGCAAGCTCGTGGACGTGGCTCAAAGCCTGGTTGACGAAGCGGTGCGGCGTGCCCGCGCCCGCATGCCCCCACCTCCGGGGGTGTAGCGTGGGCGGTGTTGGAAATCCAGCCAGTCCGGAATAAGTCAGCCGTCCGCCGCTGAACTTACCGAGCATTCGCTCACGCCGGGCACATCGGTGACGACCGCCAGGCGGGATCACCTTGAACTTGTTTTCTGTCCTTCCGTCGTTGGCGCCTGTTGTCGCCCCGCCTGCCCGCGTTCCGAGCATCGGAATGCTCAGCACGTATCCGCCGACCCGATGTGGGCTGGCGACATTCTGCGCCGCCCTGTCCGAAGGGCTGCGCGCCAACGCTGCCGAGGTCAATGTGGTGCGCATTGCCGACGGACCGCCCAGCGGCGACGTTCGGGTCATCGGAGAGTTGACCAATGGCGTGCCTACGTCGGTGGCCGCCGGCGTGGAACTGCTGAACCACTCTGATGTTGTCATCGTGCAACATGAGTACGGCATCTACGGCGGAGCCGACGGCGAGGAAATTGTCGACATCGTCCGAGGGCTACGGGTGCCGTCGATCGTTGTTGCGCATACCGTGCTGAAAGCGCCTACCCCGCGACAGCGTTGGGTGTTCGAAACGACCATGGCCGCAGCCGATGTGGTTGTCGTGATGTCGGCGGCCGCGCATGCGCGACTGCGTGAAAGCTACGACGTCGACCGCAGAAAGATCGTCACGATCCCGCACGGCGCCACCGTGGCGGGCAAGGTCCAGGTGAAGCGCTCGGGGCGTCCCACACTGTTGACCTGGGGTCTGTTGGGGCCCGGTAAGGGCGTTGAGCGAGTCATCGACGCCATGGATGCGCTCCACGAGCTACCCGGGCGTCCCCGCTATCTGGTTGCCGGGCAGACGCATCCAAAGGTTCTCGCCGCTGATGGTGAGGCCTACCGCAACGCGCTCCGGGAACGGGCGATATCCCGCGGAGTCGCGGACTCGGTGAGTTTCGACGCTGCCTACCGGGACACCCAGACACTCAGTGCGTTGGTGCAGTCGGCTGCGGCGGTGGTCTTGCCGTACGACTCCACTGACCAAGTGACCTCGGGAGTTCTGGTCGAGGCGATCGCCAACGGACGCCCGGTCGTAGCCACCGCGTTCCCGCATGCCGTCGAGCTGCTCAGCGACGGTACCGGGATTATTGTGCCGCACAATGATCCGGACGCATTGAGATCCGCCCTGCATACGATCCTGACTCAGCCCCGTCTCGCTGGGAACATGGCGGCACGGGCTCGCCTTTTGGCACCCGCGATGGCGTGGCCGATGGTTGCCAGAGATTATCTTCTTCTCGCACAGCGCCTTCGTGCCATGAGATCGGCTTTGGTGTGAGCAACGAGACGCCAGGTCCCATCTTCGACCACTTGCTCCGGATGACGGATCATCGCGGAACCCTTGAGCATGCGTGTCTCGATCAACCACGGCCTGACCACGGCTACTGCACCGACGACATGGCCCGAGTGCTCGTTGTCGCCAGCCGCGAGCCCAACGCGTCCGGCGAGATCAATCGCCTGGCCGGGGTGGCCCTGCGATTTCTGAGCGACGCTCAAGCCCTTACCGGCGCGTGCCGGAATCGCATGGATGCTTCGGGAAACTGGGTGGACCAACCGAGTGTGGACGACTGTTGGGGCAGATGCATTTGGGGACTCGGAACTGCGGTAGCGCGCAGTGATGTCGTCTGGGTACGCAAATCTGCGATCGTCCAGTTCGAGCGTGCGGCGCAGGTGCGTTCACCATGGCCGCGGGCAATGGCATATGCGGCATTGGGCGCCTCGGAAGTCCTTGCGGCCCAACCCGGTCACCGCGCAGCCCTCAAGTTGATCACCGATTATGCGGTCGCGTTGCCCGAGCCGACCGGCGATCCGAACTGGCCGTGGCCCGAGCCGCGGTTGACCTACGCCAACGCTGTGCTCGCCGAGGCGATCATCGCGGCGGGCGTTGCATTGGAGTCCCAGAAACTGTGGCAGCGGGGCCTGGACCTCCTGGCCTGGCTGCTGGACCTCGAGACCGACAATGGCCACTTATCTCCCACGCCGGTTGCGGGCAGGGGGCCTGGTGACGGCAGGCCCGCGTTCGACCAGCAGCCGATCGAAGTTTCGACTCTCGCCGAAGCGTGCGCCCGTGCTGCTGGCGTCGACGCTGCCGCTAGCTGGATCGATGGAGTGCGGAACGCCGCGGCCTGGTTCGCCGGCGCCAACGACACCGGCCAAGTCATGTGGAATCCTCAGTCCGGCGGTGGATTTGACGGGTTGCAAGCCGATGGGGTCAACCGCAATCAGGGTGCCGAGTCGACACTTGCCCTGCTCTCGACGTTGCAGCATGCCCAGCGAATATCCTTGCTGCAGCGATGACAGCGACGGAAGCGATGAAAGCCGACCTTGCCGAGCGCATTGCGCTGCGGCTGACCGCCGATCGCTCGCGGGTGGTCACTCGACTCTTCGTACCGGGGCAGGAGGGTTTCGAGCAAGGAGATTCACGTGCTGGAGCGGTGGTAGCGCGCGTACTTGCGTTGAGTGAAGACGAGGTTCTTCGTTCTCTTGACGACGTCATCACGCGATTCAACGGTCGGCACCGCAATCTCGGCGGCACCTTTCGCAGGCATGCCCGAGAGCTAGCCGATCGGCTGGGTCCTGGCACGAAAATATCTGACGCCCGAATGTTATTACTGGGTGCAACTTTCACCGCCGAGTACTCGATCGAGGGAGCTGCCCTGTGCAACCCCAGTATCGTGGCATACCCTGACCAGGCTGGGACAGCAGAGGGCAGCCTGCGTATCGTGATGAGTGTGCGCGGCGTTGGCGAAGGGCACCGCTCGTCCATCGGGTTTCGGACCGGTGTAATCGATGCATCGGGTCTCCCTCAGATCGATCCTCCCTCCGCGCTCGCCACAGTCGGCGCGACGTCATCGACCTTGCTTGACGCAGCGGTCTTCCGCAACGAGCTTGGCCGACTCGGCGTTGCGGGGGAGTTGGCCGACTTCATCTTCGACTCACTAGGTGAGCGGTTCAGCCGAATCGACCTCGAAAGTCGGCTGACTGTCCTCCAAACCCACCTGAGCACGCGAGGACATGCGCTCAAGACGATTTCCGATGTCCGGGCGATCGCCGACAGGAGCTACGCCGTCGAATTCCCTTGCCGGGTACCCATATCCGAAAGGATTCTGTGGCCGGCTACCGAAGCCGAGTCGGTCGCTGTGGAAGACGCGCGATTCGTTCGCTTTATTGATGACGACGGCGCGGCGACATTCTATGCCACGTATACCGCCTACAGCGGCACGCACGTCAGCCAGCAGCTGCTGAAGACAGCCGACTTCCGGTCATTCACCTCGACACCGATGGTCGGACGCGCTGCGGCGAACAAGGGCCTGGCGCTATTTCCGCGTCGCATCAATGGTCGCTATGCCGCATTGTCCAGGGCCGACCGTGAGTCCAACTCGATTGTGTACTCGGATCAGCCGTTTGTGTGGACGGACGCGTACGTATGCCAACGTTCGGCTGCGCCCTGGGAGGTGCTCCAGCTGGGAAACTGTGGTTCACCGATTGAAACCGATGCTGGATGGTTGGTGCTGACCCACGCGGTCGGCCCGATGCGCACTTATCGGATAGGTGCGGTGATGCTGGATCTCGACGACCCGACAAAGGTCCTCGGCCGTCTACGCGAGCCTCTGCTCAGTCCAACCGTCGACGAGCAGAACGGATACGTTCCCAACGTCCTCTATTCCTGCGGTGCGCTGGTGCACGCAGACACGTTGGTGCTTCCCTACGGGATCGGTGACGCCGAGATCGGTTTCGCCACTGTTTCAGTGCCCGAACTGATTTCGGCGCTGGCAGAGTAGCGCGAATGATCGACAGTAGCGGCCTCCGGTTGACCGTGGACGACGGGGGATCCGCTGCGGTGTGGCTTGCGCTTTATGGGAGTTGAGCGCTGAGCGGCTGGGTGGTGCACACTGGCCTGATGAAGCGCGAAGTGGGCGTACAACTCGAAGTCGCGATCACCGGCGCGACGACACTTGAGTTCCAGATCGCTGTCGCGCCACAACCGGGCATATCAGTCTTCGAGGAGTTGTCGTTCGTGTTGAACGGCTCTCCGGTTTTTCCTCTCGAGATCGGCGGCGTACACGGTAACCGCATCCATAAACTTGACGCTCAGGCCGGGACCCTGAGGGTCGGCTATGAGGCGACAATCGTGGGCCGGGCAGATCCGGCGCCGGTCACTGAGTACGACTTGTCGATGTACCTGCGCCCCAGTCGTTACGCCGAGGCTGACAAGTTCTACGGTTTTGCGGCAACGGAATTCGGTAGCTATCTCGACTCGGAGTCCCTGCTGGAGAAGGTGTCGCTATGGGTGGGCACCCGATTGAATTACGTGCCCGGCTCCAGCGATCCGATCGATGGAGCGGTGGACACGTTGCTCGCCGGAGCGGGCGTATGCCGCGACTTCGCCCACCTGGTGGTGGCACTTCTCCGAGCGGTCAACGTGCCGGCTCGAGTCGTCTCAGTGTACGCGCCGGGGCTGTACCCGATGGATTTCCATGCCGTCGCCGAGGCGTACGTAAAGGGGCAGTGGCGAGTGGTCGATGGAACCCTCTTGGCGCCACGGCAGACACTGGTGCGGATTGCTACGGGTCGTGACGCAGCGGATATTGCCTTCTTGGATAATCACAGCGGCGCTATCACCTTGGAAAGGCTGGAGGTGATGGCAGTCGTCGACGGCGATCTGCCCAGGGACTCGATCGATCGACTCGTATCGATCGGATGAGCGGCCCCATCCGGAGGCGACACCACGATCTCGGTGTTCGCCCAGAGGCGGTCACTGGTGACATGCCCTTACTCGTCGAGTCCGCCGAGGTTTCGCAGGGTGCCGCCATCACGATCCCAGCTCGCCTGTGCGGCGGCTCGCTTCGTGCGGGACTCCCGCTCGCGCAGACCGATCATGAGCAAGCCATCGACGGTTGACTCGTCGTCGGGGTCCGCCGCCGTCATCATGGCGGTGTGCGCGCGGTCCGGGTCGGTGTGGGGCGGGACGATCAGCAGAAGGATCCTCGTGCGGTTGGGTCCGTGGACTTCCACGGTGTTGGGCGGTTGGAGTCGATGACCTTCGAGATGCACCTGACGGCCATCGATGGCCAGTTCGACCGGCGCTTCCGCCCAATCGCCCACCTTGTACACAACGCGATCGGCCTGCGCGAGTCGCGTCGACAGCGCCGCGAGCAGATCCGGGAGTTCCGTTGCGATGTCATCACTGTGCGGCCACCACGCGCCGTCTACGTATCCCCGATGGGGTGCTTGGGGTTTCAACCTCAGCCGTAGCCTCGGCGCAGACGGTTTTGGGCGCCGACCCGCGCCGCCTGGTTTCTGATGTCGCGTCACGCTGACACATTCGTGCGGCTTGCCGCCCTCATGGGGTTGTTCTCCCGTCGATCAGGTGAGGTGATGACCAAACCCGGTGAAGCCGGCGGCCGCCTGATAGTTCGGTGCTCCATTGCTCGCCTCGACCGACGATCGCCAAAACCGTGGCTATGGCAGCATGACCGATCTTTGGACGACCAGCAACCTCAGTGCCTCAGATCCCCTGGTAGAAAACCAAGTACACGCCTATCGGGAGGTAATGTCAACGCGCCGAGGGCCATCGCGACACTGCGGCGAGCCGAGAGTCGTCCCGCGTCAGAGCCGGTACATTTCCCGCGACATCGACGCCTGCTCGACGAAGCCGGCCCGCCGGGGTGGGTAGTGCCGGGCCTTGTCCGAGGGGGCGTGATCGACGAATGCGGGCGCCCGCAACCAGGCCACGATCCGGCTCGCGAAGCGAGCCGGCGACAGACCGCCGGCTCCGATGGCGACCATTAGCGGTCCCCGGCCCAATCGGTGAGGTGGGTGATGCTCATGGACAATCCTCCGTTCAGGTGCCCCCGCAGCTTTAGACTAAGTCGACTAGACATAATGGTCTAGACGAAATGGTCTAGATCACGCCTTGTGGACGATGTGGTCTAGCCCACTCGGTCTAGTAGTGGACGAAACCGCCCTATAGTGGGAAGTCCCACGTCACCGGCGTACAAAGGCGGTTCGAATGACCACCCAGGAAGCGGTCGTGCCGCACAAGGAGCGGCTGCTGCGCGCTGGGATCAAGCTGTTCTACGAGAACGGCTTCCATGGGACCACGATCGACGCCGTCCTGGCTGAGGCCGGCGTGCCCAAGGGATCGTTCTACCACCATTTCGGGTCCAAGGATGCGTTCGCCCAGGCGGTCCTGGACCGCTACATCCAATTCCAGGGCGAGTTGTTCACCACCTGGTTTGCCAGGACGGAGTTGTCCACCGTCGATCAGCTGATCGGATATTTCAACGACATGTCGCAGGTTTTCGTCAAGTCCGGTTTTCAGACCGCGTGCCTGACGGGGAAGTTCTCCACCGAGGTGGGCGCGACGTCCGACTACTTTCGTCCGCAGCTGGCCGCGCAGATCGAGATGTGGAAAACCCAGCTCTCGACCTTGCTCACGGCGGGACAGGAGCGTGGCGACATTCGCCAGGACCGCTCCAGCGAGGATCTCGCCGACGCCGTGCTCGCGCTGATCCAGGGTGCATTCGTGCTGACCCTGTCCACCCGCGACGAGCACACGCTCACCACCGTCTGCGCGACGATCAAAGAGCTCGTCGAACCGGCGAACTGAGAGGCCGACGAAGCGCCTCAGCGGCGAGGGGTAACGTCGAACGTGGTCCGTTTCGCAATACGTCCGCGGATCGACCGGTCGGCTGCGTGAGGAACGCCAATGGAGCAATTCGCTACGGCAGCAGCTTTCCGGTGAACGGCATGCGCGGCCCGCGCCGCACCGCCAGTCCGGTACGCCTCACTCTCAACTCGCTGCTGGGTGGTGACATCGATGGAGCGTGGTGGCCACGCACCGGCTCACTGGCTAGTGAGCTACCCGACTTGATCGATGCGCTGCACGTGTCGCTGGGTGAGGTCGTCGACATCAATATCAACTGGTCGGCAACCGCGGCCGCACCAATCCTGGATGCCCATTTCGCCAACGCGATGCGGAGCATGCGGTGGAACGACAGCCGTCAGCGGATCATGGTGGTCGTCGGCCGAGAAGCTTGCGCCCGACTGCTGGTCATCCCGCACACCACGACCCAAGCTCTCGGTTGGATGGTCATGCGGCACGCGGCAACTATGCAGGTTGTCGACGAGGATCGCGACGTCCCGGAGTACGCGGTCGCCGATCAGGTGGTGCGTGCGGCGCGGGAGCAAAGCGCGGCATCGGCGCGCACGCTGGACGCACCCGCCGCAGAGGCGCCGAAAGACTGATGAAAAGCCTAGGGCTGGTACGGCAATGCCGTACCAGCCCTAGGTGTGGTTTGGGGTTCGATCAGACCGCGGAGACTTGCGTCGCCTGGGGGCCCTTAGGCCCCTGTCCTACCTCGAACTGGACACGCTGGTTCTCCTCGAGCGACTTGAAGCCGCTGCCCTGAATTTCCGAGTAGTGGACGAACAGATCCTGATCGCCACTGTCGGGAGCGATGAAGCCGAAGCCCTTTTCGCCGTTGAACCATTTCACAGTTCCCTGTGCCATCTTACTTTCTTCTCTCATTCAAATGGATGCCTGAAGCATCCGGTGCTCGTCGCGGCGGGACCGCCGCAACGAAATCTATTTGGCGCCAACCGCGGAGCGCGGCCGACGGGAACGGCGGCGGGTGGACCGGCCACCGCCACCTGGGCGATGCTGCATGGGCGTGTGCCGCTGCGGCGTGGGCGTCGAGGCGGCGGTCGGCGCCTGGTATGGAGCGACCTCGCCCACCAGCGCCTGTACCGACTCCGAATCCGCGGAAACCTGTTGGGCCGCAACTTTGATGCCCGCCTTGCGCAGCAATGCCTGTGTATCGCGGCGCTGTTCGGGCAGCACGACGGTCACGACATCGCCGGAGCGCCCCGCTCGCGCGGTGCGGCCGGACCGGTGTAGGTAGGCCTTGTGCTCGGCCGGCGGATCGATGTGTACCACCAGCTCGACGTCGTCGACGTGGACACCGCGCGCGGCGATGTCGGTGGCGACCAGGACTCGGGCCGTCCCGGCGGCGAACGCCGCCAGGTTGCGATCACGTGCCGGCTGAGAAAGGTTGCCGTGCAGGTCAACTGATGGAATCCCGGCCTGGTTCAGCTGCTTGGCCAATTTGCGCGCATGGTGCTTGGTGCGCAGGAACAGGATTCGGCGGCCGGCGCCGGAGGCGAGCGTGTGTACCAGTTCCTTCTTGGCTTCGGCACCGGCCACGTGGAACACGTGATGGGTCATCGCGTCCACCGGGGACTGGTCGGAGTCCACGGCGTGCGACACCTCGTCGCGCAGGAACCGGTTGACCAGCTTGTCGACGCCGTTGTCCAGCGTCGCCGAGAACAGCAACCGCTGCCCGCCGGCGGGTGTGGCGGACAGGATCCGGGTGACGCCGGGCAGGAAGCCCAGGTCGGCCATGTGGTCGGCCTCGTCGATCACGGTGATCGCGACGGCGTCGAGGCTGATCAGGCGCTGGCGGATCAGGTCTTCGAGGCGGCCCGGGCAGGCGACGACGATGTCGACGCCGGATTGCAGGGCCTTGACCTGCTTGTTCTGCGGCACGCCGCCAAAGATGGTGGTGACGCGTAGGCCGGACACCTCAGCCAGCGGCTGCAGTGTCGAGGTGATCTGGGTGGCCAGCTCACGGGTGGGCGCCAGCACCAGGCCCGCAGGTCGTGCCGCACGTCGCGTGGTGCCGGTCAGCCTGCTGATCAGCGGGAGGGAGAACGCCAGGGTCTTGCCGCTGCCGGTCTTGCCGCGGCCGAGCACGTCACGGCCGGCCAACGTGTCCGGCAGGGTCGAGACCTGGATCGGGAAGGGATGGGTGATGCCGTTGTCGGACAGGGCGCGCACCAGTGGTGCGGGCACGCCGAGGTCGGCAAACGTTGATTCGGTTTTCATGGTGCCTTTCGGGCATCAGATGGGGTGGCGAGATTGCCGGGAGGCAAAATCGATCGCCGCGAGACTGTGTGCTGGGGCACAAAATCAGCTGAACTCGGCTCCCGGAAGTCCGGAAGTGCCGGTGAAGTGAAGGTGTTCCACGACGTGTCGGCGACTTCGTCGTGACGCCAACGTTGTGACCAGCATAGCAGCGCCGCGCCGTCGCACCGATTCGGGTGTCGGCACAGCCCGGAGCAGTAGCATCGATGCCTACCGTGATCGATCAGTCGCCGCCGCGTCGGGCCGCCCAGCTCGGGCTCAGCGAGCTGGTGTCGATAGGTATCGGCGGGATGGTCGGCGGCCTGCTGGCGACCGCGGTCGGAACGTTGCTCGTGGTCAACACCGTCGACATCCAGGGCATCAGCCTGATGGGGGTCGTCGGGATTCCTGATCATCGTCACGGTCGCCGGAGCGGTGGCCTGCCTGGGTTCGTTCGTCGCCCTGACCGTGTACACGGCCACGACGGCCATCGACCACCTGTGGGTGCTGGTCGGGTTTCTGCTCAGCGCTCTCGTCATCGAGGGTGCAGTCCAGCTGCGCGGGCGCAAAGTGCACCATGCCGGATCATCGATTCCCGACCGTTCCGGATGAGGCCATGACCGCGACCGACCGCGCCCGCTGGGACGACCGCTATGCCGGCCGGGTCGGTGGCGCGCCCGCCCTGCCCGAGGTGTTCGCCCAGCAGGTGGATGCCATCCCGGTGGCGGGGCCGGCGCTGGAGTTGGCCTGCGGATCCGGATCGGCCGCGGTCTGGCTGGCCGAGCGGGGCATGACCGTGTGGGGTGTCGACGTATCGGCCGTCGCGATCGAGCAGGCGCGGGAGCTGGCTTCCCGCCACGGCGTCGCGGACCGGTGCCGGTTTTCCGTCGTCGATCTCGACGATGGACTGCCACCGGGCCCGCCGGCCGCGATGATCCTGTGCCACCGGTTTCGCGACCCACGCCTGTATCCCGCGATCGCCGGCAGGCTCGCGGCGGGCGGCCTGCTGGCGATATGCGTGCTCAGCGAGGTCGGTGCGCGGCCGGGTCAGTTCCGGGCCACGGCGGGCGAACTCGGCGAGGCGTTCGCCGACCTGCAACCGATCAGCGCGGGTGAAGGTGAAGGCCAGGCATGGCTGCTTGCCCGGGCGAAAGGAGAACCACAATGGCCCAGCCCTCAGTGATATTCGGGGCCCGATTCAACGGCCCACCCGGCAGCGCCAACGGCGGGTACGCCTGTGGGGTGATCGCCGCCCGGGTTCCGGCGGACCTGGTCGAGGTGACGTTGCGCCGGCCGCCGCCGCTGGACACCCCGCTGCTGGTCGAGCAGGCCGGGCCGACCTACCAGGTGCGCCCGGCCGGCGGGGAGGTCGTGGCGGTGGCCAAACCGGTCGACGAACCCGTCGACGCGGTGCCGCCCGTTCTCGACATTCCCGCCGACGCGCCGATCGCGCTGGCCGACGCCGTCCATCCGTTCCGTGGCTGCTTCACCTGCGGCCCCGATCGCGAGCCCGGCGACGGGCTGCGGATTTTCGCCAAACGGCTTGCGGGCCAGTCGATTCTGGCCGACAGGTGGACGCCGGACGAGTCGCTGGCCGATGACGACGGTGTGATACGGCCCGAGATCGTGTGGGCGGCGCTGGATTGCCCCGGCGGGTGGGCGGCGTTCGGCCGCATCCCGGGTGGCGTCGCGGTGCTGGGCCGGATGACCGCCCGCATCGACCGGCGGCCGCTGGTGGGGGAGCCGTGTGTGGTGGTGGCGACCTCGGACTGGCATGACGGTCGCAAAATCGGTGCGAAAACCGCCCTCTACACCGCCGCCGGGGAACTGCTCGCCGCGGCGCGCGCGGTGTGGATCGACTCGACCGCTTAGCGGCTAGCGCAGCTTCACCATCCGGGTCGTGGAGCTCTCGTCGAGCTCCACGACATCGGTGCGGGACCGCAGGAAATCGCTGAATGACTTGAAGCCCAACGCCTTTTCGGAGAACGACGGGTCCATGCGCTTCATCTGAGCCTTGACCGCCGAATTGTGCATCCAGTCGGCGTCGTCCTTCTCCAGGCCGATCTGCAACGCCCGCTTCAGCAGTGCGGTGGCCGCGGTCTGCGGGTCCGGCGGTTCGGGATCGGCGGTGCGTTTGGTGCGCTTGGCCGGCTCCTGGTCCGGAGGTGGTTCGGACACCGGCACCCCGGGCAGTGAGTCGTAGATGACGAACTCGTCGCAGGCCGCGGCCAGTGACCGGCTAGAGGCCCCGGCCACTCCGATCCCGACGACATAACGGCCCAGGCGCTTGCAGCGCTGCGCGAGCGGGATGTAGTCGGAGTCGCCGGCGACGATCACCACGTGGGTCAGGTCGGGCAGCCGGAACATGTCCTCGACGGCGTCGACGGCCAACCGGATGTCGGCGGCGTTTTTGCCATAGGCGGCCGCGGGGAACAGCTGCACCAGATCGACGGCCCGGCCGACCAGCTGCTCGCGATATTCGGCGTTGACGTCCGCCGACCAGTCGGCGTAGGCCCGGGTGAGCACCACCGTGCCGAACGACGAGGCGAAGTCCAGGATCGCGCCCACGTCCACCCGTGCGCGGGACAACTTCGCCGCCTCCAGGCCCTTGGCCTTGTCTCGTTGAAAAGAGTTGCGGCCGTTGATCTGGTCGTAGCGCGAGATGACGATGTTGTCGAAGTCGAGGTACACCGCGACACGGGCAGCACCGGGTTCGGTCATGTGCTCAAGTCTTGTCCATATTGTGACGCGGCACGCGCCTTTGCCCGAACGCCCGGTCCAGCCGCTCCGTCTATGCTTCAGGGATCCGATCGAGCATCGGTATCCGGCAGCCGTGGCCGACCGCGTACGCATGGAGTGAGCAGTTGAGCTGGAGTCGTCGTGCCCGTGGGGCCTGCCTCGGAGTCGTCCTGGCAGTCCTGGCCGTGCTCGGCGGTGTCGTCGTCTCCACCGCGCCGCGCTGCCCGGAGCACTGCCGCACCGAGGCGGCCGCGCTGAGCCCCCGGCCGGCCCCGTCCCCGGATCCGGCCTCCGTGACACTCACCCCCGCTGACGGGGCCACCGACGTCGACCCGCTGGGCGGCATCAGGGTGGTGGCCACGAGCGGCTTGCTGACCCACGTCACGATGGTCAATGACGCCGACAAGTCCGTGCCGGGCGTCGTCACCCCCGACTTCAAGACCTGGAAGCCCACCGTGCCGCTGGGCTATGGCCGCACCTACACCCTGACCGTCGACGCCCGCGGCCCGGGCGGCGTTCCGTCCACGATGTCGTCGACCTTCCAGACCCTGGTGCCCAGCGATCAGACCGAGGTCTACCTGACCACACCGGGCGGTCACCCGCTCGACGGTGGCCGGTTCGGGATCGGCACCGTCGTCGTCGCGCACTTCGACGAGCCGATCACCGACCGGGCGGCCGCCGAGCGGCACCTCTCGGTCACCACCGACCCGCCGGTCCGCGGATCGTGGTACTGGTTCGACGATCAGAACGCCCACTGGCGTCCGGAAAAGTACTACGCCCCGGGCACTTCGGTGACCGTCAAGGCCGACGTCTACGGGGTCCCCCTGGGAGACGGCCTGTACGGCGAAGAGGACTCCGCCGCGACGTTCACCATCGGCGACGCGCACCTGTCCGTCGCCGACGACACCACCAAGCAGGTCAGCGTGTACGACAACGGCGCGCTGGTGCGCACCATGCCGACCTCGATGGGCAGGGGCGGCTCGGAGACCATCGGCGCCCAGACGCTGACGTTCTGGACACCGCCGGGCATCTATACGGTGATGGACAAGGCCAACCCGGTGGTCATGGACTCGTCGACCTACGGCCTGCCCATCAACTCCCGGCTCGGCTACCGCGAGACCATCCCGTACGCCACGCGGATCAGCCCCGACGGCATCTATCTGCACCAGCTGAACGCGACCGTGTGGGCCCAGGGCAACACCGACACCTCGCACGGTTGCCTGAACCTCAGCGGCGAGAACGCGGAATGGTTCTACGACTTCTCCGTGCCCGGTGACGTCGTCGAGGTCCGCAACACCGGCGGCCCGCCGCTACAGCTCACCGAGAACGGTGACTGGACGCTACCGTGGAGCGAGTGGCTCAAAGGCAGTGCGTTGCACTGAGATTGTCGACGCAAACGTTAAATTCCGCTAATGAATCGATGTTTGCTGCAGGTGACGGCCACGCCGGGGTTCGTCGAGTGACGAGACGGGCCCGCGGCCGTCTATGATCTCAGGCGTCAATGGTGACGCCGGCAACTCATCGTCGACCAGTTCTGGAGTGATTTCGGTGGTCTTTACCCGTCGTGCGCGCACGGCAAGCCTGGCGGTGGGGGTGTTACTCCTGGCCGTCCTGGTGAGTGACGTCGCCGGCTTACCCGGGTGTCACGATGGCTGCAAGACCGCCACCGCCACCGCGCAGGTGCAGTTGCCACCGGCGCCGCCCAAGCCACCGATTGTGGGCGTCGCGCCGGCGAACGCCTCGGCCGACCTCAGCCCGCTGAGCCGGGTGTCCGCCCAGGTGGTCGGCGGCAGTCTGACGAGTGTCTCGCTGGTGGACGACTACGGCAACACCTTGGCCGGGGCGCTCTCGCCGGACCGGACATCGTGGCAGCCGACGGTGCCGCTGAAGTACGGGCGTACCTACACGATGCAGGTGGACAGCCTGGGCGCCAGCGGCGTGCCGCTGGCACGGACCACCACCTTTGCGACGGCGTCGCCCAACAACCTCACCCAGGTGTACCTCGAGACGCCGGGTGGCCTGCCCATCCATGAGGATGTGCGATACGGCATCGGCACGATCATCGCCGCGCGGTTCGACGAACAGATCGCCGACAAGGCAGCCGCCGAACGCAATCTGGTGGTGACCACCAACCCCCCGGTGCGGGGATCGTGGTACTGGGTCGATGACAAGACCGCGCACTGGCGACCGGTGAAGTACTACGCGCCCGGAACGACCGTCACCGTGGCCGCCAACATCTTCGGGGTGCGCCTCGGCGACGGCCTCTATGGAAACGAGAATGCCAACGCCACCTTCACCATTGGTGACGCACACGTCACGATTGCCGACGACGTCACCAAGACGGTCAGTGTCTTCGACAACGGCAAGTTGGTTCGGGCGATGCCCACGTCAATGGGTAAGGGTGGTTACCAAACCATTGCCGGACGGACGTTTTCGTTCTGGACACCGCCGGGTGTGTACACGGTGATCGACAAGGCCGAATCGGTGACGATGGATTCGTCGAGCTACGGTCTGCCGGTGGCCTCCTCGGAGGGATACAAGGTCAAGATCCCATATGCCACCCGGATCAGCACCGACGGCATCTATCTGCACCAGCTCAACGACACCAGGTGGGCACAGGGCAACACCAACGTCTCGCACGGATGTTTGAACCTCAACGGCGAGAACGCGGCCTGGTTCTACGACTTCTCCCAGCCCGGTGACGTGGTGGAGGTGAAGAACACCGGTGGTCCCGGTCTCGAGATCTGGCAGAACGGCGACTGGACATTGCCGTGGGGCGAGTGGCTGAAGGGCAGTGCCCTGGCTCCCAAGCCGTAGGGGTGGGTATCGGCGTTGAGCCCTCGTGCTGACGCCCAGGTGCTTAGATGGCGAAGCGTGGACATACTGCGCACGCCGGACAGCCGCTTCGCCGGTCTCGAGGGTTATCCGTTCGAGCCGAACTACTACGAGGTCTCCGCAGATGACTCACCACCCCTGCGGATGCACTACGTCGACGAGGGGCCGCAGGACGGCCCACCGGTCGTGCTGCTGCACGGCGAACCCAGCTGGAGCTATCTGTACCGGACCATGATCCCGCCGCTGGCCGCGGCCGGACATCGCGTGCTGGCACCCGATCTGATCGGCTTCGGTCGCTCGGACAAGCCGACCCGCCCTGACGACTACACCTATCTGCGTCACGTGCAATGGGTAACGTCGTGGATGAACGGCCTCGACCTGCGCGACGTAACACTGGTGGTCCAGGACTGGGGGTCCTTGATCGGGTTGCGGGTCGCGGCCGAGAACAGCGACCGGTTCGCAAAGCTGTTCATCGCCAATGGCTTTCTTCCCACCGCCACGCAGCCCACCCCGCCCGCCTTCCACGTGTGGCGCGCATTCGCCAAATACACGCCGGTGTTCAGCGCCGGCCGCATCGTGGCCATCGCGACGGTCAACAAGTTGTCGGCCGCCATTCGGGCGGGATACAACGCGCCGTTCCCCGACAAGCGCTACCAGGCCGGGGCTCGCGCCTTCCCGCAGCTGGTGCCGACCTCGCCGACGGACCCCGCCATCCCGGCCAATCGCGCCGCCTGGGATGCGCTGGGCCGCTGGGACAAACCCACGCTGTGCGTATTCGGTTCCGGCGACCCGATCCTCGGCAAGGCCGACGGGCCGCTCATCGCGCACATTCCCGGAGCGACCGGTCAGCCTCATGCGCGGATCAGGGCGGGTCACTTCATCCAGGAGGACGCCGGCCCCGAGTTGGCGCGCCGACTGCTGGAGTGGGAAGCCGGTCTGTGACGTTGTGACGTAGTTCACAAGCGGCGTAGATTGGTCGGTATCTCCGGACGAAGGGAGATCGCGATGAAAGGTGCGTATCGCGATCCGGTCGATCACTCCAGGACGACGCAACCGCATGCCGGCGAGTCGTTCATCGATACATTGTGGCTGCCTGGACTATTTCTCATCGCCCTCGGTGTGGTGGGTTTGGCCGGGATCATCGCAGCGTTGGCGTACAACCATCACGAGCTGTTGATGATGCTGGGATCCGTCGCGGCGGGCCTGCTGGTAGTCGGTGCGTTGTTGATCATGGCCGAGCATCAGCGAGTGAAGCGGGTCGAGCGTCGCTGGCTGGCCGAACATCCCGGCCATCCACACAATCACCACGCGGCGTAGCGGGGGCGTTGCGCGATCGAGCACCCGGGTGGGCCCGGGTGCGGGGTAGTTATTTGCCGACTGCGGAATGCCGCTCGACGTGCATGTTTATCCCTCCGCCGATTTGCTGATAATTACCTGCATGTCAATTTTCCGATAACGGTTGTGAATCAGTTCACAATTACCGGTTGCCCATGTTTAACGCTGTGAACAGTATTTATACCGATCCCATTGACTGTGTCCTGCAGAACGGCGGTGCACATCCGAGTGATCCCCTAATCCCCTAATGGGGATTGCTGGGATATCCCGGTACTGCCCGTATCGGGTAGGGGACCGCGCCCCATTTCGGGGTGCGCGTGATCTTCATACCGTGATGAGCAAGTCACAGGAAGGCACTTACACATGGACACCCTGCTCCAATTCATCCTCGACCTGTTCAACAACGAGTCGGCGGCGCAGACGTTCGTCGCCGATCCCAACGCGGCGCTGGCGAACGCGGGCCTGGCCGATGTCAGCGCCGAGCAGATTCAGTCGGTCGCGGCCTCCGCCGTCCCGGGGCTCGAGCTCGCGGGCGGTGACCCGGTCTCCAGCCTGGCGCACGCAGTTTCGGGTGTGTACGGCTTCGCGCCCGCAGAAGGCGTTGTGCCGACGGTCCTTTCGGCCCCCGCGGCGGCCGCCGACGTGATCGGAAATCAGGCGCTGGATCTCGGTGTCGACGGCGGATCGTCGTTGGCTGCCGCGGTGGGTGACGGCATCGGCGTTGGCCTGGGCGAGAGCCTCGGTGCCGGGCTGGGCGCGGCGCTGAACGGCGGTGCCGGGGTTGGTGGTGAGACCGCGGTCGGCCTGGGAACCGGATTCGGTGGTGGTATCGGTGGCGGTGCTGAGCTCGGCGGTGGATTCCAGGCCGGGATGGGTGTCGAGGTCGAAGCCGGCTTCCACGCCGGTATGGGTGCCGAAGTTGGCGCCGGCGCCGAGGTGGGCGGCCAGAGTGGGTTTGGTCTGGGCACGGGCTTTGGCACCGGTTTCGGTGCCGGTGGTGGTGCCGAGCTCGGCGGTGGCTTCGATTCGGCCATCGGCGCCGAGATGGGGCTGGGCGGCCAGGTCGAAGGTGGTGCTGAGCTCGGTGGCGGGTTCAACTCCGGCTTCGGCGCTGAGCTGGGTGGTGACGCCGAGATGGGCGGCCACACCGGGATCGGTCTCGGTACCGGTTTCGGCGCTGGCGGAAGTGCCGAGCTTGGCGGAGGGTTCGACGCCGGATTGGGCGGCGAGCTCGGCGGCTCCGCGGCCGCCGGCGCGGGTGCAGCTGCCGGCGGCAGCACTAATCTGCATGGCAACACCGGGTTCGGCGCTCAGGGCGGCGGACAATTCGGTGCGGGTGCCAACGCGGGCAGCGGCTTCGCGGCCGGTGGCGGCAGCCAGTTCGGCGGCGGCGCACAGGTCAACGATCGGGCTCGCGTCATCGACACCAACAGCGAGATCGAGGCCGAACGGCGCGCCACGTTGAGCGGCACCGCGAACGCCGGCGGCAGCGGTACGGCCAACGTCGGGACCGGCCTGAACGCACAGGAGAACGCGAACTTCAGCAACACGTCCAACGTCGGGTTCACCAGCCCGCTCGGCAGCGCCGGCCTCGGCAATCAGACCGCTGCCGCCGGCGGCGGGGCGATCGGCCTGGGCGGTGGTGGCCTGGGTGCGGCCGGGAACACCGCGATGAGCAGCACGACGGCTGCCGGCTTCTCCGGCCCGCTGGGTGGCGCGACCATGAGTGCGCAAACCGCGGCGAGCAACACCGCGGCCGTGAGCTTTCTGCACGACGACGGTGCCGCGCTCAGCGGCCAGACCAACCTCGGTGGAGCGTTCGGCGGCCAGACCAACCTCGGTGGAGCGTTCGGCGGCCAGACGAACCTCGGCGGAGCGTTCGGTGGCCACACCAACGCTGACGCGGCCTCGGCGGCGGAGGTCAATGCTGGTGGCCATGGCGGGATCACCGGTGGCGCCGCGATCAACACCGGCGCCGACGTGTCGGGCGGCGCCGAAGCATCCGGCGGTGGCGGTGCCTCCGCGGGTGGCGGTGTCTCTGCGGGTGGCGGTATCTCCGGTGGTGGCGGCGCCAACTTCCTCAATCACGAGGCGACGAGCCTCAACCTGCACAACAACCTGCACAGCTCCGCCCAGGCGGCGGGCTCGGCCGGTGGCAGCACCTCCGCGGATCACGTCACGGTGGGTGGAAACTCGGCCTTCCAGAATGCCTTTGGCGGCCAGGCCGACATCCTGGGCCACGACTCGGCGGCTCTGGGCGGGCACGGTGCGGTCAGCGGCGACGCGAGTGCCGCCGCGACCACGACGGACCAGGGTTCGGCCGTGACACCGTCGCAGAGCAGCGTCATCCACACCGGTGGCTCCGCGACCGGTGGCGGCGAGGTCTCCTCCGGGTCCACCGGGGGCTCGGTGATCACCACCTCGCAGGGCAGTGCCGATGCCGGAGGCTCGAGCTCGCTCGGCTCGGCACACGACTCGGCGACGGTCGATCAGCACGCGGCCATCGATTCGTCGAGCCAGGCGGCGGTCGCCGCGACGCCGGACCACTCGTCGTACGACCAGTCGGCGCATGCGAGCACGGACTACTCGAGCCACTCGTTGTTCGCTAACGGCCACGACAGCTCCGCCGCGCACAGCCAGGCGAGCACCGATCTGTCGTCGCACAACCAATTCGATCAGCACATGGGTTTCTGACCCGAAGGCCGGACACGAATCGGCGGGGACCGTATGGTCCCCGCCGATGTGTTGGTGCGGTTGCGCTTCTAGAGTTCGCGGTGCGGCACGTCGGTGATCAGGCCGCCGTCCATGACGAATTCGGAACCAGTCGTGTAGGACGATTCGTCACTGGCCAGGAACAACACGAATGTGGACACCTCGATGGGTTCACCGAGGCGTCCCATCGGCGCGGCCACCAGGTCCTCGGGCATGTGCGCGGTCATCGGGGTGCGAATCATCCCGGGGTGTAGCGAGTTCACCCGGATGTTGTTGGCCGCCAGTTCGAGAGCGGCGGACTTCGTCAAACCGCGGATGGCCCACTTGGACGCGACATAGCCGTGGTTTCCGGGCGTGCCGCGCATGGCCTGGATGGAGGACATGTTGATGATGGAGCCGCCGCCGGCATCTGTCATCGGTTCGATCACCGATTTGATGCCGAGCATGGTTCCGGTGAGGTTGACGTCGATAACGCGTTGCCAGCGTTCGGGTTCGAGGTTCTTCAAGGTGCGTCGGTACACGATGCCGGCGTTGTTCACCAGCACAGTGAGAGCGCCGAACTCGCGCAGCGTCAGCGCCACGGCCGCTGCCCAGTCATCGGGATCGGAGACGTCGAGATGAACGTAGCGGGCGGCCGCGCCGAGCTCTTCGGCGGTTGCCGCGCCCTCCTCGTCGAGCACGTCAGCGAGAACCACCCGGGCGCCCTCGCTGGCCAGCAGCCGGGCGTGTGCCGCCCCCATCCCGCGAGCGGCACCGGTGATCAGGGCGACTTTGCCGTCGACGCGTCCCATGGGCGGCACGGTACCCGGCGACCGGACCGCCGGGCTCCTGATCTGTTCGCTGGCTGGGACCTGTGCCCAGCACACGGGTCAGTGCGGCGCGGGCAGTCGCAGCATGAGCCGCGCACCGCCGAGCGGACTGTCTTCCAACGATGCGGTGCCACCATGCAATTCGGCCTGCTGCGCCACCAGCGCCAGGCCGAGGCCGGAGCCCGAATGCGACGCCGTCGACCCGCGGGCGAAGCGTTCGAAGACCGCCGAACGCTCCTCCTCCGGCACCCCGGAGCCGTTGTCGTCGACGGCGATCTGGACTCCAGTCCGCGAACTGACCGCAGACAGCTGGACTCGGGTCGCGCCACCGTGCTTGACCGCGTTGGCGATCGCGTTGTCCACCGCCAGCCGTAGGCCGGCGGGCAGGCCGATGATGATGCAGGTGGGCGAGGGCACCAGCGACACCTCGAGGTCGGTGTAGACCCGCATCGCGTCGTGCGCCGCGCGGTCGAGCAACTCGGTGATGTCCACCGGAACCTGGTCGGCTTCTGTCGAAAGCTCCCCCTGGGCAAGGCGTTCCAGCGCGCTCAGCGTCGCTTCGATACGGGTTTGGGTGCGCACGACGTCGCCGAGCACTTCCTTGCGCTGCTCGTCGGTCATGTCGAGGGTGGCCAGCACCTCGAGGTTGGTGCGCATCGCGGTCAGCGGGGTACGCAACTCGTGGGCCGACACCGCGGCGAAGTCGCGTGCCGATGCCAGCGCCGCCGTGGTCCGGTCCTGCTCGGTCCAGATGCGTTCCAGCAGGCCCTTGAGTGCCTCGCCGATCTCCACCGCCTCGGTGGCGCCGCCGATGTCGACGTCGGGGGCCTTGTCGCCGGCCTGGATCTCCCGGGTCTGGGCGGCCAGCCGCCGGAACGGTCGCACCGCGAAGGTCGCCAGCAGCCAGCCGAGCAGGCCGGCCGCGCCGATGGCGAGCACACAGATGATCAGTACCCGGCGATGCAGGTTGTTGGTATCGGCGACGGTGTCGTCGTAGGTCGCGCCGACCTCCAGAGTCGTGGCCTCGGGATAGGAGAGCTCTACCGTGCGTACTCGGTAGCGGACGCCGTCGACCTCGGTGGTGGCGTAATCGGAGTCGAGCCGGGGCAAGACGACGGCGGAATTCGAACGAACCTGATCACCCCTGCGCACGGTGATCACCACGTCTTGGTCGTTGGGCGACGGGGGGATCTGGTCGAGTCCGCGCGGAACGAACGGGACCGCGAAGCCCGCGGCCTCGTCCAACCGCCGGTCCAGCCGTTCGAGGCGGTCGTTGGTGATGCCGATCCAGACGATGGTGCCCACGATGGTCACCACGATCGCCGCGCCGATCGCCGTTGCGAACGCCACCCGGGTACGCAGGGACGGGGTGCGGCGAAGGATCCGCGCGAGCCTCACGGGTTCACTGGGTGCGCAACACGAAGCCCACGCCGCGCACGGTATGCAGCAGTCGGGGCGCGCCGCCGGCCTCGAGTTTGCGGCGCAGGTAACCGATGAAGACGTCGACGACGTTGGTGTCGGCGGCGAAGTCGTAGCCCCAGACCAGCTCGAGCAGCTGAGCACGGGACAGTACCGCCGTCTTGTGCTCGGCGAGCACCGCCAGCAGGTCGAATTCACGCTTGGTCAGATCGACGTCGACACCGTTCACCCTGGCCCGCCGGCCCGGGATGTCGACTTCGAGCGGGCCGACCTGGATGGTCTCCGAGGAGAATGTGGCCGTAGCGCCGCGCCGGCGCAGCAGCGCCTTGACCCGGGCCACCAGCTCGGCCAGCACGAACGGTTTCACCAGATAGTCGTCGGCGCCGGCTTCCAGCCCGGCGACCCGGTCGTCGACCGAGCTGCGGGCCGACAGCACGCAGACGGGCACGTCGTTGTCCATCGCGCGTAGCGCGGTCACCACACTGACACCGTCGAGGACGGGCATGTTGATGTCGAGCACGATCGCGTCGGGCCGGGTCTCGGTCGCCGATCGCAGCGCTTCGGCACCGTCGACGGCGGTGGCCACCTCGAATCCGGAGAGTCGCAGCCCGCGCTCCAGTGACGCGAGCACGTCGGGATCGTCATCGACCACCAGGACTCGGGGTGCAGCCGAACTACTGTCCATGGCCCCATCTTGCCTGATCGATGCCAGTACCAGTGGGAGGCCGCCGCGACACGGCGACATCGGGCGGAAGGGTTTGACCTCAATCATTGTTGAGGTCCTAGCGTGGGGATGCGGTCGTGACTGATAACCGATTGCTGTGCGTGCGATCATCGAGCATGGGGGGTCGTGTCGTACCGGCTGGATATCGTCAGCGGTGGTCGATGGCGAAAGAGTGGTTGACGCGGTGGATGTGGTGACTTCCAAAACCCCGGCGCGCTCGGATCCGGCGATCGCCGCGCCGCGCCGCTCGCCTCGGGCTGCCTCCGATCTGTTCCGGTTGCTGCCCTACCTGATGCCGTATCGGGCTCGCTGGATCGCGATGGTGAGCATCGCCGTCACCAGCCTGGTGGCCACCGTCGCCATTCCGCTGATGACCAAGGCGGTGATTGACGGCCCGGTTCGCCACCAGGACCAGCGCGGGCTGTGGCTGGTCGGTACCGCAGCCATCGGGGTCGGCATGTCCGAGGCGGTGCTGTGGTTCATTCGGCGCTGGCTGGTCGCGCGGGCCACGATGGGGGTGGAGGCCGATATCCGCAAGGATCTCTACGCCCGCCTGCAGATCCTGCCGATGTCGTTTCACGGGCGCTGGCAATCCGGCCAGCTGCTGTCGCGAATCATGAACGACCTCAGCACTATTCGGCGATTACTGTCGTTCGGTCTGGTCTTCCTGATCCTCAACGTCCTGCAGATCACCGTGGTCACCGCGATCCTGCTGGCGATGTACTGGCCGCTCGGTGTGGTGGTGCTCGTCTCGATCGTGCCGATCACGCTCACCGTGCTGCACTTCGAACACGCCTTCACCCGCCTGTCGAGGCAGGCGCAGGATCAGGCCGGTCACGTCGCCACCCACGTCGAGGAGTCGGCGCTGGGATTGCGGGCGGTGAAATCGTTCGGCCGCGAAGACTATGTCTACGACCGCTTCGATGAGCAAGCCAGCACGCTGTATGACACCCAGATCCAGAGGGTGGCCGTGTCGGCGAAGTTCTGGACCCTGCTCGAGGCGATTCCCAACCTCACGCTGATCGTCGTGCTGGGCTTCGGGGCCTACGCCGCCGGGCACGGGTTGGTCACCCTCGGCACCCTGGTCGCGTTCATCACGATGATGCTGTCGCTGGTTTGGCCGATCGCCTCACTCGGTTTCCTGCTGTCGATGACCCAGGAGTCGATGACGGCGGCCAACCGGATCGCCGAGATCTTCGACGCCCCTCGCGAGATCACCGACGGACCTCGTACCGTCGCGCCGCGCGGCGGCCGGCTGGAGTTGGTCGACGTGGGGTTTCGCTTCCCCGTGACGACGGGGAACGACATCAGCAGCCCTGAATCAGACGGCTGGGCGCTGCGCCATGTCAACGTCACCATCGAACCGGGCGAGACCCTGGCGCTGGTGGGCGCCACCGGTTCGGGCAAGTCGGTGCTGGCGTCACTGCTGCCCCGGCTCTACGACGTCACCGAAGGCGAGATCCGCATCGACGGCACCGACATCCGCGAGCTGTCCCTGGACGCGTTGCGCGAGACGGTCGCCACCGCCTTCGAGGACCCGACGCTGTTCTCCATGTCGGTCGCCGAGAACCTCGCGCTGGGACGTACCGAGGACGACCCCGCGACCGACGAGGAACTGAGCCGGGCCATCGAGATCGCCGCCGCGCAGTTCGTCTACGACCTGCCGTACGGTCTGCAGACCCGCATCGGTGAGCAGGGCATGAGCCTGTCGGGTGGTCAGCGGCAACGGCTTTCGCTGGCCCGCGCCATTCTTGCCGCACCGCGCATCCTGGTGCTCGACGACACACTCTCCGCGCTCGACGTCCACACCGAAGCCGAAGTCACCACGGCGCTGCGGCAGGTGCTGGCCGGTGTGACGGCGGTGGTGGTGGCTCATCGCGCGTCGACGGTCCTCCTCGCCGACAAGGTCGCGCTGGTCGACACCGTCGACGGCGCGGGCACCATCACCCATATCGGAACTCACGCCGAATTGCTGGCCAGCGTGCCGCGCTACCGCTTCCTGCTGGCCGCCGACGATGAACTCGACGACGGCTGCGAGCCCCGGCCGGGGTGGGAGGACGACGACGAACGGCGGCGGCTCGAGGTCGCCTACACCGAAGCTCGCGAGCAGCGCGATATCACCCGCCGCACCGTTGACTATGCCGCCACGGAAGGCAGGCAGCGATGACCGCCACCGAATGGCGCGGCCGGCTCGACGAACAGCCCGACGACCTGCCGATCGACGAGACCGGGCCCCGCCGGCGCGAGGCCCGCGCCCTGCTGGGCTCGCTGCTGGCGCCCTTCAGACTGACCGTCGGGCTGCTGGCCGTCGTGGTCGTCGTGGAAAACGTTGCGCGGCTGTCGGTTCCGCTGCTCGTTCAGCGTGGCATCGACCACGCGATCCCGCCGCTGGTGGCCGGTGGTTCGGCGCGTGAGCTGGTCATCGTGGTCACGGTGCTGTGCGGTGCGGTGGCGGTGCAGGCGACCAGTCGATTGCTGTTCCTGAACCGTTCCGGGCGCATCGGTCAACGGGTGCTGCTGGAGGTGCGTCGACGCGTCTTCCGGCACTTCCAGCGTCTCGACGTCGCTTTCCACGACCGCTACACCTCCGGGCGGGTGGTCAGCCGGTTGACCAACGATGTCGAGGCGATCCAGGACATGCTGGAAACCGGCTTCGACAGCCTGATCACCGCCGTGCTGACCTTGTTCGGCACGGCCATCCTGCTGGTTGTTCTCGATGTGCGGTTGGGACTGATGTGCCTGGCCGCCTTTCCGATTCTGGTCGCGCTGGTCTGGTGGTTCTCGGCCGAGTCGGCCAAGACCTATCGCCGGGTGCGGGAGAGTGCCGCGCTGGTGATCGTGCAGTTCGTCGAGACGATGACCGGTATCAAGGCGGTGCAGGCCTACCGTCGCGAGCCGCGTAATCAGGAGATCTTCGATGACGTCGCTGACCGCTACCGGGAGGACAACGAGCGGACGTTCCGGCTGCTGGCGATCTTCATGCCGGCGGTCAAGCTCGTCGGAAATCTGACCACCGGTGTGGTGTTGCTCTACGGCGGCTATCGGGTGTTGCACGGCGAGATGACGATCGGCACCCTGACGGCGTTCCTGCTGTATCTGCGGATGTTCTTCGAGCCCATGCAGGAGATCTCGCAGTTCTTCAACACCTTTCAGTCGGCGTCGTCGGCGCTGGAGAAGCTCGCCGGGGTGCTGGCCCAGAAACCGGCGATCGCCGACCCGGCCGTCCCGGTGCACCCGGAGCGGATCCGCGGTGAGATCGCTTTTCGCGACGTGCGCTTCAACTATGTGCCTGATCGTCCCGTGCTGCCGCGGCTGTCCCTGGTCGTGCCCGCCGGCCAGACCGTCGCGCTCGTCGGCACCACCGGCGCCGGCAAGACCACCATCGCCAAGCTGATCGCCCGGTTCTACGACCCGACGGCCGGCGCGGTCACCCTCGACGATGTGGATCTGCGGGACTTCGCGCAAAGCGATCTGCGCCGCCACGTCGTGATGGTCACCCAGGAGAACTTCCTGTTCTCCGGAACCGTCGCCGACAACATCCGGTTCGGGCGGCCGTCGGCATCGGACGCCGAGGTGCACGCGGCCGCGGTGGCGGTGGGCGCCGATGAGTTCATCGCCGCGCTGCCCGACGGCTACCAGACCGATGTCGCCACCCGCGGCGGGCGGTTGTCCGCCGGGCAGCGGCAGCTGGTCGCGTTCGCCCGGGCGTTCCTGGCTGACCCGGCGGTGCTGATCCTCGACGAGGCGACTTCGTCGCTGGACATCCCCAGCGAACGACTCGTGCAGCGGGCGCTGCGGACGGTGCTCGCCGACCGGACGGCGCTGATCATCGCCCACCGGTTGTCGACGGTCGAGATCGCCGACCGGGTGCTGGTGCTCGAGCACGGCCGCATCGTCGAGGACGGCCCGCCCGGTGAGCTCGTCGGCTCCCAGGGCCGCTATGCCGCACTGCACCGCGCCTGGCTGGAGTCGCTGGCCTGATCCCGTCTCGAGTTCGACGTTTCGACGACGACGTCTCGCACTTTCGCAGCCAAATGTCGGTTTCGGCGGCACACTGCGAACTATGCACCGCTACGTCGACCGGGCCGACGCGGGCCGCCGACTAGCCGGCCGGCTCGAGGACTACCGCGATCGGGACGTGCTCGTCCTCGGACTGCCGCGCGGCGGGGTGCCGGTCGCCTTCGAGGTCGCCAAGGCGTTGCAGGCCCCGCTGGATGTGATCGTCGTACGCAAGCTCGGGGTGCCGATCCAGCCCGAGCTGGCGTTCGGTGCGATCGGGGAGGGCGGCGTGCGGGTGCTCAACGACTCGGTGCTGCGTCATGTGCCGGTCAGCGACGCCGAGATCGCCGAGGTGGAGGCCGCCCAGCGGGTCGAACTCCAGCGCCGGGTCGAGCGCTACCGCGGTGGGCGGGCTCCGCTTCCGCTGGCGGGTCGGGTCGTGGTCATCGTCGACGACGGATTCGCCACCGGGTCCACCGCCCGCGCCGCCTGCCTGGTGGCCCGTGCTCAGGGTGCGGCCACGGTGGTGCTGGCCGCCCCGATCGGCGGCCCCGACACCGTCGCCGATCTGCGGCATTATGCCGACGACGTGGTGTGTGCCAGTACGCCAACGTATTTCAGCGCGGTGGGGCAGGCGTACGACGATTTCCGGCAGACCTCCGACGAAGAGGTCTGCACGCTGCTTGAGCGCGCCCGCAGCTGAACACTCGTCAGCGGGGCAATCCGATGCGCCGGTACCGCCGCAACCGTGCCGCGAAGCGATCCGGCGCGGGTAGGCCGCGCAGGTCGTGGAGTTCGCGCGCGATCGCGTCGGACATCCGCCGGGCGAACCGGACAGGCTCGTCGGCCGCATCGGGATGTTCGGGCACGATCGCGTCGACGATCCCGGTGCGCAGCAGATCGGCCGAGCGGACACCCTGGGCGGCGGCCAGCACGGCGGCGTGTGCGGTGTCGCGGAAGACGATGGCGCTGGCGCCCTCCGGCGGCAACGGGGCCAGCCAGCCATGCTGGGCGGCCAGCACCCGGTCGGCCGGCACCATCGCCAGCGCGGGCCCGCCGCTGCCCTGGCCGAGCAGGACCGACACCGTCGGGGTGTCCAGCGTGACCAGATCGGACAGGCAGCGAGCGATCTCGCCGGCCAGGCCGTCCTGCTCGGCCTCGGCCGACAGCGCCGGTCCGGCGGTGTCGATCACCAGCACCAGCGGCAGCTGCAGACCGGCCGCCAGCGCCATGCCGCGGCGGGCTTCGCGCAGCGCTGCCGGGCCGATCCGGAGGGCAGGAGCGGAGCGACCAGGGAATGGATCCAGCCCGCCCACCACCCGTTGTTGACCGGCGACGACGGCGGGCTGGCCGCCGAACCGGGCCAGGGCCAGCACCGTGGTGGCCGCCTCACCGTGCGTGCCCGACAGCAGCACCCGATCAGTGGCGCCTTCGCGCAGCAACCAACTCACGCCGGGCCGGTCCGGGCGCCGGGAGGCCATGACCGATTCCCAGGCCGGGACGTCGGGTAGCGGCCCGTCGGGCGCCGGGGCCGGCGGTGGCGGCGTCGGCGCATCGGTGATCACCGTCAGCGCGCGATCCAGCGTCGCGCGCAGCGCCTCGACACCGACCACCGCGTCAATAACGCCGTGCCGCAGCAGGTTCTCCGCGGTCTGCACGCCGGGCGGGAACGGCTCACCGTAGAGCTGCTCGTACACCCGCGGCCCGAGGAAACCGATCAGCGCGCCGGGTTGCGCGGCGGTGATGTGGCCCAGCGAACCCCATGACGCGAACACCCCGCCGGTCGTCGGGTGCCGCAGATACACCAGGTAAGGCAGGTGCGCCCGCTTGTGCTCGGTGACCGCCGCGGCGATCTTCACCATTTGCAGAAACGCGACCGTGCCCTCCTGCATGCGGGTGCCGCCCGAGCTCGGCGACGCCAGCAACGGCAGCTTCTCCGCGGTCGCGCGTTCGACGGCAGCGGTGATGCGTTCGGCCGCGGCCACCCCGATCGACCCGGCGAGGAAGTCGAATTCACAGGCCACGACCGCGACCCGGCGGCCGAACACGGTGCCCTCACCGGTCAGCACCGCCTCGTCGAAACCGGTGGCGGCCCGGGCCGCCGCGAGCTCACGGCGGTACGCCTCGTCGGCCTCGACGAGCAAAGGTGCGTCATCCCAGCTTCGGAACGACCCCGGGTCCAGCGCGGCGTCGCGCAGCTCGGCAGCCCCGATGCGGCTCACGAGACGAGGTTAACCGGCCAGTACCCTGAAAATCATGATCGGTATCAACCGCGTGGGGGATGTGACCACAATCGAGCTGCAGCGGCCCGAACGCCGCAACGCACTCAATTCCGAACTCGTCGACGCACTGCGCGAAACGGTGGAGAAGGCGGCCGCCGAAGACGTCCGGGTGATCGTGCTGACCGGGCAGGGCACGGTGTTCTGCGCCGGGGCCGATCTGTCCGGGGACGTGTTCGCCGCCGACTTCCCCGACAAGGCGATCGCCTTGAACAGGGCGATCGACGCCGCACCGATGCCGGTGATCGCGGCGATCAACGGCCCGGCGATCGGCGCGGGCGTGCAGCTGGCGATGGTCTGCGACCTGCGGGTGGTGAGTCCGGGCGCCTACTTCCAATTTCCGATCGCCAAATACGGCCTGGCACTGGATAACTGGAGTGTTCGGCGGCTGTCGTCGCTGGCCGGTTACGGCCGGGCGCGCGGCATGCTGCTGGGCGCTGAAAAGCTCGACGCCGAGACGGCGTTGATGACCGGAATGGCCAACCGGCTCGGAGATCTGACCGACGCCCAGGCGTGGGCCGCCGAGATCGCCGGGCTGGCTCCGCTGTCACTGCAGGCCTCCAAGCGGGTGCTCAACGACGACGGCGCCTTCGAGGAGCAGTGGCCCGCCCACAAGGAGCTTTTCGACAAGGCGTGGGGTAGCCAGGACGTCATCGAAGCCCAGGTGGCGCGCATCGAGAAGCGCGCCGCCAAGTTCACGGGGGCCTGAGCCACATGCCCGGCCTTCCCCGGGTCGCTTCGCTCCTGCCCTCCGGAAATTTTTCCCGGGTCGCTTCGCTCCTGCCCTCCGGAAGTTTTTCCCGGGTCGCTTCGCTCCTGCCCTCCGGAAGGGCGGCGCTGCGGCTGGTCGCCGGGACGGCCTCCCTGGCCACCGGCGGGTGGATCCTGCGCGCCCTGCACGACGCGCCGGCATCGCTGGGTGCGGGGCCGGGCGAGATCAGGCCGGTCGCCGACGGTTCGCCCAACTACCGCGCCGGGGTGTTCCACAACCTCGAGCCCGCCTCGCCGCTGCGGCTGGACGCCGAGGAGAACCGCCTGATCCTGTTCGACATGCTCGCCAGCCGCTCGGTCAGCCGTCCGCCCGGGACCATTCCGCTGACCCACTCGGCGGCGCCGATCAGTACCGAGCCGTTGGCGGTGAGTTGGCTGGGCCATTCGACGGCACTGCTGGAGATCGACGGCTACCGGGTGTTGACCGACCCGGTGTGGAGTGACCGCTGCTCGCCGTCGCGCAGTGTCGGTCCCCAGCGACTGCATCCGGTGCCCGCGCCCCTGGAGGCACTGCCCGCCCTCGATGCGGTGGTGATCAGCCACGACCACTACGACCATCTCGACATGGACACCGTGCTCGCGCTGGCCCAGACCCAGCGAGCACCGTTCGTGGTCCCGCTGGGAGTCGGCGCGCACCTACGGCAATGGCGCATCCCCCCGGAACGCATCATCGAGCTCGACTGGAACGAGCAGACCCGGATCGGCGACCTTGCCCTGGTCTGCACGCCCGCCAGGCACTTCTCGGGCCGATTCCTGTCCCGAAACACCACCCTGTGGTCCTCGTGGGCGATCATCGGACCGCAGCACCGCGCCTACTTCGGCGGCGACACCGGCTACACCAGCAGCTTCGAGCAGATCGGCATCGACTACGGCCCCTTCGACCTCACCTTGATGCCCATCGGGGCGTACAACACCGCCTGGCCGGACATCCACATGAACCCCGAGGAGGCGGTGCGCGCCCATCGCGATGTCAGCGAGGCCGGCCTGCTCGTCCCGATCCATTGGTGCACCTTCCGGCTGGCGCCCCATCCCTGGGCCGAGCCGGTCGAACGGTTGCTGGCGGCCGCTGACGACGCCGGTGTACGGACCGCGACACCTCGCCCCGGCGGCCGGGTCGTCACCGCCACGGCCGGGGGAATAGACCGGTGGTGGGAGCTGTGAGGAACTACGGTGCAACCCATGACCGCTCTGGCAGCACGTGCCGCGATCGTCGCCCTGGTCGCCGCGCTCACCGCGTGTAGCGACACGGCATCCAAACCCGAGACGACCGCACCGCCCGTCGACCAGTCGCCCGCGCTGGCATCCGCGCTCGCGCTGCCGGACAACGCCGTCGACAACGCGGTCGCCAAACTGGACGGGATCGCCGCGGACCTGATGAAGTCCTCGGGCATCCCGGGTATGGCAGTGGCCGTGGTCCACGGCGGAAAGACCGTGTACGCCAAGGGGTTCGGTGTCAAGGATGTCAGACGACCGGCCGATGATCCCGGCAACCGGGTGGACCCCGACACGGTTTTCCAGCTGGCGTCGCTGTCCAAACCGATCGGCGCGACCGTCGTCGCCCATCAGGTCGGCCAGAACGCGATCGGCTGGAACACCCCGGTCACCGAGAAGCTGCCGTGGTTCGCCCTCTCGGATCCGGCGGTCACCAAGATGGTCACCGTCGGCGACCTGTACGCACATCGCTCCGGGCTGCCCGACCACGCCGGCGACCAGCTCGAGGACCTCGGCTACGACCGGCGTTACATTCTGGAACGACTCCGCCAGCTTCCCCTGGCCCCGTTCCGGATCTCCTACGCCTACACCAACTTCGGGCTGACCGCGGCGGCCGAGGCGGTGGCCGTCGCGGCCGGCAAGTCCTGGGAGGACCTCAGCGATCAGGTGCTGTACCGCCCGCTGGGCATGGCGTCCACCAGCTCCCGGTTCGCCGACTATGAGGCCCGGCCGGACCGGGCGATCGGCCATATCCACGTCGACGGGACGTACAAACCGCTCTACACCCGTGACGCCGACCCTGAAGCACCCGCGGGCGGGATCAGCTCGTCGGTCAACGACCTGACCCACTGGCTGGACATGGTGCTGGCCGACGGAACGTACAACGGACAACGGATCGTCGACCCGGCTGCACTGCTGCCCGCGGTGTCGCCGCAGATCGTGTCGAACCCGCCCAGCGAGCCGGCGATGCGTTCCGGGTTCTACGGCTACGGATTCAACGTCGGGACCACCTCGGCGGCCCGGGTGCAGCTGAGCCACTCGGGAGCCTTCGATCTGGGTGCGGCCACCAACTTCGTCATCATCCCCTCGGCCGACGTCGCGATCGTCGCGCTGACCAACGCCACCCCTGGCGGCATCCCCGAGACGCTGACCGCGGAATTCACCGACCTGGTCCAGTTCGGCGAGGTGCGCGAGGACTGGCGCGCCCTCTACGCCCACGCCTTCGCCGACATGGACAAACCGTTCGGAGTGCTGGCGGGCAAGACCCCACCGGCCAACCCGGCTCCGGCCAAGCCGCTGGCCGGCTATGCCGGCACCTACCGCAACGACTACTGGGGTCCGGCGGTCGTCGCCGAGTCCGGCGGCAGGCTCACGCTGTCGATCGGCCCGCGCCCGGACACCGTCGACCTCACCCACTGGGACGGCGACGTATTCACCTTCCGCTTCCCGTCGGAGAACTTCCCACCCGGCAGTATCTCCATGGCGACGTTCGACGGCGACCGGTTGACGCTCGAGTACTACGACGAGGACAAGATGGGAACGTTTTTGCGATGAGCCGCTTGCGCGAAGAGAATGAGTCACGATGAATGTCGTTGTTGACACCGGTCTTTCCGCCGACGAGGTGGCCGCTCGCATCGCCGGGGGCAAGGCCAACGACGTTCCGACCCGGGCATCGCGCAGTGTCGCCGAGATCGTGCGGGCCAACGTGCTCACCCGAATCAACGCGATCCTCGGGGTATTGCTCCTGATCGTGCTGTCGACCGGGTCGCTGATCAACGGCATGTTCGGCCTGCTCATCATCGCCAACAGCGGTATCGGCATCATCCAGGAACTGCGCGCCAAGAAGACGCTCGACAACCTGGCCATCGTCGGGCAGGCCAAACCCACCGTGCGGCGGCAATCGGGGACAAAACCGTTGCCGCCCAACGAGGTGGTACTCGACGACGTCATCGAACTCGGCCCCGGCGATCAGGTCGTCGTCGACGGGGAGCTGATCGAGGCCGGCAACCTGGAGATCGACGAATCGCTGTTGACCGGCGAAGCGGACGCGATCGCCAAGCGCGTCGGTGACCCGGTGATGTCGGGAAGTTTCGTGGTCGCCGGAACCGGCGCCTACCGCGCCACCAGGGTGGGCCGAGAAGCCTACGCCGCCAAGCTCGCCGAGGAAGCCAGCAAGTTCACCCTGGTGAAATCCGAACTGCGCAGCGGCATCAACAAGATTCTGCAGTTCATCACCTACCTGCTGTGGCCCACCGGTCTGCTGATCATTTACACCCAGCTGTTCACCACAGGAGTCGGCTGGCGGGAATCGGTGCTGCGGATGGTCGGGGCGCTGGTACCGATGGTTCCCGAGGGCCTGGTGCTGATGACGTCGATCGCCTTCGCCGTCGGCGTGATCCGATTGGGGCGCAGGCAATGTCTGGTCCAGGAGTTGCCCGCTATCGAGGGTCTGGCTCGGGTCGACGTGGTGTGCGCTGACAAGACCGGCACCCTCACCGAAAACGGTATGCGGCTGGCTGATGTCACCCCGGTCGGCCACGACGAGGTCTCCCACCGGATTGCCGATGTGCTGTCGTCGCTGGCCGCCGACGACCCCAAACCGAATGCCAGCATGCAGGCCGTCGCCGAGGCGTATCCGGATTCGCCGGGCTGGACCGCAACGGGCAGCGCGCCGTTCAAGTCCGCCACCAAATGGAGCGGGGTCTCCTACGGCGGGCACGGTAACTGGCTGATCGGCGCCCCCGACGTACTGCTCGACCCCGAATCGGCCACGGCCGCCCAGGCCGAGGAAATCGGCGCCCGGGGTATGCGGGTGCTGCTGCTCGGCGCCAGCGACATACCCGTCGACAGTCCCGGCGCGCCCGGCTGTGTCACCCCCGTCGCTTTGGTGGTCCTCGAGCAGCGGGTCCGCCCCGACGCCCGGGAGACATTGGAATACTTTGCCGCCCAAAATGTTTCGGTTAAAGTCATCTCCGGCGACAATGCGGTGTCGGTCGGCGCGGTCGCGGCGACGCTGGGCCTGCGCGGCGAGGCCATGGATGCCCGTCAGCTGCCGTCCGAGCCGGACGCGCTGGCCGACACCATGGCGACCCACACGACTTTCGGCCGGGTGCGTCCCGACCAGAAGCGGGCCATGGTGCACGCCCTGCAGTCGCGTGACCACACCGTCGCGATGACCGGGGACGGCGTGAACGACGTGCTGGCGCTCAAGGATGCCGACATCGGGGTGGCGATGGGGTCGGGCAGTCCGGCGTCGCGTGCGGTGGCTCAGATCGTGTTGCTGGACAACAAGTTCGCCACGCTGCCGTATGTGGTCGGCGAGGGCAGACGAGTCATCGGCAACATCGAGCGGGTGTCGAACCTGTTCCTCACCAAGACCGTCTACTCGGTGCTGCTGGCCCTGCTGGTCGGACTTGCGGGTTTGTCCCACAAGCTGTTCGGAACCCCGCCGCTGTTGTATCCGTTCCAGCCGATCCACGTGACCATCGCGGCATGGTTCACCATCGGCATCCCGGCGTTCATCCTGTCCCTGGCGCCGAACAACGAACGCGCCCACACCGGATTCGTTCGGCGGGTGATGACCTCCGCGCTGCCGTCCGGCGTGGTGATCGGCGTGACGACGTATGTGTCGTACCTGATCGCCAATCACGGCCCGAGCTCCACCACCGTCGACCAGACCCAGGCTTCCACCGCGGCATTGATCACCCTGTTGATGGGGGCGATCTGGGTGCTGGCGGTGGTGGCCCGTCCCTATGAGTGGTGGCGGGTGGCATTGGTGGCCGTCTCCGGTCTGGCGTACGTCGTGATCTTCGCCCTGCCGGTGGCCCGGAAGACGTTCATGATCGATCCCTCCAACATCGAGGCCACCTCGGCGGGTGTGGCGATGGGCGTGCTGGCCGCCGGTGTGGTCGAGATGTTGTGGTGGTTGCAGGGTCGGATGCTCGGCGAACGGCGGGCTTTGTGGCGAACCCGGCCGACGGTGCAAGATTGACACCTGAACTTCCCCCGAGACCGTGGAGGCATCAACAATAGGGATCGAGATGCCAGAGAAACGGAAGAAGTACGACCGGGAGTTCCGTGAGGGTGCTGTCCGGATCGTCGAAGAG
>NZ_JAPJDO010000031.1 GCF_026242045.1 Mycobacterium pinniadriaticum
CAATGGCGCGGCCTGGCCACCCGCTACGACAAACTCGCCATCGTCTACCGCGGCGCAGCAGTCCTACGTGCCATCACCGTCTGGCTACCACATTTATCGGACACGGCCTAGGTGTGGGCGAGTGCGCGGTCGGCCAGTGCCGCCATGACCGGAGCGAGCGCACGCGCGTACTCGAGGGCCATGTGGTCCTGGTCTATGTACACGAGGGTGTTGCCGACGATGACCGGGCAGCTTTCCTTGGTACAGAACAGGTCGGTGGTGTCGACGTATTGTCCGCCGCCAGCCTCGGTGGCGGCGGCTTCGGCGGCGATGCCCGATTCGTTGACCGCGGCCGAGCGAGCCGGGGTGCAGGCTGAGACGTCATCGAGGTAGCCGGACAGGCAGACCGGCACGTGGATGTGGGGATCTGGGATCGGGCCGAGCGTCAGCACCTGCGCGCCGGTGGCGCGCAGCCGCGCCACCAGCTTGGTGAAGCTGTCGATCCAAGCGGTGTCGTAGGCCCGGTATCCGGACAACGACTCCGCGGTGCCGTAGCCCCGCCACAGGCTCAGCACGATCAGTCGCGGACGCTCGGATTCCAGGCGATTCAGGATCTGTACCCGCCACTGAGCGCAGTGTTCGAAGTGTTCGGCCAACCGGCTCAGCGGATTGGTGATCGGCAGGTCGAGGAGCGGACACGCGCCTTTGGCGAGCATTTCCAGCCGCCAGCGTCGCTGGGCGGCGACCTCTTGGAACGCGGGGGTCCACATGGCGGCGTGTGAGTCACCGACCAATGCAACGGTTGTCGACGACGAGGTATCGCCCATGGCGCACTCGGGTTGTCCGCTTTCGAACGGCTCGCGCAGGCAGCCGCCGAACGAGAGTTGGGCTTTCTCGGCATAGGCCTGTTCGAGCGGTGGGGTCAGGTTGCTGGGGACGGCTTTCATGCGGGCCGATGCCGCGACCGCAGCTTCGACCTCGGCGAATGTTTGGTGCACTGCGGTGTCATACGCACCCATGGGCGCACCGGAGGGGACGGGGAACGCGGCGAACGCCAGCGGCGTCGCGGGGGCGCCATGCCCGACGGGAGTGGGCATGACTCTCATCAGCCCGAGGCCGACGCACACCGCGATCACGGTGGCCACCGCGCCGAGTCCGAGGCTGCGCCAGGCGGAGCTGCGGATCTTCGGCGCGAATCGCAGCGGGTTCTCCAGGTAGCGCATGGTCAGCCAGGCCAGCACTGCGGACAGCGCAGCCACACCGAGGCGGGCCGCCAACCCGAGCGGGTGTCCCAGCAGGAACGGAGCCAGGATCAGCACCGGCCAATGCCACAGGTACCAGGAATAGGAGATGCGGCCGATGGCGCGCATCGGCGACAATCCGAGCAGACGTCCAGCGCCGTGGTCGGCGGTGGCGCAGCCGGCGCCGATGAGCAGTGCAGTGCCCACGGTGGGCAGCAGGGCCGCGGTGCCCGGATACAGCGTGGTCGGGCTCAGCCAGACGCAGGCCAGCAGGATCATCCCTAGTCCGGTCCAGCCGACGACCGCCGCGATTCGCGGTGACAGGCGCTGCCAGCCGATGGCCGTCAGTGCCACCAGCCCGCCGATAGCCAGCTGCCACGCCCTCGTGGGCAGGGAGTAGAACGCCGCCGCGGGCACGATGTAGGTCGCCAGGTAGGACAACACGAAGGACACCAACGCGACCACGGCGAGCAACGCGATGAACGGGCGCCTGGAGGCGACTGCCCGGGGTTGGGGGCGCCCCCTGGCCCGGCGGACCAAGCGGATCAGCCAGACCGTGCCGAGCAGCATCGGCGCCCACACCAGGTAGAACTGTTCCTCCACGCCGAGCGACCAGTAGTGCAGGAACGGCGATGGCGTCACGTTGTTGGCGAAGTAGTCGACGCCCCGCAGGACGAACTGGTAGTTGCTCACATACAGCGCGCTGGCGATGCCATCGCTGATCGCGAGCCGGGCCTGCAGCGGTGGCAACAGGATCGCCGAGCCGACCATGGTGACGACGCCGACGGCGGCCGAGGCCGGCAGCAGGCGGCGGGCGCGGGCCCCGTAGAAGCTGCGCAACCGTACGGTGCCGGTGCTGCTCGCCTCGCGCCAGAGCAGGCCGGTGATCAGAAACCCGGAGATGACGAAGAACACGTCGACGCCGACATAGCCGCCGCCGAGCCCGGGAACCTCGGCGTGAAACAGCACGACGGCCAGCACGGCGACCGCGCGCAAACCTTCGATATCCGCACGGAAGGTCTTCCGGTCGGAGCGCTGGGTCTGAGGGTTCTCGGTAGGGCTAACGCTCTGCGCCTGGCGCAAGATCACCTACCTACTCACTGAGCGGACACGCTGCGGTCGAGGCATTGTTACATTCGCGCACGTCAATAAGTGGTGGTTTATCCGTGTTCGGCTATCCACGTGGTGGTGTAGCGCAGCGTTGCAGGAATGCTGGCCGCCAGACTCGCGCTGATGGACTTCTCGAGCTTGCCGCCGACCAGCGGGATTTTCACGTCCACTCTTCCGGTGGCGCGCAGCTGGGATGCGTCGCCCGCCGGTGTGAGCCAGTTGTCGGCGCGGGTCGAGCCCAATCCGCCCGATGCCGAAACGTGGCTCTCCCCGAGCACTTCGCCGTCGCCGGTTGGTCGCCAGGTTTCGCGATAGACCAGCTTCAGGTTTCCGGGAACGAAATTGGACACCAGCGCCGGCAGTATCTGGCGACCGAGGTGTTGGGTGATCTGCACCGCCACCACGCCGTCGGCGTCGATGATCAGCGAATCCAGGGTGGATGACCCGTCACCGGCGACGCGATCGCGCCAGTAGTCCTCCCGGACGAACGCCTCGTGAATCTGCGCGACGCTGGCGGCTGATTCGGTGACGATCTCGAATGAACGCGGCATAGCCGACCATTCTTACCCCCACCGGCCAGTGGGCCGAAACCCTCATGGCGCCGAACCGCTTTGTGGTAAGGATCGTCGCGTGAATATCAACAACGGTCTGGTGATGTTGGCAGATGCGATGCCCGGCGTGAACCGGATCAGGGCCGTCCAACAGGCACTCGCCATGCGGACCGACCCCGTCTACCTGGAGATCGGCGTTTCGCGCGGGCAGGCCTTCCAACGGATCAGTGCCGACGTGAAGATCGCCGTCGACCCCGCGTTCCGGCTCACCGATCGCACCCGCGAACTCGCCAACGCCAAGGGACGCGACGTCCGGTATTTCGAGACCACCAGTGACGCCTTCTTCGAGAACGAGACAGCTCTGCTCGAGAAACATCCCGTCGACGTCGCGCTGATCGACGGGCTGCACACCTACGAGCAGGTGGTGCGCGACGTCGAGAACACCGTGCGCCATCTCAAGGACGACGGCGTCATCTTCCTGCACGACTGCAACCCGCCGTTCGAATTGGCCGGCCGCCGCGCGGAGTCGTGGGACGAGTTCATGGCGCAGCAGTCCGGGCCGTTGAAGATCGGCATCTGGAACGGGGACGTCTGGAAAGCCATCGTCGAACTCCGCAGCACCCGCCCCGACCTGCTGGTCGGCGTGCTCAAGTGCGATCAGGGCGTCGGATTCGTCCGAAAGGGAACTCCGGAGTCGACCCTGTCCTACTCACCGGAACAGGTTGCGGCACTGACCTACGCGGATCTCAAGGCCGACCGCACCCGGCTGCTCAACCTCAAGCCACCGAAGTATCTAGGCGAATTTCTCGCCATGAGCGGCGCCCGGTAGCGGTCGCTCGGCGAGGTCACACATCCGCGATGAAGTTCGTGCTGGCAACTTGGGGTAGCCGCGGCGATATCGAGCCCACCGCAGCTGTCGGGCGTGAGCTGGTGCGCCGCGGACACGACGTGTCCATGGCAGTTCCGCCGGATCTGGTCGAGTTCACCGAGGCCGCCGTGCCGGACACCGTCGGATTCGGGCCGAACTCCCGCTCGATCCTGGATGCGCACCGCGACTACTGGACCTGCTTCTTCAGTACCCCCTGGAAAATCCGGACGATGGCCGCGGCGCGGCGGGAGATATCCGGGCCCCTGTTCCAGGGCTGGCAGGACATGAGCGCGACGTTGATGTCGCTGGCCGAGGGCGCGGACTTGGTGTTCAGCGGCATCAATTTCGAGGACGCCGCCTCCAACGTCGCCGAGCGATACGGCATCCCGTTCGCCACCCTGCACTATTTCCCGCTGCGGCCCAACGCCCGGGTCCTGCCCTTCCTGCCGGCGCCGCTGGGCCGCGCGGTGGTCAGGGCGTTCTGGTGGATGTCCTGGCGCGGGACGAAGAAGGTCGAGGACACCCAGCGCCGCGAACTGGGCTTATCGAAGGCGACCCGGTCGGCGCCGTGGCGGATCACCCAACGTGGATCGCTGGAAATCCAGGCGTATGACCAGGCGTGCTTTCCCGGTCTCGCGACCGAATGGACGTCCTTCGATGGGCAACGGCCGTTCGTCGGGACGCTGACGCTGGAGTTGGCGACCGCAGACGACGAGGAGGTCATGGCGTGGATTGCCGCGGGCACGCCGCCGATCTTCTTCGGCTTCGGCAGCATTCCCGTCGAGTCTCCGGCCGACACGATCGCGACGATCGACGCGGCGTGCGCGCGGCTGGGCGAGCGGGCGCTGGTCGGCGCAGCCGGAACCGACTTCAGCAATGCCCCCCACTCCGACCGGGTCAAAGTGGTCGGCCTGATGAATTACGCGACCGTCTTCCCGGCCTGCCGCGCGGTCGTCCACCACGGCGGCTCGAGCACCACGCCCATCGGGATGCGAGCGGGCGTGCCCCAGCTGATCCTCTTCTGGGACCTCGTTCACGCGATCTATGGGGCCGCGGTCAAACGGCTGAAGGTGGGCACCGCCCGGCGGTTTTCTACGGTTACCGAGGAGTCGCTGGTCGCAGACTTGCGGGCGATCCTGGCCCCCGACTACGTCGCCAGGGCTCGCGAGCTGGCCACCCGGATCACCGAACCTGCCAAGAGCGCGGCAGACGCCGCCGATCGGTTGGAAGAGTTCGCTCGCCGCGGACAATCGCACCGTCAGCGATGATGTCGGGCGCTTGCTGGCGCTGGGCACTAACGACCGTAGGCGGATTCCGCCTCCTCGCGGGCTTCCCGGTGTCGCGGCAACGAAATGCCTCAACGGCGAACCTAACCGCGCCATCTGAGAGAAACCGGTGGCCACTGCTGTCACTAGCGTGCACGAGTGCACAAAAGGTTGCTGCTGGTGATGTGAGTCACACCGAACTCCGTGACATGGGTCATACCCAAGAAGTATGGTTTGGAACTTGTTCTACCCATATTGACGAGAGTGTCGGGAGACGCGGTGAGCACCAATCCGTTCGATGACGACGAGGGCACCTTCGTCGTCCTGGTCAACGACGAGGAGCAACACAGCCTGTGGCCGACGTTCGCCGATATCCCCGCCGGCTGGCGGGTCGTCCACGGCGAGGCTGACCGTGCGGCATGTCTGGACTACATCGAAGCGAACTGGCCCGACATACGGCCGAAGAGTCTGCGCGACCGGTTGGCGGGCAGCCGAGCGTCTGACTAGTCGGTCGGTTTGGGTCTGGGAGTTCTGATGGAGTTCAACGAGGATGCGCTTCCTCTGACGCGCGCGCAGCTGGACATCTGGCTGGCGCAGGAGACCGGTCACGGCGGTACGGACTGGCAAATCGGCATGCTGCTGAAAGTCGAGGGCGCACTGGAACGCGACGCTTTCGAGTGGGCGCTGCAACGTGCCATGCGAGAAGCCGAACCGGTGCGGGCGGCATTCTTCGAGGAGGACGGCCACGTCTTCCAGCGGGTCATCGACTACCCGGAAATCGAGCTGGACTTCTACGACTTCTCCCGCTCGGACGATCCGGCACGTGACGTGCACGAGGCGGCGCTGTCGATCCAGCGCACGCCGATGCCGTTCGCCGGCCCGCTCTTCAAATACGCGCTATTCGAGACCGGTCCCGCGGAATTCTACGTATTCGGGTGTTTCCACCACATCGTCATCGATGGTGCCGGAATTTGGTTGCTCGTCAATCGCGTCGCGTCGATTTACTCTGCCACCATTTCTGGGGACCTCATTCCACCCGCGTTCTTCGGTTCATTGCGGGAATTGCTGGAATGTGAATCGGAATATGAAGCATCAAGCGATTATCAAGACGACCAGGACTACTGGACCGCACACCTTCCCTCCGGCGGCGGATCGGATAACCGATTGCCGGAAGGCGATGATGCGGGTTGGCGTTCGGTGCCCGTGCCCCTGGATCCGGCAGTCCTGCGACGGGTCGACGAGCTGGCTCACGAATGGGACATCCCGCGTACGTCGGTCATCGCCGCGGCGAGCGCGCTCTTGGTACGTGGGCGTTGTGCCGCGGGCTCCGAGGTGGTGTTCGACTTCCCCGTCAGCCGGCGGGTCCGCCCGGAGCTGAAAACACTTCCGGGGAATGCCGCCGGTTTGGTGCCGCTGGTATTACGCACCCCGGCGGAGTCCTCGGTGCGGGATTTCTGCAAGCACGTCGACACCCAGATCTCAGAAGCCGTGCAGCATCAGAGGTTTCCGGTGCACGCGCTCGAACGCGGTACGAAGACCGCCGACCGGATGGTCATCAACTTCTTCCCGGCCGCATTTACCTTGGACTTCGGCGGCGTACCGGCATCGGCGAACATGACCAACTCCGGTCTTGCGGGTAGCACCGGGTTCACCTTCTCCGGGCTTGGCGACGAGCTCTTCCTCAGCACACTGGGTGCAGGTCACCTGTTCGCGGATTGGGACGTCGCCGAGGTGACCAGACGCCTATTGGAGGTGCTGGTGGCGATGACCGCCGATCCGGGCCGGCGGCTCTCATCGATCGACGTGCTCGACGCCACCGAACGGGATTGTCTTGGGGCATGGGGCAATCGGGCGGTGCTGGCGGAACCGATGAGCGCACCGGTCTCGATTCCCCGGCTTTTCGCCGAGCAGGCGGCGCGAGTCCCGCATGCTGTGGCGCTGAGCTACGGCGAGCAGTCATGGACGTATCGCCGGCTTGACGAGACCACGAACCGGCTGGCCCACCTACTGGCAGCTCACGGTGCCGGCCCCGGCCAGCGGGTGGCGTTGTTGCTGCCGCGGTCGGACGAGGCGATCGTGTCGATTCTTGCGGTGCTGAAAACCGGTGCGACCTATGTCGCGGTCGATCCGTCCGTGCCGGAGGCGCGGATGCAGTTCGTGCTCGACGATGCCGCGCCGGTCGCGGCGATCACCAACGCGGAATTGCGCCGTCGCCTCGAGGGCCGGGATCTGCTGATCATCGATTTCGACGATCCCGCCGTCGAGGGGCAACCCAGCACGACGCTGCCGGGGCCGGCTCCCGACGACATCGCGTACATCATCTACACCTCGGGAACCACCGGAACCCCTAAGGGCGTGGCGATACCGCATCAGAACGTCACCCGACTGTTGTCGGCGCTGGCCACCGATATGGAGCTGGCGGAGCAGGTTTGGACGCAATGCCATTCGCTGGCCTTCGATTTCTCGGTATGGGAGATCTGGGGCGCCCTGCTCTACGGCGGTCGGGTGGTCGTCGTGCCCGACGCGGTGGTCCGCTCGCCGGAAGACTTCCACGCCCTGCTGGTGTCCGAACGCGTCGACGTTCTGAGCCAGACCCCGACGGCGTTCTACGCGCTGCAAAGTGTTGACGCCGATTCCGACGAGTCGAACAAGCTCGCGCTCAAGGCCGTGGTGTTCGGTGGCGAAGCCCTTGAACCGCACCGCCTTCGGGCGTGGCTGAAGAGCCATCCCGGCGCACCGCGGATGATCAATATGTACGGCATCACCGAGACGACCGTGCATGCCACGTTCCGGGAGATCGTTGAAGCTGACACCGACATCGCCGTCAGCCCGATCGGCCGCCCACTGGCCAACCTCGGTTTCGTTGTGCTTGACGGTTGGTTGCAGCCAGTGCCTTCGGGCGTGGTCGGAGAACTGTATGTCGCCGGATCCGGGCTGGCCTATGGTTATGTCGGTCGGGCCGGGTTGTCCGCAACGCGGTTTGTCGCGTGCCCGTTCGGGAAGCCGGGGGAGCGGATGTATCGCACCGGCGATCTGGTGCGCTGGAGCGCCGATGGGCAGCTCGAGTACGTGGGGCGTGCCGATGAGCAGGTCAAGATCCGTGGTTATCGCATCGAGCTCGGCGAAATTCAGGTCGCGCTCAGCGAATTGGACGGTGTCGAGCAGGCGGTGGTGATCGCTCGCGAAGACCGCCCGGGTGACAAGCGGCTGGTGGCCTACATCACCGGGCCCGCCGACCCGGCGACGGCGCGTGCGGCCGTGGCCGAACGGCTCCCGGTCTACATGGTTCCCACCGCGATCGTCGCGATCGACGCTTTGCCGCTGACGGTCAACGGCAAACTCGACACCAAGGCACTGCCGGCACCGGAATACCAGGACGGCGATTCCTACCGCGCACCGAGCGACGCGGTGGAGGAAATCCTGGCCGGGATCTTTGCCCAGGTGCTGGGGTTGGAGCGGGTCGGCGTCGACGAGTCGTTCTTCGAATTGGGCGGCGACAGCATTCTGTCGATGCAGGTGGTGGCCCGTGCTCGAGCCGCGGGCGTATTGTGCCGTCCGCGTGATGTTTTCGTCGAGCAGACGGTGGCCCGGCTGGCGCATGTCGCCACGGTCGTCGACGCCGACACCGACTTGACCGCCGACGGGACCGGTCCGGTGATCGCGACGCCGATCATCCGCTGGCTCGAGAGTCTGGAAGCCGCGGGCAGCCCGGTCGCACACTTCAATCAGACAGTGGTGGTGCAGGCCCCCGTGGGCACCACCGAGGCTGATGTGTTGGCGATGCTGCAACTCCTGCTGGATCGGCACGCCATGCTGCGGCTGCGGGTCGACCGCGACGATGCCGGTGGCTGGTCGCTGGAGGTACCCGAGGCCGGCTCGGTAGACGCCCGATCTCACCTGCATACCGTTGACGTGCTGACCGATGACGCCGTGCTGCACGCCGGGACGCAGTTGAACCCGGCGGCCGGTGTCATGTTCAGCGCGGTCTGGGTGACCTCGACGAGTCGGTTGGTGGCGATCGTGCATCACCTGGCGATCGACGGGGTGTCGTGGCGAATTCTCTTGGAGGACCTCAACTTCGCCTGGGCTCAGCACCGCGCCGGCCAACCGGCGACACTGCCTGAGCCGGGAACGTCCTTCGCCCGGTGGGCCTCGCTGCTGGAAGAGCATGCCCACCGTCCCGACGTTGCGGCGGAGGCCGATACCTGGCGGCAGATCGCGGCCACACCGGCCGCGTTGCCGGCGGTTCGGCCAGAGGTGGATACGCTGCGGACGGCTGGCGACCTGGCGGCGTATCTGGACATCGAGACCACTCAGATGCTGCTCGGTGAGGTTCCGGCGGCATTCCACGCCGGTGTGCACGATATCTTGTTGATCGCCTTCGCCTTGGCCGCGACGGAGTTCCTGGGTAGTGGCGGCACGCCGATCGCCATCGACGTCGAGGGCCACGGGCGGGACGAAGAATTGGTCGCCGCCCAGGGTGAGCCGGTCGACCTTTCCCGCACCGTGGGCTGGTTCACCGCGAAGTACCCGGTGTCATTGAATGTCGGCGGGGGACTGACCTGGGCGCAGGTGGTGGCCGGTGACGAGCGGCTGGGTGCGGTGATCAAGGCCGCCAAAGAGCAGCTTCGATCCCTGCCCGAGGGCCTCAATTACGGCGTCCTGCGCTACCTGAACAACGAGGTCGATCTGGCGGGATCCGATCCGGTGATCGGGTTCAATTATCTTGGGCGCCAGGGTGCGACGACGGCCGAAACCTCTGGCGATGCCTGGCAGATCTGCTGGGACGGGTTGGCGAACATCAGTCCGAGCGTGAAACCGCCCATACCGCTGATGCACACCTTGGAGCTCAACGCCGGCACCGTGGACACCGACGCCGGGCCGTGCCTATGCGCGGCGTGGACGTGGGCGACTTCGGCACTGAATCAGGCCCAGGTCAACCGGTTGAGCCAATTGTGGTTCGAGGCCCTGACCGGAATCTGTGCGCATGTGCAAAGCGGCGGGGGCGGGCTGACCCCGTCGGATATCGCCGCCTGCCTGACCCAGGAGCAGATCGACGAGCTTCAGCGGCAGTATGCGGATAGCTGATGTTCTGCCGCTGACTCCTCTGCAGCAGGGGTTGCTGTTTCATGCCAGTGCGGCGTTGGGTGGCGACGATGTGTATGCGGTGCAGCTGTATGTCGGTTTGAGTGGTCCGCTGGATGCGGAGCGGTTGCATCAGGCGGTGCAGGCGGTGGTGGCCCGCCATCCCAATCTGGCGGCCCGTTTCTCCCAGCAGTACGCCGAACCGGTCCAGATCCTTCTGGATGATCCGGTGGTGCCCTGGCAGTACTTCGAGCTCGATTCCGAGGAACGGATTGCGCAGGTTTGCGCGGCCGAGCGGGTTTCGGTGTGCGAGTTGGGCAATGAGTCGGCGTTTCGGGCTCTGCTGATTCGGACTGGGACGGACCAATACCGGTTCGTCCTGACCAATCACCACATTGTGTTGGATGGGTGGTCGCTGCCGATTCTGTTGGGTGAGGTGTTTGCCTGCTATTACGGGCAGCGGTTGGCGCCGGCGGCGCCGTATCGGCGGTTTGTCACCTGGTTGGCCGGGCGTGATCTGGATGCCGCGCGGGCGGCGTGGGGACAGGTGCTGGCTGGGTTCGACACCCCGACACTGATCAGGGAGGCCGGCCGGGCTCCGGGTGGGCGCGGCATCGCGTCGTTTGGGGTGGCCGAGGACACCACGCGGGCGTTGGGTGAGTTGGCACGGTCGTGTCATACGACGGTCAGCACGGTGTTGCAGGGTGCCTATGCACGGGTGTTGATGTCGCTGACGGGTCAGCGTGATGTGGCGTTTGGTACGACGGTGTCGGGGCGCCCCGATGAGGTGTTGGGTGCGGACTCGATGGTGGGTCTGTTGATCAATACGGTGCCGGTGCGGGCGAGTATTACGGCGGCGACCACGACCGTTGAGCTGTTGGATCAGTTGCAGAATGCGCATGCTCAGACTCTTGATCATCAGTATTTGGCGCTGAGTGAGATTCATCGGGTCACGGGTCAGGATCATCTGTTCGACACGTTCTTTGTCTACGAGAATTATCCGATCGATGCCGCGACGTTGTCGGGCACCGATGGGTTGACTGTCACGAGCTTCACCCACCACGAGTACAACCACTATCCGCTTTCAGTCCAAGCCATTCCGGGCGACGAACTGACTCTGCGTGTCGAATACGACACCGACATATTCGACGTGGCCGATATCGAAACGCTGATCAAACGGCTCGAGCGCATTTTGGTGGCGATGACCGCTGATCCGGCACGTAGGCTGTCCTCGATTGACGTGCTCGATGCAGTAGAGCGGGATGCCCTTGGGGTATGGGGTAATCGGGGGGTGCTGGCTCAGCCGCTGAGTGCGCCGGTATCGATTCCTGCGTTGTTCGCCGAGCAGGTGGTTCGGGTTCCGGATGCTGTGGCGTTGCGCTGTGGCGAGCGGTCGTGGACGTACCGCATGTTGGATGAGACGTCGAACCGGTTGGCTCATTTGCTGGTGGCTCATGGTGCGGGGCCTGGGCAGCGGGTGGCGTTGTTGTTGCCGCGGTCGGGCGAGGCGATCGTGGCGATTCTTGCGGTGTTGAAGTCTGGGGCGACCTATGTTGCGGTCGATCCTTCCGTGCCGGAGGCGCGGATGCAGTTTGTGCTCGACGATGCCGCGCCGGTTGCCGCGATCACCACCGTTGAACTGCGTTCTCGCCTCGATGGGCGGGATCTGTTGGTCATCGATTTCGGTGATGCGGGCGTCGACAGCCAGCCCACTACGGCGCTGCCGGGGCCTGCGCCCGACGACATCGCGTACATCATCTATACCTCGGGCACTACGGGGACGCCCAAGGGCGTGGCCATTCCGCACCGCAACGTGACGCGTCTGCTGGCGGCGTTGGCCACCGATATGGAACTGGCGGAGCAGGTTTGGACCCAGTGTCATTCGCTGGCCTTCGACTTCTCGGTGTGGGAGATCTGGGGCGCCCTGCTCTATGGCGGCCGGGTGGTAGTGGTTCCCGACGCGGTGGTTCGCTCGGCTGAGGACTTCTACGCCCTGTTGGTGGCCGAACAGGTCGATGTGCTGAGTCAGACGCCCACGGCGTTCTATGCGTTGAAAGGTGTCGATACGCCTCTTGAGCAGCAGTTGGCGCTCAAGGCCGTCGTGTTCGGTGGTGAAGCCCTTGAACCACACCGTCTTCGGGCCTGGCTGCGTAGCCATCCCGGGTCACCGCGGATGATCAATATGTACGGAATCACCGAGACGACTGTGCATGCGTCGTTCCGCGAGGTTGTCGAGGCCGATAGCGACAACGCGGTCAGCCCGATTGGGCGTCCGCTGTCGAACCTGGGTTTCTTTGTGCTTGACGGCTGGTTACAGCCTGTTCCAGCGGGCGCGGTCGGCGAACTGTATGTGGCCGGGTCGGGGTTGGCCTATGGCTACGTGGGCCGAGCCGGGCTGTCTGGAACGCGGTTCGTGGCATGCCCGTTCGGAGCGCCGGGTGCACGCATGTACCGCACGGGCGACTTGGTGCGCTGGAACGCCGATGGGCAGCTCGAGTACGTGGGGCGTGCCGATGAGCAGGTCAAGATCCGCGGGTACCGCATCGAACTTGGCGAGATCCAGGCCGCCTTCAGTGAATTGGATGGGGTCGAGCAGGCGGTGGTGATCGCCCGCGAGGACCGCGCTGGTGACAAGCGGCTGGTGGCGTACATCACCGGGGTTGCCGACCCGGCGACGGCGCGTGCGGCCGTGGCCGAACGGCTCCCGGTCTACATGGTTCCCGCCGCTGTCGTTGCGATCGACGCGCTGCCGCTGACGGTCAACGGCAAGCTCGACACCAAGGCGCTGCCGGCGCCGGAGTATCAGGATGCCGATTCCTATCGGGCACCAAGTGACGCGGTAGAGGAGATCCTGGCCGGGATCTACGCGCAGGTGCTGGGCTTGGAACGGGTTGGCGTCGACGAGTCGTTCTTCAAGCTGGGTGGGGATTCGCTGTCGGCGATGCGGCTGATCGCCGCGGTCAACACCGGACTAAACACCCGCCTTTCGGTGCGAGCGCTGTTCGACGCGCCCACCGTCGCCCAATTGGCAGCGCTGATCGGTGAGGACGGGGCCCGGCCGGAGCCGACGGTAGCCACGCCCCCCGAGGTGCGGCCGGTAGTCGCCAAGAGTAGCTCGCCGGGCTCGAGCGGCAGTATGCGGATCGCTGATGTTCTGCCGCTGACTCCGCTGCAGCAGGGGTTGCTGTTTCACGCCAGCGCGGCGTTGGGTGGCGACGATGTGTATGCGGTGCAGCTGTATGTCGGTTTGAGTGGCCCGCTGGATGTGGAGCGGTTGCATCGTGCGGTGCAGGCGGTGGTGGTCCGCCATCCCAATCTGGTGGCCCGCTTCTCGCAGAGATTCGCCGACCCCGTCCAGGTGATACCGGCCGATCCCGCGGTGCCCTGGCAGTACTTCGAGCTCGACGCCGAGGAGCAGATTGCGCAGGTTTGCGCGGCCGAGCGGGTTGCGGTGTGCGAGTTGGTGAACGAGCCGGCGTTTCGGGCGGCGTTGATTCGGACCGGGGTTGATCAGTACCGGTTTGTGTTGACCAATCATCACATTGTGTTGGATGGGTGGTCGCTGTCGATTCTGTTGGGTGAGGTGTTTGCCTGCTATTACGGGCAGCGGTTGGCGCCGGCGGCGCCGTATCGGCGGTTTGTCACCTGGTTGGCTGGGCGTGATCTGGATGCCGCGCGGGCGGCGTGGGGACAGGTGCTGGCTGGGTTCGACACCCCGACTCTGACCGGTGCGGCCGGCCGGGCGAGCCTGGGCCGCCGCGACGTCATCTCGGTCGGTGTCTCGGAGCGGATGACGCGTGCGTTGGGTGAGTTGGCACGGTCGTGTCATACGACGGTCAGCACGGTGTTGCAGGGTGCCTATGCACGGGTGTTGATGTCGCTGACGGGTCAGCGTGATGTGGCGTTTGGTACGACGGTGTCGGGGCGCCCCGATGAGGTGTTGGGTGCGGACTCGATGGTGGGTCTGTTGATCAATACGGTGCCGGTGCGGGCGAGTATTACGGCGGCGACCACGACCGTTGAGCTGTTGGATCAGTTGCAGAATGCGCATGCTCAGACTCTTGATCATCAGTATTTGGCGCTGAGTGAGATTCATCGGGTCACGGGTCAGGATCATCTGTTCGACACGTTCTTTGTCTACGAGAACTATCCGATCGATGCCGCGACGTTGTCGGGCGGCGATGGGTTGGCGGTTACGAACTTCACCCACCGCGAGTACAACCATTACCCCATCGCGATGCAAGCTCTGCCCGGCGATGAGCTGACGCTGCGCGTCGAATATGACACCGATGTGTTCGATGCTGCGGTTGTGGCAACGCTGATCGAGCGCCTCAAGCGGGTTCTGGCCGCGATGATCGCCGATCCCACCCAGCCGCTGTCGTCCATCGACGTGCTCGATGACACCGAGCTCGCCGAGCTGGATCATTGGAGTAATCGCGCGACACTGACCAAGCATGTCTCTGCGCCGCTGTCGATTCCGGCCTTGTTCGCAACTCAGGTGGCCCGCGTTCCGGACTCGCCGGCGCTGACCTGGGGTGAGCGTTCATGGACCTACCGCGAGTTGGATGAGGCCACAGACCGGTTCGCTCATCTGTTGGCGGGCAATGGGATTGGGCCCGGCCAGCGGGTGGCGCTGCTGTTGCCGCGGTCGGCGGACGCGATCGTGTCCATTCTGGCGGTGCTCAAGACCGGCGCGGCCTATGTGCCGATCGACCCGGCCGCGCCCTCGGCACGCATGCAGCTGGTGCTCGGCGACGCCGCGCCGGCGGCGGCGATCACCAACTGCGAGTTGGCCGGGCGGCTGGCCGGGCAGGGCCTGCACGTCATCGACGTGAACGATCCGGCGGTCGACGGTCAACCCAGCACCCCTCTCGCGGGGCCGGCTCCCGAGGAGATCGCGTATCTGATTTACACCTCGGGCACCACCGGCGTCCCCAAGGGTGTCGCCATCACCCACCGCAATGTCATCGAGTTGCTGTCTGCCATGGACGCCGACATCGATATGGCGGAACAGGTTTGGTCGCTCTGGCATTCCCTGGCCTTCGACGTCTCGGTCTGTGAGATGTGGGGTGCGTTGTTGCGTGGCGGCCGGTTGGTGGTGGTGCCGGAGTCGGTGGCCCGCGCGCCGGAGGAATTCCATGCCCTGCTCGCGGCTGAACAGGTCACGGTCCTGTCTCAGACCCCGTCGGCGTTCTACGCGCTGCAAACGGCCGATGCGCTGCAGCCCGACGTGGCCCGGCGGCTGAACCTCCATGCGGTGATATTCGCCGGTGAAGCGCTTGAGCCACAACGCCTTCGAACCTGGCTGGACAGTCACCCGAGTTCGCCGCGCCTGCTCAACCTGTACGGCACCACCGAGACGACGGTGCACGCCTCCTTCCGGGAGATCGTCCAAGCGGACACCGCCGACGATGTCAGCCCGGTCGGCGGACCGTTGGCCGACCTGGCGTTCTTCGTGCTGGACCAGTGGTTGCGCCCGGTGCCGGCGGGCGTCGTCGGAGACTTGTATGTGGCCGGGCCGCAGGCTGGTCTGGGGTATTGGCGCCGACCCGGACTCTCGGCGTCACGCTTCGTCGCCTGTCCGTTCGGTGCGCCGGGGGACCGGATGTATCGCACCGGCGACCTGGTGTGGTGGGGCGCCGATGGCGAATTGCGCTATGTGGGACGCGCCGACGAGCAGGTCAAGATCCGCGGATATCGCATCGAGCTCGGCGAAGTTCGCGCGGTGCTGGCCGGGTTGGATGGAGTCGGGCAGGCCGTCGTGATTGCCCGCGAGGACCGCCCCGGCGACAAGCGGCTGGTGGGCTACGTCACCGGGGCTTCATCGGATCTCGAACCGGCGGCGGTGCGCGCTGCGATGGCGCAACGCCTCCCCGAGTACATGGTTCCTGCTGCGATCATGGTGATCGACGCGTTGCCGTTGACGGTCAACGGCAAACTCGACCGACGTGCCCTGCCGGCGCCGGAGTTCGCCGACGCCGATACCTACCGAGCCCCCGCCAGCGCCGTCGAGGAGATCCTGGTCGGCATCTATGCCAGGACGCTCGGTCTGAGCCGAGTCGGGGTGGACGACTCGTTCTTCGACCTGGGTGGTGACTCGCTGTCGGCGATGCGGCTGATCGCCGCCGTCAACACCGGTCTGAACACCCATCTCTCGGTTCGGACGTTGTTCGAGACGCCGTCGGTCGCCCAGTTGGCACCGCGCATCGGCGGCGGCGACGACCGGCTCAAGCCGCTGGCACCCATGGAGCGGCCCGCGGTGATCCCGCTGTCGTTCTCGCAGAACCGGTTGTGGTTCCTCGATCAACTGCAAGGACCGTCGCCCACCTACAACATGGCGGTCGGCCTGCGGTTGCAGGGCCACCTGAATGCCGCTGCGCTGGGTGCCGCGCTGGCCGACGTCGTCGGCCGTCACGAAAGCCTGCGCACGATGTTCGCCGCGCCTGATGGAATCCCTCAGCAGCTGGTGGTGCCCGCCGATCAGGCCGACTTTGGTTGGGATGTCATCGATGCGTCCGGCTGGTCGCAGGCCGAGCTGGATGAGGCGGTCGACGCGGTAGCGCTGCACGCGTTCGATCTGGCCACCGAGATCCCCATGCAGGCAAGGTTGTTCCGTGTCAGCGACGACGAGCACGTGGTGGTCGCGGTAGCGCACCACATCGCGGCCGACGGCCTGTCCATGGCTCCGCTGGTCCACGACCTGGGCGTGGCCTATGTCTGCCGATGCGCAGGGCTCGATCCCGTGTGGCCCGAATTGCCGGTGCAATATGTCGACTACACCCTGTGGCAGCGCGCGCAGTTTGGTGACCTGGACGACGGGAACAGTCTCATCGCCGCCCAGCTGGAGTATTGGCAGGACGCGTTGGCGGGCATGCCCGAACGGCTGCAGTTACCGACCGACCGACCGTATCCGCCGGTGGCAGACCAGCACGGCGCCACCTTCTCGTGGCAGTGGCCAGTTGCGTTGCAGAAGCGGATCGCCGAGGTGGCCCGCGAGCACAACGCGACCAGCTTCATGCTGGTCCAGGCCGCCCTGGCTGCGCTATTGGGCAAGCTCAGCGCGAGTTCGGATGTGGCGGTGGGATTCCCGATCGGCGGACGCCGGGACCCCGCCCTTGACGCCCTGGTGGGATTCTTCGTCAACACCTTGGTATTGCGGGTCGACATCGGCGGTGACCCCACTGTCGCCGACCTGCTGGCTCAGGTACGCACGCGTAGTCTGGCTGCCTACGAGCATCAAGACGTACCGTTCGAAGTGGTCGTCGAGCGGATCAACCCCACTCGATCGCTCAACCATCATCCGCTGGTGCAGGTGATGTTGGCCTGGCAGAACCTGCCCGGGGAGACCAGCGAGGACATCGCCTTGGCACTGGGAGACCTTCAGGTCACCCAGCTCCCGCTCGACACCCATACCGCCCGGGTGGATCTCGCGTTCTCGTTGACTGAGCGCTGGACCCAGGCCGGTGAGCCCACCGGGATCGGTGGGATGGTCGAATTCCGTACCGACGTGTTCGACGCTGACAGCATCGGAACGTTGGTCGAGCGGCTGCAGCGGGTGTTGGTCGCGATGACTACCGACCCGTCCCGACCGTTGTCGGCGATCGATGTGCTCGATTCAGCCGAGCATGCGCGCCTCGACGAGGTGGGCAACCGCGCTGTGCTGACTCAGCGTGTGCCCGAAGCGGATTCGGTCCCGGAGTTGTTCGCCGCACAGGTTGCGCGAGCCCCGGAGGCTGTCGCGCTGACATCCGGCGACGTGTCGATGACCTATCGGGAACTCGATGAGGCCGCCAACCGGATGGCGCACGTGCTTTCCGGCGCGGGTGTCGGCGCTGGTGACTGCGTGGCGCTGATGCTGGAGCGCTCGGCCGATGCCGTTGTCGTCATGCTGGCCGCGCTGAAGGTCGGGGCGGCCTACCTGGCGATTGATCCCGCGCTGCCGGAGGCGCGCATCGAGTTCATGCTGGCCGACGCCACACCGGTCGCCGCCGTCACCAGCGCGGCGCTGCGGCCCCGGCTGCACGGACACGACGTCGCGGTCATCGATATCGATGACCCCGGCATCGACCTGCAGCCCAGCACCGCGTTGCCGGCACCGGACCCGGACAACGTCGCCTACCTCATCTACACGTCGGGCACGACCGGCACCCCGAAAGGTGTTGCGCTCAGCCACCGTAACCTGGCCCACCTGGCAGACTCGGCCCATCCGGATCTACCCGCCGACCAGGTGTGGACCCAGTGCCACTCCTATGCCTTCGACTTCTCGGTGTGGGAGATCTGGGCTGCCCTGCTCGGGGGCGGGCGCCTGCTGGTGGTGCCCGACTCGGTCGTGCGGTCGCCGGACGATTTCCACGCCTTGCTGGTCCGCGAGCACGTCAACGTGCTCACCCAGACGCCGTCGGCGGTGGCGGCGCTGAGCCCGCAGGGGTTGGAGTCGGTGGCGCTGCTGCTCGGTGGTGAGGCCTGCCCGCCCGAAGTCGTCGAGCAGTGGGCACCCGGCAGGGTGGTGATCAACGCCTATGGCCCCACCGAAGTCACGGTGTACGCGTCTATGAGCGCGCCGCTGACAGTCGGCGCCGAGGTTCCGATCGGCGCGCCGCCACCGACAGTGGCTCTGTTCGTCCTCGACGAGCGGCTACACCCGGTGCCGGAGGGGGTGATCGGCGAGTTGTATGTGGCCGGTCGCGGCGTGGGCGTTGGGTACATCGGTCGCACCGGGCTGACAGCTTCACGTTTCGTACCGTGCCCGTTCGGCGACCCCGGGCAGCGCATGTATCGCACCGGAGACCTGGTGCGGTGGCGTGGCGATGGGCAGCTGCAGTATCTCGGGCGCGCTGATGAGCAGGTCAAGATCCGCGGGTATCGCATCGAGCCCGGCGAGATTCAAGCCGTGCTGGCCGGACTCGATGGGGTCGACCAGGCGGTGGTGATCGCCCGCGAGGACCGCCCCGGTGACCCGCGCCTGGTGGGCTATTTCACCGGCACAGCTGATCCGGTCAAGATCCGGGTGGCGCTGGCCGAACGGCTGCCCGCCTACATGGTGCCGGCCGCGGTGCTGGAGTTGTCAGCGCTGCCGCTCACCGTCAGCGGCAAACTGGACCGGCGGGCGCTGCCGGCGCCCGACTATCAGGACGCGGAAAACTACCGTGCCCCAAGCACTCCCACCGAGGAGATTCTGGCGGGAATCTTCGCCCAGGTACTGGGCACCGACCGGGTCGGAGTAGACGACTCGTTCTTCGATCTGGGCGGGGATTCGCTGTCGGCGATGCGTCTGATCGCCGCTGTCAACAACAGTCTGGGTTCCGGTCTGGCGGTCCGTGCACTGTTCGAGACGCCGACCGTGGCCCAGTTGGCGCCCCGAATCTCCGGAGACGAAACCCGGTCCGAGCCACTGGTGGCCGGTCCGCGGCCCGACGTGCTGCCGCTGTCATTCGCGCAGAACCGGCTGTGGATCGTCGACCAGCTCCAGGGGCCGTCGCCGATCTACAACCTTCCGGTGGCGTTACGCCTGCACGGCCAGCTGGATGCCGACGCGCTGGGAGCGGCGCTGGCCGACGTCGTCGACCATCAGCAGAGCCTGCGCACCCGGTTCCCGGCGGTCGAGGGCGTACCGCAGCAGCTGGTCGTTCCCGCCGAGGCGGCGGACTTCGGTTGGGCTGTGCTCGATGCCACCAGCTGGTCGGAAAGCGAACTGGCCGACGCGATCGAAGCGGCGACCCGCTACGCCTTTGACCTGGCGACTGAAATCCCCATGCAGGCAAAACTGTTCCGCGTCGCCGGCGACGAGCATGTCCTGGTCGCCGTGGTGCACCACATCGCCGCCGACGGCTGGTCTATCGCGCCGTTGGTGCGCGATTTGGGCATCGCCTATGCCAGCCGGTCAGGCGGCGAGGCTCCCGGCTGGGCCGATCTGTCCGTGCAGTACGTCGACTACACGCTGTGGCAGCGCTCGCGGCTGGGCGATCTGGCTGATCCCGACAGCCGCATCGCCGCGGAGTTGGCCTACTGGGAAGACGCCCTGGCGGGAATGCCCGAGCAACTCGCGCTGCCCACCGACCGGCCCTACCCGCTGGTCGCCGACTACTGCGGTGCCCGGCTGGACGTGGACTGGCCGGCCGAGTTGCAGCTACAGGTCGCCCGGGTGGCACGCGAACACAACGCCACCAGCTTCATGGTGATCCAGGCCGCCCTCTCGGCGCTGCTGTCGAACCTGGCCGCCAACAACGATGTGGCGGTGGGCTTCCCGATAGCCGGGCGCGGTGACACCGCGCTGGATGAGCTCGTCGGCTTCTTCGTCAACACGTTGGTGCTGAGGGTCGACCTGACGGGAAACCCCACCTTTGCCGAGCTGCTGGCCCAGGTGCGCCGCAACAGCCTGGCCGCCTATGAGCATCAGGATGTGCCGTTCGAGGTCCTGGTCGAGCGGCTCAAGCCGACCCGCAGCATGGCTCACCATCCGCTGGTGCAGGTGGTCCTGGCGTGGCAGAACTTCGGTTGGCAGTCCAGCGATGCCGCCGGCCTGTCACTGGGCGATCTGCAGGTCGAGCCGATGGCGGTGGATACCAAGACAGCCCGCATGGACCTCACGTTCAACTTGGCTGAACGCTGGAACGAAGCCGGCGAACCGACCGGGATCGGCGGTGGCGTCGAATTCCGGACCGACGTCTTCGATACCGCCAGTATCCAGACGCTGGTCGACCGGCTGCAACGGGTACTGGTGGAGCTGACCAGCGACCCGGCTCGGCGGATGTCGGCGCTGGACGTTCTGGATACCGAAGAGCACGCCCGCCTCGATGAGATTGGCAACCGCGCCGTGCTGACCCGGCCGGTGAGCAGTCCCGAATCGATCGCGTCGATGTTCGCCACGCAGGCGGCGCGCACCCCTGAGGCGTTGGCGGTCACCTTCGACGGCGTGTCGATGACCTACCGCGAACTCGACGAGGCGGCCCACCGTGCGGCGCGCGTTCTGGCCAGTCGCGGAGCAGGTCCCGGCCAGCGGGTGGCGCTGTTGTTGCCCCGCTCGGCCGAGGCGATCGTGGCGATGGTGGCGGTGGTCAAGACCGGAGCCACCTATGTGCCGATCGATCCCTCGGTGCCCGAGGCGCGTCGCCAGTTCGTCCTCGGCGATGCCAAGCCGGTTGCGGCTGTCACCACCGCGGCGTTGGCGGAACTGCTTGACGGGCATGGTCTCTCGGTCATCGACGTGACCGATCTGCTCGACCCGGCCGCCCACGCCGACGCGGCGCTGCCGGAGCCACAGGCCGACGACATCGCCTACATCATCTACACCTCAGGCACCACGGGAACACCCAAGGGCGTGGCGATTCCGCATCGCAACGTGATTCGACTGCTGCAGACGCTGGACGCCGACATGGACATGGCCGGGCTGGCATGGTCGCAGTGCCACTCCCTGGCCTTCGATTTCTCGGTCTGGGAGATCTGGGGCGCCCTACTGTACGGCGGCCGTGTCGTCGTGGTACCCGACGCGGTGGTGCGCTCACCGGAAGACCTGCACGCCCTGCTGGTCGCCGAGCAGGTCGGCGTCCTGAGCCAAACGCCCTCGGCGTTCTACGCGCTACAGACCGCCGACGCCGCGAACCCCGACGTTGGTTCCCAGCTGAAGCTCGAGGCCGTCGTGTTCGGCGGTGAAGCACTGGAACCACAACGCATGCGGGCATGGCTGGAGACTCATCCTCCGGGATCGCCGCGCCTGATCAACATGTACGGCATCACCGAGACGACGGTGCACGCATCGTTCCGCGAGATCGTGGCGGGCGATGCCGACAGCGCCGTCAGCCCCATCGGCATACCGCTGGATCATCTCGGCTTCTTCGTGCTCGACACGCTGTTGCGGCCGGTGCCGGTGGGTGTCGTCGGCGAGTTGTATGTGGCCGGTGCCGGGGTTGCCGACGGATACATCGGCAGGGCCGGTTTGTCCTCGACCCGGTTCGTGGCCTGTCCGTTCGGGGAACCCGGTGCGCGCATGTACCGCACCGGCGATCTGATGGCGTGGGGCGCCGACGGCCAACTTCGCTACATGGGGCGTTCCGACGAGCAGGTCAAGATCCGCGGTTATCGGATCGAGCTCGGCGAAATCCAGGCCGCGCTCAGCGAATTGGATGGTGTCGAGCAGGCGGTGGTGATCGCCCGTGAGGATCGGCCCGGCGACAAGCGCCTGGTCGGGTATGTGACCGGTGAGGTGGACCCGGCGGCCGCGCGCGCCGCGCTGGGCGACCGGTTGCCGTCCTACATGGTCCCCACCGCCGTGGTGGCCATCGACGCGCTGCCGCTCACCGTCAACGGCAAGCTCGACACCAAAGCCTTGCCCGCACCCGACTATCAGGATGTCGACTCCTACCGCGCTCCCTCAGATGTGGTCGAGGAGATCCTGGCCGGCATCTACGCCCAGGTCCTCGGACTCGAGCGGGTCGGCGTGGACGAATCGTTCTTCGAATTGGGCGGCGACAGCATCCTGTCGATGCAGGTGGTGGCGCGGGCGCGGGCCGCCGGGGTGCTCTGCCGGCCGCGCGACATCTTCGTCGAACAGACGGTGGCCGGGCTCGCCCGGGTCGCGACAGTCGCCGACGGGGACGAACATATCGCCGACGAAGGTGTCGGGCCGCTGCTGGCGACTCCGATCATCCGGTGGCTGCATGACGTGGCGGGCCCGGTCGACCAGTTCAATCAGACCGTCTTGATCCAGGCACCGGTCGGTGTGACCGAGGACGACGTGCTGGTGGTGCTCCAAGCCGTGCTGGACCGGCACGCGATGCTGCGGCTGCGCGTCGACGAAGACAGCGCCGGGGGCTGGTCGCTGACCGTACCCGAGCCTGGATCCGTGGACGCCCGCACCTGCCTGCATGCGGTCGATGTGTTGTCGGACGAAACGGTGACCAAGGCCCGATCCAGGCTGAACCCGGCCGCCGGAGCGATGGTGAGCGCATTGTGGGCGGCTCCCGCCGGTCAGTTGTTGATGATCGTGCACCATCTCGCTGTCGACGGTGTCTCGTGGCGAATCCTGTTGGAGGACTTCAATCTCGCGTGGGCACAGCTGCACGGTGGGCAGCAGATCGAACTGCCGGCGCCTCGGACATCGTTCGCCCGGTGGGCGTCGATCCTCGCCGAGCACGCACATCAGCCCGAGGTCCTCAACACCGCGGAGCGCTGGCGGCAGATCGCGTCAGTGCCCGCCCCGCTGCCCGCCGTCCAGCCGGTCATCGACACCTACGCCAATGCCGGCAGTTTGTCGGTGGAACTGGACCCGGAAACCACCAGGATGCTACTCGGCGAGGTACCGGCCGCGTTCCATGCCGGGATCAACGACATACTGCTGATCGCCTTCGGGTTGGCGCTGACCGAATTCCTCGGCACCGCAGGCTCGCCGGTCGTCATCGACGCAGAGGGGCACGGCCGCCAAGAAGAGGTGGCTGATGTCGATCTGTCGCGCACCGTGGGGTGGTTCACCACCAAGTACCCGGTGTCGCTCGCGGTGGATGGGCTGGACTGGGAGCAGGTACTCTCCGGCGACCCGAGCCTGGGCCCGATCGTCAAGGACGCCAAGGAGCAGCTTCGGGCCCTGCCGGATGGTTTGACCTATGGCCTGTTGCGTTACCTCAACAGCGATGTCGATCTGGCGGGCGCCGACCCGACGATCGGTTTCAACTATCTCGGCCGGATGAGCGGCGGCGGCCAAGTGTCGGGTGACTTCTGGGAGATCCGCGAGGACGGCTGGAAGGTGACCGGCGCCGCCACGGCAGTCCCGATGCCGCTGATGCACACGGTCGAACTCAACGCCGGCACCGTGGAAACCGCCGACGGCCCACGCCTTCGCGCCGGCTGGACGTGGGCGTTGTCGGCACTCGACCACGCACAGGTCACCCGGCTGTCCGGCCTGTGGTTCGACGCTCTGGCCGGTATCTGCGCCCTTGTGCACGGTGGCGGTGGGGGATTGACGCCGTCGGATATCGCGCCGGCTCGGCTGACCCAGTCGCAGATCGACGAGCTGTGCCAGTCCCATGACGTCGCCGATGTCCTGCCGTTGACGCCACTGCAGCAGGGATTGTTGTTCCACGCCAACGTCGCTCACATTTCCGGCGACGACGTATACGCGGTGCAGATGGGTATCACCCTGACCGGTCGGCTCGATCGGTACCGGCTACAGGAGGCCGTGCACGCCGCGGTCCTTCGCCATCCCAATCTCGCGGCGCGGTTCTGCGCCCAGTTTGACGAGCCGGTGCAGGTCATTCCGGCTGATCCGATGGTGCCGTGGCAATACGTCGATCTCAGCCGAGACGCCGTCGACCGCGATGACGAGATCGAGCGGTTGTGTGTGGCAGAGCGCGCCGCTGTCTGCGATCTGGCCGAGCAGACGGCATTCCGGGCGGCCTTGATCCGCATCGCGCCGGACCGGCACCGGCTTGTTCTGACCAATCACCACATCTTGCTGGACGGCTGGTCGCTATCGGTGCTGCTGGCCGAGGTGTTCGCCGGCTACTACGGACACCGGCTGCCCGCCGCTGTGCCGTATCGCAGGTTCGTCAGCTGGCTGGCCGATCGGGATCTGCACGCCGCTCAAGCGGCCTGGCGCGAGGCGTTGACGGGCTTTGACGCTCCGACCCTGGTCGGCCCAACCGACCTCGGGGTGGGGCCGCGAAGCGTTACGTCGCTTCGGATTTCGGAAGCGACCACGCTGGCATTGAACGAGCTGGCGCGCTCGCACCACACCACCGTCAGCACCGTACTGCAGGCCGCCTGGACGCAGCTTCTCATCTCGATGACCGGCCAGCGTGACATCGCCTTCGGTGTCGTGGTCGCAGGACGACCGGCCGAGGTGGCGGGTGCGGATTCGATGGTGGGTTTGTTGATCAACACGGTGCCGATGCGGGTCCGTGTTTCGCCGGACACCACCCTCGTGGATCTACTCGACCAATTGCAGGACCAGCGAAGCCAGACTCTAGAATATGAACACCTGGGGCTCAATGAGATTCACCGGATCGTCGGTCAGCGAAAGCTGTTCGACACCGTATTCGTGTACGAGAACTACCCAACCGATACCTCATTGTTGTCGGGCGCCGACGGGTTGGCCATCGCCGATGTGGCAAGTCGCGACTACTACCACTACCCGCTAACGATCCAAGCGGTGCCGGGTGATGAGCTGGACCTTCGGGTTCAGTATCGAACGGACGTGTTCGACGAAGACGGCATCGCGCGGCTGGTCGATCAACTGGACCGCGCGCTGTCGGCCATGGCTGCCGATCCCGATCAGCCGCTTACGTCGTCGGGCGGGTGGGGCGACCAGTCACGGGCGACCACGTTGGTGCCCGAACGGCGCCGAACGGCAGGCGGTTACAGCGCACCGGCCACCGAGACCGAAGAGATCCTCTGTGGTATCTACGCCCAGGTGCTGGAACTGGATCGGGTGGGTGTGGATGATTCGTTCTTCGATCTGGGGGGCGATTCGCTGTCGGCTATGCGAGCGGTCGCCGCGATCGGTGCTGCTTTCGGGGCACAGGTGACCCTGCCCCGTTTCTTCGCTGCGCCGACCGTTCGAGAGTTGGGTCAGTGGGCGGGGGATTAATCGTGCTGGCCCTGCCTTCTTTGGTTGCCCGAGGTGTACCACCTGCTGACGTCGTGGCCCGCGTCGTAACGGGCCAGCCATTCCTTGGCGAGGCGGGGCATTTCCTGTTTGGCGGGATTATGCCCTGGAACCTGGCTGCGCATGACCCCGAATGCGACAGCGGCCTGTTCCCGGAGCGGAATTTGCGAATATAGTCTCTGGATCGGGCCATCGTCGGGCAGCGCGAAGAATCGATACTTGCGCAGAAAAGAAAATTTCCGTGTGAGCCATACTTTCCACAACTCGCTGCCGAAAATGGATGTGGCGTCCACGTTTCGCTCCTCGAGTGGGATGAGCTTGTTAAAGCTGCTGGCGGCCTTCACCATCACTGCCCCGCCGTGTTGAAACACTGACGGCGCCATCCGCATGCGATACCACGGATTCGCGACAATGCTGTCGTAAATCATCAATGCGGAGCTACGGTGCTCCATTTCTTCGACAAAATGCCATACGAACAACGAGGCCACGCGATCATCGCCGGGCGCGAACAAAGTGTCGGCGTTGTTGAGCATCATTGTGAACGTCGGTGTGAATGTCGCCTCGAGGTCGGCGATGTAGGCCAACCGATACTTCAAGGGTGCGGTGGCGGTCAGATCGTCGTAGACCGACATGACCTCATTAAGGGTCTCCTGCAGCGCTGGATAGGCCTTGATCAGCTCCTTCGCGTGCTGGCGGTGCGCCATGCTGTGTTGGCCCTCTTGGCGAACAAACGCCAAGGCCTCCTCAGCGACCTGCGGGTCGGCGATTAACGGCATCGCCTCGTGCACCGTCGCGCTGATCATCTTCTCGATGGCGAGAAACAGGAAGGAGAGCATGTTGGCCGCGCAGGAGAACGCCGGATCGGACTGATTCCAGATGAACGGCACGGGAGAGTCGGCGAAGCCGAATCGCATCTTGCGCACTTGTAGATCAGTCACCTGGATTGCACCTTGCTTTCTCGGGCACGGCGGCCGTCACCACATGTAGGGGATCAGGCGCGAGCGGACCTTCTGGGTGTACTCGCGATAACCTTCCAACTCGTCGCCCAGCAGCTTCTCCTCGTCGTGGATGCGCGCGGCAAGCACGGCCACACCGGGCATGACAAAGGCGAGCGCCCAGAATGAGCCGAGGGCCAGCGGCAGACCCACCAGAATCAGCACGTTTCCGGTGTACATGGGGTGCCGCACCAGACCATAGAGACCGGTACTGACCACCTTCTGGCCGGTCTCCACCTGGACGGTCGTCGACGCATAGATGTTCTGAATCGCCACCAGCACCGTGACCACCAAGCCGGCGCCGGCCAGAACATCACCGATCAGGCACAGTGCCGGCGGTACCGATGACCAGCCGAAGCGATGGTCGAGGCCGCTCACCACACAGATCGCCACCAGCGATCCGTAAAGGCCGATCATGACGATCTTCTGTACCATCCGGCCTTCTGCGATCGGTCCGCTGCGCATTCGCCGCTCCAGGACAACAGGATTGGTGATCTGCAGGTAGATGCTCGGCAGCCAGGCGGTGAGAGCGAACACGGCCAAGAACGTCCACCCCTGCCAGTAGTTCAATGTGCCCGCTGAGGCGAACACCAGCAATCCGATCGCGACGAGCTGGCCAAGACCCAGCGCAGACACCCTGAGTACGGCGTTCACAATCCTCCCAAATGATCCGTCGCGTGGCGCATGCGCGATGCTGCGATCTCCGTGGCCGATGTCATGGATCCCGACTAGGCCGACGCGTCGCTGTTGGTCGGCGCCAACCTTTCGCAGAGAACTTCGGCCAGTCCGCGGATGGTGCCAACGGCAAGGTCGCCGGACGTCAATCGCACGCCCGTTTCGGCTTCGATGCGGGTGCGCAGTTCCAGCGCGCCGAGCGAATCGACCCCGTATTCGGCGAGCGGCCGGTCGGGCTCGACGTTGCGACGCAGGATCAGGCTCACCTGATCGGAGATCAGGCGTCGCAACCGTGCGGGCCACTCCTCACGAGGTAGTCCGCTGAGTTCCACACGTAGGCTGCTGGTGCCCGTTGGTCCTTGGTCGACAGCGCTGAATGCTTCAGCGAAGGGACTCCGCTGGGCGAAGTCGGTCAACCACGTGCTGCCGTCGATCGGTACATACCCGGTGTAGGCACGTTGATGGCGCAACAGCACGTCGAGTGCGTAGGCGCCCTCATCGGGAGCGATGGGTGTGCCGGCGTTCTCGGTGGTGTGCGTCGCGTGCCCGATCTGGCCCCAGGCGCCCCAGGCGATCGTGGTGCCCGGCCGACCCTGGGAGCGCCGCCAGCGGGTGAAGGCGCCGAGCCAGCTGTTGGCGGCGGCGTAGGCTCCCTGTCCCGGCGAGCCCATCAGCGCGGCCGCTGAGGAGAACGAGCAGAACCAGTCGAGTGGCTGATCTGCGGTGGCAGCGTGCAGATTCCAGATGCCGTAGACCTTGGGTGCCCACTCGCGTTCGACGAGGTCGTCGGTGATATTCGCCAGGGTGGCGTCCTCGATCACCGCTGCGGCGTGCAGCACGCCCCGCACCGGTAACCCGGTCGCCGTGGCGGCCTCCACCATCCGCTGGGCGGTGGCGGGATCGGCGATATCGCCACAATGCACCACGACCTCGGAACCCATCGCACGGATCAGTTCGATGGTTTCCAGCGCCTTGAGTGTCGGCTGCGAGCGGGACGTCAGGACGATTCGTCCACACCCGGCGTCGGCCATCTTCTCGGCAAGGAACAATCCGAGGCCGCTCAGACCACCCGTGACCAGGTAGGCGCCGTCGCGGCGGAAGGCCGCGGCCTGCTCCGGGGGGATCACGACGCGGCTGGTCCCGGTGCGTGGGATGTCGAGCACCAGTTTGCCGGTGTGCTGGGCCGCGCTCATCATCCGAATCGCGGTGGCGGCGTCGGCAAGCGGGTACTCGGTATGCCGGGCGGGCGGCAAGTCACCGGATGCCACCAGCTGGTAGGCGGTGCGCAGGAGTTCGCCGACTCGCTGCGGATGGCTTGATGACATCAGCGCCAGGTCGACGTAGCAGAACGTGAGATTCCGCCGGAACGGGAACAGTCCGAGTCGGCTGTTGGCGTAGACATCACGCTTACCGATCTCGACGAATCGTCCACCGGTGGCCAGCAATTCGATTCCGGCCCGTTGGGCTGCGCCGGTCAGGGAGTTGAGCACGATATCCACGCCGTAGCCATCGGTGTCGCGACGGATCTGATCGGCGAACTCGGTGCTGCGCGAGTCGTAGACGTGCGTGATTCCCATGTCGCGCAACATCTTCCGGCGATCCTCGCTGCCTGCGGTGGCGAAGATCTCTGCGCCGGCGGCGCGCGCGACTCCGATGGCGGCCTGGCCCAGGCCGCCGGTTGCGGAGTGAATCAGTACCCGGTCGCCGGCTGCTATCCGGGCTTGATCGTGCAGTGCGTACCACGCTGTCGTGGTGGCCGTGGCGGCAGCCGCCGCCTGGTGATCGGTCATGGCCTCCGGCAGTGTGACGGCCAGTCGCGCGTCACACGTGACGAATGTGCCCCAGCACCCATTGGCGGAGAATCCGCCGACCCGGTCGCCGACGCGATGGTTGGTGACGCCGGGTCCGACCGCGGTGACCACGCCGGCGAAATCCATCCCCAACTCCGGCAACCCGCCCTCGATAGCCGGGAACAGGCCCATTGCGACCAGTACGTCGGCGAAGTTGACGCTCGATGCGCCGACGGCAACCTCGATCTGTCCCGGCCCTGGCGTAACCCGTTCGCAGGCAACCAGTTCCAACGATTCCAGATCGCCGGGCGTGCGGATGTGCAGCCGCATACCCTCGTAGTTGTTGGCGGCGAAGGCGGTTTGTCGTTCGTCGGGGCGCAACGGGCTGTGCCGCAATCGAGCCGTGTACCAGACGCCATCTCGCCAGGCGGTCTCGTCTTCCTTGGATCCGCTGAGCAGATGCCGGGCCAGTTGTTCGGCGTCGGCGCTGTCGTCGACGTCGATCTGGGTGGCGTGCAGATGTGGATGCTCGGCGCCGATCACCCGTACCAGGCCGCGCAGTCCGCCCTGCTCGAGATTGGCCACGTCGCCGGCCAGGACGGTCTGAGCGGCGCGGGTCACGACAAACAGGTGCGGGATGTGGCCCGTGGTCTGGGCCAGTTCGCGGGTGATGCGCGTCAGGTGCTGGACGTATTCGCGACCGACTCGCGGGGTCTGGTCGTCGGCGGCACTGGCCTTGGTACCGGTGAGGATCACCGCACCGGTGACGCGCCCCGACTGCAGCCGCTCGGCCAGCTGTCCGGCGTTGACAGCGTGGTCGGCATTCGGCGACCAACACATGGTGTTACATGGCACGCCTTGGCTTTTCAGCGAGTCGGTCAGCCTGGCGCCGAGCAGGTCCGCCGTGTCAGTGGTGCTGATCAGCAGCCAGGTTCCGGCGTCGACATGCGAAGGCTCCGGTAGCTGCCGCTGCTGCCAATCGATGGCCAGCAGCCGCTCGCCAAGGATCCGATCCTGTTGAGCCTGCTCGGATTCCCCGGTTCCACACCGCAATCCCTGCACGGTGAGCAGGACTGCCCCGTGCGCGTCGAGCAGGTCGAGGTCGGCCTCGATTCCGGCCGCCTCGAGTCCGGTGATCCGGGCGTAGCAGTAATGGGCGCCTCGGGCAGACCCGAAGGATCGCAGCCGGCGCGCGCCTTGCGGCCAGCCCAGCACGCCCACCCCTTGGGCCCGGATCTGCGGACTGGCGGCAAGCGCCTGGAAGCAGGCATCGAGCAGCGCCGGGTGCACGCCGTAAGCCCCTTGCTGCATGCGCATTTGGCGGGGCAGCGCGACTTCGGCCAACACCGTGGCGGCGGAATCCTCACCGGTGTTGACGCCACTCAGGCCGGTGAACGCCGGACCGTAGTGGACACCGCGCGGGTCCGATCCGTCGCCGACCTCGGCGCCGTCGATGTGATGCGGATGGGCGGCCAGGAGTGCGGCGATGTCGTAAGCCGCGGGTAGCTCATCATCATCGGCTGCGTGCAGGATCGCGCTGGCGTGCCGAGTCGGATGGCCGCTTTCCTCGGAGTCCACGAGAAACTCGACGACGCCGGGTGAGGACAGCGCGGCCGAGGCTCCAACGGTGGTCTGCTCATCGAGCAGCAACGCGTGTTCGAAGCGGATATCGCGGACTTCGGCAGCCTCACCCAGCACCGTGTGGGCGGCCGCCAGGGCCATCTCGCAGTAGGCCGCGGCGGGCAGCACTGCGACGTTGCGGATTGTGTGATCGGCGAGCCAGGGCTGGGCCGCGGTACCGACTTCGGCCTGCCAGACGTGGCGCTGCGGCTCCTCCTGCAGGCGAACATGAGGGCCCAGCAGGGGGTGCACCGAAACGGTGTAATCGCCGTGTGCCGTCGACTCATCGCGGTCGTGGTCCAGCCATAGCCGGCGGCGGGTCCAGGTCGGCAGCGGGGCATCCACGAGTCGCCCATTCGGATACAGCACGGAGAAGTCGACCGCGGCACCCGCACCGTGCAAATCCGATACCAGACCGCGCAATCCGTGCGGCAGTGTCTGCTCACGGCGCAGGCTCGCAAAGGTGGCGACCGGCGCATCCAGACTGTCGGCGGTCCGTTCGATGGTTTCGGTGAGCATCGGGTGTGGCGCCAGTTCGGCGAACACGCGATAGCCGTCCTCCACGGCGGCGCGTGCGGCCGCGGCGAACCGGACAGTGTTACGCAGATTGCGCACCCAGTACTTGTTGTTGCACACCGGTTCTTCGCGCGGATCGAAGCCCGTCGCCGAGTAGAACGGCACCTGCGGAGTCAGTGGTTTGATCTCCGCCAGAGCCGTAGCGAACTCGTCGAGGATCGGATCGACAAGGGGCGAGTGTTCGGCGACGTCGATCGGGGACTGGCGGACTGTGACGTCACGTTCTTCCCACGTCGCCATCAGGTCGCGGACGGTCTGGGTGGCGCCGCTGACCACTGTCGACTCTGGCGCGGCGACCACGCCGACGACCACATCCTTGATGCCGGCGAGCGTGAGCTCCGAAAGCACCTGCTTGGCGGGCAGTTCCACCGCCGCCATGATCCCGGAGCCGGCCAGGCCGGACGTCAACCGCGAGCGCCGGCAGATCACCCGCACCCCGTCTTCGAGTGACAGCGCCCCGGCGACCACCGCCGCAGCGACCTCGCCCATCGAATACCCGATGACCGCGCCCGGGCGTGCGCCGTACGCCTTGAGCGCGGCGGCCAGCGCAACCTGAACGGTGAATAGGGTCGGCTGCAGTTGGGCGTCGCCCGCCACCACCTCCGGTGCCGTCAAGGCCGTGGTGACCGAGAACCCGGATTCGGCCGCTATCAGCGGCTCGAGTTGCGCGACCGTGGCGGCGAATACCGGTTCGATCGCCAACAGTTGGGCGCCCATCCGGGCCCATTGCGAGCCCTGCCCGGAGAACACCCACACCGGTCCGAGGTCGTCGTGGGCGAGTGCGGCTTCCTGCCGCGTGTCGCCGTCGGCGAGTTCGCGTAGCGCCTCGGCCAACTCCGTTCGGCTGCTCGCGTGCACCGCGGCGCGCACGGGGCGATGGCCGCGCCGACGCGCCAGGGTGTACCCGAGATCCGGCAGGGCTACGTCGTCATGCTGCTGTACCCAGTGCGCCAGCCGGCCCGCGGTGCGCCGCAATTCCTCGGCCGACGACGAGGAGAGCGGAAACAGCAGGGGTGCGGCCGGGGCGCTGCCCTCGGCGCTGGTGGTCTGCGCTCCCGATGGGTCGGGAGCCTGTTCGAGGACGGCGTGGACATTGGTCCCCGACACCCCGTATGAGGACACCGCCGCGCGACGCGGATTCTCGCTGCCCGTGGGCCAATCTGTGTTCTCCACTGGCACAAAGAGTTTCGTGGAGATGCGGGCCAGGTCGTCGGGCAGGCGGGTGAAGTGTAGGTTGCGCGGAACCGCCCCGTGCTGCAATGCCAGGATCGTCTTGACCAGGCCGATGGCGCCGGCCGCTGACTGGGAGTGGCCGAAGTTGGTTTTCACCGATCCGAGCGCGCAGGGGCCATCGAGGCCGTAGACCTCGCTGAGGCTGGTGTATTCGATCCGATCGCCCGCCTGGGTGCCCGGGCCGTGCGCCTCGACCATGCCGACGCTGCCTGCTTCCACGCCTGCGCCGGCCAGAGCTGCCCGGTACACCGCGGCCTGGGCGGCGACCGACGGTGTGGAGATCTCGGCGGTATGGCCGTCTTGGTTGGCGGCGGTACCGCGGATGACGGCAAGGATCCGGTCGCCGTCCCGCACTGCGTCCGGGAGGCGCTTGAGCAGCACCATCGCGCACGCCTCCCCGCCGACGTAGCCGTCGGCCGAGACGTCGAAGGCATGACAGCGTCCCGTCGGGGACAGTTGGCCCGCCGCCGTCCCCGAGACGTACTTGCGTGGGTCCAGCATCACGTATGCGCCGCCGGCGAGCGCGAGATCGCTCTCTCCCTCGGTCAGGCTGCGACAACCCATGTGCACGGCGAACAGCCCGGAGGAGCATGCGGTATCGACCGCCATCGCGGGACCATGCAGTCCCAGGGTGTAAGCGATGCGCCCGGAGGCCATGCTGAACGTGCTGCCCGAGAAGCCGAACGGTCCCTCCATGGCATCGGACTCCGTCGACACCAGTTGATAGTCGTAGTGCGTCAACCCGGTGAATACGCCGGTGAGGGAGTCTTTGACCGCTTCCGGCGTCAGGCCGGCGTGCTCCATCGCCTCCCAGGAGGTTTCCAGCAGCAATCGGTGTTGTGGATCGAGCGCTGCGGCCTCCCGCTCGTTGACGCCGAAGAACTCCGCATCGAAGCCGGCGACATCGTCGAGGAATGCGCCCCACTTCGACGTTGTCCGGCCCGGCACACCCGGCTCGGGGTCGAAGTACTCGTCGTTGTCCCAGCGGTCGCGCGGCACTTCGGTGACCAGGTCATCGCCCCTGCACAACGCCTCCCACAGCTGTTCGGGGGAGTCGATACCGCCAGGAAGCCGACAGGCCATGCCGATGACGGCAACCGGAGTGGTCGATCTGGTGCTCATAGTGGCCGGGGAGCTGGTAGAACCCGAACCGCTGGACCGATCATCGACCGCACCGAATGAAACCATCCCGTCTCCTCACAGCAACGGAATTGATAGTGCAGTCCGTTGCTTGACTCTCACAACTGGTTTCCCCCCGGCCCAGGCAAGGCAATTATTGACGCAGACGAAGCGCCACGGGTCAAGTTTGCTTGATTCGCAACCAAATGCACAGGTACGTCCATGGCTGGCAGGGTTGTCGCAACGGGTTGACCCGCCAAGTTGCCGAGGTCGGCAGTGGTTGACGATGACGTTACTTAACTTGGGTGTTCGAAGGTGTCGCGGCGACCGCTACTGATACTTTGCTTCGCGTGACACAGGCGATTGAGGCATCGATTCCGGCTCTGCTGCGTGAACGCGCCAGCATGCAGCCGGATGACATTGCGTACACCTTTATCGACTATGACCAGGACTGGGCCGGCGTCCCGATAAGCCTGACGTGGCCGCAGCTGTATCGGCGCGTCGCCAACTTCGCCCGCGAGCTCAGGCAAACCGCGTCGCCCGGCGATCGCGCGATGATCATCGCCCCGCAGAGCCTGGAATACATCATTGCTTTCCTGGGGTCGTTGCACGCCGGAGTGATCCCCGTTCCGCTTTCGGTTCCGATGGGTGGTGTCACCGACGAGCGAGTCGAATCGGTGATGCGCGACGCAACACCCACCGCCGTCCTCACCACGTCGGCTGTCGTGGCCGAGGTGAGCCGCAGCATCGTCCCGCAGCCCGGGCAGGCTCCGCCGGCCATCATCGAAGTTGATTTGCTGGATCTGGATGCACCGCCCCGGCCCGGTGCGCCGGCGATGTACGAGAACGAGAATCCCCACGCCACCGCGTACCTGCAGTACACCTCTGGGTCAACACGTTCCCCTGCCGGTGTGATGATCTCGTACACAAACCTATTCACCAATCTGCAACAGATCACCACTGATTACTCGAGGCATGCGGGCGTCACCCCGCCAGACTTGACATTTGTGTCGTGGCTGCCGTTCTTCCACGACTTGGGATTGATTTTGGGGGTTTGCTCGCCGATTGTTCTTGGAACCAGCGCGGTGTTGACGAGCCCGGCGTCGTTCCTGGTGCGGCCGGCGCGCTGGATGCAGTTGCTGGCGACCAATCCGTGCCCCTTCACCGCCGCGCCGAACTTCGCATTCGATTTGGCGACGCGGAAAACCTCCGACGAGGACATGGCCGGGCTCGACCTCGGCGGCGTGCACACCATCCAAAGCGGCGCCGAACGGGTTCAGCCGGCGACGATCAAGCGTTTCACCGACCGTTTTGCCCGCTTCAACCTGAACGAAGCGGTGATACAGCCGTCGTACGGCATGGCCGAGGCCACGCTCTACATGGCCACCCCCAGGCCGGAAGATCCCATCAAGGTCGTGTACTTCGACACCGATGCCCTGACCGCCGGCGAGGCAAAACGCGCCGATGGCGAGGAGGGCACACCGCTGGTCAGCTACGACGGCCCGATCAGCCCGCGCTCGCCGGTCTTGCGGATCGTCGACCCGGAGACCCGCATGGAGGTTCCAGAGGGGAAGACAGGCGAGATCTGGTGCCATGGCGACAACGTCAGTATCGGCTACTGGGAAAATCCCGAGGAGACTGCGCGGACATTCGGCGCCACGATTGCCGAGCCGTCGGCGGGGACACCCGAAGGTCCGTGGTTGCGGACCGGCGACGTCGGCTTCGTCTCGGACGGGGAGCTGTTCGTGGTGGGCCGTATCAAGGACCTCCTGATCATTTATGGCCGTAACCATTCCCCTGACGACATCGAGGCGACGGTTACCGAGATAACCAAGGGTCGGTGCGTGGCGATCGCCGTTCCTGACCACGATGTGGAGAAGCTGGTCGTCGTGATGGAGGTCAGGAAGCGCGGCGACTCCGATGAGGAGTCGAAGCAGCACTTCGAGACCATCAAGCGGGAGGTCACCTCGGCGATCTCGAACACGCACGGGATCGCCGTCTCAGATCTCGTTCTGGTCGGCGGGGGTTCGATTCCGGTCACCACCAGTGGCAAGGTCAGACGGCAGGCCTCGGTGGATTTGTACCAGCGCGGGCAGTTTTCCCGCCTGGACGTCTAATAGTTTGCTAGGGCGTTCCGTCGGCGCCGGTGGTCGCTGACCCGCTGTCCGCCCACGCGGTCCCGCCGGCGCCCCCGACACCGCCCGCGTTGCCGCCGTTGCCGCCGTCACCCCCGACTGAGTCGCCGATGCTGTAGTTGTAGGCGACACCGCCGTTGCCGCCATCGCCACCGCTTGTGGTGCCGTCGCCGCCGACTCCGCCCTGCCCGCCGGTCGCCGTGCCGGGGGCGGCGATACCGGTCACCTGGGTCACCACGGTGAGCAGGTAATCCCACAGTGGGTCGCCCGCGAGGTCGGCGGTGCCGCCCGCACCGCCGTTGCCGCCGGCTCCGTCCGTGCCGTCGCCGCCTGCCCCGCCGTTGCCGCCGATGATGCTCCCCGGGTGGTAGATGCCGGCGAAGAAGCCGAAGCCGTAGCTGATGACGGAGCCGCCCGCGCCGCCGTCGCCGCCCGTGGTGCCGGTGCCGCCGGCTCCGCCGTTGCCGCCGATTCCGCCGATCAGCCCACCGGTGCCGCCTGCACCGCCGTTTCCACCGATACCGCCGGTGTTGGCTCCGCCGGCGCCGCCGATTCCGCCGGCGCCGAACAAGACTGCCGACCCCCCGGCGCCGCCGGCACCACCATTGGCACCGGTACCGCCACCGCCGCCATTGCCGATCAACCCGCTGCTGCCGCCATCGCCCCCGACGCAGCCGGCACTGTCGGTACACGTCGCGTCAGTCCAGGAGTAACCGTTGCCGCCAGTGCCGAGCAACCATCCCCCGGGATTCCCGTTCGGGTTGTCCGCTGTCCCGTCGGCACCGTTTCCGATAATCGGGCGGCCCTGCCACTCGTTGGTGACCAGCGCGGTGACGATGTCGGAGAGACTGATCGGATGGGGATTCGAGCCCCCGGCCGTTTGGGCGAACGCGACGATCGCGCCAATCACGTCGTTGAGCGAGAGGTTCGGCGGGGTGGTCGGGGAATCGCTCGCAAGCGCGTTCGCGGAGATGGACGCAGCGGCCAACGGTCTGGCCGACACCGCGCCGTCAGACATCGACGTGGTGCTGGTGGCGGCCTGGGTGGTGATGTCGGTCGTGGGGGAGCTCGATGCGGGGGGCGCTACCGCCGGAGCCTCACTCGGGTCGGCGGCCGCGGAAGGGCTCGCGTTCGAAGCGGTGTCGGTGGTGATCGTGCGGTTGGTGCGGACGGCACTGCTGGTGCCGGCCGATTCAGCGGGTGCGGTGGCCGACGTCGATTTCGCCGCGGTGGTTCGGCCGACTGGTCCGGCTTTGCGGCCGCTGCCGGTGGTGTGGGCCGACGAAGTCGGGCGGCCCGACTTTCCTACCTTGGATCCGGTGCTGCTGTGGCTCGACGACGAGGTGCCGCTGGCGCCGGAATCGGCGTGGGCGGTCCCTGTTGTGGCGCCAAACGACGCGCACACGCCGACGGTGAGAGCGCCGGCGCCCAGCCAGATGGAGACTTTGCTGTGTGGCCGCTGTGCCCGGTGCCGGTCAGCGGCGCGCCGTGCTCCGGGCTTGGCCCGGCTAGGTGCACGATGCCTTGCAGCCATGGATAGCTCCCAAGTCGCTGATGCTCTGAGCGGTCACATGGTAGCAATGGCCATGCGGGCCCGTGGCAAACTCTCGATCGCCGGAATTTCTGCCCGGTCGGGCCTTTGGTCATCGACCCCCGCTGATGCCCTGGTGGCAGCGAAATGTCGTCGGGGGATTGCGGGCCAGGAGATTTTGGCCGAGCACACGGACGTGTCCGCTATGTGAACAGTGGTGGCCTTCTGAGCCGGTTGAGCTATCGCGATCAACTGTCGCCGGCGTACGGCCGGCGTGGGCGTTATCACACCCGGCTACTTTGCGTGCCGAGCCGACGAACCCTTGCCGCCGCTGCGGGAACCCGATGTCTTGCTGCCGGCGCTCGACGAGGATGAGGCCTTCTTGTGGCTGGTGCTTCGGGCGGCCGACGCTGCGGCGGTGGTGGTGAGGTTGCTGGCCGGTTCCGTCGCGGTCGTTTCGGTACTGCTGGCGCGCAACGCCGAGGCCGTAGAGGTCTTCTTGCTGCTGGCTACCGCTGCCGCCCCGGAGGCGGAGCCACCGTTGATGTTGACGCCCGGGATGGACCGTTTGATGGTCTGAAGGGTCTGACCGATCGCCCCGGCGATTGCGAACGGACCCCACCCGGACGTCACCGTGTTGTTGTCGCCGAAGAAGTTGAACGCCAGGCTCAACGTGGTGTTGGGGTATGGCCCCGCAGACGTCACGATGTTGCCGTTGCCCAAAACGTTTCCGGCGGCGGTCAAGATGCCCTGAGCGATCACAGTGCTGGCGCCGAGGAGATTGGTGGTGGAGCTGAAGAAGCCCTGCGTCAACGCGGTGCCCGCATCGCCGATGTTGAGAGCCAGGTTGCCGAGGCCGCTTGCGGTGGTGGCTTTCGACCCGTCGCCACCGGTCGCGCTCGCCAGGGTGAGGTTGAAGCTGCCGACGTTCGTCATGTTGCCCGGCCCGAATTGCACGGCGATGTTGCCAAGGCCGGCGGCGCCGGTCGACTGCGTCCCGGAACCACTGGTGAGGGAGCCGATCGCGATATTGAGAGCGCCGAGTGTGGCCGTACTGCCCGGCCCGGTCTGCCAAGCAAGGCTCAGAAGAGAGGGGAGCGTCGAGGCCCTTGCGTCGTCGCCGACTGCCACTGCGAAGCTGAGGATGCTCAACGTCGTGGCGGAGACCGCGTTGGTGCCGAACGAGATGGCGCCGCTGAATAACCCACTGCCCGCGTTCGCGGTTGCGCCGTTGCCGATTCCGATCGCGAAGCTCGTCAGGTTGCTCGTGCAACCGCCCCCGTTACCGATACCGAAGACGGATAGGCAACTCGCATTGGCGGCGGGGGCGTCGCCAAGGGCTCCGGCCGCGAGCGCGCCGGATACCAGAGCGGCAAGCACCACACCACCTTTGGCGCGGACCTGATTCATCGACATACCCCTGCAACTTTAGGAGTCTTTGCTGTCTCGGACCATGTCCGACGGGAATGGAGCTTACAGCTTTTCTCGAAGATATTGCACCCAGCACTCCCAATTGGTGGACATCGGCACCCGGGGCTTCGAATTGCCGATGCGTCTGCGACGGTCGTCGGTGGCATGGCGTGGGTGCCGCGCATAATCTCAAAGTCCCAGTTCAGACTGGCTTTTGAACGCGGTTGCAGGCGGCGAGGTGATGGGCGATGCGCACCGGATCCGGGTGCGGTCCGCACGAATGATCGACCAAGTCACACGTTCTCGGCATCACCTGAAATGAGTATCGCGGCAACGGTTCACGCAGTGAGACAGTCATTTGCCATATATGAACAGTCATGCGCTACGCGCAGATCGCGCCTGACTGATTGATCAGTCCCTCGATTTCGCGGCGGGAGTAATTCACTGCATCTGCGCAGCCGTCTTCGCGAATGCCCAAGCCACCGCGGCGGCGCGTCGAACCCATGGTCTGGTCAAGGCTTCGATGCACACCGATCGACCAAGGCCGCACGGATAAGCGCATTGCTGAAGGGAACCCGCGACTAACGCTTTCTGTGCTTCCCGCCGCCGACGCCGTGGGCGGAACTGGATTTCGTGCTGCCGGAGGAGGCGCTCGACGATTCGGGTTTGCGGTGCCGGCCGCCCGTGGCGGTGGTCGTTGTGCTGCCACTCGTGCTGGTGGCCGTCGTTGTGGTGCTGGTTGTGGTGGCGCGGTGACGGCCGGAGCCCGCCGTGGATCTCGTGTTGTTATCGCTGTTGCTCGACGGGTGGGTGTCGTCGTGGGTGCTTTCGGCGCCGTCGCTGCTGCTGTCGCCCTCGGTCGGCGCGGTCGGGTCGTCGTTGGTGGTCTGGGTGGCGTCGCTGTTGTCGCCGTCGGTCGCCGGTGTCGGGTTGTCGTCGGCGGACTCGGTGACGCCGCCGCTGTCGCCGTCGGTCGACGCGGTCGTGCCGGTGGTCGTTGCGCTGGTGTCGTCACCGGCGGCTGTTGGCGTGCCGGTCGCGGCCGTCGTGCTCTCGTCGGCGGCTGCCGAGACGGTTCTATTGCTGCTGGCGACCGCGGCGGCAGGGATACGGGAGGGGGAGAGGCCGTAATTGGAGGGGTAGCGGTTGATGGTGATGCCTGGTCCATTTTGGACGAGCGTCGCCGCCTCCTGCCAGAACGACTCCAGGATCGAAAACGGGCCTTGGATGGCGGTCAGGGAACCGTTGTTGCTGAACATGTTCAGCACAAAGCTCAATGGAGCGGGGAAACCGGTGGACGACAACAACTGAATCGTGTTGCCGGTTCCGAAGAAGTTCGCGGCCGCGCTCAGGAGGCCCTGCACCACGATGGTGTTGGCGCCCCGGATATTGGCGGCGGTAGTGAAGAAGCCCTGTGCGAGGACGTTGCCCGCGTCGCCGAGCCAGTTGAGCGCCCACGCGCCGATACCGCCGGCAGCGGTGGATTGCAGCCCGCTGCCGTCGGGGGAGAAGCTGAAGGCCAGGTTGAGGCCGCCGACGGTGGTCACCGAGCCCGGCCCGATGTTCAAGGACAAGTTCCCGAACCCGGCCGCGCCGGTCTGTTGGTTCCCGCTGCCGTGTGGCAGGCCGACCGCGAGGTTGAAGCCGCCGATCGTGGACGTCGTGCCCGACCCGAGCTGGAACGCAATGTTGCCGAGGCCGATGGCGCCGGTCGAATTCGCCGCGGAACCCTCGGGGGTGATACCGAGGACGAGATTGAACAGGCCACCCAGCGTCGTGGCCGTGCCCGGCCCGAACTGAAGGTTGATCCCGAACAGAGACGAGAGTGTTGAGGACACCGCGTTGTTGCCGAATGCGCCGGCGAAGGTGAAGGCGGCGATGTTGGTGATCGCGTTGGCGTTGTCGCCGATCGCGATGGCCCCGCCGAACAGCGCGTTGCCGGCATTTGCGACCGCGCCGTCGCCGATCCCGATCGCCAGCGTGGTCAGATTGCTGGTGCAACCATTGCCGTTGCTCAAACCGAAAGCCGAGAAGCAGGACGCGTTGGCGGTGGGCGCTGGCGTGAATGCCCCGGCCGCAAGCGCACTGGAGACCAACGCGCCGAGCGCCATGTTGCGTCCATCTCGAACCCGACCCACCGACATCTCCGTCGCTTTTATGTGTCTTTGCTGGTTTGGACCGTACCCGACGCCACCCACTACTGACAGGGTTCCAATGCATATTTGCCGGCGATTCATAGCTTGCCAGACGGATTCCCGCCAGTGATCGTGGGCGTGCCCGTCGACTGGATGTTCAGCAGGAGAGCGCTCGCACTGCTGTCGACGTCGTCGCGACCGGCGGTGGGACAGCCACGATGCGGCATAGGGGATTACGCCGTCCCGGACGACCATCCTGGTGCATCCGATCCTCGACGGATAGGGATGCGGAGCCGTCACCTCGACGAGAATGGCTCCTCGGCCGATCGCGTTGCTGTATCGCGACGAAGGTGAGTGCCCCCGGCAGGATTCGAACCTGCGGCCTTCTGCTCCGGAGGCAGACGCTCTATCCCCTGAGCTACGGGGGCGCATATCTGCGCCGTGGGGCTCAGACAGCGTAACGCATCCGAACGGCTGCTCCGTGCCGGCCGCCGGGCGTGCCCTGCCCGCCGGTCGGATTCCCAGGTCGCTGCGCTCCTGCCCGCCCCTCGGGATTCCCGGGTCGCTTCGCTCCTGCCCGCCGGGGATGCGGATTCGGGCCCTGACCACGCCAGACCATAGGATGGAGCCTCGTGACACCCGCCGACCTCGCCGAGCTGCTCAAGAACACCGCCACCGCGGTGCTCACCGAGCATGATCTTGATCCCGCCGCACTGCCCGCGACGGTGACCGTCGAGCGTCCGCGAAACCCCGAGCACGGCGACTACGCGACCAACCTGGCCCTGCAACTCGGCAAGAAAGTCGGCGCCAACCCCCGCGAACTCGCCGGATGGCTGGCGGCGGCGCTGGCCGCCGCCGACGGCATCGCCGCGGCCGAGGTCGCCGGTCCGGGGTTCGTAAACCTGCGTATCGAGGCGTCGGCGCAGGGCGTCATCGTGCACAACGTTCTCGATGCCGGGCCCGCGTACGGGAACTCCGACGTGCTGGACGGCCAGAACATCAACCTAGAGTTCGTCTCGGCCAACCCGACCGGTCCCATCCATATCGGCGGTACCCGGTGGGCGGCCGTCGGCGACGCCCTCGGAAGGCTGTTGAGCACCCAGGGTGCCGAGGTGGTCCGCGAGTACTACTTCAACGACCACGGTGCGCAGATCGACCGGTTCGTCAACTCCCTGATTGCCGCCGCCACCGGCCAGCCCACCCCCGAAGACGGCTATGCCGGGGACTACATCGGCGATATCGCCGCCCAGGTGCTGGCCAAGGCGCCCGATGCGCTGAGCCTGACCGGCGACGAGCAGAAGGAGACCTTCCGCTCGATCGGGGTGGATTTGATGTTCGACCACATCAAGGAGTCCCTGCACGAATTCGGCACCGACTTCGACGTCTACACCCACGAAGATTCGATGCACACCAGCGGCCGGGTCGAGCAGGCCATCGCCAAGTTGCGTCAAACCGGCAACATCTACGAGAAGGACGGCGCAACCTGGTTGCGCACAACAGAATTCGGTGATGACAAGGATCGGGTCGTCATCAAGAGTGACGGTCAGCCCGCCTACATCGCCGGAGACCTGGCCTACTACCTCGACAAGCGGCAGCGCGGCTTCGACCTGTGCATCTACATGCTCGGTGCCGATCACCACGGCTACATCGCACGGCTCAAGGCGGCTGCCGCGGCGCTCGGTGACGACCCCGACACCGTCGAGGTGTTGATCGGCCAGATGGTGAACTTGGTTCGAGACGGCCAGCCGGTGCGGATGAGCAAGCGGGCCGGAACCGTCATCACCCTCGACGACCTGGTCGAGGCCATCGGGGTGGACGCTGCCCGATATGCGCTGACCCGCTCGTCTGTTGATACCCCGATTGACATCGACCTGCAGCTGTGGTCCTCGGCCTCCAACGAAAATCCGGTCTATTACGTGCAATACGCGCACGCCCGGTTGTCGGCGCTGGCTCGCAACGCCAACGACCTCGGCCTGGCGCCCGACACCGCTCATCTGGAGCTGCTCACCCACGACAAGGAGGGTGCGCTGATCCGCAACCTCGGCGAATTCGCCAGGGTGCTCAAGGCCGGTGCGTCGCTGCGCGAACCGCATCGGGTGTGCCGCTACCTGGAGGACCTAGCCGGCGATTATCACCGGTTCTACGATTCGTGCCGGGTGCTACCGCAAGGCGACGAGGAGATCGGCGATCTCCATCGTGCTCGGCTGGCGTTGTGTGCGGCCACCCGTCAGGTGATCGCCAATGGTCTGGCCATCCTGGGCGTGTCCGCGCCGGAGCGGATGTGAACGCTCACCCCGCCGGCCCGCGCCACGCCGAGGAAATCCACCACGGCGGCGCCCCAGCGCGACCTCAGACCTCTGCCGAGGCGCTAGAATTGGCGCCGAATGTGTGGCCGCGCAACCTCGTTCGCGGCGCCGACGGCGAGGTGGCGATCGCCGGGGTGGGCGTGACCGACCTGGCCGCCGAGTACGGCACACCGCTATTCGTTGTCGATGAGGACGACTTCCGCGGTCGTTGCCGCGAGATCGCCGAGGCTTTTGGCGGCGGCCACAACGTCCACTATGCCGGTAAAGCCTTCCTGTGCAGCGAGATTGCGCGGTGGGTCGATCAGGAAGGGCTCTCGCTGGACGTGGCGAGCGGCGGTGAGCTCGCCGTCGCGCTGCACGCCGGTTTCCCCGCTGAGCGAATCGCATTCCACGGCAACAACAAATCGGTTGAGGAACTGACCACCGCGGTGAAGGCTGGCGTCGGCCACGTCGTGCTGGACTCGATGACCGAGATCGATCGCCTGGACACCGTCGCCGGCGAGGCGGGCGTGGTGCAGGACGTCCTGTTGCGAATCACCGTCGGCGTCGAAGCGCACACCCATGAGTTCATCGCGACCGCCCACGAAGACCAGAAGTTCGGCCTGTCGCTGGCCAGTGGTGCCGCCATGGCCGGGGTGCGCCGGGTCTTCGCCACTGATCACCTGCGCCTGGTCGGCCTGCACAGCCACATCGGGTCGCAGATCTTCGACGTGGCGGGCTTCGAGCTGGCTGCCCACCGGGTCATCGGCCTGCTGCGTGATGTTGTCGCCGAATTCGGGGTGGACAAGACCGCGCAGATCGCGACCGTCGACCTCGGTGGGGGACTAGGGATTTCCTATCTTCCCCAAGATGATCCGCCTCCGGTCGAGGATCTCGCGGCCAAGCTCGAAGCGATTGTGCGCAGCGAGTCGGCGGCCGTCGGCCTGCCCGCGCCGCGGCTGGTCGTCGAGCCCGGACGGGCGATCGCCGGGCCGGGCACGGTGACGCTCTACCAGGTCGGCACCGTCAAGGACGTGGTTGTCGCCGCCGATCGATCGCGGCGTTACGTCAGCGTCGACGGTGGGATGAGCGACAACATCCGCACCTCTCTCTACGGTGCCGAGTACGACGTCCGGCTGGTATCTCGGATAACCGATGCGCCGCCGGCGCTGGCGCGTGTGGTCGGAAAGCATTGTGAGAGTGGCGATATCGTTGTGCGAGATGCCTGGATTCCCGGCGATGTCCACCCCGGCGACCTGCTCGCGGTGGCAGCCACCGGCGCGTACTGCTATTCGATGTCGAGTCGATACAACCTGATCGGCCGTCCTGCCGTGGTGGCCGTGCGTGACGGGCGGGCTCGCCTGATTCTGCGCCGGGAGACCGTCGACGACCTGCTGAGTCTGGAAGTGAGGTAACAGATGAGTACACCCGAGAAGGCAATCGGTGTAGCGGTACTGGGGCTGGGCAACGTCGGCAGCGAGGTTGTCCGGATCATCGAGGAGAGCGCACCCGATCTCGCGGCCCGTATTGGTGCGCCGCTGGAACTGCGGGGTGTCGCGGTGCGCAGGGTCGCCGACGACCGCGGTCTGCCGGTGGAGATGCTCACCGATAACGTCGAGGAACTGGTGTCGCGCGCGGATGTCGACCTCGTCGTCGAGCTGATGGGCCCGGTCGAGCCGGCCCGCAAAGCCATCCTGACGGCGTTGGAAGGCGGGAAGTCGGTGGTGACGGCCAACAAGGCATTGTTGGCCCAGTCCACCGGTGAATTGGCGCAAGCCGCCGAGCGGGCTCATGTCGACCTGTACTTCGAAGCCGCCGTCGCGGGCGCCATTCCGGTGATCCGTCCGCTCACCCAGTCGCTGGCGGGCGACACCGTGCTCCGGGTGGCGGGCATCGTCAACGGCACCACCAACTACATCCTGTCTGAGATGGCTTCCACCGGAGCCGATTACAGCTCGGCGCTGGCCGACGCGAGTGCTCTGGGGTACGCGGAGGCCGATCCCACCGCCGACGTCGAGGGATACGATGCGGCGGCCAAGGCTGCGATTCTGGCATCGATCGCTTTTCACACCCGGGTCACCGCCGACGACGTCTACCGCGAGGGCATCTCCAAGATCACCCCGGAGGATTTTGAATCGGCCAAGGCGCTGGGCTGCACGATCAAGTTGTTGTCGATCTGCGAACGCATCATCGGAAGCGACGGCCAGCAGCGGGTATCGGCTCGTGTATACCCGGCGCTGGTTCCGTTGAGTCATCCACTGGCCACAGTCAACGGCGCGTTCAACGCGGTCGTCGTCGAGGCGGAGGCGGCCGGCCGATTGATGTTCTACGGGCAGGGCGCCGGCGGTGCGCCGACGGCTTCGGCGGTGATGGGGGATCTGGTGATGGCCGCGCGTAACCGCGTTCAGGGGGGTCGTGGGCCGCGTGAGTCCAAGTACGCCCAACTGCCGATCGCGCCGATGGGCATGATCCCCACCCGGTACTACGTCAGTATGACGGTCTCCGATCGTCCCGGTGTGTTGTCCTCGGTCGCAGCCGAATTCGCGAAGCGCGAGGTCAGTATCGCCGAGGTGCGCCAGGAAGGCATCGTGGACAACGGCGGGCAGCCCTGCGGTGCGCGTATCGTGGTGGTCACTCACCGGGCGACCGATGCGGCATTGTCCGAGACCGTCGACGCGCTGGCCGACCTCGAGGCCGTCCAGGCTGTCAACAGTGTGCTGCGCCTGGAGGGAACCAGCGAATGAGCTCGACGAAATCGCCTGCCGTGCATACCCCCTGGCCCGGATTGATCGCGGCGTACCGTGATCGGCTGCCGGTGGCGCCGGATTGGACGCCGATCACCCTTCTCGAGGGTGGAACGCCGCTGATCAGTGCGACTCGGCTGTCTGAAAAGACCGGCTGCACAGTGTATTTGAAGGTGGAGGGCCTCAACCCCACCGGCTCGTTCAAGGACCGCGGCATGACAATGGCCGTCACCGACGCGGTTGCGCGCGGCCAGCAGGCCGTGCTCTGTGCGTCGACCGGCAACACGTCGGCGTCGGCGGCGGCCTACGCCGCTCGGGCCGGCATCACCTGCGCGGTGCTGATCCCGCAGGGCAAGATCGCGATGGGCAAGCTCGCGCAAGCAGTCATGCACGGCGCCAAGATCATCCAGATCGATGGCAACTTCGATGATTGCTTGGAGCTGGCCCGCAAGCTCACCGCCGACTATCCGACGATCGCACTGGTCAACAGCGTCAACCCGGTCCGAATCGAGGGGCAGAAGACCGCCGCGTTCGAGATCGTCGACGCGTTGGGAACAGCCCCGGACGTGCATTCCCTGCCGGTGGGCAATGCCGGCAACATCACCGCCTACTGGAAGGGCTACACCGAATACCACCGTGACGGGCTGGCCGACCGGTTGCCCCGGATGCTGGGGACGCAGGCGGCCGGCGCCGCCCCGCTGGTATCCGGCAAACCGGTGAGCAACCCGGAGACCATCGCCACCGCGATCCGCATCGGGTCGCCGGCGTCCTGGGACGGTGCCGTGGCGGCCCAACACGACTCCGGCGGTCGTTTCCTGGCCGCTACCGACGAGGAGATCCTGGCCGCGTATCACCTGGTCGCCGAGGTCGAGGGCGTGTTCGTCGAGCCGGCGTCGGCGGCCAGCATCGCCGGACTGCTCAAGTCGGTCGAGGATGGCTGGGTCAAGCCCGGATCCACGGTGGTGTGCACCGTGACCGGCAATGGCCTCAAAGATCCCGACACCGCACTTCGCGACATGCCGACTCCGGCGCCGGTCCCTGTCGACGCCGGTGCGGTCGTCGCCGAGCTGGGCCTGGTTTAAGGCGGATCGTCGGTGACCCTCAACCTGCCTGCCGGTCTGACCGCCAGCGCCACTGTCGCGGCGTCCAGCGCCAACCTCGGCCCGGGCTTCGACAGCCTGGGCCTGGCGCTGGCGCTCTACGACGAGATCCTCGTCGAGACCACGGACGCCGGACTGATCATCGAGGTCGAGGGGGAGGGAGCTGGTCAGGTTCCACTGGGTCCCGAGCATCTGGTGGTCCGGGCGCTGCACCGCGGGTTGGCGGCCGGCGGCACGGAGGTGCCCGGGCTGGTGGTGCGCTGCCGCAACGCGATCCCGCACTCGCGGGGGCTCGGCTCGTCGGCTGCAGCAGTCGTCGGTGGGTTGGCGGCGGCGAATGGTCTTCTGGCACAAACGGATCAGGATCCGCTGACGGAGGAGCAGCTGATCCAGCTGGCGTCGGAGTTCGAAGGTCACCCCGATAACGCCTCGGCCTCGGTGCTCGGTGGCGCAGTGGTGTCGTGGGTCGACGCGCGGACCAACCCCCCGACGTATGCGGCGGCCGGGCTGCGGCTGCACCCCGATATTCACGTGTTTCCGGGAATCCCGCAGGTTCGGTCGTCGACCGCGGAGACCCGGGTGCTGCTGCCCGACCACGTCACACATGAAGCCGCTCGGTTCAATCTGAGCCGGGCGGCGTTGCTGGTGGTGGCGCTCACGGAGCGGCCGGACTTGCTGATGGCCGCCACCGACGACATGCTGCACCAGTCCCAACGTGGCCCGGCCATGCCTGCCTCGGCGGAATATTTGCAGGTGCTGCGGCGTTGTGGAGTTCCGGCGGTGTTGTCCGGTGCTGGTCCAGCCGTTCTGGCACTGACGACCAGCTCAGAGCTACCGCAGGAAGCGGTCGAATTCGGCACCGCCAAGGGGTTCACCGTCACCGAGATGGGCGTCGGCGAAGCAGTTCGCTGGAGCTCGGGTGTCGCGGTCAGGCGTTGAGTTGCGCACACGCCGGTACCGATTTCTTGCTTTCCGGCGGTCAAGCGGGCTATTCTCGGTGCCGTCCAGGCAATCGCAGCGACTGTTCCTGCGCCGACACTAGGACGACCACCAATTCTCTCGTGTTCAACTCGTGGACTGACGGTTCGCCATATAGCCGCGAATCCCGACGATCACCGATGACGCACAGACGATGGTGAGACTTCGCATTCAGCGAATCGGCTGAATGCCAGACCCCTTGCCTCCACGAAACGGCGAGGGAAAGAAAGGAAATCCGTGACCGATACGGACCTGATCACGGCTGCAGAGCGCGCCCCACAGACGGATGCGCCGGCCGTGACCGCAGAAATCCCCTCGGCGCCCGATTCTCGGCCGGAAGCGACGTCGCAGGCCGCCCCGAGTGCGGACGCCGGCCCGACCGGCGCTCTGTCGGCGATGGTCCTGCCCGAGCTGCGCGCCCTGGCCAACAAGGTCGGGGTCAAGGGAACCTCCGGGATGCGCAAGAGCGACCTGATCGCCGCGATCAAGGAGCGCCAGAACGGCGGCAACGGCACCAACCACCGCGCCGACGACGCTGGTCAGGCCCCTGCCGAGCAGCCGAGTGAGCCTCGCGAGAACACCGAGACCAACGGCGGGGAGCCGCGCCGGCGCGAGCGCCGGGCGGCCACCCGCGATGCCGGCGCCGCCGGCGGCGAGGCCGCTGAGCAGCCGAAATCCCAGGGCAACCGTCCCGAGCAGGCCGATAAGCGTTCCGAACCCAAATCCGAGAACCGCGAGGATCGCGGCCGCGACCAGTCCGATCAGGGCGAGCAGGGCCAATCAGGCGGCCAGCAGAACCGCGATAACCAGCAGAACCGTGACAACCAGAATCGCGACGGTCAGAACCGCGATGACGACGACGACAGCCGCCAGGGCCGTCGTGGTCGCCGGTTCCGTGACCGGCGCCGCCGCGGCGAGCGCGGCGGCGGCGAGGGCGGCGGCGACTCCGAGCTGCGCGAGGACGATGTCGTCCAGCCGGTCGCCGGCATCCTCGACGTCCTCGACAACTACGCGTTCGTGCGCACGTCGGGCTACCTGGCCGGCCCCAACGACGTGTACGTCTCGATGAACATGGTCCGCAAGAACGGACTGCGTCGCGGGGACGCCGTTACCGGCGCGGTCCGGGTGCCCAAGGAGGGCGAGCAGGGCAACCAGCGCCAGAAGTTCAACCCCCTGGTCCGTCTCGACAGCGTCAACGGCGGCCCCGTGGAGGCGGCGAAGAACCGTCCGGAGTTCAGCAAGCTGACCCCGCTCTACCCGAACCAGCGGCTGCGGCTGGAAACCACCTCAGAGCGGCTGACCACCCGCGTGATCGACCTGATCATGCCGATCGGCAAGGGCCAGCGCGCCCTGATCGTGTCGCCACCCAAGGCCGGTAAGACCACGATCATGCAGGACATCGCCAACGCGATCACCCGCAACAACCCCGAGTGCCACCTGATGGTGGTCCTGGTCGATGAGCGGCCCGAAGAGGTCACCGACATGCAGCGCTCGGTCAAGGGTGAGGTCATCGCCTCCACCTTCGACCGCCCGCCATCAGATCACACCCAGGCCGCCGAACTGGCCATCGAACGCGCCAAGCGACTCGTCGAGCAGGGCAAGGACGTCGTCGTGCTGCTCGACTCGATCACCCGGCTGGGCCGCGCGTACAACAACGCCTCGCCGGCGTCCGGGCGCATCCTGTCCGGTGGCGTGGACTCCACCGCCCTGTACCCGCCCAAGCGGTTCCTCGGCGCGGCCCGCAACATCGAGCACGGGGGCTCGCTGACCATCATCGCGACGGCCATGGTGGAGACCGGTTCGACCGGTGACACCGTGATCTTCGAGGAGTTCAAGGGCACCGGCAACGCCGAGCTCAAGCTCGACCGCAAGATCGCCGAGCGCCGGGTGTTCCCGGCGGTCGACGTCAACCCATCCGGTACCCGTAAGGACGAGCTCCTGCTGAGCCCCGACGAGTTCGCGATTGTGCACAAGCTGCGCCGCGTGCTGTCCGGGTTGGATTCGCATCAGGCCATCGACTTGCTGATGAGCCAGCTGCGCAAGACCAAGAACAACTACGAGTTCCTCGTTCAGGTCTCCAAGACGGCGCCCGGCGGCCCCGCCGGCGGCATGGACAACGTCGACTAGTCCCGCCCAAACCGCCGTTCCGCAGGGAAACATCGAGAGAAACCCTGCAAAACGTCGGTCTCGGGGCGTCGTCTAGCTCTGGCGCAGCGCGTCCATCCCGGGGGCCAGCAGGCCGTCCAGGGCCGACCATGGCACCGTGATCGTCGGTGTCCCGTGGAAGAATTGGTAATCGGCGAAATGGATCTCCAGGCCATCGGGTGTGGGGATCCAATTGGCGAAGTTCTCCTCCGTGGGCGCATTGCCCGGCTCATCGGCCATCGGAGTCGGCCCGACCCCGGTCACCGCGGGTAGCAGAGCCTTCGTCTCCTCCGAGAGCCGGTTCAAACCGGCCTGCTTGTCGGTGAACAGTTCGCCGAGCGTGATGGGTTTGGCCGACCGGGAGTCGATCACCACCGTGCTGACATAGCTGGTGGGATGTGCCGACGGCACATGCACGTAGAGCCCGCTGATCAGCTCCGACACCGATACGCCGCCGAAATAGATCTGCGGCTGGGTTTCAAACGTCCACGTGCCGTCCGGGTCGGCATCGCGCTTGACCGGCTCGAGCTGGCCCTCCGCCGACGCGTGTACCGCGTTGTTGAACGCCCCCGCGACTTGTGGATCTCCGCCGGTGATGGTGTCGACGACGAGTGTCCACCGACCCATGCCGTCCGTGGTGGCATCCCCGGCGGTCGAGCGGGTGACCGAATACTTCTGCTTGTTGGAGACCCCGCTGGTCGGCTCCGCCGTCGTCGGTGACACGGTTTCACTCCCAGACGAGGTCGCGGCGTTTGTGGTGGATTCCGTGGTTTCTGGTGCCGTTGTCGTGGCGCCACAGGCGGTGAGCCCGATAGTCAAAGCCGCGACCAGGACCGCCCCCCGGAGGCTACGTGTGCCCATGTCCGGCATTCTGTCAGGCGGGTGGCCCTCAGTGATACGGATCGGTGATTTCCCGCAGATCCACCAACGCCGCACGCAGTTCGTGATAACGCTTGGCGCCCAGATGTTTTCGCCACTGATGCTCGATCTTGGCGACCTCGGCCGCGGTCGCTTGGCACAAGGTGAGCCCCTTGTCGGTGAGGATGACCAGCCGCGCACGGGCATCCGCCGGATCGGCCACGCGGCGAACATAGCCCGAGCCTTCGAGCTGATCGACAAGTGCGCCCGCGGTCTGCTTGGTGACACCGGCCTGATCGGCGAGATCGGTCACGCGAATGCCGTTGGGATGCATGCGTTGTAGCAGCCGCGCCTGGGCCAGGGTGAGGTCATCGTTGCCGCCGGCCGTCACCGCGGCCATCACCTGGGCCTCAGCGGCCCGATGGGCGATGAACATCAGCGTCGGTGTCGTGGGCACGTCGTCGGCCATCCGTTGACTTTAGTACGGCAGACTGTCTATTTTAGTCAGTAATCCTGACTAAAGGGCGGACTATGGACTCTGATGAGATTTGGCGCAACATCGATGAGCAGCGCGGCGAGCTGGCCGACGTGCTCGCGACGCTCACCCCGGATCAGTGGACCAGCGCCTCGCTGTGCGACGGGTGGCAGGTGCGCCACGTGGCCGCGCACCTCACGCAATCTCAGATGAGTCCGGCGCGGGTTGTGCTGGAGGCGCTGAAATCTGGCTTTCGCTTCGACCCGATGATTCGCCGTCTGGCGCTGGAGGACACCCGGCCGCAGCCCGATATCGTCACCGCGATGCGCGACATGGTCGGCAGTCGCCGACGCATCATCGGCACCAGCCCGCTGGATCCGCTCACCGACATGCTCGTCCACGGCCAGGACATCACTGTGCCCTTGGGCATCGACCGCCCACCACCGGTGCCGGCCGCGGTCGCGGCGGCGAACCACTTGTGGCGCATGCGTTTTCCCATGCATCCTGCCAAGCGCGTTAAAGGAATGAGGTTGATCGCCGACGACGCCGATTTTGCGGTCGGTACCGGCTACCAGATCACGGCCCCGATCCGCGACATCCTGATGGTGCTTGCCGGCCGGCCCGCGGACATCTCCGGACAGGTTGACGCCCACCGGATCGCCTGAGCATCACTGCGCTGCGGGCGCCTCGCGAAGGCCGGGCAGCACATATCGCCGCATATAGCGCAGCACCGCGTCGTGGTCGTCGGGGTCGAGGGTTTCGCCGGGAACGGTGCCCAGGCTGATCTGCACCCGGGCCACCCACTCGGCGGCCTCGTCGAGTGCGGTGTCGGCGTGGATCTCGCCGCGATCGCGCGCCGCCTCCAGGTAGGGCTGCCAGAACCTGCCCAGATCGGGGACCAGGCCCTGTACCCCGGCGCCGGCGCAGGCCGCGAACTCCTCGGGCTCGTCACGGCGCAGTTGCATCACCAGCGCGCCGGGGGAGTCGTAGGCGCTGCGGCCCAGCCGTACCCCGACGGCCAGCTGTTCCTCAAAGGCGTCGATGGCGTCGAGCACTTCGTGCGACTCGGCCCAGAACGCGTTGTTGAGTCGCACGATGGCCGCCCCCAGCAGGGACGCCTTGTCGGGATAGTGACGATAGAGCCATCCCCGTGACACCCCCGCGGCCTCGGCCACCTCCGATACCGTCGTCGCCCGGATGCCCTTGGCGCGCAGGCACACCTCGGCGGCGTCGACCAGTCGCTCCTGGACCGATTTGGCCCCTCGCCGGCTGTCGGCGTCGGTGCTCGCAGTCACCTTGGTGGTCCTCCTCGTGTCGACGCGACAGTCCCGATGCCGACATTCTTTCAAATTCAGGTCCGCGCTGGGCTCGTCGCATAGGTAGACAGATTTGTCATTCTGTTTACTCTGCGCTTCTATTGTGACCTAAGGCACCGCGAGAACGCGGGGTGATGCGGAAGATGACGAAAGACGGGAGATCCGTGGCCGAGACCGTCCAACAGCTTCTGCGTGAGCGCCGCGAGGAAACCACCCCGGCGGTGAAGTTCGGCGAGCAGGTGTGGACCTGGCGTGAACATCTCGACGAAGCGGCCAGGCAGGCGGCGGTGCTGATCGCGACCGCCGATCCGGGACGGCCGCTGCACGTGGGCACGCTGCTGGGCAATACGCCCGCGATGCTCACCGCGATGGCCGCGGCCGGCCTCGGCGGATACGTGCTGTGCGGGGTGAACAACACCCGTCGAGGTGCGGCCCTGGCCCGCGACATCGTGAAGGCTGACTGCCAGATCCTGCTCACCGACGCCACGAACCGCGAGCTGCTCGACGGCCTCGAGCTGCCGGGAGTCCAGGTGTTCGACGTCGATTCCCCGCAGTGGTCGACCCGGTTGGCCGGAGCCGGTGACCTGACCCCGCACCGGGAAGTCACCGCTACCGACACCTTCATGCTGATCTTCACCTCCGGCACCAGCGGCGAGCCCAAGGCGGTCCAGGTCGCCCACATGATGGTGCCGTTCGCCGGTGTCGCACTGGTCGACCGGTTCGGGCTCACCGCCGACGATGTGTGCTACCTGTCGATGCCGCTGTTCCACTCCAATGCGTTGATGGCGGGCTGGGCGGTGGCGCTGAACGCGGGGGCGGCGATGGCACCGGCGACGTTCTCGGCCTCCGGGCTACTGACCGATCTACGCCGCTACGGCGCCACCTACATGAACTATGTCGGCAAGCCGCTGGCCTACGTACTGGCGACGCCCGAACGGCCCGACGATCACGACAATCCGCTGCGGGTCGCGTTCGGCAACGAGGCCACCGACCGCGACATCGCCGAGTTCGGCCGCCGCTTCGGGTGCACGGTGTGGGACGGGTTCGGCTCCACCGAGGGCGCGGTCATCATCACCCGGGAGGAGGGCTGCCCGCCCGGCTCGGTCGGGCGCGGCTATCCCGGGGTGGCGATCTACGACTCCGAGACATTGCAGGAATGCGCGACGGCCGTATTCGACGAGAGCGGTGCGCTGGCCAATCCTGACGAAGCGGTCGGGGAGATCGTCAACACTTCCGGCGGCGGCATGTTCGGCGGCTACTACAACGACGGCAGCGCCACCGACGACCGCCTGCGGCACGGCATGTACTGGTCTGGTGACCTCGGCTACCGCGATGCCGACGGCTGGATCTTCCTGGCCGGGCGCACCGCGGACTGGATGCGGGTGGACGGGGAGAACATGGCCGCCGCGCCCATCGAGCGCGTCATCCTGCGCCTGCCGCAAGTCAGCCAGGTCGCCGTATACCCGGTGCCCGACGAGCACGTGGGCGATCAGGTGATGGCGGCGATCGTGCTCGTCGATGGTGCCGAACTCACCGCGGCCGAACTCGCCGAATTCCTCGCCGAGCAGTCCGATCTGTCGCCCAAGGCGTGGCCGCGGTACGTCTGGATCGCCGACGAACTGCCGGCCACGGCCACCAACAAGGTGCTCAAGCGCGAACTCGTCGCCGCCGGTACCCACCCCGGAACGGGTGTGGTGTGGACGCGTGCGGCCCGGGCCAGGACCTACGCCGTCAGTTCCGCGGAATAGCGTCCGGCGGCGACGCGTTTGGGCAGGTGACGGTCAACCTGGCATACTGGATCGTCGACCACCTCAGGTACCGGTTCACGCTCGATTACCAGGCACAGCAGTACGGGCGACCCGGCGACCACCGAATGCAGAGGACACCATGAAAACAGGGATTCATCCCGCCTACGCCGAGACCACCGTGGTCTGTGGCTGTGGCAACTCCTTCACCACTCGCAGCACCAAGGACGGCGGCCACATCACCGTCGAGGTGTGCTCGCAGTGCCACCCGTTCTACACCGGCAAGCAGAAGATCCTCGACAGCGGCGGCCGTGTGGCTCGCTTCGAGAAGCGCTACGGCAAGCGCAACACTGCCGGTTCAGCCGACAAGTAGCTGCCTCACCGACGCCCGCTCTGCTGCTGTGTGCGCAGGCCGGGCGTCGGTTTGCGTTCGGGGCAGGCACAGCTGAGAGGAGGAGAGGCCAATGACGCACGCGACGGTTGAAGCGGTGCTGACCGAACACGCGGACCTCGAACGTCAGCTGTCCGATCCCGCGCTGCACAACGACGCGGGCAATGCCCGCCGGGTGGGCCGTCGGTTCGCACAGCTGGCGCCGATCGTGACGGCCTATCGCCGGTTGGAGACCGCGCGAGGAGACCTTGAGGCCGCGCGCGAGCTGGCCGCCGAGGACGCGTCCTTCGCCGCCGAGGTGCCTGACCTGGAAACCAAGGTCGCCGACCTCGACGCGCACCTGACCGACCTCTTGGCGCCGCGTGATCCGCACGACGCCGACGACATCGTCCTCGAGGTGAAATCCGGTGAGGGCGGAGAAGAGTCGGCGCTGTTCGCCGCCGATCTCGCCCGCATGTACATGCGCTATGCCGAGCGCCACGGCTGGACGGTCACCATGCTCGACGAGACGTGGTCCGACCTGGGCGGCTACAAGGACGCCACGATGATCATCGCCAGCAAGGGCGACTCCGCCGACGGCGTGTGGTCGCGGATGAAGTTCGAAGGCGGGGTGCACCGCGTCCAACGCGTACCGGTCACCGAGTCTCAGGGCCGCGTGCACACATCGGCCGCCGGTGTCCTCGTCTACCCCGAACCCGAAGACGTCGAAGCCGTCCAGATCGACGAGTCTGATCTGCGCATCGACGTCTACCGGTCGTCTGGCAAGGGTGGCCAGGGCGTCAACACCACCGACTCGGCGGTCCGCATCACGCACCTGCCCACCGGCATCGTGGTGACGTGTCAGAACGAGCGCTCGCAGCTGCAGAACAAGGCGCGCGCGATGATCGTGCTCGCGGCGCGCCTGCAGGCATTGGCCGAAGAACAGGCTTCAGCCGACGCGTCGGCCGATCGGGCCAGCCAGATCCGCACGGTCGACCGTAGCGAGCGGATCCGCACCTATAACTTCCCCGAGAACCGGATCGCCGATCACCGGATCAACTTCAAGGCGCACAACCTCGACCAGGTGCTCGACGGTGAGCTCGACCCGCTGCTGGATGCCCTGGCCGAGGCCGACAAGCAGTCCCGGCTGCAACAGGCATGACCGGCCGGCCGCGGCTGCGTGAGGCCATCGATGTGGCTACTACTGCCCTCGCCGGGGCCGGTATCGACTCGGCCCGTACCGATGCCGAACTGCTGGCCGCTCACCTCGCCGGTGTCGACCGTGGCCGGCTGGCGGCGATCGACGAGCCCGATGCCGACTTCTTCACCCGCTACGACGAGTTGATCGGCTCCCGCGCGCTCCGGATCCCGCTGCAGCACCTCACCGGCTCTGCGGCGTTCGGCCCGCTGGACCTGCTGGTCGGGCCGGGCGTGTTCATCCCGCGGCCGGAGACCGAGGCGCTGCTGGAATGGGCGCTGGCGCAACGGCTGCCCGAAGACCCGGTGATTGTGGACCTGTGCACCGGATCCGGTGCGCTGGCCGTCGCCCTGGCCACCCACTGGCCCCTCGCGCGGGTGATCGCGATCGACGACGACCCCACTGCGTTGGACTACGCGCGCCACAACGCCGAATCGACGACCGTCGAAGTGGTGCGGGCCGACGTCACCGCGCCCGGACTGCTCACTGAACTGAGCGGTAGCGTCGACCTCGTGGTAGCTAATCCGCCGTACATCCCTACCGGGGCAGAGTTGGAACCCGAAGTGGCCGAGCACGACCCGGCGCACGCGCTGTTCGGCGGCGCCGACGGGATGGCCGTCATCGCGCCGATCGCGCGGCTGGCCGCGGGCTGGCTGCGGCCCGGCGGCCTGCTCGCCGTCGAGCACGATGACACCACCTCGCGTCAGACCATTGAAACCATCTGCGGTACAGGGTGTTTCGCTACTATCACCCCGCATTGCGATCTCGCGGGACGGCCGCGGTTCGTGACGGCCTGCCGGACGACGGGAGGTTCGGCGAGGCTGGCCGGAGTTGGCGCGCCAGCGCCGGCGGAGGCCAGGGGAAGCCGGGGCCGACCCAACCCAAAGGAGCCGGCGTGACCCAGGTGTTCGACTGCTCCGACGCCAGCCGTCGCACCGAGGCGATCACCGCGGCCGCCGCCGCGGTGAAGAGCGGCCGCTTGGTCGTGATGCCTACCGACACCGTGTACGGCATCGGTGCGGACGCCTTCGACAGCGAGGCCGTTACGGCGCTGCTGGCCGCCAAAGGGCGCGGCCGCGACATGCCGGTCGGTGTGCTGGTCGGCTCCTGGCACACCATCGAGGGCCTGGTGTATTCGGTGCCGCACAGCGCCCGCGAACTGATTCGCGCCTTCTGGCCCGGGGCGCTGAGCCTGGTTGTGCAACAGGCGCCCTCGCTGCAGTGGGACCTCGGTGATGCGCGAGGGACGGTCATGTTGCGGATGCCGTTGCACCCGGTGGCGATCGAACTGCTGCGCGAGGTCGGCCCGATGGCGGTGTCCAGCGCCAATCTCTCCGGCCGCCCGGCGGCCACCACGTCCGAGGAGGCTCAGCGTCAGCTGGCCGATCTGGTTGCGGTGTATCTGGATGCCGGGCCGTCCCAGGAACAGGCCGCGTCGACGATCGTCGACCTGACCGGCGCCACCCCACGGCTGCTGCGCGAGGGCCCGATCAGCGCCGCGGCGATCGCTGAGGTTCTCGGCACCGACATCGCCTCGCTGACCGCCTGATCGGTCACAGGCTCGTGCAGTACGGTCTTCGCAATGGCCAGCGGATCTGAGCTCCTCGCCCAGGCGGGTTACACGCTTGCGCTGGCTGACCGCGGCGCCGGTGTTCCGTTGCGCGAGTTGGCTCTTGTCGGCCTGACCGCCGCGATCATCACCTACTTCGCGACGGGCTGGGTGCGGGTGCTGGCCACCCGGTTGGGTGCGGTGGCCTATCCGCGCGAGCGGGACGTGCACATCAAACCGACCCCGCGGATGGGCGGGCTGGCGATGTACCTGGGGGTGGTCGTCGCCGTCTTTCTGGCTTCCCAGCTGCCCGCACTCACCCGCGGCTTCATCTACTCCTCGGGCATGCCCGCGGTCGTGGTTGCCGGTGGGCTGATCATGGGGATCGGATTGATCGACGACCGCTGGGGGCTGGATGCGCTGACCAAGTTCGCCGGTCAGATCACCGCAGCCAGCGTGCTGGTCACCATGGGCGTGGCATGGAGCGTGCTGTACATCCCGATCGGCGGGGTCGGCACCATCGTTCTCGACCAGGTGTCGTCGATCCTGCTGACCCTGGCGCTGACGGTCTCGATCGTCAACGCGATGAACTTCGTCGACGGCCTCGACGGACTGGCGGCCGGACTCGGGCTGATCACCGCGCTCGCCATCTGCATCTTCTCGGTCGGCTTGCTGCGCGATCACGGCGGCGACGTGCTGTTCTACCCGCCCGCGGTGATCTCGGTGGTCTTGGCGGGCGCCTGTCTGGGTTTCCTCCCGCACAACTTCTACCGGGCCAAGATTTTCATGGGCGATTCCGGTTCGATGCTCGTCGGCTTGATGCTGGCGGCCGCCTCCACGACCGCCGCGGGCCCGATCTCGCAGAGCGCCTACGGTGCCCGCGACGTCTTCGCCCTACTCTCACCGTTCCTGCTGGTGGTGGCGGTGATGCTGGTGCCGGCGCTGGACACCTTGTTGGCGATCGTGCGCCGCACCCGTGCCGGGCGCAGTCCACTGAGCCCCGACAAGATGCATCTGCACCACCGACTACTGCAGATCGGGCACTCCCATCGCCGCGCGGTGCTGCTGATCTACCTGTGGGTGGGCATCATCGCCTTCGGCGCGGCCGCCACCATCTTCTTCGATCCGCGCTATACCGGAGCGGTCATGCTGGCGGCGATCATGGTCGCCTTGGTGGTCACCTTGATCCCGTTGTTGCGGCGGGGCGGCGATGATTACGAGGGACTTTACGACAGCAAGTAGTAGACGTGTTTTCTGCCGTCTACCATGTGGTACGGTGCTGGCAGAACCCGAAGAAACCTCGCGGGTTGCCGGCCCGGCCCATCGGAGTCACGACCGATCGGCGCCGATTTACGACCGACAAAGGGAGCTGCCCCTTGGGTGATTCCAGCGCGCCTGTCGCCCTCCGATACGCTCGGCGGGCCGGGACGCAGAAATCGCTCGACCGGCTCTCGAGAACGCAAGATTGAGGTGAACCTGTGACGACGCCAGCGCAAGATGCGCCGTTGGTGTTTCCGTCCGTTGCCTTCCGGCCCGTTCGGCTTCTTGCGATCTGCTGCGCGCTGACAGCGATCGCCGTGGTGCTGGCCGGGGTGGCCGGGTACCTCATGGTCGGCGTGTTCTTCGGCATCGGCCTGGCGCTGGGCCTGCTCAACGCGGTTCTGGTGCAGCGGTCGGTGGAGTCCATCACCGCCGAGGACCACCCGCTCAAGCGCAAGATGGCGCTGAACTCCGCGACCCGGTTATTGGTGATCACCGTCGTCGGGCTGACGATCGCGTTCATCTTCCGCCCGCTCGGTCTCGGTGTGCTTTTCGGCCTCGCGTTGTTCCAAGTTCTGCTGGTTTTGAGTACAGCGTTGCCGGTGTGGAAGAAGATTCGCGCCGGTAGCGAAGACAGTGACGCCGCGGCTGACATCACGACACCTCCCGGGGCTGCCGGCTCCGCAGACGAAGCACCGAAGGATTGAACGCACGATGAGTGAACGAATCCTCGCCGAGGCCGCCATCGAGGTCGGCCACCACGACACCGCCCATTGGCTGGGCATGACGGTCAACGTCGACACCATCTTGGCGACGGCGATCGCCGCCGTGATCGTCATCGCGCTGGCCTTCGTGCTGCGCGCCAAGGTCACCTCGACCGGTGTGCCCAGCGGCGTCCAGCTGTTCTGGGAGACGCTCACCATTCAGATGCGCGGCCAGATCGAATCCGCGATCGGTATGAAGATCGCTCCCTTCGTGCTGCCGCTGGCGGTGGCGCTGTTCGTCTTCATCCTGATCGCCAACTGGATCTCGGTCCTGCCCGTCCAGTACGGCACCGCAGAGGGTGGCACGCACGAGCTGCTCAAGCCACCAGCCGCAGACATCAACTTCGTGCTGGCGCTCGCGCTGTTCGTGTTCCTCTGCTACCACGCGGCCGGCATCTGGCGTCGCGGTGTGATCGGCCATCCGGTCAAGCTGCTGAAGGGTCATGTGACGTTCCTGGCCCCGATCAACCTCGTCGAGGAGTTGGCCAAGCCGATCTCGCTGTCGCTCCGACTTTTCGGCAACATCTTCGCCGGCGGCATCATGGTGGCGTTGATCGCCTTGTTCCCCTGGTACATCCAGTGGGCGCCCAACGCGATCTGGAAGACGTTCGACTTGTTCGTCGGCCTGATCCAGGCGTTCATCTTCGCGCTGTTGACAATTCTCTACTTCAGCCAGTCCATGGAACTGGATGAGGAGCACCACTAAAAGACGTGTTCGACCCCCGAACCACCCACACCCCTGGTAGGAGTCCTACCAGCAATCAAGGAGGATAAGGAATGGCAGACCCCACCATCGTCGCCGGCGCCCTGATCGGCGGCGGGCTCATCTTGGGCGGCGGCGCAATCGGCGCCGGTATCGGTGACGGCATCGCCGGTAACGCCCTGATTTCCGGCATCGCCCGGCAGCCCGAGGCGCAGGGCCGGCTGTTCACCCCGTTCTTCATCACCGTTGGTCTGGTGGAGGCGGCGTACTTCATCAACCTGGCGTTCATGGCCTTGTTCGTGTTCGCCACGCCTGGCGCCTCCTAGTCCGCATGGGGGAGCACAGCGTCACCCTGTTGGCGGCCGAGGAAGGTGGCACCCAGAACTTCCTCGTCCCCAACGGCACCTTCTTCTTCGTACTGGCCATCTTCTTGATCGTGCTGGGCGTGATCGGCAAGTTTGTCGTGCCGCCGATCCAGAAGGTGCTCGGTGAGCGCGAGAAGATGGTCGCCAAGACCACCGAGGACAATCGCAAGGCCAACGAGTTCGAGGCCGCTGCCGACTCCGATTATCGGAAAGAGATGGCTGCGGCCCGTAGCGAGGCATCGGGGATCCGTGACGAGGCCCGGGCGGAGGGTCGCAAGATCCTCGATGAGCACAAGGGCCGCGCCAACGAGGCGGCGGCCGCGACGCTGCAGCAGGCGGCCGATGAGCTCAAGCTGCAGAGCGATGCCATCGCGGCCGACCTGAGGTCGTCGGTGGCGTCACTGTCGGCGACGCTGGCCAGCCGAGTCCTTGGTGTCGAGGTCTCCAGCGAGTCGGCGACAACGGCGCCGGGACGGTAGGACATGTCAACCTTCATCGGACAGCTCATCGGCTTTCTGGTCATCGTGGCGATCATCTGGCGGTATGTGGTGCCGCCGATCAAGCGCATGATGGCCAGCCAGCAGGACGCCGTGCGCACACAGATCGACGACAGCGCCAAAGCCGCCAAGCGGCTCGCCGACGCAGACAAGCACCATGCCGCTCGGGTCGCCGAAGCCAAGGTCGAGGCCAAGCACATCGTCGAAGAGTCCCGCGTCGATGCCGAACGCATCGTCGAACAGCTGCGCGCACAGGCCGATGTCGAGGTGGAGCGGATCAAAATCCAAGGCGGGCAACACGTTCAACTGCTGCGCGCCCAGCTGATCCGGGAACTTCGTCAGCATCTCGGCAGCGAGTCGGTGCGCCGTGCAGGCGAACTGGTACGGGCACACGTGGCCGATCCGCGGTCGCAGGCTGCCACTGTCGACCGGTTCCTGGACGAACTGGATTCGATGGCGCCGACGGCCTTCACCCCCGAGACGGGTTCGGATCTGCGGTCGGCCAGCCGCGAGGCCCAGGCCGCGGTGGTGGAGAAGTTCGACGCGGTGTCCTCGGGTCTCTCGGGCGATGCCCTGTCCGGCCTGTCCGATGACCTCGCCGCGGTCGCCGGGCTGCTGATCGGCGAGCCGATCCTGGCCCGCCATCTGGCCGAGGCCTCTGGCGAGGCCGAGGCCAAGAAACGACTTGTCCACCGACTGCTGGACGGCAAGGTTTCGGGCAACAGTTTGGATCTGCTCGAGACGGCGGTATCGGTGCGCTGGTCACGGACGGAAGATCTCGTCGACGTCATCGAGCACGTCGCCCGGCTGGCCCTGCTGGTTCGCGCCGAGCGCGACAACCAGGCCGACGCGGTGGAAGAGCAGCTCTTCCGTTTCACCCGCATCCTCGACGAACAGCCTCGACTGACCTCCCTGCTGGGCGACTACACCGCGCCCGCCGATGGTCGGGTCGGGTTGCTGCGCAAGGTTCTCGCCGACGGCAGCGGGGCGAACGCGACAGCAATTGCCCTGCTGGCCCAGACCGTCACCCTCTTGCGGGGTGAGCCAGCCGACGAAGCGGTGCTGGCGCTGGCACAGCTCGCCGTCGCCCGCCGTGGTGAGATCGTCGCCCACGTGGGTGCGGCCGCTGATCTCAGCCAGGAGCAGCGCACCCGACTGGCCCAGGTTCTGACCCGGATCTACAACCACCCTGTTTCGGTGCAGCTGAACGTGGATCCCTCGCTGCTGGGCGGCCTTTCGGTCGCTGTCGGCGACGAGGTGATAGACGGGACGCTGTCGTCACGGCTGGCCGCAGCTGTGACCCGGCTACCTGATTAGCCGACCGACTAGCCCCACGAACCCCAAGACCCAAAACTAAGGCAGGAAGACGAAAAGTCATGGCAGAGTTGACAATCTCGGCTGACGACATCCAGGGCGCCGTCCAGGAGTACATCTCGAGCTTCGAGGCGGACACCGGGCGCGAGGAGATCGGCACCGTCATCGACGCCGGCGACGGCATCGCCCACGTCGAGGGTCTGCCCTCGGTGATGACCCAGGAGTTGCTGGAGTTCCCCGGCGGCGTGCTCGGCGTTGCGCTGAACCTCGATGAGCACAGCGTGGGCGCGGTCATCCTGGGTGAGTTCGAGAAGATCGAAGAGGGTCAGCAGGTCAAGCGAACCGGCGAGGTGCTCTCGGTGCCCGTCGGCGACGCCTTCCTGGGCCGGGTCATCAACCCGCTGGGCCAGCCGATCGATGGCCAAGGTGACATCGAGGCCGAAACCCGCCGCGAGCTCGAACTGCAAGCCCCGTCGGTGGTGCAGCGCCAGGGCGTCAGCGAGCCGCTGCAGACCGGTATCAAAGCCATCGACGCGATGACGCCGATCGGTCGCGGCCAGCGCCAGCTGATCATCGGCGACCGCAAGACCGGCAAGACCGCCGTCTGCGTCGACACCATCCTCAACCAGCGGGAAGCCTGGGAGACCGGCGATCCCAACCAGCAGGTGCGCTGCGTCTACGTCGCGATCGGCCAGAAGGGCACCACGATCGCCTCAGTGAAGCGGGCTCTTGAAGAGGGTGGCGCGATGGAGTACACCACCATCGTCGCGGCCCCGGCTTCCGACGCCGCAGGCTTCAAATGGCTTGCACCCTATACCGGTTCGGCCATCGGCCAGCACTGGATGTACAACGGCAAGCATGTGCTGATCGTGTTCGACGATCTCTCCAAGCAGGCCGACGCCTACCGCGCGATCTCGCTGCTGCTGCGCCGTCCGCCTGGCCGCGAAGCCTTCCCCGGCGACGTGTTCTATCTGCATTCTCGTCTTCTGGAGCGTTGCGCCAAGCTGTCCGATGAGCTCGGTGGCGGCTCGATGACCGGTCTGCCGATCATCGAGACCAAGGCCAACGACATCTCGGCGTTCATCCCGACCAACGTCATCTCCATCACCGACGGCCAGTGCTTCCTGGAGTCCGACCTGTTCAACCAGGGCGTGCGCCCAGCCGTGAACGTCGGTGTGTCGGTGTCCCGCGTCGGTGGCGCCGCCCAGATCAAGGCGATGAAGGAAGTGGCCGGAAGTCTCCGCCTGGATTTGTCGCAGTACCGCGAGCTGGAGGCCTTCGCGGCCTTCGCCTCAGACTTGGACGCCGCGTCGAAGGCTCAGCTGGATCGCGGTGTTCGGCTGGTCGAGCTGCTCAAGCAGGCCCAGTACAGCCCGATGGCAGTCGAGAATCAGGTCGTCGCGATCTTCCTCGGCACCCAGGGTCACCTGGATTCGGTTCCAGTCGAGGATGTCGCGCGCTTCGAGTCCGAGTTCCTGGAGCACGTCAAGGCCAGCCACGCCGACATCCTCACCGGCATCAAGGAATCCAAGAAGCTCTCCGAGGAGGCCGAGGAGAAGCTCGTTTCGGTGATCAACGACTTCAAGAGGGGCTTCGCCGCCAGTGACGGCAGCTCGGTGGTCGTTGGCGACGAGCACACCGAGGCACTGGACCCCGAGGACCTGGAGAAGGAATCCGTCAAGGTCCGTAAGCCGGCTCCGAAGAAGAACTAGGGAAGGCCATGGCAGCCACACTTCGCGAGCTACGCGGACGCATCCGCTCCGCCTCGTCGATCAAGAAGATCACGAAGGCCCAGGAGTTGATCGCCACGTCGCGGATCGCCAAGGCGCAGGCCCGGGTCGAGGCGGCCCGGCCGTACGCCACCGAGATCACCAACATGCTCACAGAGTTGGCGGGAGCCAGTGCGCTGGATCACCCGCTGCTCGTCGCGCGGGAGAGCCCCAAGCGGGCCGGTGTGCTGGTGGTGTCGTCGGATCGCGGCCTGTGCGGCGGCTACAACGCGAACGTCTTGCGCCGCGCCGAGGAGCTGTTCGCGCTGCTGCGGGACGAGGGTAAGAACCCGGTGCTGTACGTCGTAGGGCGAAAAGCGCTGGGCTACTACAGTTTCCGTCAGCGTGCCGTCACCGAATCGTGGACCGGCTTCTCCGAGCGGCCCAGCTATGAGGACGCCAAGGCTATCGCCGACACCCTGGTGACCGCGTTCATGGCCGGTGCGGACGACAGCGGTGACGACCCGGGCGCCGACGGCATCCTCGGTGTCGACGAACTGCACATTGTGTCGACCGAGTTCAGGTCGATGCTCTCCCAGACGGCTGCAGCCCTGCGGATCGCGCCGATGGTCGTCGAGTACGTCGGCGAGGCAGACGCCGGACCGCACACCTTGTTCTCATTCGAGCCCAATGCCGAGGAACTGTTCGCCTCGTTGCTGCCGCGCTACATCGCAACCCGGGTGTACGCAGCGCTTCTCGAGGCGGCGGCATCGGAATCGGCGTCGCGTCGTCGTGCCATGAAGTCGGCGACCGACAACGCCGACGATCTGATCAAGGCGCTCACGCTGGCGGCAAACCGCGAGCGTCAGGCCCAGATCACCCAGGAAATCAGCGAAATCGTCGGCGGCGCCAATGCACTGGCCGACGCCAGACAATAGAAGCCACATCGAGAGCTAGAGAAGCGAAGAGAAATATGACTGCTGCCGTAGAGACCAAGACCGCCGGGCGTGTTGTCCGCATCACCGGACCGGTGGTGGACGTCGAGTTCCCGCGTGGCTCGGTGCCCGCGCTGTTCAACGCATTGCACGCCGAGATCACCTTCGGTGCGCTGGCCAAGACCCTGACGCTGGAGGTTGCCCAGCATCTGGGCGACAACCTGGTCCGCTGCATCTCCATGCAGCCGACCGATGGTCTGGTCCGGGGCGTCGAGGTGTCCGATACCGGTGCCTCGATCTCGGTGCCGGTCGGCGACGGTGTGAAGGGCCACGTGTTCAACGCCCTCGGTGACTGCCTCGACGATCCCGGGTACGGCAAGGACTTCGAGCACTGGTCGATCCACCGCAAGCCCCCGGCCTTCGCTGACCTGGAACCCCGCACCGAGATGCTGGAGACGGGCCTGAAGGTCGTCGACCTGCTGACCCCTTACGTGCGCGGCGGCAAGGTCGCCCTGTTCGGTGGCGCCGGCGTGGGAAAGACGGTGCTCATCCAGGAGATGATCAACCGCATCGCCCGCAACTTCGGCGGCACCTCGGTGTTCGCCGGTGTCGGTGAGCGCACTCGTGAGGGCAACGACCTGTGGGTCGAGCTCGCCGACGCCAACGTCCTCAAGGACACCGCACTGGTGTTCGGTCAGATGGACGAGCCGCCGGGCACCCGTATGCGCGTTGCCTTGTCGGCGCTGACCATGGCCGAATACTTCCGCGACGAGCAGGGCCAGGACGTGCTGCTGTTCATCGACAACATCTTCCGGTTCACCCAGGCCGGCTCCGAGGTGTCGACCCTGCTGGGTCGCATGCCGTCGGCCGTCGGTTACCAACCGACCCTGGCCGACGAGATGGGCGAACTGCAGGAGCGCATCACCTCGACGCGCGGCCGCTCGATCACCTCGATGCAGGCCGTGTACGTGCCCGCCGACGACTACACCGACCCGGCTCCGGCCACCACGTTCGCGCACCTGGACGCCACCACCGAGCTTTCCCGTGCGGTGTTCTCCAAGGGCATCTTCCCGGCGGTGGATCCGCTGGCGTCGAGCTCGACGATCCTGCACCCGAGCGTGGTCGGCGACGAGCACTACCGTGTTGCGCAGGAAGTCATCCGGATCCTGCAGCGCTACAAGGACCTTCAGGACATCATCGCGATCCTCGGCATCGACGAGCTTTCCGAAGAAGACAAGGTCCTGGTGTACCGGGCCCGTAAGATCGAGCGCTTCCTGAGCCAGAACATGATGGCGGCCGAGCAGTTCACCGGCCAGCCCGGTTCGACCGTGCCGCTCAAGGAGACCATCGAAGCCTTTGACAAGCTGGCCAAGGGCGAGTTCGACCACCTGCCCGAGCAGGCGTTCTTCCTGATCGGTGGCCTCGACGACCTGGCGAAGAAGGCCGAGAGCCTCGGCGCCAAGCTGTAGGTTTCCCGCTTCTGGCGCGATGAGCGCTTGCGCGAAGTGCATTCAACAAGACGAAAGGTGATGTGAGATGGCCGAATTGGACGTCGACATCGTCGCCGTCGAGCGCAAGATCTGGTCGGGCAAGGCGACCTTCGTCTTCACCCGCACCACCTCTGGCGAGATCGGCATCCTGCCCCGCCACATCCCGCTGGTCGCACAGCTCGTGGACGACGCGATGGTGCGGGTCGAACGTGACGGCGAGGACGATCTGCGCATCGCCGTGGACGGTGGTTACCTATCGGTGACCGAGGAGGGCGTGACAATCCTCGCGGAGTCGGCGGAGTTCGAGTCCGAGATCGACGCGGAGTCGGCGAAGGAAGACGCCGCATCGGATGACCCGGAGACCGCTGCGCGGGGACGGGCGCGCCTGCGTGCCCTAGGCCAGCTCGACTAGCCGCAGGCCAGCGACCGATGAGCGCGCCGATGATCTTCATGGTCGCGCTGGTCAGTGTGCTGATGCTGGCCGTGGCCGCGCTCAGCTACCGGTTGTGGAAGCTGCGACAGGGCGGCACCGCCGCGATCCTGCGTGACATTCCCGCCGTCGGTGGTCATGGCTGGCGGCACGGCGTCGTCCGTTACCGCGGCGATGAGGCCAGGTATTACCGGTTGTCGAGTCTGCGCTGGTGGCCAGATCGTCGGCTGAGCCGCCGGGGGCTGGAGGTCATTTCCCGGCGGGCTCCTCGCGGCGACGAGTTCGACATCATGACCGACGAGATCGTCGTGCTCGAGTTGCACGACACCACCGCCGACCGGTGGCGCGGATACGAGATGGCGCTGGACCGCGGGGCGTTGACGGCCTTCCTGTCCTGGGTCGAGTCCAGTCCGTCACCGAGGGCGCGGCGCCGGACGGGCTGAGCTACTTCTTGTCGGGCCCTTCGGCCGTCGCGCCGCCGGGCCGCCACAGCACGTCACCGTCTGGATTGGCCACCCGCGACAGGATGAACAGCAGGTCCGAGAGCCGGTTGAGGTAACGGGCCGGCAGGGGGCTGACGGTCTCGGGGTAGGCCTTCACCGCGACCCATGCGGAGCGCTCGGCGCGCCGAGTCACGGTCCGGGCGACGTGTAGCAGGGCTGACAGCGCGGTGCCACCGGGCAGGATGAACGAGTTCAGGGCCGGCAGGTCTTCGTTGTAGCGGTCGCACCACGCCTCGAGCCGCTCGACATACGGTGCGGTGATGCGCAGCGGCGGGTACTCCGGATTCTCGGCCATCGGGGTGGACAGGTCCGCGCCGGCGTCGAACAGGTCGTTTTGGATCTGCAGCAGGACCCTGCGCAGTTCGTCGCCGGGTTCACCCAGGGCAACGGCGACTCCGATGGCGGCGTTGGCCTCATCGCAGTCGGCATAGGCGACCAGCCGCGGGTCGTTCTTGTCGACCCGTGAGAAATCACTCAGTCCCGATGTGCCGTCGTCGCCGGTACGGGTATATATGCGGGTCAGATGCACTGCCATGGTTGAAACGGTACCGGCCCAGTGAACCGGCACGGGGCGCTGGCTCTACTAAACTATCCGCCGTGAGCGAGCGTTTCGTGGTGACCGGTGGCAACCGGTTGTCGGGCGAAGTTGCCGTGGGGGGCGCCAAGAACAGCGTTCTGAAGCTGATGGCCGCCAGCCTGCTCGCCGAGGGCACCACGACGATCACCAACTGCCCCGACATTCTCGACGTGCCGTTGATGGCCGAGGTGCTGCGCGGCCTCGGAGCCAACGTGGAGCTCGACGGTTCTACCGTGCGGATCACATCGCCTGAGGAACCCAAGTACGAAGCCGACTTCGCCGCGGTGCGCCAGTTTCGGGCGTCGGTGTGCGTCCTGGGTCCGCTGGTCGGGCGATGCAAGCGCGCCCGCGTCGCGCTTCCCGGCGGCGACGCGATCGGTTCGCGGCCGCTCGACATGCATCAGGCTGGCCTGCGCCAGCTCGGCGCCGACTGCACGATCGAACACGGCTGCGTGGTGGCCACCGCTGAAAAGCTGCACGGCGCCGAGATCCAGCTCGAATTTCCCTCGGTGGGTGCGACCGAGAACATCTTGATGGCCGCTGTCGTCGCCGACGGTGTCACGACGATCCACAATGCAGCACGAGAGCCCGATGTCGTCGACCTCTGCGAGATGCTCAACCAGATGGGCGCTCAGATCGAGGGCGCCGGAACGTCGACGCTGACAATCACCGGCGTCCCGAAGCTACATCCGACCGAGCACCGGGTGATCGGCGACCGGATAGTGGCGGCGACGTGGGGCATTGCCGCCGCGATGACCCGTGGTGACATCTCCGTCACCGGCGTCGATCCGGCTCATCTGCAGCTGGTGTTGCACAAGCTGCACGACGCAGGCGCCACCGTCACCCAGCACGACAACGGGTTTCGGGTGGTCCAGTACGAGCGTCCGAAGGCGGGCAATGTGGCGACATTGCCGTTTCCCGGATTTCCGACCGACCTGCAGCCGATGGCCATAGCGCTGGCGTCGATTGCCGACGGGACGTCGATGATCACCGAGAATGTCTTCGAGGCGAGGTTCCGATTCGTCGAGGAGATGATCCGTCTCGGTGCCGATGCCAGGACCGACGGGCACCACGCGGTGGTGCGGGGCATTCCGCAGCTGTCGAGCGCGCCGGTGTGGTGCTCGGATATCCGGGCAGGCGCCGGGTTGGTACTGGCCGGGCTGGTTGCCGACGGGGAGACCGAGGTGCACGACGTCTTCCACATCGACCGGGGCTATCCGCTGTTCGTGGAGAATCTGGTGCGACTTGGAGCTGAGATAGAACGCGTGTAGTGTAGGCGGTCGGCCAGCCGCGCCGAGCCCGGAAACGGGAAGGCAGCGGCAGTTGACGCCGCTAAAGACTTCTAGTAAGCTGGCAGGGTTGCCTGCTGGCGGGTGTCAGCCGGGTGTGTTGTTTGAGAACTCAATAGTGTGTTTGGTGGTTTTTGTTTGTTGTTGTTTTTTGCCATGCTCTGATACCCCCGTGTTGGGGTGTGGTTTTTTGATGCCAGTTTTT
>NZ_JAPJDO010000032.1 GCF_026242045.1 Mycobacterium pinniadriaticum
CTCGAACGTCCCACCGACATCACCCCGCCGGAATCGGCCACCACCGAGGCGACATCAGCCGGAACGGAGGTCGCCTGAAACACCCCAATCCACAGGTATTGACAATTCCTCCCCTGTCAGCTGTCACGAGCCTGTACCGGTGGCGTAGTGTTCGAAAGAGGTTGAGTTAACAGCCGCCCGGAACTACGTCAATGACGTGCGAGGCGCGCGAGCTCCCGCACTGTACGGGCTTACCCACTTGGCGTGATCCACAGTACGAATACTCGTTCACTGATGGAGTCACTATGTCTGTCACAAGCACAGATCAGTCCGAGCGTCCGGCTGCGTTGCATTCTCGTGATTGCCACACCGCACGCTTCACCACTCACTGGCCCGATGCCACCGTCGGGATCATCACCGTCCAGGGCGAACTCGACGCGTCCAACTCCGCTGCCTTCGCCGACCATGTCGATGAATGCGCGGCCGCCGGCACCCATCTGGTCCTGGACCTCAGCCCACTGCAGTTCTTCGGAACAGCCGGCTTCTCGGCACTGCACACGATCAACGTCCGTTGCGCCAACGCCTCGTCGCGGTGGGCAATGGTGACCGGCGACGCGGTATCCCGACTGCTGCGGGTGTGCGACCCGGACCATACGCTGCCGGTCGCCGACTCGATCGTCGAAGCGATCGCACTGCTCGACGGGGAACCTCGTCGACTACTCCAGCTGGTCGCGGAGCCGCGCTAAGGACTTGGCCAACAGCCGCGAGACGTGCATCTGGGAGATGCCGACGCGCTCGGCGATCTGGGTCTGAGTCAGTGATTCGAAGAATCGCAGCAGAAGCACGGTGCGCTCCCGCTCCGGCAGCGCTTCCAGCAACGGACGCAGCGCTTCGCGGTTCTCGATCTGATCCAGGCTCAGGTCGACGTCACCCAGCGTGTCGACGATCGCGGGTGCGTCGTCGTCGCCACCGCTGCCACCGCTGTCGATCGACAGCGTGTTGTACGAGCTGCCCGCGACCAGGCCTTCGACGACCTCTTCGCGTTCCATGCCGAGCTCCTCGGCCAGTTCGGAAGCGGTCGGTGCGCGCCCCAATCGCTGGGACAGTTCCGATGTGGCCGCACCCAGCCGCAGGTGGAGCTCCTTGAGCCGGCGCGGCACCTTGACCGACCAGCTGTTGTCGCGGAAGTGACGGCGAACCTCGCCCATGATCGTGGGCACCGCGAAGGACACGAAGTCCGAACCGGTTTCGACGTCGTAGCGGATGACGGCGTTCACCAGGCCGACACGGGCCACCTGGACCAGGTCGTCGCGCGGTTCGCCACGACCGTCGAAACGACGGGCGATGTGGTCGGCAAGCGGTAGACACCGCTCGACGATGCGGTCGCGGTGCCGCTGGCGCTCCGTCGATTCGGGGTCTAGTTTCGCGAGCTCCCGGAACAGGTCGGGAACGTCCGCGTACTCCGAGTTCGCCCTTGGTGACGAACTGTTCGTGGCTCGGGGAGTCACTGCCCGGAGCCCGCCCGCCTCGTGGTCAAGGTGATGCCGAAAACCTGCCCGTCGCTACTGGGCTCGTGACCGTTGTGGAATGTCTGCACATCGTCGGTCAGCGAGCTCAGCACGTGCCAGCTGAAGCTGCCGGGGGTGACCACGTCGTAGGTGTCGCAGGTGGTCGAGGCCTCCACGACGACCACGTCGTCGTGGGCGTCCACCACCACCACCAGCGTCGCGTCCGGTGACGCCGAACGGATCAGCCTGGTGCACGCCTCATCGACAGCCAGCCGCAGGTCGGCGACGGCGTCGAAATCCAGGTCTTCGAACGTGCCGACCGCGCCGACCACGGTGCGCAACACGGCGAGATTCTCCAACCTGGCGGCAACCCTCAACTCGACGGCGCTGGTGCCTCGCTGTGCCGCGCCACCTCGGCTTTCGGCATCGGTCATCTGGCCTCCTGGCGATGTCGACCCGACACTACCCCAGTTCAGAGAGCTGCTAGCCACGGCGTTGCGCCGACCGAATCGGCCGGATTACCGATGCATACACGGATGGCGGAAGCGAGCACAGCACTGCCCGGGAAGTCGTCGTCATGATGGGTCCCTGGTACCCACCAAGCGGCTCGGGTCAAACCTGACGATCGCAAGTTCCTGGTCGACATCGGCCCATTCCAGGACGCCTGACCGCGAAGGTCACCGCCCGGCTGATACCGACCCGACACCGACCGCTGATCCGCTGACGGCGTCATCGCCTGCGCCAGCGTAAATTTCGATCCCGGTAGGCCGAAAGTCGAAGTCGCTGGGCCGAAGCCGAGCTCGTCGACCGGGGTAGATTGGAAAAGATGACCGATCGGGACTCATTCCCCGACGACGTGCCCATCGCCGATATCGTCGAGCAAAACCGCAGTGCGGCAGGCGCGGCCGACGCAGACGATGTCGACGGAGATGACAGTGCGCTGATCGATGACGCCCTTCCACCGCTGGAGAGCGACGAATCAGATTGGCAGGAACAACACCAGGTCATCGAAGATCCGGATCCGGACGAGTTGCGTTGATCACGCCATGTTTGGCCCAATAGGCCCCCCGGGTACAAGCCCACCCGAGGAAACGCAACCTCAGCAAAGGGGGTAGGAGATGTCGAGCGCCGCCGCGGCGAGAACCGAAGTCGACGACATTCGGTTCTTTCGACCCAGTCGGTCCTGCGCCTACGAAGGCTGGACCGTCGCTGAGCTCAAGAAGAGGGCGAAGCAGCTTGGGATTTCGGGGTATTCCGGGCTGAGCAAGGAAAAACTGATCGCACTGATCCGTAGTTATTGACCGGAAGGAAAGATTCATGGCCGACGACAACAACAGCGGACCGGAAGAGGCAATCAAGGGCGTCGTCGAGGACGTCAAGGGCAAGGCCAAGGAAGTCGTGGGCACAGTGACCGGCCGCAACGACTTGATCAACGAAGGCAAGGCCCAGCAGGACAAGGCCGAGGCACAGCGCGATGCCGCCAAGAAAGAAGCCGAGGCAGAGGCGGCCCGCGCCGGCGCGAAGGCCGCCGAGGAGCGTCAGAAGGCGCACCAGTAGCACCATTCTTCTACGACAAATGCCCAGCGGATCCGCTGGGCATTTGTCGTAGAAGAGTTTAGTTCGCGGGAACCAGGGCCGCCGCGGCCAGAACGCGAACGCGGCGGCGATGGCCAGGATGACCGGGGCACCCATGCCCAGCAGCGTGTGTTGAACGGGTCCGCAGGCGGCGGTGTCGAGTCCGGCCGCGCCGCTACACGTGGACACGGCGCCGCCCACCAGGAATCCGACACCTGCGGCAACGGCCGACAAGGTGAATCGGATAGCCGCACCCACACCGTCTTCGGCCGACCCGAACCGGACCGACCCTGGCCGTCCCCGCGCTTGCCGCATCTTTGCTATTTGCCCGATGCGGGCCCGGGTAAACGTTGCGGGACAGCCGAATCGAGCGACGGTCAGCGGCCCGACAGCTCCCACACGCTGGCCGACATCCGGTCGGTCATCCTCGTCACCGTGACCTGGCCGCCATCGTCACCCTGGCACGCCATCGCCTGCACGATGGCGTTGTTGCGCAGCCTGGCCTCCGCGTAACAGGTCCAGTCGAACGGGATACCGATCTGCTGTTTGCTCCACCGCACGGTGTCGGCGTTGATCTCGGGAACGGTGAACTTCCACGCGGCATCGCCGCCGGTGCTCAACGCCCGCTGGCCGTCGCAGGCCTTGGCGTTCTTGGTACCGGCGGCGAACTGCGCTGCCGCCGCCCCGGCATCCGGATAGATCGCGACGGCCTCGGCCACGACGTGGTCATGCCTGTCACCGTCGGTGAAAAGCAGGACGTGCAATCCCAGCGACTGGTCGCCGAGAAAGGCGGCCATGCCGGCGGCGTCGAGCGCCGAACACGCGGGGACTGCCGAGGAGCCGGGTATCGGCCGGGACTGATCGGCCTCCGTCTGCAGTCTGACGCCGACGATGTCGCGCAATTGCGCCGGGCCGATCAGCACCTGGTCGGTGTCATCGGCGCGCAGCGGCGTGATGCCCTGGGCCGGATTAGACACCGCAACGCCTGCGACGCTGTGCGCGCACCCGGCGAGCACCACCGCCGCCGCACCGAGGATCGCGGGCAACCGCATGTCCCGAATGCTAGACCGCCGGCGGCAATACCTCTCTGAGGGCAGCCAGTGCGCGGTCGATCTCCGCGCGGGTCACGGTCAACGCGGGGCGGAACCGCACACTGTCCGGACCGCTGCCGAGCATGATCACCCCGCGATCCCACAGGGCGCTCAGCACGGCGTCGCGGCGCTCGGTGGACGGCAGGCTGAAGGCGCACATCAGCCCCCGGCCCCGCACGTCGCGGACGAGGTCGGGCAGCTGCCGGGCGAGGTCGTCCAGCCCGGCGAGCAGGTAGGCGCCCAGCTCGGCGGCGCCGGCGAACAGCTGTTCGGCCTCGATGACCTCTAATATCCGCCGGGAGCGCACCATGTCGACAAGGTTTCCGCCCCAGGTCGAATTGATCCGGGAGCTGACCGCGAACACGTTGTCGGCGACTTCGTCGACCCGCCGGCCGGCCATGATCCCGCATACCTGCGTCTTCTTGCCGAACGCGACGACGTCAGGGGTGAATCCCAGCTGCTGGTGGGCCCAGGCGGTGCCGGTGATGCCGCAGCCGGTCTGCACTTCGTCGGCAATCATCAGCGCGTCGTACTCGTCGCACAATTGGCGCATCGCGGCGAAGAACTGCGGGCGGAAGTGCCGGTCGCCCCCCTCGCCCTGGATCGGTTCGGCGATGAAGCAGGCGATGTCGTGCGGGTGGGTTTCGAATGCCTCGCGGGCCTGTCGGATGGATTCGGCTTCCAACGCGTCCATGGCCTGGTCCCTCAAGCCTGGGCGAAGGTAGGGAGCGTCGATGCGCGGCCAGTCGAATTTGGGGAATCGGGCCACCTTGACCGGGTCGGTGTTGGTCAGCGACAGGGTGTAGCCACTGCGCCCGTGGAAGGCACCCCGCAGGTGCATGACGCGGGTGCCCAGCGCGGGATCGATCCCGTGGGCTTCGTTGTGCCGGCTCTTCCAATCGAAGGCGACCTTCAGCGCGTTCTCCACCGCGAGAGCACCGCCGTCGACGAAGAACAGGTGCGGCAGGTCGGGGTCGCCCAGCACCCTGGCGAAGGTGTCGACGAATCGCGCCATCGGCACGCTGTACACGTCGGAGTTGGACGGCTTGTTGATGGCGGCCTGGGCCAGCTCGGCACGGAACGCCGGGTCGTCGGCGAGTGCGGGATGGTTCATGCCCAACGCCGAGGAGGCGAAGAACGTGAACATGTCGAGGTACCGCTTACCGTCGCGGGCGTCGACGAGCCAGGAACCCCTCGACTGTTGCAGATCGAGGACGAGATCGAGCCCGTCGGCCAGGATGCTGCGGGCCAGAACGGTACGGACATTTCCAGGTTCGACGACACGGCCCCGGTCGGTAGTTGCCCCCGACAACACGTCATCTCGCGATAAGAGTTCCGTCATTAGGCGATCCTATCGTAATTTTTCCTTCATAGCAGCCATGTAGCAGGAATGTTTACACTCAATAGGCCGTAGTACCTCCGACGCGTGCGGGTCACTTCCAGCAGGTACGGTTTTGGTCATGTTGCTCACCGCGCCGCTGCGTGCGGGCATGGCGGTGGCTGGCCTGGCCGGATCGGCGGCCCTGCTGGGCGGCGACACCGCCGTTCGCACCGGTGCCCGGGCACTGAACGCCATACCCGGTGTCGGCCAGGTGAGCCGCTCGGTCGTCAACATGGCAGTCGAGGCGATCGGCGGACCGCCCGCCCGCCGAAGCAGCAGGCACGGCACCCGCCGTTGGATCGAAGTACGCGGTCTGAGCGGTCCCGACGCGGATGCCATCGCCACGGAGGTGCTGGCGGCGCTCCGGGAGGTACCGGGAGTCACCGACGCGGTCATCAACGCGTCGGTATCGCGGGTCGTGGTCACCATCGGCCCGGACGGGGTATCCGAAAGCCTGCGGGCGGTGGTCGCCGAGGCCGAGCGGCGGGCGCGCACCGAACCGCAAGGCGCCCGGCACCGTCCGATCACACTGCCGGGTGACGACGAAGTTCTGGTAGCCCGCACGTTCGGCGCGGCCGCGGCCACTGTCGGGCTCGGCCTGTCCCTGACCGGGCAGTTACTCCGGATGCCCGGCCTGCCCGACCTCGTCTCGGTCGTGCCGACGGTGGCCGACCACATCCCCGTCGTGCGCCGTCAACTCGAACGCAGACTCGGCCATGACGGCACCGATCTGCTGTTCTCCGTGACGAATTCGCTGGTCGCCACCCTGACCGTCTCCCCCACCTCCGCCGCCGCCGAGGCCGCCGCCCGGGCGATGCTCGCTGCCGAGGCGTGGAACTCCCGGCTAGCGTGGCGCCGGCACGAGCCGCTGCTGGCCGACAGCATCCCGACCGGCGGCGCCCCCAGGAGGGGAACCACCGAGTTCGCCGAGGGCGACGCCGAGGACTACGCGAACAGGGCCGGCTGGATCGGTGTCGTGGCCGCCGCGGCGATCGGCGCGGTGACCCGCAACCCGGCGATCAGCGGTGCGGCCGCCCTGGTCGCCGCGCCGAAGCCCACCCGCGCGACCCGAGAAGCGTTCGGCTGTGCGATGACCCGCGGCCTGATCAACCATCACGATGCGCTGGTGATCAGGCCTCGTGCCCTGCGGGCGCTCGATCGGGTGGATGTCATCGCCATCGACCCGCGCACCCTCTACACCGACGACCTCATGATCGGCCGCGTTCGCGGGGTGGAGAACTCGCATCGCGAGAGGGCCTGGGAGGCTGCGCAAGTCGCCCTCCGCGAGGGAAAGCTCACGCCGGGCTGGCATCCGCTGGCCAAGATCAAGGGCGCCGGCCGGGCGGGCGAGGCGCTGGTGAGTCCCGTCCGAAAGCCCCTGGCAAGCGCCCTGGTGAGCGAGGCCCGCAAGACCGGCGCGCGGGTGGTGTCGGTCGATGACGACGGTCTGCGCTCGCTGGCCCAGGGCTTCGACAAGCTGTACCCGATGGGTGATTCGCTGGACGACGCACTGGCCGGCCTGGTGGCCGAGCTCGGCGCCGACGGCTGCACCGTGGCGTTGCTGACCACCTCGGCGATGGCCGCCCAACACGAGGCCGATATCACTGTCGGCGTCGCCCACGGTTCGGTACCGCCCTGGGGTGCCGATGTTTTCGTTCCCGACCTGCCCGCGGTGTGGCGGGTCCTGCGAGCCATTCCCGTCGCTCGCTCGACCGCCGCCAAGGGCGTGCGGCTGTCGATGTCGAGTTCGGCGATCGGCGCGTTGATGCTGATTCCCGGTGTTCCGGGCTACGGTCCCGAGTCGGTCAATCTCGGTGTGCTGGGCGGACTCTGGGCGGGTTTCAACTCGGGCAGCAAGCTTTTCGCCGACCCGCTGCCGGTGCCCGAGCCCGGGCACGACTGGCATGCGCTGTCGACGGCCGAGGTGCAACGCCTACTTCCCCGCCCGCCGGCCATGTCCGACCAGCCGCACAGCGAGCCGTCTCCGCTGCTACTGCCGATCCGGGCGCTGAACCAGGCCCGCAGCTCCACCTGGACGTTGCTGCGCGAATTCGCCGGCGAGATGCGAAGCAACCTGGCCGATCCGATCACACCGATCCTGGCCACCGGCGCGGTGGCCAGTGCACTGCTGGGCTCCCCGCTGGACGCGGTGCTCGTCGGCGGTGTGCTCCTCGCCAACGCGGCCCTCTCCTCCGAACAGCAGCTGCATGCCGAACGGGTGCTGCGGCGCCTGATGTCCGTTCAGGATCCGTTGGCCCGCCGCCGCGTCGGCGAGTTGGCCGGACACCACAGCGAACACATTGCCGCGGCAAGTCTCCGACCCGGCGACGTCATCGAGGTGCGCGCCGGTGAGGTCGTGCCGGCGGATGCCCGCCTGCTCGAGGCCGGCGACCTCGAAGTCGACGAGTCCACGTTGACCGGTGAATCACTCCCGGTGCCCAAACAGACCCTCCCGACGCCGGGCGCGCCGCTGGCCGAGCGCGCCTGCATGATCTACGACGGCACCACGGTGGTGGCCGGCACCGCGCTGGCCGTCGTCACCGCGGTGGGCCCGATGACCGAGATGCGCCGCGCGCTGGCCATGGCGCCGACGAAGTCCCGCGAGATCGGCCTGCAGCGACAACTGAGCCGCATCACCAACCGCGCGCTGCCCTGGAGCCTTGCCGGCGGTGCGGCGGTGGGTCTGTTCAGCGTGCTGCGTGGCACACCGCTGCGCGAGTCGGTTGCCAGCGCGGTGGCGCTGACCGTCGCTGCTGTTCCCGAGGGTCTGCCGCTGGTGGCCACGCTGGCGCAGCTGGCGGCCGCGCGCCGTCTCACCAACGAGTCCGTCCTGGTCCGCAACGCGCACTCGGTGGAAGCGCTGGCGCGCCTGGACGTGGTGTGCTTCGACAAGACGGGCACACTGAGCGAGAACCGGTTGCGGGTGAAGGCGGTGCGGCCGCTGACCGGCTACACGGAGGAACAGGTTCTGCACGCGGCGTTGTCCACGTCGTACTCGAGGCACAAGCACCGCGTCGAGCACGCCACCGACGACGCGATCCATGAGGCCGCCGGGCCGCAAGAGCTGGCCGCTCGCGATGCGTTCCTGCCGTTCCAATCCGGTCGCCCCTTCGCCGCGGCATTGACCGGCACCCGGCTGACCATCAAGGGTGCACCCGAGGTGCTGTCGTCCGCGCTGGCCGACGACTCCCGGCGGCTGGACAAGCTGATCGCGGGCATGGCGGCGGAGGGCTTGCGAGTGCTGGCGGTCGCCGAGCGCGAGCTGAGCGCCGACCAGGCCGCCGCCGCGGTCGCCGACGCCGCCGTGATGGAAGAACTCTGCCGCTCCGGGCTCACGCCGTGCGGCCTGCTCGGGCTCGCCGACACCCCCCGCCCGAACGCGCGCGCACTGCTACAAGAGCTGACCGAACGCGAGATCGGCGTGCGGCTCATCACCGGAGACCATCCCCTGACAGCGACCGTCGCAGCGAACGAACTGGGTTTGGACGTCACCACCGACCAGGTCATCACCGGCTCGGAATGGGAGGCGTTGTCGGCTGAGGAGCGGACCGACGCGGTGCTGTCCCACGTGGTCTTCGCGCGGATGGCACCCGAGCACAAGATCGACGTGGTGCAGACACTGGAGCGGGCGGGTCTGGTCACGGCGATGGTGGGCGACGGCGCCAACGATGCGGCGGCGATCCGGGCGGCCAGCGTCGGTATCGGGGTCGCCGCACGTGGCAGCGATCCGGCCCGCACCGCCGCTGACGTGGTGCTGCTGGACGGGAAGATCGAAGCTCTCGTCGATGCCCTCGATGAGGGCGAGCAGCTGTGGCATCGGGTGCAGTCCGCGGTGTCCATGCTGCTCGGAGGCAACCTGGGCGAAGTCGCGTTCGCCCTGCTGACCAGTGTGGCGACCGGCCGTTCGGTTCTGAACGCCCGGCAGATGCTGCTGGTCAACATGCTCACCGACGCGCTACCGGCCGCGGCGCTGGCGGTCAGTCCACACGACGGTACCGAGCAACTGGACCGCGACGAGTCGGCGATGTGGCAGGCGATCTTCATCCGTGGCACGGCCACGACGACCGGCGCGACGCTGGCCTGGCTGATGGGGCGAATGACGGGAACCCAGCGCCGCGCCGCCACCATCGCGCTGATCGGTCTGGTGTCCACGCAGCTGGCACAAACCCTGGCCGACTCCCGTAGCCCGCTGGTCGTCGCGACGGCGGGCGGCTCGTTCGTGGCGCTGGCCGCTCTGATCAGCACCCCAGGTGTGAGTCAGTTGTTCGGCTGCACTCCGGTGGACCCGCTGGGCTGGGGCCAAGCCTTCCTCGCCACCGCGGCGGCCACCGCCGTCTCGGCGTTGGCACCCGGGGTGCTTGAACGGCTCGGCTCGGGGTTTTATCGCCTAGTCGTCGACGACGACGATGCCGGCCCGCACGAGGACGGCGTAGATTTCCCGAACCGGCGGCGTCAACAGCCGGACACCGGCCAGGACGAGAGCGTCTGGTCCGGTGAAGCGGAGCATATCGGTCACGAGATCCAGGACAGCCCAAGCCCGTGACCGAATCGGGACCCGAGAGTGAACAGGACACGAACATGTTGTCAATGACGCGGTCGCTGGTGGCGGCTCAGCGCGACGCCTCGCGCCGGGTCGCCGAGGCACGCAAGTTCTCGATCCGGCTACCGCTGATCGGCGCGGTTCGGGTTCCCCCGCCTGACCAGCTGGCCTTCTATGCGGTGCTGGGCGGGTTGGCCGCCCTGGAGCTCATCGACTGGCCGCTGGCGGTGGCGATGGGTATCGGGTCGGCCGTGGTGGCGCGCCACCTGAGCGATCTGGAGAAACGCGAGGCCAGCGTCGAGGCGGCCCTGGCCGCCCCGGCCATGGCGCCGGCGGCACCGGCCGAACGACCTCCGGCCAAGAAGGCACCCGCCAAGAAAGCCGCCAAGAAGGCGGTGAAGAAGGCGCCAGCCAAGAAGGCGGTGAAGAAGGCGCCGGCCAAGAAAGCCGCCAAGAAGGCCGTCAAGAAGGCGCCACCCCAGCATCCCTAGGAATTAGATCGGCATTTTCACGATTTGGCCGTAACTATTCCGGTAGGTAGACTCGATCACTGTAAAATGTGTTTAGAATGATGGTGCTTCGGGTACGCACGTTTGCGGCGGTTCGGATCTGTTGGAGCAGGACTTCCAGCGCCCGCGGCGACTCGACGCGCACGAACAGGACGTAACTCTCCTCGCCGGCCACCGAATAGCACGCCTCGATTTCGGCGATGTGCTCCAGGCGGGCGGGGGCATCATCGGGTTGGGAAGGATCGAGAGGGGTGATCGCCACGAACGCCGAAAGCATGTGCCCGAACGTTTCGGGGTCCACCCGGGCGCTGTACCCGGTGACCACACCGCGCGTCTCGAGACGGCGCACCCTCGATTGCACCGCCGACACCGACAGTCCCGTGGCAGAGGCCAGCTCGGCCAGCGTGGCCCTGCCGTCGGCGACAAGCTCACGCACCAGGGTGCGATCGACCTCGTCGAGACCGTGCGTCGCCTCTGCACTGTCCGCCATGGCCGCAGACTATCTCAGCTGGGCGGAGGGCAGGAGCGCAGCGACCCCGGAATTGGCAAGGCGGAGGGCAGGAGCGCAGCGACCCGGGAATCGACGTGCCTCGTGAGCGCACCTGACGTCGAGATCTGGCAGCTGCGGGCACGCTTCGCCGCCGCATTGTCGGCAATGTACGGAGCGGAGGTTCCGGCCTACACCACGTTGGTCGAGGTCAGCGAGGCCGTCAACCGCGATTTTGTCGCCACCCATCCGGACGCTGGGCGACTGGGCTCCATCGAACGAGTCACCGCTGAACGGCACGGCGCGATCCGCGTCGGCGCACCCGGCGAATTGACCGACGTCGCAGATCTTTTCGCGGCATTCGGGATGTATCCGGTGGGCTATTACGACCTCCGCGAGGCGGCATCACCCGTCCCCGTGGTGTCCACGGCATTCCGGCCGGTGGCTGCATCGGAATTGGCACGCAACCCATTCCGGGTGTTCACCTCGATGCTGGCCACTCGCGACGGTCGCTTCTTCGATGCCGACCTGCGTCGCCGAGTCGACGAATTCCTCAGCAGGCGCTCCCTGTTCAATTCAGAGCTGATTGCCGACGCCCGCCGGATCGCCAGCGACGGCGGCTGCAGAGCCGATACCGCAGAGGACTTCGTGGCTCGCGCGGCCGCTGCGTTCGCGCTGTCGCGCGAACCGGTCGACCGGGCCTGGTATGCCGAGCTGACCGCGGTGTCGGCCGTGGCCGCCGATATCGCCGGCGTGCCCACCACCCACATCAATCACCTGACCCCCCGCGTGCTCGATATCGACGACTTGTACCAGCGGATGAGCAGGCGTGGGATCACGATGATCGACGCGATCCAGGGACCACCGCGCTGGGACGGTCCCGACGTGTTGTTGCGCCAGACCTCGTTTCGCGCGCTCGCCGAGCCGCGACGCTTCCGGGAAGCCGACTCCCTGGTCACCGAGGGAACATTGCGGGTACGGTTCGGCGAGGTGGAGGCCCGCGGTGTCGCCCTGACCCGAAAGGGTCGCGAACGGTATGACGCCGCAATGGCGAGCGCCGATCCGGCCGCGGTGTGGGGCGACTACTTCCCCCGCTCCGATGACGAGATGGCCACCCAGGGACTGGCCTACTATCACCGCGGAGACCCCTCGGCCCCGGTGGTCTACGAGGATTTCCTGCCGACGTCGGCGGCGGGGATCTTCCGGTCCAACCTCGACACCGACACCGAAGCCGCCGCCGTGCCGGACGAATCCGGCTACGACATCGACTGGATGGCCGGCACGATCGGCCGTCACATTCACGACCCCTACGACCTCTATGACGCGACCGCCCAGGAGGCCCCCGCATGAGCACCGCTATCACAACCACCTCGCTGCCCACCGCCGTGGAGCTGCGCGCCAAAGTGCGCGCCTCATTCGACGCCGTCGGCGCCCGCGTCGAACTGGCCCAGCCCGGTGTGCACGGTCTGCAGGCGAGCACCCCGGTGACCGGTGACATCTTGTTCACCGTCGCCGAAACCACACCCGAGGAGGCTCACGCCGCGATCGCCAAAGCGGCGCAAGCCTTTTCGACGTGGCGCGCGACGCCCGCCCCGGTGCGGGGTCAACTGGTCGCGCGACTGGGAGAATTGCTGCGCGAGCACAAGGCGGAGTTGGCCACCCTGGTGAGCATCGAAGCGGGCAAGATCACGTCCGAGGCTCTCGGCGAGGTCCAGGAGATGATCGACATCTGCGAGTTCGCCGTCGGACTCTCCCGCCAGCTGTACGGCCGCACCATCGCCTCCGAACGTCCCGGGCACCGGCTCATGGAGACCTGGCATCCACTCGGCGTGGTCGGGGTGGTGACCGCATTCAACTTCCCGGTGGCGGTTTGGGCCTGGAACACCGCGGTGGCGCTGGTGTGCGGGGACACGGTGGTGTGGAAGCCCTCCGAACTCACCCCGCTCACCGCGATCGCCTGCCAGGCACTGATCGAGCGAGCCGCCGCCGACGTGGCCGCGCCGGGCGACGTGAGCCAGTTGCTGCTCGGCGGCCGCGAGATCGGTGAGGCGCTGGTCGACGACCCCCGGGTGGCGCTGGTCTCGGCGACCGGTTCGGTGCGGATGGGCCGGCAGGTCGGTCCGCGTGTCGCCGAGCGTTTCGGCCGGGTGCTGCTGGAACTCGGCGGCAACAACGCCGCAGTCGTAACGCCCTCCGCCGATCTGGATTTGGCGGTACGGGCGATCGTCTTCTCCGCTGCTGGCACCGCGGGTCAGCGCTGCACCACACTGCGGCGGCTGATTGTGCATTCGTCGGTGGCGGACACCCTCGTCGACCGGATCACCGCCGCCTACCGCACGCTGCCGATCGGCGATCCCGCGGCCGACGGTACCCTCGTCGGCCCACTCATCCACGAGACCGCCTACCGCGACATGGTCGGCGCCCTGGAACAGGCTCGCGCCGACGGCGGCGACGTCATCGGCGGCCGACGTCACCATGTCGGCGAGGCAAGCGAGGCGTTTTACGTCGAGCCTGCGGTGGTGCGGATGCCCGCGCAGACCGATATCGTGCACCACGAGACGTTCGCGCCGATCCTCTACGTGCTGACCTACGAGACCCTGGACGAGGCGATTGCGCTGAACAATGCTGTGCCGCAGGGCCTCTCGTCGGCCATCTTCACCACAGACGTCCGGGAGGCCGAGCGTTTCCTGGCCGCCGACGGCTCGGACTGCGGTATCGCCAACGTGAACATCGGCACGTCGGGCGCGGAGATCGGCGGGGCGTTCGGCGGCGAGAAGCAGACCGGCGGTGGCCGAGAGTCCGGCTCCGATTCCTGGAAGGCCTACATGCGCCGAGCCACCAACACCGTCAACTACTCCTCGGAACTACCGCTGGCCCAGGGCGTGCATTTCGGCTAGCCGCCGAGCAGGCTGAGCAGTTCCCCGCGGCCGATCTGGTTGACGAGGGTGGCGGCGTCGAAGTAGATGCGCTCGTTGGTGATCCGGTCACCTTCGAAGGAGAACACCGCGATGACCGGCACCCGGAACGCCTTGCCCGTCGGCGGCAATCCGTAGAACTCGCCGAGATTGGTTCCCAGCAGGTCGAACTCGACGATCACCGCATCGTCGGTGACGTGAAAGCGGGCGTTCTCGTGGCGCTGGTCGGGGAACGCGGTGCGGGTCGTCAGGTAGTACGTCATCACTTCGTCGTCGCCGTCGAAGACCTGTTTTGTCGGGACGATCTCGTAGCGCGGGTGGCCGTTGAAGGTGGCCAGGGTGCGATCGAACTCCTTGGTCACCTCGGTGTCCATGTGTTCTTTGATGACGTCGAGCCGGCGCCGGCGTAGTTCGTCGGTGATCATCGTCGACTCCTTCAGACTGTGCCGATCCCTCGTTCCACCGTTTCGAGGGCTTGCTCCACCATAGGACCGAGCATCTGCAGGCTGTCGCCGCAGCGGCTCCAGGCAGCCATCGCGGCGAAGATGGCAGCCGCGATCATGGCCGCGGTGACGGCGGCGCGCGGCTCGTCCTCGGGTTCGCTGAACGTGGTGGCCTTCAGGTGCCGTTCGATCTCCGCACCCAGCAGCGCCTGGACCCGCTGCATATGAACAGCGATCTGTTGTTCACTGAGCTCGCTGCTGCGCAACCGGGCCGTCTCGGTGACGATCCGGTGGTCCATCGGGAAGGCGTTCATGGCGGCCCGCACCGATCGGGTGATGGGCTCGCCCCGCGGACGTACTTCCAGCGCACGCCGGAACCACTCGATGTGATCGTCGTAATCGGCGAAGAGGACTTCCTCTTTGCTCGCGAAGTGGCGGTAGAACGTGCGCTCGGTGACGCCGACATCGCCGGCGATGTCGGTCACGGTGGTGCCGGAGATACCGTTGTCGGCGAACCGCTTGATGGCCGCCTCGATCAGCGCGCGACGGGTCAACTCACGGCGATCGACCCTGGTTGCGCCTCTCGGCATTCGAGAAGCATACCTGACATTTGAATGTCAGTATTGACATCATTGAGTCGTAAATGACATTGTCGAGCTCATGAGTGACTACGACGTGATCATCGTCGGCGCAGGACACAACGGACTGACTGCCGCCAATGTGCTTGCACAGCAAGGAAAACGGGTTCTCGTCACCGAGAAGACGAACTTTCCCGGCGGAATGGCCACCACCCGCGAACTGTTCCCCGGGTACCAGCACAGCATCGGGGCGTGGACGTTCATCGTCTACCGCGACGAGATGGCCAAGGCGCTCGGGCTGGCCGACTTCGGCTTCGAGCTGACCGACCAGTGGGCGTCGTTCTGCTCTTTCGGCGAGCCCGAAGACGTCCCCTTCATCGCGTTCAACGACCTCGAACGCACCGCACAGCACCTGATCGAGGACCACGGCACCGAGACCGCGATGGCCGTCGGCGCCCTGTACTCACGCCTGGCCCAGTTCGCGCCCTACATCGACGGCTCCCTGCACACCGAGCCGCCCAATATCTACCGCATTCTGGCCGAACAGCCCGACGCGACCACCCGCGAGCAGATGGCGAAGCTATGGTTTGGCAGTTGCATGGACACACTGCGCGAATTCTTCCCCGACCCGAACACGAACCGCACCATCACCGGATCGATGGCGGCGATGACGATCGACGGAACTCACCTCGGACCATTCACTCCGGGTGCGGGACCGTCGATGACCTTCCACTATCTCGCCGGTGGCGTCGCCAACTCATTCCGGATGCCCAAGGGCGGGGTCGGCGCGGTGAGCCGTGCGTTGGCAAGGCGCGCAGAGCATCTGGGCGCTGAGATCCGCTACAAGGCCATCGTCGAAGAACTCATCGTCGTCGACGGCACCGTCACCGGCATTCGCCTCAAGGGTGGTGAGACCGTGTCGGCACCGGTGGTGATGAGCACCGTCGACGCCCGCTCCACCTTCATCGGGCTGGCCGGGGCCGAAGCCAACCTGCCCGCCGACTTCTGCCGCCGCATCCGCGAAATCGACTACCGCAATGGCTATGTCCAGGCCCATCTCACCCTCGATGGGGAGCCCGAATGGACCGGGCACCTCGAGAAGTATGTCGCCGAACGCCATGTCGCCTCGACCATGGCCTACATCCCCTCCCCCGAATACGTCTCCGACGCCTGGCAGGAGTATCGCGACGGCAAACTGCCGAGCAATCCCGCTGTGTACATGTACGTGCCGAGCCTGGTCGACCCGTCGATGGCCCCCGAGGGCAAGCACACCGCCACCATTTTCATGCACTATTTCCCGCACAGCCTGCCTCCGGACGAGCACCGCACGCTCAAGGAGGCCTACGTCGACCGAGGCCTCGAGGTGCTGTCGCGCTTCTCACCCAACCTGCGCGACCTCATCACCAACCGCGTGGTATTCACCAACGACTATTTCGCCAAGACGTTCGGCATCACCGGCGGCGACTTCTGCCACGGAATTCTGCACACCGGACAGGTATTCGACGAACGCCCGGTGACCGGGTGGAACCAGTACGCCACCCCGATCCGCGGCCTGTACATGGCCGGCTCGGGCTGCCACCCTGGACCCGCCGTCAGCTCCCTGCCCGGCTGGAACGCCGCCAACCTCGTCCTCGAGGTCAGTGACGGGCCCGAAGCCCGGCTGCACACCGACCTCGAGGCGCTCGCCGCCACCGGAGTCTGACGTGGCGCTGCACATCACCGAGGAGTGCGTCAACTGCAACGCCTGCGAAGACACGTGCCCAAACACCGCGATCTCGCCGGGGCCGGAGATCTTCGTCATCGACCCCACCCTGTGCACCGAATGTGTCGGTTTCAACGGCGGTCCGGCGTGCGCGCAGGCATGTCCGGTCGACTGCTGCCTGCCCGACCCGGGCCGCGTCGAAACCGAAGATGCCCTGATCGACCGCGCACGGCGGCTGCACCCTGGCAAGCTGGACCACGTGGAGCTGACCGCGATGAACTCCCACTTCCGGTGACACCCGTCGCAGCGGCCGACATCGCGGTGCCCAGGCGCCCGGCCGATATCGACGCCGCGACGTTTCGTGCGCTGAGCGCACGCACCGACGTCACCGCGGTCCGGGTGGTCGACGAGAACCATGGCACCGCGCTGCGGGCGCGGCTGGAGATCGTCGGGCGCACCGACCTTCCACACACCGCCTTCGTCAAACTCGCGCCGGTGCGGCCGGCCGAACGGGCCTTCAACCGGTTCATGAACCTGGCGCGCAACGAAACTCACGTCTACCGGCTGCTCGGCGACGAACTCGCCGACATCATGCCGCGAGCCTACGGGGTGGCGGCCGACCGGCACGGCGGTCGGGCCATCGTCATCATGGAGGACCTCACCGAACGCGATGCGACCTTTCCCTCGATGGGGGCCGGTGCCACGGCCGCCCAAGCTGTTGCCGTCGCCCAGACGCTCGGCCGCCTGCACCAACGGTTCTGGATGACGGACCGATTCGCCGGCGGAGATCTGGCCCAGCTCAGCGCATCAGCGTCGCGCAGCACCCGGGCCGGACCGCATTCCTGGCACCTGTTGCGGACGATTCCCCGGGCGTTCAACGACATCGTCCCTCCAGAGTTTCGTCAGCGGGCGCGGATGCTGATCAAGAACCGTTGGGCCATCGCGAAACTGATGCAGGCTCATCCGCACTCCCTCATCCACGGCGACACCCACCTGGGCAACATCTGCTTCGTCGACGGGCGGCCCATCCTCTTCGACTGGCAGGTCGCATCCGAGGGACCCGCGGTGAAGGACCTGTCCTACTTCGCCTGCACGTCGATCGAGACCGGACTCCGCCGGTCGATCGACGACCAACTCGTGGACGCCTACGTCGACGCGCTGAACTCCGATGGAATCACTCGACTGCGCGCCGAGGAGGCCCGCGACGCATACCGGCTGTTCGCCTTCACCGCCTATATCGCGGCCGGGGTCACGGCTGCCTTCGGCCGCCGGCTGCAGGGCGAAGAGGCGACGCGATCAGGCCTGGACCGGGCTGTCGCGGGCGTCCGCGACCTCGGCAGCCTGGAACTGTTGCACCGCGATCTCACGCGGTGACGCTGTTGTACATGTGTCAGTATGTCCGAATGCCGGAACCACCCGTACGCCGCCGCCTGTCTCCCGACGACCGGCGCAGCGAGCTGCTCGCCCTGGGCGCCGAGGTGTTCGGCCAGCGCCCGTACGACGAGGTCCGTATCGACGAGATCGCCGAACGTGCCGGAGTCTCGCGGGCGCTGATGTACCACTACTTCCCCGACAAGCGCGCTTTCTTCGCCGCGGTGGTGCGCGCCGAGAGCGAGCGTCTGTTCGACGCCACCAACACTCCGGCCGCCGGAGGGCAGACGCTGTTCGATCGGCTGCGCGCCGGCGTGCTGGCCTACATCCGTTACGACGAGGAGCATCCGCACGGGGCGTGGGCGGCCTATATCGGGATGGGCCGTACCGACCCGGTGCTGCGCGGCATCGACGACGTGGACAACGAGCGCCAGATGCAGCGGATCATGGCCGCCATCACCGACGTGGTGCACGGCGACCTGGATTCGAAGGTCGAACGCGACCTGCGGGTGATCGTCTACGCCTGGCTGGCGTTCACGTTCGAACTGTGCCGCCAGCGCGTGCTGGATCCGTCGGTCGACGCCGACCATCTGGCCGATTCCGGTGCTCATGCCCTGCTCGACGCCATCGCCCGGGTACCGGGCATTCCCGAGGTTCTGGCCTCCTCGGCCCGCCTGCGCTAGAGCGTGGCGAAAAAGGCCCGGACATCCTCGACGAACAGGTCGGGTTGCTCGAACGCACCGAAATGGCCGCCTCGCGGCATGTTCGTCCAATGGGTGATGTTGTAGCTGTTCTCGCACCAGCTGCGCGGGGAGCGCAGGATCTCTTTCGGGAACCGTGCCACCCCGGTGGGTAGCTCGACCATGCCCTGCGCACCGAACACCGAGAAGCTCTCCCAGTACAGCCGGGCCGAGGAGGCCGCGGAGTTGGTGACCCAGTACAGCATCACGTTGTCGAGCAGTTCGTCACGGGTGAGCACGTTCTCGGGATGCCCGTCGCAATCGGTCCAGGCCCAGAACTTCTCCATGATCCAGGCGAGTTGTCCGACCGGCGAATCCGCCAATCCGTAGCCCAGCGTCTGCGGCCGGGTCGCCTGCTGCTTGGAGTAGCCGGAATCCCATTTCGCGTAGTACTCGGCGGCCGCCAGTGCGTCCTGTTCCTCTGGCGTCGGATTGTCGATGCCACCGCGGGGGAAACCGATCGGCATGTTGGTGTGGATGCCGATACATGTCCCGATATCGCCTGCCGAGCGGCCCCGGCTCCCACCATTGCGGCCGATCTGGGTGGTCACCGCGGCACCCCAGTCGCCACCCTGGGCGCCGTACCGCTGATAGCCCAACCGCGCCATCAGGACATCCCACGCGTCGGCGATCTTCTCGATCCCCCAACCGGCCGATACCGGCTTTCCGGAAAACCCGTATCCCGGCAACGAGGGGCACACCACGTGGAAGTCCTCGGTCAGCGGTTCGATCACCTTGGTGAACTCGACGACCGAACCCGGCCAGCCGTGCGTGATGATCAGCGGCAGAGCGTCGGGATTCGCGGAGCGCTGATGGATGAAATGGATATCGAGACCGTCGATCTCGGTGACGAACTGATCGAAGCGGTTGAGCGCGGCTTCACGTTGCCGCCAGTCGTAGTCATCGGCCCAGTAAGTGGCCAGCTCGCGGGTGTACTCCAGCGGGATGCCCTGGCTCCAGTCATCCACGCACTCCCGATCGGGCCATCGGGTCTGAGCGAGCCGGCCCCGCAGATCAGTCAGGACCTCGTCGGATACCTCGATCCGGAACGGACGGACTTCGGTCACCAGAATCCGAAGGCCGGGAAGCCCCAGAACTCCTCCTCGCCGGGGAACTGCTGCGGTGTCGCGTTGAGTTCGGTGTTGCCCGGTGTGGCACATTCCTCGGTCTGGCCGCCGCTGATGGAATCACCGCTGACCGTTTCGCACTGAGGAAGCTGCGAGTTGGTCCCCGTCTCGTCCGCCGCGGCGATCGGAGCCGACAAGATCGCGGCCGCGACCCCGATCCCGGCGGCGGGCAGAAGCAAGAAATGACGAATGCGTGGCATGAGGGACCTCCGTGTCGTTTCACTGATCGTAGCGAGTCGGTGTGGCTTCCAGATAGCTGTGAGTTGTCTAGACTGCCCGTATCGCCGAAACCACGACTTAGGAGCCGCATGAAGTCTGCAACTCATTCCCTCGTTCGCGCCGCCGCGGCGATCGTGGGCACCGGCGGGATCGTCCTCGGCGTGGCGGGAACCGCGGCCGCGGATCCGATCCCCAACTGCACAACAGCCGACGTGACCGCGGTGATGACGGGCGTGTCGGCGTCGATGACGACGTACCTGTTCACCCATCCTGACGTCAACGACTTCTTCACCAGTCTGCAGGGGATGAAGAAGTCCGACGTCAAGCAAAAGACCCAGGACTACCTCGCCGCCAACCCGCAGGTACGCGACGAGCTCAATGCGATCCGCCAGCCCGGTGTCGACCTTCGCAACCGGTGCAATATCCCGTTGAAGACCGAAATAGCGAGCGTCATTTAACTCCCGCGCCAACTTAAAGTGCCACTTGGCGCTTGTCGCGGGGCTAGTCTCGGCGGTCATGCGACTGGTGGTGGATCTCAACAAGTGCCAGGGCTACGCCCAGTGTGTGCCGCTGGCACCGGACGTTCTCCAACTCCTCGGTGAAGAGGCTCTGGCCTACGACCCCAATCCGGACGATTCGCAGCGCCAGCGGGTGTTGCGGGCCGCGGCGTCCTGCCCGGTGCAGGCGATCATCGTCGAAGTGGAACCGCCCGCCGATCGGGACACCAAATGAGCGCGACTTATCAGCTGGACGAGATCGTCACGAAGTTCCGCGCCGAGGGCCAGATCGCGATCGTGGGCGCGTCGTTGGCGGGTTTACGGGCAGCGGAGGCATTGCGGGAAAAAGGGTTCAACGGTTCGCTCACCATCATCGGCGACGAACCCCATGAGCCCTATGATCGCCCGCCGCTGTCCAAACAGGTGCTCAAGGGCTGGGTGCCGGCCGACCACACAAAGCTGCCCCGGCTGCGCCGGGTGGATGCCGACTGGAAACTCGGCGTGGCGGCTGTCAGCCTCGACCGGATCAACCACGTGGTCAAACTGGCCAACGGCGAAGACGTCGAATACGACCGACTGCTGATCGCCACCGGCACCCGGGCGCGGCCCTGGCCCAATCCCGCTGAGGGCGCTCTGCAAGGTGTTTTCACCGTGCGCACCGTGGAGGACGCCGCCGGTCTCGCAGCGGCGTTGAAGGCTCGCCCCAAGCGCGTGCTGGTCGTGGGCTCGGGCTTCGTCGGATCTGAAATCGCTTCGGTGTGCCGCGATCTCGACCTCCCCGTGACGGTGGCCGAGCGGGGCAAGGGGCCGCTGATGGGCGCGCTGGGCGGAGTGATCAGTGAGATCGCCGCCGGGATGATGCGCGATGCCGGAGTTGATCTGCGCACCGGCGTAGGCGTGGTGGGCCTCGACGGCGACGATTCCGGGAAGGTCCGCCAAGCCCGTTTTTCAGATGGCACCGTCCTCGATGTCGACGTGGTGGTGGCCTCGCTGGGCTCGATCCGCAATGTCGAGTGGCTCGACGGTGCCGGCCTCGCCGCCGGGCAGTGGGGCCTGGCCTGCGACGCCGGCTGCCGGGCCTTCGACATCAACGGCGTGGTGACCGACCACATCTTCGTCGCCGGTGACGTCGCCCGCGCACCCCATGTGCTCTACGACTACGAGTTCCTGTCCCAGGAACATTGGGACAATGCGGTTTTCGGCGCCCAAGTGGCCGCCAACAACATGATCCACCTCGAGGTGGGCCGTCGCCCGCACCTGCCGCTACCGTCGTTCTGGTCCGGGCAGTTCGGGGTGAACATCAAGAGCGTCGGGGTGTGCTCCTTCGGAGACGAGATCGTGTTCACCCAGGGTTCGCCGTCCGAACGCCGCTTCGCGGCCGCCTACGGCAAGCGTGGCCGCATCGTCGGCGCAGTCACCTTCAACCATGGCAAGTGGCTGCCCTACTACGCCTCGCTGATCGAGAAATCCGCGCCATTCCCTCCCCCGCCACCGGGCTACGACCTACCGGTGGACGCAGAGGTCACCCCCGCACGCTTCCCCGATCCCCGTGAGCCCGCCGGCAACCCCGACGTGATCCTCACCGGACACGACCCGACCGACCGGAATGCCGAGTTCCGGCCGCGCGCTTAAGGAAGATTCACGTCATGGACGCCGCAACAGCCTGGGCAGAGGCGATGAAGTTCGAGAATCGCCCGAACCCGTACCCCTATTTCGAGGAACTTCGCAAGACGCCGGTAGCCAAGGTCTCAGAGAGGACCTACGTGGTCACCGGGTATCCGGAAGCGGTTGCGCTGTCTCATGATCCACGGGTCAGCTCCGACATCAGCCGCAGCCCTTCGGGCCTGTTCGGTGAGCACGGCACGCAACTCGATGCCGCGGAAGCCGCTCAGGCACGGGACTGGAGCATGCTGGTGTCCGATCCACCCGATCACGACAGGATGCGCCGGCAGTTCATGCGCCACTTCGGCCCGCCGCACTCCCCCGACCTGATACCCAGCATGGAGACAATGGTCGCCGACCTGGCCAACAGCCTGCTGGACAAGGTCAAAGCGCGCGGCGGTACCCGCATGGATGTCGTCGAGGACTTCTCCTACCCGATCCCGGTGTCGGTGATCTTTCGGGTTCTGGGCGCCCCGATCGCCGACGAACCGAAATTCCACAGCTGGGTGATGGACTTCATGCGGGGCGCCGATGTGGGGCCGGAGGCGCACACCGAGGAAGGCCGGGCCGCCGCCGCGAAGGCCGCAACGAGTATGGACGAGTTGGGTTCCTACATCCACGATCTCGTGGACCGCCTGAACCGCGAGCCGGGGCCGGGGCTGTTGTCGGCGGCGCTGCACGATGACGGTCCCGACGGCCCGGTACCGGTGCCGGAGGTTGAGTCCAACGCTCTGCTGCTCCTGATCGCCGGCCACGACTCGACGGTCAACACCATCAGCAACTGCGTGATGACCCTGCTGCGCAACCGGGGTGCATGGGACCTGGTCAGCAGCAATCCCGACCTGGTCCCGCGCACCATCGAAGAGGTGCAGCGGCTGCAGGGGGCGGTGCAGTTCTTCCCGAGCCGGTGGGCGACCGCGGACATCGAGATCGCCGGAACCCGGATTCCGGCGGGATCCGCTTTGTTCCTGGTCTGGGCGGCGGCCAACCGCGACCCGCGCCGATTCGAGAATCCGGACCGATTCGATCCGTTGCGCGAGGACAACGAGCACCTCGGTTTCGGCAGCGGTATCCACACCTGCTTCGGCGGACCGTTGGCCAGGCTCGAAATCAATGCCGCTCTCGAGATATTCCTGCGACGAGTGCGTTCGCCGCGACTGGTCGTCGACCCGCCGCCGTACCGGCACAACCAGGTGTTCCGCGGACCCAGGCATCTGTGGGTGGATTTCGCGTCCATTGCCGATTGACGCCGTTAGGCTTCTGACGTGCGCTTATCGTGGCCGTTGATCGGCCGCACCAGGCAGTTGCGAGCCATCGGGTCGGCCATCGCGGCGCCGGACATCGCCGGTGTCGTCGTGACGGGTGTAGCCGGGGTCGGCAAGAGCAGGATCGCGCGCGAGGCGCTGAGTTCCGCCGAGTCCCGGAGTTTGGAGGGCAGGTGGGTTGTCGGTGCGTCCTCGGCGCGGTCGATTCCGTTGGGCGCCTTCACCGCATGGACCCAGCCCGGGGCCACTGAGACCGTTCAGCTGGTGCGAGGTGTCATCGACGCACTCACGGCCACGACCTCGGGCGCACGAGTCGTAGTCGCCGTCGACGACGCCCATTTGCTTGATGAGCTGTCCATCTTCGTCGTCCATCAGCTCGTGCAGCGAAACGCCGCACGCGTGGTTCTGACCGTGCGCGATGGTGAACCGATTCTCCCTGCCCTCCAGGAGATCTGGACTCTCGGGCAGTTCGAACGGCTCGATATCCACCCGCTGTCGCTGGAGGAGACCTCCGCGCTGCTCTCGACCACGCTCGGCGGAACCGTGGAACCTGCCTCAACGCAGCGACTCTGGAAGTTGACCGGCGGCAATGCCCTGTACCTGCGCAACATCGTCGAGCAGGAAGTGGCAGACGGACGGCTCATACAGCAGCGCGACGTGTGGAGTTGGAGCGGTGACCCGGTGTTGCCTGCCGACCTGATCGGGTTGGTCGAGTCCCGGATCGGCACGCTACCGGCGCCGGTCGGCGATGTGGTCGACATCCTCGCCGTTGCCGAACCCCTGGACCTGAACACCCTTACTCGAATCACCGATCCGGCCGCCGTCGAAGAAGCTGAGGTCCGCAACCTCATCACACTCGAGCCGGGAGGCGTCACGGTTCAGGACCGAGTTGCTCATCCGATCTACGGTGAGGTGCGGCGCCGCCGAGCCTCCGTGACCCGACTACGACGGCTGCGCGGCCTGGTCGCGGCTGAACTGGCCAGATCGATTGATGCCGATGATATTCGGGGCGTCGTGAAGAGAGCGGCGTTGTGTATGGAGTCCGATCTTGCTCCCGACCCCGATCTCTTCGTTCGGGCAGCGCACGGTGCCGTGTGGCTGGCCGACCTTCAGCTGGCCGATCGGCTTGCCGGAGCGGCGATTGCCGCGAACGCCGGACCCGAGCCGAATTTCATTCGGGCGCATGCACTCTCATGGCTCTCCCGTGGCGAAGAGGCCGACGCGGTGCTCAACAGAATAACCGACGACCAACTCAATGATGTCGACCGCGCAAGGCTCGCTTTCCTACGCGCCAGCAACATGTTGTGGGCACTGGGCGATCCGGCGCGCGCGCTGGAAATCATCGACGATGCGGCGGGCATCGCGACACCGCAGGCATCCGGTTACCTGGACGCCTTTCGCACGGTGCACGCGTTCGCCATGGACAATCCCCACGCCGCCGAACAGACGGCGAAGAAACTCGCCCTCGCCGATCTACCTCCTGTCGTCGGAGCCGAAATCGCGTGGGCACTGACTGTGGTGTCCGGCGAAGCCGGACACACGGCTGAGGCGGAAGCCCACGCACAGGCCGGATACCAAGCCGCCACACGCCGTTTCGACGCACCCCAGATGCGGTTCAACATCGCCGATGGACATCTCACCGCACTGCTGCTGGCCGGCCGGGTGGGCGACGCCGGTGTGGTCGCCGACGACGTGCGCGGGCAAGCCGCCGATCTGCCCGGCGAGGCCCAGTTGTTGGGGAGCGCGGTCGCCGGCCGAGCCGATCTCGCCGCGGGGAACCTCGGATCCGCCTGTCGCTTACTGAAGCAGAGCGCACTCGGTTTGTCCTCCGCCGGCCACGCCATGGGTTGGGGTTTTCGCTACAGCGTGGTACTAGCGACAGCGTTGGCGATGCATGGTGATTCCGCAGAAGCCGCTGCTGTGATCGCCGAACTCGATGGCGTCAGGCGCCCGTTCAGATCACTGGATTACGAGCAGAACCTGGCGCGGGCGTGGCTGGCCGCGAGCCAGGGCGCGATCAGTGAAGCAGTGCGCGACTGCTTGTCGGCGGCCGAGCGCGCCGCGCACAATGGCCAATTCGCGGCCGAGGTGTTATGCCTGCAGACCGCCACCCAGTTCGGGGATCGCACCTGCGCGTCGCGGCTGGCCGAACTGGAATCGATCGTCGAAGGACCGCGGGTCGGTTTGGCCGCCCGCTTCGCTGCGGCCCTGCGGGACGGCGATGCCCGCGAGTTGGCGGCGATCTCTGAGGGTTTCGAGGGAATCGGCGATCGGGTTGCCGCTGTCGACGCCGCCGCGCACGCGGCACTGGCTCATCGCCGTCATGATCAGCGCGGGTCGGCGTTGGGATGCTCGACACGCGCCACGACCTTGGCCGAACGGTGCGGTGGGCTGGTCACCCCTGCGCTGCGCGAGGCCGCCGAACCTCTGCCGTTGACGGAGCGGGAGCGGGAGATGGCGATGCTCGTCGGACAGGGATTGTCCAACCGCGCGATCGCCGAGCGACTGACCTTGTCGCCGCGCACCGTCGAAAGCCATATCCTGCGCGCCATGCGCAAGACCGGGACCAACAGCCGTGACGAGTTGGCCGCCCTGGTCACCAAACCCCGCTAGCGGATTGCAGTAGTCGACTACTGAACACGTCACCGGCGAACCCGAGCGACGATTCACCCTGGAACTGACAGAGAGGATCGCCGATGGCAGGGGTGCACCCAAGCCGCGGCACAACTGAATCGTGATGCGATTCTTCCCCAGACTGTGGCGGGGGCAGCCTGGTGATGGAATCGGATGACGCGTCTGTCGGTGCCGCCTGGCACTCTGGATCCGTGCACGCCGTCGATCCGCTGGGCCGGTTGAGTCAACTGACCCGGCTCTGGTTCACGGGCACCTTCGCCGAGCCGACGGCAGCCCAGGCCAGCGCCTGGTCTGCCATCGCTGACGGCGACAACACCCTGGTCATCGCCCCAACCGGGTCGGGCAAGACGTTGGCGGCCTTCCTGTGGGCGATCGACCGGCTGGCTCACCAGCCCGAGAGCCGCGGCACGCGGGTGCTCTATGTGTCCCCGCTCAAGGCACTGGCCGTGGACGTCGAGCGCAACCTGCGCACGCCGCTGACCGGTATCACCCGCATCGCCGAACGTGACGGCGTACCCGCCCCGCGGATCAGCGTCGGGGTCCGCTCCGGGGATACCCCGCCCGCCCGCCGCCGCCAGCTGATCACCAAGCCGCCCGACATCCTGATCACCACGCCCGAGTCGTTGTTCCTGATGTTGACCTCGGCGGCCCGCGAAACGCTGACCGGCGTGCAGACCGTGATCGTCGACGAGGTGCACGCGGTGGCCGGCACCAAACGCGGGGCCCACCTGGCGCTGTCTCTCGAGCGGCTCGATGCGCTGCTGGAAACACCGGCCCAGCGGATCGGGCTGTCGGCGACCGTCCGCCCGCCCGAGGAGGTGGCCCGGTTCCTGTCGGGTAGCCGGCCGACGACCGTCGTCGCCCCGCCGGCGGCCAAGACGTTCGAACTGACGGTGCAGGTACCGGTGCCCGACATGGCCAACCTGGAGAACAACACCATCTGGCCCGATGTGGAGGCCCGCATCGTCGACCTCATCGAGGCGCACAACTCGACCATCGTGTTCGCCAACTCGCGGCGGCTGGCCGAGCGACTCACCGCCCGCATCAACGAGATTCACGCCGAACGCTCCGGAATCGAACTGGACGCACCGCCCAACCGGCAGGTGCCCGGCGGGCCACCGGCACACATCATGGCCAGCGGCCAATCCTTCGGGGCGGAGCCGCTGCTGGCCCGCGCCCACCACGGCTCGGTGTCCAAGGAGCAGCGCGCCGCCGTCGAGGACGATCTCAAGAGCGGACGACTCAAAGCGGTGGTGGCGACGTCGAGCCTGGAGCTGGGGATCGACATGGGGGCAGTCGACCTGGTGATCCAGGTCGAGGCACCACCGTCGGTCGCCAGCGGGCTGCAGCGCATCGGCCGGGCCGGCCACCAGGTCGGTGAAATCTCGCGCGGCGTGCTGTTCCCCAAACACCGTACGGATCTGATCGGCTGCGCCGTCAGCGTGCAGCGGATGCTCGCCGGACAGATCGAAACCATGCGGGTGCCGACCAATCCCCTCGACGTGCTGGCCCAGCACACCGTTGCCGCTTGCGCTCTCGAGCCGATCAGCGCCGAGGAATGGTTCGACATCGTCCGCCGCAGCGCGCCCTTTGCCACATTGCCGCGCAGCGCCTTCGAGGCGACGCTGGATCTGCTCTCGGGCAAGTACCCGTCCACCGATTTCGCCGAGCTGCGCCCGCGGCTGGTCTACGACCGCGACACCGGTACGCTCGCCGCGCGCCCGGGGGCCCAGCGCCTCGCGGTGACGTCCGGCGGGGCGATCCCGGACCGCGGTTTGTTCACCGTGTACCTGGCGACTGACTCCGAAAAGCCCTCTCGGGTAGGCGAACTCGATGAGGAGATGGTCTACGAATCCCGACCCGGCGATGTGATCTCGCTGGGCGCAACCAGCTGGCGGATCACCGAGATCACCCATGACCGGGTGCTCGTCGTTCCCGCACCCGGCCAACCGGCGCGACTGCCGTTCTGGCGCGGTGACGACGCGGGGCGCCCGGCCGAGCTCGGTCAGGCGATCGGAAAGTTCACCGGTGAGCTGGCGGGGATGAGCCGCGATGATTTCGACAATCGTTGCGGCGCTTTGGGTTTTGCCGATTACGCGACCGACAATCTCTGGCAGCTGCTCGACGAGCAACGCACCGCGACATCCGTGGTGCCCAGCGACACCACGCTTCTGGTCGAGCGTTTCCGTGATGAGTTGGGCGACTGGCGGGTGGTGCTGCACTCACCGTACGGACTCAAGGTGCACGGCCCGCTAGCCCTGGCGGTCAGCCGGCGGCTGCTGGAGCGCTACGGCATCGACGAGAAGCCGACCGCCTCCGACGACGGTATCGTCGTACGGCTGCCCGACACCGAGGACGCCCCGCCCGGGGCTGATCTGTTCGTCTTCTCCCCCGACGAGGTCGAGCCGCTGGTCACCACCGAAGTGGGCGGTTCGGCGCTGTTCGCGTCGCGCTTCCGCGAATGCGCGGCACGCGCCCTGCTGCTGCCCAAACGCCATCCCGGCAAGCGGTCGCCGCTGTGGCATCAGCGGCAGCGCGCGGCCCAATTGCTCGACGTCGCGCGCAAATACCCTGACTTCCCGATCGTGCTGGAGGCGGTGCGCGAGTGCCTGCAGGACGTCTATGACGTGCCGACCCTCATCGAGCTGATGGGCCGGATCGCCCAGCGGCGGGTGCGGCTGGTGGAGGTCGAGACACCGATGCCGTCGCCGTTCGCGGCGTCGCTGATGTTCGGCTACGTCGGGGCCTTCATGTATGAGGGCGACAGCCCGCTGGCCGAGCGCCGGGCGGCAGCGCTGTCGCTGGACAGCACGCTGCTAGCCGAGCTGCTCGGCCGTGTTGAGCTTCGCGAGCTGCTCGACCCCGACGTCATCGCCGCTACATCGCGCCAGCTGCAGCATCTTTCCGATGACCGCAAGGCGCGCGACGCCGAGGGTGTGGCCGACCTGCTGCGGCTGCTCGGCCCGCTGACCGAGGCCGAGATCGCCGAACGCTGCACCGCCACCGATGTTGGCGGATGGTTGGAGGCGCTGCACACCGCCAAGCGTGTACTGCCGCTGTCGTACGCCGGCCGGTCCTGGTGGGCGGGGATCGAGGACATCGGGCGGCTACGCGATGCGGTCGGCGTCGCGGTGCCGGTCGGTGTGCCCATGAGCTTCACCGAAGCGGTTACCGATCCGCTGGGTGAGCTGATGGGCCGGTTCGCCCGCACCCACGGACCATTCACCACCGCCGAGGCCGCGGCGAGATTCGGCCTCGGATTGCGGGTGGCCGCCGATGTCCTCGGTCGAATGGCTGTGGACGGCAGGCTGGTTCGCGGCGAGTTCGTCGCCAGTCCTGACGCAGACCAATGGTGTGACGCCGAGGTGCTGCGCATCCTGCGCCGCCGCTCGCTGGCCGCTCTGCGCGCACAGGTCGAACCGGTCAGTACTGCGGCATACGCACGCTTCCTGCCGGCCTGGCAGCAGGTCGGCAGCGCCGCCACGTCCGGCATCGACGGGCTGGCCACGGTGATCGACCAGCTCGCCGGTGTGCCCGTGCCTGCCTCGGCGGTCGAGTCGCTGGTGTTCGGCCCCAGGGTGCGCGACTACCAGCCGGCGATGCTCGACGAACTGCTCGCCGCAGGTGAGGTCACCTGGTCGGGTATGGGTTCGATCTCGGGCAGCGACGGCTGGATCGCCTTCCATCACGCCGACACCGCGCCGCTGACGCTGGCAACTCCTGCCGAGATCGACTTCACCGACGCACACCGAGCGATCCTCGAGGTCTTGGGTGAGCCCGGCGAGGCGCGCGGAGCGTTCTTCTTCCGGCAACTGGCGGGCGGTTCCGAAGAGATCGTCAAAGCCGCACTGTGGGATCTGATCTGGGCCGGCTGGGTCACCGGCGATACGTTCGCCCCGGTGCGCGCGATGCTGGCCGGCGGCCGCAGGCCGGGCACCCGCCGTCCGGCCGCGCCCGCGCACCGGCACCGGCGGGCACCACGACTGAGCCGCTATTCGGTGGCACACCCACAGACCCGCGCTGTGGATGCGACCGTTGCCGGGCGATGGTCGGCGCTGGCGGCCCGTGAGCCGGATTCCACCGTGCGCGCTCACTTCTCGGCTGAGTTGCTGCTGAACCGGCACGGTGTGCTGACCAAGGGCGCGGCCGCCGCCGAAGGTGTGCCAGGCGGTTTCGCCACCCTGTACAAGGTGCTCACCGGCTTCGAAGAGGCCGGCCGATGTCAACGCGGGTACTTCGTCGAGTCGCTCGGTGGGGCGCAGTTCGCCGTCGCGTCGACCGTCGACCGGCTGCGCACCTACCTCGACGGGGTCGATCCCGAACGCCCGGACTACCACGCGGTCGTACTGGCCGCGGCCGACCCGGCCAACCCCTACGGTGCGGCGCTGCCGTGGCCGGCCCGCCCGGACGCCGACGCCGGCCATCGCCCGGGGCGCAAGGCGGGCGCGCTGGTGGTGCTGGTGGACGGCGAGCTGGCGTGGTTCCTGGAACGCGGCGGTCGTTCGTTGTTGAACTTCAGTAGCGACCCGGAGGCGCAGCGGGCCGCGGCGGGGACGCTGGCCGAACTGGTGAGCAGCGGACGCATCGGCGGTGTGCTGGTCGAAAAGCTGGACGGTGTGCCGGTATTGGAGGCCGCCGCGCACGCCGACCGCCGGGCGACCGCCGAGGCGCTGGTCGACGCGGGTTTCGCTCGCACACCCAGAGGCCTGCGATTGCGTTAGTTGGCGGAGCTACGAGCCGCCAGAACGGTGACACCCGGCCCGGCGAGGTCGTCCAACGCGCTACGGCGTCCCGCCATCGCCATCAATATCGCCTCACCGGAGCCACGGACCTCGGCTCCGCGCCCGGCGGCCCATTCGAGGTCGGTAGCGATCAGCCGGACGCCTCGGGCCCTCCAGCCGCCCCGGATCAACGGAGCCACTCGGGTGAAGGCCAGCGCTTCGCGAAGGCGCTCGGCGGGAATAGTCCGGGGCAATTCGAGCGGTCGGCGAATGTCCTGTTGGTGGATCATGCATTCCACCAAAGCAACTCGCCCTCCGAAGCCGGTCCCCACGCTGTGCGGCACGATCCCACTACGCATGCGCTCGGCGATCTCGCCCAAAGAGCAGGTCGAATAAGCGTCCACGTCACGGGCATTGAGCCGATCCATCCGCAATCGGTGCCGAATCAGCGCGGCGGTGAAGGCGCCACGGTATCGGTCGAGGTAGGCGACCACGTGGGCTGCCACATCTCTGGCCCGCCACTCCCCGCACAGGGTTGACGCCTTCCACTGCGCGCCGGTCAGGCTCAACAACATGTCGGCGAAGTCGGCGCGTTCGGCGGTTGCCATGGTCGTCACGTCCATTGGATGAGACTGTCGCACACCGTTGCCGGAGGCTTCGAATCTTGTCGCCGGCTTCGCTATACTCGAACACATGTTCGAACTACTCGACGAGTCCGCCCTGCTGGAAACCATGCAGCAGGCGCAGCGGGCCGAGCGAGTTGCCATCGCCCACCGACTGCTCGCGGCCGGTCGGCTCTGTCAGCGCCGGATGAGGTCGGTCGACGCAGCCGAGCGCACCCAGTGGTGTATCGACAATTGGGAAGCGGTAGCCGCCGAAGTGGGAGCTGAGCTGGGAATCAGCCGCGGGCGGGCATCGTGCCAGATGGACTATGGTCTGCAGCTCATCGAGCGGCTGCCCAAACTGGGCGCGTTGTTCGCCTCGGGAGCAATCGAGTTTCGCGTCGTGAGCGCCGCGGTATTTCGCACCGGCCTGATCACCGACCCCGACATGCTCGTCACCATCGACGAGCACCTGGCAGCACACGCGACGGGGTGGAACACGTTCTCGCGGAAGAAGATCACCGAGATCATCGACTGGTCCATCCGCGAGTTGGATCCTGACGCCGTACGCGCGGCGCGCAACGCCGACGATGATCGCCACGTCGAAGTCGTTCCGGGGAACGACGGAATGGCTGAGATTTGGGCGCGTGTTCGCGCATCCGACGCGGCTGCCTTCGACCAGAGGCTGAATCAGCTGGCCGCGACGGTCTGTCGAGATGACCCCCGGACCGTCCGTCAGCGCAGGGCCGATGCACTGGCCCCGCTGTCGGCAGGCATCTCGACGATGACCTGTGATTGCATGTCCAAGGAGTGCCCCGCCCGGTCCGGCACTGACAGCCAGTCGGGCCAGATCGTCATCCACCTGCTGGCCGAAGCCAAGACCATTACGGACAACGAGAACACTCCGGCACTGTTGGCCGGCTATGGCGCGATTCCCGCTGACACCGTGCGCGCCTTGGCGACGCGCGCGAAACTGCGGCCAGTCATCGACGGCAAAGAACTGAGCGCCGAACCGCACTACCGGCCGTCGACCGCGTTGGCGGAGTTCATCCGGTGCCGCGATCTGACATGCCGGTTCCCCGGTTGTGACCGTCCCGCCGAGATCGCCGACATCGATCACACCGTGCCGTACCCGTTGGGACCGACACATCCATCGAACCTGAAACTATTGTGTCGCGTCCATCATCTCCTGAAGACCTTCTATACAGGATCAGGCGGCTGGGCGGACCGTCAGCTGGCTGACGGTACGGTGATCTGGACGTCGCCATCAGGACGCACCTACACCACCAAACCTGGTGGATCGCTGTTCTTTCCACGGCACTTCGATCCCACTGAGGAACTCAGATCGCCGGACCCTTCGGCCCGAGCGCGCGTGCCCGGACGCGGACTGATGATGCCGACCCGCCGCCGGACCCGAACTCAAGATCGGGAGTACCGGATCCGCTGGGAGCGTGGCCTCAACGAGGCAAGAGCCACTGCCAATCCACCACCTTTCTAGACTGGAACCATGCCCGAGGGCGATACCGTCTTCCACACCGCCGCGACCCTGCGCGAGGCGCTGGTGGGTAAGACGTTGACCCGTTGCGATATCCGGGTGCCGCGCTACGCCACCGTGGATCTGCGCGGCAACACCGTCGACGAGGTGATCAGCCGCGGCAAGCATCTGTTCATCCGGGTCGGGCCGGCCAGCATTCATTCTCATCTCAAGATGGACGGCAGCTGGCGGGTGAGCCCGCGGGGCAGGCCCGTCGGGTCAGCTCACAAGATTCGAATCATTTTGGAAGCCGGTGATATTCAGGCGCTCGGTATCGACCTGGGCGTATTGGAGGTAGTGGACCGGGAGAACGACCAGGACGTCGTCGCTTATCTCGGACCTGATCTTCTCGGCGATGACTGGAATCCCGAACTGGCCGCGTTGAACCTGGCGGCCGACCCGGACCGGCCGATCGCGGCGGCACTGCTGGATCAACGGGTGATGGCCGGTGTGGGCAATGTCTACGCCAATGAACTCTGCTTCGTGTTCGGTCGCCTGCCGACCAGCCCGGTGGGCAGCCTGGCCGACCCGTTACGTGTAGCGACTCGAGCGCGAGAGATGTTGTGGTCCAACCGCGCCCGCGCGAACCGCACCACCACGGGAAACCGTAGACACAAGCAGGAACTCTGGGTTTACGGCCGAGAGAGAGAACCCTGCCGCCGGTGCGGGACACCGATCCGCCGTGCCGAATCCTCGGCTGCCGACCGCGTCAGCTATTGGTGCCCGTCGTGTCAGCGGTGATCGGGCCGGCAGGCGGGTGCGACATCCTTGTCATCTCCTCGGCAACCAACTCGTCGAGGCTGTTGATGGTGGAACGATCCAGCCGAACCGACCTGATCTCCGCCGCCCGATACAGCGTCGATTCCACTGGTCCGCGCCCGTTGGGATAGACCAGCGCGATCACCACGCCGGTCCCGACGTCCAGTGCGTTACCGATTTCACGTTGCAGGCCGGTCCGTAGCTCGTGCTCGGCGAAAGCGCCCACGAGCGCACCGGCCGCGCCACCGACCACCACCGCCAACTCCACCGGCGGCAGGAAGAGCCCGACCAGAATCCCCGCACCCGCACCCAGGCCGGCAGCGACCCGACCGTGCCGGTTGTGCGCCTCCACCACATGCGGATGGCCTTCGGAATCCTTCGTCACCAGGGCTGCGGCGCGCAGTTCCAGACCATGCTTGATCCGCTTCTCCAACTCCCGGAAGTCGGTGGTTGCCCGATCGACGTCTGGGTATGCGGCTACCAGCACCAGGTCATGATCGTCGTCCATGCTCTCAAGCGTGACGTACTTCACACCAAATGGAAAGGGGCCGGGGTCATCGCCGCAAGGGCATTGCGGCCCCTCAGCCGAGCATCCACTGCGAGGTGGCAACGAGGTCGCCCTGCTCCAAGGCGGCGGCACGATGCTGGTGCACCTTCTGGTACCCCGGATCAACGACCATGTCGACGAAGGCCTGGGGAGACGGGTACTCGACGACCAGGATCGCGTCCCACCAGGGGCGCTCGCCGTCTCCGATGACATTGCGTGGAGTCGTGCCCGCATAGCGAACCGACCCGCCGACCCTGTCCAGGTGCGGCACGACTTCGCGGGTGTACTGAAGGTAGCGGTCGACGCCCTCACCGTCGTTGAACTTCAGCAGGTTGATCATCACCACCGGCTCATCGGCCGGTAGATCCGTAAACACCTCGAGGTTGATCGGGCGCTCGTCGGCGGTCTTGCTCATTGGGAACCTCCTTGCAGTGGTTGATCTTTGGTGGTCCGTGCGCAACCAACCCGATCACGCAGGAACGGCACGACATGAGCGGCGACCTGCTCGGTCTGCTCGAGCCAACTCCAGTGCCCGACCCCGGGCAGCACGTGGATCTCGGCTCGCGGGAACGCCTGCCTCTGACGGTGGGCCTGTTCGACAGGGATGTAGACGTCGGCGTCGCCGAATACCACCAGGGCATCGTGGTCGTGGCGGCGCAGCCGCGGCGCCAGCGCCTCGACGTCCCGGATGGAGGTGGACCGGTAGAGCTTCAGCACCGCGCGCTTGGTTTCGGAAGGCATCAGATGACCCGCAACGGTGTCGACCCAGGCCGGGGAGAGTCCGGGATTGTCGTGCGCGAGCAGAGCGCGGGCGACCCCGAGAGTGGTGAAGCGCATCGCGAGCTCGCCGAGCAACGGTGTCCGCCACACCCTCGCCATCCGGTGCCATCGGTAGTTCGTCAGCACACCCGTGTTGATGAACGTGACACTGGCCACGCGGCCGGGGTGCTCCGCGGCCCAGGCGGCGGCGATGGGCCCACCGAAGTCGTGGGCGACGAGGTGCACCCGTTCGATGTCCAGCTGCCCGATCAGGTCCTCGAGGAACCGTGCGTACCCGGTGACCGTGTAGTCGCGATCCACCCGTGGACCGGCGGCCCCGAAACCGGGCAGATCGGGAGCGACAACACGGGTGAATTCCGCGACCATCGTCATCAAAGGCATCCAGTCCGAGCCGGAATCAGGATTGCCGTGCACGAACACCACGGCTTCATCGGGGACACCGGCGCCGCCGTCAAGCACCGACGTGGTGATGCCGGCGACGGTGAGCCGGTAGGTGGCTATTGGTGTCACGGCTGCGACTGCCGCACGGTGCGCTGCATCCGATTTCGGTAGTCGGTGCGGGCACCCATGTCGGCGGCCACCATGATCGCGTCGGCCCGCAGCGCACGTTTGACTCTGTCGGCAATCGCCGGCGGGGTTCCCGCCACCAGCCGCGCAACCGGACCGAGCTCACGTGGAACGAAGACCTCCTCGCGACCGGTACGCAGGGCTTCGACGATGGCCCCGGCAACCTTCTCGGGCCCGACGACACGAGTCCCGCGCGCCTTGGCGAACCCCTGGATCATGTCGGTGCGGATCAGGCCGGGCATCACGAGCGTCGTTCGCAGCGCGGTCCCCCTGGTCTCTGCCCGAATGGCGCGAGTGAACCCCACAACGCCGTGTTTGGTGGCGGCATAGGTGGCGCCACCGGCGGTGGCGATCTGACCGGCCGAGGAGGCCAGGTTCACGATGTGGCCGTGTCCCCGCGGCAGGAACCGCTGCAGCGCGAGCCGCGTTCCCGTCAGTACCCCGCCGAGGTTGATGTCCAACACGCGTTGGGTGTCGTCGGGATCCTCATCGGCGAACAACCCGATCGGCGCGATCCCGGCGTTGTTGACCAGGGCGTCGAGCTGGCCGACAGCGTTTTCCGCGTGGTCGAGGAAGGCCTTGAAACCCTGTGGATCACGGACGTCCAGCGGCAAGCCGAACGCGCGGTCACCGAGTTCAGCCGCGACGTCGGCACACGCCGCGCCCTCGACATCACCGATGACCACGCTCATCCCTGCTGCCAGGCAGGCTTCCGCAGTGGCGCGCCCGATTCCGCGGGCACCCCCGGTGATGGCGATCGTGCGAATCATGCTCACCACCATCGCGGATCCGACCCGCGAAGTCTTGACAGTTCAGGACAAAGACTTCGCTTCGCCGGACACCGGGTGCGCGCAACGGGGGGTCGCTGCGATCAGCCCGCTGCACCCTGCCCGACGGCCTGCATGGCCGCGTGCTCGTGCAGCGCCTTCTCCGCCTCGTGATCAATCGGCTGCAGGTCGAACACGACCTGTTTGACGGTGCCGGTGAACGCGTAGGGCGCCTTGTCCTCATATGCGCGGTCGACAACCAGCCCATTGTCGCGGCCGATATCCATGCCCGCGTACGACGAGAACGCGATCGGCACCGTGTTGGGCATGTCGCCTTCGCCGATGAGCTCCCCGTCGGCCCACAAAGTCACGTGCCCACCGGAACCCGGTGTGGGGTCGGTGATCTCGAACAACATCTTCACAGTGACGTCGCCGGTAGGAATAGGCGTGCTCGATACCTGGTGGTAGGTATCTACTCCGAGCATCGAGTAGGTGTGATGCAGCAGTGACTGCTCGTCGACCCAGAGCGCAAACCCGCCGATGAAGTCGGCGTTGGCCACCAGAACGCCCTCAGCGCCGCCGTCGGGAATAGTGACCTGCGCCTCGATCGAATAGGAGCGGCCGAGGATGCGGGGAACCATGCCGCGTTGGATGTTCTGCACGTCACCCCGGAAAGCGAAGCGGGTGATCGTCGGCATCGGCGGCAGGTCGCCGAGCAGCACCGACATCCCGCCCAGCAAGGGCAACACCCGGTTGCGTTCGGCCTCGGACCACCACAGTTCCTTCAGCTCGACGAGTTTCTCGGGCTGCGTGTCGGCGAGGTCGTGCGCCTGCGAGAAGTCGTCGGGCAGGTAGTAGAGCTCCCAAACGTCATTGTCGGGGTCGTAGTCACCGTCTGGCCCGAAGCGGCGGATGGTCTCCGGCGAGAAGTCCCACGGCGCCTTGTCCAGGCGCGTGCACGCCCACCAACCGTCGGCGTAGATGGCCCGGCTGCCGAACATCTCGAAGTACTGGACCGTGCGGGTTTCGGCCGCGCCGCCGTCGGTGAGGCTGGTACCGAAGCTGGTGCCGTCCATCGGTTCCTGGTCGAATCCATCGACGCTGACCGGCATCGGCAGCCCCACCACGTCGAGCACGGTCGGTGCGATGTCGATGCAGTGCGTGAACTGGGTTCTCGGGGCCTTGTCGGCGGTGATGCGCGCGGGCCAGTGCACAATCATCGGATCGCGGGTGCCGCCGAGGTGGCTGGCCATCTGCTTGCCCCATTGGAATGGCGTGTTGTTGGCATGCGCCCACGCCGACGCGAAGTGCGGGGCGGTGTGCTCGCCTCCGAGAGCCTCGATGCCGCCGTACTGCTCGATGAGCTTGAGCTGATGCTCCGCGTCGAGCACGACGCCGTTGAGGAAGGTCATCTCGTTGAATGAACCGGTGATCGTGCCCTCCATGGATGCCCCGTTGTCACCCCAGATGTAGAAAATCAGGGTGTTGTCCAGGTCACCGAGGTCATCGATGGCGTCGACGAGCCGGCCTACGTTCCAGTCGGCGTTCTCCGAGAAGCCGGCGAAGACCTCCATCTGCCGGACATAGAGCTTGCGCTGGTCGTCGGTCAGGCTGTCCCAGGCCGGGAACAAGTCCGGGCGCGGGGTGAGTTCGGTGTCGGGCGGGACGATGCCGAGCTGCTTCTGACGTTCCAGGGTGCGCTCGCGGTAGGCATCCCAGCCGTCGTCGAAACGGCCCTTGTACTTGTCGGCCCATTCGGAGAAGACGTGATGGGGCGCATGCGTCGCTCCGGTTGAGTAGTACATCATCCAGGGTTTGGTGGCGTCCTGGGCACGTACGGCGTGCAACCACTCGACGGCCTTATCGGTCAGGTCGTCCGGGAAGTAGTACGCTCTGCCGTCTTTGCCTTCGCTCGGAACTCCGATCACCCCGTTGTCCTGGGTGATTATCGGGTCGTACTGCCCAGCCGCCCCCGACAGGAAGCCCCACCAGTGGTCGAAGCCCCAGCCGTTGGGCCACCGGTCGAACGGCCCGGCGGCGCCCTGGACATTGTCCGGTGTGAGGTGCCACTTGCCGAAGCCGCCGGTGACGTAACCGTTGTCGCGCAACACGCGCGGCAGCGGGGCGATGGTACGCGGCAAAGTGGCCGAGTAACCCGGGTACGGCCCGGGGTACTCGGCGATCGACCCGAATCCACAGCGGTGGTGGTTGCGGCCGGTCAGCAGGGCAGCCCGGGTCGGCGAACACACCGCGGTGACGTGGAAACGGTTGTAGGTCAGCCCGTTCTCGGCGAGTCGGCTCATGGTCGGGGTGCTGATGTCGCCGCCGAAGGTATCCGGGCCACCGAACCCTGCATCGTCGATCAGGACGATCAGCACGTTGGGCGCGCCTTCGGGGGCCTTCACACCGGCCGCGATGGACCAGTCGGAAACCGATTCGCGCAGAGTACGGCCCGCGACACCGCCGAAAGCCTTGTCCGGGATCGGCAGCCTGGTGCGGTCGGGGCTGAACTTACCCATCGCCTCTTCCAGAGCGCTTTCCAGGCCACGCATCGTCTTCGAATCCAGTTCTGCGACCGACTTCAACAGAGATCCGGTCAGGACTCGCTCGAGAGCCAGTCGGCTGGCCGCCGGTATCACCGCGATGATCACCCCTGTGCCCTCCGCCAGCGCCTGTCCGATCTTGTCCTGCAAGCCCGACTTGACCCGATGATCGGCGAACGTGCCTGCGACAGCGCCGGCAGCGGCGCCGACGGCGACCGCGGCCAGCAGCGGTGGCGCGAACAGCCCGACCGCCAGGCCCACACCCGCACCCCAGCCAGCACCCCGGCGGCCCATCTGGTTGCCGGTGTCGACGAGGGTTGCGTTCCCCTCGGCGTCCTTGGCCACCAGCACCGCGCCACGCATTGCGAACTTCTTCTCCACTACCTGCGCGGTCAGTGCGTCGAAATCCGTTGTCGCGACGCCCAGATCCTGATACGCAGCAACAACGACGATCGCAGGATCCTCTGCCATGACTTCTCCTCCGGTCCGGGGGGATTCCGGCCACCACCCTAGGCGCGGCTCCTGCGACCGGCCACCTGCTACCCCACCAAACACTTGACATATGAGGACGAATATTTGACAGTCCAGGACATGTCGGTGGTGCGCGGGACGTCGATGTCGAACTATCCCCAGCTGGTAGCCAGGCTGGGCGGCGACACCGCTGCCCTGCTCGCCCACGCAGGGATCGATCCGGCAGCCGTCGGCAGCAGCGACGTGTTCGTGCCCCTGTCACGAGTCATCGCCGCCATCGAGAACGCGGCCGAAGTCCTGGAGGCTCCCGACTTCGGCCGTCGGCTGGCCGCACTGCAGGGCATCGAGATCCTCGGACCGGTCGGCGTGGCTGCCCGCACTTCCGCCACGGTGGCCGACGCGCTGGACATATTCGAGAACTTCCTGACGGCATACAGCCCGGCGATGACGGTCCGGGTTGCCGCGCTCCCCAACCCGCAACGCTCGTTCTTCGAGTTCCAGTTCGTCGACCCCGCCCTCCCCGCAACCCCACAGGGGTGCGAACTCTCCCTCGGGGTGATCCTGCGAGTGCTGCGATTCCTGCTCGGCGAACAGTACGCCGCACTTTCGGTGCACATTCCTCACGACCCGCTCACCCCAGTCGAGGAGTACCGAAAATTCTTCGGCTGCACTCCGATGTTCGCTCAGCGTGCCGCGGGTTTCACCATCAGATCAGCAGACCTGAAGAGGCCACTGAAACGCGACGACCTCGCTCACGACGCCGTCGTCCAATACCTGACGAGCATCATCGCCGTCGACTCGCGCACCACAACCTCGGTACGGACGCTGGTGCGACAATTGCTGCCTAGCGGCACAGTGACATTGGAGCTCGTCGCCGAGCAGGTCCACCTGCACCCGAAGGCGTTGCAGCGCCGCCTCGCCGCCGAGGGCACAACCTTCGCGGCGGTCGTCGATGAGATTCGCCGCGGGCTTGCCGAACGCTACCTGCGCGACACCCGGATCACTTTGGCTCACCTGGCTCGTGAATTGGGCTACGCCGAGCAAAGCGTATTGACCCGCTCCTGCCACCGTTGGTTCGGCAGCGGGCCGGCCGCATACCGTAAACAGTTAAAGCTCAACTGAACTGACGAAGGACCGCAACTCCCCGGTGAACGGATCTTCGAACTGCAGTCGGCGCGCCACCAACCGCAACGGCGCGGAGAAGTCGTCGGCGGCCACGTCGAGGATCCGCGGATACAGCGGGTCGTTGTCGATCGGCAACCCCAGCGACGCCATATGCACCCGCAGCTGATGAGTGCGGCCGGTGCGCGGACTCAGCCGATAACACCCGCCACCCAGCGACTCGACCAGCGTCTCGGCATTGGGCTCACCCGGCTCCTCAAAGGCCTGCATCTGACTGCGCCGCTTGATGATTCGACTGCGTACCAGTAACGGTAACTCGACGTTCAACTGCGCCGAGGAACGGGCCAAATAGGTCTTATGTACCGCGCCGCGCGCGAACAGCGTCTGATACGCACCACGAACCTCGCGGCGCACGGTGAACAGCAGCACCCCCGCGGTCAGCCGGTCCAGCCGATGGGCTGGACTCAGCTCGGGCAGATCCAGCGCGCGCCGCAGCCGCACCAGGGCCGTCTGGGCGACATGTCCGCCGCGGGGCATCGTCGCCAGGAAGTGCGGTTTGTCGACGACGACGATGTCGTCGTCGCGGTAGAGCACCGGCATGTCGAACGGCACCGCCACCTCGTCGGGCAGCTCCCGGTATAGGTAGACATGCGCACCGGGCGGCAACTCGGTAGCCGGGGTGACCACCGCGCCAGCCGCGTCGACCACCTCACCGGCGCGCACCTTGGCCAGTCCGTCGGCACCGAACCGCCGGGCGAACTCGTCGGCAACATTGCCGCCCTGCAGGCGAAGCCGTGCCGGCCCCACACCGTCGCGCACCGGCAAAGGGGGCACGCGCGCGGGTCGCCTCAATGCCCACTCAATTCAGGGGCACCGGCTCGAGGATCTCGGCCCGGGCCTCCGGCGCCGCCACTCGCAGCGCATCGGCCGATTCGTCATCGGGCTGGCGTTGCGAGAGCACCTCGGCCTCCACCCGCGCCCGATAGGTCTCGACTTCGCGGTCGACGTCGGTCTGGCTCCAGTTCAGGATCGGCGCGACGACCTCGGCGACCTCCCGGGCGCAGTCGACGCCGCGGTGCGGGTATTCGATCGAGATCCGCATCCGGCGGGCGAGAATGTCCTCCAGGTGCAGGGCGCCCTCGGCGGCCACCGCATAGGCCGCCTCCACCTTGAGATAGACGGGCGCATCGGTGATCGGCTCGAGCAACTCCGGGCTGTCCGCCGCCAGCGCCAGCACGTCGCCGATCAGCGAGCCGTAGCGGTCCAGCAGGTGGCGCACCCGGTAGGGATGCAGACCGTAGCGGGCCCCCACGCTCTGGGTCTGGTTGACCAGCGCGAAGTATCCGTCGGCACCCATCAGCGGCACCTTCTCGGTGATCGACGGCGCCACGCGGGCCGGGATGTACTCGGCCGCGGCGTCCACCGCGTCGGCGGCCATCACCCGATAGGTCGTGTACTTGCCGCCCGCGATCGCCACCAGCCCCGGCGACGGCACCGCCACCGCGTGCTCGCGGGACAGCTTGGAGGTCTCCTCGCTCTCCCCCGCCAGCAGCGGTCGCAACCCGGCATACACCCCGTCGATATCGTCATGGGTCAGTGGTGTGGCCAGCACGGTGTTCACATGGCTGAGGATGTACTCGATGTCGGCCTTGGTCGCGGCGGGGTGGGCCAGGTCGAGATTCCAGTCGGTGTCGGTGGTGCCGATGATCCAGTGCGTGCCCCACGGGATGACGAACAGCACCGACTTCTCGGTGCGCAGGATGATCGCCACCTCGGACACGATGCGGTCGCGGGGCACCACGACGTGCACGCCCTTGGACGCGCGGACCCGGAACCGGCCGCGTTCCTTGGACAATGCCTGGATCTCGTCGGTCCACACCCCGGTGGCGTTGATCACCACATGGCCGCGAACGTCTTCCACGGCGCCGTCCTCGGAATCGCGGATCGTCACGCCGATCACCCGGTCGCCCTCCCGCAGCAGCGACACCACCTGGGTCGATGTTCGCACCACCGCGCCGTAATGCGCGGCGGTCCGGGCGACGGTCATGGTGTGGCGGGCGTCGTCGACGACGGTGTCGTAGTAGCGGATGCCCCCGATCAGCGAGCTGCGCTTGAGGCCCGGCGCCAGTCGGAGCGCGCCGGCCTTCGTCAGATGTTTCTGTGGCGGAACGGATTTCGCACCACCCAGCTGGTCATACAGGAATATGCCGGCCGCGATGTACGGCCGCTCCCACACCCGCTTGGTCAGCGGGAACAGGAACGGCAGCGGCTTGACCAGATGCGGCGCCAGGGTGGTCAGGGACAGCTCGCGCTCGTGCAGCGCCTCGCGCACCAGGCCGAACTCCAGCTGCTCGAGGTAGCGCAGCCCGCCGTGAAACATCTTCGAACTGCGGCTCGACGTTCCCGACGCGAAATCCCGCGCCTCGACCAGGGCGACCTTGAGCCCGCGGGTCGCGGCATCCAGTGCGCAGCCGGCCCCGACCACACCGCCGCCCACGACGACCACGTCGAACTGTTCGCTGCCCAGTCGCTCCCAGGCGTGTGCGCGCTCAGTTGGTCCGAGAAGGGTCTGACCGGTGCCCGGTCTAAGGATCGGGTCGCTCATAGGCTCAGGCTAGTCGAGATCATCGTGCGCCATGAGACGGCGCGCAGCCTCGACGATCGACCCCGACAACGACGGGTAAACCGACAGCGTCTGCGCCAGATCGGTCACCGAGATGCGGTTTTGCACCGCCAGGGTGATCGGCAGGATCAACTCCGAGGCGATCGGGGCCACCACCACCCCACCGATGACCACGCCGGTGGCCGGGCGGCAGAAGATCTTGACGAAGCCACGCTTCAGCAACGACATCTTGGCCCGCGCATTGGTGCTCAGCGGCAGCATCAGGGTCCGGGCCGGGACCGAGCCGTTGTCGATCGCGGTTTGCGGGACCCCGACCGCGGCGATCTCGGGTCGGGTGAAGGTGGCCGAGGCCACCGTGCGCAGACGGATCGGGGCCACCCCCTCGCCCAACGCGTGATACATCGCGATCCGGCCCTGCATCGCCGCGACCGAGGCCAGCGGCAGCAGCCCGGTGCAGTCGCCTGCGGCGTAGATGCCGGATGCCGCCGTCCGGGACACCCGGTCGACCGGGATGTAGTTGCCCGGCCCGAGCTCGACACCGACCCGCTCAAGGCCCAGGCCAGCGGTGTTGGGTACCGACCCGACCGTCATCAGCGCATGGCTGCCCTCGACGACACGGCCGTCAGCCATCGTGACCTTGACCCCGCCAGATGCTCCTGAGCCGGTGCGCAGCACCGAGTCGGCCCTGGCGTTCTTGACCAGTGTCACACCACGCTCGGCGAACACCTCTTCCAGCACGGCGGCGGCGTCGCTGTCCTCGTGCGGCAGGATCTGGTCACGACTGGCCACCACCGTGCACGTCACTCCGAGTTCGGTGTAGGCGTTGCAGAACTCCGCCCCGGTGACGCCGGAGCCGACGATCACCAGGTGCTCGGGCAACTCAGCGAGATCGTAGATCTGACGCCAGGTCAGGATTCGCTCACCGTCGGGTACGGCGTTCGGCAGGACCCTCGGGCTGGCTCCGGTCGCAATCAGCACCACGTCGGCCTTGAGGACGCCGGACTGGCCGGTGGGCGTCGTCACGCGGACGCGGTGGTGTGCCATTCCCGGGACGGCATCGATCAGTTCGCCGCGGCCCTGCACCACGTTGACCTTCTCGCGCAGCAGCTGGGTGCCGATGTCGGCCGACTGGGAGCGGGCCAGCGTCTTGACCCGGTTGTTGATCGCGGGCAACGAGATCTTGGCGGCGTCGATGCCGATGTCGAAACCCATCCCGGACGCGCGGCGCAGCTCGGTCCGCACCCCGGTCGAGGCGATGAACGTCTTGGACGGGACGCAGTCGAAGAGAACGCAGGCACCGCCGATGCCGTCGGAGTCCACCACGGTGACCTCGGCCACGTCCTTACCGCGGCCCGCTGCGACCAATGCGGCCTCGTAGCCTGCCGGTCCCCCACCGATGATCACGATCCGCGTCGTCACGTGCCCAATCTAATCACCCGGGTCGCTTCGCTCCTGCCCACCGGATCTAATCACCCGGGTCGCTTCGCTCCTGCCCACCGGATCTAATCACCCGGGTCGCTTCGCTCCTGCCCACCGGATCTAATCGTCCGACTCCCTGCGCTCCCGCTCTGGGGACGTTCTAGGCTTTCTCCGTGCCGCTCTACGCCGCCTACGGGTCCAACATGCATCCCGAGCAGATGCTCGAGCGCGCGCCGCACTCCCCGATGGCCGGGACCGGCTGGTTGCACGGCTGGCGGCTGACCTTCGCCGGCGAGGACATCGGCTGGGAGGGTGCACTGGCGACCCTGGTCGAGGACCCGGACGCCAGGGTGTTCGTGGTGCTCTACGACATGACGCCCGCCGACGAGCAGAACCTGGACCGCTGGGAAGGCTCCGAGCTCGGCTTCCACAAGAAGATCAGATGCCGCATCGAGTGCGAATCCACCGACACCACAACCGATCCCGTGTTGGCCTGGCTCTATGTGCTGGATGCTTGGGAGGGCGGACTTCCCTCGGCGCGCTACCTCGGCGTGATGGCCGACGCCGCCGAGATCGCCGGCGCGCCAGCGGAGTACGTACACGACCTGCGTACCCGCCCGGCGCGCAACATCGGCCCCGGGCACGGCGGCTAAGCCTTTCCCGGCGAGCGTGCGTGTCTGCTCGCCGACACGCCGCTGCGGGGGCGCACTTCACGCATACTCGCGCGACGCCAAATGCGCACCGATGCGGTTGACGAGTACGCTCGGTTGGCGCCGGACGTCGTCGACGACTATCGGCACGACCATCCAGCCGAGGTCTTGGAGTGCAGCCAGCTTCTCCCTGTCGCGCCGAAGCGCGTCCGCCCCGACGTGCCATTCGCCGCTGTCGTACTCTGCGGCAACCCTGTGTTCTGGCCAGGCGAAGTCGAGCCTGCGCAGCCTTCCCCTGGCGTCGACCACTTCGTGTTGAAGGACCGGGTTGGGTAGTCCGCCATCGATCATGACCAGGCGGGCCTCGCTTTCCATCGGCGACTCGGCTCGACCGTCGGCAAGCGGAACCAGCTGGCGGACCTTGACGATGCCCCGCCTCCCCTGCTGTGCCACCACCGCGCCAGCCAGCTCATCGAGATCGCATGACCGTGAGCGGAGGGCGGCATCGAGCGTGGCGAGCGCTCGCGGACGGCGCAACGTGCGAGCCACCTCCACGGCAGTCCACGCCGGCGCAGTAGCCGGCCGCCCCGACACCGTGACCAGAGGCGCGCCATCGCGGCGGTGCACGACAAGTCCGTCGGCGGGCCGCAACTGGTGCCCATTCGGGTTCACCACGTGCAGATCGGTGGAGCCCTCGGTGTCGAAACCGTGGACATGCGCCGCGGTACCCATGCAAACGGCAACCGCCTCACCGCAGGCCAGATCGAGACCCTTGAGCCTGCGGACCCTATCGGCGGCTCCGCGGCTGTAGATACCTCGCCAGATACGTTCTACTGCAGCACATTCCAGCAACGTATTGAAGTTACCCCGACTCACCAGAGCAAGAATCTGCCCTGCCGTGGCCACTCCGTCCTGCCTGTCGAATAGGGCGGCAAGCTCATCGCGCACACCGGTGATGCTGCACGCGTGCCGCCTCGCCCGAAAGCCAGCCCTGTGCATAACGAGCGTGCGCGACACGCCGACCAATACCGCGTGTCACGGCACCGACACGCACGCTCGCACTCAGATCAGCCGCGCGAGCGCGTGTATTCCCAAGCGTCGGAGACGATCTCGTCGATACTGGTGTGCCGTGGCCGCCAGCCGAGTTCGGTGATGGCCTTTTCGCTGGAGGCGATCAGCACCGCCGGGTCACCCGCGCGTCGCTCGACATCACGGGCCGCGATCGGCCCGCCGGTGACGCGCTCGCAGCAGGCGATCACCTCACGAACCGAAAAGCCGGTGCCATTACCCAGGTTGTAGATGCGATGTTCGCCCGGCCGCGAGCTCTGCAACGCAAGCAGGTGCGCATCGGCAAGATCGCGGACGTGAATGTAATCACGGATGCACGTGCCATCCGGAGTGGGCCAGTCGGTGCCGAACACCAGGATCTCCGGTCGTTGTCCGCTGGCCACCTGCAATACCAGCGGAATCAGATGGGTCTCGGTGGCATGGCGCTCACCGAAGCCGGCGTAGGCACCCGCGACATTGAAGTAGCGCAGGCTCGTGGCGGCCAGTCCGTGCGCGGAGGCGTATGACGTGATCGCATGGTCGATCGCGAGTTTGGTGGCGCCATAGGCATTCGTCGGCCGGGTCGGCGCGTTCTCGGTGATCGGCACCGACTCCGGTTCACCGTAGGTCGCCGCCGTCGAGGAGAACACCAGCCGAGGCGTGCCGGCCGCGCGCATCGCCTCCAGCAGCTCCAGGGTCTTGACGACATTGCCGTACCAGTACTTCTCCGGCTCGGCCACCGACTCCCCCACCAGGGATTTCGCCGCGAAGTGCAACACCCCGTCGAAGGATCCGCCGCCCAGCAACTCCGGCGCGGCCGCGACCATGTCGGCCTCGACGAACAGCGCCCCGGGCGGCACGGCGTCGGCATTGCCCGTCGACAGGTCGTCGATGACCACCACCTCGTGCCCCTGCTCCAGCAGGACCTGGGCGCACACGCTGCCGACATAGCCCGCCCCGCCGGTGACTAGCAGCTTCATCAGAACGCCGCGGACTGCTCGACGATATTGACCAGAACCCGAACCCCGACCGCCAACGCCCGCTCGTCGAGGTCGAAGGTCGGCTGGTGCAGGTCCAGTTGCGGTCCGCGACCACTCCATACGCCCAGCCGCGCCATCGCCCCGGGCACCTCCTCCAGATACCAGGAGAAGTCCTCACCGCCACCCGACTGACGGGTGTCGGCCAGGGCGTCGGGAGCCACCGCCTCGATGGCGTGCGTCATGATCTGCGTCGAACGTTCCTCGTTGACCACCGGCGGCACACCGCGATGGTATTGCAGCGTGTGCTCAATGCCGAGCGGAGCAAGGAGCCCTGAAACAGTCTCCTCTACAAGGCTTTCCAGAGCCACCCAGGTTTCGCGACTCGCGGTGCGGACTGTGCCCGCCAGCGTCCCGCTCTGCGGAATCGCATTGGCCGCGACTCCTGCGTTGGCCGCCCCCCACACCATCACGGTGCCGTGCCGGGGATCGATCCGGCGGGACAGCACACCGGGCAACCCGGTGATCAGCGTCCCCATCCCGTAGACCAGATCCGACGTCAAGTGCGGCCGCGACGTGTGCCCGCCCGGCGAGTGCAAGGTGATCTCGATCGAGTCCGCCGCCGACGTGATCGGACCCGGGATCACCGCGACCCGCCCCACCGCCAACCGGGGGTCGCAGTGCAACGCGAAAATCCGCGACACCCCGACCAGAGCGCCGGCGGCAATGGCGTCGATCGCTCCGCCGGGCATCAGTTCCTCGGCCGCCTGGAAGATCAGTCGCACACCGACCGGCAGTTCGGGCACCGACGCCAGCGCCGTCGCGGCCCCGATGAGCATCGCGGTGTGGGCGTCGTGGCCGCAGGCGTGCGCGACATTCGGCATCGTCGAGCTGTACGGGGCGCCGGTGCGCTCGGCCATCGGTAGCGCATCCATGTCGGCACGCAATGCGATCCGCGGTGCGTAATCGGGGCCGAAGTCGCACGTCAGACCCGTCCCACCGGGCAACACTTTCGGGTTGAGCCCGGCTTCCACCAGCCGATCGGCGACGAACTGGGTGGTGGCGAACTCCTGGCGCCCCAGCTCCGGATACCGGTGGATGTGACGGCGCCACTCGACCAGGTCGTCGAAATGCCCAGCCAGCCAGGACTCAGCGGTATCGGCGATACTCATCGGCGCTTGGCCTCCCGTCGGTCCCGTAGCTGCAGCACACGGTCCCGCTCGACGGCCGTCTGCGCCAATCGAACGACCGTGCGGGCCAACATGACCGCCCCCTCGGTGACCGCACGGTCACCGCTGGGACCGGCCGCGGCGGTGGTGAAGCCGGGCTGGTGGATCACCGCACCGCCGGATTCGATGCCGACCACCGGGTGGATACCCGGGAGCAGCTGGGTGACATTGCCCATATCGGTGCTTCCCAGCGGCATTGCGGACTCCACCTCGACGGGCACCGGGTGACGGCCCATCTTGGTCATCTCGCCGCGAAACACCTCGGCGAGCCACGAGTCGGGGGTCAGCTCGGCATACGGTGGTGCGGCTTCGGCGATCTCGTGTTCACATCCGGTCGCGACCGCTCCTGCTGCGAAGCATCCGTGCATCTTGGCTTCCAGTTCCCGCAGCGATTCGGTGTCGACCGCCCGCATCGTGTACTGCAGCTGGGCCCGACCCGGGATGATGTTCGTGGCCGAGCCGCCCTCGGTGACGATGCCGTGGGCGAGCTGACCGGGAGCCATCTGCTGGCGCAGCAGCCCGATCGCCACCTGCGCGACCGTCACCGCGTCGGCGGCGTTGACACCGAGGTACGGCGCAACGGCCGCATGCGACTCACGACCGGCATAGGTGACGATCGTCTCCGAGAGCGCCAGCGAGCGCGCGGCGGCAATGTCGATCGGCCCCGGGTGCAGCATCACCGCGGCGGCGACATCATCGAAGACACCCGCGTCGATCAGCAGGGCCTTGCCGCCGCCGGACTCCTCCGCGGGCGTGCCGATCAAGGCCACGGTGAGCCCCAGTTCGTCGGCCACCTCGGCCAGCGCCAAGGCAGTACCGACCGCCGACGCGGCGATGATGTTGTGTCCGCAGGCGTGGCCGATACCGGGCAGTGCGTCGTACTCCGCGCAGATCCCGATGACCAGCGGGCCCGAACCGAAGTCGGCGCGAAACGCGGTGGCCAAACCACCCGGCGCCGCGCTGATCTCGAAGCCCCGCTCAGCCACCAGAGCCTGGGTCTTGGCGCAGCTGCGGTGCTCGTCGAAGGCCAGTTCCGGCTCGGCGTGAATGGCGTGGGAGAGTTCGATCAAGTCACCTCGACGCGCCATCACGACGTCCTCGACGCGGGTCGACGCGGTGGCGGTAGGCATCAACGCAGTATCGCATTCAGCGATAGGCTCGCTGGCTGTGAGTCCAGACGCCGAGCACGCCGCCGCGGTGATCGCCGAAAGCACCGGTGTGGCACGACACGACATCGCCGTGGTTCTCGGGTCGGGCTGGACGCCGGCGGCAGCAGCACTGGGAACACCGGCCGCCGAGATCCCGATGTCGGCGATCCCCGGGTTCACTCCCCCGTCGGCACTCGGGCATCGCGGCCGGGTGCTGTCGGTGCCGCTCGGAGACCACAACGTGCTGGTGCTGCTGGGCCGCATCCACGCCTATGAAGGCCACGACCTGCGCGCCGTCGTCCATCCGGTGCGCGCGGCACGTGCGGCCGGCGCGCAGATCGTCGTGTTGACCAACGCCGCCGGCGGCCTGCGGCCCGAATACCGGGTCGGGCAGCCCGTGCTGATCAGCGACCACCTCAACCTGACCGCGCGCTCGCCGATGGTCGGCGCACAGTTCGTCGACCTGGTCGACGCCTACTCGCCGCGGCTGCGTGAACTGGCCCGCTCGGTCGACCCGACCCTGACCGAAGGCGTCTACGCAGGCGTGCCGGGTCCGCACTACGAGACTCCTGCCGAGATCCGGATGCTCCGCACGCTGGGGGCCGACCTGGTCGGTATGTCGACCGTGCACGAGACCATCGCCGCCCGGGCTGTCGGCGCCGAAGTACTCGGGTTTTCGCTGGTGACAAACCTAGCCGCCGGGATGACCGGTCAGCCGCTGAGTCACGACGAGGTGCTGGCCGCCGGCCGCGCGTCAGCCACCGCGATGGGTTCGCTGCTGGCCTCGGTATTGGCGCGCCTGTAGGCGACTCGAACGAAACCGCGGGCGAGCAGAGGCGATGATGAAACCGCCGAAGGCTTCCAGCTGCTGCTTCGCGACCGAGCTCAGCGCGACCAGTGGCTGTACGAGACCATGCGCGATCACCTCTCCGAGTTGGAGTTCAACCTGCTGATGCTCACCGCGCCGGTACTGCGCAAGCTCGCCGATGCCGACCACAGGGCACAATCGGTGCCGTGACCCCCGAGGACTGGATCGCCCATGATCCCGATCCGGTCACGGCGGCCGAATTGGCCGCCCTGGATCCCGACGAGCTCGCCGCCCGCTTCGGCCGGCCCTTGACATTCGGCACCGCCGGCCTGCGCGGTCCGGTACGCGGTGGGCCGGACGCGATGAACCTCGCGGTGGTGTTGCGAGTCAGTTGGGCGGTCGCCCGGGTGCTCGCCGGTCGAGGCCTGGGCGGTTCGGCCGTCGTGGTGGGCCGCGACGCCCGGCACGGGTCGGCGCAGTTCGCGATTGCCGCGGCCGAAGTATTCGCCGCCCAAGGCTTTGCGGTGATCACCTGGCAACATCCGGTGCCAACCCCGGTCGTGGCGTTCGCCGTCCGGCACACCGGCGCCGCCGCAGGGGTGCAGATCACCGCATCCCACAACCCCCGAGGTGACAACGGCTACAAGGTCTATCTCGAGGGCGGGCTGCAGATCATCTCGCCCACCGACCGCGAGATCGAGACCGCGATGGCCGCGGCGCCACCAGCCGACCAGATTCCCCGCCTACCCGCGCCGCCCACCGATGACACACTGGTCGACGCCTACGTCGGGCGAGCGGCGAGCCTTCGGCGGAACGCCCACGGAGCGCCGCGGGTGGCGCTGACCGCCATGCACGGGGTCGGCGGCGAACTCGCCATACGCACGCTGCGTGCCGCCGGGTTCAACGATGTCCACACGGTGACAAGCCAATTCACGCCGGACCCCGATTTTCCGACGGTGACGTTCCCCAACCCCGAGGAGCCCGGCGCGGCCGATCTGCTGCTGGAACTGGCGGGTCGGATCGGTGCCGATATCGCCATCGCGCTGGACCCCGATGCCGACCGCTGCGCCGTCGGCATCCCCACTCCCGACGGGTGGCGAATGCTCTCCGGCGACGAAACTGGCTGGCTACTAGGCGATTACATCTTGTCCAGCCTTCCACCCGGGCAAGCCACCAGTAGCGTGGTGGCCAGTAGCGTGGTCTCCTCGCAGCTGCTGGCGGCGATCGCCGCAGACTACGGCGCCCAGCACGTCGAGACGCTGACCGGTTTCAAATGGCTCGCCCGCGCCGACTTCGGTCTGAGCGGGCGCAGTCTGGTCTACGCCTACGAGGAAGCAATCGGGCACTGTGTCGACCCGTCCGCCGTCCGCGACAAAGACGGGATTAGCGCCGCCGTCCTCGTGTGCGATCTGCTGGCCAGTCTTGGCGCTCAGGGTGATTCGATTCCCGCTTCGCTCGACCGGTTGGCCCGCAGATATGGGGTGCACACCACCGCGGCGGTGTCACGCCGAGTGGCCGACGCCGAGGAAGCCGCGGCGCTGATGGGCCGGCTTCGTACCGCGCCCCCCACCGAACTGGCCGGCTTTCCGGCCACCGCAACAGAGCGAGCCGATGCCGTGTTCCTGACCGGTGGCGACCAACAGACGTCGGTCCGGGTCGTGGTGCGGCCTTCGGGTACCGAACCGAAAGTCAAGTGCTACACCGAGGTTGGCCAGGCGATCAGCACGGATCTGGCCGATGCGCGCGAGCGCGCTGGCGCGCTGCAACGGAGTCTGCTGGAGTCCGCGCGGAACTGGTAGTCAACGCGGCCCGAACTGGCGATCACCGGCATCGCCGAGACCGGGCACGATGTAGGCGATGTCGTTGAGGCCATCGTCGATGGCGGCCGTGAACAGCCGGGCTTGCGGAGCCGCTTTCTCGAGCGCGGCGATGCCCTCCGGTGCACACACCACACACACCACGGTGATGTCGCGGGCACCACGGTCAAGCAGCAACCCGATCGTGTAAACCATGGAACCGCCGGTGGCCAGCATCGGGTCGAGCACAATTACCGGCTGAGCACTCAGGTCTTGCGGCAGGGATTCCAGGTAGGGCGTCGGCTGATGAGTGGTCTCGTCACGGGCCACGCCGACGAAACCCACCTGCGCCTCGGGGATCAGGGCACTCGCCTGGTCGACCATCCCCAGCCCGGCGCGCAAGACCGGTACCAGCAGCGGCGGAACAGCCAGGCGCGCGCCGGTGGTCTCGGCCATCGGAGTCCGAACTGTGACGTCCTCAGAGGGTGCGCTTCGGGTGGCTTCGTAGACCAGCATGTGAGTCAGCTCCCGCAACGCACAGCGAAAGGAGGCGTTGTCGGTGCGCTCATCGCGCAGCGTGGTCAGCCGCGCCCGGGCCAATGGGTGGTCGATCACGCACACATCCATGCGCAGAGACTAGAGGAGCGTCACCGGGCGTGGCAGCCGAGAACAAACGCCTTGATCATTGCGGTGTACTGGTAGGCGTACTCCCAGGCCCAGTACCAGAGCGGATAGTCGTAGGTGCGCGGCACCGGCCGCATGGTGACGCTGCCGTCGAAGCACTGGTGAAATATGTAGCGCGCCCGCACCATGTGGTAGTTCCAGGACACCACGATCACGCGAGTCCAGTGGTGTTGCTTGGCAAGACGGGTCAGGTACATCGCCTCGCCGCGGGTGGTGAACGGCACCGGCCGAAAGCAGATGACGGTCACTGTCGGGGTGCCCGAGGCGCACGCGCGGCGGTAGTCCGCGGAATCCGCCTCGTCTTCGGAGTAGGCGTTGGACAGCACGACCGTATCGGCGTAGCCCTGCTCGGCCAGGCTCAGGCCGTACTCCAGCCGACCGTCGTTGTCGCCGCCGAGCACGATGATCGCGTCGGCTTTGGTCAACGGGTCTGCGCGCGGGCGGTTGAACAGGAAGTATCCGGTGACACCCAGGATGCCGACGATTCCCAGGCCGATCACCGCCACGATGGCCAGCGCGCGACGCCACCTCCCCACGGGGGGCAGGTTACCGGTCAGCAAGCGTCGTTAGGCTGTGCGGCATGGCTGCTGAGCTCGTTCCGGTCCGCATCGGCGTGACCGCAGGTGACCTGTACACGCTGTGGGCGCCCCGCTGGCGCGACGGCGGCGACGAGTGGGAGGCGTTCCTCGGCAAGGACGAGGACCTCTTCGCGTTCGAATCGGTGGCAGATCTCGCCGCATTCGTTCGCACCAACACCGACAACGATCTGGCCGATCACCCAGGGTGGGAGGACCTGGTGGGGGCCAATGCCCACAAGCTTGTGCCGAAGCCGGACCGCGAGGTCGATCTGATCTCGGTCGAGGAGACCCTGTCGGAGAAGCCGACCGAGGAGTCGGTGACCGCGCTGGCCAACACCATGGCGATCGTCTCCTCGATCGGCTCGGTGTGCGAGCTGCCGGCGGTGACGCGGTTCTTCAACGGCAACCCCAACCTGGGGCTGCTCTCCGGTGGTATCGAACAGTTCAGCGGCAAATCAGGGCGTAAACGCTGGAGTGTGGTCGGCGAGATCGTCGGCCGCGGGTGGGATGGGGTGCTGTCGGCGATCGACGAGGTCATCACCACCCCCGAGGTCGACGAGCGGGCCGCCAAGCTGGCCGCCGACGAGCTCGAAGAGCCATACGAGGAGGAGACGGAGGAGCCGTCGGAGAGCGCAGCCGGCGAGGACGCCGACGAAGACGCCGGCGAGCCGGAGACCGAGAAAAGTGCCGACGAGCGGGCGCCGCAGGACGATGTGGTGCTCGGCAGTGACGAGGACTTCTGGGCCGCGGTCGGCATCGACCCGGTGCGCATCACGCTCGGCTCGGGAACGCTGTACACACTGCGCTGCTATTTCGACGACCGGCCGATCTTCCTGGGGCGCAACGGCAGGATCAGCGTGTTCGGATCGGAGCGTTCGCTGGCCCGCTACCTCGCCGACCAACGCGACCACGATCTGTCGGACCTGAGCACCTACGACGACATCCATACCGCGGCCACCGACGGCTCGCTGCGGGTCGACGTGACCGAGGACAACATCTACATGCTCACGGGGCTGAGCGACGACATCTCCGACGGGCCCGACACGATCGACCGCGATCAGCTGGAGCTGGCCGTCGAACTCGTCCGTGATGTCGGCGAGTACTCCGAGGAAGACGTTGTCGACCGGCTACTGGCCCAAGACCGTCCGCTCGGCAAGCTCGTCGACTACGTGCTCGATCCCGAGGAGAACTCTCGGCCCGCCGGACCGTATGCGGCGGCGGTGCAGGAGTGGGAAGAGATCGAGCGGTTCGTGGAGTCGCGGCTGCGCCGCGAATAGCGGTGCGCCCAGGCCCCTAGGAGCTGGACCCCGAACTCGCCTTGGCGCGCTTCGACGAGCCCACACCGCTGTGCTTGGACGTCGAGCTCGAGCTGGAGGAGCCACTCGAGCTGGAACCGGAACTCGAGCTGCCCGAAGTCGAGGCCGCCGACACGGCCTTCTTCGTCGAGGCCGCCGAGGCTGTCGAGGCCGTTGAGGTCGAAGTGGGGCGCGGCCGGAAGTGACCGATAGCGCTGCTCGTGCTCGTCGACGTCGCGGAATCGGTGTCATCAGTCGACGATGAGGACGACGAGTCGCTGGATGTCGATTCCGTGGTCGACTCGGTCGAGGTACTCGTCGCTGCCGAGTTGGCACTGGCGGTCTCGGTCGTTTCCGAGTCGGTATAAGTGACGTCGGGTCCGCCGACACCGTACGGACCCGGCCGCGTCGTCCCCAACGGACGAACCCCGAAGAGATCTTCCATCCCGTTGTCCAAACCGACCGGAATCGCTTCGACAAAGTCTTTGGTCAGTTTGACCGGATTCTCGAAGTAGAAGATGTTCCACGACGTCGGCTCGCCGGGGCTGACGCTGCGGTCGTAGGCCGATTCGATGATGACGCGCAGGGCGGGGTCGAGGGTGTCCGCCAGCGCATGACCCAGCGTCCCGAAGTTCTCCAGCGGCATCAGAATCGGAAGGATCGGGGTGGAGATCAGGTAGTAGTGGGTGTCGCCGTACTGGCCCTGATCGATGACACCGGGATCGGTGAGGCTGGTGTCGTCGTAAACCCCACCGAGATGCAGGTAGGTGATGCCCATCATCGCGTTGACGACGGCCAGCAGATTCAGCGGATTCTCCGGGAAGTCCGACCATCCGTCGTACTCGGCGGCGGTGTCGACGGTTTCGTACTGGGTGTTCGTCGGGGTCGGCCCGCTGAAGGTCGCGCCGCCGAACTGGAGGAACCACGGGATGGTGACGCCGGTCGGCCCGCGCGACAAGAACCCGCCATTGGGGCGGTTTCCGTTGGCGATCAGCACAAAGCTGACGTCCGGGCCCTCGCCATAGGCGTATTCCGCTGCCAAGGACCGCTTTTCGAGGGTCGCGATCGTGGAGCTCTGCGAGAAGCCGTAGACCACGAATGTGTCACCCGGCGCCGGTGCGACCGAGCCCACCTCGGTGTTGTAGTTGCACGACGTGCCTTTGATGCAGTTGTCCAGGTTCTGCACGCCCAGGGCCACCGACTGGTCGTAGGTCAACGTGCCGGTATCCGGCGCGAACTGTTCGGGCGTGACGACCGCGACTCCGTTGTAGGGGCCCGCCGGGATACCGGCGCCCAGCGTCGAGGCGGGGTCGACGTAATTGCCGACGGCACCTGCGATATAGCTTTCGACGAACTCGTCGGTGTCCTCGGCGGGTGACAGCGAGTGTCCGGTGCCGCCCATCACGAGAACCGTTGTGCCAGTGAGTAGAAGCTTCAGAGTCGCCGTCGTTGTCGAAACGAGGGCCACGGACAGGAACACTGCCAGTGCAGCGATCGACACTGCCGTGCTCCGAGCCGCTGAGCGCATATCGGGTCACACCCCTATCCCGGTCAGTATCACGCACGACGAGAGCGAACCACCTGCCCCCGACCAGGCCTGAGAGACTCTATCAGCAAACGCAAAACTGGGCACCCGACGTGCACCGAATCGGGGGCAACCGCAGCCCCGGTGAGGCCAGCCGGACCGCAACCACTACCGACGACTAGGGCAAACCGGCCAGGAGCCGTCCCGTCCCGGCCGGCGAGAAATTGACACCGGCGAAACCCTCCCGCAAACCCGTCATAGCCGCCGAACCGCGGAATGCTAACCTTCTGGGAACGACAAGGGGTGTTGGCTCATCAGGGCGGCCGACCCATGACCCGGACACGGGATATCGACATGGTTGGGGTGAATATTCAGTGAGCCGAGTCCATATCCCGAAGTTGGGGATTATCGCCGCACTGCGCCAGAAGACCGACTACAAGCGCTGGGCGGACACCCGGAATCTCTACTCGGACTGGGAGCCGCGGACGCAACGGGCCGCCGAGTTGATACCCGCCGGCAGCAGGGTGATCGAGTTCGGCGCGGGTACTCGAGCCCTCGAACGCCATCTCGACCCGTCCAGCACCTACACACCCTCCGATCTCGTCGACCGCGGCCCGGGAACGATCGTCTGCGATCTCAATGAGCGGCCGCTGCCGAACCTGGGCCCGGACACCTATGACGTCGCCGTCATCATGGGGGTGCTGGAATACCTCCGTGATGTGCCGTCGGTGCTCGACTGGCTGTCCACATTCGTGCCGCGCTGCGTGATCTCCTACGGCTGCCCGGATAGCAATGACCAGTTCCGGCGTACCAAGCTCGGGGCCATCGACCGCGTCAGCCGCGGCTGGTTGAACAGCTACCTCGAAGAGGATGTGCGGTCTATGTTCCGGGATCGGGGCTACACCAGCCTGCACGAGGAGAACTGGGCAAACGTCGACGGGTATCAGCACCGGCTGTTCGTCTTCGCGCAGTAGCCCATGCCCGGCCCCGCGTCACTTTCCGGTTGCAGGTGACCGGCGGCCCTCGCAGCCAGCGCCGATAGCCTGTAGCGTGGGACCGCTAAGGGAGGTATGACTGGTGACGTCGACACTGACATTGACTGACGTGCTGGCAAACGAAGGCATCGCCGATTTGACCGGACTCTGGCCGGTTGAGTTGATCGAGGACTGGAACCGCCGCCTCGATCCGATCTTCGCCGGAACCGACGGTGAGCGACGGTCGTACGCGAGTGCCGACGCGCTGGCCGCCACCGGGATCTTCGCCGAAGTGTTCAGTGAGCCCGTTCGCCAGCTCATCGCCGGCATCCACCCGTCGGCCCTGCTGTATCACTGCCACTGCTATGAGATCGCGGCCAATCAGGGCCGGCCGCACATCCACCGCGACAAGCCGCTGGGTTGGCATCGCGACACCGAGACGATCCGGTCCTACACCCCGGATTTCCCCTCCTTCATCAGCATCTTCATCCTGCTGTCGCCGGTCGGCGAGGGCGATGGCGCATTCGAGTTCTACCCGCACCGACCCAACAACGGGATGCGCGCCGGAGGCGACGCGGTGCAGCTGGTCGGCCCGGTCGGTACCGCGGCGATGTGGAACCGCTCGTACTTCCATCGCGCGTCGCCCAACCGCGGCGCGCTGCGCCGACGCGTCCTCAAGGTCTCGTTCCAGCCCGCCGGCCTGCCCAACGACCGGATCGGGCTGCCGGAGTTCCAGGAGGCCCGCGCGCATCTGACGGATCCGGCCCTGCTCGCCCTCATCGATGAGCGCCGGGTCGGCACCACCAGCCCGCTGCCGGACCGCGGTGCGGTTCCGTCCGGTACCCCGCTGTCGCCGACGACGAAAAACGAGCTGTCGCGGACGCAGGCAACCTACATCCGCGCCCAGACCGTCGGTTTCCGAGTGCTCGCCGCCGCGGGCGTTGTGTGACGCAGCCCAGTAGTCGGCTGCGGGCGCTCGTCGTCGGCTCCGGATACCGAGTCCGCAACGCTTTTCTTCCGGCGTTGAGTTTGTTGGATTCCCGCATCGAGGTCGTCGGAATTCATTCGCGCACTCTCGCGAACGCACGAAAAGCCGGTGAACGGTGGGGTGTGGAAGCGATCGAGGATCCGCGCGTGCTTCGGCCCGGGGACATCGACCTCGCGCTGGTGTCGGTGACGGTGACCAACAACCTCACCGTTCTGAAGTCACTGGCCCACCTGGCACCGGGCGCCGCACTGGTCATCGATACACCCGGGGTCGGCCGCCTCGATGACCTCGCGCGCATGGCACAATTCCGGCGCTGGGCACAGATCCGGGTCGGCGAAGACTTCATGAACATGCCGCAATACCGTCTGGTCGGCAACGCGATCCGGGCCGGAGCGCTCGGTGAGGTCAGCCGGGTCGCCCTGTCCGAGATGGGATATCGCTACCACGCGTTGGCGTTGGTCAGGTCGTGGCTTGACCTCCTGCCGCCGAGCTCTGCGCGCAGCAGGCGGGTTCCGGGCGGCGTCGACATCGACTACCGCTTCCGCGGCGGCAAAATCGGCGAGGTTCACGAACCCTATCGACAGGGCGAGGGATCGTTCGTCGTCACCGGCAGCAAGGCCGTCCTGGCCGGGCACCCGATGGGCCATCCGATCCCGGATACCCGTGGCGCCAAGCTGGTTCGTATCGAGGACGACAACGGCCTGACCGGGTTCGAAATCGACGGGTTGGGGACGCCGATGAAGATCGGCCTCCCGTATCACGCGACACTCGGCGCGATGGGCCTCGAGGACGATTCCGAGTTCAACCTGCTGCGCATCGACGGTCTGAGCCAGGTGATCGCGTCACTGTGGAAGACCGGCGGGCAGGAGCGCAGCGACCCGGGGAGTGGATCCGACCCGGTGAATACGCGCTACCGACTCGAGGACGCTGTCGCCGACAACCTGGTGAGCTGGGCCGCCCGCGCGATACCCTGGCTGCCCACCCCGCGGCTCTGACTCACTGCTCCTCGTAGTCATCGGGAACATCCAGCGTCGCCCCGCCTTCGGCTTCCCACGCAGCGTGACTATCCGCGTCGAGCAACGCCACGGAAGCGGCGGCGGAGGCCGCTGCCGTCGCGGCAGCCCGTTTCGCGGCCTGGTATTTGACCCTCGGCGGCTTGGCCGGCCACCAGTTCGCGTCGCCGACCAGCACTGCGGCAGCCGGCACTGTGAGCGTTCGCACCAGGAAGGTGTCCAGCAAGAGGCCGACTCCGATCACGAAGCCGATCTGCGCCGCGGTGAGGACGCTGCTGACGGTCAGGGCCATCATCGACGCCGCGAAGATGAGGCCCGCCGAGGTGATCACGCCACCGGTCGCGCCGACGGTGCGGATAACCGCCGAACGCACACCGTATTTCGCCTCGTCGCGGATGCGCGATATCAATAGCAGATTGTAGTCGGCACCGACCGCGACCAGCACCATGAACGCGATTCCCGGTACGCCCCAAGCCAATTCCTGGCCGAGGATGAACTGGAACAGCACCACTCCGATACCCAGCGCGGCACCGTAGGACAGCACCACAGAGAGCACGAGATACAGGGGCGCGACGATCGCGCGCAGCAGCACCACCAGGATCAGGAAGACCACGACCAGCGTCATGCACAGGATGTAGACGAAGTCGGAGTCGTAGAAATCCCGGACATTGGCGTTGATCGAGGAGAAGCCCACCATCGAGATTTCGGCACCGGCCAACTCGGTGTTGGGCCGCGCGGCGTTCGCGGTGTCGACGATCGTCTTGACTTGATCCATCGCCGCCGTGCTGAACGGATTGAGCGCCGTCTGGACCAGGTAGCGCGCCGAATGGCCGTCCTCGGAGACGAACAGCTTGGCGGCCTTCTTGAACTCGTCCATGGTCAATACCTGCGGCGGGATGTAGAAACCCGACATCGGCGGCTCGGCCGCCTCCCGCTTCATGGCCAGCAGGAAATCCGATGCCTGATCGAGGCCCGCGCCGAGGTTGCGGGTCTGATCGACCAGCGTCTGCACACCCAGGGCCAGCTGGCGGCTGGAATCGGCGAGCTGATTGGCGCCCTGAACGGCCTCGTTGAGCTTCTTCTCGACACCACCGGGTTGGCCCACGCCGAGCGCTCGCGCGGCCGCCGTGGCCTTCTTGACGTTCTGGCTCAGCGTGTGGACGGCCTCGTCCAGCTTCTGCGATCCCTCGGTCGCCGAGAGTTCACGGGCGAACTCCTCGATGGAATGGACCGCCTCGGTGTTGCTGACGTCGACGATCTTCTGCAGGTCCGACCGGGAGGCCACACACGCCGGGTCCGCATCGCACTGCGGGCTGACGTTCAGCGCGTTGACCATGGGTGTGGCCCAGTCGCTGATGCTGGTGACCCGCAGGATGCTGAGTCCCAACGCGTCGCCCAGGGAGCGCATGTTGGTCACCAGGGAGGCGGTCTTGTCGATCTGGTCCAGCGTCTTGGACCCGCCGTACTTCTGCGACATGGCGTCCAGCGCACTCGTCAGCCCCCGGACACTGGCGATCGATCCCACCACCTGAGTGCGGATCTCGCCCAGGACGTCGGCCATCTTGCCGGCACCTCCCGACAGCAGGGTGAGGTTGTCGTCGTTGGAGTGGATGAGGTTCGACGCCTCGCCGAGCTTGCTGCCCACCTCGCCGGCCTGGTAGGTGGTTTTGGCCTGCTCGAGCACCTGGCCGGTCGGGCGGGTGATGCCGCGAACCATGTCGATGTCGGGTAACTGTGCGATGCGCGCGGCCATCTGCTCCATATCGGCCAGCGCCTTGGGGGTGCGCAGGTCGTTCGGGGACTGGATGAACAGGAACTGCTGCAGCGTGCTGCTGATCGGGAAGTGTTTGTCCATCACCTCGTAGGCACGGTTGCTCGCGGAGTCCTGCGGCAGGTTCTTGCGGTCGTCGTAATTGAAGTTCATCACCGCCGTGGTGGCAGCCAGCGCGGCCAAGATCACCACACTGGTCACCAGCAAGAGCGTGGGGCGGCGGACGATCATGACGCCGGATCGGCGCCAGAACCGACCGGTGATGTCCCGTCGCTGTTTGATCCATCCGCGCCGGCCGGCCAGCACGATGAACGCCGGCAGCAGGGTGATGGACGCCAGGAAGCCGACGAAGATGGTCACCGACAGGGCCGGACCGACGGTGGAGAAGATCGCCAGTTTGGTGAAGGACATCCCGAGGAAGGTGATGGCGACGGTGCCGGCCGAACCGGCGATCACCTCGCCGATCGTGGCCAGCGCTTCGACCAGGGCGTCGTCGGACCCCATTCCGGTCTTGGTGAGTTCTTGATAGCGGCTGTACAGGAAGACGCCGTAATCGATGCCGGCGCCCATGATCATGCCGACCATCAGCATCATCGTCTGCGGGCCCAGCCCCAACCCGAGTTCGCCGAGGCCGGCCACGACCTGCTGCGCAACCACCAGCGAAATGCCGATAGTGATCAATGGCATCAGCATCGCGATCAGGCTGCGATAGACGAGAAGCAGGATGGAGAACACCAGCCCGACCGTGGCGATCTCGATCATGTGCTGATCGCGGGCACCGATGACGTTCATGTCCTCGATCGTCGAGGCCCCACCGACCACGTTGACCTGCAGCGACGAGCCTTTCGCCGCCTCCTGGACGGACTTGATGACGTGCCGGTAGGACTCCTGGCCATCCGGGGCGCCCATCGTCCCCGACATGCTGACCGGCAGGTTCCAGGCCTTGCCGTCCTTGCTGGTCATCACCTCTTTCAGCTCCGGTGTGCGGACGAAATCCTGGAGCGACGTGACGTACTTGGTGTCGTCCTTGAGCTCGTCGACGATGTTCCGGTAGGTCTCCTCGTCGGCCGGTGTCAGGCCGTTGTCGTTGCTGAGGATGATGGCCGCGAAGTTGCCTGCGTCGGCTTCGTGAAAGGCCTCCTGCATTTTCTTGACCGACACCAGCACCGGCGCATCTTTGGGCAAGAAATCCGGTGGGTTGCGGGCCGCGACGACGGCCAGCGGGGTGATGAGGGCCATCAGGGCCCCCGCCAGAACAAGCCAAGACGCGATCACGAGCAGTGGGTGGCGAACGATCACCCGACCCAAGCCCGTGAGGAGCTTATGTGGTGACACGCCCCTGAAAATGGCGCGCTTGGACATCACACCAAGTTACATCGCGGGAACACCCGGGCATGTATCACAAGGTGGCGGGCCAATTCGTGGCGCGCACGCACCCGCAAACCGGATCGTACGCCCCCGGCCGCGACTGTGCGCGGCGCCGATGCCCGCGTGCGACCATAGAGCAAACAAGAAGGAGTCAGGCATGAGCTGGACGGTGTTGATGGCCGGCGCCCTCGTCACCCTGGGGGTCATGGGTGCACCGGTCCCCCGGGACAACCCTGACCCGGCCCTTCCCACCGGCCCCGACGACCCCGCCTGCATGCAGTATCCCCAGTACGCGGCGTGCCAGGGCGGCCCCTACTGGCAGGGGCCGCCGGTCAGTCCGCTCGATCCGCAATGCGCCGCGATGCCGGGCTATGCGGCCTGCTTGGGCAGCCCATATACGCCATCACCGCCACCGCCACCGCCACCGCCACCACCACCACCACCACCCCCGGCGCCCGAGCTGCCGATGACCGGCGGCATGCCCGGTATGCCGGGACACATCTAGGTCGGCTCAGCCGATCAGGACCGCGTACCGCGGCTTGATCACCTCGTCGATGATCGTCAGCCGTTCGTCGAAGTGGATGAACGCCGACTTCATCGCGTTGATGGTGAACCGTTCCAGATCGCTCCACCCGTAGCCGAAGGCCTCGACCAGCCGCAGCATCTCCTGGCTCATCGTGGTGTCACTCATCAGGCGGTTGTCGGTGTTGACCGTGACCCGGAACCGCAGCCGGGCCAGCAGGTCGAATGGATGGTTGGCGATACTGTCCACCGCACCTGTCTGCACATTGGAGCTCGGGCACAGTTCGAGCGGGATGCGCTTGTCGCGCAGGATCGCGGCCAGCCGGCCCAACCGGCCGGTCCCGTCCGGAAACACCTCGATATCGTCGACGATGCGTACCCCGTGGCCCAGCCGGTCGGCTCCGCAGAAGGCGAGGGCCTCGTGGATAGACGGCAGTCCGAACGCCTCGCCGGCATGAATCGTGAAGCGCGCGTTATGGCTTCGCATGTACTCGAAGGCGTCGAGGTGCCGGGTGGGTGGGTAGCCGGCCTCGGCGCCGGCAATGTCGAATCCCACCACCCCCTTGTCCCGGAATCGGATCGCCAGTTCGGCGATCTCCTGAGATCGCGCGGCGTGGCGCATCGCGGTCACCAGGCAGCGCACCACGATGGGGCGGCCGTCGGCGGCCGCGGCCTTCTCTCCATCGGCGAATCCGGCCAGCACCGCGTCGACCACCTCGTCGAGGGACAGCCCGCCGTCGATGTGCAACTCGGGGGCGAAGCGCACCTCGGCGTACACCACGTTGTCGGCGGCGAGATCCTCCACACACTCGAAGGCCACCCGGTGCAACGAGTCGATGGATTGCATGACGGCGACGGTGTGGGCGAATGGTTCGAGATAGCGCACCAGCGACCCGCTGTGTGCGGCGGTGCGAAACCAGTCGGCCAGTGCGGCCTCCTCGGTGGCGGGCAGCCCGTCGTAGCCGATCTGCCCGGCGATGTCGAGAACGGTGGCCGGCCGCAGCCCGCCGTCCAGGTGGTCGTGCAGCAGCGCCTTGGGCGCCTGGCCGATGGTGCCGAGAGTCAGTGGCGTGGGCATCAGGCGATCCGATCGATGATGAGGGGGCGCTGCGGCGGGCCGGAGCGCAGCGACCCGGGGATGGGTTCCGCGGGTCTGTCATGGACGACGCTCCAGGCACCGTCGAGTTCACCCAGGGCGGCCGGCATCCGCTCTGCGGTGTCGGTGTACAGGGTGAACAGCGGCTCACCAGCGGAAACCGGCTCGCCGGGCCGCCGGTGGATACGGACGCCCGCCCCGGCCTGCACGCGTTCTCCCGGGCTGGCCCGGCCAGCGCCGAGCCGCCATACCGTCAGCCCTACCGCCATCGCGTCGATGTCCCCCATTGTGCCGCTTCGTGGTGCCCGCACGGTCTCGGAATGGGCACCGATCGGCAGCGGGGCGTCGACATCCCCGCCCTGCGCGCTGACCAGGGCACGAAACCGGTCCATCGCGGTACCGTCGCGCAACGTCTGCGCGGGGTCGGTGCCGTCGATCCCGGCCAGGTCCAGCATCTCGACGGCCAGCCGGACGGTCAGTTCCACCACGTCGTCGGGTCCGCCACCGGCGAGAACCTCCAGCGATTCGGCGACCTCCAGGGCATTGCCGGCCGTGCGCCCCAGCGGAACGTCCATATCGGTCAGCAAGGCGCGCGTGGGCACACCCTGGGCCTCGCCCAGCTCCACCATGGTGGCCGCCAGCTCCCGCGATTCGGCTTCGGTCTTCAGGAACGCGCCGCGGCCGACCTTCACATCGAGCACCAGGGCGTCGGCGCCCTCGGCCAATTTCTTGCTCATCACCGAGCTGGCGATCAACGGCAGGGACTCCACCGTGGCCGTGACGTCACGCAAGGCATAGATCTTGCGGTCGGCGGGAGCAAGCTCGCCGGCGGCGAAGATGGCCGCGCCGATTTCCGACAATTGCTGACGCACTTGAGCTTTGGAGATCTCAGCGGTGAACCCGGGAATGGACTCCAGCTTGTCCAGGGTGCCGCCGGTATGGCCCAGACCACGGCCGGCGGCCTGCGGAACCGCCGCACCGCAGGCGGCGATCACGGCAACCAGCGGAATGGTGATCTTGTCGCCCACCCCGCCGGTGGAGTGCTTGTCCACCGTCGGCACCCGCCGGCCGTCGCGGCGCAGATCGCTGAAGTCCAGACGCTCGCCCGAGGCGATCATCGCCGTGGTCCACCGGGAGATCTCACCCCGATCCATCCCACGCAGGAAGATCGCCATCAGCAGGGCCGACATCTGCTCGTCGGCGACCCGGCCGCGGGTATAGGCGTCGATCACCCAGTCGATCTCCGCGTCGGTCAACCGGCCGCCGTCCCGCTTGGTCCTGATCACCGTCGGAGCGTCGAATATGAACTCCATCACCGCTTTTCCCGCTCCACTCGGGCCAGGTCGTCGGGCCCGAAGGCCTCGGGCAGCAATTCGGCGAGCCGACGGGGACCACTTGGGTGATCGACCAGCAACTGCGGACCGCCGTGCTCGAGAAGCAGCTGACGGCACCGACCGCACGGCATCAGCGCGGCCCCGGTGGCGTCCACCACCGCGAGCGCCACGAGCCGTCCACCGCCACCGGAAACCAGTGCGCAGACAACCGCGCATTCGGCACAGAGACCTAGGCCATATGAGACATTCTCCACATTGCAGCCGGTGACAACACGGCCGTCGTCGGCCAGGGCCGCGGCGCCGACCGGGAACCGCGAATACGGCGCGTAGGCACGTGATGCCACCTCAATTGCCTTGTCGCGCAGCATCTTCCATTCAATCCCAAGAGTCATATGTCGCTCACCACACCCGTACTGAATGCATTCACCGACCACCTCGCAGGAGTTGCCTTGCGGTGGTTACCCTGCCAAATCGGCCGAGCAGCCGCCTGTTAACCCTGCACGGTAGTTCTTTCGACAGTACAAACGGCGTTAGAGTCCACCCAAACTATGGCGATGGTGTTGGAGGCAACTATGGCGATGGTGTTGGAGGCGCTGATGAGTACAGCGGCACCGGTCGTGCCGGGCCCGCGCGATAAGTCGACTCGGCGACGGCGCACCATTTACCGCGGAGACCCGGGAATGTGGTCGTGGGCGTTGCACCGCATCACCGGCGCGACGATCTTCTTCTTCCTCTTCGTACACGTCCTCGACACCGCACTGGTCCGGGTCAGCCCGCAGGCCTACAACGAGGTCGTCGCGACCTACAAGACGCCGATCGTCGGCCTGATGGAGATCGGCCTGGTGGCCGCACTGCTCTATCACGCACTCAACGGTGTGCGCATCATCCTCATCGACTTCTGGTGGAAGGGTCCCCGTTATCAGCGGCAAATGCTGTGGGCGGTAGCCGCGGTCTGGCTGCTGGTCATGGTGCCCGCCCTGGTGATCATCGGCACGCACATGGCGGAGCGGTTCCTGTGAGCGCGCCCGAGGGCCGGCTCGGCCCGCCGGCGCCGATCCTGGAACGCAGCCACGACCGCCCGGCCGGGCTGGACAATCCGCGCACCCCGCGGCGGCGCGCCGGTATGCCCAACTTCGAGAAGTACGCCTGGCTGTTCATGCGCTTCTCCGGCGTGGTCCTGATCTTCCTGGCGCTGGGGCACCTGTTCATCGGGCTGATGTGGGACGGCGGCGTCTATCGCATCGACTTCAACTACGTCGCCCAGCGCTGGGCCTCGCCGTTCTGGCAGACCTGGGACCTGCTGCTGCTGTGGCTGGCCCAGCTGCACGGCGGCAACGGGATCCGCACGATCATCGCCGACTACGCACGCAAGGACTCCACCAGGTTCTGGCTCAACTCGCTGCTGGTGGTCTCCATGCTCATCGTGCTGGTGGTGGGTACCTATGTGCTGCTGACCTTCGATCCGAACATCTCCTAGACGACGATTTTCGAGGCGAAAATGATTACCGAACACCGCTACGACGTGGTCATCGTCGGCGCAGGCGGGGCGGGCATGCGCGCCGCCGTCGAGGCGGGTCCGCGGGTACGCACCGCGGTGCTGACCAAGCTCTACCCGACCCGTTCGCACACCGGTGCCGCCCAGGGCGGCATGTGCGCGGCGCTGGCCAACGTCGAAGAGGACAACTGGGAGTGGCACACCTTCGACACCGTCAAAGGCGGCGACTACCTCGCCGACCAGGACGCTGTCGAGATCATGTGCAAGGAAGCCATCGACGCGGTGCTCGACCTCGAGAAGATGGGGATGCCGTTCAACCGCACCCCCGAGGGCCGCATCGACCAGCGCCGGTTCGGCGGGCACACCCGCGACCACGGCAAGGCGCCGGTCCGGCGGGCCTGCTACGCCGCCGACCGCACCGGCCACATGATCCTGCAGACGCTCTACCAGAACTGCGTCAAGCACGACGTGCAGTTCTTCAACGAGTTCTATGCCCTGGACCTGGCATTGACGCAGACCCCGAGTGGTCCGGTGGCCACCGGTGTCATCGCCTATGAACTCGCCACCGGCGACATCCACGTCTTCCACGCCAAGGCCGTCGTGTTCGCCACCGGCGGATCGGGCCGGATGTACAAGACCACCTCCAACGCCCATACGCTGACCGGCGACGGGTTGGGCATTGTCTTCCGCAAGGGTCTTCCCTTGGAGGATATGGAGTTTCATCAGTTCCACCCGACCGGCCTGGCCGGTCTGGGAATCCTCATCTCCGAGGCGGTCCGCGGCGAGGGCGGCCGGTTGCTCAACGGTGAGGGCGAGCGGTTCATGGAGCGCTACGCCCCCACCATCGTCGATCTGGCCCCGCGCGACATCGTCGCCCGATCAATGGTGCTGGAGGTGCTGGAAGGCCGCGGCGCCGGCCCGCACAAGGACTACGTCTACATCGACGTGCGCCACCTCGGTGAGGACGTTCTGGAAGCCAAACTGCCCGATATCACCGAGTTCGCCCGCACCTACCTGGGTGTGGACCCGGTCAATGAACTGGTGCCGGTCTACCCCACCTGCCATTACCTGATGGGCGGGATTCCCACCACGTTGACCGGGCAGGTGTTGCGCAACAACACCACAACGGTGCCGGGGCTGTACGCGGCCGGTGAGTGCGCCTGCGTGTCGGTGCACGGCGCCAACCGGCTGGGCACCAACTCGCTGCTGGACATCAACGTGTTCGGCCGCCGCGCCGGCATCTCCGCCGCCAATTACGCCCTGGGCCATGACTTCGTCGACCTACCCGATGAGCCGGCGAGCATGGTGGTCGGCTGGGTCGCCGACATCCTCTCCGAGCACGGCAGCGAGCGCGTCGCCGATATCCGCGGTGCGCTGCAGCAGTCGATGGACAACAACGCCGCGGTGTTCCGCACCGAGGAAACCCTCAAACAGGCATTGACGGATATCCACGCCCTCAAGGAGCGATATTCCCGAATCTCGGTGCACGACAAGGGAAAACGCTACAACAGCGACCTACTGGAAGCCATCGAGCTGGGCTTCCTGCTGGAACTGGCCGAAGTCACGGTCGTCGGCGCATTGAACCGCAAGGAATCCCGCGGCGGGCACGCCCGCGAGGATTACCCCAACCGCGACGACACCAACTACATGCGGCACACCATGGCGTACAAGGAAGGCTCAGCCCTGCTCAGCGATATCCGGCTGGACTACAAACCCGTCGCGCAGACCCGCTACGAGCCGATGGAGCGTAAGTACTAGATGACCATTGCACCTGAGGTCGCCGAATCCGCCCTGCCGCCGATCCCCGAGGGGGCGGTGATGGTGACGCTGAAGATCGCGCGATTCAACCCCGAGGATCCCGACAGCGCCGGATACCAGAGCTTCCGGGTGCCCTGCCTGCCCAGCGACCGGCTGCTGAACCTGCTGATCTACGTCAAGAGCTATTTGGACGGCACACTGACGTTCCGCCGCTCGTGCGCCCACGGCGTGTGCGGGTCGGATGCGATGCGCATCAACGGCGTGAACCGGCTGGCCTGCAAGGTACTGATGCGCGACCTGCTTCCCAAGAAGGACAAACCACTGACCATCACCATCGAGCCGATCCGCGGGCTGGCCGTCGAGAAGGATCTGGTGGTCGACATGGAGCCGTTCTTCGACGCCTACCGGGCGGTGAAGCCGTACCTGATGACCTCGGGCAACCCGCCCACCCGGGAACGCATCCAGAGCCCGACCGACCGGGCCCGCTACGACGACACCACCAAGTGCATCCTGTGCGCCTGCTGCACGACGAGCTGCCCGGTGTACTGGAACGAAGGGTCGTACTTCGGGCCGGCCGCGATCGTCAACGCCCACCGGTTCATCTTCGACAGCCGCGACGAGGGGGCCGCCGAGCGGCTGGACATCCTCAATGACGTCGACGGGGTGTGGCGCTGCCGCACAACGTTCAACTGCACCGATGCCTGCCCGCGCGGCATCGAGGTCACCAAGGCGATCCAGGAGGTCAAGCGCGCGCTGATGTTCGCGCGCTGATTTTCCTGGCGCGAGCAGCTGTCTGGGGGGCTGCGCCCGGTGGTGGAGGATGAAAATTTGGCCGTGGTGTTCGGCCTGGTGAGGTGCTTGCGTCGCAGACGGGCGGGGTCAACCATGAA
>NZ_JAPJDO010000033.1 GCF_026242045.1 Mycobacterium pinniadriaticum
CCGCTGCGCCTATTCCAGCCCCGCCACCTACGAAAACAACCACACATTCGCTACGCTGCCACAAGCGGCGTAACCACAAATCCCGTGTCCACTACACCGGGGCAAGGCCCCTACAAGGGGGAACTTCGGGCTAGTGGCGTGGTTTTTTGGGCGTGCCCGAGCAGGTTTGATGGGCTGATCAGCGAAAATCGTTGTGTGGCTTTGGGACGTGAGGATCGGCAGGTCCGCTTCGATGACGTGCTGCTGTTGGTCGATGATCAGCTCCCCCAGGACAGCGTGTATCGGCTGCTAGCCGAGCATGGTGCGGTGTTGTTCGGCGATGAGTACTTCGCCGATCTATTCACGCGGTCGAGGTTGAGGCGTCCGACGGTGCCCGCTCGGGTGGTGGCCACGGTGATGCTGCTGCAGGCCTTCGAGGGGCTTTCAGATCGGGAAGCATGCGACCGGTTGGCCTTTGATCTGCGATGGAAGGCCGCGGCCGGGTTGACCGTGGGGGCGCCAGCGTTTCACGCTACGGTGCTGGTCGGGATGCGCAACCGGCTACGCGCTTCGGATCTGCCGCGGCGGTTGTTCGACGACGTCAACGCGACCGCGCGGGCGGCCGGGTTGCTGCGGGGCCGACGCCGAGTTCTGGATTCCACCCCACTCTTTGATGCAGTGGCCACCCAGATACGGCCACACAGCGCGCCTGTGGCGATCGCTGGGCTGGGCGGATCAACACCGATTCCTGCGCGAGGACTTGCGGCAGTGGGAGATCCTGCGCCACCGCATGCCGCCGACGATTGCCGACGCGATCGATAGTGGCCAACTGACCGCCGCAGCGGGTGAAGTCGCCGATGTGTCGCTGCGCGGCAGTGGTGTCGAACTGGTTGTCACAACCAGTGATCAATCAGTTCGCCGGCGCGGCGACGCGGGCACTATGCCTGACGGGGTCCCACAGCGGCCTGCGGGTTATCCCCCCGGCCCTGGTGATCGGTTCGCTCACCCCCCGGGCGGGGGCAGCAGCATCGACTGCCAAGTTCCCGGCTTGGCAGCGCCGGCGGCGAGGTCAGATTGTCGGTGCATCTGCCCGTCGGGGGCGACATAGGTGCCGGTCGCAGGGTCGTAGGTCGCGGCCGGTATTGGCGGCGGAGCGGGGCCTGAGGGCAGCGGCGCCGACAACTGAGGACCAGGTGATAGTTGCGGGACGTCTTGGCCGGATAGCGTGGCGTTCGGGTCGCCCTTCCAGTTATAGCCGTCGTTCAGCGGCACATAGTTCTCGTCACTCTCACACATTTTCACCGTCGGTGCACGTTTGCCTGGGCGCGTCTCGCAGGGCAAGTTGCGGGCACCGCGCACGTTGAACATCGCGTCCTGGGGCACCCGGCAGTAGAGGTCGCCGGGGGGACGTTCCGGGTAGTCCTCGTAGCTAGAGGACCGCTGCTGCTGGGCGGGAAGGAATCCGGTGGTGCAGGGTGGCGGCAAGTTGAGGTTCAGGTTGAAGCTCAGATACGCACCTTTGTAGTCCTGCTTGGTGTTCCAGTTCGCAACGCCGATACCCTGCATGAGCGCCGTGCTCATGGGCAGCAGCACCAGGACTTGCTCAAGGTTGGGCTGATAAGTCACCAGCACAGGGGCGATGCTCGCCATGTTGGCCAGCAGGATGGGTACCGTCGGCTGAAGCCGGTCGAACAACTGCCGCGCCTGTTCGGCTGCAGCAGGACCGTTTTGCAGCACACTCCGGACCGACGAGTCGTTATCGCTGAGCTGCTGCGTGATCGTGGCAAGATGGGCCGCCCACGCCTGTACCGAATTCGACGTGGCAGTCTGCGTGTCGAGAACCGGTCCGACGTTGTCGATTACGTTCGTCAATTCACCGAGGTTCTGACGGGCATCGAGGGCGAGGCTGGTGGAGCCCTTCACGATCCGTGAGATCTCAGGCCCCAGGCCGCCGAATGCCGTAGACGCCTCGTCGATAGTCGTTTTCAGATTGTCACCCGGGATAGCCTTCAGACCGCGGCTAGTGGCGTCGAGCAGTGAGTTGACGTCCGGGGGAACCGACGTTCGATCCCGTGGGATCACGTCGCCGTTCTTCAACGGGGGACCGTCGCCGGCGCGCGGTTGGAGCGCGATGTACTGTTCGCCCACTGAGGTTCTGCTGTGGACCTGCGCGTCGAGGTCGGCCGGGATCTTGACGTCTGACCGGAGGGACAACACTGCATCGACTCCGCTCTTGGTGAGACGGACTTCCTTCACCAGACCGACTTCGGTGCCGCTATAGGTGACATTGGCGCGTTGATACAGCCCTCCGGCCTCCGGAAGTTGCACGGTGACGGTGTAGTGCCCCACACCGAACAACAGATTGGGCAATCTCATGTAGCCGATGGCCATGACCGTGAAGGAAATCGTCGAGATAGTGATCAAGATCGCCAACTGAGTCCAGATCCGTCTGTTCATACGCATGTCACGGCCTCTGGTCGAGGTGGTAGGGAGCGACTAACGGATTGCCGGCGGTGTACGGGCTGGGCATCTGGCCGATCGTGCGGCCCCATTGCATTTCCAACTCTGTCAGATTGCCCTCGAATCGGGTGCCGGTGAAGAACGCCGCATCGATGCGGCTCAAAGTCAGGTCGATGACCGTGGTGATGTTCCCGGTGTCACCGCGTGCCCACTTTTCCAATGTCTCGTTAGGCCAAGGGAAGGTGCCGAAGAAACTCAGTGAGCGAGTCAACGCGGGGCCGGCATTGGCCAAGGACTCGAGCACGGGACCTAGTTCCTCGAGTTCCTTGACCAGATTATCCTTCGTCTGATTGATCGCATCAGCGGCGACAGCGCTGAACTTGCCCAGGGCACCGAGAGCATCGGCCAGTTTCTGCCGCTCGTCTTTAAGGAGCGAAAGTGCTTGCGGCAGCGTCTTGAGCGCCTTGTCCACCACCGGCTTCTGTTCAGCGAACTGCCCTACAAGGTTGTCTAGGCTTTGCGTGGCGCGGATGATGTCATCGGTTTGATCGCTGGCAAAAGTGATGAAGATGTCCAACTGCTGGATCAAGCTGCGCAGGTCCTGCTCTCGCCCGGCGAACGCGACGCTCAGGGCCTGAGTGATGTCCTGGATCTGGCCGATTCCACCGCCGTTGAGAAGCATCGAAAGCTGCGCCAGGGTCTGCTCGGTGGTCGGATACGCGCTACTCGAGGTCAGCGGAATGAGCGACCCATCGTGGAGCTTGCCCTCGGGTGCAACGCCTTTCGGTGGGGCGAGCTCGATGTGTTTCGATCCCAGCAAGCTGGTTTGGCCGACTTTCGCGGTTGCGTTAGCGGGCAGGTTGACATCGCCGTTGATCGTCATCGTCAGCAGTGCGTGCCAACCCTGCCGCTCGATCTTCTCGACGTTGCCGACCGTCACGTCACCGACGCGCACGCGCGAGTTCCGCTCGATATTGTCCACATCGGGTAGTTGAGCCTGGACGGTGAAAGAGCCCGGCCCACGACCAACGGTACCGGGCAATGGAAGAGAGTTAACGCCCTGCCACCCGCAACCTGACAGCACGAGGGCGAGCAGGATCAGGGCGCTGGCTGAGAAGCGGCCGGTGCGTCTCATGAGCCACCGCCCGAGGGCACCATAATCCCTTGCAGGCCCGCAGCGGGCTCCGTCGGTCGCGCTTCGGCTGGCAGCGGAGACGAATCCGTCTGTGGCGCAACGGCTTGCGGTGGCTGGGCTGCCGGCGGCGGGACGTAGTCAGGGCGCAGCCAATCCTCGCTGTAGGTCAGCTCGTTCGGGCGTGCGGATGCCCCCACGATCGCATTCTCGCCTAGGGGTGGGAAGTTGTACTGACGGTTCTTGATGATGGGCGCGAGGTACTGCACGCACAATTTCGATGCCTGCTCGGCGCCGAGCCGGGACGCCGCCTGGACCGCACTGCACAGGAATTGAATCGGGTTGGCGAAGTTATTGACCGCCAACACGCCAGACAAGGTGCCTTGCGCCGGTTGATAGATATTGACGAAGTTCTGAATGGCCGTAGGCGCCACATGCAGCGTTTGTTTGAGATCGTCGAGGCTTTGGTTGAGTGCGGTGGTGACCGACGCCAGCTTGTCTGCGGTCGCGCCCAGCGACTCCCGGTTGTTGGCCAGGAAGCTCGTCACATCGCCGATCACGGCGCTCATGTCACTGAGTACGTTGCCAACTTCGTTCGGGTCGTTGGATAGCAGGGCTGTCACCGCCGCGAGATTCTGGTTCAGCTGCCGCATCAGTTGGCCGCTATCTTGCAGGGCCGAGACTAAGGTCGACACGTTCTTCACCGTCGAAAAGATGTCCTTGCTGTGGTCCCCGAGGGCCGAGAACGCTTGGGAGAGCTTGACGAGGGTGTCTCGGATGTTGGCGCCCTGGCCGCGCAGGTTGTCCGCGGCGGTGTTGACGAAGGCGCCCAACGTACTGACGCCACCCGGTTGCGTTGGTTGCAGAGTGTCGGTGAGTTTCTGTAGCTGCTGTCGGAAATCGTCCCACTCGACCGGAACTGCCGTGCGCTCCTGCCCGATCACGGAGTTGTCCCGCAATACCGGCCCACCGGTGTACGCAGGCGTCAGCTGGATTGCCCGCACTGCCACCAGTGACGGCGACAAGATGGCCGCCTTCGCATCCGCCGGCACCTGGTAGCTGCCGTCGTACCAGAACGTGATCTTCGCACGGTGCGGCTGCGGCTCGATCCTGTCGATCCTGCCGACCGGCACTCCGAGAATGCGAACCTCGTCGCCGGCATAGATGCCGTCACTATTTGCGAAGTAGGCGACCACGTGAACTCGATCGGCCTGACCTACTGACCGCAAGGTCACAGCGAGACCGCCGACCAATGTCAGCACCAAGGCGATGGCCAGTCCGATCCTGGCGTTTCGCTTCGTCACTGCGCTCCCCCCGCAGTCGTCGACATCTCACCTGGCGCGGGCACGTACACCGGCGACGGTGTCGGCTGCGGGGTCGACTGCAGATTCGGTGGCGGTGCTGCAGGTGGGCCGGGAGGCGGACCGCCGGGCGCCGGCGCTGGCAGCGGTTCCCGGTACGGGTAGCGCGGATCGCCTGGCTTACCCGTAATAGCTTCGGGCAACGACAGACTCGGGTCACCACCCTGACCAGTTCGGGGGTAAGGAATCGGCAGCGCGGGCGTGCCCGGCTGACCGAGCTGCGGATCGGCGCGCTGCGACGGCAACAGTGTCGCCGGGTCCAAACCGAGGTCGGAGAATGCAGCCTCGATGAACGGCTGAATGAACTGTCCCGGGAGCAGATTGGACAGGTAGGCCTTGAAGAACGGACCCGATGCCACTGATTCACCGAGCGACATCATGTAGACGTTGAGCCTCTTGATCGACTCCTGGATGTTCTGCTTGCGGTTGTCCAATATCGTGAGGACTCCGTTGAGTTTGTCGAGCGCGGGCTTGAGAGTGTCGCGGTTCTCCCCTATGAACCCATTGATCTGCCGGAATGCTGCGGCGATATTGCTCGAGATCTGGTCCAGCGCCTGCCTCTGGCTCTGCATCTGGATCAGTAACGCATTGGTGTTGGCGATCAGGCCGACCACCTGGTCACTTCGCTCGGCCAGAACCCCAGTTGCCTTGTTGGCCTTCGCAAATAGGCTTCGGAGCTGCTCGTCCCGCTCGTCGAGCGTCTGCGAGAAGCGCGCAACCCCCTGTATTGCTTCCCTCAGATCGGGCGGAGTGTCTTTGAAGGTGTCCGACAGCACGGCCAACGACTTGGACAGTTGGTCGGTGTTCAGGCCGCTGATCGCCGCGGTCAGGTCGCCGAGCGCATCCGGCAACTGGTAAGGCGACTGGGTGCGGTCCACTGGAATCGGGCCGGCTTGCTGGGCGTCACCGCGTGGGGTCAGGTCGATCACCTTCGAACCCAGCAGACTTTTGGTCTTGATCGCAGCCTCGGTCCGATCGCCAAGGTGAATGTTCTTGTCCACGTTAAACTTCACTAGGACCCGCGGTCCGTCGAGTGCAATTCCCTCTACTTTGCCTACCTGCATGCCCGACACCTGTACTGCAGCGCCGGCACTCAGGCCACCGGCCTCCGCGAAGTAGGCCGAATAGTGCTTGTTCGGGTTCAGCAACGGTAGCTTGTCATAGTTCAACGCAGCCAACGTCGTACCGAGGGTTATGGCCACGCCAATGGCGCAGATTGTCAATGAATTCCGTTCGGAGAACGCTTTCATCGCACCGCACACCTCCCTGTGTCCTGGCCTGCCAGCTTGATGTACACCGGCTGGCCGCCCTTGCCATTGACCTTCAGCGCCAGATCACACAGGTAGAAACTAAAGAAGTCACCGTAGAGGGCCTGTCGTTCCAGCACCCGATACTTCTCCGGTAGCTTCGCGAGCAGGTTGTCCAAGTAGTCGTGGTCGGCCACCACAATGCCTGCGGTGCGGTCGGTCTCGTGCACCACCTTCTGTAGCGGTGGGCGTACTTGCGTCATCAAGTCGGCGATCGAGCCGGCAGCCGCATTGACTGAGGCCACCGATTCGCTGATCTCGTCCTTACGGTCGGCCAATGTCTGGACCAACTGAGCCAACGAATCGACGCCCTGCCTGAACTGCGTGCTCTGGTCGCCCAATGAACCGAGCACCGTATTCAGGTTGGTGATGACCTGACCGATCAGATGATCACGGTCGGACAGTTTGTTGGTGAGGGTCGCGGTCTGTTGGAAGAACGAGCTGATCGTGTCGCCCTGGCCCTCGAACGCACTGATTAATTGACCAGACAATGCGTTCACCTGATCCGGATCCAACGCGCGGAACAGCGGCCGGAAGCCGCCGATAAGCGCGTCCAGATCCAGGGCCGGAGAGGTGCGGGACAACGGGATGGTATCGCCCGCGGCGAGCTTCCGGGCGCCACCCGCGCCTTCCTCCAATGCCAAGTAGCGCCCGCCGATCAAGTCGTCGTACCGGATCACCGCTCGGGTGCCCTCAGTCAGCACCACTGAAGGGTCCGCACTGAAGGCGACGTTGACCGTGTTGTCCGGTTGGATCGACATCTTCTTGACCTTGCCGACCTCGACACCGGCGATCCGAACGAACTGGCCATCCTTCAGTCCCGATACGTTCGTAAAGTCGGCGTTGTAGACGATCTCCGATTGGAAGCGCAGCTGACTGAAGATCGCGAACATCGCAAACGTGAAGAACAGGCATACCAACGTGAAGATCGTCAGCCGCCAGAGCGCACCGCTGAAATCACCCCTCACGGCCACGGCCTTCGGTAGGCAACACTGTGGCAGTCACGGTGACGGGCACCGCCGTATCCGGAAGGAGCGGCGTGGGGGTCGGTTGAACCGATGCCGGTGCCGGTACCACGAACGGCTCCGATCCCGGTGGCGGCGGGCCCGGGTCGCGAGGAGCGCCCGGCGGCGGCGCCGGTGGGAGACCCGGATACAGCGGCGTGCCATCCGGTGCATACATCGGGGCACCGTAGGGCGGGGCCCCGGGATACGGAATCGGGCCGGGAGCCGGGCCGCCTGGGTAGCGGATGCTCGGCGGCTCCGGCACTGCGCGGGTGCCCGGAAAGTAGTTGGCCCAGCCTGGAAAACCTATCCCGGGGTTAGGCCGCCAGTCCAGGCCGGTACCCCAGCCGGTGTTGGTGACGAGCTGGCGCACCGGCCAGTTCTTCGAGACGTCGGGCAGCGAGCCGCAACCGGGCTTGCCGCCGGGGCCGCCCTTTGCGCCGACAACCGGCAGATTGTCTGGGTACTTGTACGGGTCGTCGCCGAGCAGCAGTGCGGCGTCCAAGACCAAAGACTTCCCGTTGCCGCCGCCGAAATCGTAACCGCCGTTGTCGAGGAAGGTCTTCGCCCCTACGAGCGTGCAGGTCAATTCCGGGTTGTACTTCGACAGCAGGCGTGTGGTCGATTCGAGCGTGTTGACGGTGACCGCCAGGCTGTCCCGGTTCGGACCAATCAGGTCGGTGCCGCTGCGCGAGAAGCCAACCAGACCGACCAATAGCGAGTCCAAGTTGGTCGCGTTGTCGGTCAGGGCAGTGCTCGTGGTGGCCGCCGAGCTCAGCAGGCTCAGGATGTTCTGCGCCGCCGCACTGTAGGTATCGCTGAACCCTTGCAGGGACCGCCAGCCGCCGCGAATGGTTTCGGCCCGGGGATTCACCGCCAGCAGCACCTGGTTGGCGGCGGTTGTCGCCTCACGGATGGCGGTGCCCTGACCGCGCAGACCGTCGGCCAACGCACTGAGAACGCCGTTCAGTTTCGCGGGATCGATCTGCTGCAACACATCTGTCAGGTTCTGGAACACCGTGTTGACCTCGGTACTGACGTTAAGCGACTGAATCACCGCTCCCGCGGCCAGTGGCTTGGCACTGGGCTCACTGGGGTAGATGAGATCGACGTACTTCGCGCCGAAGGCCGTCGTAGCGCGAATCCGCGCGTGAACGTTGGCCGGGATGTACGTGATCTGGTCCGGGAAGATCTCAAGCTTGAGCCTGATGGGATCCTCGCCGCCCTGGACCGTGGCGACCCGCCCGACCTGCACTCCGCGCATCTTGACTTTCGCGCCGGGCTCCATCACCAGACCAGAGCGGTCCGATACCAGGGTGGCCGGCACGTATGACGTGAACGTACCGCGGAAGAACGAGAGCGTCACGTAGATGAACAGGGCAATGGCTGCCAACAGGATCAGCGTCAGCCACCCCGGATGGAGCCGTCCATTAATTCCTGCCGAGTCCATGCGCTATCCGGACAGATTGAAATTGCCGGACTCACCGTAGATGGCGAGCGAGACGAACAGGGTGACGAACACGGAGGTGACCAGGGATGCGCGAACGGCTCGGCCGACCGCCTCGCCGACACCCGCCGGCCCACCGGAGGCAGTGAAACCGTAATACGTGTGCACCAACATCACCACGATGGCCATCGAAATTGCCTGCAGGAAAGACCAAATCAGGTCACTTGGGTTCAGAAACGTATTGAAGTAGTGGTCATAGACGCCGGTTGACTGACCGAAGACGAAGGTCGTGCCGACACGTGTTGCCATGAAAGCCATCAGCACTGCAACGCAGTACAAGGGGATCACCACGACCACACCGGCCACCATCCGCGTGGAGGCCAGATAGGCGACTGATCGAATGCCCATCACTTCGAGCGCATCGATCTCTTCGCTGATACGCATTGCGCCAAGCTGTGCAGTGGCACCCGCGCCGATGGTGGCCGCGAGACCGATGCCGGCAAGCAGCGGAGCGATCAGGCGCACGTTGAGGTAGGCCGATGTGAATCCGGCCAGGGCGTCGACACCGATCTCTTGTAGCTGACTGTAGGCCTGAATCGCCACTAGTGAGCCCGCTGACAGGGTCAGGAATCCGACGATCACCACCGTTCCGCCAATCACGGCGAGCGCTCCGGTGCCCAGGCTCATCTGTGCAATCAGCCGCACCAGTTCAATCCTATAGTGGGCGAACGCATCCCAGATTCCCCTGATCGTCGAGCCGAAGAACTGTGTCTGAACCCCCAGTCGGTTCCAACCGTTGACCCAAACGGCCACCACTCGTTGGATTCGCGGATACGTGCCGCTGGGGGAGCTTCGGGTCACGCCGTGGCCTTCACACCGACTGCGGTCGCGATCACGTCGATGACGAACAGCGCGACGAAGGTGAACACCACGGTCTCGTTGACCGCGTTGCCGACCCCAGCCGGTCCCCCGCCGACGTGGATCCCCTTGTAACAGGCGATCAGACTGGCTGCCAAGCCGAAAAGCATCGCTTTGCAGAGTCCGATGATGACTTCCGGCGTACCGATCAGCAAGGTCAGTCCGGCCGCGAACGCGCCCGGGGTCACGTGCTGGAAGAAGACGGCGAAGAAGAACCCGCCGACCAGTCCGGTGATGATCACAATCGACGCCAGGAGCACTGCGACGAAAGTGGCTGCCCACACCCGGGGTACCACCAACGCTTGAATCGGGTTGATGCCGAGCACGCGAAGGGCGTCGAGTTCCTCGCGAATGGTGCGAGCACCGAGATCAGCGCACATCGCCGTGGCCCCCGCCCCGGCGACAACCAACACCGTCACCACCGGTCCCGTCTGGGTGACAGTGCCCAGTGCCGCACCGCTTCCGGAGAAGTCCGCAGCACCTATCTCGACGAGTAGGACGTTGACGGTAAACGTGGTGAGCACCGTGAACGGGATGGTCAACAACAACGTCGGAACGAGTGAAACGCGCGCCACAAACCAGCTTTGGATGACGAACTCACGCCACGCCCACGGCGGGCGAAACATCTGCACGAACGTGTCCAGACACATCGCGAAGAAATCACCGAGGGCACGCGCCGACCTGACGAAATTGTTGGCCGAAGCCATCAACCGCCCCACCTCGTCGCCATCGCGCGTGGCGTCACCCCGGCAGACGTTCCTTGATCCCGCACAGCGCCACCTCCCAGACTCTCAGCCGGCATCAGGCTAGCAACGGCACGAAACATTTAGTATAGATTCAGCACATTACATACAACTAATTCGATCAGCTGCACTATCGCCCGGGGTCGACCCAGTGGACACAGATTTGCGAAGGATGGTGAGGGAACCGGTGAAGTTGAGCGCCACCGAGCTGAGCGCCGAAGAAGTTCGGCTGAGGGACGAAGTCCGCGCCTTTCTCGCTGAACGGCTGCCGACGGGCAGCTATCCCCTGGGCCTCGGTATGGCTGCTGATACCGACCCCGCTTTTTCCCGCGATCTCGGTTCGCGCGGGTGGCTGGGAATGGCTCTGCCGAAAGAGTACGGCGGAGGCGGACGTTCAGCGGTCGAGCGGCTGATCGTGGTTGAGGAGCTGCTCGCCGTCGGGGCACCGATCGGATGGCATTGGGTGGCAGACCGCCAGTCTGGACCCAACATTTCCAACAACGGCACTATTGAGCAGAAGCAGTACTTCTTGCCCCGGATCGCCCGCGGCGAACTCTCATTCGCGATCGGCATGAGTGAGCCCGAAGCCGGGTCAGACCTGGCGTCGGTGCGAACCAAGGCGGTGAAGATCGACGATGGCTGGGTGATCAACGGTACCAAGATATGGACGTCGGGCGCCGCCGAGGCCACGCATCTGATCGGCCTGTTCCGCACCTCCGAGGAGCGATACGGGGGGCTGACCCAGTTCATCGTCGACCGCAACACCGACGGCCTCAAGGTGTCACCGATTCCCTTCATCGACGGAACCCGGCACTTCTGCGAAGTCTCCTTCTCCGACGTCTTCGTCCCCGACACGATGCGGTTGGGCAGTGTCGGAGCCGGCTGGGGGCAGAACACAGCCGAACTCGTCCTCGAACGCGGCGGCGTCGATCGATGGATGTCGTTGATGCCGATTCTGGAGCACTGGGCAACCCACCCGTCTGGCCGGCTGACCACCTGGGAACAAGCTGATCTCGGTTCGGTTTTGGCTCGTTGCTGGGCCTTTCACGGTCTGTCCCTGTCGATCACGCGGGCAGTCGACCGCGGCGAGTCGCCGACCGTCGAGGCGGCGATGGCCAAGGAGATGGCCACCCGGTTCGAACAGGAGTGCATCGACATCGTTGTGCGCCATTACGGACGCACGCCGGAACTCGATTCGTCGGATCCGCACGAATCCTTGTTAGCCCGGGCCATCCTCACCGGACCTGCGTGGACGATCAGGGGCGGAACGACGGAAATTCTGCGCAATATCATCTCGAAAGCGCTGATCCGAGCATGACTACCGGTTCAGGTCCCGACCCCGAACTCCTCGGCCTGGTGGAAGACTATTTCTCGAAGACATTCACCCCCGACGTTGTCGCCGAAGTTGAACGAAGCGGCCTGCCACCCCGACTTTGGGCCGAAACCGAAGAACTCGGCCTCCCGCTGATCGGGGTCGACGAATCGCTCGGCGGTGCGGGTGGGTCGCTTTTGGACTTGGTGGCCGTCGCCGAGGGTGCCGGTCGCCACGCGACGCCGTTGCCTTTGGTCGAAACAGCCCTGGCTGCATGGCTTCTGGCAAGTGCTGGCGTCGTGGTAGCCACGGGCCCGCTCGCCGTGGTGCCCGACACCAGCGGGCTTTGGCTGGCCGGTAACCGGCTGACCGGGTGTGCCCGGCACGTGCCGTGGGCGCGCAGCGCCGGGCGAGTCGTGGCAGCGCTGGGTGACCAAGTGGTCTCGATCGACCCCACCCGCCTGGACATCACTCCCGGCACCGACCTGGCCGGCATGCCGCGGGACACCGTGACCGCAAACAACATCGACGTCGACGTCCACCGATCTGATGTGGACGCCGACGCCCTGCTGCTGCGGGGCGCCCTGCTTCGTTCAGCGCAGATCGCCGGAGCGATTAATGCAGCGCTCGAGCTCACCAATCGCTATGTCCGGCAACGTGTCCAGTTCGGGAAGCCGATCGGCGCCTTCCAGGCTGTACAGGCCCATGTCGTCGAGCTGGCCGAGGTGTCGGCACTGACGGACTTATGCGTGCAACGAGCCGCGATCGCCGCGATCCGCGGGCGGGCATCGTTGGAAATCGTCGCCACGAAATCGGTGGCGAACCGCAACGCCGGCCTGGCCACCCGCGCAGCCCATCAAGCGCACGGCGCAATCGGCATGACGCAGGAGTACTCACTACAGCTAATTACCCGCCGACTGCACACTTGGCGGGGCGACTTCGGCGACGAAACCACGCTGAACCTCCGGTTGGGCGCGGCGGTGCCACATACCGGGTGCATCGCCGCCGCTGTGACATCCGTCGGCTCGACCACAGGCGTCTGACGTGTCTCGCGATCTCACGATCACCACCGTCGGCCATGTTGCCGTCGCCGAGATCCGCCGTCCACCCGCCAACTACTTCGATCACGGACTCATCGCCGATCTCGTTGTGTCCGCGAAGGATCTGCAGGCTCGGGGCACTCGGGCGATCATTTTATGCTCTGAAGGCAAACATTTCTGCGCCGGCGCCAACTTCTCCGAAGGTGGGATGGAGGCCGATAGGGCTCGATCATCTGAACTGCTCTACCGCGAGGCTGTTCGGTTGTTCGACGTCAAGGTGCCGATCATCGCAGCGGTGCAGGGTTCCGCGGTTGGCGGGGGACTGGGGCTGGCCTGTGCGGCCGATTTCAGGGTAGCCACACCATCCAGCCGGTTCCACGCCAACTTCTCGATCCTCGGCTTTCACCAAGGCTTCGGACTCTCCGAGACGCTGCCCGCCATCGTGGGGGCCCAAAGAGCGATGGATCTGCTCTACACCAGTCGGCGCATCAACGGTCAATGTGCTTTCGACATCGGCCTGGTCGATCGGCTCGTGCCGGACGGGGAACTCCGGGCAGAGGCGCTTCACTGGGCAGCCGAGATCGCTTCGGCCGCCCCGCTTGCCGTGCAATCGATCCGGGAAACGCTCAGGGCACCACTGGCACGGCGCGTTCACGCGGTGCTGAAACGAGAACTCGATCAACAGCAGCAGCTCTGGGCCACCAAGGACAGCAAGATCGGCATCGCCGCCAACCTCGCGCGCGACACAGCGGTATTCACCGGAGAATAGCCCGGCAAGCAGCACATCGACGCCGTCACATTTCCGTTTCGCCCCCGACCTCTCTCACTAGCGCAAGTGCGGCCGGATCATCTCCATGCATCGAAGTTCGGCGTGCGCTTCTCCAGAAAGGCGCGCGCGCCCTCGTCCTGCTCACCACTGGCGAAAAAGTCCGGCTTGACCACGGTTAAGTATTCGTTCTCCTGGTAATCGCGCATCGGTGCGTACTCCTCATCGAACGACATCTTGAGCAGTTTGAGCACAGTGGGACTCATCGCCAGCAGTTCATCTGCCCACCGACGCACCTCGGCATCAAGATCAGCCGCGGGGACCACCGCGTTCACCAGACCCCAGTCCAGAGCCTGAGCCGCCGAGTACCGACGGCACAGAAACCACATCTCCCGAGCGCGCTTGGCGCCCACGACCCGGACAAGGTAGGAGACGATCCAACCTTGGGCCGGACTCGCCACCCGCGGTCCGTTCTGACCGAATACCGCTGTTTCCGAGGCAATGGTGAAGTCACAGAAGTAGGCCATGTGGTTTCCGCCGCCGATCGCGTAGCCGTTGACCCGGGCGATTGTGGGTTTCAGGCTCTGCCGAATCGCGGCATACACATCCTTGACGTAGTTCTCGAGGCCGCGGTTTTCCTCGCCGCGATTCTCCAGCGCTCCGTCGGCCTCCGCGTTGACATCGCCGCCGGCACAAAAGGCGCGCTCGCCTGTTCCCGTGATGACGATGACACCGACTTGCGGATCAGCGCCGGCCTTCGAGATCGCCTCGACCATCTCGAGCAGTGTCGTTCGCGTGAATGCGTTGAGCGACTTCGGTCGGTTGATAGTTACAGTCGCGACGCGGTCGGTCACGTCGTAGATGATGTCTTCGTAGTCAGCCATGTCGGCCTTTCCGTTCGCGGACCAGCTGGTCCAGATGTGTTGGGAGGTCGATGTCTATGCGTGCGGTCGCCATGAGGCGGCCCAGCATCATGTACTGACCGATGACCAGGATGAGTTCCACGATCTCCCGGCTGCTGAAGCGTGCTGCGCAGGCGGCGAACGTTTCGTCATTGGGCATCGCGGACAGAACCACCTGCTCGGTGAAGGACAACACCAGCGCGTCGTCGGCTTCTGCCGGGACCTCGTATCGTGCCGCGGCGATCCGCGTCGGCTCGACACCGATCTCCCGGGCGATCGCCTCGTGCTGAACCCATTCGTAATCAGCACCGGGTGTCAGATGAGCGACCCGCAGAATCGCCAGCTCGCGCAGCTGGTCGTCCAGCGTGAGATCGCTGAGCAGGCTGCCGCCGAATCTGAGCCAGGCGTCGAAGGAGTCATGCGCATGTGCCATGAGCTTGAATACATTCAGGTCGGGCAGCGCCGCCAACCGCTTGGCAACCGTCTCCGGCGCATCGACAGCAGCGAGATACGGGATGCGGCTCGGCGCTTTTCCAGCGATGGAATCCACCTTGACGAATCAGCTTCTCAAGCCGGCTGGGTTTGCTCGATGACTAGTCGCTGTAGGCACAACTTGTCGACCTTTCCGCCCGGGTTGGTGGGCAGCTCGTCGAGCAAGACAAGCTGTTCTGGGAACTTGAACTTGGCAAGACCCTGCGCGTCAAGGAAATCCGTCAGATCCTTCAACGTCGGAGGTTCACCCGCGGGCACGACAACCGCGCACGCCCGCTCACCGAGCCGATCGTCCGGGACCGGGATGATCGCCACCGCAGCGACGGCGGGATGCTTGATCAGCACGGTCTCCACCTCAAACGGAAAGATGTTCATGCCGCCCCGCAGGATCATGTCCTTGGCCCGTCCCACGATGCGCAGGTAGCCGTCCTCGAAGCAACCCAAGTCCCCAGAGCGGTACCAGCCCTTGCCATCCCAGTTCGCGTCATCGTAGGCGGGCTGGTTCAGGTAGCCCCACGTCTTGTTGGCACCCCGCCAGAACACCTCACCGGTCTCTCCCGGTGCCACCACGGTGCCGTCCGAGGCTCGCAATTCAATCTCTTCACCGTCACAGACCTTGCCCACCGTGTTCCACCGTGCCCAGTCCGGATCGCCGACGGTCGTCATAGTGGGTACGCCGCCGTCGGTCGTCCCGTACACGTTCTGCACCCGGCAGCCCATTCTCCGTTCGATCTCCTCGGCCACCAAAGGCGGCAGCGGCGCGCCCGCGTTGTTGAACCGGGTGAAGGCCGACAGGTCCACGGCTTCCAGATCGAGGTCGAGCAGCATGACCAACTGGGTCGGAATGGCGGTGGCGTACGTGCACCGTTCGCGCGCAATGAGATCCAGCGCAGGCTGCGGCTTCCAGTCCTCCAACATGGCACTGGTGGCACCGACGAGAAGCGGCATCAGAATCGGGAAGATATAGCCGGTGGAACCCTGTCCGGCGGGCGCGATCGCGCCGGCCACGTCATCGGATGTCAACTCGAGCGCCGACGCCGTCTGGTGAACCAGGAAGGCGATCATGTCGTTGGCACTCCACAGCGAGGCCTTCGGCACACCGGTGGTCCCCGACGAGCACATCACGTGCGCAGGCTGATCCGGGTCGGGCCGCAGCCCGCGTGCCGTCCGGGGATCGATCGGTTCGGTGGCCCGCACGCGCGATTCGAATGAACCCGCCGACCCTGTTCGCGCGTAGAGCACTTCACGCAGATCCGGCAGTGCCGGGCGCAGCTCCTCGTGCAGTGCCCGGACGTCGATGTCCCGGTCTGACTCGACACTGATCAGCACCTCCGCACCGATCGTGGCGAGCAGTGACCCTACCTCCGCCCGACGCCACCGAGTGGGCATCGCCACCATGTAAGCGCCGATGCGGTTCGCCGCGAGTTGGATCAACGGCAGCAGTGCGCAAGTGGGTACCTGGGCGGCCACCGGGTCACCGGGCCGGACGCCCAGATTCAGCAGTAGTTGGGCACCGCGCTGGGTGAGATCGGCCAATTCGCGGTAGGTCCAACGGACTTCGCCATCGATCGCCGCCAGCTTGTCTGGGTGTGCCGCGACGTGTTCGTCGAACATCTCGGGCATTGTCTTGTCACCCCAGATACCGGCGTCCCGGTACTTCCGCGCCTGCGCTTCATCGTGCCAGCGGCGCATCACCCTCGTTCCCGGCATCTATCGGGCCCCGCCCTGCACCATTCGGTTCCGCATCCGTCCAACCCCCTCGACTTCGGTCTCGACAATGTCGCCCGGTGCCAGATATCGGGGCGGTTTGCGGATGAAGCCAACGCCGGACATCGTCCCGGTAAAGATCAGATCGCCGGGGTAAAGCGTGCAAAACTCCGATAATTCGGCCACGATCGCCGGAACCGAGTAGATCATCCGCGCGGTGCGGGCGTGTTGTACCTGCTCACCATTGACCCAGCAGGTGACGCCGATGTCGTCCGGGTTGGGAAACTCGTCCGGCGTCACCAGCCACGGCCCGGTCGGACCGAAGGCCGGATACGACTTGGCCAGGCCCCACTGGCTGGCAGCCATCTGCCGGTCGCGTTCCGAGTAGTCCTGGCCGCCCATGACTCCGGCGACGTGATCCCAGACCGTGTCCTTGGTCACCCGATGCGCCACCGTCCCGATGACGACGACCAGTTCGGCCTCCCAGTCGACCGTGGCCTTAGGCAGCGGGACGGCGGCGTTCGGCCCGGCGATCGAGGAAGGGAACTTCGAGAACACCTCCATCACGTCGGGCAGGGTGAAATCGGCCTCTTCGGCGTGGTCGGGATAATTAGCGCCGATCGAGAACACCTGACGCGGCCTTGGTGACGGGGCTCCCAGGCTCTGCTCGTCGATCGGGTCCACCGGAAAATCAACCCCCGAGTCCACCCAGCGCCGAAACTCCGCCCACCGGTCGTAGATGGCCGCCGGGTCGGCCGAAAAGACACCGTTGCTGGCCTTTTCGACGTCGATGCCGCCGCCCTCGACCACCAGAGTCAACCGGTCACCAACATTGGCTACACGCACCAGGATTCACCTCCGCGGCCGATTGGCCGATTGATTTCGGTTTTCACAGAATGAAACTGACCTTTCCTTGCGGTCGGAGTTCCTCGCAGTCCAGCGTGGCCCGACGCTCCCGGATGCGGAAACCACCGTCCGCGCCGCGTACCAGCACATGGCGGTACTCACCCGTGAAAAGGTGTGAGGCACTGCGCCGGTAGCGATAGACGGCGAAGTTCGACAGCACCTCGAAACCGCTCGCATCGTTGTCATGAACGCGCACGTTCGTGATCAACCGCCGGGTGCGCGAGCGTGGTCGCTCGACGAACGCCATCTCACTCTCCAGGCGTTCCACCCTTCCCACGATCTGAGGGTAAGAATCGGCGATGATGAAGACCGTCTTGTCAGGGGTCGTGGAATCGATTGCGTCCGTAGACGGAACGAGGTACGTGCAGTCCTCGGTCAGCAGCTGCAGCCATTCCGGCAGCTTCCACGAATCCAGCAACTCGGCTTCGTGATAGAGGAACGATTCGACTTCGTATGCGGTGTCGCGGTCAACGGTCGCCCGATTGCCTCGCAGCATCTCGGTCATGACTGCTCGGTTCCCGACATCGCGACCTCATCGGTCCCGACCAGGTCCTTCTGCCACTGACGCCAGAATCCGCGCATCTGTTCCTCGTCGGTGAGACTCGGAACGTCCTTCCCCATTCCCTTGGAGACGATGGACCACTCGGTCCCCCGCACCTGCCCGAAGGCTTCCTGGCAGGCTTCGATGACTTCATTGTCGTCGGGGGTGGCGAATCCGCCGGGTCCGAGGAACTCCAAGTAACCCTGGATGCGGAGCTTGCGCAGTTCTGGGTCCTCGCCGACGGGGGCCAGGCACCACGCGGTGACATCGGTGTGGTCGACGGCGATCGGGTCGAGCACCCGCAACTGCAGCGACGCGGCGTCGATGATCAACAGGTTGGGATAGATAAGAATGTTCTTCGAGGTCTGCCCCACGAGTTCGGCGGTCTCGTCGCCGAACTTGTCCACCAGCTGCGCTGCGATGGTGTCGACTCGCTGCTTGGCCTCCTCGCTCATCACCGGTGCAGGTTTGGCGACGGACCGGCCGAATGGCGCCTTGTAGCGCATCATCACGTGTCCGTTGCCCAGGCTCAATCCCACTCCGTCCAAGCCTCCGCCGAGGTCGTAGCCCCGGCTGTTGAGGAAGGCGAAATACGTCTTGTGCACGGCCATGCCGTGGTAGCCGTCGAGACTGTTCTCGACGATGAGCTTCCAGTTGCCACCCATCCGGTAGATGTGTGTTCCCTCAACCACTTCCATCTGTCCGGTCAGCGACTGGTCGATGATGGAATCCAGGTAAGGCAATACCGGAGCGAGGTAGTCGCGCAACGGCTGTGCGTCACGGTTGAACGTCGCGAAGACGAAGTCCCGGTACACCTCAAACCTGGGCGAATCCAAGCCGAAGTTCTCGGGGTCGAAACTAGTTGGGAACGACGCGCGCTCGGCGACACCGATCAACTCGCCCGAGTTCTTGTACGTCCACGCGTGGTAGAGGCAGCGGAATCGCTCGGTATTTCCCTTCGCCTCGCGACAGACCAACGCACCACGGTGACGGCACGCATTGAAGAAGACACGAAGCTCACCGCTCTTGTCCCGGCACATGATCAGCCGCTCGCCGACCACCGTTCGGGTGACGAAGTCACCCGGCTGAGCCACCTCGGTAGCGTGTCCCACGTAGAGCCACTTGTTGGAGAATATGGTCTTCTGTTCGCACTTCAGATGTTCCTCGTCGGTGAAGACCGATCGATGTACCCGGAAATCCACATCCGGGGTCTCGACGACCAGATCCTTGTACCCGTTGCCAGTCATGCGAGTGTCGACCCCCCATTCACACCGACCACTTGGCCGTTGATGAATCCCGCCTCCTCACCCGCGAGAAACTCGACGAGAGCGGCAACCTCACTCATCTCCGCGGGCCGGCCCATCGGGATTTGGGAGACGAAGCGCTGGGTCAGCTCGGGTTGCTCCCGCAGGAACCGCTCGAACTCGGGCGACCGGACAGCCGGCGGCGCCACCACGTTGAAAGTGATGCCCTGCTTACCGAATTCACGGGAGAAGCTGCCTGCCACCGCATGCACGCCCCCTTTGGCGGCGTTGTATATCGCGTGATCCTCGAGGCCGTTGCGTACCGAATCGGCGCCCATGAAGATGACTCGGCCGTTGCCGGCCTCGAGCATCACCGGCAATGCCGCCAGCGTCGACCGCAACGCCGACCAGAGGTTGCGGTCGATGGTGGCCTGCAGGGTCTCCTCAGTGTGGCTGAGTGTCGGCCGGATGACACCGCCACCGGCGTTGTTGACCAACACATCCAGGCGACCGAAGACCGACACCGCCTGCCGCACCATCTCTTCGGCCGCTTCCCGCGTGCTCAGGTCACCGGCGCTGGTGACCACCGGCGCCGCATGATCGCCTTCGAGCTTGGCGGCCAATTTGGCCAGGCCCTCATCGTTGGTGTCGGCCAGCACCAGCGATGCTCCGGCCACGGCGAATCGCTCACTCAGCGCCGTCCCGATACCGCCCGCCGCACCGGTGACGATGACACACTTGCCCGTGAATGCGCCCACCTCAGTTGCCCCCTGCCACCTGGTAGACGCCGAAGACCTTGTTCGAGGTGAACAGGTCGGTCTCGATCATCTCCATCCACTCGGGACGAACGCCGAGACGGTCGACGGCACCGGCAAGACAGAACCAGTTGAGCATCTCGTGCTGTCCGGCCTGCTCCACCTCCGCCAGGGTCACATCGCGCCAGGCACTTGGCTTGTCGTCATTGAGCTGCGCGAACAACTCCCGGTCCCGGCCGGTGTCCGGAAGCAGGAAGTGGCTCGCCTCATTGAGGAAGGCGTGCGACCAACTCGATGACGCGACCAGGGCCACCCGTGATTTGCTCTCGAGGCAGATCTCGGCAACAGCCGCGCCGAGGTCGAAGCAGCGCGCGGGCGCAGGCGCCGGCGGATCCAGTTCGGAGATGTCCTTGGGCATGCTGCTCAGATAGGCCAAGCCACCCTTGTGTTTGACCAACCTGCGGCCATAACAGTTGATGGAGAAGAACAACGAGGGATACGGGAAGCCTTCACCGCTCCAGTCGAGGTACCGGAGCGTGTTCGCGAATGCGGCCGGCATCGGCCGGTCCGGTAGGGGCTGGTAGCTGTAGGCGATATCGAAACCGCGGCCCAGCAGTTCGGTGGTGAGTTTCTTGCCCGCCCGGGCCGCTCCTTTGATCGGGTACGGCGTGTCTTCGGCCTCACCCCACGCGTTCGGCCGGCCCTTGTAAAACGGGCGTTGCCACAGCTGCGTCTCCAGATCGTCGAACGCACACACCGCGAAGGGCGGAACGCAGTCTTCGTGGAACAGCTCGTACTGATCGTCACCCCAGATCAGCACGACGTCAGGGGCGAAGTCGTCGAGCGCGTCGCGTACCCGTTGGAAGTTCTTTCGCAGTCCTGCGCGGTGGGCTGCCGCCGCGGCCAAGCCGTTGTCGTCGCCCAGCTCGCGCACAAGCAGACTTGACAGGGCGGCTGGGTCGCGCTTCTCCTCGGGCAGCTCAGGATCGCGGAGCGCCCACCGATACACATCGGCCATTCGCTCGTCGGGCAGTGCTAGCGGCGGGAAATGTGTGGCGCCTACGGCCAGTACAGCACCCATAGTTCGGTGATCCTCCTCGATCGCTGTTCAGCCCGCCGACGCCGGGGACCGGGAAACACGCCTTTGGTAGTTAGAACAAATAATATCGATTGTGTGCATGTTCTACAATATCTTCTACACGATCAGTTGCGCTATGATTCACCTCAAGTGCGCGCTTGACTCCAGCGGGCTCAACGTCGACAACGGAAGGCCAGTCTGTTGGCAGCTAGGGCATCCACCGAATCCCGCATCTTCAACGGGACGCTCAATGCGCTGGCCCGTCAGGGCCCGAAGAAACTGACGATGAGCGACATCGCCGCGGAGGCAGGCGTGTCCCCGGGGACGCTCTACCGGTACTTCAAGAACAAAGAAGACATTCTCTCGGCACTCGGTGACTACTACATGATGAGGCTGAGAGGCATCATCCAGCAGGCGATTGCAGACGAGCCCGAGCCCGCCGATCGCCTTCGCGTCGTCGTCGATGTCATGCTGCGGTTCTGGCAGGACAATCCCGCGACAGTGCAACTCGGCCAGATGGAACCCGGCTTCGTACTGGCCTACATCAAGAATGTTGTGCCGCGATTGTCGGCAGTGATTCACGACGCCCTTGAGCCGGTCCTGGCTCACAGCCCCGCCGTCCAACTTGGCGTGGTGACCGTGGATGATGTCGTAGAAATCATTGTCCGCATCGCCTTTTCGAATTATTTCATGCCGGCAGGTGACTACCATGATCTGCGCGACCTGTGCGTCGCACTCGGCATCGCCGCGGGATTGGAACCGAAGAAGTCGCGCGGAGCAGGCCGCCGCAAGGCCGTAAGCTGACCATCTAGGCGCCTCTTGAACGTTTCGCGCCAACAACGTTGCGCAGCACCCCGATACCTTCGATCTCGGCTTCTACGACGTCCCCTTCCTGGAGGAATCGGCCATCCTCCATTCCAACACCGTCGGTGGTGCCGGTGAACACGATGTCGCCGGCGCTCAGCGCCACCCTCTCGACCACGTAGTCAAGACACTCGTCGAGGTTCCAGATCATCTTTGCGGTCCGATCACGTTGGCGCTCTTCACCGTTGACGCGCAACAAGATTTCGACATCGATCTGGCCCGACCCGCCGAACTCGTCTTTGGTGGTGATCCACGGCCCCACCGGAGTCGCTCCGGTGAGCGCCTTCATCGTGAACAGGTCCAGCCCACCCATCGGGGACGGAGCGTCCCTGGCACTGACGTCGTTGCCCACGGTGTAGCCGAGCACGGCGTCGGTCAAGTGTCCGTCGGCTTCGGTGGCCGGCCGTGCCATCACAGCCACCAGCTCGACCTCGAAGTCCAGCTGGTCGGTGATCGCGGGGTTGGCCATCTCGTCGTCGTGCCCGATGATCGCAGCTTGCGGCTTGAGGAAACCCACTGTGCTGGGTGGCCGCTCGGTGATACCGAGCTTCTCCAGGTGCGTCCAGTAGTTCATTCCGACCCCGACGATCGTGGAAGTCGGGGTGATGGGCGGCAAGAGGCGAACGTCCTCGAGCGGTACCGGCGGGCCGGTGAGCTCGAAGTCCGCCCGGCCCTCGGATGCTGCGGGACCCCAATCGGCTATCTCACCGCGGATGGGCTGCACCGTGGCGGCGTCGATGTCGACCACCGCCCACGAATCAGTTTCCCGGAAGCGGATTCTCGCGATTTTCAGGGTGATCCCTCCAGCCGTATTTCCATGTGCACAGTCTGTCCGATCCCGCGATCGAGGAACCGCGGGCGGGCGCGGTAGACCAACCCGAAGTCACGACGGGCGAACTGCCCTTGTCCGATCAAGATCGGCCTCGTCCGACCCTCGTCCTGGATGAACCGCTCCACCTGAATCCGCAATGGCACCGGCCGGGTGACCCCCATGAAGGTCAGCTCCCCGTCCAGCACGAAACCTTGCGGATTGCCGCCGGCGACATCAGGGTTGACTCCCGTCGAACGGTATTCCGCTGTCGGATGGCTCGCTATGTCCAGCAGCGAAGCCGACCGGATCGCCTTATCACGCCCCTTGCTCTTCGTATCGACCGAGCCGAGGTCGACCGTCGCGACCACGGCGGAACCCGACGGGTCGTCGGCCACAACGATCTGCCCCTCGATCCGCAGCGTTCCGCGCACAGTCTGTACGCCCAGATGCTTGACCGTGAACCTCAGCGTCGACCGGACCGCATCGATCGACCACGTGCCTGCCGCATAGCCAGGAATCGCTGCCGCAGCAGATAATTCGCGTCCGTTGCTCACAGATAGATCGCGAGGTTCTGCACGCCGAGCGTGGCCTGGTCGAAAAAGATGGTGCGCGATGCGATCTTCCACTCGTCACCTCCGCGGAGGATGTCGACTCGCCGGGCCGGAAGTAGCTCGAGCTTCGAGTCGTCGTAGCGAGACCGCAGTAACAGCACGGAGCTGTGCACCTCGTACTCGCCTGCCAGGTCCGTCTGGAAGGCCCGCACCTTGTGCACAATCCGTTGGGTGCGGGACAGCGGATTCTCAGCCCAGGCGCTGTCGGTCTGTGTCATCCGCATGATCTTGAGCATCAGGGTCATGATGTTCTCGTTGAACAGGTACATGTCTGATTCGAAGACGCCGCTGTTGCGGTGATCACGTGTGGTGCGCACCGGGGCCCGATAGACGATGTCGGGTGCGAGCAGACCGGCCCAGCCGGTCAGGTCATCGGAGTCCAGCAGTGCGGACTCGTCTTCCAGGAACCCAACGATCTCGAAATGTCGCGGATCGGTCACCGGGATTCGTGCCCCGCGCGGTGTCGGATAGCTGACACCCGACTGGGCTGCCGCGCCTGACAGGGCGGCGTCGATGTCCGGTGTGGCTTCTGCAGTCACCACGGTCTCCCTTCCATGAACTCGCTGTAGCGCAGCCAGAAGTTCCACTGCGTGTCGTCCTTCGGGAATCCGGCGTAGACCTGCCCGGGACCTGGCCAGTCGTGAGGCCTGTTCTCCCCGGTAATCGCCTGATAGCGAAGTTTCGACTGACGCCCCAACGCGCCGCGCGCAGCCTGGCTTTGCATCGGCCAGGTATCTGTGTCGTCGGCCTCCACGAACCCGCTTATCCCGAACGTGGCAGCTGTCATCAGATTCATGGATTCGGCGAGCTCTTTTGGTGCGTCGCGTTCGACCAGAGTCCAGTGGAACAACTCGAAGTGGTCCGGCCCCTTCGGAACCCACACCCGCCAACTGAAGAATGCCGAAACGGTTCCGTCCGGGAACTGGAACGGCATCGCGAAAACTGCGACGTTGGGAAACAGCTGACCCACCTGCGGGGTGAATTGCGTAAGCACTTGGAGTTGTCCCTCGTCGAATCGCTGGGGCAAGTCCTCGACCATGTCGGGTGACATTCCCGGCGGTGGTGCCAGCCGCAGCCGCTCCATCGGGGACATCGCGGCGAGATTCTTGCCCTTCATTGCGGTGAGGTAGTGCTCTTCGCTCAGGTCGAAGCATCGTACGAAGTGGCCGTTGAAGCCAGCGCTCACACCGGCCATAGCCGGCTCTTCGGCCGCCGCTCCCAGCAGCGCCAACTCCTGCATGGAGCGGTGCAGCGTCAGGGTGTGGAAGATGTCTCCGGCGAACTGCTCGGCAGCGCACTTCCAGTTGGCGGGGATGATGAAGCGCTGCGGATGGCCCAGGACGGTCATGCCGCGCCGGGTCCGGTCGAACATGAGATCCCAGTACCAAGTCATCGGGCCGAGATAGTCTCGCAGTGACGGTGCGGTCTCATCGAAGGTGACGAAGACCATCCCCGTGTAGGTCTCAACCCGCCCGCGCTGCAACCCGAGTTCGTCCTTGCTCCGCAGGTGGCCCTGCATGGTCTCCCGGGCGACGGGGGCCGCCTGGAAGGTGCCATCGGACTTGAACACCCATCCGTGGTAGGGGCACTGGAAGTTCTTGGCGTTGCCGGCCTCGAACCGGCACACCTTCGCTGCCCGGTGCGCGCACACATTCAACGCTGCCGTGATGCTGCGGTCGGCGGCGCGACTGATGATGACCTGATCCTCGCCGACGTACCGCAGGACGTAGTCGTCGACGTTGGGGATTTCGTCCTCGTGCGCCACCACCGTCCAGGCCTTGGCGAAGAGGTTTTTCAGCTCCAGCTGGTAGAGCTCCGGATCGTTGAGGACCCGCAGGGAGACCTCCCGATAGTCCCTGTCGATCAACTCCGACAGCGGGGTCCCGTCCGCGAGTACCGGTCCGGTCCTGGCGTGTTTCACCTCGTCGATAGTCACGACGATCTCCTTACTTGTTTTCCGACCCGGGGCTGCCGGGAAGTGAGTCGAATACCGAGGGGTCCGGCGGGCGGGTATTCAGCCGCGGTACGTGCAGTCCCCCGTCGACCGGGATGGTCGCGCCGGTGATGAAGCGTGACTCGTCGCTGGCCAGGAACGCCACCACGGGGGCGATGTCCTCCTCTGGATCCCCCATCCGTGCGCAGGGGATCATCAGCGGAACCGCTTCGAGCAGTGCAGGATTGGCAGACACCATCTCCTCGAAGGCGGCTGATGCGGCGATCGGTGCGATCGCGTTGACCAGGATGTTGTGCCTGGCCCATTGGAAACCGGCCGTGCGGGTCAACGCCTGCACGCCGCCCTTGGCGGTGTTGTAGTCACCGTGCACCCAGTTTCCGTTGTCGGCGTCGATCGAATAGAAGTTGATGATCCGCCCGCCCCCGGCGGCTTTCATGACGGGGAACGCGGTCTGCATCCCCCACCACACGCTCCACAGCGCGACGCCGAGCGTCTGCTCGAACATCTCGTCCGTCTTCTGCTCCAGCGGGACGTCCGGGGTCAGCGAAATCGCGTTGTTGACGAGGATGTCCAACCCACCGAAGGAGTCTTGGGCGGCCGCGATCGCGTCTTCGATGTCTGCCTTGCGAGACACGTCCGTCTGCACGAACAAGCCCTCGCCGCCGAGCGCACCAAGCTCCTCGGCGACCCGCTTGCCCGCGTCGGCGTCGAACTCGGCGATCACCACTTTGGCGCCCTCACGGGCAAACCGGCGGGCGATTCCCCGCCCGATGCCCTTGCCGGCGCCGGTGACGACGGCAACCTTTCGGTCCAGTCGGCTCACCAGTTACGCCTTGTTCTTGGCGTCAAGGACCTCACGCACGCGCGCCCGGAAGTTGGGGTCGTGGGTGTGGCTGAAGTTCACGTTGCCGCCCTCACCGTCGAACTCGTGCAGCCCGGTGATATCGCGCTCGGGGTCCGAGAAGTCCACTGCATAACCGCCTTCGCGCACCGCGACGATCTCCCACCAGTTGCCGTCCGGGTCGGTGAAGTAGAACGAGGTGTCCCCGTGCATGTGTCGCGGCTCGGTGATCGTCTTGAGGCCCCACTCGTCCTTGAGTTCGACGAGCTTCTTGTAGGCGGCGTGCACTTCTTCCTCGCTGCCCACGTCGAGACCGTTGTGATCCAGCATCGTCATGGAGCTCTCCTTGCCGGTCTCCACCACCGCGTATGCGTGGTTGGTATTGAGCCGGATCATCATCGAGCGGGCGCTGGGCTGAATCACCTCCAGACCGAGCACCTCCTCGTAGAAGCGGCGGGACCTGGCGATGTCGACGACCCCCAGGGTGCCGTGACCGAGCCGTTGGACCTTCAGAACAGGTTCGCCGGTGAACTTGTCGGTGATTCCAGGCATTACAGGTTCCTTCCTATTCCTCGCCGAGTTGTTGGGCCGGTCATACTCCGGCTTGCAGTGCTTGCATCGCCGCGGCCATCTGGGCCGAATCCATGTACTCCTCGATTCGCCGGATCCGGCCGCCCGAGAGTGAAATGCGTTGAATCGCCGGAATGGCCGCAGTATCGCCATTCGGCAGTGTCACCCGCACGACATGTCGCTGAATGCACGTGCCATCGGTGAAGTCACGCCCCACGATGTGGAACTCGGCCTGCATTTGCGCCAAACCCGCAAGTGCTGCAAGTGCTTCGCTCTTCGGTAGTTCCTGCTGGGTGTAGTTGTGCCAGACCACTGCGTCATCGGTGAACAGTGCTTCGCACGTCGTCTGGTCCCCCGTAGCCAGCGCGGTGAAGAACTTGTCCACTGTCGCGGCCACGTTGTTGTGTTCGTCAGCCATTATTCTCGCTCTCCCTGATCAGGCCTGTCACGGCCACACCTTCGGGGTGAAGATCGCCCGCGCGATTCGCTCCGAAATCCGCCAGCCCTCAGGCATTTTGGTGTATTTGTCGTGGAACTCCATCACGCGCCCGTTGTCGGTGGCGTACACGACCGGCTCGCCGTTGTCCGAAGGTGGCCCGTGATAGACCATCGAGCAGACGACGGCCTCGGCGGAGTCCGGCCCCACGTTGCTGAAATGGAAATTGGTGAGTAGGTGCCGGGTGGTCGCCTTCGGCCGCTCGCGCATGCCCTGGCGCAGCTCGTCGTGACCGTGGTGGACGTTGCCCGCGCGGTCGAAAACTGCGTCCGGAGTAAACAGTCCGATCATCGACTCGAAGTCACCGACGTCCATGTAGTAGGCGAAATCGTTGTTGAGGCGGACCAGTTCCCACTCGGTCGTCATCGTCTCGGTGGAGGTCATACGGGTCAACCTCCCGGCTAGATCAGGGCCGACGCGGGGACGGGTTCCTCGACGAACAGGGCGCCGAGGATCTGGTAGATCTCCGCACTCGCCGCGACATGCTGGGCCGCGGTACGGATATCGCGAAAGCGGCGCTGAATCGAGGAGGTGTTGTACATGGCATTGCTGCCCGCGAGCGCGAAGGCTTCGTTGACGATCTCCACGCACTCGGTGTGAGTCCGCGCCACCATGGCACGCTGGCGCACCGCGGCCATCGTCGTGATCGGTTCGTTCGCGACGGCGGCATCCCACATCAGCTGGGTCTCCTTCTCGGAGAGGGCACGCACGGCCGCGAGGCGGGTGTCGAGCAGGCCAAGCCTGAACTGGAAGACGGGGTCCTCGGCCAGCCGCACAATGGGGTTGAAGGCCGGCCGCTTGGTCTTGGCGAGCTCGCGAACATCATCCAGCGCGCCCTGGGCGATACCGAGCACGACCGCGACGTGGGTCGGACCCAGCGCCAGCCGGGTCGGCAGCCGGAACATGGGCGTGTCCACCCCGGCAGGCCCGAAGAACTCACCGGTGTGATGCTCGGGAACGAAGACGTCCTTGAGCACGAAGTCGTTGCTGTTGGTGGCCCGCAGCCCCACCGAGTCCCAGGTGTCCAGGAACTGGGCCTGCGCGGTCGGCACCATGGCGAGTTTCATTTCCGGGATGCCCGTGTCGCTCATTCGGGGAGCGCCGTTGTCCAGCACGATGCAGTTGCCCATCACCCACTGATGCTCGTAGCTCCCGCTGGCCAGCGGCCACTGCCCGTTGACGATGTAGCCGCCCTCAGTCACGACAGCCACACCCTTCGGGGCAAAGGCACCCCGTGCCATCGTGTTCGGCCCGTCCGCATAGATCTCGTTGTCGAGCACCTCTTTGGAGAGGCGGGCGAAGACCGGCCCGAAGTCGGCGCCGATCATCACGGTCCAACCTGTTGACGCATCCGCCCGCGACACCTCCTCGATCACGGCCATCGCGTCCGGCAGGCTCATCTCCTCCCCGCCGTATTGGCGCGGAACGAACATGCGGAAGGCACCGGCATCGGCGAGCCGCTCGAGCAGGTCGGCCGGCACCACCTTGGCCTTCTCGATCTCATCGGCCCGCTCCGCGATTTCCGGGGTCAGTTTCCGGACGGCGTCGAGCACCGTGGTCGTGCCGGCCTCGATGGTTGTCATGCAGTTCCTCCAGATTGACGAAGCCGGCCCCGGCTGTCACCGTCGGGGCTGCAGATGTTGAGTGGATTGAATGTTTTAAACACTAATCGTAGTATGTGTTCAGTAACACTTCAGGTCAAGAGATCAGGGTCAGGTGGTTCCCACGCACACAACCCCGTCCGCTCCACTGGGCGCACGACTGCAGCCGTACTTGTGATCCTGGAGCAAGTTATTCATATCGGACACAATTTAACTAAATTGTCGCATCGAGGGGCCCCGCCAGTCCGGCCCGGGGCGCCAAACCGGAGGAACCGTCACCATGGCAGTAAACGAGCAACCACTTCGCATCACCATTGACCGGTCGAAGTGTTGCGGCTATACCCTTTGCGCCTCTGAGGGTCCCGACGTGTACTCGATCGACGACCAGGGATACGCCTTTGCGCCCGCGACGGTTCCCGCGGGACTCGAGGAACAGGCGCGCCGCGGTGCAGCGGCATGCCCGGACAGTGCCATCACCCTCACCCGCGACGACGGCGCTTAGTCGCCGGCCAGGGCGCGCTACATGACGACGACAGGTGAGCAGGGTCAGGTGCTGGCCGAATTCGACGCACATCTCGGCGAACTACATCTACGCGGTCAGTGGCAGTACGACGCGCAGTTGGTGCGACTGACCGACGGCCCCCTTCCCGCCGGCGTGCCGTTCCTATGGGAGCGGGAACTCGTGGAGCGTGCGCTTGCGGAGATGTGCGCGGTCAGGCCCAACGACGCCGCCCGGCGCAATTTCACATTCATCAATCCCGGCCCCGGGGTCGATGGAACAACCCCCACCCTCGCGATGGGTATGCAGATCACCTTGCCCGGCGAAATCGCTTGGGCACATCGCCATTCCATCAACGCACTGCGGTTCGTTGTCGATGGCAGTGCAGATTTGTACACCGCTGTCGACGGCGAGAAGCTCGCCATGGAGAACGGCGACCTCATCATCACGCCGGCCTACACCTGGCACGACCACCATAATGAGAGCGACCAGCGGGGAATCTGGATCGACATCCTCGACGTGCCGGTGATGGGGTATCTGCGGCAGATCTTCTTCGAGCCGTACGGGGGCAGTACGCAGCCTCTGCGCGAAGATCGTGCTGACTTCATCAGCCATCGCTCCTCACCGGTTCGACCGGCCTGGGAGCGCCGCCACCATGCCCGAATTCCGTTCCGGTACGCGTGGCGCGATGTCAGGCCATTGCTGCGTGAGTTCGCTGGCCGCGAGGGCAGCCCGTTCGACGCCGTGATACTGCACTATTCGCATCCGATCACCGGCGGTCCGACGCTGCCGACCATCGACTGTTTCGCCCAGTTACTCCGCCCCGGTCTGCAGACCCAGCGGCACCGGCACACCTCCAGTGCGGTGTATTACGTGGTCGAAGGCGAGGGCACTACCCACGTCGGTGACCAAAGGCTCGACTGGTCGACGGGCGATTCGTTCGTGATCCCGAATTGGATGTGGCATCAACACATCAACACCTCGCTCAGCACCGAAGCGGTGTTGTTCTCCGCGACCGATGCCCCCCTGCTTAGCGCACTGGGAATGTACCGGGAGGAACCGCACAACTCATTCGGGACCGCTCCCTATCCCACGGTGCCGGCCGACCTGACACGGGAACGTTTGGCGACATGAGCTTCAGCCGAGCCGATATCCGAGGCGTGGTGGGCATCGTTCCCACCCCGGCCACCAGCGACGCGGGCAGCTGGCGAGCCGAGGATACCGTGAACACAGCCGAGACCGAGAAGATGATCGAGGCGGTGATCGGCGCCGGAATCGAATTCGTTATGTCCACCGGGACGTTCGGCGAGTGCGCGTCGCTCACCCATGACGAGTGGCTCACCTTCACGACCTGCATCGCCAAGGTGGTTCGCGGTCGGGCCCCGTTCTTCGCCGGTGTCACCACGCTGAACACCCGCGACACCATTTTCCTGGGCCGCCAGGCCATTCAAGCCGGTGCCGATGGCCTGTTCGTCGGGCGCCCGATGTGGCTGCCGCTCGACGACGACGCAATCGTCCGGTTCTACAGCGACCTCACAGAGGCACTGCCCGGTGTCCCCGTCGTCGTCTACGACAATCCCGCCGCTTTCAAGGGCAAGATCAGCGTCGAGGCCTACCAGAGGTTGGCCGAGCTGCCGGACATCGTGGCGACCAAACACGCCGGCGGGCCGACGTTGGAACGCGACATCGAGGCTGTCGGCGACAAAGTTGCCGTACTCCCCCTCGACAGCGACTGGTACGCCGCGGCAAGGCGATTCCCTGGCCTGGCCACCGCCTGCTGGTCGGGGAATGTGGCCTGTGCGCCAGCGCCTTTGGTGGCTCTGTCTCGGGCCGTGCTGTTGCGGGACTGGGACGCGGCATCGGCGATCTCCGAGAAGGTCAACTGGGCGCTGAAACCGCAGTTCGGTGACGACATGTCGCGCTTCATGGACTACAGCATCCCGGTGGGACGGGCTCGTTTCCGTGCCGCCGGGTTGATCGACCCGGGGCCCAGCCGACCGCCCTACACCGACGCTCCCGCGGACATGATCGCCGGGGGTGAGGAAACCGGACGCAGGTGGGCGCAGCTGGAACGCGAGTACCACAGCGATCGGTAGCGGTTCACTCCCGGTGATGGTGGCCTTGCGGACCCACGCTCGGGTGAGGTGATTTCAGTGAAAGGACGCGGGCCCGTCATAATGGTGCTTACTCCCAGCCCGCACCGACACACGATCAATGTGCACACGCACGGCCCTTCCGCACAATCTCCCTGACTTCGCCCAACGCTTCGGCGGCTCGTGGCCAGAACTTGTTGAGACCGGACCGTGTACTGCGGACATTGTTCGGGATGGGCGGCATTTCCGGTCCATCACTGATCAATGTTGGGACCCAGCAAAGTGTCTGGAGGACATGGACGCAGATGGAGTTTCCCTGCAAGTGATCTCACCCATCCCCGTCACGTTTTCGTACGGGCTGGGCGCGGACGGGGTTGCTGACCTCTCGGATTTCCAGAACGCGTGGGTCGCCGGTGTGGTCCGCGATCATCCAACTCGATTCGCCGGACTTGGCACCGTTCCACTGCAGGATCCCGAACGGGCAGCTCAGATGGTGCTGGACATCGTCGGGGGTCTCAAGCTGGCTGGAGTGGAGATCGGCTCCAATGTCGGAGGGCGCAATCTCGATTACCCTGCGCTGGATCCGTTCTTTGCCGCCTGCCGGGAAACGGGTGCGTTGATCTTCGTGCATCCTTACAACATGCTTGGTGCCGATCGACTCATGGAGCATGGACTGGTTCACTCAATCGGCATGGGAGCCGAGACAGTCTCTGCAGCGGCATCATTGGTGATCGGCGGAGTGCTCGATCGGTATCCGCGGCTCAAAATCCTACTCGCGCACAGCGGAGGCGCCTTCCTGGCCATGCTTCCGCGGATCGACCGTATTTGGGAATGCGTGCCGGAGGCTGCAGGCACGAGCGACCGACCATCGTCGTATGCCGGTCGCTTCTACTATGACTCGCTTGTGTTCGACCCCGCAGCAGTGGGCGCACTGATCGCCCGGGTCGGTGCCTACCGGGTTGCGGTCGGGACCGATTACCCGTTCGTAATCGCCGAACGACCTGCAGGCGAAGCACTTTTCGCAGCCGGCCTGGCCCAACAGGTGACCGATTCGGTGGCCTCAACGACAGCCGCGGAAATGCTGGGAAAATGCCTGGGCTGACTGCGCAATATTCGCTCCGAGTTGACCGTCGTTAAGACGAGCAAGGTTGCCGTCAAACGCTCGGCACGGTGCCGACCCGATGCAGCTGCTCAATCTCCGCCAGAGCTGACGCCGCGGAGGCCTCGGAACCGATTAGCCTGCGGCACGCCAAGATTGCCTTCGGCCAATTAACGGTGACCGCACCGCGAATCACCCCACTCTCATCACTGTAAATAGCAGCAGCGCGCGGTCTTTCACCCTGGAGGTTGCCGATCAACCGAAGGAAGTCGGCTCGCCCCGGCCGGCCCGCGATCTGGATCTTCCAGTCGTACTGATCACTCCACACGAATTCGACCGGACCATATGGTCGCAACTCCGCGGGGTGCAGAATGTTGTGGGCTACGCAAGCCGCCTGCTCTGATGCGTTCGTCCAGTGCTCCACCCGAACATCTTCACGATGCCGCGGGTGATACCAGCGAGCGACGTCACCCACCGCGAAAATCTCGCTGTGATCGGCTGCGCGACAGAACTCGTCGCACACGACACCATCAGCGATGAGTAGTCCCGAGGACTCCAGCCAGCCATCATTGGGTCGGGCTCCGATTCCCACCACGACGATGCTTGCCTGAAGGGTCTCACCGTTGGTCATCGTCACCTTCAGATTCCCCGCGGTGCCTTCGACCGACTCCACGCCTTCGCCGAATCGAGTCGTAACCCCATGCCGACGGTGCAAATCGTTGAACATCGGGGCAAGCTCCTCGCCGAGGATTCGTCCGATCGGTGCGCCCAGCGGATCGATGATCGTGACGGTTCGACCCATTGCATGAGCGGTTGCCGCCACTTCGGCACCAATGAATCCACCCCCGATCACCACCACGGGCCCCGAAGAGGAAGTGAGGTCGTCGGCCAATCTGCGGCCGTCGTCGAGTGTCCGGACAACGTGCATGCCGGATTCGACCGGCCACGGAGATGGCCTCGCGTCGGCTCCGGTCGCCACGACTAGGACGTCGTATGGCACCGCTGTGCCATCAACGAGGTAAACCATCCGAGCAGCAATGTCGAGCCGTTCCGCTGCGCTGCCGAGCAGCAGCTCGATACCGGCGGCCTCTGCATCCTCCGCAGCCAACAGGGTGAGCCTGTCCACATCCCAAGTGCCGGCGAGGAACTGCTTGGACAGCGGAGGTTTGTCGTAGGGGAGCCCGGCCTCCTTGCCGATCAACACAATGCGACCGCCAAATTCCTGGGTTCGCAATGCCCGTGCGGTACGCACCCCGGCGACCGAGGACCCCACGATGACGACGGTCTTGTCAGCCGATAGCGCTGCCTGCTTCAGGCTTGGCATCTTGTCCCCTCACCGACGACTTCTGGTGCGGGAATGAACAACCTTTCCTACGAAACGAGGCCTCCGCGCAGCTCTGCTTTGTAGGGGGCTAGTTCGGATGAATGGAGCCAAGCGTGATTGCGTCAACACCTTAGAGTCCTAACGATCGAGCGATGATGACTTTCATGACCTCGCTGGAGCCGGCGTAGATTCGCGACACCCGGGCATCGGCGTAGGCCCGCGCGATCGGGTATTCCATCATGTAGCCGTAGCCCCCGTGCAACTGCAGACAGCGGTCGATCACGCGACCCTGGAGTTCGGTGCAATACAGCTTGACCATGGCCGCGTCGGCTGCCGAGAGCTTCCCGTCCTCATGAGCCAACAGCGCCCGGTCAAGCAGTGACTGACCAGCCTCGACTTCGGTCGCGCAGGCGGCGAGCTCGAATTTGGTGTTCTGAAATGACGATACCGTCGTGCCAAACGCCTTGCGGCCCTTGGCGTATTCAACAGTGTCCTGCAGCGCCTTGAGTGCGGCGGCCTGACTGTTCACCGCAATCGAGAGGCGCTCCTGGGCGAGGTTCTCGGTGAGGTAGGCGAACCCTTTGCCCTCTTCCCCCAGCAGGTTCTCGGCGGGCACCACCACATCGTCGAAGATCAACTCGGCCAGATCCTGCGACTTCAAGCCCAGCTTGTCCAGCTTGCGGCCCCGGATCAGCCGCGGGCTGTCGCCTTCGATCACCAGCAGGCTCAGGCCTTCCCGGCCGGCTTCCGGATCGGTCTTGACCGCGGTCACGATCAGATCGGCATTGGCGCCATTGGAGATGAACGTCTTGGAACCGTAGACGATGTAGTGATCGCCATTACGCACCGCTCGGGTGGAGATCGCCTTCATGTCTGAACCCGCGCCCGGCTCCGACATCGCCAGGGCGCTCACCGCGTCGCCGGATACCAGGCGCGGAAGCCAGCGGCTCTGCTGCTCGGCATTGGCGACGTTGAGGAAGTACGGCATCGCAATGTCGGTGTGCATTCGCAGCCCGCCGAGTGCGACGCCCGCATGCTGGGATTCCTCGGTCAAGACGACATTGAACAGATAGCTGTCCTGGCCTCCCCCACCGAATTCCTCGGGGACTTGGATGCCCAGGAGTCCGAGCTTGCCCGCAGCGGTCCAGAAGTGTCGCGGTGGCGCCCCGGCCTGCTCCCACTCGACGTACTCCGGCACCACCTGCTCGGCGTAGAAGGCACGGACCGTCGACCGAAACGCCTCGTGGTCGTCGTTGAACAAGGTGCGTTGCATCCACGGCCTTCCTTCGATGCGGCTATGTCAGGGTGCCGCCGACAATGGCCCGGCAACCGTGGCCACGATCGAGTCGACCATATCGAACTAATCGAACACAATCAATTCCTTTTGTTCTATTTGCAATTGCGGCGCCACTCCCGACGGACTGGTGCGAATGCCCGCCTGGGAGTACCGGCGAATCACCAGGTCGACCGAGAATCACTCTTTGTGAGTCGGGGTCGATCGTCCCCACCCGGCGTTGCGTGTCATGTCTTTGATCAGCGGCACTGCCCGATATGGCAGCGGGGTGGTGAGGGCCAGCGTGGTGGTTGAGTGGACGACTCCAGGGATCATGACAATGCGCTCGATGAGCTGCTGTAATCCGGCTTGGTTCTCGGTAGCGACGCGAACCAGCAGATCCTCGCGACCGGTCGTGGCATGAATCTCTAGCACCTGAGGGATTTCGACAAGCGCATCGACAATCGAGGCGAGTCGGCCCTGCTGGACCTCCAGCCCTATAAACGCCTGGGTTGCGACCCCCGCCTGCGCCAGATCGATCTCCGGCCGGTACCCGACGAGCAGGCCGCCTTGTTCAAGTCGTCGCAGCCTCGACTGCACGGTATTGCGCGAGATCCCCAATGTAGACGCCAACTCCACAACACCAATACGAGCGTCACGAGAAAGGAGTTCGAGTAACTCCACGTCTAGTCGATCGATGCTCAGCAACCGGTCACCTCACTTCTCCGCGAACGAATCGACGACGTCGTGAGCTATAGGGGTCCGTTGCCAGCGGCCTCCTGCGCCAATCCGGTTGAATCGGAGGGCGTTTCGTCGCGTCGCCTGCCCACGGCCGAAAGCAGTTTTACAACCAATGCCGTCAGCGCCGCGCCAGTCATAACCAGCATGACGTTCCCTCCGGTCGGGTAAGTCTCGTCTGGCGAACCCTACGGCGGACGTCGTCCGCCTGACAACAGTTTTCGTCACTTTCGCCGTCGAGACAGCCGGTGCTGCGCCAGCGAATCACCACTTAGCAGAATCGAATCCGTCAACTGATCCATATGCCAAGTTAATCATGCATCAGTTGACCTGAAAGCCATTTGGAGACAGCCTTTGAGGTGCTGGCGAATCACTTAGCGGATGCTCGAGCGCAATCTATGGACGGTGTAATGCCATGACCCAAATGCACACGGCCGGTCCGTCGGTGTCCTCATCAGCTCTCTCAGAGCGATACCGCCCATCGTCGGGTCCGGTGCTGTTGACCGGAGTACAAGCAATCGCTCGGCAGCTGGTCGAGCAGCACCAGCGGGACAGAAATGCCGGTAGACGTGTGGCGACTTTCGTCTCCGGCTACCAGGGCAGTCCGCTGGGGACCCTCGACCAGCTACTGCAGAGTCTTCCCGAACTGCGATCCGAACATCATGTGCACCTTATTCCTGGAGTCAACGAAGAACTCGCCGCCACCTCGGTTTGGGGAAGCCAACTGGAACTTCCTTCGGGGGTGCGCTCTCACGACGGGGTGATCGGCGTCTGGTACGGCAAGGGCCCGGGACTGGACCGCGCCAGCGACGCCCTTCGCCACGCAACGATGTACGGCGCCCACCCGGCGGGCGGTGCCCTCGCGTTCGTCGGCGACGATCCCGCCTCGAAGTCCTCCAGCCTCCCCATCGCGAGCGAGCGGTCGCTCGCGGCGATGTCGATGCCGATCTTCTACCCGCGCAACGCGGAAGAGGTCGTCACGTTTGGCCTATATGGCGTTGCGCTGTCCCGCGCGTCCGGATGCTGGTCGGCCATCAAACTCGTCACCGACGTCGCCGACGGGGTCTGGACGCTGGACCGGGACTTCAGCGACCTCGACATCACGGTCCCGGCCATCGAATGGGACGGCCAGCCGTGGGTGTATCGCCAGCGCATATGTGCCGCACCCCCGGATAGCGTGTTAGCCGAGGCCGACCTCTACGGACCCCGTTGGGCGATGGTCGAAGCGTTCAACGCGGCCAACGAAATCGACAGCATCGACGTCGATCCCACAGAAGCCTGGCTGGGAATTGTCGCTGTCGGCACCGCTTACGATTCTGTCCGCGAAACCCTTGCCAACCTCGGTCTCACCGAGACTGCTCTCCGGCACGCCGGAATCCGAATCCTGCGTATCGGCATGCCCTATCCCCTTGGTGCAGAGAAGGTTCGACGCCTCGCTCGGGGTGTTGAGCAGGTCCTTGTAGTCGAGGAGAAGACCGCCTTTGTCGAGACGCAAGTCAAAGACATCCTGTACGGCCACCGCGCCGCGCCGCAGATTCTTGGTAAGCGCGCCGAAAACGGGCAAAGGCTGATTCCGCCGGACGGCGAACTGACGGCCGCACGCCTGGCCGCGCCACTGCGGACGATATTGAAGGGTCGGGTGGCGGTAGCGGCTCCTCTGCCACCGGCCCTTGAACTGACCGTCCTGCCCACCAAACGCACTGCATACTTCTGCTCGGGCTGCCCGCACAACCGATCCACCGCGGTGCCGGAAGGCTCCCTGGCCGGCGGCGGAATCGGTTGCCACACCCTGGTCACGATGTCGTCACGCACAGACTCACAGGTCACCGGGCTGACCCAAATGGGCGGCGAAGGTGCCCAATGGATCGGTCAGGCACCGTTCACGGATATCGAGCACATCTTCCAGAACGTCGGCGACGGAACCTATTTCCACTCTGGACAACTCGCGGTGCAGGCGTGTGTCGCCGCGGGGGTGAACATCACCTACAAGATTCTGTACAACTCCGCCGTGGCGATGACCGGTGCCCAGGACGTCAAAGCTGGACTGACCGTCCCCGAACTGACGCACAAACTCGCCGCGGAAGGCGTCTCGAAAATCATCGTCTGCGCGGAAGACCCTGGACGACATAGAGGGAAATCGTTCGCCAGGAACGTGTTGTTGTGGAACCGCGAGCGCCTCGACGAGGCACAGCAACTTCTTCGCGACACCAAGGGCGTCACCGTCTTGATCTACGACCAGCAATGCGCAGCCGAAGCCCGACGCAAGCGCAAGCGCGGCAAACTTCCGATTCGCCGTACCCGGGTGGTCATCAACGAAGCCGTATGCGAAGGCTGCGGCGACTGTGGCGTCAAGAGTAGCTGCTTGTCCGTGCAACCCGTCGACACCGAACTGGGCCGAAAGACCCGCATCGACCAGACCACTTGCAACACCGACTACTCGTGCCTCGACGGTAACTGCCCGTCGTTTGTAACGGTGGAGCTGCCGGACTCGCACATCGCCGATGCCGCACCACAGCCGCCGACTCCTCCCGACGTCGCCGAGCCGACGTACCGGCCAATCACCGCCGTTCACAACATCTTTCTGGCCGGCATCGGCGGCACCGGGATCGTGACCGTCAATCAGGTACTCGCCATGGCCGCATTGCGCGACGGACTACGCCCCGAAGGACTTGACCAGACAGGCCTGAGCCAGAAGGCCGGCCCGGTGACCTCCCATCTGCGGCTGAGCACCGAGGCGGTCGAATCGTCCAACCGCATCAGCCCCGAGTCGGCTGACTGCATCTTGGCCTTCGACCTACTCACCGCCGTCGAGGCAAAGAACGTGGGATACGGGAGCCCGAACCGCACTATCTCCGTTGCCTCAACCAGCAAGACCCCCACCGGCGACATGGTTTACAACGACGCCGTCGAGTATCCCGCCGAGGCGACGCTACTGTCCCGACTGGATGTCCGTAGCCGTGCACTGATCGCTTTCGATGCTCTCGCCGCCGCCGAGAAACTGTTCGGCAATACCGCAGCGGCGAACTTCCTGCTCGTCGGCGCCGCCTATCAGGCCGGCGCCATTCCGATCACCGCCAGCGCGATCGAAGAGGCGATCGCCATCAATGGTGTTGCCGTGCAGATGAACCGGCTAGCGTTCGACTGGGGTCGAGTTGCCGTCGCCGAACCCGAAGCCTTTCGCAACGCGACTATACTTCGGAAGGTCCCACAGTGCGATACTGCGCCGCTACCCCACCATCTCCTGGACGGTTGCACGGTGAACGGGACCACGCGGGAGCTACTGGAGCGGCGCGCCGCGAACCTCATCGACTACCAGGGAGCCGGCTTGGCGGCCCGGTTGATCACACTGACCCAGAATGTGTGGTCGCAAGAACGCGCGATCACCGACCGCACTGAACTGTCCGACGCTGTCACGATGAACTTCTTCAAGCTCCTTGCCTACAAGGATGAATACGAAGTCGCCCGGATGCTCACCGAACCGGCATTCCTCGATTTGGTGAAGACACAGGTGCCTGGAGGGCAGGGTCTGACCTTCAAGCTGCATCCGCCCATCCTGAAAGCGCTGGGCCGCAAGAAGAAAATCGATCTGGGCCCCCGCACGCATGTCGCCCTGCGCCTACTCGCGAAGGGAAAGCCCCTGCGCGGGCGGTTCATCGACCCGTTCGGACACACGCGGATGCGGCGCCTCGAACGCGACCTCATTACCCACTACGAAGTGACGGTCCAGGACCTTCTGCCGACGCTTACACCCGAGACCTACGACCAGGCCCTAGCCGTCGCGTCGGCTGCCGAATTGGTCCGCGGTTACGAAGAGGTGAAGATGCGCAATCTGCGCCGCTATGTCGCACGGCTACACGAGCTCGGAGTCGACACCGCGTCGCTGTCGATATGACGATTGGCCGCGTGCAGCCACCGACGCGTTTCGGCCTGCCGCACATCACAATCAATGCCGGCGGTTCGACTATCGTGCGGATCACCACCGCCGCGCCAAGCACCGGGCAACGCTCAATACAATGCTCGTGTTGACACAACATCCGACATCGGGAGCACAAGGGCCATGCGAGTCACCGTTTTTGGCGCCAGCGGCAAGATCGGAAGCCTCGTTGTCGATGATCTGCTCGCCGACGGGCACTACGTCACGGCATACCTTCGCGACCCCGGCAAGCTCAAGATCAGCCACCCAAACTTGACCACGATCGAGGGTGAGCTCTCCGACCCAGACCGGATACGTCAAACCGTCCGAGGCGCCGACGCTGTGATCACTGTGTTCAAACCCGGCGTGTGGGGCCCGGTTCCAAGCTGATCGTTCGGAGCCCTCTGAGTGTTCAACCGGATTGACTCGGCGTTGATACCACGTTGCGTGACGAAGGAGGCATCCTCGTAGAACCGGTATTCGGCGATCAAACCCTGATGAACCTTGAAGAAAATCGCGTCGTGGCAAGCGTAGGACTTCCCGGTGGGCTCGATGGTGACACCAGGTTTGCATTCTTAGGCAGCCTGGAAGGGTGCGAAGATGCCGCGGTAGGACTCATACAGACCTCTTCGTTTGGTTGGGGCGACGGCGGCCCCCCGTGTCAACGTGGCCCGCATGTGCGATCAGCCCACAACCACGCCGAGCGCCTGGGCGAAGAGGTGGATCATGTGCTGGACGCCAACGAGAGAAGGAGCGCCGCGCCTTCCCGCACAGACGGGTCGTACCCGCCATCTCCGGCGACGGAACCGAAGACAACCAGAAGAGCCCAAGTCGCTCAGTGAGCTGCAAAACTAGAAGTTCCAGTCCTCGTCCTCGGTGACGACGGCCTTGCCGATGACGTAGCTGGACCCCGACCCGGAGAAGAAGTCGTGGTTCTCGTCGGCGTTCGGCGAAAGTGCCGACAGGATCGCGGGATTCACGTCTGTCTCGTCGCGCGGGAACAGCGCCTCGAAGCCCATGTTCATCAACGCCTTGTTCGCGTTGTAGCGCAAGTACTTCTTGACGTCCTCGGTCAGCCCGACCGAATCGTAGAGATCCTGGGTGTACTCGATCTCGTTCTCGTACAACGCATACAGCAGTTCGTAGGCGTAGTCCTTGAGGTCCTGCTTGCGCTCCTCACTTTGCAGCGCATAACTCTTCTGGAATTTGTAACCGATGTAATAGGCGTGCACGGCCTCGTCGCGGATGATCAGGCGGATCAGGTCGGCGGTGTTGGTCAGCTTGGCCCGGCTCGACCAGTACATCGGCAGATAGAAACCGGAGTAGAACAGGAACGCTTCGAGGAACACCGAGGCGATCTTGCGCTTGAGCGGATCATCACCGCGGTAGTAGTCGAGGATGATCTGCGCCTTGCGCTGAAGGTTGACGTTCTCCTCCGACCAGCGGAAGGCTTCGTCGATCTCGGTCGTCGAGCACAGCGTCGAGAAGATCGAGCTGTAGCTCTTGGCGTGCACCGACTCCATGAACGTGATGTTGGTCAGCACCGCTTCTTCGTGCGGGGTCAGCGCGTCGGGGATCATGCTGACCGAGCCGACCGTGCTCTGGATGGTGTCCAGCAGCGTCAGCCCGGTGAACACGCGCATGGTCAGCTGCTTCTCGTCGGCCGTCAGCGTGTTCCACGAGGGCATGTCGTTGGACAGCGGCACCTTCTCGGGCAACCAGAAGTTGCCGGTCAAGCGATCCCAGACTTCCGCGTCCTTCTCGTCAATGACACGGTTCCAGTTGATCGCCGTCGCCCGGTCGATCAGCTTCGTTCCATCGCTCACCGAAACCCCACTTCACCACGCTGTTTGCCCCGTTTCCGGCTGACCACCAAAACACTACCCCTGGGGTCCGACAACACGCCGCAACACAACAACTTGTGTTTCCCCGAGACCGAATCCACAGGTCCGGCGCGCAGCGCGAAATGACCCCGGCGTGTCGACGATCAGCCCGCAGCAGACGTCGTCGAGGGCCGCACCGGCGCCCCGGATCCCACCCCGGAAAAGCGGTACTCCGAACGCTTCAGCGAACGCGTGGTCAACCAGTACTGCCACGTCATGCCGCTCCACAGCGTGCGGTTCTTGCCGTGCTCGTCGAGATACCAACTACTGCAGCCGCCGGTGCTCCACACCGCACCCTCGAGCCGCTGCTGCAGCTCCGCATTGAACGTGTCCTGCGCGCACCGGCTGGGCGCCAGCGCCTGCGCCCCGGCCTTGTCGACGGCGTCGATCGCCTGGCCGACGTAGCGGATCTGCGACTCGATCATGAACACCACCGAGTTGTGGCCCAATCCGGTGTTCGGCCCGAGCAGGAAGAACAGATTCGGCATGTCCGCGACGGCGATTCCGCGGTGGGCCTGCACCCCCTCGCGATTCCAGCGGTCCACCAGGTCCTCGCCGCCAGGGCCCTTGATACCGACGTAGGTATAGGAGTCGGTGACGTGGAAGCCGGTCGCGAACACAATGACGTCGACCTCGCGTTCGGTGCCGTCGGCGGTCACGATGCCGTGCGGGGTGATCCGGGCGATCGGATCGGTGACCAGCTCCGAGCGGGGTTCGGCGATGGCTCGAAAGTATCCGTCGGAGAACAACACTCGCTTGCAGCCCAACCGATATTTCGGAGTCAGCCTGCGTCGGAGGTCACGATCGCGAACCTGGCGACGGATGTTCCACTTGCCGGCCAGCTCGCCGAGCGTGAGCAGCTCGGGCCGCTGGGTCATCGCGAAGCCGAGCGCTTCCTGGAACCAGTAGATGCCGGTGCGCAGCAGTGCCCGGGTGCCGGGCACCGTCGCGAAAGCGTCGCGCATCCACACCGGGGTCGGGTTGTTGGTGCGCGGCAGCACCCAGGCCGGGGTGCGTTGGTAGAGCTGCAACTCCCCGACCTCCTCCACGATCTCCGGGACGATCTGGATGGCGCTGGCACCGGTGCCGATGACCGCGACACGCTTGCCGGCGAGGTCGACACTGTGGTCCCACTGCGCCGAGTGGAACGCCGCACCCTCGAAGTCGGCCAGCCCCTCGACATCGGGCACGGCCGGGATATGCAGCGCGCCGGCACCGGAGATCAGGAACTGGGCGACGTACTCGCGGCCGTCCTTGGTGAACACGTGCCAGCGGTACTCGGCGTCGTCCCAATGGGCCCGGTCGACGTGGGCGCCGAACCGGATGTAGCGACGCAGGCCGTGCTTGTCGGTCACGCCCTTGAGGTAGTCGAGGATCTCCGGTTGCTCCGACCACATGTAGGTCCAGTCGGGCTTGGGTTCGAAGGAGAAGGAGTAGAGGTGCGCCGGGATGTCGCACGCGCAGCCCGGGTAGCTGTTGTCGCGCCAGGTCCCGCCGACGTCGTCGGCCTTCTCCAGGATCAGAAAGTCGACGCCGCGCGCTTGGAGCTCGATCCCCATGCCGAGCCCGGAGAAGCCGGTGCCGATGACCAGCGCCCTGGTGTGGACGGGCTCGGTGGCAGTCTCGGCGACGGACGGTTCGACAACGGTCATGACAACCAAAGTACCCAATACCGCTGGTATCGCCTAGGTGCGTAAGGCCTCAGCCGGCGGCGGCGCGGCGCTGCATCGCGTCGTGAATGGGCCGGTTGGGGTCGAGGTCGACGCCCAACAGATCGGCGGTGCCGTTGACCGTGCCCAACATGATCGTCGTCAGGTGATTGATGAACTCCTCGGCCGGCATCCGCCTCGGGCTGTCCGGGTCGGGGCCCAGCCACCAGTCGGTGGCCGCTGACGCGGACCCGAACGCGGCCGCGGCGGCGAGCTCCAGCGCCGCGGGGTCGAGTTGCATGCCGCGCAGCTCGTTGTTGAACGTCTCGGCCATCGCCATGGTGATCTCGCGGCCCTCGTTGAGCGCGCGCTGGGTGGATTCCGATTGCTCGGGGAACCGCCCCTGCAGCATGAAGCGCAGCACGTTGGGATGCTGCTCGACCAGGCTCACGTACTCGGCCACACCGCGGCGGACAACCTCGCGGGTGGGGTCGGTGGCGGCGTCGATGTTCGAGAAGATCGCCGCCCACAACATGTCGCGCAACCGTTTGCCGATTGCCTGGAACAGATCGGACTTGTCGGTGAAGTGCCGGTAGATCTTCGGTTTTGCGGTGCCCGCTTCTTCGGCGATTTCACGCAGGCTGACCTCGGGCCCGTGCTTGTCGATGGACCGGAACGCGGCGTCGACGATCTCGGCACGCACCTTCTTGCGGTGCTCACGCCAGCGTTCACTGCGCGCGTCGACCTTGCCCGGCTCTGTGCCGGATCGCGATCTGGACGCTCTGCGCACGTCAAGCACTGTACTCGCAGGCCGACCGCCATCCGCCGATCGGAGCGGCGCCGTGATCTCGGTTAGCATCGTGGCAACCCGATTATCGAAGTGAGACGAGACGTAGTGACCGAGCGATTCGACCTGGTGGTGGCCGGCGGGGGGCCATCAGGATCCGCGGCGGCGTGGCAAGCCGCCCAGACCGGCGCGAAAGTGGTGGTCCTCGACAAGGCGGAGTTCCCGCGGGACAAGCCCTGCGGCGACGGCCTGACCGCCCGGGCGGTGAGCTATCTCCAGAAGATGGGCCTCGCCCACGAGGTGTCGCAATTCCACCGCATCAGCGGCGTGACCGTTTACAGCCCGTCCGAATGGGAGCTGTCGTTCCCGAAGCGCCCCGGCATGCCCGACCACGGTCACACCGCGAGCCGCAGCGAACTCGACACCATGCTGCTCAAGCACGCCGAGTCGGCCGGCGCGGTGGCGCGCCAGGGCTGTGAGGTCGCCGGTCCCGAGTTCGACGAGCGCGGCCGGGTGATCGGTGTGGTGCTCAAGAGCGGTGAGAAGGTCTTGGGCGACGCAGTGATCGCGGCCGACGGCGCCTACTCCCCGATCAAGCGGGCGCTGAAGATCGACTCGGACTACAACGGCTATTCGGCCATCGCGATCCGCTCGGAGATGCACGCCAACCGGCCGGACTCCGATCGGTTCGAGATCTACCTCAAGCTGCTGTTCCAGGGCGATCAGCTGCCGGGCTACGGCTGGGTGTTCCCGATGGGTGGCGGCAGATTCAACATCGGCCTGGGCTACGTCAACAGCTACAAGAATTGGCAGTCCATCAACGCCACCCATTTCTTCGGCGACTTCCTGCGCAGCCTGCCCCGCGAGTGGGAGCTGCCGCCGGTCGAGGAATTGAAGAAGAACAAGACCGTCCGGGCCTGGCGGCTGCCGATGGGATTCACTGCCTGGCCGCCGTGGCGTCCCGGAGTGCTGTTCACCGGCGACTCGCTGGGCGCGGGCAAGCCGGTCTCCGGGGCCGGTATCTCCAAGGCGCTGGAATCCGGGCTGGCCGCCGGCGAATGCGCGATCGCGGCGTTGGAGAACGGCGGACCCGACGACTTCACCAACTACCAGCTGCGCATGGAGGCGGCGTGGGGTCGGGAGTATCGGCGCGGGCGCTTCTTCAACAAGCTCGCCGGCTACCCTAAGGTCTCCGGGGCCGGACTCAAACTGCTGGACAACCACACCTTCCGCGACTTCCTGCTGAAGTCGCTGTACAAGAAGCAGCAGAGCCCCTCGCACACCTGAGTTCTAGAATCCGACGGTGCCCCGACCCTCGGCTTCCCGCATCGGCACGCTTCGTGCCGTCCTCGGAGCCGTGGCCGCGCTCGCCGTCGGCTATCTGGGGGTGTTGGCCGCCTGGCCGCAGGTCCGGGACGGTCTTCCACCTGCGCTGGCCTGGTTCGGCAGGCCCAACTCCGCGGTCACCATCGCCGTGGTCAGCGTGCTGCTGGTGTTGCTCGCGGCGGTCCTGGCCCGCTCCGGCACGGAATCACGGGCGGGCGCACCGATAGCCGTCGTGGCGGGCTTGGCGCTGCTCAGCGCCGTACTGGGAGTGGCGTCGTATTGGCGCTGCCAGGACGACTCGCACCCGGACTTCTTCACCCCGCTGATCTGGACGGCCGAGCTGGTCAAGGGTGGCAACCCGGTGCGCGCCCTGGATTCCGGGGCGTGCCCGTCGCCCACCCCGGTGGCATTGAACATCGCCCAGTTGTCGGCGCTGGCGGCGGTGTTCCTGTCAGTCATCGGTGTGGCGGTCGCCCTGTTCCAGTCCCGATTGGACCGGTTGCGCGCCCGGCTCGCCGGTTCGGTGACTGCGGTGGTCGATCTCGATGACGACGGATCGTCAATGCTGGCCGCGATCGCCCGGAACCTGGACCGCCGCAGCACGCTGGTCGTGGTGACCTCCGATCCCGATCGCCCGTGCGTGCGGGCCGCCCGCGTCAAGGGGGCCTGCGTCCTGGCGGTGGATTTCGGCCGCCCGGCCACACTCGCCTCACTGCCGATCTGGGACAAACTCGATCGGCTCTACCTGATGTCCCCCGATCCCTCGACCAATCTGGCCCGCCTGCAGACGATCACCGAACGGGTGACGCGGCTCGACGATCGTCAACGACTGCCGCTGATCGTGCGCATCGACGATCCCTGGCAGGCCGACGCCTGGCGGGCCCAGCACTTCGGCGGCAGCGACACCATCTGGGCGGCCGACACCGTCGGCAAATACGAGGTGACCGCGCGCCGGTTACTCGACATGATCCTGGCGGGCACCCCGGTCGACCGCATCATGATCTGCGGGACATCGCAACTGACCCTGGCGCTGTGCGCGGACATGACGCAACGGCGGATCGAGAACGACTACCACAGCGACGACGCCGCAGCACTTCCCGAATTGACACTCGTCGGCCCGGCCGCCGAGGAGTACCTGGCCGACCACGACCACTCCGTCCGCCGCATCGGGTTGTCCCCCGATTTCACCAAGATCCGGGCCGTCAACGACAACCCGACGGTTCCGGTGCTGTCGAGCCTGCTGGCGGCCGGGCCGGCGACCGCGGTGATCTTGGTCGACGGCGCCCCGGGAATCGATACCAGCACCGGAACCCGGCTCGCCGCACGGTTTCCCGACACCCCGATCTACGCCTGGGACGCCGACGCAGACACCTCCGAGAGGCGAGCGACACTCGTCGGCCAATTGCGCACCTACCGGTTGAGCCTGGACCTGCCGGGCGGCCAGGCGCAGGATGCCTGGGAGCGGGCTGCCCGGCTGATCCACCAGCGTTACGCCGCCGAGGTGCCGGTACGCACCCCCGCATCGCTGCCGTGGGACGAGCTCGACGAGTTCTATCGTGGCTCGAATCGCCGGCAGGTTCGCAATGCGCTATGGATGGTGGAGAAGATCGGCGGGCACACCTGGAACACCTGGGGGCAATCCCCCGATCGTCTTTCCACTGCCGAGCTGCGCCGGCTACCGCCCTTGGAGCAACTGCAGCGCATGGGTTTTGAGCGCGACACCGCAATCGCGATGGCGCGCGCCGAGCACGAGGACTGGTGCCGCTACTACCGCGCCGCGGGGTGGCAGTACGGCCCCACGCGAGACGACGCCCGCAAGATCCATGACAAGTTGACCGACTTCGCGGCCATCGAAGCCGACCCGGCGCTGCTGAACAGTGCGCTGAGCAGCTTGGCCGCGACGCTGACCAAGCTGCGCGAGCTCGGCTACCGTTCACGTCCGATCGCCGACAGCACTGAGAGCCCCTGGAATCGGTTCCGGCGGACGGGGTTGGTCATCGCCGAACGCCGGGACAAACCCTGGACGTGGACCACCACGTCCGGCGAGCGGCTGCAGGCCGATGCCGGCGACTGGGCGGTCTCCGAACCCGACGGCCAGCGATGGTGGTCGGTGAAGGATCCGGTATTCCGCGCCCAGCACAGCCATCTCGACGGATCGCGGTGGCGCAGAGACGGTGTGGTGTCGGCTCGGCCGGCGCGCGCCGGCGAGGTGATCGAGACGCTGGAGGGTCGCACTACCGCCGGTGCCGGCGATTGGGTGGTGCAAGGTGAGCACGGCGAACAGTGGCCCGTTCCCGCCGACGAGTTCGCCCGGCGTTACGAAGGCCCGGTCTAGAGGTCGAAGGCCAACGGAAAGTGGTCCGGCCGCACCTGGATCTGCGCGGCGCTGCGCCCCAGCCGGGTCAGCTCGGCGACGTTGGCGGGCTCGTCCATCGAGTACAACGCCTCGCACTGGCGCGCGGAGAGCTCGACACCCAGCGTGTCTCGTAGCCAATCCGGCTGCAGCGCAACCTCGTAACGCAGATAGGACAGCAAATCCGGGCCGTTGCCCAGCGAGTCGGCCCGCAGATCGCCGATCTCACTGTCGATAGTCCAGGCGGTCGGACTGCGGCCCATCCACTGCAGCAGTGCCTGACCCTGCCAGTTGGCGTCCTGCATGATCGACAGCACCGATTCGGCGGCCAGCCGGACGGCCGGCATGGTCATCACCTCGTGGGCGGGAACCGAGATCTCGCGATAGCCGGTGCCCACCGACACCAGCAGCAGCCGGTCGGCACCGAAGTGCCAGTTCAGTCCGTACCCGCTGCAGGTGGCCAGCATCAGCACCTGCATCGCCGGGTTGTTGTAGGGGCTCACACCGCCGTCGACGAACGCACCGAAGGTTTCCGGCGCGATCTCGATCAGCTCCGGGTCGAAGTAATGCGGCGCCGCGGTGCTGGCGCGCACGATGCTGGTCAGCAGTAGGTCCTTGTTGGCCACGCCGTCGCCCACCGAATCGTAGAAGGCGCCGCGAGGGTTGTTGTGCAGCAGCCACGGGCTGCCGGTATCGAGGCGCTTGGTCACCACCATCAACCCGGTCCGAAGCTTGTCGCTGCCCAGGGTCTCGTCTCCGAAGTAGGAGTCCAACGCCTCGATCAGGGGTTCCTTCGGGAACTTCGCCCCGATCAAGCCGATCCGGAACACGCTGTCCGCGAAGATCTTCTCGCCGAGCGTGCGATAGATACCGTCGAGTTCGTCGACCGAGAGGCCCAGGGCCAGGCCGGTGGCGATGATCGCGCCGGTGGAGGTCCCGCCGATCAGATCGAAGTAGTCGCACAGCCGAAACGCCGGGTCTCCCCCGGTGCGTTCCCGCAGGATCGCCTCAATCCGGCCCAGGTATCCCAGCGTCAGCGCGCCGCGAATTCCGCCGCCGTCCAAGGCAAGCAGACGTTTGGGGCCGTCGTCGAACAGATGCTCGTCACGGGTTCTGGAATTCACTGCCATTCCTCAGTCGGGTGCGATCGGGAGACCATCGCAGACCTTTCGGTATGGGATGTCCGGGGAAACCCACTGATCCCACTGCTTGCGGCTCATGTTGGCCGCCAATTTGGCACACAGGTCTGCCGGCTCCGCCCACGCGGGCCAGATCCAGACGTTGTCGCCTTTGGTCGCGACTGCCAGGAAACGGCTGTCCGGGCTGATCGCCACATCGATCAAAGCTTCCCGCGGACCGGTGACGGGCTGTCCGATGGGATCGCCAGTGCTCGCATCCCAAAGCCGCACGCTGTCGACGGCCGAGGTCACAGCCCGCTCAGTCTCGGCGGCGAAGGCCATCGATGTGACCTGCCCATTATGGCCACGAACCGGTTCCCGCAACGGGTCGCCGCTCGCGCTGTCATAGAACGCGACATAGCCATCGATGCCGCCAGCCCCGGCTTCCAGGTCGGGGCCAACGGCACCGACCCATGCCGTCACACCGAGATCCTTGACCGAGATGAGCTTGCCGGTATTGCGGTCCCACCGTTTCAGTTGATCGTTCTCGGTGTCCAGCGCGGCAATAGTGTCACCGTTCGGGGAGAACCCGACGGCCTGGATTCTGCCCGCGCCGTCGCTGAGGGTACCGATGAGCGGACGACGAGTCTTGGCGTCGACGATACGGACCCCGCCATGATTCTCACCGGCGGCGATCAGGTCCCCGTCAGCGCTGAACGCGACCGACCTGAAGAGGGTGTCGATCTTGATCGGTGCTGCGCGCCAACGGCCGTCGGCCACGCTCCACAGGTCAAGCCCGATCGATTCGCTGAGCGTGACCAACTCTGTCTGGTCGCGTCGAAATGCCATGCCCACGATCGCCTCGGTCGCAGTTCCGACCGAGGCGGATATGTCGTGGGTCACCGGATCCCACAACAGGATCTTCCCGTTTCGGTCACCCGTAGCAAGCGTGCCATCCGAACCGAACTCGACCGAGCTGCCGCTGAGCGGGAGCGCTGTTGTCACGTCATAGAACCAAAGGCTGCCGTCGCTGCCGCTGACCGCCAGTCGGTCACCCTCGGGCGAGAAGGCGACTCCGGAGATGAGCCCGGCCGGCCCGGCGAGCGGAATCCTCACCCATGCGCCGTGCCGGAATGCCCACAGTGCGACCGTGGAATCCACTGAGCCCGTGGCAATCACGCTGCTATCTGGGCTGAATGCTCCGAAAGTCACCACCGTGGTCGAACTTTCGGCCAACGACTCGGCCAGCCGGCCGGTATCGGCATTCCACACGTCTAGCGCACCGGAGAAGCTCGCCGTCAACAACTCCGTGCCATCCGGGCTCAGTCCGAGGTACGAAAGTTCACCGTGGGCGGGTATATCGGTGATCAGTTTGCCTGTTCGCAGGTCGAAGATGCGGACCGCACCTTCGAAGTCGCTGGCCGCCACGCGGCGCCGGTCCGCGGAGAATGAGACCCGTCGAGCCCCGGTCAGCAGCGGCTTGGGATCCGGTTTGCCGGATTCGATGTCCCACACCTGTAGGTCGCCGTCCCTGTTGAGGGACGCCAGCCTGGCACTGTCGCGGCTGAAGACCGCGTCGTGTGCCTCCTTACCGACTGCAAGCGGTTCACTGACCGGCTCGCCCGTGGCCACGTCGAACACACCGACCGTGCCGTCCAGGCTTGCCGACGCCAGCAGCCGGCCATCGGGACTGAAGTCCACCGATTCGAATCCGCGCGAGCCAGCGATCAGCGGGTCACCATGTAGCTCACCGGTTTCTGCGTCCCAGATCCGAACCCTGGCGACGCCGTCCTGTGATGTCATGTCGCCGGCAGCCACCCACTTTCCGTCCGGACTGAAGACAGGTGAGACGACTGGCCGGGGGACGTTGCGAATCTTCGACACCGGCGCCAGTTGGGCCACCGCGTCATAGAGGACGCCCCTGTCATAACGTTGAGTCAGCAACCCGGCGGCCAAGAGCTGTTGGATCGCCCGGGTGGTTCCGCCCGGCCGGCTGTTGGCCAGCATGGCCTGGGACTCCGACACCAGCCTGACAGCGGTGGCCTCGACGAAGCGATCCTGAGCCTGATTTCGCGCGGCGTTGGCGACGAACGACAGCACCACGGCGATCACCGCGACCATAGCGGTGCCAGCCAGTACCGCCCGCAATACCCGAGACCGGCGGCGCAGGACGGCCGTGTGCGCCTCGGCGGTGGCCTGGCGTTCCAGGGCATGCTGCGTGCGCTCCTGCGCGGCAAGTATTTCGGCTTGTCGTTGCTGCTCTTCAGCTGCGCGGCGGGACGCCTCACGCTGGTATGAGGCGGTGAGGAAGGCATGGGTGACCGCGAGCCGTTGCCCGAAGCCAGGCCGGTTGACCAGCTCGGTGGCCTCGGTCAACCGAGTGCCCTCCAACAGCCAGGCTGGGTTGCGGCCGTTGACGTCCCAGGCCGACGCGCTGCGGAGCAGATCGTCGGCGTTCTTGAGATCCTTGCGTTGCTCACGCAGCCACCCCGCCAGATCATCCCACTGCCGCAGCAGGCTCTCGAGCGCCACCTCGGTGACAGTCTGGCCGTCTCGGATGTCTTTGACCATCAACCGTTTCGACACCAGCGCGTCGACCAGCGGACGACTGGGCTCCGGCAGGTCGGCCCAGCGTGCCACCCGGCGCATCGGCTGGTCGTTGTCCGGGTTGATGGTGGCCAGCCATGGAATGAACGCCGAACGCAGCGAGGTCAATTCGGCTTCCCGCCGCCCGGGATCGCTGGACAGCACCTCATCGATCTCGTTCTGGACGACGCGGCGCAACCCACCGAGCGCCTCGTAATGGGACAATCTGAGTTCCCCGCTCGCGCCGTAGTCGGTGTACAGCCGGGACATGGTCAATGCGAGCATCGGCAGGGTGTCGGCGCCCTCCCCGGTGTCTTCAAGCAGGCGATCGACAAGGTCGGGCGCCAGCCGCAACGGCCGGCCTCCCTCGGTGGCCCGCTGCGCAGGACCCACGATCACCTCCTTGAACTGTGTCGAGGGCATCGGTTTGAGTTCGTCGAACAGCACGGTGCCGACACCGGCCAGTGCGGGATGGGTCTGCATCACTTCGTAACGATCAGTGCGGATGGTGGCCACCACGACCAGGGCGGTCTCCGCGGTGCCGAGCCGGTCGATCACAGACGCCAACAGCTGGAGGAACGCAGTGGCCTGCTCTCCGGAGTCGGCGGAGAACAATTCTTCCGCCTGATCCAGCGGTAACACCAGCGTCGGCGCCGTCGCCGCCTCAGCATCCGCGCCGCGCTCCAGCAGACGATCTCCAGCCGCCACCCGGACCTGTTCCAGCCACATCGCGATCTGGTCGGCGTCACCCGCCGAGCACGCGTCCTTGATCTCACCGAGATTCGGGGCCGCCAGCCCGAACCTCCTACGGACGCCGGCGATGGCGACCGCGAGGCCGGCCTGGCCCGTCAGCGCGCTGCGCTGCGGGCGGATGAGGTCGCAGATCACGAACCGGCGGTCCTCGCGCCGCAAGCGCGGCAACAACCCGGCCCGCAGAAACGACGACTTGCCGGTTCCCGATGGGCCGAGGATCACGAACATCGATTCCAAGCCGCCCAGGCGCATCCCCCGCACGGCATCGAGGGCCCGAACAATTTGTGTGTCGCGGCCGAAGAACACCGCCGCGTCAGCCTCCTCCAACGACTGCCAGCCGCGGTAGGGCGCGCGGTCGGGATCAGCCAGCGGCGGCCACACGAAGGATTCCGCGCCGATGCCGGCGCCACGGACACCGTCGCGCAGCCGATACAGGCCTTCGGTCGACATCTGCACCGGTGCGCCGTCGCCGAGGTCGATGGTCGTGGTGGGACCGGCGGGAAAGAGGTCGCAGCGTTGCCACTCGGAGGTCAGAGATTCACCGGTGGAGGGCTCCAGCCTGGCCACGAAGATCTGCTTGTTCAGGTTCTCGGCGGTCCGGTATTCCACCCGGCATTCCGAAGAGGCCTCCCAATCCGACGACAGCAAACAGATGACAGCTTCGCAGCGGGCGTTCGCCTGCCGCAGGGCATCTTTCCACCGCGTCCCGGTCCGCAGGCCGGTGTCGGGGTCGACGTCGAGGAAGATCTCATTGGCGAGCGGCGGATCCTGTTCGACCAGCCAGCGCTTGAGCGCGACGGCCTCGCGCGTGTTGCGGCTCGAGTGGCTCACGAAGATCCGCGACATATGCCATCCCATGCGACCGACACTGCGGGGCGGTTCGACCGGCTCGGGACGTTTCGCCGCCAGCAACTTTCTGCCGGTCTACGTTAGGCCACTGCGGGCCGAGCCGCGACTGATTGACGAAGGTCGAATTCGGTGCATCGCCCGATAGCCCCACGAATCAGCCACGGCAGCAAGGCATATCCCGACCACGCGTCGCCAAGCCCGCGGAACCGTCTCATGCCCGCCGCTCGGGTGAGACGATGATGGCCATGACCAGCCGATCATCTGCGATCGCTTTCGTCGTCGCCGCCCTCGCCATCGGGGCGTTGGCGACTCCGGTCGCACACGCCGACCAGGTGGTCGGCGAGCTCACCGGCTTCACCTCACCGTCGGGCAACATCGGCTGCATGATCGACACGCTGCAGGTGCGTTGCGATATCCGGGAACGGGACTGGGCACCGCCACCGCGCCCGGCGGACTGCGAATTCGACTACGGCCAGGGAATCACCCTCGGCCCGGGCCGGTCCCCGGGATTCGTCTGCGCCGGCGACACCGCCCTCGCCGGCGGACCGCCGCTGCGCTACGGCGAATCGATCAGCGCCGGCGTTCTGCGTTGCACCAGCACCGCGTCGGCGATGACATGTACCGACACCGCAACCGGACATGGCTTCTCGATCGCCCGGCAGGGGTATCAGTTCTTCTGAGCCGCACCGCAGATCGATGCGGACCCTTGTAGTCCATACCGGCTCTTCTCGGCGTCGGTGAGTTCGCGGCGATGTACCGCGCACCCTTCGGCGATCCAGTCCGAGGGATCCAGCGACCACGTCACCAACCGCCCGTCGGCGACCGAGGCCGTCACCGCGATGTCCTCGCCGACAGCGAGACTGGGGGCCAGCCCGAACCCCTGCCCGGCATCGCGGGACACCGCCGTCAACGGCCGGTCAGACATCCGGGTGCGGGTGGCGAGATCCCAGAAGATGATGCTGCCGTCCTCGGAGGTGCCGACCAGTTCTTGGGCGCCGTGGAAGGCGAGGTCGGTCACCCGCTTGGCGACCCGCAGGTCATCGCCGCTCTGCTTGCCGGTCTCGACATCGATCAGACGCACGGGGCCGCTCCACAACGCCACCGCGACGGTCTTGCCGTCCGGGGAGACCGCCACGAAACGGCTTTGGTCGTCGGCGATGTCCACGGTCGTGCGCGCACCGTCGGACAGTGAACTGATGATCAACTGATTACTCCCACCGATCACCAGGCGGGAACCGTCGGGGGTGAATGCCAGCCCGAAACCCAAAGGAGAACCCTCGATTTCACCGCTTTGGATCAGTTTTTCGCCATCCAGCCGCCACAGCCGGGTGGGTGCGGCGTCAAACGATTGAGTGTCGGTATCCATCGACCTGGTTGCTACCGTGGCGCCGTCGGGGTCGACCGCGAGCTGGCTCGCCGCGCCGCTGGGCGCCACCGGAGTCACCGTCGCCGACCCGCCAGCACCGTCCCAGACCGCGACCGTGCCGTCGGTGGTGCTGGCCAGCACCCGGCGGCCGTCCGGGGTGAACACGATCCGGTCGATGAGTCCGGCGACAGGCACCGACGCCGCGGTGGGGTCGGGCTTACCCGGCGTGGTGAGCACCAGTTCGCTTTCCGGTTTGTCGGCGCCGTGGGCGGCGGTCGCCACCGCCAGCCGATCGCCGCCGGGCGACAGTGCCACCGCGATGGCGTCGGCCCACCCGGGCACCGGCCTGGCCAGTGGCCGGCGTTGGTCGGGGCCGTAGTCGAGCAGCAGGGCACCGCCGGCGGTGCCGCCGACCACACCGTGCAACGGGTTCGCCGGATCCCATGCGACGGCGGTGGCTCCCTGCTCGTCCACCCGGGTCGGCGCCAGCACCGCCTCTCCGGTGAGGTGATTCCAGTAGAGGATGAACCCGTCGTCGGACACCGACGCCACCGAACCGGCCTCCGGAGGATCCCCGGTCACGGCGAGTCCGCGCACCTCGTCGGCGTGCAACTTGACTAGCCCGGCCGCTGTCATGACGCCGTCGGCGGCGCTCCAGAACCCGATCGTGCCGTCGGTGGCGCCGGTGACAACGGTGCCGTCGTCGACAACGGCCAGCGCCGATACCCAGGTACCGGGCACACCGCTGGCGTCGGCCTGCTCCCAGACCGGCCGCCCCGGCGCGTCGAGGTTGAACCGCCGCACCCCGCCGTATTGACCGGCGGCCAGCAGTGCGCCGTCGGGTGTCCAGGCCAGCGCGGTGACCCAGCGGTGGTCCCCCACCCCGTCGGGCACCGCCGGGAAACGCAGCGCCGGTTTCGGGTCGGTCGGTTCCCAAACGACGACATCACCGGAGACGGTGCCCGCCGCGATCCGGCCCGTCGCCGGGTCGACGGCCAGGGATCGCACGGCATCGGGGGCGGCGCGCACCACCACCGGTGTGAAATCGGCGCCGACGGTGGTCACCGTGACGCCGTCGGTGGCGACGACCGCGTCGCTGCCCCGTCGCGCCGGAGCCATGGCCACGATTTCACCGCCGAACGCGGGATCCAGCCGGCCGAGATCGGAACCGTCGGAGAATCTCCGCGCCAGCACCGTGCCGTCCGCCGTGCCGATCCACACCCGGTCGGCCGCGTCGGTGAGGGCCACCGCGGTGGCCGGGGACTCGGTCGGGATCCGCTGTTTGAACTCGGGCAGGTTGGCCACCGAGGTGAGCAACGCCGACTCCGTCTGGGCGCTGTGGTCGAGCTGGTAGCCGTGCGCGGCGAGCAGGAAGGCCAGGTCGGGCCGCTCGAGTTCGGTGCCGCTCTGGGCGGCGAGCCGCTGCGCCTCGGCCTGAATTCGTCTCTGCTCGGCGCGGTTCGCGTTGTAGACCGCGATACCGGCACCGGTGACCGCGGCGACGGTCAACAGGATCAAGGCCGTCACCGCCGCCCGGGCTATCCGCAGGGTACGGCGGTGCTGGCGGACGTCCTCGCCTTCGATGTCGTCCTTGGTCCGGCCGTGCAGCGGTGCTGCCACCTCGGCCACCGCATCGCGGAACCGACTGTTGCGCAGGTCGAGTTGCTCGTCCTCGCGGGCCCAGCGTAGATCCAGGTGGCGGGGCTCGTCGGTGAACACTCCGCGCAACGCCGGGGGTACCGCATCGGAGTCCGCCGTGAAATCGACGGCATCGGGATCCCACTGCCAATGCCCTTCGGTGAGCACCGGCAGGATCCGGTCCAGCGATCGATTGGCCTTCCAGTGTTCGATCTCGCGGTTGACCCACACCGAGTTGGCCGCCTGCGGCGAGGTGAGCAACAGAAACCACTCGGAGTCGTCCAGGGCGCGCACGATGGCCGCCCACAGGTGCGGGTCCACCGCGAGACCGGTCTGATCGCGGAAAACCTCCAGTGACCGGCGCCGGTACCAAGGCTTGGCAAGCCGTTGCAGCGCCTTCTGCAGTGCCGGGGCCAACTGTCCATCCGCGGCGTGGGAATACGAGATGAAGGCGTCGTAGCGCATAACGGTGACGAGTATGCCGTCACTCGGGACCCGACGCGCCGAGTTCAGTATGGTCCCGCCGAATGGTGGTCCCGCCGAATGGCCGGCGCGTGCGACCATCGCGACGTGACCTCATCGAACCGTGATACCGGCGCACATCCCGACCCGCGCACCGCCGCCTCGCTGAGCGCCGAACTCCATGCCGCGTTCACCCTCAGCGATGCCGGCGAGGGTGTGTTGCGGGCCCCGTACTTCACCGAGCGACGCGGGGTCGTCTTCGGCGGCCAGATGGTGGGCCAGGCGGTCGTCGCCGCCAGCCGATGCATTCCGGACAAACGGGTGCGGTCGGCGCAAACCGTCTTCGCCAGGGGCGCCCGACTCGACCAACCTGTCGATATCCGGGTCGAGCCGATGCACCAGGGACGCAATATCGCCAGCGCCACAGTGACATTCGCCCAGAACGACCGACTATGTGCGCGCTCACTGGTCCTGCTCGACGTCGCGGAACCAGACCTGGTCCGCCATCAGATCCCGATGCCCGCCGCACCCGCCCCGGATGCGGCGAAGGCTGTCCCCCACTGGCTTGCGGCCCCGCAGACCATCGTCGTGGGCGACGTGGACATCGCCGACCCCGCACAGACCGGACCGCCGTCATTACAGCTGTGGATTCGCTTCCCCGATGCACCGGTCGACGACACGACGATGGCACGAGCACTGCTGTCGCACGCCAGTGACGGCTGGCTCATCGCCACCGCGATGCGCCCCCATGCCGGCCTTGGCCAGTCGATGGCCCATACCGAGGTGTCGACCGGTGTACTGACCCAGGACATCACCTTCCACGACGAGTTCGACGCTCGGCAGTGGCTGCTCATCGATCACGAGTCGTTGGCAACCGGTGCCGGACGGGCCTATGGACGCGGCCATGTCTTCACCGAGGACGGCCGGCTGGTCGCATCCTTCGTTCAGGAGGCCCTGCTGCGCCGGTTCCCGAATGGGCAGGACAGCCGTGGGAAGACGTCCACGATCTTCTAAGCCGATAGCCCCAACGTGTAGGACGTCATCGACAGCGACCCGTACCCGTGCGCGCTGATCACGAGGATCGCGCGCGGTCTCCCGATCGATTCGAGCGCCGACCGGCCGAACGCACGCCACGCCGAGGTGTACCGAGTGAGCTCCAGCGCGTTCATCGGGCTGCCGTGCCCGATGAACGCCGCCGGCATGACTGCGGCCGCGGGCCCAGTATCACTCGCTGTGGGTGAGCTGCTCGGCGAATGCGGCGCCTGCATTGCCGTTGAGGTTGGTGGCGTCGAATCCGTAGCCGACCGCGTCTCCACGGATCGCGCGCAGCGGGTCTTCGAAGTCGCGGAAGTACCCCATCGCCCACGCGCCTTCTTGGTAGCCGATCAACTTCAGCAGGTCGTCGTCGAGGGTGCGCGCGACTTCCGTTGGCACCGAGAGGAATTGGTTCTCCTCCTGACGAACCCAGCCCACGCAGTAGTTGACGTTGATGGCGCGCCGGATCTTCTCGCTGCGGTTGGCGGCGCCGCTGTGCACGATCTTTCCGGAATAGATCAGCACCGATCCTCGCGACATCTCGGCCTGCAGGCACTCGTCGTCGGCGTAATCGGTCGGCTTCTTATCGCCGACCTGACTGCCGGGCACCACTCGCGTGGCACCCATCTCGGCGGTGTAGTCGGTCATCGCCCACAGGGTGTTGCACTGCACGTGGTAGTCGTCGGGAAACGGGTAGAAGTCGAATGCGTTCTGGTCGCGGTGCAACGCCTGGTCCGATTCGCCCGGCTCGATCGAGATCACCTGGGTCAGCATCAGCTGAAAAGCGCTGGCATGACCGAGAAAGTCGCCGCACACACCCAGGATCGACGGGTTCTGAATCAGCCTGCGGCAGGCCGCCGAACGGGCCACCAGCGCACCGGTGCGGCGGGTCTTGCGGCCGATCATCGCGTTGTAGCCCATCGGCGTCGCGTCGAGGTAGGGCCCGAGTTCGTCGTCGATGGCGTCCATCAGCGAGTCCGGAACCAGGTTGTCGACGATGACGTAGCCGTCGGTGCGGAGAAGGTCGGCTAGCTCGGCGGGTGACGTGGCAGCCGGAACATGGTTCAACGCGGTCATAAGTCCAATTATCTCGGAGCAAGTGTGTTGACCAGGTAAAACGGGGTCACACGCCCGTTACGCCGTCTATTGTCTGCCGCGCTTGGTCGGCTTACGGGCGACCTTGCCGGCGGCGGCGCGGGCAGCCTGTTTGGCCAGCGTCTTCTCCCGCGCGGTGCGCTTCGGTGCGGGCTGGGCCTGCCCCCGCGAGGAACCGGGCTTGCGGCCCCGCACGATCCCGGTGAACTCCTCGACCAGGTCCGACTGCGCCCCTTCGGGGAATGCCAGCGCCACCGAGCACCTCGGCGCGTCGGCGATCGGGCGATACGTGAGGTCCTTGCGGTGATACAGCCGGGCCAGCGACTGCGGCACGATGAGCGCACCCATGCCTGCCGCGACGAGTTCTATTGCGTCCTGGGTGGTTTCGGGGCGGTGATCGATCGGGGTGCCCGGGGCGTCAGGCCAGGCGACGACGTTGTCGAGTGGCAGCAGGATCGGCTCGTCGTCGAGGTCCGCGGAGCTGATCTCGTCGACTGTGGACAGAAGGTGATCGGTGGGCACCACCGCCACCGTCGTCTCCTCGTAGAGCGGGATGACGGCCAAGGCGGCGGTGTCGGCGGGCAGTCGGATCAATGCCACGTCGACGGTGCCCGCCCGTACTTCGGCGGCCGCGTCCGCCGCTTCCACGGCGCGCAATGTCAGCGGGATGTCGGGGTGGCGCTGCGCCCAGGTCCGCGCCCACTTGGCCGGCGTCCCGCCAGGGACGTATCCGAGGGTGAGCGAGGCCTGGGTCACCGCCTCAGGCTATAGGCTGACGGGCATGAGCAGGCCCAACGCGCAGTCGATGAAACCCGCGACGGCGGCCAAGAAGCTGGACGTGTACCTGCCGGCGACGCCCGCGGAATTCCAGGTGAACGCGATCACCCGCGATGAGCTCGCCGCGTTGCAGGCCGACCCGCCGCAGTGGCTCAAGGACCTCCGCAAGAACGGGCCGCACCCGAAGAACTTGGTGGCGGCCAAGCTTGGTGTCTCGATCGCCGGCCTGGCGCGCGGCGGCGTGCTTGATGCGCTGACCACCGAGCAGATTGATGCGCTGCTCGCCGAGAAGCCGGACTGGCTGATCGCCGAACGCGAGAGCTACCAGAACGTGCTGGCCGAGGAGCGTCGGGTCAAGGCACTGCGCGCGGAAAAGGCTCGCTGAGCTGACCTCGAGCACTCGATCCAGAACTGAGAGCGAAGAAATCGCGAAAGGCTCACTCTCACGTCTGAGTCGATGCGATGGGTGCGACGTCCAAACGCGCGCTACAGCCCGCGAGATTCGCTATTTCGCCTGACTTTCACAGGCTCGTCAGCAGGGTAACCCTGGATAGCAGGAGGTGGCTTTTCCGGTTCTACCCGTACGCTCTTTAGCGCATCTCACTACTAGTTTTCTCATAGGCATGGCCTCCTTTGCGATTGTCGTTGACAGGTATCCAATAACTTCCGATACTGCGAAACCCACGAGAAAGCTCAAGGGCCCAACGGTCATAAGCACTGCGGCCGCCATCATCAGCCTGAGAACACCACCTCCCAGGGACGCCAACCGTAGTCGGCGTTTCGGCAAATCAGTTTGAAGCGCCGCGCCCTACAACATGCAGCTGACGCAACCCTCCACCTCAGTGCCCTCAAGCGCCATTTGGCGCAGCCGGATGTAGTACAGCGTCTTGATTCCCTTGCGCCAGGCGTAGATCTGCGCCTTGTTGACATCGCGGGTGTTGGCGGTGTCCTTGAAGAACAGCGTCAGACTCAGCCCCTGGTCCACATGCTGGGTGGCCGCGGCGTAGGTGTCGATGATCTTCTCGTAGCCGATCTCATAGGCGTCCTGGTAGTACTCCAGGTTGTCGTTGGTCATGTAGGGCGCCGGGTAGTAGACGCGACCGATCTTGCCTTCCTTGCGGATCTCCACCTTGCTGGCCACCGGATGGATCGAGCTGGTGGAGTGGTTGATGTAGGAGATCGACCCGGTCGGCGGCACCGCCTGCAGGTTCTGGTTGTAGATGCCGTTGGCCTGCACCGACTCCTTGAGCCGCAGCCAATCCTCGTGGGTGGGAATGCGAATGCCCGCATCGGCGAAGAGCTCGCGGACCCGCTCGGTCGCCGGCTCCCACACCTGCTCGGTGTACTTGTCGAAGAACTCACCGCTGGCGTACTTCGACTTCTCGAAGCCCTTGAACGCCGTCCCCCGCTCGATGGCGATCTTGTTCGACGCCCGCAGCGCGTGGTAGAGCACCGTGTAGAAGTACATGTTGGTGAAGTCGACACCCTCTTCGGATCCGTAGAAGATCCGTTCGCGCGCAAGGTATCCGTGCAGATTCATCTGCCCGAGCCCGATGGCGTGCGAGTCGTTGTTGCCCTGCTCGATCGAGGGCACCGACCAGATGTGGGTCTGGTCGCTGACCGCGGTCAGCCCGCGGATGGCCACCTCGATGGTCTTCGCGAAGTCCGGCGAATCCATCGCCTTGGCGATGTTCAGCGAGCCGAGGTTGCAGGAGATGTCCTTGCCCACCTTGGAATACGACAGATCCTCGTTGAACTCCGAGGGTGTGGACACCTGCAGGATCTCCGAGCACAGGTTGGAGTGGGTGATCTTGCCGTCGATGGGATTGGCCCGGTTCACCGTGTCCTCGTACATGATGTACGGGTAGCCCGACTCGAACTGCAGCTCGGCCAGCGTCTGGAAGAACTCACGCGCCTTGATCTTGGTCTTGCGGATCCGGCCGTCGTTGACCATCTCGTGGTACTTCTCGGTGACCGAGATGTCGGCGAACGGTACGCCGTAGACCTTTTCGACGTCATAGGGCGAGAACAGGTACATGTCCTCGTTCTTCTTGGCCAGCTCGAAGGTGATGTCGGGAATCACCACGCCCAGCGAGAGGGTCTTGATGCGGATCTTCTCGTCGGCGTTCTCGCGCTTGGTGTCCAGGAAGCGGTAGATGTCGGGGTGATGGGCGTGCAGGTAGACCGCGCCCGCACCCTGACGCGCGCCGAGCTGGTTGGCGTAGGAGAACGAGTCCTCCAGCAGCTTCATGATCGGGATGACACCCGAGCTCTGGTTCTCGATGTTCTTGATCGGGGCGCCGTGCTCGCGAATGTTGGTCAGCAGCAACGCAACTCCACCACCGCGCTTGGACAGCTGCAGCGCGGAGTTGATCGAGCGGCCGATCGACTCCATGTTGTCCTCGATGCGCAGCAGGAAGCAGTTGTGCACAACAGCACCGCGGATCGTGTAGGTGTGCGTGCGCTCGACATGAAGGTTGTAGACGTTCTCCGGAATCTGGTCTGTCTGCTTCAGTTCACGGATTCCATACACATGCCGTCCATGGACAACCTGATAGGTTGTGCGCAACGATCCCTTGCGCCCCACATAGTTCTGCAGGTTCTTCCCGACATCGAAGATGAACTCCTCATTGGTGCCCGGCAATCCGGGAACGAAGACCTGACCGGTGGCATTGCCCGCCTGGTTCACGTACTGCCGAACGACAGACACGATCCCAAGGCGGCGCAAGATCAGTTGCACCTGGTCGACCAGTTCGGGATTCACCAGGTCGAGCATCATCCCGCCCGTAGTGGTGCACCCGTCGCCGCGGAACAAACCGAGCAACAGGCCGCGCTGGAAGTCTTCGTTGGCGGTCAGTAGATCATGGGTCAGACGCTTCTCACCGAACCCAGTACCGGCCATGGACAGGAACAGCGAGGCGACGATCTTGCTGTTGCAGATCATCCGAACCGACTGATCGGAGAAGCTCTGGTTCAGCGACAAGTCCGTTCCAAAGACCATCTTGAACGAATAGGCCAGGTCCTGTTGATACTCGAGTTCGTGTGCACCCAGGGTGAAGTGAATCCCGTTGGGCACCAGACCGTCCGAGCCTGATCGTTTCGAGATATGACCTTCGGCGAGGTACCAGCCGAGGATGTGGCCGAGGTCGAACGATTCCTCGGCATACCGATCCACCGGTATGAAGTTGCGGGTGTGTCGTTGCTTGTTACGGTGCTTGGCGTCGGTGTTGACCTTATGGATCATCCCGTCGACGTCTTCGTACGTGCCGGCACCCGCATGGTCCATCAGATCATGAACGCGGACCTTTCGCGTCTCCGTCGGCGCGACAGTCACGATGAAGTCCATCGCTGGGTCGATGTCTTTCGCCTCGAGCCAGACGAACCCGTTGAAGGGGTCCGCGCCGTCGTCCATGGTGAGGGTCCGGACGTCGCGCGTCGTCCACACCAGAATCGGGTGTTCTGGCGTGCACAGGATCGGTTCTTTGTGCCCGAAATGCGAAATAGATACGAGCGCTTGGGAATTCGGATTCCGGACCAGATCCTCAACCAGCGCAAATGACCCGTCGTGCGACAACACCCGGTCCCCCGCGCGCAACGTCTCGATCGTTTTCGGGCCGTCGGGGGTGTCGATCGGCGTCCCCGCCGGGAAGCAGCTCACCGGCTCGCCGCGCTGCTTCTTGCCCGAGTTGAGGAACGTCGGGGTGGCCGGCTGGAAGCGGCCGTCGATGATCTCGTCGACCAGCTGCTCGGCCAGAATCGTGTCGCCGGCGGCCAGCGTCAGCGCCACCATCACCACGCGGTCCTCGAACCGCTCCAGGTAGCGCTTCCCGTCGAAGGTCTTCAGCGTGTAGGAGGTGTAGTACTTGAACGCGCCGAGGAAGGTCGGGAACCGGAACTTCTTGGCATAGGCGCGGTCCAGCAGCGTCTTGACGAAGTTGCGCGAATACTGATCGAGAACCTCGCGCTCGTAGTAGTTCTCCCGAATCAGGTAGTCGAGCTTCTCGTCCTGATTGTGGAAGAAGACGGTGTTCTGGTTGACGTGCTCCAGGAAGTACTGACGGGCGGCCAAGACGTCCTTGTCGAACTGGATCTTGCCGTCCGCGTCGTACAGATTCAGCATCGCGTTGAGCGCGTGGTAGTCGGTCTCGCCGGGCAACGCGTGCCCGGAAACCGTTACAGGCTCTGCAGCTGTGACCGTAGGTGCCACGTGTCCTCGTCCTCCCAGAATTCAGCCAGCTCCGCACGAACGGCTTCCACGTCCTCTGCGGTTCCCATCATTTCGAAGCGGTATAGCAGTGGCACCTTGCACTTGTGCGACACCAGTTTGGCCGCAAAGCAGTACTCGGCACCGAATTGGGTATTGCCTGCCCCGATCACCGCGCGGATCAGGGACCGATTGTGCGGATTGTTCAAAAACGCGATGACCTGCTTGGGCACGTACCCCTTGGCGTCGAGCGTCGGGCCGTCACCCCGGCCCCTGCCGTAGGTGGGCAGAAGCAGGACGTAGGGCCGGCGAACCTCGATGCGCTCGTGCAGAGGAATCCGGGTGGCGGGCACGCCCAGCTTCTGCACGAAGCGGTGGGTGGTCTCCGAAACGCTGGAGAAGTACACCAACCGCTCCGAGCCTGCCAGGCTCAGGCCGCCATCCGGATTCATCACATCGCTCCTCGTGGCGCCCGGGTCGCTAGGCGCTCAGCGCGGCACCGGAGAGCGCCTTGATCCGGTCCGGCCGGAAGCCGGACCAGTGATCGCCACCGGCGACCACCACCGGCGCCTGCAGGTAGCCCATCGCCATCACGTAATCGCGAGCCTCGGCGTCCTCGGAGATGTCGACGACGTCATAGGCCAGCCCTTCCTTGTCCAGGGCTTTGTAGGTCATGTTGCACTGCACGCACGCGGGCTTGGTGTACACGGTGATGGTCATCTGCGGTATGGCTCCTCAGCGAAACATGGCGATGGACTCAGCAAGACGGACTGTGCGCAGGCACTCATGAACTTTCAGCGAGCTTTCAGACCGTGAAATTCCGGGCCGGCGGCGCCGCTCGGACCGACGTCTCAGCTTCGGTTCCGGCGATCCGGCGGCCCCGTAACTCTCGGGTCTGTCGGCCTCCCGAACACTACACCTAGTGTCCGACAGCGAGAAGAGATACAACATGTTCTGAATAACAATTCTGAAATTCCCTGGTCGTAAGCACCTCGGCACCGCCCCGCACGGCGTGTCGCATGTCACAACACGCCGAACGACAGCCGCTTGCCCTAGACCGTATGGGGAGGCTGGGGCCTCGCCACATGTGATCGTGGGTTGCCGTCAGGAGTGGGTCCTGGCCGGTAGAGCCACAGATGTGGATGGAGGCCCCAGTGAAGGT
>NZ_JAPJDO010000034.1 GCF_026242045.1 Mycobacterium pinniadriaticum
GAAAGCCTTGCCCTGCAGACACATACCTCGAACCCGACCGCAACGATCAATCCGGACATCGACATGCGCGCGCACTGTCCGGAATTACCTGAGAGAGAGTTCCGAGCCTTATGACCGCCGCGTTGATCCCACTCACAGCTGCCGGACCGCTAAGCCATCAGTGGTTTCCTGTCGCGACCTCGTCAGCCATTCAAGGTGCACCAGCCGCTGTGCGTCTGCTGGGTAACGATCTTGTATTGTGGCGCAGCCCGAATGGAACAGCTGTTGTGGCGCCCGATCGGTGTACGCACAGCAAGCGAGCGCTGAGTAAGGGCACGGTCGAGGAAGGACGCCTGGTCTGCCCCAAACACGGTTGGACGTTCGGCGACGAGGGGCGGTGCATATTCAAGCCCTCCGGACTTCCGATCACTGACAACGCCCATCTGCACACTTATCCCTGCACAGAGAGATACGGCTTGATCTGGATATCGCTCGGCAACCCCGACGCCGGCGTCGTCGATCTCGCCTGGGATGACGACAAGCGTTACCGCCGAGTGCACAGTGAGGTGTCGGAATGGCGGGCCAGTCCAATCCAGATCATGGAAATGCTACTAGCAGAGCCTGTTTCACCTGATTCCGAGATCACCGCGGACGTTCCGTTCGTCGTACACAGCATGACGGGGTCGGATGACACAGCAGTACATCGGCGGCTATTGTCGTGCACTCCCGTCGACAGTCGTTCCTCGTTGGTGACGGTCATGGTGTGGACCACCAGCACCGCGGAAGCCGACGACCCAACGATCCTCGATCAGATGGTCAAGGATTTGGAGGGGACCAAGTCCGCCGCCGAAGAACAGGCAAGAACCGCGGCACCACAGGTCACCGGGGCAGTCCCGGGCGACGAGGACGCCGTCACATCTGAGTGGAAGCGCCGGCTGACGGATCTCGGCAGCGGGGGACGCTAACGGGCCGGCACCGGACCTACAGAAGAGCGGCTGCACACTTTCATGCGCAGCCGCTCTTCTGGACCAGTCGACGCTCAGAGATCGAGAACCAACCGTGGTGTACGCGAACGTGATACGCAGACGGTCATGGTGTCGCCGGCCGCCTGTTCTTCCTCGGTGAGCACCGAATCGTGATGGTCGGGAACACCGGCCAGCACGGTCGTCTGGCATGTTCCACAGATGCCTTCCTCGCACGAGAACGGCACCATGACCCCGGCCTCCTCCAGGACCTCGATAATGCTGCAGTCAGCGGGCACGGTGAGGCTGACGCCGGAACGGGCAAGTTCGACCACGAATTCCTCACAGGATCCATCGAGTGCCCCAGCTTTGGGGGCGAAGCGCTCAACGTGCAGGGATATGCCGCGGCTAGCACATGCTTCCTCGACGACAGCGAGCAGCGGCTCGGGTCCGCAGCAGTAGACCCGGACGTCGGTTACGTCGACGAGTTCGTCGACGACGCCGGCGATGTCGAGCAATCCAGTTTCGTCTTGGGGGCGGATGTCGACGCGATCCGGATTCTCGGCCGCCAATTGTTCGGCGAAGGCCATCGTCTTTCTGGTACGACCGCCATAGATGAGACGCCACTCGGCTCCGCGGGCCGCCACCGACCTGATCATCGGCACAATGGGCGTGATCCCGATCCCACCCGCGATGAAGACGTATTCCTGCGCTTCCACCAAATGAAAGTTGTTACGCGGTCCTTTGATCCGGACAGTACTTCCTTCGGAAAGCTGATCGTGCACATGTTTCGAGCCACCCCGACCAGTTTCCTCGCGCAGTACGCAAACCTCGAATTGTGCTGTGTCGGTTAGGTCGCCGCACAGCGAATACTGGCGGACGAGGTCGTTGTCCAGGACCAAGTCGATATGCGCGCCCGGTTTCCAGGAGGGCAGGCTGGCGCCCCCGGCATCGCGGAGCGCAAGCCTGACGACCCCATCGGCCACGACCTCCTTGCGTGCCAGGGTCAGCGTCAGGTCATATTCGGGGCTGGTTGCGGCTGCGCTCACTTCTCTCCTTTGCTTTCAATGCCGAGGTCTCACGAGTATTCGCAATTCTGGTCGTCAACAACCATCGATAGGCGAGGCGAGCTCGTAGTTGTCCTCGCGTGGCAGTGAAGGACTGCCATATGGATATATTATATCTTCGATGTAGGGAACTCCACCCGCAGATGGGCCGGCCGGACCCGAGTTCTGTGTCTCGGCGGCTGCGGCGCGCCGCTGGACAACGCACTGAAAAACCAATGTGCGATACGATATATGCGATAAAGGGCGAAGCCCTTACCCGAAAGTTGGTTTTGCTGACCTGACCCAGCCGACCAGGAAGGCGTCCGAGATGCCCGATTCCCACGACGATATTCCTGGCGCGAATGGCGATGCGCTACTCTTCGGCGCCACACCAGGTAATCGCCGAAACCATCAGAGCCTCAAAGAGATGGCTTCAAACTACATCCGTGAGGGCATAGTGTCGGGACGTTTGGGTCCGGGCGCGAAGGTCGACCAGGATGAGATCGCCGAGGAGTTGGGGATCAGCCGGCTACCTATCCGAGAAGCGCTCATCGAACTCACGGCCAAGGGTTTCGTCGAATCGATTCCGCGCCGCGGCGCGTTCGTGGTGACCCTCACGGTCGAGGACATCGAAGACCACTTCGAAGTGGTCAGTTTGCTGTTCGGATTGACCGCGCGGCGAGCAGCCAAGAGCATCACCAGCGAGCAACTCGCAGGCCTACAGAAGCTGCACACCCAGATCACAACGGCCCGTGACCCGGCGGCGCAACTCGCCCTGACGTACGAGTTCTACCGGGCGATCAATAGGGTTGGGACCTCCGAGCGATTGTTGCTCACGCTTCGCTTCTTGGCATTTGCGCTCCCGAACGATTTCTATTTCAGCAGTCAACGCTGGCCGGCGACCGAGACCGCATATCGGGAGCGTGTTCTCAACGCCCTCGCCGACCGTGATGCGCGAGCCGCCGTCAAGGCAGCGGAGGAACATTTCGGTACTTGCACAAAGGTGACGATCGACGAGTTACGTTCGCGCGGTTACTGGTCCGCGATGAAGGACGAGGCGAAGGCAGTCGGTTAGCGCGGCCCTGGCATCCTGCCGCGCACTCACCACTCGAGTCGTGAAGGTCTGAGAGTTCGAGCCCGCAGTATGGCCGAATGGCGGCCATACTGCGGGCTCGAACAACGGGGAGCTCAGCTCACAGCGTCTGCGGCTTGCGCCGCGAGGCGTTGGATCTCCGTGTACATCAGGCCGAAGGTCTCGACCGCGGTCTTGGCCGCCCAGAGCATCTCGTCCTGAATGTGGGTGTCTGAGCCGTACTTGACGAGCAACTCCAGCTCACCGCCGCCATGGAATTGATCCTTGTAGGCGTGCAGCGCGTTGAACAGCATGTCCTCGCCGGGAATACCGAGCCGCTCGGGCAAGGAGGTCGAGATGGCTGCTTCGGCGGCAGCTTGTTGTTCCGCAGTCATCAACGACATCCGCATCTCGACCGCCGGCTTGGAGTTGATGATCTCCAGCGCCGCGATCGCGGCAAACGAACCCTGCCAGGACAGTGTGCGTGAGAGGTCGTCGAGCGCGAGGACGCAGGTCTGGATGATCGGAGTCGGCGGGGTCGAGGTGACCTCGTCACGCGGGACGCCGCATGCCTCGGCCTCCTCATAGAGAACGTCGACATGGCAGCGGCCGCCGGCGTCCTCGTCACCGACTTCCTCGTCCACGCAGTCCTCGATGAGTTCACGCCGGACGTCCTGGTAGGGGCACCGGGAGGCAACTTCGAGCAGCCAACTCGGGAACCGCCATGCGAAGAAAGAGAAGTACTTCAACGCAGTTCCATGGAACATGCGTGCCTGCGCCTGGTTGTAGCGCTCCGGCACAGCGCCCGGACGATCCATCGACGCCATCGCCGTTGAAACGACCGTCTCGACCAATCGGTCCTGAAACTCCTCAGGCGACCTGTTGCTGGTCCATTCGGGTTCGCGCCGGTCCCGACCGTCGCGGTGCAATCCGGTCATACAACTTCCTCTCTCGTTCTGTCCCGTGGCATCCAGCCGATGCGTGGCACTCACACGCCAGGCTCACACGCCAGGCAGGACATCGGCCTGATTCATAATATAATATCAACATTCGTAGGTGGTCAAGGGTTCCCCGTTTGCCGGGCACCCCCGACGGGTCACAGCAGGGCGACCGCTCCCCCGTTCACAAGCAGCGTCTGGCCGGTGATGTACGCGGCTTCGGATGATGCGAGAAACACGCAAGCACCCGTCAGATCGTCGGGCCCACCGGCCCGGCCTAACGGAATCTGAGCGAGCGCTTGCGGCGGCAGCACGGCAGGCTCCGGCAGCGTCACTCCCGGAGCCACGCAATTGATCCGGATGCCGAGGGGGCCGAACTCCACGGCCAGCACCTTGGTCAGGTGTGAAATCGCCGCCTTCGATGCGGCGTAGTGGGCACCTTGCCCCCGCGTCACGGTGACGCCCGCCTGTGAACCCATATTGACGATTGCCCCGCCCGCGGCTTCCATCAGCGGCAGCGCCGCACGAACGCATAGGAACACACTGCGCAGGTTCACGTTCAGAACCTGGTCCCATTCCTCGACAGTGATCTCCTGGAAGGGTCGCCGGTACCAGATCCCAACGTTGTTGACCAACACGTCAACGCGCCCGTAATCGTCGGCAACCCGCCCGAACAACGTCTCCACCGCGGTCGCATCGGAGACGTCGGTCAGTTCGTATCGAATCCTGGCGTCCGCGTGGACTGGGTGCTCTCGGTCTGCGACCACCACCGACGCACCGTCGGATGCGAAACGCGCGGCGATGGCTGCACCAATATTCCTGGCGCCGCCGGTAACCAGGACAACGCGGTCATCTGTCACAGTGGGCCGACCCAACTGGTCAACGGCGCGTCAGTCGGACCGGAACGTCCTTCAGCGAGTACATGATCATGCTGTTGATCCCGAGCACCGTGTGAGCCGGCTCTGTCATCAGCTCGATCTTTTTCGTGCGCGCCAGCAGTTCTTCGAACATCACTCGGATCTCACGCCGTGCGAGGTGGGCGCCGAGACAGAAATGAGCTCCTTGTCCGCCAAAACCCACGTGCGGGTTCGGGTTTCGGGTTACGTCAAATGAGAACGGACCATCGAATACTGCGGCATCGCGGTTGGCTGACGGGTACCAGAGAGTGACCCGCTCACCTGCCTTGATTTCGGCACCATGCAGGACGACGTCCTTGGTTGCCGTCCGTCGGAAATATGTGACCGGCGAAGCCCAGCGGACGATTTCGTCGACGGCGGTATCCATCGCCGAGGGGTCCGAACGTAGCCGATCCATCTGGTCGGGGTGCTCGAGCAGGGCGAGCAACCCGCTGGCGATTGCGTCGCGGGTGGTCTCGCTACCGGCAATGCACAGCACCATGAAAAAGAGATCGAGCTCGAACTCGTTCAGCTGAGTCTTGGACCCGTCCGGCTGCTCGATTTCAGCCGTGGTGAGTTTGGTCCACACATCGTCCTCGGGCGAGCGTCGCTTGCGGTCGGCGAGTTCGCGAGCGTAGGTGAACATCTGCCCCAACGCGGCCGCCTGCCGCGCCAGCAACTCCTCCTGCGCCAAGCCCAAACTCTCGTTGTGCGCTTCGGTGTTCTCCTGAACCACCCGGAACAGCTCGTCACGATCCGACTCGGGAATACCCAGGATGTCGGCGATCATGTGCATCGGGAGCGGGTAGGCGACCTCCCGGACGAAATTGCATTCCCCCTTCTCCAACGCGCCGTCGATGATCTTGATCGCCCAGGACCGCGCTTGGTTCTCGAGCATCGCGGTCATCCGGGGTGTGAAGCCCTTGTTGACCAAGCGACGCAACCGCGTGTGGTCGGGCGGGTCCATCGTGATCAGCATCAAGCCGCGCGCGTTCTGGTCCCAGTCGGGGATGCTGGGACCCTCAAACGAGCGGAATGTCTCGTGGTCGTTGCTCACTGCCTTCACATCCGCGTGTGAAGACACCACCCAGAACGGGCCCTCGGTACCGGGCCTGCCCGGGTGAAGCCACACCGGAGCCTGTTCGCGCAGAACGCTGAACGTCTCGTGCGGAAATCCGTGTCGGTAGATTTCGAGATCGCTGAGGTCGATCGTCTCAAGGCTCGGTGCTGCAGATTCCACGGTCATATCTCGCTCCCAACCCCCGCGGGGCTGCCAGTTCGTCGTTGTCATTTCTTGGGACCGCCCCGATCTCAGGCAGTATGAGCAGGACGCTCGAGGATTGTCTTCACGTACGGGCCGCTCAGCGGGCCAACGGCGAAATACGATGCCGGCTCATCGGAGACGTTCCGGATTCCGTGTGGGATGCCCGCCGGAACCAGCACGGCCTGGCCCACCGTCAGGCTCCGAGATGGCCCCTCGCCCAGGGTGTATTCGACCTCGCCCTGGATGACGATGTGCAGATGCTCGGTATTCGGGTGAACGTGGTAATCGTTCTCCTGACCGGGGGCGAGGTTCCACATGATCAGACCCAATTCGGTTGTCGCCGAGGTAAGCACCGCGGTCGGCGCTTGCTTGTCGAAGATCTGGTAGGTCGACATATCGAAGTACAGCGACGGCGGGTTGGCAGCGTCCATCGCCGGAGCGAGCTCGTTGATGAACCGCTCGTGGCCAGGTTCGGGGGTGTAATCCATCATTGACACCTTTGTCTTCACTCTCCTCAGCACTTTGGGGTCGAAACGACGGCGGCGGAACCGGGCGTGAAGCCGGCCACTCAGGGAAACCACCGTGATGCGGGCCACTTTGATATGAACAACTATATATCAAGTATCCAGGGGATGGTCGAATTGCGCCGAAGCCGTCCCCACCAAACCCCAACGAGCGTCTAGGTGCGACCCACTCCTCGGTGCGCGCCTCGCGGACGAGGCAACGAGGCGCCCGGTACGCCGCACCATGCGGGCGCGGGGCAACCTTTCGTCCGAGAGGGCCGGTCAATCGAGCAATAGGTATTTGCGTCCGATCTGATATGAGTTACTTTATATTTCTTGCTCGTCCAGAGATTCTGCGGCCCTGTGTGCGGTAGACCACGAGCATTGGAGCCCAGGGCCGACAGACGAACGCTTTGGCGTGGCCTTATCTACGAAAGCGCAGGTTAGTGATGGCACGTGGGGACCGCACGGAATGGGACTACATCATCGTGGGCGGCGGTTCGGCCGGCTGCGTTCTCGCCAATCGGCTGTCGGCAGTCACCGCCAATCGCGTGCTCTTGCTCGAAGCCGGTGGGTGGGATCGCAGCCCGATGATCCGTATCCCGGCCGGGCTCGCTCGGATGCCGCGGCGCTTCGACTGGGAATACATCGGTGCTCCCGACCCGTCGCGTAACCATCGGTCCGATACCTGGGCAGCCGGAAAGGTGCTGGGCGGCGGCTCCTCGATCAACATGATGATGTGGGTGCGCGGCGATCGGTCCGATTTCGACGGATGGCGGGACCGTGGCTGTCCGGGATGGGGCTACGAAGACGTACTGCCGTACTTCGAGCGGGCAGAGACCTTCGCCGGCGGACCAAGCCCCTGCCGGGGCGACAGCGGTCCGATCGGAGTCACCCGGGTGGCAACACGTCTGGAGGTCGTCGACGATTTCATCGCGGCCGCCCAGGAGGCCGGTCACACCATGAACGTCGATTACAACGGCGAGCGCCAACAGGGCGTCTCCGTCGGACAGGTTTCTCAGCGAAAAGGGTTGCGGAGTAACACGGCTCGCGGCTATCTGGCGCCGGCGCGCCGCCGCCCGAATCTCACCATCCGGACCGGTGCGGTAGTCACCCGTCTGCTCTTCGACGGCAGTCGTGCCGTGGGCGTCGAGTACCGCCACGCGGGTACCGAGCATCGAGCAGGTGCGTCGGCGGAGGTGATCATCAGCGCGGGATCGCTGGTAACGCCCAAGCTGCTGATGCTCTCGGGCATCGGCCCAACCGAGCATCTGCGCGAGCACGGCATCGATGTGCGAGTGGATTTACCGACCGTGGGTACGAACCTCCAGGAGCATGCGTACGCCATGCTGAGATACCGCACCACCGCCGGCACTCTGCGCGAGGAGCTTTCGCCGCTGCGGGCAGTCAAACATGCTCTGGACTTCGTGGTGCGCCGAAAAGGAGCGATCACAATGGCCGGCGGTGCCGCCGTGGTGTTCTCGCAGTTATCCGGTCAGTATCCCACCGAGTCGGAGCTCATCCTGATGCCGGCGGGCATGGGCTGGGATACCGAAGGAGACGAGCCGGTGCACAGCATCCACGACGTCAAAATCTTGCCACACCGCTTCATGCTGTACCCGAGCTTTGTGCACCCCACGGGCCGCGGCACGGTGCGACTCGCGTCCACCGACCCCGAAGCCACCCCGCTGATCGAGCATGAGCTGGTCAGCAGCCCCGACATGACGGCGCTGATCGCGGCCTGCCGCCAAGCCCGGGAGATCATGCAGACATCGGTGATGAAAGCCAGGCACGTCGTCGAGGAACTGCCGGGCGACACTGTGCAGACCGACGAAGAATGGACAAAGTTTCTGCGCGGAAACGCTTTTCGACCTTTCCACCCAGTGGGAACCTGTCGGATGGGATCCGATGACAATGCCGTGGTGGATCCCGATCTGCGGGTTCGCGGGGTCGATGGATTACGTGTCGTCGACGCGTCGGTGTTTCCGACCGTCACCAGCGGAAACACGAATGCGCCGGTGATCATGGTCGCCGAACGCGCTGCGGACCTCATCCTGAACACGCCGGCGCAGCCCACCAAGGACCTGAGCGCTCAGGCGCCATGACGGCAGCTTGGCGCTCGGCCATAAGCGCTGCACACTGCTGGCTGGGCTGCACCGGCGGCTCACTTGCGGTTAGACGCGACTTCCAGTCGTGCCTAGCCGCCGTAATGGTTTGGCAGGAAACCGAATACAGCGTTCTCAACGGACGTACCGTCGGATTCTGCCGACGTCCACGCGGCGGTCCTTGCCTGACGTCCGATGCAGACGACTGGTCTACTACGGTCAGCGGCGAACTCGCACGCTCAGATGAGAAACGCCAGCGGAGGAATCTCCTTCTGAGAGTTGACCAGTCGGACCTCTTTGCGCCATAGTTCCAGCCCACCACCGGCCGGCCTTACCGCGACGGTGTGCAGCGTCGTACCGGCCCACAACACATCCCTGCCGGGCCGCGACTCGACGCAGACGAATTTCGACCGTGCCACAACCGAGCCGTCCTCGCCCTCGCGGGTCGTGATGCGGCTCATGACCCGGCAGAGCTGCGAGGGCGGGTTCTGGGCATGCGCGGATCCACTGGTGAGTCGTTGGATCCGTTGGCACAGCTGTCCGTAGCCGTCGCGGATGAGCGCCACCCGCAGACTCCCCTCTTCGTCGTCTCCGTACGGCACAAAGTACAAGGCGCGGTCGGGGTTCCAGAGTTCCAGCCATTCCTGCACGCGGTGCGTGTCGGCGAGGTCGGCCTCGTGCTCAACGAAGTCGATCACGTCCTGGGTCGACACCAAAGTGTTGATGGTGGTCATTGACTTCCTCCTGTATCAGGTGGCAACGCGCGGTCAGAGCTGTTCACGGGACATCAGCCTCAAGTACTCTCGCCACATCCCTCGCATGCCGGTCTCGTCCGTCACGTGAGCACGACGGGTTCCGTTCTCCAACTGCTCTTCTCGGCGCATTCCGCGCGTGAGAAGAATCCACTCGTCGGGCGTCTCGTTGATCGCGCGCTGGCACTGCGCGAACACTTCGAGATCGTCGGACATCACGAAACCAGCAGGGCCATAGGCTGTTTCGTGCCGGGTGAGGCGCTGCCGATTGATCGCATCCGGAGCCCCGTCGAACAGTGTCGGATGCTGATAGAGATGAGAGGTGGTCTCCGAGACCGGCTCGAGGCGCCGCATATCCTGCTGGATGACGAACAGGTTCGGAAAGATGAATAGTGTCGGAGGTCCTTCCGACAGCAACGTGGCAGCCCGGTCCGCACCGATTCGAGCCTCGAGGTCACGAACGTACTGCCGTTCCGAGTCGTCGTCGGCGCTGGCGCTGGCGCTGCGCAACACCATCCCCTGGACCTGTTCTTCGGCCCGGAAGTCCAGGTAGCTGTGGCCGTTGCCGAGCGCCCACACAACGCCTTTGGAGCCCTCTCTCGAGATGGCGCGGGCGATCTTCCGCGCGGCGTCGGTCATGTAGGCCGACACATGGACGAAGTTGTTGTGGTAGTTGTCCGATGAGTTCTCGGCGTACATCTTCCAGTTGCAGTCCAGCCGAATCCGGTTGTAACCGGCGTCAAGCCGTAGGCGGCCGGTCGGGCTGAGGTCCAGGTACCTGTCGAGCACCTCGCGGGCATTGCCGAGATGTTCTTCGAGACCAGGACCTTCGGGGGCATAGGAGATGAAGATCAGCCCGCGGTAGATCGACACCCGGGCAGGGGGCTGCATCCCGTGCCGGCTCTTGTCGAAGTCAGGGCCATAGCTCTGCTGGTATGGCACACCGACCAGTTCCCCGCTGTTTCGGTAGGACCAGCCGTGGTAGTCGCACTGGAACACCTGGGTATTCCCGCACGACTCATAGCAGACCAAATTCCCGCGGTGCATGCACCTGTTGACGATGACCGCGACCTCGCCGTCGGTGGTCCGGCTGATGATGAGTGGAACGGTGCCCACTGTCCGGGTGAGGTAGTCGCCGGGCTCGGGCACCTCGCTCTCGTGTCCCGCATACAGCCACGACTTCTTCCAGATCCGCTCGATCTCGTCACGGTGGACGTCCGGGTCGACGTACACCCGGCCCAGAATTTTGCCCTCGTCGGGTCGCACCCAATCCCTGACGCGGTCGGTAGAATCCGACACTCCGATATCGGCTATGGACATTTCAATCTCCTTGAAGTTTCTGTCATTGCTCGCAGTGCTCAGGTATCCGAAAGAGCGCTAGCCCCGGATCGCAACCCGCTGGAAGCCTTCGGCGACCGCCTGGTGGTGTGCGGACTCCACAGGTCGATGGCCCCAGAGGCTGCCGCCGCCGACGCCGCCCTGGGCCTGTTCGACCCACTCGGCGGCATCGACACGACGGCCGCCGTAGCCGTACTCGACCTGCAGGCCACTGGGCGAGGCCATGTAGAAGGACGTCATCAGGTCGTTGAAGTGGCGCCCCAGGGTGGCCGTCTGGACGGCCGCCCCGGACTCGACCCTGTCCAGACAACGTCCGACGTCGTCTATCGAGTCGACTTCGACCATCACGTGGTGGACATGGTTCTCGCCGTGTCCGTCGATCAGCGCGATCGTGTGGTGGCGGGGATTGGGACTGCAGAACGTCGCCCGGATGGCGAGATCGATCGTCTCCCGCACACCGAACCCCAAGACGCCGGTGTAGAAGTCCACCGTTTCCTCGTAGTTGGCGACGGCCGCGGTGACGTGACCCATTCCCTGGTCACCGGTGACGAAACGGACGCCGAGCGGTGACACGAAGTGATCGATCGGATCCGCCATCGGCCGCAGGGCGAACTCGACTACGGCACCCGAAGGGTCGTGAACCCGGCACATCTCGCTCACCCCGCGGTGGTGTGCCTCCTGGCGAGGGGCGCTGTGGATCTGCACCCCGGCCTTGTCGAGCCGGACGTGCAGGTCTTCCCATGCAGGAAGACCCGCAACATCCCAGCCGACCGCCGCCAGGGAGTCGGGACCGCTGGTCAGGATGAGCCGCGCCATCCGATCATCCATCCGATAGGCACGCGAGCCCTCGGGAAGCGGCAACGCCGACGGCATCATCCCGAGGAGATTGCCGGCGAAATCGCACCACCCGTCGACGTTTTCGGTCTGCACGACCAGGTACGCCACACCGGATATCGGCGACTCCCGCATCATCACAGATCCCACCTCCCAGGCATCCTCAGGCGCCGCTCGATGTCACACGTCGGTGTAGCCGGCGGCCTGGACGCGCTCGTCGAGGTCAGGCTTGATCTTGGTCATGAAAGCTTCGAGATTCTCGATCATCCTGTCCGCCGGCATCTGCGGATAGTGGAAGATCAGTACGCAGTACTCGGCCGGGAGCTCATCCCACTGCTGGGCGAAGTCCTGCCGAACCTCGTCCACGGTGCCGGCGCTCCAAAGACCCGCGGCGAGCACGCTTCCGACCGGGTCGGCGGGATCGTACGGCATAGCCGGCGTCAACAACCGGTACAGGTTCTTGTAGATCTCCACGTCGTAGTCCGCGACCGCCTGCAGGGCCTCCTCACGGGTGTTTCCGATCTGCATCCAGCGGACCAGGGCCTGGTTCTGCCCGTAGGCGAAGTTCTTGCCCGCCTCGGCTGCGCGCTCGACGTAGCTGCGACCGAACTTGGCAGCCTTGGTGATGCTGGAGAAATACGTCGGGTTGAACCCGTGTTGGCCGCAGTAGTCGACGGTCTCCTTGGATGCGGTGCTGGCCACGAAGACCGGAGGGTATGGCTTGGTGTAGGGCGCTGGGCACACACTGACTCCATGGACGCGACCATCGGGCCCGATCTCGCCGGGCGCGCCCAGCCGGGCGGTGGCCGGCGCCATCCCCCAGTCGATACCCTCGTCGTAGGGGAAGGGCACCTTCCAATGCGGAGTGTCGTACGAAATGCAGTCCTTGGTCCAGGCGTCGACGACCATGTCCATCTGTTCTTCGAACACACCCCGGTTGACCTGGTCGGCCGCTGTCTGCTGACGAAACTGTTCGCCGGTGTACTCGGCACGCCGTTCATCAGTGTAGCCCTGCGGAGAGAGCGTGGCCTCGACTCCCATGTGTTGGCCGAACACGTTCGTCCAGCGTGACTGGTAGCCGCGGGAGAAGCCGGCGAAGCAGCGGCCCTTGGTGATGTGGTCCAACAACGCGATGTCCTCGGCGACCCGGAACGGGTTCTGCGCGCTCATCGTGTAGCCGAGCTGGCCGACCCGCACCCGCTTGGTCAGGTTGGCCAGATGGATACCGATGGCGGTGGGGTTGGGCCCGACTTCGTAACCCTCCGAATGGAAGTGGTGCTCGATGGAGGCGATGCCCCAGAGCCCGAGGTCGTCGGCCGCCTGGGCGACCTGCGGCAGGGTGTCGATGAACTCCTGGAACCGTTCGTTGTTCCGACCGAGGGGGCGCAGCTCCTCGCGCTCCTGTTCGCTCTCGGCCCGAAGCGTCGGGTACAGCTGCAGAATGACTTTGACCATCTCTTACCGTCCTATCTAGGGATGTGGCAGCGCCGGTACAGCGGGACGCATGCCACCCCGAATGTCGGCCGGGGCCGTTACCCGCGGCGTTACGGCCTTCTCGGCCCTCGACGGGCTGATGGATCCGATGGCGATCGGACAGGAGGGAACCGCGAGTCGGCGGTGCCAGCTCCGCCCGGCAGAGCTCCGAGTGGCGCGGACCTGCCCCGCATCCGACCGGCGCTCAACCACGTTTGCCTCCATTGACAACCGCCCGATTCGCAAATTATATCAAGTATCTGACTCTGGAGTAGGCAACCTCGGCGCTCGCTATACGGAGCCCGCGCCCGGGCCGGCATTGCGCCGGCGCTTTCCTTTCGCGGAACAATGCACCGTCTTCTCGCTCCGGCGGCGCGATTTGGACCGCGACCGTCGCGATACCGGCGTGGGGAACCCGCCGATTTCCGCGGCGGGGCCAGGGCGAATCATGGACAAGCTTTAATCGGATATTGTATATTTCATTGCTCTGAGGCTCATGCGGGCCCCGACAGACCACTGACAACCCGAAGTCAAGGCGGAGACATTGAGCCACACGGCAACCGAGCCATCGGGCAGGTCTTGCCCGCAGGTCGACACCTACGACCCTGCTGACGAAAACGAGATCACCTATCCGTTCGCCACCTGGGCCGCCGCCCGGCATGAGACGCCGGTCTTCTTCGCCCCCGTCCTCAACACCTATGTGGTGATGCGCTACGACGACATCAACGCGGTGCTCACCGACCCGGAGACGTTCTCCAGCGGGGTCATGCTCAAACCGCTCAAGGAGCGCCCCCCGGAGGTCGATGAAATCCTGGCCACGGGTTTCGACCCGAGCAGGCTCGGCGCCATCGTGATGCTCGACCCTCCCATGCACACCAAGATCCGGCGCGCCACGATCCCGGCCTTCTCCCCCCGCCGGGTGGCCGCACTCCAGGACGAAGTGCACTCCACCGCAGACGAACTCATCGACGCGATGATCGCGGCGGGCCCCGGTGCCGACTTCGTCGACGCCTTCGCCTATCCGCTGCCCCTGCGCACCATCGCCCGGATACTCGGGGTGCCTGTCGAAGACGCGGTGCAACTCCACGAATGGGCCGCGGCCAAGATGGCCCTCCAATACGGAGACATGCCGCTGGACGAGCACATGGAGGTAGCCCGGAAGTTCGTGGACTTCCAGCGCTACATCCTGGAGCGCATCCAGGAGAAACGAGCGAATCCGCAGGAAGACTTCATCTCCACGCTCATCGCGTTCGAGGATGACGGCGAGCCACTCGAGGACGTGGTGCTTGTCGGCCAAGTCATGGGGCTGGTCAACGCGGGACATGAAACCGTCACGACGATGCTCACCATGGGCCTGCGTCAGCTGCTTCGTGACCGGTCACTCTGGGACGAGTTGGTGGCGGACCCCGAGTTGGCCGGCCCCGTGGTAGAGGAATCGCTGCGGTTCGACGGCCCGATGAAGATGTTGTCGCGGGAAGCCATGCGCGACACCGAGATCGGAGGCGTCGCCATTCCCGCCGGCGCACGTGTGGGCCTCGTCGTCGGTTCGGCGAACCGCGACGAGGAGGCGTTCTCCGCTCCGGACCGGTTTGACATCCACGCCCAGCGAAAGGGACACCCCCACTTCGCCTTCGGTCGGGGCATCCACCTCTGCGCCGGTGCGCCCCTGGCTCGCCTCGAAGGCCGGATCGCCTTCGAGCGCCTGTCGGCCCGCCTGCCGTCGCTTCGGCTCAGGGAGGGTGAGCAACTCCAGTTCGCCCGCAACACGGCGGTTCGCATTCCCTTGGCGCTGCACGTCGGGTGGGATCAGTGACCCAGACCTTCGGCTCGCTTTCGGGAGCCGTCATCGTCGTGACCGGTGGAGCGTCGGGAATCGGCCTCGCCGTCGCCGCGGCCGCCTGCTCGGCCGGGGCGTCGGGCTTGATGCTGGCCGACCGCAGCCGAACCGCCCTCGACGACGCGAGTCGCACCCTGGCCACTTCTGAGACCAAGGTGGCCACTCAGCAGGTCGACGTCACCGACCCCGCGGCAGTCGAGGAGCTGGTCAGCAGGACTCTGAGCACCTTCGGCCGGGTCGACGGACTGGTCACCTCCGCCGGTGTCGAGCAATCGGTGCCCGCCCTGGAACTCAGCGACGACGCCTTCGACGCCGTCGTCGGGGTCAACCTCAAGGGCACGTTCTCGTGCGCCCGGGGTTTCGCCCCGACCATGATCGAAACCGGCGGCGGGTCCATCGTCACAATCGGCTCCGCGCTGGCGTTCAGTGGCCGAGCCAACGGAGCGCATTACTCCGCCTCCAAAGGCGGGGTGGTAGCGCTGACCAAAAGCCTGGCACTGGAGTGGGGCCCGTCCGCGATCCGGGTGAACAGCGTTGCACCGGGCGTCATCGACACTCCGCTGGCCAGCCGGGTGCCCGCCGAGTACCGCGCGGCCTACGTGAGCCGAACGCCACTGGGCCGGATCGGTACACCAGAGGACGTCGCCGCCGTCGCGCGTTTCCTGCTCAGCGCGGATTCGGGCTATGTGACCGGACAGACCGTCGTGGTCAACGGCGGTTTCCTGATGCCCTCATGAGCCGCTGGAGCGTGAGCTGATGGGACTGGAACAGCTGGACCGGCTTCAAGCCGCCTGGACACCGTCGCAGGACGCCTTCGCGGCCTCGCCGGTCGGCCGGATGGCGGCTCGGCATGGCCTGGACGACATGGCAGCCCTGCAGGCGAAGATCGCGGGCGACCCGAACTGGTACTGGGCGGCGGCCGCCGAGGATCTCGGCATCCGCTGGATGCGGCCCTACGAGCAGATCGTCGACCTCTCGAACGGACCCGCCTACGCTCGCTTCTTCGCCGGCGGGCGACTGAATTGGGCCGACTGCGCGGTCGACCGCTGGGTCGAGGAAGGGCGGAGCGACGCCACCGCGATCGTGTGGGAGGGCGACGACGGCTCGACCCGGGAACTGTCCTACGCAGACCTCAAGGAAGCCGTGGATCGCGCAGCCGGTGCGCTGCTGCGACTCGGGATCCAGGTCGGCGACACGGTCGCGCTCCTGCTTCCGATGATTCCCGAGGCCGCTGTGTCGCTTCTGGCGATCGCCCGGATCGGGGCCATCGCGGTCCCGATGTTCAGCGGCTACGGCCCGGAGGCGATCCGGGAGCGGGTCCGCGAGGCCGGTGCCCGAGTGGTGATCACCTCCGACGCGTTTCGGCGGCGCGGCAAGACGGTACCGCTCAAAGCAACTCTCGACGAGGCGGTGGCTGACCTGCCCATCCGCCACGTTCTCGTCGTCGAGCGCACCGGTGAGTCCGTCCCGATGCGCCAACCACGCGACATCGGCTGGCAAACGGCACTTTCCGAAGCCAGCCCGGTCGCTACGGCGTTATCGATGGATTCCCAGGATCCGTGTCTGCTGCTGTTCACATCGGGTAGCACCGGGCGACCCAAGGGGTGCGTGCACACTCACGTCGGGCTGCCCTACAAAGTCGCCATCGAGGCCCGGCACGGGTTGGGGCTCGACGAGACGGGGACGCTGCTGTGGCTCACCGACATGGGCTGGGTCATGGGCAGCTACGTGGTGGCCACCGCATTGCTCAACGGCGGCACCGCGGCGATGTTCGAGGGCGCACCGGACTGGCCGGCGCCCGACCGGTTGTGGTCGGTCGCTTCGCGGCTGGGGGTCACGGTTCTCGGGGTGTCCCCCACCCTCATCCGCTCCCTCATGCGCCACGGCGAGAAGTGGCCCCGAGACCACGATCTCGGTCAGCTGCGGGCAATCGCGGCCACCGGTGAGCCGTGGAACCTCGAGCCGTGGATGTGGTGCTTCCGACACGTGGGCAAGGAACGCGTTCCGGTCGTGAACGTCTCCGGTGGCACCGAGTGCGGCGGGTCGCTGTTGTCCGGTTGCGTGATGCTGCCGGTCAAGCCGATGTCGTTCACCGGTCCGACACTGGGCATGGCGACCGATGTCGTCGACGAGGACGGCAGGTCGGTGCGCGGCGAGGTCGGCGAACTGGTGGTCCGCGCTCCCTGGCCGGGTATGACCAAGGGGTTGTGGCGCGAGCCGGAACGGTACCTCGACTCGTACTGGCGCCGTTACGAAGGGATGTGGCACCAAGGCGATTTCGCCTACATCGATCCCGACGGGTTCTGGTATGTGCTCGGCCGCTCCGATGACACCATGAACATCGCCGGCAAACGCGTCGGGCCCGCCGAGGTCGAGTCGATCATGGTCGATGACGACGACGTGATCGAGGCCGCGGCAGTGGGTGTGCCCGACCCGATGAAGGGCGAAGCGATGGTGGTGTTCCTGGTGCTGCGGGATGATGCCGATCTGCAAGCCACCACGGCGCGTTTGGCCGGGCGAGCCCGGGCCGTGCTCGGACCCGCCCTGGTGCCCAAGGCGATGGAAGCCGTTGCAGAGCTACCGAAGACACGAAGCGGCAAGGTGTTGCGCCGCCTCGCCCGCGCCGTCTACCTCGGCCAGCCTGTCGGTGACACCAGCTCCCTGGAGAACCCGGGCTCGCTGAACAACTTCCCGACCGCGTCGGTCGCCGAAACGGTCACCACGACCGTCACGAACAGTTAGGAGGCGACGGCATGGCGATTGCCACCGTCAATCCGGCCACGGGTGAGTTGGTCGAGTCGTACGAACCGTACGACGAGTCCCGTTGCAGCACTGTGCTCGAGGCTGCTTCCCGAGCCCAGCGTGACTGGGCCGCACAAGATCTGGGCATGCGCGCCGACCGCCTGCAGGGCTTGGCAAAGGAGCTGCGGGCGCGTCAGGACGAGTACGCCGCACTGATCACCCTCGAGATGGGCAAGCCCATCTCGCAGGCGCTTGCCGAAGTGGAGAAGTGTGCAGCCTGTGTCGACCACTACGTGGAGTGCGGCGAGGCGTATCTGCGACCGACCACCGTCGAGATGGGCGTCCGGTTCAGCGGGGTGCGGTACCTGCCGCTGGGCGTAGTGCTCGGTGTGATGCCCTGGAACTACCCGTTCTGGCAGGCGTTGCGCTTCGCGATTCCGACGCTCCTGGCCGGTAACGGAGTCGTGCTCAAGCACGCGTCCAACGTTCCGGGTTCGGCCCTTGCGCTCGAGCAACTCGCGCTTGCGGCCGGCCTGCCCGAGGGTCTGTTCGGCACCGTGTTGGTGGAGGGGGGCGCGGTCATCCCCCTCATCCACGACGACCGCATCGCTGCGGTGTCGCTGACCGGTTCGGAGTCCGTCGGGCGTCGTATCGGCGCTGAGGCGGGTGCCGCGCTCAAGCCCGCCGTGCTCGAGCTTGGTGGATCAGACCCGTTCATCGTTCTCGCCGACGCCGACATGGCGGCGGCCGCGCAGGCGGCCGCCACCGCACGAACCCTCAACAACGGCCAGAGCTGTATCGCCGCCAAGCGCTTCCTCGTCGATAGCTCGGTGTACGACGACTTCATCGACGCGACCCGAGCGGCTTTGGCCGCGTTGAAGTTCGGCGATCCGACGGATCCCGAGACCCAGCTCGGTCCGATGGCCCGCAGCGACCTCCGCGACGAGCTGCATGGCCAGGTCATCGACACCGTCGCCGGCGGTGCCCGCCTGGTGGCCGGCGGGACACCTCCGTCGGGACCCGGCGCGTTCTATCCGGCGACGCTGCTCATCGACGCCGGCCCGGGGATGGTCGGCTTCGACGAGGAACTGTTCGGCCCCGCCGGGGTGGTCGCCCGCGCCAACGGTGAGGACGCCCTCATCGAGCTGGCAAACTGCTCGCGCTACGGGCTCGGGTCGAGCATCTGGAGCGGGGACCCCCAGCGGGCGCTGCAGCTCGGCGAACGCGTTTGCAGTGGCATGGTTTTCGTGAACGACTACGTGCGAAGCGACCCGCGGATCCCGTTCGGGGGTGTCAAGGCCTCGGGCTACGGACGCGAATTGGGACACCATGGGATACACGAATTCGTCAACGCCCAAACGGTTTACGCGAGGTAGTCGGAGCAGCGATGGATCTGTCATCAGCCCGACCCCTGCCGACGATGATCCGGCAGAAGGTGGTTCCCCCGGGCCTGCCCGCCACGGCGATCGCCCGGCCGCGGCTCGATGAGCTGTATACCTGGCTGCTCGAAGAGCACGACGCACTGGCGGTATTCGCCACGGCCGGCTCAGGCAAGACCATCCAGGCGCAGTTGTTTGCGGCTCGCGAACAGTGGCCACTGGCATGGCTGACCCTAGACGAAGCCGATGGGTCCGCCTCCCGGATGCTGTCCTACCTCGCCAGGGCGCTGCGACCGTATGTCCCGGGAATCGAGGCGGTACTCGAGTCGGCATTCGCCACCGAACCAACACCCGAGGTGGTCGCCGCGTTGCTCGCCGAGGCCATCGAGTCCCAACGTCTGCTGATCGTGATCGACCAGTGTGAGGTGATCGCTGATTCCGTGACCAGCTGTTCGGTGCTCGAGTCATTCCTGTACTGCCTGCCGGGTGGCGTACGCGTGCTGCTGCTGAGCCGGCAAGAGATGAAATTCTCGCTCGGGCGGCTGCTACTGCACGGTCGCATCGGCCGCATCAGCGATGATGACCTCGCCGTCACGGCCGACGAAGCCCAATTGTTTCTGACTGCTCGTGACGATACGACCGAGGTCAGCGCGTGCCTGGAGCGGACCAACGGGTGGTTCGCCGCCGTTGCCTTCGGCGCGGCTCCCCAACCGGGCGGACACGACCTTGCCCGAGATTTCAGCTCCTACATCGCCGCGGAGGTGTTCGACGTCCTGCCCCCTGATGAACGCCAGTTCCTCTTGGACACGTCGATCCTGGATACGGTGTCTGTTGATGACGCGATCGCCCTGTGCGGCAACGGCGCCCGCGCGCAATGGCATACAGTGCGAATGCGCCATCTGCCGGCCACTTCGTCGACGAACGACATCATCGTCTATCACCCCTGCTTCCGGAGCTTTCTGCGCGAACACCTCGAGCTGACCGATCCCGAACGTCTCAGCCGGCTGCGATGTGTGCACGCAGAATTACTCTGCAGGGCAGCGCATTACGAGGATGCTACCGAGCTGCTCCTCGAGATCGGACACCCCGACGAAGCCATCTCGGCAGTCGAGTCGGCGTGCAGGCAACTGATCGACCGATCCGACTGGACAACGGTGTTGCGGTGGACAGATGCGCTGGGGGCCGAGAGAACACGCCGGAGCCCTGTGCTGCTGGGCGCCCTGATCCCGGCCTTGCGTAGTGCTCGCCGACTCGAGGAGGCACGAACGCTCATCCGCGAGCTTCATGCCGACGGCCGGCTGGCGGACGTGCTGGCCACCGACGGCCGGCTGATCACACATGTGGCGTGGACGATGCTCTGGCGGCCCCAGGAAGGGTTGGATCTCCTCGATCGCTACGACACTGCCGGAAACGCCGCCGGCGCCCGGTACATGCTCGAGGTGACCACCAGCGCAGAACCGGTCGAGCCGGTTCGCGGGAGCGGCTGGAACGAAGTGGATCGGCTCGTGAGTTGGGGGCTGATGGTCCAGGGCAGGCTCGACGATCTGGTGGCGATGCTGCCGACGGAGGACCGGTGGCCACCACGAACGCCGTACACCACGCCGCATCCGCTGCTCGGCCTGGTCTGGCGCGGGGAGCTCGACCGAGCGAAAGAGCTCTTCGACCAGGTACCCGAAGAGTTCAAGCGCCATATCCACACCGATCTGTGGTACTACCTGGAAGCGTGGCTGCTGTTGGCCCGCGACGACCCCCAGGGCGCGCTCGTGGCAGCAGAGCAGGCGATTGCGCACAGTCGCCGAACGCATTTCGGCTTCGAGCCGGTGTTCCAGATCGTCTATGCCGAGGCGCTGCTCTCGCTCGGCCGCACCGACGATGCCGTCGCAGTACTCACCGATTCCATCGAGACGAGTCGGTTCAGGGGGTTGCGCGCCTACGAAGAGTGGGGTCAGACGCTGCTCGGCCATGCCCTGCTGTTGAAGAGCGAAGACACGGAGGCCGCGGCGCTGCTCACGTCGTGCGTGGACGCGATGTCCGGGGCCAACAGGTTGCTCTTGCTGCCGGCCGCAACAATTTTTCTCGCCGAGGCGCATCGGCGGCTCGGCCGACCCGAGACATCCCTCGAGATCGCCGATCACGCCTATCAAATAGCCAAGTTGATGGGTTCGTTCTTCGGCCTCAAGCGAGCTCTCGATCGAGTTCCCGACTTACGGGCGCAACTGCTGCGCCAGGGCGACTCCAAATGGCGTCGCGTTACCAACGGTCCGAATCTAATCGTCAAGAATCGCAACCCCGACTCGAACGACGGAACGCTCGTCCTGATTCAGCCGTTCGGAGCGGCGCCCGACATTCACGTGAACGGCCGGCCCGTGGGCATCCGTCGGCTGAAAATGCTCGAACTGGCGAGTTTTCTCGCCGCCCGGCCCAGCGGCGTGGCCCGAGACGACATCATCATGCAGCTCTTCCCCGACAGCGACCGAAACCACGCGAGCAACCACTTCCGGCAGGTAGTGCACCAGCTTCGGAAGACAGCCGGCCTGACCCTGCAACGGTTACCCGCATCGCGTATCGCGTGGTCGGACTCCCTGTCGGTGGACAGCGCCGATCGCCAGTTCGAACGCGCGCTGAACGAGGCACCCGAGCTCGCGGGTGAGGCTCGTCTGTCTCGCCTGCGAGAAGCCCTCGACCAGGTTGTCGGGCCGTACCTGCTAAGCAGCGACCTCGAGTGGGTCAGCGACCGCCGCTTCGAACTCGACGTCATGGCCGAAGATGCTGAGCTCGAAACCGCACGTCTGGCGCTCGATCTCGACGACCTCGACTGTGCGAGGCGCTTTGCCGAACGCGTCCTGGTCCGTGATGTCTACTCGGAGGCGGCCTATCGCGTGTTGATCGCGGTCGACACAGCCATCGGAGCCGAGACGAGCGCGCTGGCCACCTACCGGCGCGCGGTGGCGGCGCTTCGGGAGATCGGCCTCGCGCCAAGCGAGGCAACCGCGCGGCTGCTTCGCAGGCCACCGGATCAGCCCGCGCGTCCAGCCACGCCGTCGAGTCGGCGGGTCAGCGTCCGGTAACGGGGGGCGTAACGGTTCGCGGCCACGGTCGTTCAATGAAAGACATCTCACGAAGTTAAAAGTCAAGCCGCGAGTTGGAGAGGAGGTGGGAACGCAACGTGTTCGTCGTAGTGCTGGCCAGTCTGGAGGCAGTGATGGAGCTGGCCGAGGAATTTGTTGAAGAGGTGTCGTTGGGCTTGGTGGTTCCAGTCTCCGGCGGTGCGGCGAGCGTTGAAGTGGCGACGGGCGCCCGGGGAGGCGCGCAGCGATGCCAGGGCCCAGATCGGGCCGACGGCGGCCAGTCTCCGGTTTTTGATATGTCGGTGCAGGACAACGATTTTCTTGCCGCTGGCACGGGTGATGGGCGCCGATCCGGCGAAGGCCTTCAGCCCGCGGGCGTCAGTGAAGCGGGCGCGGTCATCGCCGATCTCGGCGAGCACCCGGGCACCGGTCAGCATCCCCAGGCCGGGGAAGCTGGTGATGATTTCGGCGTCCGGGTGTTGCTCAAAATGGGCGATCGCCGCCTCGGCGAGCGCATCGGCAGCACTGCAAGCGGCCTCCAATTGCCCCAGCAGCGCGCTCAGCTGGATGCCCATCGCGTTCTCCACCATCAGCGGCTGGCGCAGGTAGCTGTCGGTGAACACCTCCCGCAGTCGAGCGACGTCGCGGTCGAGATAGCGTTTGCGACCGGCCTTGATCAGCAGTCGGCGCAGCCGTGCCGGAGTCAGCGTGGCCGCTTGCGCCGGGGTCGGTGCGGCGGCCAGGATGGCGCGGGCGTCGGGACGGGTCAACCCGCCCTCGAGGTCGGCAAAGGCCACGATCGCAGCGGGATAGAACTCCTTGAGCAGGTCGCGGACCTGGTTGCCGACCTGCTGGCGCGCCCAGACCGCGTCCTGCTGGGCCCGGGCCAGAACCCGGATGGCCCGGGCGGCTTCGGTGTCGGCGGGCAACGGTCGGTGCGCGTCGGGATCGGTGCGCACGATATTGGCCAGCAACACCGCGTCGGTGGCATCGGATTTGGCCCCCGAGACCGCATATCGGGACCGGTAACGCGAGGCGGCCAGCGGGTTGATCGGATAGATCACCCGGCCGGTTTCACGCAGGGCGGCCACCCACAGGCCGTGGTCGGTTTCGATTCCGACCGGGATCGGATCGGTGGCGCTGTCGCCGGCTTCAGCCAGCAGGGTCAACAACGCAGCGAAGCCGGGCGCATCGTTGCTGACCCGTCCGCGGGCCACCACACGTCCGTCACCGTCGACGACAGCGACGTCGTGATGATCAGTGGCCCAATCGATTCCGCAAAACAGTCCCAAGGTGTCACCACTCCTTCGGTCGATGGTCATGCCGTTACCGGTGGATTCACGCGGCGCCCTAATCGCAGGACTCCAAGGTCCAACATCTCACTAGCCGTCCGTGACTCCAGCACACCGCAGGACTTCGTTCTGTCGAAGAGCTCAAAGCTCGAGAACAACCATCAGGAAGTCAACCCTGCAGCGGGCTCGGGCAACGGAATCCCACCACCATCGAACAGGGTCTGTCGCCAGGCGCGCCGTTCTTTCAGAAGACGTCGTACGCCGGGAGCAATCAGGCATCACCTGGCGACAGCCCCGTCAGGAAACCGGCCCGGCCACTCGGCGGAACCGATCCCTACAAACGATTAGGAGCTTGTCCGTGGAGCAAGAGCTCAAAGCTGAAGACGTTCTCGAAGTCGCTCTGCGACAACGGAACTGGGGCCGCTGGGGAAAAGATGACCAGCTGGGCACTGTCAATTTCATCGACGCCGAGGCGATCGTCCGGGCCGCGTCGCTGGTCCGGCAGGGCAAGGTGATCTCGTGCGCGCTGCCCTACGACGAAAACGGGCCGCAGAGTGGCACCTTCGGGCGGGTCAATCCGATCCACACCATGCTTCAGGACGGTGGGGACGCCGCCACCGGGGCACAGGATCACCTGGACGGTATCCGGTATGCCGACGACGCGATCTACATGCCGCTTCAGTGCGGCACGCAGTGGGATGCGCTGTCGCACATCTTCTATGACGGCACCATGTACAACGGCTTTCGCCAGGAACTGGTCACCAGCCGGGGCACTCCGGTCTGCGGTGTCGAGAACTACGCCGACAAGATCGTGACGCGCGGGGTGTTCCTCGATATACCGGCTCATCGGGGCGTGGACTGGCTCGAGCCCGGCGAGCCAATCGGTGCCGACGAGCTCACGGCATGCGCCGCCCGCGAGGGGGTCGCGCCGCTCCGCGGCGACATCGTCCTCGTTCGGACCGGAGCGATCGCGATGGCACGCGCCAAGGGCGAATGGGGAACCTATGCCGGCGGAGACGCTCCGGGACTCGACCTCAGCGCCGCCGAGTGGCTCTGCGAGCACGAAGTGGCCGGAGTCGCAACCGACACCTGGGGCATGGAGGTCCGCCCGAATCAAACCGCCGAGATCTTCCAGCCGCTTCACGTGGTGTTGCTGGTCAACGCCGGCATGTTGGTCGGTGAGATCTTCGACCTCGAGCGACTGTCCGAAGACTGCGCCGAGGACGGTGTGTACGAGTTCATGTTCGTCGCACCACCGTTGCCGTTCACCGGGGCTGTTGGCTCACCGCTGAATCCGTTGGTGATCAAGTGACGCTGCTACTCAGCGACGCCGACGTGCGTGTCACAGCTGACATGCCCCGGCTCGTCGATGCCGTCGAAACGGTGCTGCGCGAGGAGCACGACGGGCTGATCACCATGCCGCCGCGGGTCAACGTGGCCAGTGACGGCACCGTCCTGCGGTTGATGCCGGCCCATTTGGCGGGTAGCAATCTCATGGGCTACAAGTCATTCCACGGTTCATTGGCCAAGGGCGTCCGGTATCTGATCGTGCTGATGCGCGCGGATGACGGCGATATCCTGGCCTTGGTCGACGCGGCTCTTCTCACCGGACTCCGCACCGGAGCAACCAGTGCAGTCGCGACTCGCCACCTGACTCACCCAGGTTCCGCCGACGTCGCCGTCATCGGCTCCGGCCTGGAGGCGGAGACCAATCTCGCCGGCGTCGCCGCCGTGCGGCCGGTCCAACGGGTGCGCGTGTTCAGTCCGAATCCACAGCGCCGAGCCGCCTTTGCCGGTCGAGCCGGTGCGTCGCTCGGAGTGGAAGCGGTCGCTACGGCGACCGCTCAGGAGGCCGTCACCGGTGCCGACATCGTCATCGTGGCGACCAACACCGGACCGCACGGCCCGGTCGCCTACCGGGGAGCTTGGATCGAGCCCGGTCAGCACATCGTTTCGGTGGGCGCCACCAGCCCGTTCCTCCGCGAACTCGACGAAGAGTGCTTCGACCGCCTCGAGCACGTGGTATTCGATGCATCCCCTACGCAGGTCTTCGAAGAGTCCGGCGACCTGATCGCACTGACCGACGCTTCGCGCAGCAGGCTCGCCGGCGCCAGCGTGCTTTCCGAGGTGGTGGCTCACGGGTTCGACCGCGGTGCCGACGCGGTGACGTTGTTCAAGTCGGTCGGCACCGCGGCGCAGGACCTCGCGGCGGCGAAGGTCGTCTACGACACAGCCGTCCAGCGCGGGATCGGTCGTGAGATCGGTGTGCTCGCTGACGTCAAACAGTTCTGAACGGTCGCCGGGACACCCCAGATGAGAGGAAACAATGGCACTTCCGTACACCCGTGGTGAGGCCCGGGACTGGGCGCGTGAGCGGATGCGTGGGGTGGCGAACACGATGATCGCCTCGTACACCAGCGATCTCAGCGATATCAACGAGCGCGGGATCCGCCACGACGTCAGGCTCGAGATCGAGCAGGGGTTCATGGGCTTCCTGGCGACGGCCGAGACTGCGCTCTCCCCCGACGAGTATGTCCGGTTCGTGTCAACGGCCGTCGACGAAGCCGCCGGCAAGGCGATGGTCATCTACCACGCCAGCTTCGATACGCTCGAGCAGAACATCGCGATGGCGCGCCGCTGCGCCGATGCCGGAGCCGAACTCGCGCTGCTGTCCTATCCGCCGAATTTCTATCCTGGCTCGGAAGCCGATATCGAGGGCTACACCCGGGCGTTCTGCGACACCGTGGACATGGCGGTGATGCTGTTTCCGGTGCCCCTCTGGGGATTCGAACGCATCCATCCAGCCTCGCTGTCGATCGAACTGATGGAGCGATTGGTCGACAGCTGCCCCACCGTAGTGGCGGTCAAGGCCGAGGGTGGCCATCCGGCGATCGGCGGCTTCGTCGAAGCGTGGGAGCGCCTGAACGATCGCGTGGTGGTCAGCGAGCCGATCGAATCGGTCGCCATGGCGCTTGCACAACTGGTTCCGCTGCAGTTCAGTGGCACCTCGAACCAGGAGTACTACGGCGCCGCCGTGCCGAAGATGTTCGACCTCATCCGCAACGACCAGCATGCCGAGGCGATGTCGATCTACTGGCAGATTCATCCCGCCCGGAAGGCCAACGCCAAGCTGACGACCATCGGAGGAATGAACACCGTTCACCGGATGGCATGGAAATACCAAGCCTGGCTGTCTGGTTACAACGGCGGCCCCTTGCGCATGCCGACCGGTCGGCTGCTCTATGACCAGATGACGATGCTGCGCGGCGCCTTGCAGTCCACCGGCCTACCAGTCACCGAGGACTCCGATGACACCTTCTTCGTCGGCCGCAATCCAGCGTGAGTGCGCCGCCCGAATCAATTCACCCGAGAGTTGTTGGGCCAGACCAATATTCCTGTGCGCGAAGACTGTCGACGGTCACCTTCGCGCACGCTTGCAGATGTGCCTCAGCCGAGCTCGCCGCCGCTTCGCCATCACGGGCCTCGAGCAGGTCGAGTATCTGTTCGCGGTACATCGACTCGTTGGCCGCCCAATCCGGTGCACTCGTGTAGAAGTCGTTGGGCAGCGACAGCCACAGATAGCGCAGAGTCAGCAGCAACCGATTGGAGCTGCCCGCTTCATTGATCGTTCGCAGGAAACGATGATTCAGGTCTTGACATTCGGAATCGTCACGGGTGGCCGCTATCTCGGCGTTCAGTCTCCGCAGCTCGGCGAGTTCGGCATCGGACAGTCGGTCGGCGGCCCGCCTGGCGGCCACCGCGAACAACAGACCCACCACTTCGAAATGGTCCTCGATGTCCTCCACCGACAGCTGCACCACGTAGGCCCCCCGCCGCGGGATCGCGACGACGAATCCCTTGGCGGTCAACTCGATCAGTGCCTCCCGAATCGGAAGTCGGCTACTTCCGAGCTCACCAGCGATCTCGTCCTGTTCGATCTTGGCGCCCGGCCTCAGCACTCGCGAGGCGATCGCCTCACGGATGAACTCCACCGCCATGTCCTTGAGGCTCGGGGTATAGCGCGGGTGCGAGCGCCCGGAGCGGTACGTCCCCCCATATGTGGGGGTCGACGTTCTCGGGTAACCGGGTGGTTGTGCCACGCTGCCTCCGCGTCCTCAGGGTCCGCTCGCCGCAGCTGCGGGTCGGCAGCGCAGTGGCAGATTAGATACTGTAGCCAGACGCTACTGCCACCGCCCAGTTCGTGGACGGCTACGCGACCCGAGACGGTCGTGAACCTTCCGAGTGGCGCATCGCGACTTGGTTCGCTCATCACTGCACGTTGCCGGGCATTTCACGGACCCAGACTTCCCGAGAACGCTGCAATCGCGACGAAAACAGTTCGCGGGTGTCGGCCGGCTTCGAAGTATTTCTAGACCGCCGTAGGATTTCTGATAAAGTATTTCATCTATCTCGGTAGTGACGAACACCACGTCCCCGAAGCCTCGATTACCGCTTTCTCAAGGAGGATCTGACCCGGATGAGCGTGACAGCGCACATGACGATCGGCGGCAAGGCGGTCTTCGCCGATGAGACGGTCAGCGTGGCGAACCCGGCCCGTTTGAGTACAGAAGTCGGCAGATATCCCGCAGGCACCGTCGAACATGCCGAGATGGCGGTCGAGGCGGCATCCGCTGCATTTCCACAGTGGCGGTCTACTCCCGTCGAGGAACGGGCAGCGCTGTTGGTCAAAGCCGGAGCGCTGATCGCCGATGCCCGGCCGGAGTGGGTCGAACTGCTGACCGCCGAGAACGGCAAACCCCTTGGCGAGTCGGTGGTCGAGATCGCGATGGGTGGACACGCGATCGTCACCTACGGGTCGCACCCCGAATGGGTTGGCGACCGCGTCGTGGACGACGAGCAGGGCCGCATGGTCGTACGCCGCCAGCCCCTTGGGGTATGCGTCGGGATCGTTCCGTGGAACTCCCCAATGATTCTGTCCAGTCTCAAGATTGGACCGGCATTGCTGGCCGGCAACACCTTGGTGATCAAGGTTCCCGAGTTTGGCCCGCTGACGACGATGCAGGCGCTGGCCGAAATCGCTGCCCTTCTTCCGCCGGGCGTGCTCAATGTCGTATCGGGATTGGGTCCCGAGGTCGGTCGGGCGCTGGTCACTCATCCCAAGGTGCGCAAGGTGGCGTTCACCGGCAGCACCGAGACCGGCCGCCTCATCATGGCCGACGCTGCCGGCCACCTGGCCCGACTCACCTTGGAACTCGGCGGGAATGACGCGGCGGTCCTGCTCGACGATGTCGATCTCTCCGAGGCGACGATTGCCCGTTTGGTCACCGGCACCTTCTTGGACGCCGGCCAGATCTGCATCGACATCAAGCGGCTCTATGTCCACGACAGCCGCTACGACGAGCTGGTCGACAAATTGCGGACAGCGGTCGATCAGCTCGTGGTCGGGGACGGAGCGCGACCCGAGGTGACCATGGGCCCGATCAACAACTCCCGGCAATACGAGAAGGTGACCAAGCTTCTCGCCGAAACGAAGGAGGCGGGGGCCGACTGTTTGCAGCTGGGCACTTATGCCGAGGGCACCGACGTCGACAACGGGTACTTCATGCTCCCCCACCTGGTCCTCAACCCACCGGACGACATGAGCATCGTCGCTAACGAACAGATGTCACCCATCCTGCCGATCATGAAGTTCTCGTCCGACGAGGAAGCGCTCGCACGCGCGAATTCCACCGAGTATGGGTTGGGCGCCTCGGTGTGGTCGGCCGATGAGCAGCGCGCCTTCGCCATCGCCGACCGGATGGAAGCCGGTATGACCTTCATCAACGGACACAGCCTCGGGGCTCTGCACCCAGCCACTCCGGCCGGCGGCACGAAGCAGAGTGGTTGTGGCTACGAAATCTCCGCCGAAGCGGTCGACGGCTACATCCAGCTGCAGTCGATCACGACCAAGACCTACGCCTGAAAGAGGGAATGACGTGCCCATTGAAGCGACGATGACGATCGGTGGCAAACCTGCCACCAGCGATGCCTGGATCGATGTCCGTAATCCCGCGAATCTCACGACGATAGTCGGACGCTACCCCAACGGCACGGCCGCGCACGCGGCGCAGGCTGTTTCTGCGGCATCCGACGCGTTCCCGGCATGGCGGGAGACCCCGGCCACCGAACGCGGCGCACTGCTGATCCAGGCCGCGGGGGTCGCCGGGCAACGTAGCAACGAGCTTGCGCCCGTTCTGACGGCCGAGAACGGCAAGATCCTCATGGAGTCGTTCATCGACTTCGGGATCGCGGCGATGTCGCTGAGTTACTTTGCGCCGCACCCGGAGTGGCTCGACGAGAAAGTGCTCGACGATGAGAATCGCCGGCTGCGCGTGCAGAAGCACCCCTACGGAGTGGTGGTAGCGATCGTGCCGTGGAACTTCCCGGTTGGGCTCGCGTGCGCCAAGATCGGCCCGGCGCTGATGGCCGGCAACACCGTGGTGGTCAAGGTGCCTGAGTTCGCCCCCCTTGCCACGTTGGAAACCCTGGGCGCAATAGCCGCGGTCTTTCCGCCTGGTGTGCTCAACGTCGTATCGGGATTGGGCCCGGAAGTGGGTTCGGCGCTTGTCCGGGACCGGCGGGTGCGCAAGGTCGCGTTCGTGGGCAGTACCGAAACCGGGAAAGCGGTGATGGCCGATGCCGCGTCGCATTTGGCGAATGTCACGCTGGAACTCGGAGGCAACGATGCGGCCCTGGTCCTCGATGACGCCGAGCTCGATGAGCAGGCGATCACGCGGCTGACCAATGGTGCGTTTGCCGCGGCGGGCCAGATCTGCTTCGCCATCAAGCGACTCTTCGTGCACGAATCGCGCTACGACGAGCTCGTAGACAAGCTGCGCGCCGCCCTCACTCGGATGGTCGTCGGCGACGGCACCCGCCCCGATGTGACCATGGGACCGCTGAACAACGAACGCCAGTTCAACAAAGTCAGCGAATTGCTGGCAGCGACAAAGGAAGCCGGCCTGGACGTGGTCGAGTTGGGCTCCTACGCCGAAGGCACCGACCCTGCCAACGGCTACTTCATGCTGCCCCATCTCGTACTGAACCCGCCGGACGACGCGACTGTGGTGAGTTGCGAACAGATGGGCCCCATCTTGCCGATCATGAAGTTCAGCGACGTCGACGAAGCGGTGCGCCGTGCCAACGACAGCCCGTACGGCCTCGCGAGTTCGGTCTGGTCCCGGGACGAGGACAGAGCGTTCGCGGTGGGCTCGCGTCTGGAAGCGGGAGCGACGTTCGTCAATAGCCACAACCTGGGCAGCATGGACGTCGACGGCCCGTTTGGAGGCTACAAAGAGAGTGGCATCGGCCGGGAATTCGGCGGCGAAGCCGGCTTGAACGCATACATGCAGATCAAGACGATCAACAACACGTGTATGGGCATCTGACTCGAACGCCCCGAACGGCGCACCGCCAGCATCGCTGCGGGCACCAGTCCGTCGTCTGCGGCGACGAGGGACCAGGAAGGACCGCGGGCTGATCTGCCCGGGGACGGCCGAATCGCGTCGTGGCCAACGATGCAACTGGTCATCGATCCGGACACGCGCCCGCGAGATCTCGGACGGCCGGGCCGTGCCTGCCCGCTCACGGCCAGGTCCGGTATCGTCCTGGAACGCACGGAACACACGCGTCTGAGTCCTCCGCCAACAAGGTGTCGGACGGAAGGCGTTGGGCAAAGCAGCGGTGCGCAGGCCTTTCGGTCACATCCTCGCTCCCGCCGTCGGCAGCCGATCGGACACCGACGGAACCCGACCGGCAAATCACGCGCATCCGGCGGCTCTTCGGGATAATTTGATCGATGTCGAACAGTCTCACGTCAGCGATCGGAGATCCATGAAGCAGAACCACCGCGAAGTCGTCGTGGAGGAAGTCTCACCGTGGGTCCGTCTGGTCACTCTCAATCTGCCCAAGCTCCGGAACGCGATGACCGAACAGATGACCACGACCTGGCGCGAAGTCATCGCGGCGATCGGCATAGACAAGGATGTTCGATCGGTCGTAGTGACAGGTGCCGGGACCTCCTTCTGTTCGGGCGCCGATCTGTCGTTTCTCGGCCAGGGCGGCGACGACCACCTCACCCCGGATGCATTGCGGGACAAGATGGTGCCGTTCTACGACGCTTGGCTGATGGCGCACCGGCTGCCTGTTCCGGTCATTGCGGCCGTGAACGGGCCGGCCATCGGCGCAGGCCTGTGCCTGGCGCTGTCGTGCGATCTGCGGTACGCAGCCCGGCCCGCGGTGTTCAGCGCACCGTTCAACTCGCTGGGAACCCACGGCGGCATGGGGGTGAACTATCTTCTTCCAGAGGTCGTCGGCAAAGCTCGCGCTCGTGAAATGCTCTACACGGGCCGACTCCTTGATGCCGAAGTGGCGCTCGATTGGGGTCTGGTGAGCGATGTCGTCGATGACGTCGTCGAGCACAGCCTCGAGATCGCGGGCCGCATCGCCGCTGCCGCTCCGATCGCCACGCGGCTTACCAAGGTCGGCCTCGAGCATGCCGGCGACGGTCTGGAGGCGAGCTTGCGCTGGGAAGCGCTGGCACAGCCGGTGACCATGGCGACCGAGGACCTGCAGGAAGGCATCCGCGCGCGACGAGAACATCGCCCAGCACAGTTCAAGGGCCGGTGACTGATTCGATGCATCGAAGCCCTGCTACCGACGACCGGGAACTTTGTGGAGTAAGTTCGACGTTGTGCCAGCATCGAGCGCAGTCCGGACCGATCCCGTGAAACGGCCGCGTCGCACGAACACAACGGCCGCCGAGGTGATGAAGGCGCTGAGCGATCCCACCCGGTGGGAGATCGTCCGGCAGATAGCCGAGACGGACGACCTGCCCTGCGCGACACTGGAGTCAACGCTGCCGCTGTCGAAGCCAACGATCTCCTACCACACCAACATCCTGCTCAAAGCCGGTCTGATAACCGCCCGCAAAGCGGGCCGCAACTTCTTCTATTCCTTGAATCGTGCCGCGCTAGAGGAGGTCGTGAGCGAGGTGCGGGCATTGGCACCCCTGACTCGGCAGGTGCAACAGAGCCGCGGCAACCACTCGTCATCGTCGCGGCGGCGCAGGAACGGTGAGGCGGTACCTGCCCGGCAGGACGACGTTCTGCTCACCTGGTGATCACGTCCTTCAGTGAGTGCGAACCAGGCACAAGCCATCGACGGCGATCGGACCGTCGGCGGTCACGATCAGCGGATTGATGTCGATCGACTCGATCCAGTGCCGTCCTCCCGCAGCGAGGTGCGACGAGGCCACCAAGACTCGTGACAGCGCTTGGCGATCCCAGCGGGTCGAGCCTCGCAAACCCTCGAAAACGCCTGTGTCACTGAACTCTTCGATCAACTCGGCGGCATCATCGGGAGTCATCGGCGCCATGCGGCCTTCGATACGTCCCATGACCTCGACGAAGATCCCGCCCAGACCGAACGCCACGACAGGCCCTAGTTCGCTGTCGCCCTTGAGACCGATGAACGCCTCCCCGTGGCCGGAGACCATCGGCTGTACTGCGACCGTCGCCGGTAGCCTGTGGGAATGCGCGATCGTTCGCAACTCGTCCACCGCTGAAGCCAGCATCCCGATGTCCACACCGATGCGCACTGCTCCGTGCTCTGTTCGGTGAGCGACGTCTGCCAGCTTGACCACGTACGGACCGGCGAAGGACGGCGGTGAGACCGCTGCGTCTACTGATATCAGATGGTATGGCGCGGTAGGAATTCCGGCTGAGGACAGGAGATCCATCGTTGCCCCGAATGGAAGCATCGACCCTTCCGCCACGACGAGCGGCGTCGCCATCGGCCGCTGTAACGCGGGGACTTGCGCAGGCGGCCGTACCCACGATCCCGGGCGAATACGCATGAAGGAACCCATGGCTTTCAGTCCGCGCAGGCAACCGCGCAGACCGTTGCCGACCGCTATGCCCTCATCGCGATACCGCTCCAGCCACGCACCGCCCTGCCCTGCCAGAGGCGCGATCACAAACGGCTTGTCACTGACCGAACCGAATTCGGCGAATTCGATGTCGGCGAAAAGCGGCTCGTTCCATTCGGCGTGCTGACTGCTGAACATCAGCGCGTCGAATTCTGGCGCAGACGAATACTCGGTCAACACTTTGTGCCACAGCCCGTCGATCACACCGGCGAACCCGGTGATGTCGAGCGGATTCGTCACTGCGCCGCCGGGGATCGTCTCCTCGACGAAGGGACACAGCCGCTCGACCTCCGGTACGTCGACGCCCTCGACATCCGCGAGGTCACTGGCCAACTGCGCAAAGCCGCCGGTCGCAGTGAGGATTGCGAGGCCACGCACCGGTGTCCACCGATTGCGGGGCAATTGTTCGAGGAACTGCACTCGGTCGATCAGATCGTCGATGTCCTCCGCGGGCAGGATCCCGGCTTGTTTGAAAGCGACGTCGTAGACCCAGGCATCCCCGGTGAGGGTTCCGGTGTGCGAAGCGGCCATCCGCTGGGTGCGCTCGCTGCGACCGAGCTTGATAGCAACAATCGGCTTGCCGGCCTCCAGACAGCGCCGGGCCGCATCGAAAAATGCGTCCGGGCGCCGGATCTTCTCCACCGCCAAGGCGATAATCCGGGTGTCCTCGTCATCGGCGAAATAGTCCAAGTAGTCGGCTACGTCCGTGACGGCCTCATTGCCTGCCGACACCAGCAGATTGAACCCGACCCCACCGGGGCGCGACGCCGCCGCAGCCATCGCCTCGATCATCGCGCCGCTGTGAGTGGCAGCTGACAAACCTCCTGCGCGGCGCCGGAAGATCGGCAGCATGCTGAGATGCAGGTGATGCCCCACGTTCACCAGACCCACGCCGTTTGGACCTATCACCGGCATGTTGCCCGCACGTGCCGCTTCCACCATCCGCTGCTGAAGGAGAACACCCTCCTGGCCGAGTTCCGAGAAGCCGGCAGCGCAGGCGATCACACCGCCCGCTCCGATCTCGGCAGCCTGCTCCACCGCGTCAACCGTCCGCTCAGCACCCAGCGCGCTGAACACGGCATCGACCGGCCTGCCAATTGATCGCACGTCAGGGTACGTCCGTTGGCCGAAGGCATGGGCTGCCTTGTGATGGACGAAGAAGAACTCGGTATCGCTGTCAAGCGAATACTCGACAGCGTGCGCCCATCGCGACTCGTCGGTGATTCCCACGAAGGCAACCGCTTTCGGATTCAACAGCCGGTCCAGATCAGGACGGGACACCGCAACTGCGGCCGGATCGTCGGGTATCTGATCGATCATCTCAGTTTTTCGCTCCACGATGACTCTTTGCTGCCTTCAATACAATCAGATGCTGAAGCCCACGAGCTTGGTGTCCAGGTACTCCAGAATTCCGTCATGAGCACCTTCACGGCCCTGCCCGCTTTGCTTGACCCCGCCGAAGGGAGCCGCAGCCGAAGTCGGATTGATGTCATTGACTCCCACCATGCCGAAGCGCAATTGCTCGACAACCCGCCACGCGCGGGCGAGGTTCTGGGTGTAGACGTAGCTGGCAAGACCGTACTCGGTGTCATTGGCCATCTGGATAACTTCGTCCTCGTCGTCGAAGACAATCACCGGCGCGATCGGCCCGAAAGTCTCTTCCCGGTAGATGTCCATTTGGTCGGTGACACCCGCCAGGATGGTTGGCGCGAAGAACAATCCACGATCCAGCCCGTCGGCGGTCAGTCGCATCCCACCGGTCTCGATGACCGCACCCTTCTTCACCGCGTCGTCGACCTGCCGTTGCATCCGTTCCATTGCATCAGCATCGATGAGCGGCCCGATGCTGACACCTTCGGTAAAACCACTGCCGGCCTTCATCTTTGCAAGGCGCTCGGTGAGCACCTCGACGAACGCATCTTTGATCGACCGATGCACGAAGATCCGGTTCGGGGAGATGCAGGCCTGTCCGGTGTTGAGGACCTTTACCATCGCAGCACCCTTGGCAGCGTGAACCGGGTCGGCGTCTTCGAACACGATGAAGGGCGCGTGGCCGCCGAGCTCCATCGAGAATCGCTTCATCCGGCTGGCGGCCCCTTGAGCGAGATGCTTTCCAACCGAGGTCGATCCGGTGAATGTCAGCTTGGCCACCGCGGGGTTGCTCACGAACTCCGTGCCGACCGGCTCCGGATCGGCAGTCGTCACCAAGTTGACCACACCCGGTGGTACGCCCGCGGCTTCGAGGATCCGGAAGACTTCGATCGCACAAAGCGGTGTCTGCTCGGCAGGCTTGAGTACCACGGTGCAACCAGCCGCCAGCGCCGGTGCGACCTTGCGCGTGATCATCGAGATCGGATAGTTCCACGGTGTCACCGCACCCACGACGCCGACGGGATGGTGTAGCACCATGAACCGCTGGTCGGCTCGCGCCGATGGGATGGTCTGGCCGTAGACTCGCTTCGCCTCTTCGGCGAACCAGATCAGGAAATCGGCAGCGTACTTGACCTCGATCCCGGCAGCACGGATCGGCTTGCCCTGCTCCTCGGTCATCAATTTTGCGAGCTCATCGGATCGTTCGAGCATCCGACGGTGTGCTTCGAAGAGAACCTCGGCGCGCTGGTATGCGGTGCGCCTCGACCACTCCGGAAACGCACTCGCCGCAGCGGCGATTGCGCCCTGAACGTCGGCGGCGGCCCCGTCGGAGACTTGCGCGAGCATCTCCCCGGTCGCCGGGTTCGTCACGGCAAAAGTCGATTTCGATGTTGCCGCCCGCCATTCCCCGTCGACGAACATCGACTCCACGACAGGTACCGAACTGCTTGTGATTCCTTCGGTCATTGCCCACCAACTTCGCTTGTCTTGTCTGAATGTTTGTGCCGGCTCACCCGACACCTACGCCGACTGGAACTCGACGATTGTCCACTGTGGGGAGAGATCGGTGTATACGACGCGAACCGGCATGCCGATCTCCACCGAGTCCAGCTCGGTCCCGGTCATGGTTGCGACCATGCGAAACCCCTCTTCCATCGCCCCGTGCACGATGGCGTACGGCGCCTCTTCCTGATACGCGGGTGTCGGGGCGCGGTGGACGATCGTGTACGTGTAGATCACGCCGCGTCCCGACACCGGCTCCCAGGTGAACGATGCCGAATGGCACTGGGCGCACAGTTCTTTCGGGATATGCCGAAAGGCTTTGCAGGAGGCACACCGTTGTATGCGGATGCTGCGCTGCTTGAGTGAGTCCCAGAACGGCTGCTGCCATTCGGGAATGCCCTCTGGGAGGAACCAGTGATCACTCATCGGTGTCAGACCTCTCCCAGGATCGCCGAGAAGTTGTTCTGCATCGCGCCCCCGGAGCCGCTCAGGTAGCCGAGTTTGGCGTCGTTGACCTGGCGCTCGCCGGCCGTGCCGCGCAGCTGCTCGACCAGTTCGATCAGGGTGAAGGCACCGCAGGCACCGGCATGGCTGAAGGACAGGAAGCCGCCTGCGGTATTCGTAGGCAGCCGTCCACCGACTTTCAGCGCTCCATTCTCCACGAACTGCCCACCTTCGCCTGGCTTGCAGAATCCGGCGGCCTCGAGGCCGAACAGGACGTTGATGGTGAAGTGATCTCCGATTCCGGCAACGTCGATTTCATCGGGCGAAACCCCGGCGAATGTGAACGCTGTTTCGGCCGCGAGACGGGCGGCTTCGAAGAAGGCCAAGGACGGTGCGGCGTTCACGTCGATGTGGCTGTGCCCTTCACCGTAGCCAAGCAGGCCGATCGCCCTGTGCCTCTTGTTAGCTCGCACAGTGTCGGCTGTGGTGACCACGATCGCGCCACCACCCTGATTGATCGCGCAGCAATCCAGCATGTGCAACGGGTCGGCAATCATCCGCGAGTTGACGACGTCATCAATGGTTATCTCACCACGATGCCCGTTGAACGACAACGCATGCATTGTTGCCCCATGGCGTTGGGCCACAGCGACTTCCGCGAGCTGTTCTGAGGTCGTGCCGTACTCAAACATGTGGCGCCGTGCCAGCACCGCGTAGTCGGACACCCGAGTCGTCCCGTACACGTACTCGTAGGGACCGCTCATCTTGGCCATCGCCGCGACCGCCTCGTCACGGTTGGCGCTGGCCAGCCCCTCCGGTCGGCCGGCAACCGCATTGTCGATCAACACGGCGTCGGCCAGACCGGTCGACACCGCGTAGACGGCGAGATTGATTCCGGCGGCGGCGGCGGACGCGCCAATCGAACTCGAGGCATGGAACCGAAAGGGTTTACCCAGAAGGTCGTACCCCAGCGCGGCCGCGGGCAGCAGGGACCTGATGCCCACCCCCTCCGGCCCGTCCATGATGAGACCGTCGATGTCGCCGAGCGTTATGCCGGCATCCTCGCAGGCTCCCAGTGCGCATTCGAACCAGACCTCGGCCTGGGTACGTCCCGACAAATCACCCTGTTTTGTCTGATAGACGCCGCCAACCGCCGCCTCGCGTAGTTTCCTTACCACCTCGACACCTCGCTGCGGTCGCCGTTGACACAGCGGGCCAGTCGATATGCATTGACAGTTTTATGTGTATCGAACGTTGGTTCCAATGTCAATGTTCCTGCTCCCCAACGATACGAACTAAATTCGAAAGTCCGGCGGCCTTGCCTAGCACGCGAATGGCTTATACTTTGATATCTGTCAAATGTTGGTCGACCGCGGGACGACCAAGAGCCCAACGCAAGACCCATGGAAGCGCCGTGAAGGGGATGTCTGTGCCGAACATCATGGTAGAGAAGCAGGGCCATACGACGATATTCACGATCAGCAAGCCAGACCGCCTGAACGCGATAGGCGCCGCCGACGCCGCCGAGCTGCAGGCCGCGCTCGCGGAATTCCAGGCCGATCCTGACCAATACGTCGCCGTGATCACTGCTGCCGGAGACAAAGCCTTCTGCGCGGGCGCTGATTTGAAGGACATGACGGCCAACGTTGACAGCGGTGACTACCTGCCGATCTCCCTTGGTCCCGACATAGCCGGAATCGCCGAATGCGAGAAAGTGACGATCGCCGCAGTCAACGGACTCGCCGCCGGCACCGGAACCGAACTCGCAATCTCCTGCGATATCCGAATCGCAGCCGACAGCGCATGGTTCAGCCTGCCGGAGGTGAAGCGCGGCATCATCGCCGGGGTCGCCGTCAACGTGCTGCCCCGCCTCATGCCCATAGGTGCCGTCATGGACCTGATGCTCAGTGGGGACCGGCTCACCGCCGACGAAGCGTTCCGGCTCGGGCTCGTGCAGCGTGTCGTGCCGCGATCGGAACTCCTCGAAAAGGCCCTCGAAAAGGCGGAGGCCATCGGTAAGAACTCCCAAGCAGCGGTGTGGGGCACCAAGCAGATACTGAAGTTCTGGCGCAATGCGCTGATCGCCGAGCAGCAGCGTTACTACGAGGCTGTCGTCCATCGGGTGATGCTGTCGGGCGATGTTCACGAGGGGCCGCGCGCATTTGCCGAGAAGCGTGAGCCGGAATTCCGCCAGGCGTGGCCGAGTGCTTTTGACTGAGCGGGGCTCACACCGTGACGTCCGATGAAGCGCAGAGAAGTTGCACACGCCTGATGCCGCAGTGTGCCGCGACCGCTGGTTCCCGCGATAATCCGCCCGAATTCTGTTGTGCACCAGGACATTTTCCTCTCTGAGCAATCCTCTCTGTTGTCCTAGTTGTGCGGCAGCTTGGAGAATGGCAGATCCCGGTCTGCCGACGGGTCACGCGGAAGCCCCAGGACCCTCTCGCTGATCTGGTTGAGCTGCATCTCCGTGGTGCCGCCTGCGAGGGTATGCGCTCGCGCACCTAGCCACTGGATTCCGGGCGACTCTTCGTCGGCGCCCTCCCAGACGATGCCGCTGTCACCGGCAATCTCCATCGCGATCTCCAGTCGGCGGTATCCGATATGCGAGCTGAGCAGTTTGAGCAGGCTGGCCCCCGGGCCTGGGAATCGCCCGGAGCGCAGCCCCTCGCTGATGTGCTCTACGGCAGGACGCTTCACGTGGGCCAGGGCGAGTGCCTCACCCAACAGTTGCCGAACCAGCGGGTCGGAACCGGTCCCGAGCCGCTGCACCATATTCACCAAGGGATCCGAACGTTCCTCGGCTGCAGGGGTGTAGCGGGAGTCGTTCATTCCGCTGTCGCCGACCATGCTGCGCTCATGGAAGAGCAGGCGGGAGGCGACTGCCCAGCCATCGTTGAGCTGGCCCACGAGGTTGGTCGCCGGAATCTTGACGTCGTCGAAGAACTCTTCACAGAACTCACTGGCACCGGTGGCGAGTTGAATCGGGTTGACCGTCACACCGTCGGCATCGAGTGGCACGACGAACATCGACAGGCCACTGTGCTTGGAGAGTTCGGGATCGGTACGGGCGAGCAGCAGCCCGTAGTCTGCCACCTGTGCACCCGTGCTCCAGACCTTGGCGCCGTTGATGATGAAGATATCGTCATCCTTGATCGCCCGCGTCAGCGCACCGGCCATGTCCGAACCGCCACTGGGTTCCGAAAGCAGCTGCACGGCGATCTCTTCGCCGCGCAGTGCCGCTGGGACGTGACCCGCGCACTGCTCGGGTGTGCCGAAATCCAGTAGCGTCGGCAGGATCACGGCGTGCGTGACGGCCATAATCGTCGGCAATTCATACCCGGCCGTCTCGTCAAGGAACGCTGCCTGATGCTCACGCGTCAGACCGAGTCCACCGTATTCGACCGGATAACAGATACCGGCCAGATGCGCGTCCCACAGCCGCCGTTGCAGTTCCCGGTGCCGTGCGGCCTGCTCCTCGAGGGGCTCGCCGGTTCGGGATTGGCTACCCGACTTCGGGAGCCCGCCGGGTAGCCATCGCCTGACATAAGAACGAAATTCGGTGATATCCGAGGGGACCGCCGGCCGGCCGTCAGCCTCTGTTTCGGTAGCCATTGACGCCTCCTCAGACTCCGGCCAACCGGCACAGCCGCTCACGGTGTGCGGCCGGATCGCCATAAACCACGCGGTTCGTCGACGCGCGCCGCAGGTAGAGGTGCAGATCGTGCTCCCACGTCATACCGATTCCCCCATGCAGTTGGATCGCGTCCTGAACGAGAGCGACGGCGGCGTCGCCGATGTAGGCCTTGGCCGCACTCGCCAGAGCCGATGCCTCCGGCGACCCCTCGTCCAGTGCGGTGGCCAACCCGGCCGCGGCGCCCGTGGCGACTTCGAGAGCCAAGTAGTGCTCGGCCAAGCGATGTTTGATCGCCTGGTAGGAGCCGACAACTCGCCCAAATGCATATCGTTTGGTCACCCAGTCGAGGGTGATCTCGAAGACATGGCGCATCAGCGACGCCGTCTCGGCGGTTTGAATGGCGATCGCAGCACAATAGGCCGATTCGGAAATGCGCCGTCCCGCATCGCCTCCGGCGACCTTGGTTGCGGGTGCCGTGGCGAATTCTACGGTGCCGAATCCACGTGTCGGATCGAGTCCGCGCTTCGGCGTCACCGCCACACCCGGTGCCGATCTGTCGACCAAGTACAGCCCGACGCCGTCCTCATCACGTGCGGAGACCAGGAAGACGTCGGCATCCGGTGCGGCCTCGACGACAGTCTTGATGCCGGTCACCGTATGCCCGCCGGGGGCGCGGGTGGCCCGCACCGCGACAGCGTCCGGATCCCAGCCGCTGCCCGGTTCCACGAGAGACCAAGCCGCCACCGCACTTCCATCGAGAACCGAGCTCAGCGCGTCGCCAGTCGGCTCGGCATCGTCCCGCGAAAGGACCCATGCGACCACGTTGCAGGGCACGAGCGGCCCCGGAGCCACATGGCGGCCAGCCTCTTCGGCCAGAACGGCGACGTCGGCGAAGGGACGACCACTGATGCTGCCACCGCCGGCGTTCTCGGGCACGAGTAGGGATGTCCAGCCCAGCTCGGCTGCGGCCGACCAGTATGTCCTATCCAGACTTGGTGTGGAACAGGCTATTTGGTGCACCTGCGCCGAGGAGGCGTAGTGATCGAGGAACTTCCGCGCAGCGTCTCGAAGCGGCCTCTGGTCAAGCTCGAGTTCGGTTGTCAATACCAGATCTCCACATCGTAAATGGGGCCTTGTCAAGGCCGAGTGTGGCTCGTTTGGAGCCGCTTGGCGGCGTGTTCGGCCGCCAGGAAGGCAAACGTCATGGCTGGGCCCAGGGTGACGCCGGGGCCGGGATAGGACTTGCCCATGATCGAAGCCGTGACGTTGCCCGCGGCGTACAGACCCGTCATCGGCGTTCCATCTTCACCCAGCACCTGCCCATCGCCGTCGGTTACGTATCCGCCCTTGGTGCCCAGGTCGCCCGCGTGTACCTGCGCCGCGTAGAAGGGCGGACGTTCGAGTGGTCCGAGATTCGGATTCGGCGTCTGCCTCGGGTCACCCCAGTGTCTGTCGTATTTCGATTCGCCACGGTGGAAGTCGTCGTCGATCCCGGATCGCGCGAAGGCGTTGAAACGTTGCACGGTGGCCGTCAGGTTGGCTTCGTCGATACCACACGTGCGGGCCAGCTCCTGAAGACTGTTGCCAGTCTTGAGGAATCCGCTCCTGAGCATCCATCGTGGTGTGACGCGCGGGGGGTTACCCAGGAACGGGTAGCGCTTGCGGTGCCGTGACTCGAAGATCAGCCACACCGGCTCCCCTCCGCGCTGGACGATGGCCCGTGCGAAGTGATAGTAGTCCCGTGACTCGTTGACAAAGCGTTTTCCGTCCGAGCCCACACAGAGCCCGAAGGGTACCGAGCGCTCGAAGTGCGACGGAGAAGGCGACCCGTCCGGCAGGGCGTAGGTGGTAGTCCACCAGGCATCATCGGAAAGCTGCGTCATGGCACCCATCTCGTCAGCCATCTTGATGATGTCGCCGGTGTCGTCCGGACATGCGCTCGACAGCGCGCCGGTCATGTGGTGCATGCGGGTGCGCAACGCATCGTCGTGGGCGAACCCGCCCGCACAGAGAACAACACCCGCGCGTGCGCCGATCCGCCGTCGCGCCCCCTGCGAGCGGGTCACGACGCCGACCGCCGTACCACTGTTGAACACCACCTCGTCGATGGACGTCTCGAGCCGCACCGGGACCTGATATTTCTGCAGGATGTACATGAGCTGTCCAACAAGGCTTGCGCCGGCGCCGAGTGGCTGTTCGCCACGCAGCCTACGGCCGTAGTGCCGTAGAACCACGTAGGCCAGCCTGCGCATACTGCCTTTCCCCATCAGCGGCAAGTCCGCTAGTTGTACCGCGTAGGGGGCAAGAGTGCTGTGCCGCAGGGTCTTCAACCATGGACCTAGCTTCTTGCCGTCGAAGAGGGCCTCGTCAAGGCATCGCCCCTGGGCGGCGTGTGGGTCCTCGGAGATGTAATCGGGATGATGCACCTCAGCGTCCCAGCGCATTCCCGCTTCAATCAGCTCGGCGACCATCCGCGGGCCGTTCTGGACGAATGCAGCCTGCCTGTCCGGTGCGGTGGCAAGCCCATCGGGAGGGACGACGTCACGAAGGAACTGGATTGCGTTCTCGGTCGAGTCCCGACAACCTGACTCGAGCATCACCGGATTCGCCGGAATCCAGACACCACCCAACGAAAGTGCCGACGTACCGCCCCACACCGGCGCCTTCTCCACCAGGAGGGCTTTGAGCCCTCTGCGGGCAGCCGCAATGCCTGCCGTGAGCCCGGCCGCGCCGCTGCCCACAATGACCAGGTCGTACACCTCGTCCCAGTCGTCAGGTCCCGAGGTTGCTTGATCGCTCACTTGTCCCCTTTTCCACGCCGCTCCCCGCTCCGTGGCGTATTGGCCGCGAATGCGTGGCTGAGGAGATGGCCGGCATCGGGCACCACGGTCGAACGCCCGAGTGCGGTCAACAGGTCGTAGGTGGTGGCCGTCGCCGCCGAGAGCACGGGCAAGCCGAGACGCGCCTCAGCCTCGGGGATCGCAGCGAGGGAAGGCATCTGCACACATGCCGACAGGACGACCGCATCGCACCCGGTCCGCGTCAGACCGGCGGCGATCTCCGGGAGGTTGACCGGGTCCAGCCGCCCGACAGCGCAGTTGTCGGCGACACCGAGACTGACCATGTCGACCACCTCCACCCCGGCATCCTCGATGTAGTCGCGCACCTTCTGAGACAGTTCCGGCACATACGGCGTGACCATCGAGATCCGGCGCGCGCCAAGGGCAGCGAGACCACGCAGCAGCGCTCCTGCGCTGGACAAGACAGGTGCGCTACAACCCTCCTCGCGGGCGACCTTCGTAAGCCGGTCCTCGGCGTCGATGTGGGCGCCGGCCCCTTGCGACATGATCGCGACCAGACATGCATAGGCCATCGCGTCACACTGAGCATCGGCGAGTTCGACGGCGCACCGGTTGCTGTCGCGATCCATCTGCAAGAGGGCCTCGGCGCTGACGTGCTGCATCCGCATCCGGCTGGAGTGAAAAGTGAATCGCTCATCAGGGGTGAGATGCGTCCGGCGCGCGAACATCTCGGGAAGCTCGGTTTCCATCGTCGTGTTCGAGCTCGGCACGATCAGGCCCAGCCGGGTCGGCGCATTCAGGCTGAGACTCATTCGCCCTGCTTCAACGACAGTGCCATCGCCGGGCAGTTCGCCACCGCCTCCTCGACCGCCGCCCGGTCGGCGTCCGGCACATTCTCGACGAGAACGTGCGTCTGCCCGTCCTCACCTACTTCGAAGATCGCCGGTGCTGCTACCTCGCACAGACCCATCCCCGTACATTTGACGCGGTCTACTTCGATTTTCATTGGTGTATCCAACTTCGCCGATCTCTTGCGGTCAGGACTCAGGGGTAAACCGGACATACTGGCGTTTGATGCCGTGAATGAACGTGCTTGCCAGATACTCAGGTTCGCCAACGGTTTCGATGTCGGGCAGCCGGCGATACAGCTCGGTGAAGATCGCTCTCAGCTGCATCTTTGCGACATGACTGCCCAGGCAGTAGTGCGGGCCTCCGCCCCCAAACGCGATGTGAGGGTTGGGCTTACGGGTGATGTCGAAGCGGTATGGGTCAGCGAACCACTTCTCGTCGCGATTGCCGGAGTTGACGAAGATGACCACTCGGTCCCCCGGCTCGATCATGGCACCTGACAGCTCATAGGGCTGTAGTGCGGTGCGGCGGAATGTCATGGGCGGTGTGGACCAGCGAAGGAACTCCTCGATCGCGGTGTCCAGACGCCCGTCCAAATCATCCAGGAGATACGCGCGCTGCTCGGGGTGGGCACTCAATGCGCGAACTGTGTGCGTGGTGGCGTGCATCGGAGCGTCGCTGCCCGCGACGCACAGCAGCGTGAAGAAGTTCGAGATGTCGTCGTCGGTCAATCGCTCTCCGTCGATCTCGGCTTGCGCCAAGGCGGTGATGAGGTCGTTCTCCGGCTTGCGGCGGCGGGCGTCGATGATCTGGTGGCACCGGTCGTGCAAGGTCTGGACCGAGCTGACCATGACGGTTACCGGGTCCGAATCGCCGACGACCTCCGCATCGTTCTGGCCGACCAATCCCAGTGCGGCTTCGCGTATCTCGTCGTGCCATTCCTCAGGAACACCGACCATCTCTGAAACCGTCCACAACGGCAGGCGCGCCGAGACGGTACTGACGAACTCCACGTCGTCGGAGTGCTGCGCGATGTCGTCGACGATCAGCCGAGCCTGGTTGTCGATCTGATCACGGATCTGGGCCAGACGCTTCGGAGTGAACACTGAACTGACGAGCCTGCGGTATTTGCCATGCGCAGGTTCATCCATCGCGAGAAGAAATGAGGTTCGCCTGACCTCGTCAGGTAGGTCTTCGAACATGACACCGCTCGCGTGGGAGAACACCTCGGTGTTACGACTCACGGTCACGATGTCCTCGCGGCTGACCACCGCCCAGTACCCGGGCGGTGGCTCTTGGCCGAGCAGCGTCATCATCGGAGTGACGAAGGGACGTTGCCAACTGACCGGACGGTCGCGGCGAAGCTCGGCAAACAGCCGATCCCGCTCGTCCGGCGGCCCGGCCCAGAGATTGTCTGCCGACAAGTCGATTACGTCGTACTTGCGTTGCGCCGCAGTACTCGTCATGGAGATCTCCCGCTGTTGACCGCGGCGCCGTCACGCGCCTGCATCCACCTCAACCTAGCTCGATTTCATCGACCAGGTCAACTATTTTAAAACTATATCGACCCAGTCAACTATTTCTTGTTATGGTCGCTTCCGGCGCTTGCAGGAACCGACCTGCCAGCGCGATCCGATGAACCACGTGAGTGGCTGGCAACGCATGGAGGCGAGCGAGTGACATCTCGCGAATCTGAACGCACGCAGTGGGATTACGTCATCGTCGGCGGCGGTTCGGCTGGCTGCGTCCTGGCCAATCGGCTGTCGGCGGACCCCGCTACGCACGTGCTTTTGTTGGAGGCAGGGGGTTGGGATCGCCACCCGCTGATCCGCATCCCCGCGGGTCTCGCGCGACTGCCCGAACGCTTCGATTGGCGTATGACAGGCGCCCCTGACCCGTCGCGAAACAATATGCCCGACACGTGGGCTGCCGGCCGGGTGCTCGGCGGCGGAAGTTCGATCAACATGATGTTCTGGGTGCGCGGCGACCGTTCCGACTTCGATGCGTGGCGTGATTCGGGTTGCGCCGGCTGGGGCTACGACGACGTATTGCCCTATTTCAAACGAGCCGAGACCTTCGCGGGCTCGCCCAGCCGCTACCGCGGCAGTAGCGGACCGGTCGGCGTGACCCCTGTCGCGATGCCTCTCGACTCCATCGACGACTTCCTCGCCGCGGCCGTAGCGGCGGGCCACGAGCTCAACCCCGACTACAACGGCGAGTACCAACAGGGGGTCTCCCGCGCACAGGTCTCTCAGCGACGCGGGTATCGCAGCAGCACGGCGCGAGCGTATCTGGCACCGGCCCGCAAACGCCCGAACCTGACGATCCGTACCGGTGCGGTGGCGAGCAAGGTGCTGATCGACGGGGCACGGGCCACCGGCGTGGTGTACCAACACCGAGGACGGCGACGGCAGGCGGAGGCCACCACAGAGGTCATCGTGAGCGCCGGAGCGCTGAATTCGCCTAAGCTGCTGATGCTTTCGGGTATCGGACCGGCCGAGCATCTCCGCGCTCTTGGCATCGACGTCCAGCTCGATGCGCCCGCCGTCGGCACCAATCTTCAGGAGCACGCCTACGGCCTCATGCGGTACCGCACGACCGCCCGGACTCTTGGCGAGGAACTGCGCCCCACCCGGGCGATCCGACACGCGATCGACTTCTTCCTTCGCGGCCGGGGCGCAATGACGTTGGCCGGCGGCGCGGCTGTGGTGTTCGCACCGATCACAGGCGAAAGACCCACCGAAACCGAGATCATCTTGATGCCGGTCGGCATGGAATTCGGCCAGAACTCCGAGGCTGAGGACACCCACGGCCTCTATGACGTCAAGATCGTCAAGAACCGCGTGATGCTGTATCCGAGCTTCGTCCACCCGACGGGCCGAGGCAGCGTGCGCCTGGCATCGGCCGACCCCGCTGCCAACCCGATCATCGAGCACTCCCTCGTCGCCGGTGAGGACATGACCGCCCTGATCGCCGCCTGCCGCCAGGCCCGCGAGATCTTCCGCACACCGGTGATGCGCGCCCGACAGGTCCTCGAGGAGATGCCGGGCGAGGACGTGCAGACCGACGACCAATGGGCGGATTACCTGCGACGGCAGTCGTTTCGGCCGTACCATCCGGTCGGAACCTGCCGGATGGGCTCCGACGAGGGCGCGGTCGTCGACCCTCAGCTGCGAGTGCGAGGCGTCACCGGGCTCCGTGTCGTCGATGCCTCGGTGTTTCCCACCATCACCAGCGGCAACACCAACGCTCCGGTCATCATGGTCGCCGAGCGTGCCGGCGATCTCATCCTCGACAAGTCCAGGCTGCCTGGCGGTTGAGCAGGAGCGGGCCGGCCACGGCACTCGAGGGGCGGCCGCGATCTGCGACGCAGCACCTGCCGCCACCCCTCTGCATCTCCATCTCAATCACACGGTGACGGTCGCAGGGTCGTACTCGTAGATGGCTTCTGCCGACTTCGAGAAGACAACCTCCTCGAGATTCTCGAATCTCATTTGGGCCTCGGCGGTCGCCCGGGTCATGGTCTGCACTCCGTTGCCCCGGTCTTTGCGCACCTTCTCGTAACGGGCCAACGCGTCGTCGATGTCTCCGGTCGTTTCGAAGCAGCGACCCAACACGGTGCCGTCTTCGATCGCTTGGTTGCCGCCCTGACCGAGGAACGGAAGCATCGGATGCGCAGCATCACCCAACAGCGCCACCCGGCCGTTCACCCAGCGGGGGCTCGGCGAACGGTCGCGCAATGCCCACTTGAACAAGGACTCCGGCGGGATCGCTTCAATCACACGGTGTACCGGGGCACAGAAGTCGGAGTACAACTCGAGCAGCTCGGCGTTGGTTGCGGGGATCGACCATCCCTCTTCGGCCCATCCGAGTTGACGAGAATGGGCCACCACATTGAGGAAATCGGTCCCGCGGACGGAGTAGGTCAGGAACATTCGCTCGGGTCCGAGGTAGTAGACACCGTTCATGGTTTCGAGCTCTGGTGTCATCAGCTTCCGCGGGATGAGCCCGCGATAGGACACCTTGCCGGTGAAGTCAACCGCCTCCTCGCCGAACACATTGGATCGCACCGCCGAGGCGCAGCCGTCGGCACCGATTACGACGTCGGCCGACACTATCTCGCCGTTGCTGAACGACAGCCGGATCGGCCCGCGACCGTCCTGCTCCAGGCTGGCGAACTCGTGGCCCAGATGTAGGCATTCAGGATCGTTCGCCCGCACACCGTCGACGAGGACACTTTGCAGATCGGCCCGATGCATCGCGCAGGGCCGGTCGGGACCGCTTCCGTGCGCGATGGCCGGTGCGATCACCTCGCCGGTGGCGTAGTGCTTCATGACGTGGTAACCCGTCTCCGGGTACTTGCCCGCGAGCGCGCGCACGTTTGCGCCGACCCCCAAGAAATTCAGGGCGCGCATCGCGGGTTTCGACACAATCAGGCCGGCGCCCAACTCGAGGAGTTCCGGCGCTCGCTCGTATACCGCTACTTTGACGCCCGCGTGCTGCAGCGAGAGGGCGGCGGTGAGGCCACCGACCCCTCCACCCACTATCGCAACATCGACCACTGCAACCCGTCCTTCCTCGCGTTACCGACTGCCGACATGCCTACACCCTGCCCATTACCGCACCCGTTACCACGCCGAGCCGGCGGGGAGTTGGCCCGGCATCAGGGCGCAGGGATGGTCCGGCGTGCCCCGTCATCACATCGGGCTGACTCGACCGTCGGGCTGACGCACCAAACTCGGTACCAGTCCGTTCATTTGCGCAATGATCTGCAGCGCCAGGATGTCGCTGGACTTGCGTGCATCGACGATGCCACCGTTGATCAACCAGAGGTGCGGCTGCGCCGTGGGACGGCTCATCGTGCGGTACTCGCCGTCTTCGGCGACACCGACGCAGCGGCCGATCTTGCGCGCTATCTCCGCGCCGAGCAACGCTTCGATGTCTTGAGACAAGTCGTGATAGCCCGTGCACAGCACGACGACGTCCAGTGGCATGGTGCTACCGTCCGTGAGTAAGGCGCCGCCGGCGACAAAGCGCTGAATCCGGCCGAAATCGAGCATTGTGATGTGGCCGTCGACAATAGCCTCGGAAGCGCCGACATTGAGGTAATAGCCGGCCGCCTCGCGGAACAGCTTGATGGACCACCCAGTGTTGTCGGGACCGATGGTCAGCTTCTGGCCAGCCGCTCGCAGGCCCCTGTGCAATTCGGCATGCGACTCTTCGGTAGTCCGGGTGTATGCCTGGGCACGCCTGATCATCAGGGGGAGGCTCATGGAGCTACGCAGCTGGTCAGCCTCTTCGACGGGTAACCTGCCGTAGTCCGCGCTGAACTTGACTACCTCGTCGATGTTGACGACGCAGGTCGGACCACGCTGGGCCATCGTCGGGCAGGCACCCTTGTGGTACAGATCCAGGCAGATGTCGTGGGCAGTGGTGGACGAACCGACCACCAAGACGGTCTTGCCCTTGTAGGCGGCGCCGCTATTGAAGCCCGACGAATGCAAGACCTCGCCCTCGAACTCCTCCAAACCCGATAGGTCGGGAATCCGGGGCCTACCGCCCACGCCACCGACCGCCAGCACCATGTGTTTGGGGTGCATGATGCGCACCGAGCCGTCAGGCCGGCGCAGCCGCACCGCCCAGGTTCGGGTGGTTTCGTCGAATGACGCGCCCAGCGCCTCGGTGCATCCCCAGAAGTTGAGGTTCATCAGCCTGGCATAGCTGTCAAGCCAGTCGGCCCAGCGGTCCTTGGGCAAGAAATCGGCCCAGTCCTTGGGCAGCGGCAGGTAGGGCAGATCGTTCATCCACGTCGGTGTGTGCAGGGCCAACGACTCATAGCGACCTCGCCACATGTCGCCGGGATTCTGGTTCTTCTCGACGATGAGATAGGAGACGCCCTTGCGCTCGAAACGGGCGCCCACGCTCAGACCGGAGTGGCTGCCCCCGATGATAAGCACATCCGGATCACGTTGGGAGAAATCCGATTTCGCCGTGACCCACTCCGCCCAGGTCTGACCTGGATATGCGGGGTCAAATCCCAGCCGCGGATGCCGGCCCTCGGGCTCTACCGCACAGTCCAACGCCACCAGCGAGGTGGCGATCATCCAGCAGCGCAGACCGGCCGCGCCCGATGGGTCAGGCGTCAACCGGACGAATCCCTTGCCGGAGCCGACGGCCGTGGTGAAGGCAAAGAAGACTTCGACAACCGGCTTGCCGAGAAATTCGGCGAGTTGTGGTGCCGAACGCTCCTCGTCGATACGCAGGCTCGTGAACCCGGCCGAGGCAACGTGCTCGAACATGGCTTCCCGCAGGTCGTCCCGGCCCCAGAACTGGCAGGTATCCCAGGTCAGCGAGACGACATCGCGCCAGAATGACTCAGGCAGAAATAAGTCGTCGAAGGCCTCGCGGTCGTGTCGGCGAACTGCCTGCTCGATGCTGCTGAGCCACGCCTGCGTCTGTGCCGCAATCGATGTGTCGTGCTGCATGTCCAGGATCGACATCGCGCCCTTTTCCATGAACCGTGCCTTAGACCTCGACGCCGACAGGCCAGGCTGCGATCAGCTCACGCTTCAAGATCTTGCCGGCGTCATTTGTGGGCAGAGCTGATCGAATCCACCACTTGGCGGGAACGGCGTAGTGCGCCAGATTCTTTCGGGCCCACGCGTCGAGCTCTCCGACCTCGACAACCTGGCCGTCAGCCAGCATGACTGCCGCGGCAACGATCTCACCGAGGTCAGGATCGGGTAGGCCGACCACAGCAACCTCGGCGATCGCCGGGTGCCTGGCCAATGCGGCTTCGACCGCTGCTGCCGAGACATTTTCGCCGCCCCGAATGATGATTTCTTTGACCCGGCCGCTGATGTACAGGTAGCGGTCGCCGTCGACGCGACCGATGTCACCCGTTCGGATCCAGCCGTCGCTGTCCAGGGTCGGATCGTCCGGCAGCCCCCAGTAACCGTCCATTGCCGCTGGCGACCGCACAAGCAACTCACCATTGCCCTCGGCGTCGGGACCGGCCACCCGTGCCTCGACGACTGGAGCGAGCCGGCCCGAACACCCGTGATGCGATTCGATATCGGCGCCGACTCCTGTGCTGACAACGCCGCCCGCCTCGGTCAATCCGTAGGTCTGCCCGACCCGTCGTCGGGTGTTCGGCAGCGCCGTACCAATCCGCTCGAGTAGCTCTCGGCTCACCGGCGATCCGCCGAGCACGACGGTGCGCAACGACGACAAGTCGTGTCGACCGAGATCTGGGTGAGCGAGGATGCGCTCCATCATGGTCGGGACGCCCGAGAACATCGTCACGTGCTCAGATTCCACCAAGCGTAGGAACTCCCCGACGTCGAATTTGCCCTCCAAGAAGACGACCTTGCTACCGGTCATCAGCGGCACGAGCAACAACTGGATCGCGCCGATGTGAAAAAGCGGCAGCCCGACCAGCGTCACACTCGGCGCAATGTCATCGGGAATCTGATCGGGAAGCTTTCGCGAAACAACAAGTAAGGTCTGAAGATTAGCGATCAGCGACCGATGAGATAGCACCGCGCCCTTGGGATAACCGGTGGTACCGGCTGTGAAAAGGATCATCGCCGGGTTGTTTTCGTCGGTGACCGCAGGCAGCTCGCACGTCGGGGCGCAACCCGAGGTGATCTCGACGAAATCGGCTGCACGCACGCCCGCCGGTAGCTTGTGCGATCGGCGTTCATCGGCCACCACCACCGCCGGCGACACCAAGTCACACGCTTGACGTACGTCGTCGGAGGACCACCAGCCGTTGAACGGCGCCACGATGGCCCCCAGCGTCAGCGCGCCATGGAACACCGCCACCCAGTCCGGACTGTTGGCGGCGAATACCCCAACGCGGTCGCCGGGGCGCACTCCGGCCTGCCACAGCCCGTGCGCAGCACGGGCTGTGGCGCGTTCGTGGTCACCGAACGTGACTCGACGCTCACCCTGGATCAGGTATTCGCGATCGACCCAACGTGCGGACTCCTGCAACACCGCACCGAATGACCGCACCCGATCGGCGTACATGAGCGACGGGTGTCCATCGACCTCGCCGGCGACGACGCGATCACTCCAACGAGCGCCGGGCACTTCGTCTCGCGGTCCGCAACTTGGGGTCATACCCAGGTCAACCTCTCTGCGGTCGCTCGACGCGAATCTTCTCGTAGGGTCCGGGACTGGTCACGGCGACGTAGGACGTCCGCTTGTCGCTGATGTTACGAATTCCGTGGGCGATCCCCGCCGGAACCATGACGGCATCCCCGACCCTGATGATCACCGGCTCCGCATCACCCAGGGAATATTCGCACTCCCCCTCGATGACGATGTGCATGTGCTCCGTGGTGGGGTGGACGTGATAGTCGTTCTGCTGACCCGGTTCGAGATTCCATACGCACATACCGATCTGACCGGTGAGGTAGCCCAGCACGACAGTCGGCATCCTGTCATCGAACTGTTGGTAGTTCGACAGTGGAAAAACGAGGCTCCGCAGGTTGTCCGGATCGATCGCACTAGCGAGTTCGGAGACGACCTTCTCGTCATCGGGGATCTTGGGCATCTCCGGCGTGGTCGTCATTATTTCGCTCCTACAGATGAGTACTTCTCCACCAGCTCGGCCCAGCGGCGGCCGCACTCGCGGGCGCCTTCTGCGTACCCCTCCGGGACGACATCGTATGGCGGACGAATCGGGCCGGCATTGCAGTAACCGGACGCATTGAACCGCATCTTCTCCAGTTGCAGGTTGTACCGGGCGAACTCGGCAAGGTCGCCGCCCGGGATGAATGTCTCATTCGCCCAAGCGATGTCCCTCGTGACATCTCCGGCGCGGTCGAGGTCTTTCGCCTCGATCGCATTCATCAACGCGACACAAGGCTGGGGCCCCATGGACGCTGCGGTAGCCCACAAAGCGGTCATGGTGTCCGGAGATTGCTCGGCGAACGCGAGTGCCATCATGTCGATCGGCAGAAAGTTGACCTTGTTTTTCGAGGCCGCCAAGCAGTCGAGGTAGGTCGCGGGGCTGGCGAACTTCGCGCTGGTGACGGTCGGCGCGGCGTCGGTGACTGCGGACCAGAAGGACGGCGGGAACGCAAAGCGGAACGCGTGTTGATTGGCGTAGACCATGATCGCCATGTCGGGAAACGCCTCGCTGATGGAGGCGTAATACTTCACCGCCTGTTCCTCGCTGCATGGCTGCCACATGGGGAGTCCGAGCATGGTGCCGTCTGCGCCACGGTCACGCAGGAACCGCATTCGCCGCACCGTGTCATGCGTACCAAGAGTCGTGGCACCAACCAGGGCAGGAACCCGCTTGTCGACGGTGGCGAGGAAGCAGTCGGTGAACGCCTCGAACTCGGCCTCGGTGAGGGTTCCGCACTCCCCCGTGGTCCCCAGCGCGAGCAGGCCGCTGCAGCCGTCCTCAATGAGTTTGTTTGTCAGCCGAGCGGTTTCGTCGAGGTCGACGGTGTCCGTGGCGTCCCAGCGGTCGGCCCCGCTTTTGGCAGGCGTGGGCAGAATTCCGTAAACGCCCTTGAAATCCTGCGCGCTCAGCATCTTTGCCCACCCTTCCACTGAAAGTTGTTCGAAAAACCGCGCAGCGCACGCTTGCGGAGCGGACGCGTCACGTCGCTGTGGTCCACTGCCGTCCTTCCCTGGGCGGTTCGGCGCACCCGGACTCCGATTTGCGAGACCCGCGCGACAAGGCCGACATCGACACTAACGACGAGATTACTACACTAGTGTCGAGTGTCAAGATATGCGTACGACGAGGATTTGGTGGCGAGGATTTCGCAAGATTTCGACGAGGGCATTGGAGATAGCGATGACAAAGCCGCGGGGCGTGAGCTTCGAGAAGATGGAACAGGCGATCCTGGAGGCCGCCGCCGAACTGTTCGACCGCAAGGGCTTCAACCAAACCACCCTGCAGGACATCGCCGACGCCATCGGCATGGCACGGCCGTCGCTCTATCACTACTTCGACAACCGGGAGCAGATTCTGGCCGCCGGAATCGATCTGCTGTCCAAGCAGCGCGACATCATCACCGAGGGCCTTCGCGAGCTCGACGGCGACCCGCTGCACCGCCTCACCGCACTGATACTCGGACTCGGGCAGCTCATCAGCGAGCACCCCGTCTGGATACGCATCGCGCTGCGCGACGAAGCCGCGCTGCCCGACGACGCCCGCGCGCGCGACCGCGCATCCCGTCTGGCCTACTTCCACCTCCTGGCCCGGACCCTCGATGAAGGCAGCGAGGCAGGCTACCTTCGCGTGCATGACGCGCCTGCCACCGCACTGACGATCATCGCCGCGCTCAGCGGCATGCAAGGGCATTACGTGGCGACCATCGACAAGTCCCCGGAGGAGGCCATGCGGCTGGCCGTCGACGTCATTCTGCATGGGGTTGTGGAACCGACACGACGCACGGGCACTCCTGTCGAGCGCGGGCTCCAACTCATCCGCGAGGGTACCGAGCTGATCCAGCGCGCCACGTCCACCCCCTGAGGCCCGGGCCGGCGGAATTTGTCAAGCCGTGTTGGTGGTGAGGATGTTGACGACGGCGACGCCTGAGCCGCGGCCGCCCACATTGTGCTGCAGAACATTTCCATGCCGGATGTCGACCTGTCGATCTTCGGCCTGGCCGCGCAGTTGCCACCAGCATTCGGTGAGCTGGGCGACACCGGTGGCGCCGATCGGGTGGCCTTTGGCCAGCAGTCCACCACTGGTGTTGATCGGAATCCGACCCCCGATGGCCGTCTCGCCTTCCAGCGAGGCGATACCGCCTTTGCCCTTGTCGACGAAACCGAGGTCTTCGATATCGAGGATCTCAGTAATGGTGAAGCAATCGTGCACCTCGGCCATGTCGATGTCATCCGGAGTCAACCCGGCCATCCGGTAGGCGCGCTCCGCGGCCAGAGTCGTGGCCTGGAATCCGACGTAGGAGGACTTCTCGTGCATCCACGGGTGGTCCGAGGCCATCGCGAATCCGGCTACATAGACCGGCTTGTCGGTGAATTCTCTTGCGCGATCGGCAGAAACCAGGAGCATAGCGGCGGCGCCGTCAGTCTGTGGACAACAGTCCAGCAGGTGCAAGGGGTGGCATACCGGCGGCCCGTTCAGCACGTCGGCGACGGTGACCTCGTTCTGGAAATGCGCGTAAGGATCGAGTGCACCGTTGTGGTGGTTCTTCACCGCGACGCTCGCCAACATCTCGCGAGTGGTACCGAACTCGTGCATGTGCCGGGTTGCGAACGGCGCGAACAACGCCGGAGCGGACTCGCCGCGCTGGTAGAGAGGATGGCCGGACGCCGCGCGTGCGAGCAGTCCCTCGTCGGGGGACTTGTCTCGCATCTTTTCCACACCGATCACCAGCACGCACTCGTAGACTCCGCTGGCGACCGCCATCGCACCGATCCGAAATGCGTCGCTGCCGGTCGGGCAGGCGTTCTCGATTCGGGTACAGGCAATACCGTTGAGACCCAGCACGGTCGGAACCGTGTTGCCCGAGATGCTTTCGTGGCCCCACAACGTCGTCCGCTGGGTGGCGACCACGGCGAAATCGATGGCGCTGCGCGGGATCCCGTTGTCAACCGAGGCAAGGGCAGCCTCGAAGGCGCCAGCGGCCATCTGCTCGAAGCTCTGCTCGAACAGTTCGCCGAACTTGATCAGACCGGCGCCGACCACCGCGACGCGATTCCAGCTCATGACGCGATCCTCCGTACTTTGTAGCCGTACACCGGCACTCCTCGCTCCAGGGCGTAGCGTCGCAGCACCAGTTCGACGCGGTCACCGACCGCCAAGCTCGACGCATCTTCGGGTAGACCTTGGAACTGAACTCGGGCACCGTCCTCGAGGTCGACGATGACCAGCGGCAACGGCGCCACGAAGGGTGCCGGCATCGAATGATTCACACTGAAGGTGTGGACGGTGCCGGTCCGCTCGAGCTCGCAGATCTCGAATTTGTCGGCGCCGCATCCGATGCACGCGGGATGCACCGACGGCGGCACATTGACCGTGCCACACTCGACGCACCTGCCTCCCAGCAAGGCCAGCATCTCCAAGCCGCCGCGCACGAAGGCGCCGCCGGCCGGGGGCACGCCCATCGGGACGGGCTCGCCAGAGGCGACGAGTTGCCTGCGGGCACGGAGCGCTTCGGGGTAGCTGACCGGGACGCCACGATCGAGTTCGTCGCACCAACCAGGGACCGTCTCACTGACCTCGATGGCGATGCCCGTCGCCCGCCCGCCTCCGTACCCGACCACCGCGGCCCGGCCGGCGCTACCCAGGGCCCTCCGAAGGCCCAGCAGCGCAGCGGCCGCGCCGGCATCACCCACCTCGGCATAGGCCGAGACGGACGGCGAGGCGTCTACGCCAAGACGACGAGCAAGAACTGCGCCGAGCCTGCCGTCCGGGTCGGGCAGCGACCAGAAATCCGCGTCGCCCGTTGCGCTCGCAACGTCGGTGAGCATCGGCAAGAACACGTCCTCGCGAAACAGGCGCGCGTCGTACACATCTCGTGTCGAGTCCTCGCCGTCACCGCGGTAGCGATCGAGTACCGGCTTGCTCCGCTGGGTCATCGACACGAGCGCCGCCGGGCCGTCAGCGGCGGTCAGCACGTACGCGACCGCACCCGCCCCGGCCCGCGACTCCCACGCTGTGCCCAGACCCGGTACCAACGCATCGGCGGCGACGGCAACGGCAAGTTCTGTGGTTCCGGCAGCAACCGCGTGCCAGGCGCCGGTGAGGGCCTCCATGCCGGCGTGCGCCGATCCGCTCATCACAGCACCGCCGACATCGCTTCGCAGCCGCAGCGCAGCGCCCAGTATCGCCAAGCTCGGGCCCTCCGCCAGGGGCAGCCGTGTCGTGCCCCACCACAGACCGTCCACCTCCCCGGATGATCGACCCGCGTTGGCCAAGGCCCGCACGACGGCCAGCCAGGACAGCGTCAGCACATCCTCATCCGGAGCGCACACTCCCACCTGGCCGTTGCCGGCCCTCAAACCCCATGCGGCGGCGACGTCTGCCGCAGCGAGCCGGAACGACGGCGCGGCCGCACCCACGGCGTGAATGCTGACGGTCTGCCTCACAAGCCTTGTCCTTGTCTCATGCCCATTCCTT
>NZ_JAPJDO010000035.1 GCF_026242045.1 Mycobacterium pinniadriaticum
GGAAACCTTGGGGTACAAAGTCACTCTCGAACCCCGCACCAACGCCGCCTAGCACCAGCGAGCAACCGCTCACCCAGCTTGGGTCACCCAATTTTCGAGAGAGACGCAAAGGACTCCAAATCACCGGCGTGTCGGTGGCGTTTGCGTCTGTTCGCGGGGATACGGGGATCAGAAGACGGCGAACCACATCGCGATGTAGTGGCAGATCGCCGCGACCGCGGTGCAGGCATGGAAGAACTCGTGGTGGCCGAACGTCGTCGGCCACGGGTTGGGCCATTTCAGTGCGTAGAGCACGCCGCCGACGCTATACAACGCGCCGCCGACGATCAGCAGCACCAGCGCCGCGACACCGGCGCCATTCATGATCGGGACGATGAACCAGGCCGCCACCCAGCCCAGCAGCAGGTAGAGCGGCACCCCGACCCAGCGCGGCGCCGACGGCCAGAACAGCTTGAGCAGAACCCCGGCCAGCGCGCCGCCCCACACGATGGCCAGCAGGACGATACCGCTGCGCTCGGGCAACGCCAACAACGCGAACGGCGTATAACTGCCCGCGATGAAGATGAAGATCATCGAATGGTCGGCGCGCTTCATCCACTTGCGCGCCGCCGGTGACTTCCAGGTCACCCGGTGATAGGTGCCGCTGACGGCGAACATGGCCACGATGGTCACCGTGTAGATGAACGTCGCGAGTCCTGCGCGGGTGCCTTCTAGCGCCCATGACACCGAGATGAGGGCGGCGCCGGCAATGAAGGCGATGACCGCGGCATAGACGTGGATCCAGCCCCGCGCTCGTGGCCTGCCGAGGAACTGCGCGGCAGCGTCGACAACCGCTTCGGGAAAATCTTCGGCGTGTTCGTTGTGCGGGGACTGCGACCGGCGGGGATCGGAAGTCTCGACTCCTGCGGTCATGCCACCTCCAATTCGTGCCCGGGGCTACCTGAGGCTCACAGTAGTCTGGTTTGTCGTGGAGATCATTCCGCCTCGCCTCAAAGAACCGGCTTACCGGCTCTACGAGATGCGGCTGCGCCAGGAGCTGGCGCGCTCCAAGTCCCAGCTACCCCGCCATATCGCCGTTCTGTGCGACGGCAACCGGCGCTGGGCCCGTGACGCTGGTCACGATGACGTGGCTTACGGCTACAAGATGGGTGCGGCCAAGATCGCCGAAATGCTGCGCTGGTGTGCCGAATCCGGCATCGAGATGGCCACGGTGTACTTGTTGTCCACTGAGAACCTTCAGCGCGACCCGGACGAGTTGTCCTGCCTGATCGAGATCATCACCGACGTCGTCGAACAGATCTGCGCGCCGACGAACCGGTGGAGCGTGCGGACCGTCGGTGATCTCGAGTTGCTGGGTGAGGAGCCGGCTCGCCGGCTGCGAGACGCCGTGGACAGCACCGCGGGTCTGCCGCCGGCGTCATTCCACGTCAACGTCGCGGTCGGCTACGGCGGCCGCCAAGAAATCGTCGACGCGGTGCGGGCGTTGCTGAGTAAGCAACTGGCCAACGGCGCCAGCGCCGAGCAATTGGTCGAGGCTGTCACGATCGAGGGTATCTCGGAGAATCTCTACACCTCGGGCCAACCCGATCCCGACCTGGTGATCCGAACCTCGGGGGAGCAGCGGCTCTCCGGGTTCCTGCTGTGGCAGAGCGCCTATTCGGAAATGTGGTTCACCGAAGCACACTGGCCGGCGTTTCGGCGGGTGGACTTCCTTCGCGCGTTGCGCGCCTACAGTCGCCGGCACCGCCGATTCGGCATGTAATCGGCTGGTGTGGCCATGCCACACTAGAGCCATGGCTGCGCTATCAGCGGTGGTCTTCACGCTGAGCTGGTGGCTGGGTTTGTATCTGCTGGCGCGTGACCCGCGCAAGCCGGTGCTGGCACTGGCCGCCACCGGGCTGTGCGGGTTCGCGGCCGTGGTGGCGTTGGACACCGTGCGGCTGGTGAGTGTCGCGCATGCCGAATTGCTCGGCCAGATCGAGATCTACCTCGTCGCGATGCCGGGGGTTGCCTGGTTCTGCGTCGTCCTCGAACTGGCCCGGCCGGTCGACACCTGGCGCAGCCGCGCCGCCGAATTGATCTTGATCGGCGTGGTCGCTGCGCTGACGCTGGTCGGCGCGGCGATGGCCGGCAGTGTCGACGGTCCGCTGCGGACGGGTCACTGGGTGATGTTCACGGTGATCTCGGTATCGACGCTGGGGGCGATGGTGGCCGCCGTGCTCCGGGCCGCGCAGCCCGGCCGGGTGATCGGCGTGGTGATCATCGCGACGCTGTTCTTCGCTCTGGGTAACGCGATCCTGGTGATTCCGCTGGGTTTGGTGCCGAGCTGGTTGGCGTTGGCGTCCACCGGTTTCGACGTGTTGCTGCTCGGTGTGGCCGTCGCGCTGTGGGACGCCTTCGACGAGGGCCAGGCGCTGCGTGCCGACATGCTGCGGTCGTTCACCGGAACCCTGGTGGTGGCGGTGCTATTCGGCGGTCAGTCGCTGATCGGGATGGCGGTCACCGGCGCGGACGGGCCCGGGCGCACCGCGTTGACGGTGCTGCTCTTCACCAGCCTGGCCGTCGCGATCGCGATCAACGTGCTGGCCGACCCGCTCGCCGGGCTGCTCGACCGGCTGGCCTTCTCCCACTCACCGCGGCTGCGCGCCGAGCGGGCGGCGCTGCGCGGGGCCGAGGCCGCGCTGCCGCTCGTCGCGATCAACCCGTTGGACGCCCTCGATGACGAGGCCTTCGCCAGGCTGACCCGCCGCGCGCTGGGTCACTACGGTGATCTGTCCAAGCTCGTCGCCAGTCCGCTGACCCAGTTGCCGGTCATCGACGAGCGATTGGCCGCGCGCGGGGCGGCCGACCGGCCGGTGGAGCGGGCCAACGAACTCAAGGCGCTGCTGGCCGACCACATCGCCCGGCTCAAGCCCCGCGACGGCGGCGAATTCGGCACCACCGAGCAGTGGCGCTACTACAACTCGCTGTACTTCCCCTATGTCGTCGGGGTGCGAGCCTATGCGCAGAATGCCACCGCGGCCGGCCTGGATCCGGTGGCCCGGCAGGCCTGGCAGTGGTTGGTCACGGAGGTGCCGCAACGTTCGCTGCACAACTGGCAGAACGCGGCGGCCCGGTTGATCGCGTCCGATCTGCGCGGCCGGATGGTGGTTTCGCAGCCCTGACAACTCGGCTGACCTGGGTGCGTAGGCCACTTCTCCTCGGGCTCGTTCCTCGCCCGCATCGTCGTGACCGGGGTGTGTAGGTCACTTCTCCTCGGGCTCGTTCCTCGCCCGCATCGTCGTGACCTGGGTGTGTAGGTCACTTCTCCTCGGGCTCGTTCCTCGCCCGCATCGTCGTGACCTGCGGTTGGCAGTGTTTGGCAGTGTCAGGCGTCGATCTGGCAGTGGATTTTCAGCAGCCTCGGTGACATGACCGCCATCATCACCAGACACCAACCGTTTTCGGATTCCACCGATTCACTGCTGCGCTTCGCGATGCGCCTGGACGCGACCGTCACCGGCGTGCTCGGGCTGGCGATCGCGGCCACGGCCGATCCGCTGGCCCGGCTCACCGGCCTGACCGCGGCACAGGGGTACATCCTCGGCGCCGCGTTCGTGCTCGGCGGCCTGGTCGTCTACACGCTGGCCGCCACACCCGACCTTCGCCGGGTCGGCATCGCTGTGGCGATGTTCAACGCAGCGGGCACGATCGGCCTGCTGGCCGTCACCGTGGCAGGGGTGTTGCCGCTGACCGCATTCGGCGTCGGCGCCGCGCTGGCCACCGGCCTCTACGCCGCGACGTTCGCTGTCCTGCAGTACCTCGGAGTGCGCCGTCTGGCGTGACTCCCGCCCCGCCGGTGTGGGGCGCCGCCGCAAGAGGTTACGGCGTGCGGCCCCGCACCGGCACTTCGATGTCAGGCCTTCCACCAACCAACCACGAAGGGATTTCCTCATGACCACTGTGTCGACCACCACCGCAACCACGTCGTCGGACGCGATGCTGCGACTCGCCATGCGGGCCGATGCCGTCTTGTCGGGCCTGTGCGGTATCGCCCTGATGGCCGCCGCGGGACCGCTGTCGGGATTCACCGGTTTCCCGAAGGCCGCTGAATACACCGTCGGAGCCGGTTTCGTCGTCTACGGGATCGTGGTGTTCCTGGCGGCCGGACTATCGCGGGTGCGGTCTGCGGGTATCGCCACCGCGATTGCCAACCTGGTCTTCACCGCCGCAGCGGTGTTGGTGGTGCTGGCGATTGATCTGACCACCGTGGGTGTGGTCGTCACACTGGCGGGCGGCGTGTACACCCTGGTGTTCGCCGACCTGCAGTATCTGGGGGTGCGCCGCATGAAGGCATGACCGGTCCACGCCCGGCGGGCGGCGGTGGCTAAGGTTGCGACCATGCATGTCGTCGCGTTCGCCGCCGCACGCAAGGCGGTCTTGGAAGAGGCCGGTGGGGTTAGCGCAGAAGGCTTTCCGATGACGAGTTGCTATGTGGAGAGCCTCCCGGCGCAGATCACTGTGCCGCTCGTTCTTGCCGTACACACGCCCGGCGGCAGCGACTACGAGCCGCGCCGGTTCATCATCGCGAAGTCGCCGGAGGGGGAGCGGGTCGGCTTGCTGGAGTTCGCCTGGCAGTGGCCGGACAACCCCGGCGTGCCGGTGAAGTTCCGGGTGTTCGCCCATCACCTGCCGATGACGGCGTACACCGCGGGCGTGTACACCGTGGGCCTTTACGACCATCCCGACGCGAGCGAGGCGGAGTTCTCGTTCCCACTGCCGGTGTTGCGGCTCAATCCGCTCACCGGTGTGCCCAACAACTAGTTACAGCTTCCGCAGCCGCAGCCGGTTGATGGCGTGATCGGCGTCCTTGCGCAGCACCAGCGTGGCGCGCGGGCGGGTCGGCAAGATGTTCTCGATCAGGTTCGGCCGGTTGATGGACCGCCAGATATCGCGGGCGGCCGCGACGGCCTCGCTATCGGTCAGTCCCGCGTAGTGGTGGAAGTGTGAGGCAGGGTTGGCGAACGCCCCGGCCCGCATCGCCAGGAACCGGTTGATGTACCACTGCTCGATGTCCTCGATGCGGGCGTCGACGTACACCGAGAAGTCGAACAGGTCCGACACCATCAGGGTCGGACCTGTCTGCAGGACGTTGAGCCCCTCGAGGATGAGGATGTCCGGGTGGGTGACGACGTGTTTCTCGCCCGGCACGATGTCATAGATCAGGTGTGAGTAGACCGGGGCGCAGACCTGATCGGCGCCCGACTTCACCGACGTGACGAACCGCATCAGTGCGCGGCGGTTGTAGCTCTCGGGAAAACCCTTGCGGTGCATCAGGTTTCGACGAGACAGCTCGGCGTTCGGGTAGAGGAAGCCGTCGGTGGTAACCAGGTCGACACGCGGGTGGTGCTCCCAGCGGGCCAGCAGCGCCTGCAGTACGCGCGCGGTGGTGGATTTACCCACGGCCACACTGCCCGCGACACCGATGATGAAGGGCACCGGCCGGTCGGGACTCTGCTGCGGCTCGCCGAGGAACTCCGAGGTCGCGGCGAACAGCCGCTGGCGGGCGGCCACCTGCAGGTGGATCAACCGGGCCAGCGGCAGGTAGACCTCTTCCACCTCGAGCAGGTCGATCTGCTCGCCCAGGCCGCGCAGCCCAACCAGCTCGTCCTCCGTCAGCTTCAACGGGATCGACATGCGCAGTGAACGCCATTGACTCCGGTCGAACTCGACGTAAGGGCTGGGTTCACTCAGCCGCGCCATGCTCTCAGTCTTGCAGTTAGCTTGGTTGACATGCAGCCCGGCACCCTCATCCGCGACTACTTGACCCTCGGATTGCGCTTCGACCGCATCGAGGAGGGCTACGTCGACTCCTTCACCGGAGATCCCGAACTGCGCCGCGCCGTCGCCGATGAACCCGCTCCCGAACCCGCCGAACTGGCCCGGCAGGCCGATCGCCTGCTCGCCGAGCTTCCGCACGTTCCGCGGGAGGGCGGCTTCACCGACCAGCGTGCCGACTTCATTGGCGCGCACCTTCGTGCCCTGGCGTTCTCGGCCCGCAAGTTCGCCGGGGAGCAGGTCGGTTTCGTCGACGAGGTGCGCAACTATTTCGACGTCGAGATCAGCCGTGGCGACCAGGAGCGCTACCGCGCCGCCCACGCCAGGATCGACGAGGTGCTCGGCGGTAGCGGGCCCCTGGCCGAGCGGATGGAGGCCCACCGCCGGGCCGACGAGATCCCGCCGGCCCGGTTGGAGGAGTGCATGCACGCGTTCTCCAGCGCGCTGCGCGACACGGTGCGCGCGACATACCCGCTGCCCGATGCCGAGACCATCGTCTACGAGGTGGTCACCGACAAACCGTGGTCGGGCTTCAACTACTACGAGGGCAACTACCGGTCGACGGTCGCGGTCAATGCCGACCTCAAACAGCAGATGGCCAACCTGCCGCGGCTGGTGGCCCACGAGTCCTACCCGGGCCATCACACCGAACACTGCCGCAAGGAGGCCGGTCTGGTGGCCGGCCAGGACCAGCAGGAGCAGACCATCTTCCTGGTCAACACCCCGCAATGCCTGATGGCCGAGGGGTTGGCCGATCTGGCGTTGCACGCCGCGGTCGGACCGGGCTGGGGGCGCTGGGCCGGCGAGATCTACGCCGATCTGGGATTGCGGTTCGACGGCGAGCGCGCCGAAGCGTTGTCGGAGGCCACGGCTGCGCTCGCCGACGTGCGCCAGGATGCGGCGCTGATGCTGCACGACGAGCACCGCGACGTCGACGAGGTCGCGGCCTTCCTCCAACGCTGGCTGCTGGTCGACGACACCCGGGCACGGCAGATGTTGCGGTTCTTGTCCTCGCCACTGTGGCGGGCCTACACCAGCACCTATGTCGAGGGGTATCGCCTGCTGCGCGGGTGGCTCGACGACCGGCCGGCCGGGGTTGGCCTGACCGAGCGGTTCGGCCGGCTGCTCGACGAACCACTGATCCCGTCGTCGCTGCGGGCCGAAGCGGCCTGAAAGGGGCGCCGGATAGGCTGAACCCATGACCGCAGACTCGACGATTTCGCCGCACGTGCCCGCTGCGGGCGCGGACTACGCCGCCACCGCCAGCGCGGCCTACCGCGCCGCCCTCGAAGTCATCGAGTCCGTCGAGCCGCGGATCGCCGCGGCCACCCGCAAAGAGCTTGCCGATCAACGGGATTCGCTCAAGCTGATCGCCAGCGAGAATTATGCCTCGCCGGCGGTGCTGCTGACCATGGGCACCTGGCTGTCCGACAAGTACGCCGAGGGGACCATTGGGCACCGCTTCTATGCGGGCTGCCAGAACGTCGACACCGTCGAGAGCGTGGCCGCCGAGCACGCGCGTGAGCTGTTCGGCGCCCCCTACGCCTACGCCCAGCCGCACTCGGGCATCGATGCCAATCTGGTCGCGTTCTGGGCCATCCTGGCCACCCGGGTCGAGTCGCCCGCTCTGGTCGACGCCGGAGTCAAGGGAGTCAACGACCTCTCCGAGGCCGAGTGGGAGCGGCTGCGCGCCCGGTTGGGCAGCCAGCGCTTGCTGGGTATGTCGTTGGACGCCGGTGGTCACCTCACCCACGGCTTCCGGCCCAATATCTCCGGAAAGATGTTCCACCAGCGCAGCTACGGCACGCACCCGGAAACCGGGCTGATCGACTACGACGCCGTCCGGGCCGCCGCGCGCGAGTTCAAGCCGCTGATCCTGGTCGCCGGCTATTCGGCGTACCCGCGGCGGGTCAACTTCGCCACGATGCGCGAGATCGCCGACGAAGTCGGGGCCACCCTGATGGTCGACATGGCGCACTTCGCCGGTCTGGTGGCCGGCAAGGTGTTCACCGGTGACGAGGATCCGGTACCGCATGCCCACGTCACCACCACGACCACGCACAAATCGCTGCGCGGTCCGCGCGGCGGACTGGTGTTGGCCACCGAGGAGTACGCGCCCGCCGTCGACAAGGGCTGCCCGATGGTGCTCGGCGGCCCGCTGTCCCACGTGATGGCCGCCAAGGCTGTCGCGCTGGCCGAGGCCCGGCAGCCGTCGTTCCAGGCCTACGCGCAGCGGATCACCGACAACGCCAAGGCCTTCGCCGAGGGCCTGCTCAAGCGCGGGGCCCGGCTGGTCACCGGCGGCACCGACAACCACCTTGTGCTGCTCGACGTGCAGACCTTCGGGCTGACCGGCCGCCAGGCCGAGTCCGCGCTGCTGGACGCGGGTGTGGTCACCAACCGCAACTCGATCCCGAACGACCCCAACGGCGCCTGGTACTCCAGCGGCATCAGATTCGGCACCCCGGCGCTGACCACCCGCGGGTTCGGGCCGGCCGAGTTCGACCGGGTCGCCGAGCTGGTGGTCGACGTGCTCACCAACACAACAGCTGAAGCGGGCACCGCTGGGCCTTCCAAAGCCAAGTACAAGCTGGCCGACGGCACCGCCGACCGGGTCCACGCCGCCTCCGCCGAGCTGCTGGCGGCCAACCCGCTGTATCCGGGCCTGACGCTGTAACCGGCGAAACGCCGGATGGGCCGAATTTCTGGACATCCGTGTCGTTGGGTTACAGTTACTGCATGGCACAGAAACCTGTCGCAAACGCGCTGACGCTCGAGCTCGAGCCGGTTGTCGCCGACAATCTGGCCCGCTATCTGGAAACGGCCGACGAATGGTACGGCCACGACTATGTCCCGTTCGACCAGGGCGAGAACTTCGCCTTCCTCGGCGGCAGGGACTGGGACGCCTCCCAGGTGACCCTGCCCTCCGACGTGGTCGACGCCCTGGAAATCATCCTGATCACCAAGGACAACCTCGCCGGGTATCACCGCGAACTGGTCGAACACTTCCTCCTGGAGGACAAGTGGGGCCGCTGGATGGGCCGCTGGACCGCCGAGGAGAACCTGCACGCCATCGCGATCCGCAACTATCTGGTCGTCACCCGCAACTTCGATCCGACGGCCAACGAGGATGTCCGCGTCGCGCACGTGATGCGCGGCTACCGGGCCGACGAGTACACCCAGATCGAGACCCTGGTGTTCATGGCGCTCTATGAGCGCGCGCACGCGGTCTTCCTGCGCAATCTCGAGGCCAAGATCGACGAACCGGTGCTCAAGGCTCTGGTCGGCCGGATCGCCGCGGACGAGGAGCGGCACGAAGCGTTCTTCGCTCACCTCGTCGCGCACTGCCTGCAGACTCATCGTGACTCGACGATCGCCGCGGTTGCCCGCCGCGCCGGCGGGTTCGGACTGGTCGGCGGCGACATCGTCGAGTACACCGAGAAGCTGCACAACGTCGCGCAGGCCGGCATCTTTGACCTCGACGCATCCCGCCAGGCGGTCTCCGACCGCATCAGGGCATGGGGCCTCGACGGCGAATCGGTGCTGAAGAAGTTCGTTCGCTGACAACACGGCGGCGCGCCTGATCGGCGCGCAGGCGGCGACCGGAGTAGCGTCGCTCTCGATGGCTAGCGACATGCTCTGCTGTCCGGGCGGCACCTATCGTTTCGACCACGACAGGACCGGTCCCGGTCCTGGTGCCGCAGTGTCCGCCGAGGGGTTCGCGGGGACCGCGTGAGCCTGAGGAGCGCCCAGTGACCGATTCGCAGTCGCCCATTCGGACGTATGTGCTCGACACCTCTGTCCTGCTGTCCGATCCGTGGGCGTGCACCCGGTTCGCCGAACACGAAGTGGTGGTACCGCTCGTGGTGATCAGTGAACTGGAAGCTAAACGCCACCACCACGAACTGGGCTGGTTTGCCCGGCAGGCGCTGCGGCTGTTCGACGACCTTCGTCTGGAATACGGTCGTCTCGATCAGCCCATTCCTGTTGGGACGCAGGGCGGGACACTGCATGTCGAACTGAACCACAGCGACCCGACGGTGCTGCCGGCCGGGTTCCGCACCGAGAGCAATGACGCGCGGATCCTGACCGTCGCCGCCAACCTGGCCGCCGAGGGCAAGCGAGTCACGTTGGTCAGCAAGGACATTCCACTGCGGGTGAAGGCCGGGGCGGTGGGTCTGTCGGCCGACGAGTACCACGCCCAGGATGTGATCACCTCCGGCTGGACCGGCATGACCGAGCTCGATGTCGCCGGCGAGGACATCGACGCGATGTTCGCCGAGGGGGAGATCGACCTCGAAGACGCCCGTAATCTGCCATGCCACACCGGTGTTCGGCTGCTCGGTGCCAACTCGAGCGCGCTGGGCCGGGTGAATGCCGACAAGAAGGTGCAACTGGTGCGCGGCGACCGCGAGGTGTTCGGTCTGCGGGGCCGCTCAGCCGAGCAGCGAGTCGCACTCGATCTGCTTCTCGACGAGTCGGTGGGCATCGTGTCGTTGGGCGGCAAGGCGGGCACCGGCAAGTCGGCGTTGGCGCTGTGCGCGGGTCTGGAAGCGGTCCTCGAGCGGCGCACCCAGCGCAAAGTCGTGGTGTTCCGGCCGCTGTACGCCGTCGGCGGGCAGGAACTGGGTTACCTGCCGGGTAGCGAGAGCGACAAGATGGGCCCGTGGGCGCAGGCCGTCTTCGACACCCTCGAAGGGCTGGCCTCGCCGGCCGTGCTGGAGGAGGTCCTCTCCCGGGGGATGCTCGAGGTGCTGCCGCTGACCCATATTCGTGGCCGCTCGTTGCACGATTCGTTCGTGATCGTCGACGAGGCCCAGTCGTTGGAGCGCAATGTCCTGCTCACCGTGCTCTCCCGGCTGGGCAGTGGGTCGCGGGTGGTGCTGACCCATGACGTCGCGCAGCGCGACAATCTGCGGGTCGGCCGTCACGACGGGGTGGCCGCGGTCATCGAGAAGCTCAAGGGGCACCCGCTGTTCGCGCATATCACGCTGATGCGCAGCGAGCGCTCGCCGATCGCCGCCCTGGTCACCGAGATGCTGGAGGAGATCAGCCCCGGCGCCCTCCCGTGAGCGATTTCGGCGCGTTTACCGCCGCTCAGCGGCGGTAAACGCGCCGAAATCGCTGGGAGCGCCATGACGAGCGAAGACAAACCAGTTCGTCTGCATATGATCGCTCGGTGAGGACGGCCACCGAGCTTCGCCAAGAGATCTTGGCTGCCGCCAGGCATGAGTTCGCCCAACATGGGCTGGCCGGCGCTCGAATCGATCGTGTCGCCCGCTCCGCCCACGCCAGTAAGGAGCGCCTCTACGCCCACTTCGGTGACAAGGAGACGCTGTTCCGCGAGGTGGTGGCGGCCGGAAACGCCGAGTTCTTCCGCGCGGTCACCATGGCGCCGGACGCGATTCCCGAGTTCGTGGGTGCGGTCTTCGATCTGGTACAGGCCCACCCCGAACACCATCGGATGATCCGCTGGGCGCTCCTGGAGGGTGTCGCACTCGACGAACCTCAAGCCGATGGTGAGCCGGTTCTGGCAGGACATATCGCCGCCATCGAAGCCGCTCAGGCCAGCGGTCACGTCGACCCGATGTGGCAGCCGCTCGACCTGCTCACCCTGCTCTTCGGTATCGCGCTCGGCTGGGTCAACGGACCTCATCCCGATGCGGCCAACGGGGATCCGGACGTCATCGCGTCGCGGCGTGCGGCGGCCGTCGAGGCAGCGCGCCGGCTCATCGCGCCGCCACGATAGGTGATCGCGCCCGGTGGGGCCTTCGTTCCGGGGGCCGGCCAGCTACGGCCGGTAAACTCACCCGGGTGCCGCGCCGAGGAGACAACCTGTCCTGGTCCTATCTGCGGACCGCGATCGGCGTCTTCGCGGGTGTGGCCGTCGTCGTCATCGGCGGTTTCACCGGGCACGTCAAGGTGGCCTCCGAAGCAGAAGCAGCCGACGCCGTGGACTGTTCGGTGGTCAAGTGCGTCGCGCTGACCTTCGACGACGGGCCCACGCCCTACACCGACCGGCTGCTGGGCATTCTCAACGACGCGGGCGCGAAGGCCACCTTCTTCGAGATCGGGAACAAGGTGGCGGCCAACCCCGCCGGTGCCAAGCGGGTGGCCGACGCCGGCATGGAGATCGGTAGCCACACCTGGGAACACCCGAACATGACGACGATCCCGATCGAAGACGTACCGGCTCAGTTCGGCAAGGCCAACGACGCGATCAAGGCCGCCACCGGGCAGACCCCGACGCTGTGGCGGCCGGCCGGCGGGCTCACCGACGACGCCGTCAACAAGATCGCCGCCCAGTACGGGCTGGCCGCGATCCTGTGGGACGTGATCCCCTTCGACTGGATGAACGACTCGAACACCGCCGCGACCCGCTACATGCTGATGACTCAGATCAAGCCCGGCTCGGTGGTGTTGTTCCACGACACCTACTCGTCGACGGTGGATCTCGTCGAGCAGTTCATCCCGGTGCTGAAGGCCAACGGATACCACCTGGTCACCGTCAGCCAGATGCTGGGTCCGCGCTCGCCGGGCAGCGTATACGGCTCCCGCGACAACGGCCCGCCGGTCAACCTGCTGCAGGACATCCCCGCCGCCGATATCCCGACCCTGCCGGCGACCCCGTCCCCCAAGCCGATGCCGAACATTCCGATCACCGACATCCCTGGGGCCAATTCCGGCGGTTCCAACAACGGTTCTTAGGCCGGCGCTTAGGTGCACACCGCCACCTCGTTCGTCCTGACCCTGCTGGTCCTGGGCTACGCCGTGGTGTCGGGCTTGGTGAATCGGTGGTATGTCGCGCCGGCGCTGATCTTCGTCGTGATCGGGATGGTGTTCGGGCCGTTCGGTTTCAATCTGCTCGCCGCAGGTTCGGGCACCGACGGGTACACGGTCCTGGCGCAGTTGGCGCTCACCGTGATCCTGTTCAACCAGGCGGCCAAACTCGACCCGACCACGGTGTTCCGGCGCGGGCACCTCACCGTCCGTCTGCTGGTGATCGGGATACCGCTGACCTTCGCTCTGGGCACCCTGACCGCGGTGGTGTTGTTGCCGGTGTTGCCGTGGTGGGAGGCGGTGTGTCTGGCCGCGATCGTGGCACCCACCGAAGTGGCGCTCATCGATGCGCTGCTCGAGGACGACCGGATTCCAGACCGGGTGCGCAACGCCCTGTCGGTGGAAAGCGGCTTTTACGACGGGTTTGCCCTGGCGGTGCTGTTGGGCGCGCTCGCGCTGGCATCGGCACGAACCGATCAACACCCCAGCGACTGGGGCTGGTTCGTGGTGCGCACCGAATTCGTCTCGTTGATCATCGGCGCGGGGGTCGGGTTGCTGGGCGCGCTGCTGATCGCGTGGTCGCGAAAGCGCGCGTGGATGAGCGACACCTGGGCGCAGCTGGCCACGCTGGCCATCGCCCTCATCTGCTTCGAATTCGGCGAACGCGTGCACGCCAGCGGGTTCGTCGCGGCATTCACCGGCGGTCTGGCATTCGCGGTGGTGGCGCATCGCGGGAAGACCCAGCTGTCGACCCAGGTCTCCGACGCCACCGCGCAGCTGCTGGAGTTGTTGGTGTTCGCGATGTTCGGTGCGTTCGCGGTGATCGACGCCTGGCAGCACATCACCTGGCGGGTGCTGCTGTTCTGTGTCGTGGCGCTGTTCGGGGTGCGCATGGTCGCGGTGTTGGTGGCGTTGATCCGCACCGATCTGCCCGCCTACAGCCGGTTGTTCATCGGCTGGTTCGGGCCCAGGGGGATCGGCACCGTGGTGCTGGGTCTACTGGTGATAGCCCGCGGGGACATCCAGCATGCCGAGCTGCTCACGCAGGCCGGCGTGATCGCGGTGACGCTGAGCCTGGTCCTGCACAGCCTCACCGCGCCGTTGGGCATCGCCCGCTACGAACGTCTTGCACCTTCACCAGGGTAGTCCGCGAAACGTGCCGCGCCGGGCTCGCCGGGCAGGCGTAGTGATTTCACCAGATAGCTCACGGTGCGGTAGGTACCCGCCAGCATGAGCAGTTCGAGTATGGCCTCTGGGGTGTGCGCCGCGGCAAGCTCGGCCGACAACTGGGCGCCGGCGCTCGCGCGACCCTAGACGGTACGGGGGCTGACTGGGGGCGCCGCTGGGGATCGGTCGCTACGGGTCCATGGCCCAGGCAGCAATGCCGCCGCCAGCACCGAAATGACAGACACAGCAATGAGATACGCTGCGATCGAGTTGCTGGTACCGGTGGCCTTATATAGCGCGACCGCGATGGTCGGCGCGAAGGCCGAACCGACCACCTGGGACAGCGTGTAGCCCACGGACACCGCGCTATAGCGGACGTCGGCGTCGAACACCAGGCTGAACAGCGAGGCCGTCACCCCCGCGGCCGGCGCCATCGCCAGGCCGAAGATGAGGACCAGCGCGGCCATGAACAGCCCGGGCCGACCGGTGTTGATCAACGCGAAAGTCGGAAACACGGCCAGCCCCATCGCCACCACACCACTGACGAACACCGGCTTGCGGCCCAGCCGGTCGGACAACGCGCCAAAGAGGGGATAGACGAACACCGCCACGATCGCGGCCACAAATACCCCGAGAAGGGCGTCGGTCCGGTCGATCTTCGCGACGGTGGTGCCGTAAGACACCAGGTACGCCACACAGATGTAGGCGAACACCCCTTGGGACAGATAGGCGCCGGCGACCAGCAGGATCTGGCGCCAATGCCGGCGGAAAGCCTCGGCGATGGGCAGCCGCTGGACTGCTGAACGTTGTTGCAGCGCGGCGAAATCCGGACTCTCGGTCAATGAAAGCCGGATCGCCAGTCCGATCGCGATGAGGATTGCGCTGGCCAGGAACGGGATTCGCCAACCCCAGGACAGGAACTGGGAATCCGGCAGTCGCGATACGACGTAGAAGGCGCACGTGGCGACCGCGGTGCCGGCCGGCGCACCCATCTGCGGGAACGCGCCGTAAAAGCCCTTGCGCTCGGCTGGCGCGTGCTCGACGGCCATCAGAGTGGCCCCGCCCCACTCGCCGCCCACGGCGAAGCCCTGTAGCAGCCGCAGCAGGGTCAGTAGGATCGGGGCGGCCATCCCGAGCTGGGCATAGGTGGGTAGCAGACCCATCGCGACCGTCGAAATGCCCATCAACAGAAGCGAATACACCAGCATCCGCTTGCGGCCGACCCGGTCGCCGAAGTGGCCGAACACGATGCCGCCCAGTGGCCGGGCGACAAACCCGACCCCGAACGTGGCGAACGACAGTAGGACGCCGGTCGCCGGGGACGCGCTGGGGAAGAACAGCTTCGGGAATACCAGTGCGGCAGCGGTGCCGTAGATCAGGAAGTCGTAGAACTCGACTGTCGTCCCGACGAAGCTGGCCAGTGCGGCCCGGCGCGGCGTCATCGGCCGTTAGTCGCTGTCTTTGACTTTCGCCATCGCCAGCACGTCCAGGCGCTTGTCGAGTTCCGCCTCGGAGAGCTTGTCGCCGATCAGCCCGCGGTCGATGACCGTCTGCCGGATCGTCTTCTTCTCCTTGAGGGCCTGCTTGGCGACCTTGGCGGCCTCTTCGTAGCCGATCGCCGAGTTCAGTGGGGTCACGATGGACGGGGAGGACTCGGCCAGCTGGCGTAGGTGCTCTTCGTTGGCGATCAGGCCGTCGATGCACTTGGCGGCGAACAACTTCGACACGTTGGACAGCAGCGTGAAGGATTCCAGCAGGTTGCGCGCCATCATCGGGATGTACACGTTCAGCTCGAACGCGCCCGACAGGCCGCCCACCGTGACGGCCGCGTCGTTGCCGATGACTTGGGCGGCCACCTGGGTGACGGCCTCGGGGATGACGGGGTTGACCTTGCCCGGCATGATCGAGCTGCCCGGCTGCAGGTCGGGCAGCGCAAGCTCGCCCAGCCCGGTCAGTGGGCCCGAGCCCATCCACCGGATGTCATTGGCGATCTTGGTCAGCGATGCCGCGATGGTCTTCAGTGCGCCGGAGGCCTCGACCAGCCCGTCGCGCGCCGCCTGAGCCTCGAAAGAGTCCTTCGCCGTGCGCAATTCGGCCAGGCCGGTCTGCTCCACGAGCACGTCGACAACCTTGGCGCCGAACCCGTCGGGAGCGTTGAGCCCGGTGCCCACCGCAGTGCCGCCGATCGCGAGCTCACCGAGGCGGGGCAGGGTGGCCTTCACCCGTTCGATGCCGGCCTCGATCTGGCGGGCGTACCCGCCGAACTCCTGGCCCAGGGTTACGGGCACGGCATCCATCAGGTGGGTGCGACCGCTCTTGACGACGGTGCGCCACTGCCGGGCCTTGCCGGCCAGCGACTCGTGCAGCACCTCGAGTGCCGGAATCAGATGGCGCACTGCGGCTTCCGTCGCCGCGATGTGGGTGGCGGTGGGGAAGGTGTCGTTGGAGGACTGCGACATGTTCACGTCGTCGTTGGGGTGCACCGTCACGCCGTTGGCCGCGCAGATCGAGGCGATCACCTCGTTGGCGTTCATATTGGAGCTGGTGCCCGAACCGGTCTGGAACACGTCGATGGGGAACTGATCGTCGTGCAACCCGTCGGCGATCTCACCCGCCGCCGCGATGATGGCGTCGGCCTTGTCCGCGGCCAGCTTGCCGAGGTCCTTGTTCACCTGTGCGCAGGCCGCCTTCAGCAGGCCCAGCGCGCGGATCTGGGTGCGCTCGAGCCCGCGGAACGAGATCGGAAAATTCTCGACGGCACGCTGGGTCTGGGCTCGCCACAGGGCGTTGATCGGAACCCGGACCTCGCCCATGGTGTCGTGCTCGATGCGGTACTCGCCCTCGACCACACTGTCGGTGCTCATGTGCTCCCTTAGTTGTTCGGTTACTACAGGTGTCGGTTACGGAAGTGGATATGCGGCGGTCTTGTCCCCGGTGAAATCCACCGCGGAGTACTCGTTGAGCTTCGAAAGCCGGTGGTACGCGTCGATCATCCGGACGGTGCCGGACTTCGAGCGCATCACTATCGACTGTGTGGTGCAACCGCCACCGAAGAAGCGCACACCCTTGAGCAGGTCGCCGTCGGTGACGCCGGTCGCGCAGAAGAAGACGTTCTCGCCGGAGACCAGGTCCTCGGTGGTCAGTACCCGGTCCAGGTCATGGCCGCGGTCGACGGCCTTCTGACGCTCGGCGTCGTCGGTGGGCGCGAGCTGTGCCTGAATCGCCCCGCCCATGCAGCGGATGGCGGCGGCGGTGATGATGCCTTCGGGTGTGCCGCCGATACCGGCGAGCAGATCAGTGCCGGAGTCGGGTCGGCAGGCCGAGATCGCACCGGCGACGTCGCCATCGGAGATCAGCCGGATCCGGGCGCCGGCGTCACGCACTTCCTCCATCAGCTTGGCGTGCCGCGGTCGGTCCAGGATGCAGACCGTGATGTCGGACACCGAGGCCTTCCGCACCTTGGCGATGCGCTGGATGTTGGCCGCGATCGGCGAGGTGATGTCGATGAAGTCGGCGACGTCGGGTCCGGCGGCGATCTTGTTCATGTAGAACACCGCCGACGGGTCGAACATCGCGCCCCGCTCGGCCACCGCCAGCACCGAGATGGCGTTGGGCATGCCCTTACTCATCAGGGTGGTGCCGTCCACCGGGTCGACCGCGAAGTCGCAGTCCGGCCCGTCGCCGTTGCCGACCTCTTCGCCGTTGTAGAGCATCGGGGCGTTGTCCTTCTCGCCCTCGCCGATGACCACGACACCGCGCATCGATACCGAATTGACCAGTTCACGCATGGCGTCGACGGCTGCCCCGTCGCCGCCTTCCTTATCGCCTCGGCCGACCCAGCGGCCGGCGGCCATGGCGCCTGCTTCGGTGACCCGAACCAGTTCCAGGGCGAGGTTACGATCGGGCGCTTCACGGCGGCGGGCGTCTGGCATGGCTGAGATTGTCCCAGAAGCCGGTCGGCAGTCCAGACCTGGGATACTCGCTCGCGCGATGGCGCCCAGCCAGCTGCGGCCCTGCCTGATGTCGCCGGCGACATGCCCCCGTCGCGGGAGGATCAGCTATCCGGCGCCGCCGCCGTCACTGGAGTTGCTCGCGCTCCGACCGCTGCGGCCACGCGAGGCTTTGCTGCTGGCGCCCGACGTGGTTGGCGAACCGCCGCGTGCGGATGTGATGGCGGCGTTGGCGGTCGCGGAGTTTCCGCTTTGACTGCTGTTTCCGCCGGTCTGTTGCTGACCGGGAGCGCCTGGGTGCCCGGCCCTACCGAGGAATCCGCCCGTGCCGCCGGGTTGGCCGTCAGATGCCCCAGCCCCGCCATTTCCTCCGTTGCCGAAGAGCAGGCCGCCACCTTGGCCGTTTTCGCCGGGGCCGCCGTCAGCACCGTTGCAGATCAGCCCGCAGCGATTCGCGGTGACCACGGTTGCCAACGCGATCGGGGTGACATCGTGTGTGGTGCCGATGAGCGCCGCCGTCGAACCCTGTGCGCACGTCTGATCCACCACGATCATGCAACCTGTGGCCGGACGGCGCCGGACTCAGTGGTGCTGTCACCGAAGCCAACCGGACCGCCGGAGCTTTCGGTGCCTATGATGGCCGATTCAGCCGGCGCCACCCATATCGCGGCGGCTCCAACCAGCGCCACTCCCGCTGCTCCAACACCGGGGAAACGGAAATTCGCCAACGGTCGACCCATCCTCACACCCGCTTCTATGCCGTGGCACGGCATCTCATGACGTCTGCGCGGGGTGAGCTGACCGCCATCACATACTGACCTGCCGGGCAGGTAATGACTTGGGACCGATTCCGCTCGCGACGTCGTGGCCGTCCCAGAAGCCGGGCCGATGTGCAGGCCTGGGATACTGGCAATCGTGACGACACCGCCGGAGACGGGTGTACCGCCCAAGGAGCCGAAACCCCGGCTGCTCCAGGACGGTCGCGACATGTTCTGGTCGCTGGCTCCGCTGCTGCTCGCGTGCATCGTGCTGGCCGGGCTGCTGGGGATGTGCTCGGTGGGCACCAGCGGTCCGCGGGAGGGCACGGTCCCGGAATATGACGCTGCCGCCGCGCTCAAGGCCGACGCCGAGACGCTGGGCATTCCGATCCGGCTGCCGCAGCTGCCCGCCGGCTGGCAGGCCAACTCCGGCGGCCGAGGCGGGATCGATGGCGGCCGCACCGACCCGAACGGGCAACGCCAGCGCGCCGTCACTTCGACCGTCGGCTACATCACCCCGTCCAGGATGTATGTGAGCCTGACTCAGAGCAACGCCGATGAGCAGGCGCTGGTCGGCTCGATCCACCCGTCGATGTATCCCACCGGCACCCAGGACGTCGACGGCGTGAAGTGGATCGTCTACGAGGGTGGCGAGGGCACCGAACCGGTGTGGACCACCCGGCTGGAGAGCTCGGCCGGGCCCGCACAGGTGGCCGTCACCGGCGCGGGAAGCAGCGCCGACTTCCGTGCCCTCGCCGCTGGCACCCAGACCCAACAACCGCTGCCGCCGCGCCGATAGGAGACCTCGATGCCGGGATCCGAAGCACCCGAAGCCGACCTCACGGGATGGGTGTGCGAGCCGTTCACGGCGGCCGGCTTCACCCATGACGTGTACCGCAAGGGCGAGGGGCCCGGCGTGGTCCTGATCCCGGAGATGCCCGGGGTGCATCCCGGGGTGCTGGCGTTGGGCAACTATCTGGTGGACAACGGCTTCACCGTCGCGATCCCGTCGCTGTACGGCACGCCGGGGGCGCCCGCGATGACCCCCGGTGCGATGGTCACCCTGGCGCGCGGGTGTGTGGCCAAGGAGTTCGCGGCGTTCGCGACCAACAAGGAGCGGCCGGTGTCGCACTACCTGCGAGCGCTGGCGCGCGACCTGAAAGACAAGACCGGTGCCAAAGGTGTCGGGGTGATCGGGCAGTGCTTCTCCGGCGGCTTCGCGCTGGCGGCCGCCGTCGACGACAGCGTGCTCGCCCCGGTGCTCAGCCAGCCGTCGGTGCCGATCGCACTGACCGCCAAGCAGAAGCGCGACCCCGGGTTGTCCGAGGGGGAGATGAAGGTCATCGAGAAGCGGGCCGCCGAAGACGGGCTGTGTGCGTTGGGCCTGCGGTTCAGCGGCGACCCGATGGCGCCGGCGCAGCGGTTCAAGACGCTCAAGGATCGGCTCGGGGATGCCTTCGAGGTCATCGAGCTCGATTCCTCGAAGGGCAACCCCGACGGATTCGGCCGGATGGCCCATTCGGTGCTGACGCTGGAGGTGCGCGAGGTCGAGAACCAGCCGGCCTATGAAGCGCGCAAGCGGGTTGTCCAGTTCCTCAAAGACCGGCTGAGCCCGGAATAAATCGCGGTGGGCCGCGCTTGTCGCGTGGGTGAGCTATCCCGTGCGCGTCGCCGTCCAGATCCAGCCCGCTGACACACCCGACTACGCCACCTGGCGGCAGGCTGTCCTGCATGCCGAGGAAATCGGGGTGGACGTCATCTTCGGCTACGACCACTTCCACGCACCAATGATCGAGACCATCGTCGACGCCAAGCCGGTGCTGGCCGATGTTCAGCCGGATGTGAACAATTTCGAGGGCTGGACCGCGTTGGCGTCGTGGGGCGAGATCACCACCCGCGCCCAGATCGGTCTGCTGGTCGCCGGCATCGGATACCGCAATCCGGACCTGCTCGCGGACATGGCGCGCACCGTCGACCACATCAGTGGTGGCCGGGCCATTTTGGGCGTCGGCGCTGGCTGGTATGAAAAGGATTACACCACTTATGGTTTCGACTTCGGAACGGTGAAGTCACGCGCGGATCTGTTCGATGAGGGCTTGCTGCGCATCGAGCGCCGATTCGAGATGCTGCGGCCGGCGCCGCTGCGGAAGATCCCGATTCTCATCGGGGGTTCCGGTCCAAAGCGGACCCTGCCGGCCGTGGCGCGCCATGCCGATATCTGGCACACCTTCCTGCCGATCGACTCCTACCGCGAGGCCAGCGCCCGTGTCGGGGAACTGGCTGCCGGGTTCGGCCGGGCGGACTCCGATATCGAGCGGTCGACATTATGGACCGACCCACAGTCCGCGGACGCTTACCTGGCCGCCGGGGCCACGCTGTTCCACACCGAGATTCGGGCCGTGGATGGCAAATACGACCTGAGCTTTGTCGACAAACTAGTGGCCTGGCGGGACGCGAAGACGTCCTAGGAGGCCATGCGCCTATTCTCGCTCGACGGTGCGCAACCCCTGGGCAGCTGTCCACCATTCGATGACCAGCAGCGTGGCGGCATCGTTGAGATGGGTGAGCACGACCTCGGTGATATCGGCACGGAAGAGGTCGCCGTCGGGGCCGTCGGTGATCGAACCGTCGTCGAAGGTCACCTCGATGCCGGAGATCCGTGGCGGCCCATCGGCGCGCAGCGTGGTGATGGTCTTGTGCTTGTGCGCGTCGAACAGCGCCTGCACCCGCCATGGTGATGGTCGTCATCTCCTGGTACCGCCAGGTCGACTAATCCTCGGCGGGCTCGCCGTCTGCGGCGACCGCGGTAGTCTGCGCCTCCTGCTTGATTCGCCGCCGGAACAACCGGCGGCGAGTCTCGGGCGGTTCGGCCGACGTCATCTCCACTCCCCGGTACACAGCTAGATACACCGAGATGGTCGTGACGATGACGATCATGAGCACCGGGCCCAGCACGATTCCCCAGAAGCCGAACATCGCGATCCCGGAGAACACCGCCAGCAGCATCAGCGCCGGGTCCAGCCGGGCCTCGCGCGGCACCAGGATGGGTCGCAGGATGTTGTCGATGTTGGTGACGGCGATGATGTGGAACAGCACCACGAACAGTCCACCGGGGATATTGCCGAAGAACATCATCCCGATGCCGAACGGGATGGTAAGGACGCCGCTGCCCAGCGGGATGATCGACAGTGCGGTCAGGATGATGCAGAAGATGAAGAACCCGTCGTGAAAGCCGCCGATGTAGATCGAGACCGCACCCGAGATGCCTTGGACCAGAGCGATGATGAACTGTCCCGTGACGGTTCCCCGCACCATGGCGCCCATCTTGGTCAGGTAGAGATCGGTGACCTCTTCGCCGAGTGGGTTCAACCGTCGGATCAACAGCAGTACCTGCTGTTGGTTGGTGAGCAGCGAGACGAAGACGTAGATGAAGATGATCGCCGAGGTGATCGCGCCGATCACCCCGCCGGCGGCACCTCGAAGTGAGCGCAGCAGCCATTGGCCGACGTCTTGGGCGACGTTGACCATCGTGGTCCGCAGTGAATCGGCGCTGACGGTGAAGTGGCCGAACGGCAGTTTGGCCAGGAGTTCGTTGACCATCCCCAGTGCCTTGTCGCCGAGCGTGGACAGGTCCGCGGTCTGCGTCCACTCGGAGACATTGGCCAACATGTGCGAAACCTGAAGTACCGCAATAGTTATCAATCCGCTGAGCGGGATGATGACGGTAGCCAGGGCGGCCAGCACCGTCAGCGTCGCCGACAGCCCGGTCCCGAACCTTCGCCGGCACCGGTTGTACAGGGGGGTGAAGAGATAGGCGACGATGGCCGCGATCACCACCAGGATGAAATAGTGCCGCAGAAAGTAGGCGCCGAGCGCCACGGCGACGACGGTGAGGATCGCCAGCGCGCGCTTTTGGGTCGGGGTGAACTCGGTGTTCACCGAAGTCACTGATTCATCAGCCGGGTCAGGTGTTCGGCGATGTTGGGGTAACGCTTCAGATGTGCACCGCCGTTGAGGTCGAGGATCTCGCCGGTGAGCCATGATGACTGCGGAGAACACAGGAACGCCACCGCGTCGGCGATGTCTTGCGGCGTGCCCGGACGGCCCAGCGCGGTGTTCTCGACGTACTCGTCGACGACACCGGGCACCATCGCCGCCCCCTCCGTCAGCGGGGTGTGCACGAAGCCCGGCGCGACGGCGTTGACCCGGATGCCGTGTGGGCCCAACTCCAGCGCGGCCACCTGGGTCAGCATCGACAATCCGGCCTTGGCCGCGCAGTATGCGCTCATCCCGATCGCCGGCTGGCGGGCGTTCAGGGATGTCAGGGACACCAATGCGCCGCCGTCACCGAGATGTCGGCCGGCGTGCTTGATCACCAGGAATGCCCCGTTGAGGCAGACGTCGACGACCGAGCGGAACTGCTCGGCGTCGAGTTCGGTGATGAGGCCGAAACCGCTGAACCCGGCGCAGTTCACCACCACGTGCAGCCCACCTTCGCGAGCCACCACATCATCGAAAAGCGCTGCCACCGTGGCCTCGTCGGTGACCTCCACCGCGGCCCAGGTATGCGGGTCGCCCAGCTCGGCGGCGCGCTCGCGGGCCAACTCGGTGTTGCGATCGGCGATCGTGACCCGCGCGCCTTGCGCCGCAAGCGTCTGGGCCGTCGCCCAGCCGATGCCCGAGGCGCCCCCGACGATCACCGCCACCTGATCGCTCATGACACCCTCCCGTCGTTCTCCGGAGCACCCCACTTGCGCCGCACCGCCTCCCACGGATTGCCGTAGCCGGGCGGCTGGCCGTGATACGGGGACTGGCGCTTGAGGTACTCGCGGGCCAGCGGTGCGATAACCCGGAACAGGTAGCGCTTCCAGCCGACCCTGTTCGCCGTCTCGGCCAGCATGTCCGGCCAGGAATAGTGCTGGTGTTTGAGGAGCTGCTGGGCGGTCGCCGAATCCATCCAGTCGGTGGCGAACCAGCCGCCGTCGTCGTTCGGGTCGCCTTTGCGCCCGGCGGGCAGCGCCCCCACCAGACCCATCGCCGCGGCGGTGGACTGCCCGATATCGCCCTGCCGCAGCCGGTGGCTGTCGTCACCGCCGATCAACAGAGTCTGGCCCAGCGCGTCCGCGGTGGTGGCCGCGGCGAAGGCGGATGCCACATCGCGAACGTCGACGGTCTGCAGCCGCCCGTCGGTGGGCAGCACGCCTTCGAAGAAGATCAAGTTGGGATCCATACCCAGGTTGGGTTGGGTGGTCAGCACCCCGCCCAACCGCAGGATCACCCAGTCCAGCGTCGAGGCCCGCACGATCCCCTCGGCCTCAACCTTGTGCTTGCCGTAATTGTCGTATGGATTGACCGGTGTCTGTGCGGTGAGCACGTCGGTGACCCGGTGCGGGTTGCGCGGCCCGTAGACGGCGATGCTCGACGCCTGCACCAGCCGGGGCGGCTTAGGTTGGGCCTCAGCTGCTTTCACCAGGTTTGCGGTTGCTCCCACATTGACCTTGTAGGCCAGCCCGGGCTTGGCGTAGCACAGCGGGGGGATCACCGCGGCCAGGTGGATGACCGCGGTGGGGGAGACATCGGTCAGTAGCGCCTCGACGGCGGTCGGGTCGGTCAGATCGGTCCACCGCACCTCCACACCGGACGGTAGTTCTTCGGCGGCCTTCCGGGTCGCCGAGGTGTCCAGGTCGGTGGCGATCACATGACGGCCAGCGGCCGCCAAATGCCTGACCGTGGCGCTTCCCACCAACCCGAATGCGCCGGTTACCAGCACAGCGTCGGACATCGAGTTCCTTCCTCAGCGTGTCGAGAACGCGTTCCAGTCAAGCACGGGTGGGGTGCTTGACCTACCGCTTCACGCAGCGGAAGCCGATGTGGCTCATGCCGGTGTCGATCATCTGCGGCCGGCGGGCGGCGGGGCGGTACCGCTGGCAGTAGCTGTCCGCGCACAGGAACGAGCCGCCCTTGATGACCCTGCGGGGGACTTTGAACTGCGGTTGCGCGGGGTCGTAGCTCCCGGCCTCGCAGCAGGAGTCGCCCGCGCGCGTGTCGGAGTACCAGTCAGATGTCCACTCCCAGACGTTGCCGGCCATGTCGAACAGCCCGTACGAGTTGGGCGGGAAGGTGCCGGCAGGAGTGGTGCGCCCGTAACCCGGGTCGGGGCGCCAGGGAAACTCGCCGTGCCAGAAGTTGGCGAACCGCTCGCCGGGGCCTTCGGGTTGGTCGCCCCATGTATACGCCGCCTGGTCGAGCCCGCCGCGCGCCGCGGTCTCCCATTCGGCTTCGGTGGGCAACGCCAGCCCCACCCACGCCGCGTACGCCTCGGCATCCTCGTAGGCGACGTGGATGACGGGATGGTCGGCCCGCTTGGCGATTGACGAGCCGGGGCCCAGTGGATGTCGCCACGATGCGCCCGGAGTCCACGTCCACCACTGGCTGAGGTGCCGCAGGTCGACAGGCCCGCTGGTGCGGCGAAAAACCATCGACCCAGGTTGCAGGTTGGCGGCGGGCGCATCGGGATAATCCGCGGGGTTCAGCGGCCGCTCGGCTACCGTGAGATAGCCGGTGGCTGAGACGAATTCGGCGAAGTCAGCATTAGTGACCTGACGGGCCTGAATCGAGAAGCCGTCAACTGTGACCGCCCGGGCCGGAGCTTCCTCGGGGTAGTGCCGGTCAGATCCCAGCACAGCGGTCTGTGCCGGTATCCAGACCAGGTCCTGCTCGACGTCTGCTGTCACACGAAAACGGTAGTCCAGTCCGACTTCATGCTGACAACCGTCCAGTCGTACTTCTTCGCGTACTCCAGCGACTGCTCGGCGCCTGCCGTGTAGTCGAACTCGCGTTCCGCGTCGTCGTGTAAGACCAACAAGCGCAGCGCGGGACCGCCATGGGCTCCGGTGTAGCACAGCATCGGTACGTCGCCGTTGCTGTTCCCGGCCGCCAATATCGGCCGGCGGCCGATGCGGTTCCAGATCCGGATCGGCTTCTCCGGGCCGTCGTCGAACACATCGATGGTGTCGCCGATCAGCACATGGCCACCACCGTCGGACTCGCTGTAGGACATGCCCACCGAGCTGCCGATGACCCGCTCGGGAGGTACCCCGTAGCTGGGACCGGTGATGGGACGCATGAAATCGCGTCCACCGCCGGAGGCGATGTAGTTGGTGAATCGGTTGGCCTCCAGGTACTTCAGCAGCTCGACCATCGGCGCGTAGGTGCACTGCAGGTAGGGCCGCCCGAGCGTCGGGTGGGTGGCCTCGGCGAAGAACGCGTTCACGCGGGCGGCGTGGTCTTCGACACTCATGTTTGCGTGCGCGGCGCCGATGCTTCCGACGAGCTCTTTCAGGCGCGAGTCGTCGCCCTGGTAGTGCATCGTGACGGCATCGCCGATCCAGGCCAGGTCGCCGGACAGAGCAGCCTTGTACGGTTGCTTGTCCGCCAGCGACGGGTCCACCTTGGCCTGCTCGGCGAAGCGGCGGACCAGGAAGTCCAGCTGAATGTAGGCCGGTTTCTCACACCACAGCGTGCCGTCGTTGTCGAACACCGCGACGCGATCGTCCGGTGCGACGTAGTCCGGCCCACCCTCGGCGGTGACCCGACCCACGAAGTCGACGATCGCCGACTTCGTGGGGCCGTCGGTCCAGAAGCCCAAGGCCAAGTCAGCCACCCATCGTCTGCAGGAAGTCGTTGAGTTTCTCCACCGCGTTGGTGATCGTGAACGACGCCGGCTCGCGCCGCGGCGGGAACTCCTTGAAGGTCTCCAGGAACTGGAGCACCACCGCATTGGCCATGAACGCGATGTAGTCGTGATCCAGGAACCAATCCCAGTAGGTGTTCGAGGTGATGTCGGCTCGTTCGAAGGGATCGGTGCGCAGATTGAAGATCTTCGGTGCCCGCAGCGGGGTGAACGGTTCGAACCAGATCTGCAGCGTGCCTTCGCAGCGTTGCTCCATGAACACGACCTTCCAGTTGTCGATCCGGATGCCGAGCACGTCGCAGTCGTCGGAGAAATAGATCATCCCGCGCCGCGGGCTCTTGTCGACTTCGCCGGTCAGGTAGGGCAGCAGGTTATAGCCGTCGATGTGTACGTGGTAGGTCTTGTCGTCGATGGTGTGACCCTGCTTGAGCTTGTCCACGATGTCGGGCACACCCGCGGCCGCCACGATCGTCGGCAGCCAGTCGTGATGCTGGATGATGTCGTTGGACACCACGCCTGCCGGTATCCGGCCGGGCCAGCGCACCATCTCCGGCACCCGGAACGCACCCTCCCAGTTGCTGTTCTTCTCGTTGCGGAACGGGGTGGTGGCGCCGTCGGGCCAGGTGTTGGCGTGCGGCCCGTTGTCGGTGGAGTAGACGACGATGGTGTCCTCGGCGATGCCGAGTTCATCCAGGCAGTCCAGCAGCAGGCCGACGTGCTTGTCGTGATCGACCATCGTGTCGTGGTACGGCGACTGCCAGCGCCCGGCCTGTCCCAGGCTTTCCGGTTTGGTGTGGGTCCGGAAGTGCATGTGGGTGGTGTTCATCCACACGAAGAACGGGGTGTCGGCCTCGTGCTGGCGCTTGATGAAGTCGATGCAGGCCGCCGTTGTCTCGTCGTCGACGGTCTCCATGCGCTTCTTGGTCAGCGGCCCGGTGTCTTCGACGCGCTGCCTGCCCAGCGGGCCGAAGCGCTCGTCCACCTCGTCGGAGGCCTCCTCGGTGGCCCAGGACTTGATCACGCCGCGGGGCAGGAGGCTCTTGCGCAGCCGGGGCGCCTCTTCCTCGGTCGGGTAGTCGGGGTGTTCGGGTTCTTCCTCGGCGTTGAGGTGATACAGGTTGCCGAAGAACTCGTCGAAGCCATGAGCGGTGGGCAGGTACTTGTTGAGGTCGCCGAGGTGGTTCTTGCCGAACTGGCCGGTGGCGTAGCCCAGCGGCTTGAGCAGGGTGGCGATCGTCGGGTCGTCGGGGGACATGCCGACGTCGACGCCGGGCATGCCCACCTTGCTCAACCCGGTGCGGTAGACACTCTGGCCGGTGATGAACGACGAGCGGCCGGCCGTGCAACTCTGCTCGCCGTAGGAGTCGGTGAACCGCATCCCTTCGGCGGCGATGCGGTCGATGTTGGGCGTGCGATAGCCCATCAGGCCGTCGCTGTAGCAGCTGAGGTTGGTGATCCCGATGTCGTCACCCCAGATGACAAGAATGTTGGGTTTTTTGTCAGGCATGGTGACCCCTTGTCATGGATTGAATACGTCGTCAACCCACCGTAAGCGACAATCCCCTGGATGGGGAGTGTGGTCGCCTGTGGAAATTGTTCGACTGCAACAGATTCGCGCTGTGCGGTTTTCGTATCCCTACCAGTTCGGGGGCTGGCGGGCGACATGGGGGTTCGCGGCCATCAACGCATCGGCCACCGACAGCAGCAGAGGTTCACTCCCGGGTGGTCCGAGGAGTTGCATGCCGATCGGCAGACCGTCGGAAGTGAAACCCGCAGGCACGCTCACCGCTTCGTTCCTGGACAACGCCGATGCGCAGTGTCTGGAGATGCTGGCTGCGCACCTGTCGGTCACCGGCCACCAGCGCTTTCTTCAGCAATGTCTGGACGCGTGCTATGCGACCGCCGGTCGTGGCGTTTCGGCCTCGACACCGCCGCTCACCCGGCGGGAACGGGAGGTGTTGGCCTATCTGCGTACGCCGATGACCTCCGCCCAGATCGCTGAGCGTTGTTTCAGGTCGTGCAGGCTTCGTACTGCGCGATCAGGTGACGCTCGTCGGGAATCGGCACGTACACCAACGGGTCATGCCTGGTGCATCCGCCGACGGTGACCACGACCGGGCCGCGGGCGAATCCGCGACCGCCGATGTGGCCCGACAGCTGGTCGCTGGCGCTGTAGAGCACCGGCGCCGGCAGTGTCGCGACGACCGGTAGATGTGCGCGCGCCAGCTGTAGCGCGACCGCGACATCGTGTGACCCGATTGTCTTCTCGGAGAACCACACCGGAGCGGTAACGGGACCGTTGATTCGCAGCCGGTCGATGTGGGGAATCGACTGATCGGCGTTGAGGCGGTCGAAGACGCCCAGTTCGGCAGCCGTGGGCAGTCGCCGCGACGTCTTGATCTCCGCGGGTTGCTCCTTGCCGGCGTCGACGGTCCAGTCCAGCCCCGCCAGGTGTGGGAATCGACCCGACAGGGTGCGCACGGCGGTGATGACGCCGGTGTAGTCGCTCGGATCGCCCAGCTCGAGGACCGCGAGATTGGACTGGCCGCCTTGCTGCACGGTCAGCTGTCTACCGGGATGGGTGATGGTGGATCGGATAGTGACTGTGGCGCTGGGGAATTCGTGCCGAAGCGTGGCCCAGTCACGCGCCTGCGCGACGATCTGGTCGGTGTTGGTGATCGCCAGCGTCCCGCTGTCGACGGCGAACAGATTCCAGCCGCGTCGCAGGTCCAGTTCCATCCGGTATCCGGTGTACTTGCCGCCGCCGAGATCGCGCAGATATCGTGCGGTTATCGCGGCGGCCTGATCGGCGGTCAGACCGTCGGAAACGTCGACATAGAGCCGGAAGTACACCAGACCCTGGGCCTGACTGTCCGCGAAATCGGCGGTGGCCGCGACCACGCCGGGAAACTGCCGCACCCGGGCAGCGAGCGCTTGCGCATCGGCGCTGCGGTCCGGCACGCCGGGCGCGCAACCCGTCAGCGCGGTGAGTGCGATCAACGCCCCCAGGGCAGCTGTTGCGCGGCGGATCAGCACGGCAACAGAGTGTACGGGGCGCAAGCCTGGCAATCCGCTGTGAGTCCGGAGTACTGAAGTCGGTCCCGCGCTGGCCTTTTGGCCCTCGCGGTAACTCCGGCCGTGGCGCAGTGTGGAACACGTGAGCACCGACGACAAGCTGGCCACGCTTCCCTTGCCGCAGGCGCTGTCGACCCTGGATACCTCGGCTCAGGGTCTGACATCTGAGCAGGCACGTGCCCGCCGTGACCGCTATGGGCCGAACGAGATCGAAGAGAAGCGCGTCAATCCTGTACTGGCTTTCCTCGGCTACTTCTGGGCCCCGATCCCGTGGATGATCGAGGTCGCGCTGCTGCTGTCACTTGCCGCGCGGCACTGGGCGGATGCGGTGATCATCGGCGTACTTCTGGTCCTCAACGGGTTGGTCGCGTTCGTGGAAGAACATCAGGCGGCGGGTGCGATCGCCGCACTGAAGAAGGGGCTGGCCGCCTCGTCTCGCGTCCGGCGGGATGGGGCATGGGTCACTGTGGCGGTCAGTGAACTGGTACCCGGTGACGTGGTACGGGTACGGCTCGGTGACGTGATACCGGCCGACCTGCGGGTACTCGACGACGTTTCGGTCCAGGTCGACCAATCGGCACTTACCGGAGAATCGCTGGCCGTCACACGGAGTCAGGGCGAAACGTTGTTCTCCGGATCGGTGCTGGTCCGAGGAGAAGCCGATGCCGTCGTCTACGCCACCGGCGCGTCGTCGTATTTCGGCCGCACCGCCGCGTTGGTCCAGACGGCCGGTACCGTGAGCCACTTCCAGCGTGCCGTCCTGCGGATCGGCCACTACTTGATCGTGCTCGCGGTGGCGCTGGTGGCGCTGACGACGGTGGTGTCGCTGATCCGGGGAAACGCCGTCCTGGCGACACTCGAGTTCGCCTTGGTGGTGACCATCGCGTCCATACCGGTCGCGCTGCCCGCGGTGCTGTCGGTGACGATGGCGGTCGGGGCGCGCAAGCTTGCCCGAGAACAGGCGGTGGTGAGCCACCTTCCGGCCATCGAGGAATTGGGCGGCATGGACCTGCTGTGCTCGGACAAGACCGGCACCCTCACCCAGAACCGGCTGGCCGTCGAAGCCGTGTGGACCGCCGAGGGGGTGTCCGAGAAGTCCCTGCGCGCCACCGCCGCGCTGGCCTCCCGCGCCGAGGACAACGACGCGATCGATCTCGCAATACTGGCCGGCGCGGTCGACGTACCGGCACTCGAGGTCCTGCAGTTCGTCCCGTTCGACCCGGTGAGCAAGCGCACCGAAGCGCGGGTACGGGAATCCTCCGGCAGGCAGTTCCAGGTCAGTAAGGGCGCACCGCAGGTCATCGCGACCTTGTGCCAGCAGGACCCCGCCGCCGGCGCGGTCGTCGGCGTCGTCGAAGGATTCGCCGTCCACGGCTATCGCTCGCTGGCGGTGGCCCAGACCGACCCGAATGGTGTCTGGCGGATGGTGGGCGTGTTGGCCCTGGCCGACCCTCCGAGAGTTGACTCGTCTGAAACCATCTCCGCGGCAAGGCAACTCGGAGTGGACGTGAAGATGGTCACCGGGGACCAGGTTGCGATCGGTCAGGAGATCGCCCGTCAGGTCGGCCTGGGCGACCGGATCCTCGACGCCGGGGCGCTCGACACCGCGACGGGCGACGGCGAGCTGGCCCGCACAGTGGCGGGCGCCGACGGGTTCGCTCAGGTCTATCCCGAACACAAGTACCGGATCGTTGAGCTCCTGCAGTCCCGAGGCCACATCGTGGGAATGACCGGCGACGGCGTCAACGACGCTCCGGCGCTCAAGCAGGCCGATGCCGGTATTGCCGTGGCGGGTGCGACCGATGCCGCGCGGGCGGCGGCCGATGTCGTGCTGTTGGCGCCCGGCCTGTCGGTGATCGTGACGGCCATCCGGGAGGCGCGCGAGATCTTCGAGCGGATGACCAGCTATGCCATCTACCGCATCGCCGAAACGATCCGGGTGCTGTTGCTCATCACGCTCGCGATCGTCGTCATGAACTTCTTTCCCGTCACCGCCGTGATGATCGTGTTCCTGGCGTTGCTCAATGACGGTGCCATCCTGGCGATCGCCTACGACCGGGTTCGCGGCTCAGTGAAACCGGCTGCCTGGGATATGAGGGGGATCCTGATCGTCGCGACCGCTCTGGGTTTGATGGGAGTGGCCGAGACTTTTCTCCTGTTTCTGGTCGCCGACAAGTACTTCGGCCTGGACCGCGAACTCATTCGGACCCTCATCTACCTCAAACTGTCGGTATCGGGCCATCTCACCATCTTCGTCACCCGCACTCGGCGGCCATTCTGGTCGTCACCCGCGCCGGCTCGCGTCCTGCTCGGCGCGGTCATCGGAACACAGGCGGTGGCGACGGTGATCGCGGTCTGCGGGTTCGCCATGACGCCGCTGGGGTGGGGCTGGGCCGGCGTGGTCTGGGTGTATGCGCTGGTCTGGTTCCTCGCGGAAGACCGGGTGAAACTGCTCACGTATCGCTGGCTCGATCGGCGGTAGTCGCGCTCGTTACCCTCGGAGGATGCCGACGAGATTCAGCCTGCTCGGTGCGGCCGTCCTGGCCGTCGGGCTGGTCGCCCTGCAACAGCCGTTGCCGAGTGCGGCCGCCGAACCGGCCAGCCATGCCACCACCGTGCAGGAGCCGCTGACCGCGGCCGGCCTGGTGGCGGCCCTGACCGCCGAGGGCGTCGCGACGCCCAACCCCATCGACACCACCGCTCAGGAGTGTCCCGCCGCCGGATGTGAGCAGGCAATCGTCACCGACACCATGCGGGTCAAGTCCTTCGCGACCGTCCCGCAGGCCAAGTGGTATTCGGTGACGCACGGGCTGCCGAGGTTCGCCAACATCGTCGTCGAATTCGCGCCGCCACTGTCCGCTGCGGAGCGAGACGGTTATCTCGAGGCGATTGGACGGTTGCTGCCATGAGCCGATCAGCCGCCCGCTGGGGGTTCGTCGTTGTCCTGCTGGCCGCGGTACTTCAGGGCTGCGGTGCCAGGGATTCCGGTGCCCCGCCACCGACGGCGGGTGGGGCGGGGCTGCTGAACACCGTCTCCGTCGACGCTGTGCTGAGTGCCATCAAGAAGGCAGGCCTGCCCGCGGTCAACGCCCACGATGCGACAGCGTCGACCTGCCCGGAGGCGGGCTGCGTCCAGGCGATCGATACCGATACGGTGTCGATCCTGAAATTTCCGAGCACCGGGCGCGCGGAGATCTATGCCGGCGGAGTGCGGGACATGCTGCAGGTCGAGGACGTCGTCGTGGTGTTCGCCCCGAACGTCTCGGATGAACAGAAGGCCGCCTATGGGCAGGTCGTCAAGAACGCGATGCGCTAGACGCGGCTCAACTGACGGTCGCGGGTTTCCCGACGCCCTTCATCTCGGCGTAGAGCTCGGTGTAGTACGGCAGGCAGTGTTGCAGCGCCTGGTCGGTGGTGTAGAGCGGCTGATAGCCGAGGTCGCGGCGGGCCTTGTCGATGGAGAAGTAGTTGTCGATCGATACCCGTTCCACCGCAAGCGGTTCCAGCGGCGGTTGGGGCAGTCCGAACTTGAAGTGCAGCCACTGCCAGCCGGTCAGCACCGCGTGGACGAACCCCCCGGGTATCCAGAATGTCGGCCATTTCTCGCCGCAGGCCTCGACCACCGGCCGGGAGAAGTCGAACATGTTGATGGGCTCGCCATCGTTGATGAAATAGGCCTGGCCGGGCGCGGTGCCGCCGGGCACCAGATGCTGCGCGGCCAGGACGAACCCGTGCACCAGGTTGTGCACGTAGGAGTTGTCGAGTTTGGCGTCCTTGTTGCCGACCAGAACCTTCACATGACCGGCTATCACCCGCTCGAACAGCTTGCGGAACATGGTCTGATCGCCGCGGCCCCAGATGCCGCTGGGACGGATCGAACAGGTGAGCAGGCCGTCCACCCCGTTCTGGCTCAGTACGAACTTCTCGGCCGCCACCTTGGTCTCGGTGTAGAGGTCGTTGAATCGAGTGGTGTAGGGCAGCGTTTCGTCGCCGTTCACGATGCGCTGGCCGCCCATGACGACACTGTTGGATGCGGTGTAGACGAACCGCTGGACGCCGGCGGCCTGCGCGGCGTGCACCAGATTCTTGGTGCCGCCGACGTTGACGTCGAAGCTGCGCTTGCGGTACTCGTCGGTGACCGACGCCCCGCCCATCAGGTCGATGATCGCCGCGGTGTGGAAGATGGTGTCGATCCCGTCGACCGCCGCCGCGACGGTGGCGGTGTCGCAGATATCGCCCTGGATCACCTCCAACCGCTCATGCGGCGGTAGCGGCGAAACCGCCCGGTCGAAGGCGCGGACGAAGTGTCCGGTGTCGAGCAGTTCCCGCACCAGGTTGGCGCCGACGAATCCGGCGCCGCCGGTCACCAGGACGCGGCCGAGGTCGGTCGTCAACGTGGCATCACCCATGGCGGCGAGGATAACTGAAACACGTTCCAGTTTTCCAATGTCGCAGGTAATCGGCCGCGGCGGATCAGTCTTGGTCGTCGTCGCGGCCGGCTAGGGCGTCTTCGATGCGCTTGCGGGCACCGGCTAAGTGTTGTTCGCAGCGTCGTGCCAGTTCCTCGCCCCGCTCCCACAGTTTCAGCGACGAATCAAGATCGAGTCCGCCTTGTTCTAGTACCCGGACCACCTCGATCAGCTCGTCGCGGCAATCTTCGTAGCCGAGCTCACTAATAGGCTTCGTTTTCTCTGGTTTGCTCATGCGGCTCCATCCGTCGGGCCGGTACTGGTGGCGCCGATCGCGCCGTCGCCGACGCGGATACGCAGCCGGGTGCCCGTCGGTGCGTCGGCGGTCGTTCGAAGAATGTCGCCGGTCGCGGTCTGCACCACGGCGTAGCCGCGCGCCAGCGTGGCGGCCGGGCCCAGGGTGGCCAGCCGCGCCGCCAGATGGCCGATCCGGTCGGTTTCGACGGCGACCAGCCTTTTGACGTCGCGTCGCACGGCGGTTCGGGCGCGCTCGACCTCCTCGGTGCGCTGGGTCAGCGCCCGCAGCGGGTCGGCTAGCACCGGGCGGCTGCGCAAATGGCTCAGGGTGCGCTCCTCACGGCCGACCCAGTTGCGCAGGGCCTGGGCGCTGCGCTGGCGCAACTCCTTGACCAGCGCCAATTCGGCGGCCGTGTCGGGTACCACCTTCTTGGCGGCGTCGGTGGGCGTGGCCGCACGCAGGTCGGCGACCAGATCGCACAGCGGGTTGTCGGGCTCGTGGCCGACCGCGCTGACCACCGGGGTGGTACACGCCGCGATCGCCCGGCACAGGGTCTCGTCGGAGAACGGCAGCAAATCCTCCACACTGCCGCCGCCGCGGGCGATCACGATGACGTCGACCTCGGGATCGGAATCCAGCGCCGCCAGGGCTTCCACGATCTGCGCCACCGCGTTGACCCCTTGCACGGCCGTGTTGCGAATCGCGAAGCGCACCGCCGGCCAGCGGGCCGCGGCCACCGTCGTCACGTCGTGCTCGGCCGCGCTGGCCCGCCCGGTGATCAACCCGACGGTCGACGGCAGAAACGGCAGCGGGCGTTTCAACCGCGGATCGAACAAGCCCTCGGCCTCCAGCAGCTTGCGCAACCGCTCGATACGGGCCAGCAGCTCGCCGACACCGACCGCGCGAATATCGCTGACCCGCAAGGAGAATGAACCGCGAACCGTATAGAACGTCGGTTTGCCGCAGACCACCACCTGGGTGCCCTCGGCGAGCTTCACCGGGGCCGCGAGCACCAGATCACGCGGGCAACTGATGTCCAGGGACATGTTGGCCGCCGGATCACGCAGCACCATGTACGCCGTAGAACTGCGCACGTTGATCTGGGTCAACTGGCCCTCGACCCACACGACGCCCAGCTTGTCGATCCAGCCGGCCACCCGGATGGCCACCGCCCGGACCGGATACGGGTTCTCCGCGGAGTTGCCCTGGGTCACTTGGCGGTCGCGCGGGTGATCCTGTTGGCCAGCAGGGTCTGGAACGGGGCGCGGGCCTTGGAGGCTTCCTCGTAGGCCAGCAGCGACTCGAGATCGGCGACGCTCAGCGACTGCAGCCGGGCCCGCAGCTGGGCCAGGGTCAGCGACTCATAGTCGAGTTCCGCGGCGATCTCCGGCGCGGTGGACGGGCTCGTCGCCGACGTCGGTGTCTTCGTCTCGACGCCTTCGGTCATCGTGTACAGCGCGAAGCGGCCCTCGGTGAGGCGTTCCCCGTCGGGCGTCTGTCCGTCGGTGTCGTCGGCGGGGAGGTCCTCGTCGAAGGTCGCCCACTCGGGCTGCTCGTCCTTCGGCGGGAAAATGGTCTCCAGTGCGCTGTCGCCCTTGATCACCAGGTCAGCCAGGTCCTGCTGCACCTTCATCACGATGTGCGCGACGGTGCTGGCCACCGTCATCGGGTACATCAGGATGGTTTGGGGCAGCTTGCGGGTCTCCTCCATGGCCGTCACGGCGGCGCCGACCAGCAGACGAACCCCATACGGTGCAGTTGCCATGGGCCCCAGCCTACGACTGGCCCGGCCACGTTGCGGGAACGTACCCTGAAAGCATGCCGCCTACCGTCAACATGGGGATTCCCGGTGCCGCCAGTTCGGCCGCGGGGGTCGTGACCGGCAAGCGGGTACTGCTGGCCGAGCCGCGAGGTTACTGCGCCGGTGTGGACCGGGCCGTCGAGACCGTCGAACGCGCGCTGGAGAAGCACGGGGCACCGGTCTATGTGCGCCACGAAATCGTGCACAACAAGCACGTGGTGGAGACCCTGGCCAAGGCCGGCGCGGTGTTCGTCGACGAGACCGACCAGGTGCCCGAGGGGGCGATCGTGGTGTTCTCGGCCCATGGCGTCGCCCCCACCGTCCACGAGACGGCCTCGGAGCGCAGGCTGCAGGTCATCGACGCCACCTGTCCGCTGGTCACCAAGGTGCACAACGAGGCCAAGCGATTCGCCCGCGACGACTACGACATCCTGCTGATCGGGCATGAAGGCCATGAAGAAGTCGTCGGCACCGCCGGGGAGGCGCCCGATCACGTCCAGGTCGTCGACAATCCGGACGCCGTGGACAACGTCACCGTGCGCGACCCGAACAAGGTGATCTGGCTGTCCCAGACCACCCTGAGCGTCGACGAGACGATGGAGACGGTGCGCCGGCTGCGGGAGAAATTCCCGACGCTGCAGGACCCGCCCAGCGACGACATCTGCTACGCCACCCAGAACCGGCAGGGCGCGGTCAAGGCGATGGCACCCGAGTGCGATCTGGTGATCGTGGTGGGTTCACGCAACTCGTCGAACTCGGTGCGGCTGGTCGAGGTCGCCCTGAACGCGGGGGCGCAGTCGTCCTTCCTGGTGGATTACGCCGAGGACATCGACCCGGCCTGGTTGTCCGGGGTCACCACGGTGGGAGTCACCTCAGGCGCGTCGGTTCCGGAGGTGCTGGTGCGCGGGGTGCTGGAGCGCCTGGCCGAGTTCGGCTACGGCACCGTGCAGTCGGTGACCACGGCCAACGAGACGTTGGTGTTCGCGTTACCACGCGAAATCCGCCCGGCCCGCTCTTAGCGGTCGGAGCGCCAGGACTCGACGTCCCACTCACTGGAGCGCCGCGGCCGGGGCTGCTGGCCCCCGGCGTCCTCTTCGTCGCCGCGGTAGCGCACCCGAGATACCGGATGGTGGGTGCCACTGTCGCCGTTGGCCCTGCCGGGTTGCCGTTGCCGCGGCGGTGGTTCGTAGGCCGAATACGGCTCGTAGGGCGGATAGGCATCGTAGGGCTCAAACCGGCTGCCGCGCTGTGGCGGTGCTCCGTAGGGATCCCGCCGTTCCCGAGGCGGCCGCGGTTCGCGAGGGTCACGGGGCTCGCGCCGGGACGGTGGTATGCGGCCATTCGGGTCGTGCGGCTGGCGCCGGCGCCGTGGGGGATCGGCGAAATCGGGCGCGGCGGGGTCGGTGTCCGGGCGACGGCGGGCCGACTGGCGACGGGGTCGGTCCGGCACCTCGGTGATGTCCTCCAGCGGGGGACGGGCGTGTCGAGACCGGGTCGGCGCGGGACGTCTGGCGGACCGGCCGGATCGGGGGCGCTTCTCCGCCGTCGCGGGGCGGTCGATGCCGTGCCTGCGCCGGGGTGCCCGTTCGGCGTCCGCGTCGTCGGCGTCACCGCGGCCCAGAGCCGAGCTCAGCTTGGCGGCCAGACCGGCGAACAGCCCGGGCGCCGCTTCGGTCTCGTCGGGGGCGGCCGCGACCACCGAGCGGCCCGACATCGAGAAGTACCAGCGCACCAACCCGATGAGCAGCACACCGGCCGAGGTGAACAGCATCAGCGGAAAGCGCTCAATCAGTGGGTAGCCGAAGTTGATGAGAGTGTCCTTGATGCCGGTGAACGCGGCACCGTGGAACAAGAAGTAGGCACTGGGCACTGCGACGAACAGAATCAGCGGGGGCTGGATGACGGCGGTGAAAATGCTGGACTGCCGCACCGCGAGTACGGCGGCCACACACCCGACGGCGTACAGGGCGGCGAACATATTGCCGAGTTCCTTGTTGCCCGAGCCGGCATCGAAGGCGAAGCCAATTGTGGTGGCGATCACAGCAATCAGGACTGCACCCCACCATGGCACGCCGGGGAGATTCGGATGCGCCGAGCGATTCGCGGCCGCGACTGACGACCTGGCTCGCTGTGCTGACACACGTAGACCGTACCGTTTCCGGCAGGATGTGGACCGACGGCGGGGCCGCGCGCCGGAGGGCCTCACCGCAGTTTTCTCCTAGACTGTGTTCCCTGTGAGCCTGAGCCTGGGAATCGTCGGTCTGCCCAACGTGGGGAAATCGACTCTGTTCAATGCGCTGACCCGCAACAACGTGCTGGCAGCCAACTATCCGTTCGCCACCATCGAGCCGAATGAGGGCGTGGTGCCCCTGCCGGATCCACGACTGGAAAAGCTGGCCGAGATCTTCGGTTCCGAGCGGATCCTGCCGGCCCCGGTCACCTTCGTCGACATCGCCGGCATCGTGAAGGGGGCCTCCGAAGGTGCGGGCCTGGGCAACAAGTTCCTGGCGAACATCCGTGAGTGTGACGCGATCTGTCAGGTGGTGCGGGTGTTCGCCGACGACGACGTGGTCCACGTCGACGGAAAGGTGGATCCCAAATCCGATATCGAGGTCATCGAGACCGAGCTGATCCTGGCCGACCTGCAGACGCTGGAGCGGGCGGTACCCCGGCTGGAGAAGGAAGCCCGCAACAACAAGGACCGCAAACCGGTGTTCGAGGCCGCGTCGGCTGCCCAGCAGGTGCTCAACGACGGCACGACGCTGTTCGCTGCGGGGACCAAGGTGGACTCGGCGCTGCTGCGTGAGTTGAACCTGTTGACCACCAAGCCGTTTCTGTACGTGTTCAACTGCGACGAGTCGGTGCTGACCGACGCCGACCGGGTAGCCTCGCTGCGGGCGATGGTCGCGCCGGCCGATTCTGTGTTCCTGGACGCCAAGATCGAGGCGGAACTCCAAGAGCTCGACGATGAGTCGGCGGCCGAGCTGCTGGAGTCGATCGGGCAGACCGAACGTGGGCTGGATGCGTTGGCGCGTGCGGGCTTTCACACGTTGAAGCTGCAGACCTATCTGACGGCGGGCCCGAAAGAGGCCCGCGCGTGGGTGATTCACCAGGGCGACACCGCGCCCAAGGCGGCCGGAGTGATCCACACCGACTTCGAGAAGGGCTTCATCAAGGCCGAGGTCGTCTCTTATGACGACCTGGTGGATGCCGGGACGATGGCCGCGGCCAAGTCCGCGGGCAAGGTGCGGATGGAAGGCAAGGACTACGTGATGGCCGACGGTGACGTTGTCGAGTTCCGATTCAACGTGTAAGGCGCGGTTAATCTCGTCGAGCGCGTCAGTCTCAACCGTATGGGAAAACTGAACTACACCGCGACGGTGTCCCTCGACGGCTACGTTGCCGACGCCGCTGGGGATTTCCAGTGGTCGGCCCCGAACGGGGCGGTGTTCGACGCGCACATCGATCGCATGGCCACGGTGTCGACCGAGGTGCTGGGCCGCAAGACGTACACGCTGATGCAGTACTGGGAGACCGATCCGGTCGACGAGGTCTGGACGGCGGCCGAGTGGGAGTTCGCCCGGCGCTGGCGAGGTATCGAGAAGGTCGTGGTGTCATCGACGCTGATGCCCGACGAGACCGGCTCGGGTCGCGTCCATCTGCTGTCCGGCCTGGGGCTGGCCGAACTGCAGCAGATCGTCGATGATGCCGCGGGTGTGGTCGAGATCTTCGGGCCGACCGTGGCGGCCCCGGCGATTCGGGCCGGTCTGGTGGAGGAGTTCGCGTTCTTCGTGGTGCCGAAGATAGTTGGTGGTGGTCTGCGCGCATTGCCCGGCGATGCGCGCCTCGACGTGGTTCTGGTCGAGCACCGAACGTTCGACAATGGCGTCGCCCTGTTGCGCTATGTGCACCCTCGGTGAGGCTGGGTGACGCCGTTGAAGGCCGGTCTACCGTGTAGGTAGCGCCCAGTCCGTTTGCGTGAGGAGGGTCATGCGCGTCAAACGCGTCACGTCCAACCTACGAGTTTCAGACATCGAGGCGGCCAAGCGCTTCTATGCCGACTTCCTGGGGTTGGCCGACGAGGAATTCAATCTGGGCTGGGTGGCTCGCTACACCGACCCCGGCACCGGGGCGCACGTTCAACTCGTCACGCGGGATGCGACCGCGCCCGAGGACTCGGTCATCTCGGTCCACACCGACGACGTCGAGGCGGCTTACGAGGGAAGCCAGAGCGAGCGGATTTGAGATCGTCCATCCGCTGTCGACGGAAGACTGGGGTGTCCGTCGGTTCTTTGTCCGTGCGCCCGACGGCAACATCATCAACGTGGTCGCTCATCACGACTGAGCCAACGGACTAGAGGGAGGCGCGATGCGGTGGCGGGGTGTGTGTCACGTGGAGTTCGCGGTCTTGGACTATGAACGGTCCATCGCGTTCTACGACGCGTTGTTCGGCTGGCTCGGGTACGGCAGCTTCTCCACGCTGAACATCGAGTACCAATCGGTCTACTACATGACCCGCTACGCCAATCCGCATAGCTACATCGGCATCCAGCCCGCGCGCACCGGCGGCAAACTGACCCACCAAGACCAGGCTGTCGGCATCAATCACATTGCCCTGTGGGCCCGGAACAGCAAAGAAGTCGACCGCTTCTATCGCGAGTTTCTGATTCGACGCGATATCCCCGTCACGGACGAGCCGAAGGAGTACCCGCACTACTGGCCGGGCTACTACGCGGTGTTCTTCGACGATCCGATCAACGGAATTCACTGGGAATTGGCGTGGATGCCGAAAGTGCCGAGTCCTCGCCAAATCTGGTCGTTCTATCGGGCCATGAGGGGTTTCGCCGAGAATCGGCCGGATCTGGCGGACACGGGCACCGGTGTGATGCGGCAGGCAAGGCGGACTCTTCCGTCATAGCCGATCAGGATCTCACGGCAGGATGCGGCGCCGCCGCGCCTCGGCGATCGATTCGCCGCGCCTGCCGACTCCGAGCTTGATGTAGATGCTCTTGAGATACCACTTGACGGTGTTGATGGTCACCCCGAGGTTGCGGGCGATCTGTTTGTTGGACAGGCCGCGGTCCAAAAGTCGCAGGATGTCGACTTCCCGTGCACTGAGCGGCTCTTCAGGTAACGGTGATCGCTCGGCGACCCGCGCGATGACCGGAATGGCCGCGCTGCGGGCGTCGCTGTGGGCGGTGGCCAGCAACCGCGATAGATAGGTGGGAGGCACCTCGGGAAAGCCGTTGGCCTGTCGGCTGGTCCGGCTCGCCTCACGGAGCCGGGCAACCATACTCAGGATTTCCGGTCCGGTATCGACAACCGTGCGGATCAGCCCGGCGCGTGCGCCGGTGATCAGCGCGGGCACCAGAGTATCGGTTGCGGCTGCGGTATTCCCGCTGAGGTAAAGCACTTTGGCCAGTTTGATGGTGGTCGCGGTCTCCCCGTAACGCCAACCGACCGCCTTACTATCATCGCGCATTGCCGACAGGACTCGACACGCACCTTCGAAATCGTTCTTGGCGCGCAATATTCGGGCCTGCATGCCCCGCTGGTGGTAGCGCACGGCGAAGGCGATGCCGTCGTGCGCGGGGGCGATGTCGTCAGTGCTGCGCGCGAGTGCGTCCTGGGCGCGGGAGACGTCGCCGACGGCGAGGTGCAGACGTAGGCAATCGCTGTGAAGCGCAGCGGCCAGCCGGGGCATCGAAAGGTGGTGCGCGGTGGAAATTCCTTCTTCGAGAAGAGCCATGGCTTCCTCGATGTCGCCGCGCAGGACCTTGATACGCGCCAGCGTGCTGTAAGTCGCGATCATGAAATCGGCGACGCCGCTTTCGGCTCCCAGCTCGTGACACTCTTCCAGAAGCGTTTCTGCCGAGTCGATGTCGCCGTTCTCGTAGAGCACCCGGCCGAGCAGCGCGCCGGCCAACCGGGCCGCATGCGAGTGCTGTCCGGCCATGTGCTGAGCTACATCCCAGGCTTCGGAATAGTGACGTTCGGCGCTGACCAGATCGACCCGTGCGAACGCGGCCAGGCCTGCGAAGCATCGCCCGTACACACCGGCGAACGGCCCTGCCGTGGCTTCGTGAAACGGGGCCGCCCAGCGCTGGCGTGCTTCGGCAGAGTCGTAGGCGAAGTTGTGGAGGTCGACGAAGGTGCTGATGTTGGCCGACACCGCGACCAGGAAGGGCCGGTAGCCGGAATTCTCCACGAGGTACGGTGCGACGAGCTCTGCGGCCCGGTCGATCCGGTCGCCGTAGACGTCGATGCAGGCCTGCACGACATCGGCTTCGCCCAGCACGCCCGCGGGCGCGCAGCCCTGGGCGGCACGGGCCAGGTTCAGCGATACCTGGGCCTGGTCGCGGCGCTGCAGCAGGCAATTGGCCCACGCGATGGCGAGGTGCAGGTTCGGTCGGGCGGCCAGCAGGTGCCTGGGCAGCTTGTTCACCAATGCGAGCAGGGTGGCCATCCGGCTGTGTTCCACCAGCGACATCGCCTGGCGTTCCACCAGGTCCACCGCCGCGGGCGCGTCGCCTGCGCTCAGTGCGTGGGCGACCGCCTCGCCGTACAGCCCGTGCTCGGCGAACCAGGCGGACGCGGTGCGATGGAGGACCACGATCCGCTCGCCGTGGTCGCGTTCCAGTCGCTGGCGCAGATAGCCGGCGAACAGATGGTGGTAACGAAACCACTCGCGGTTGTCATCGAGCGGTCGCAGGAACAGGTCGCGGCGTTCGAGGTCCTCGAGGATGGTCTGTCCGCGAGTTCGGCCGCTGACCGCGGCGGCGAGCCCTCCACACAGGCGCTCGCAGATCGACGTGGTCAGAAGGAAATCGAGGAGGTCGGGCGGCAGCGTGTCGAGGACATTCTCGGCCAGATAGTCCCCGATGGAGTGGTGGCGTCCGGAGAAGTCGCGGATCAGCGCCGACGGGTCCGGGCTGCTGCGCAACGACAGCGTGGCCAGCTGCAGCGCGGCCACCCACCCCTCGGTGCTCGACCACAGTGTGTGCACGTCGTCGCCGTTGAGTTCGAGCGCATTGAGCTCGAGCAGGAAGGCGGCCGATTCCTTCTGGTCAAAGCGAAGCTGCATGGCATCGATCTCGTGGACCTGCTTGCGGACCTTGAGTCGTGCGATTGCCGGTCCGCGGGTTCGGGTTGTCACGATCAGGTGCAGGTTGGCCGGTCCGACATCGAGGAGAGATTCCAATACCGCTGTGGCGCCCTCGTCTTCGATGAGATGCCAGTCATCGAGCACCACCGCCACCGGGCGTCCGTATTCGGCGCATTGATTGACCAACTCGGTCAGTACATAGCGCTGGGCATCGTCGGATTCCTGTTCCAGCAGGCCACCCAGGCCGGCGCCCACGCTGGGTTCCACGCGGCGAACCGCCTCGACGAGATGGCCGAGAAATGAGGCGGTGTCGTTGTCATCGCGGCCCAGGGTGATCCACGCGACCGGCACGCCTTCGGCGCTCAGCACCCGCTGCCATTGCGCGGCCAACGTCGTCTTGCCGAAACCCGCTGGGCCGTGGATCAATGCCAGCCGTTTGTCGCGGCCCGCCTGCAGCAGATCGATGAGGCGTTCGCGGGAGATCAACCCGCCGTCCAAATTGGGGGCGCGCAGCCTGGTCGACACGACCGGGGCGAGCCGCCTCCTGGGCTGCATCAGCGTCGCCTCCCCCTATGGCTCTGGATCCGGCCGCACTGCTGCGTGCCGGTCACTTCGATGATGATGTCAGATATCTATCCCTAGCGAAGCCTCACCTAAGGGACGCGGCGACTTTGCTGTTGTACGGGTAGTCGGTCAAGGCAAATCGGGTGGCGGCTCAGTCAAATCGCGGGCCTCACAGCTAACTTGGCCTCATCGGTTTCACCCGTGTACGCGCAGGGGGCCGCCACACCATCGCTAGGACGTCGTGACCGATTTCATCGACGAGGCAATTGCGGGTAATGGCCTGGTCCCAGCGTATCAGCAGGTCGTGGAACTACCCAGTGAAGTCGTCGTCGGCTATGAAGCACTGGCGCGCTGGCCCGCACTGGACAATCCAGCGCCAACCGACATTTTCGACCGCGCCGCGAAGACCGGTCGGCTGGACCTCATCGATGAACTGTGCATCCGCGCCGCGACCCAGGGTGCCCTGGAGAGCAATTTCACGCCGGGGACGCTGTTGCTGGTCAACTGTGAGCCGGGGACGGTGCCCGTCAATCCGGCCGTCGACCCCGATGTCATGCGTGCCGCCGCGACGTTCCGTCTCACGTTCGAGATCACCGAACGGGGACTGCTGACCAATCCCCGGACGCTGCTGCGCAAGGTGGCCGCCTTGCGTTCCCTCGGGTTCGCAATCGCGTTGGACGACATCGGCTTCCATCCCGATTCGCTGGTCCTGCTCGACGTCGTCGCACCCGACATTCTCAAGCTCGACATGGGTTTGGTTCAGCGCCAGCCGGATCGGATGCTGGCCCGCACGGTGGCGGCGATCATCGCCCACCACGAACGTACCGGCGCGGTCATCTGCGCCGAAGGCATCGAGACCGCCGAACACCTGGAACAGGCGCTCGCCTACGGCGCGACGCTCGGCCAGGGCAATTGGTTCGGTGCCCCCGGGCAGCTGACCGGTCGGTCCCAACCGTTCTCGTGGCCGCTACGACGGACACCGCCGGCGCCGGCCGCCCACCACTCCACGACGGAAACGGCCGTGGCCGGCCTGCCCGTCCGTACGGTGCGCAAGCAGACCCTGACGGCCCTTTCCCATCACATCGGGGGTATCGCCGCCACCGCCCAGAACGCGCCGATCGTGCTTGCCACCGTGCCGGCCGATGAGTGCCTGGATCTGCAGTCCGAACAGCTCTACTCAGCGATCGCCGAACGTTCACCGCTGGTGGCGGTCCTCGGCCAGAACGGGCCCGCCGGCCTGGGGCCGCGGGTCAGGGGGGTGACGCTGGATCGAGACGACCCGCTGCTGCGCGAGTCGACGATCCTGGTGCTGGGACCGGAAGCCGCCTGCGGGTTGGTCGCACGCGAGCGAACCTGTTCCGTAGCGCATTCGGCAGACGAGGAGAAGCGGCGGTTCGACATGGTGATCACCTATGACCATGAACGCGTCGCCGCGGCCGCCCGGCCGCTGCTGGACCGCTTGAACTGAGCCAGCACTCTTGTCGGAGGCGACCCCTAGGGTGGCCGCATGAATTTCATCTCGACGCGCATCATCACCGCCGACGTCAAACGGCTCGTCGCGTTCTACGAGTTGGTCACCGGGGTCACCGCGGTGTGGGGAAACGAGTTGTTCGCCGAGATTCCCACGGCTATCGGCACACTGGCCATCGGCAGTGACAAGACCGTGCCTCTGTTCGGAGCCGGATCGGCGGAGCCGGCAGCCAACCGGAGCGCGATTCTGGAATTCATCGTCGAGGATGTGGACGCCGACCATGAGCGCCTGCGCGAGCATCTCGACGAGGTCGTGACCGAACCCACGACCATGCCATGGGGCAACCGCGCGCTGTTGTTTCGGGATCCGGACGGCAATCTCGTCAACCTGTTCACCCCGGTCACCGAGGAGGCCCGGGCGAAGTTCGGGCTCGCCGGACCGCGCTAGTATTTCGCGAATGCGCGGAACACGGATGTCCAGGGTGCTTGTCGGCCTGATCGCCGTCGCACTGATCGCCACGGGGTGCGGGGGCTCGGGCTCGACGGACCAACAGAGCGCCGATAGCGCACCGGCGACGTCGAGCGCACCATCCGCCAAACAGGCGGTCGTCTTCGGCACCGCGGTCGATGTCGCCTCGCCGGACGGCGCGACGGCGACCTACACCGTCGCCAACCTGCGCCCAGTACCCCCCGACGCCCAGATCGTCCCGGCCAAGGGAACGATGTACGCCGTCGACGTGACGATCGTCGCGAAGTCCGGCACGACCACCTACAACGGCTTCTGGTTCGTCGCCCGGGCCGCCGACGGGTCGAACATCGCGCCCGCCGTGGGCGCCGTCCAGCCGGGTATCACCTCCGGACAGCTGGCGCAGGGCCAGCAGATCGCTGCTCATGTCGCCTACGACGTCCCGCAGGACCAGACCATCACCGCCATCATGCTCCGCGATCCGCACGGCAAGCTGCTGGCGGTGTGGGCGACGGGGTAGTGGGTAGCCGGCCAATCAGTCTGTGATGACGCGGATTTCTTCGCCGAGCCGGTAGTCGCCGACCATCGGCAGCGCATCACCGCTCCAGAATCGTCCAGGGTCGAACCAGTTTTCATTCTTCTCGGTTGCCAACAGGCCCATCTCCTCATAGGTGATGGCGACCGTTTCCGCGCAATAGGCCGTCTGCAGTCCGACTTCGCGCTCAGCGGCCTTTCGTCGCTCGGCTGACTCGCGAACCTTCTTGTGCACGAACGGTATTCCGCGGGTCCAGTCGCTGACGGTAGGGAGCCGGCCGCGCAGCCAGCGGCCGGTCAGCTTCGCGGTGGAGGGAAATGGTGTGCCGTCCATCCGGGCGATCACCTTCAGGAGCCGGTCTTCCTGGTCGCGGGTGACGTGCGGGGTCAGCTGTCGTAACCAGCAGCGCTGACCGTAGTGGTGCAACCACTGTTCGATGGCCTCACTGGCGTCGTTCAGCTGCACGCCGCGATGATTGGTGCCCGTCCACAGGTCGACGAGCTTGTGGCCAAGCTCGGCGTGCCACACCAACGGCGGCAGGTCGTCGAGGGCCACCGTCATGCCGACGTGATTGACCGGGGCGTTGGTCAAGGTCTGGATCGCCCGATCCGGACCCGATCCGCCGCGGAACAGCCAAACATCGCCGGTGCGGGTCTCATTCAGTGCCTGGGCCAACGACACCGTGTGCTCGGTCACCACCGCAGCCTAGTCTGGTCGGTATGCGCGGGATCTGGAAGTGGATCGGGCTGGCCGGCGCGGCCGGCGTCGTCGCGGGCGGGGTACTCGTCGCGCGGGACCAGCGCCGTCGCGAGGCCTACACGCCGGATGAGATCCGCGCCCGGCTGCACCAGCGCCATGCCGAGGCCACCAAAAGCCAGGCGGCACCCGACACCTAGACCGCCACCGCGTAGAGCCGGTAGGTGCCGCTGAATCCCTTGAGCTCGGCGTCCCGGCCTTCGTCGAAGGCGTGCCGGTCGCCGACCGCGGTGCGCACCGATTCGCTGACCAAGATCTCACCACCGTCGGCCTGCCCGGCGACGCGGGCGGCCATCGCCACGTTGCGGCCGAACAGATCGTCGCCGCGGCGCACCGACTTGCCCATGTGGATTCCGATCCGCACTCGAATACTGTTGTGCCGCATTCTTTTCGCATCCCGTTCCAGCGCTCGCTGGATCGCCACGGCACAGCTCACCGCCTCGGCGGGATCGGCGAACGCCACCATGAAGCCGTCGCCCTGACTCTTGACGACATGGCCGGCGTGGGATCCGACCAGCCGCCGGACCAGTCGGTCGTGGCTGCCGATGAGCTTGACCCACGCCCGGTCTCCGATGCGTTCGTTGAGAGCGGTGGATCCCTCGATGTCGGAGAACATCACCACCACCTTGCCGTCGGGGGCCAGCCGGGCCAGGTCAGGGCGCTCGACGTCGGCCCAGTCGGCGAGTTCCTCGATCGAGGATCGCACCGCTGAGCCCAGACCCTGGGTGCGCACCAGGTTGGCGGTCTGCCAGACCGTCTTGACCGCCTCTCGGCCACCGGTCCACAGCATGTTGCGGGTGTCCAGGCGGCCGCGCAGCTCCTCGGTTTCGCGCCGGCTGGCTTGCAGGCGCGAGCGGACGACCAGCAGCGCCACCGCCTGCGCCACGACCAGAACCGCCAATATCGCCGCCATAAACGTCCAACCCACTCCTGCGCCGCCCTCCGGTCGGGAATCCTGAACCGATGATGCCTCCCTACTACGAGAGCAGATTCATCCGCGCCAATCACCCGGATCGGGCGCAGGCGATCTGGTTGCGCTGGACGCTGCTGCTGCCGGAGCCCGGCGATGCCGCCGCCGACGTCTGGGTGATGGTGTTCGATCCGGAGGGTGCCGGCAACCGTGCCATCAAGGTGGCGCATCCGGCGACCGTGGCCGACTATCTGTCCGACCCGTGGTCGGCCAGGATCGCCGATACGGTGATCGACGACGTGGGCGCCCGGGGCGTGCTTGACGGCGCCCGATGGGACCTGGTCATCGCGCCCGGCGACGAGCCGATGGTCAAGCTCCTCACCGACCGCGCGTACGCGGCCAAGTTTCCGACCGCCAAGACCCAGGTGCGCCATCCACTGGCCCGCTTCGACGGCACCGTGGCGCTCGGCGACACCAGCATCGCGGTCCAAGCGTGGCGGGGCAGCGTCAACCACAACTGGGGAACCAAGCACACCCCGGCGTACGCCTTCGGCCAGGTGTGCGGCTTCGACGGCCAGCCGGAGTCCAGCCTCGAAGTCGTGACCGCGCGCGCCGCCGTCGGACCACTGCGGCTTCCCGCGGCGACCCTGTTCGTGCTGCGGCACGCCGGGTGGGAGGTCGCCGTGCGCTCGGTGCTGGCGGCCCGGCATACCCGCGGGTCCTACGAGCCGTTCCGATGGTCGTTCGGCGGACGTACCGACGGCTTCGAGGTGCGCGGTGAGATCCGTGCCGAACCGCGCGACGTCATCGGGCTGACCTATACCGACACCAACGGGGATACCAAGTACTGCTACAACTCCGCCCTGGCGGACTGCCGAATCACACTATCCGGCAACGGGGTTGATGCCGAGCTGACCGCGTCACGGCGGGCGATGTTCGAGATCCTCACCGACGAACGGCACGGCACGGTGCCGGTGTTGGTGTAGCGATCGTCAACGTTGGCGACGCGGAACCTGGAGGATTACCGCCGCGAGCGTGCATCTACGGCGGGTTTCGCCGGCGTGTCTCGGGTCAGACACGCACGCTCACACCCAGGTCTAGCGGGCGACGAACGAGACGACGGCCTCGCTGAAGGCGTCGTTGTCGTCGCCGGCGGCGGTGTGGCCGGCGTCGGCGAGTTCGACGAATTCCGCATGCGGGACCTTGGCCAGGAAATCCTGCACGCCTTCGGCGCTGACCACATCGGAGAGCTTGCCGCGGATCAACAGGATCGGGATCTTGAGGTCGATGGCGGCCTGCTCGATGCGCTCCACCCGGATGAACGGATCGTCGCCGGGGGCGGTGAGGAATGCCGGGTCCCAATGCCAGAACCAGCGGCCATTCCGGTGGCGCAGGTTCTTCTTGAGTCCGTCCAGGTTCTTCGGCCGCTTGCGGTGCGGCAGGTAGGCGCCGATGGCGTCGGCGGCCTGTTCGAGGGTGTCGAAGCCGTGCACGTGGCTGAACATGAACTCCCGGATCCGCGCACTGCCGTCCTTCTCGAAGCGGGGCACCACGTCGACCAGCACCAGCTTGGTCACCTTCTCCGGTCCGGCGTGCTTGGCCACCAGGATGCTGGTCAGCCCGCCCATGCTGGCCCCGATCAACACCACCGGGCGGCCGATCTGCTCGAGCACCGCCGCGACGTCATCGGATAGAGCGTCGACGGTGTACTCGGCGTTGGGCGCCCGGTCACTGTCGCCGTGCCCGCGGGCGTCCAGCGCGATCACGTGGAAACCCTGGTCGGCCAGTACCTGCCCGGTGTTCTTCCAGGAGAACCGGTTCTGGCCGCCGCCGTGCAGCATCAGGATCGTCGGCCGACCGGCTGCCGCGGGCGCATCGCGATTCCACTCGTCGGCCACCAGGGTCAGCTTCTTGTCACCGTGAAACTCTACTGTTTGCGGACCACTGTTCGTGCTGCTCACCGGCATCCTCTCGACCGAACCTGATCAGCACGTTACCCAGGCGTGTGGGCGATGAGTTTCGCCACCCCGACCGGTCAACCCCATCGACACTGTGGAGAGGGGAGGATTCGTGCCCATCATCACCCCGTCGCTGTGGTTCGACGACAACCTCGAGGAGGCGATGCGGTTCTACACCGGCATCTTTCCGAACTCCTCCATCGAGCACGTGAACCGCTACCCCGAGGCCGGTCCCGGAAGTCCCGGCGAGGTGGTGTCCGCCGGTTTCGTGCTGGACGGCACCCGGTTCGTCGGCATCAACGGTGGGCCGGTGTTCCCGTTCACCGAAGCCGTCTCCTTCCTCATCGAGCGCGCTGACCAGGACGAAGTCGATTACTTCTGGGGCGCGTTGGTCGTTGGTGGCCAGGAATCCCAGTGCGGCCGGCTCAGGGATCGCTTCGGTCTGAGTTGGCAGGTGGTGCCGAGGCGGCTCTTCGAGCTGCTCTCCGATCCCGACGCGGCCAGGGCGACCGCCGCGACCACCGCCATGCTCGGGATGCGCAAGATCGTCATCGCCGATCTGGAGGCCGCGGTTGCCAACCCGTGACGGCGCTCACAGGGCCTACCGGTAGCCTTTCGCGCACAAGCGGGTGATCGAGCCCGTAGTGCTGCAGAGGGAGAATTATGGCCGACGAGCCCGCCGCGCTCGAGGACGAGGTCGCCATGCCGGATGAGGGTGAGCCGACGAACGAGACCGAGACCGAGACCGAGACCGAGACCGAGACCGAGACCGAGACCGAGGAGACTCAGTCGGCGTCCAAGCCACGGATGTCGCATGTCCGCCTGGCGCTGATCGTCGGCACGGTCGTCGTGGTGGCCCTCGGCGGGCTGGTCGGGTGGCTCGGGTACCGGGCCTACGAGGTCCGGCAGACCGACCAGCTGCGCGAGTTGCTGGTCAGTGTGGGCAGGCAGGGCGCCATCAACCTGACCACCATCCACTTCGACGAGGCGGAAAAGGATGTGCAGCGCATCCTCGACTCGGCGACCGACTCGTTCTACGACGACTTCGCCAAGCGGTCCCAGCCGTTCATCGAGGTGGTCAAGCAGGCCCAGTCCAAATCCGACGGCCAGGTGACCGAGGCGGGACTGGAGTCGATGACCGGCGACGAGGGCCAGGTGCTGGTGGCCGTCACCGTCACGACGTCCAATGCCGGTGCGCCCAACCAACCCCCCCGCTCCTGGCGGATGCGTCTGACGGTCAAGAAGACCGGCGCCGACGAAGCGAAGGTCTCGAAAGTGGAGTTTGTGCCGTGACGACTGACGACAAGCCCGAGACCCCCGACCCCGAGGTCGGCGAGACCGAGAGCACCGCGGTCGAGCTCACCGAGCCGGCCGCCGAGGACACACCGGCCGGCGACCCGGCGGAGGCCGAAACCACGGCCGAGCCGCAAGCCGCGCCCAAGCGACGCTTCAGCCTGGCCGGAGCGGTGGCCTTTGGACTGCTGCCCGTCCTCGCGCTGCTGCTGGCCGCGGGAGCCGGGTATCTGAAGTGGGAGAACTCGTCGCGGCGGGACGCCGACCGGGCCGCGACCGAATCCGTACAGGCCGCCAAGGACTCGACGGTCGCCCTGCTGAGCTACAAGCCCGACACCGTCGAGAAGGACCTCGGCGCGGCGCGCGACCGGCTGACGGGAAGCTTCCTCGACGCTTACACCCAGCTGGTCAACAATGTCGTCATCCCCGGGGCCAAGGAGAAGAAGATCTCGGCGGTCGCGGCGGTGCCGGCGGCGGCATCGGTGTCGGCAAAACCGGATCATGCGGTCGTATTGCTGTTCGTCAACCAGACCGTCGTCGTCGGAACCGACGCGCCGACCAACACCGCCTCGAGTGTCCGAGTGACCTTGGACAAGGTCAAGGACCGCTGGCTCATCTCGGGGTTTGACCCGATCTAGCGAAGAGGGGGATCGATGACCGAGCCGCGCTGGATTGACGTCTCGGCGCCGGCGGTCCAGCTGCGCGCACTCAGCTGGGGGCCGGCCGACGGCCCGATTGCCTTGTGCCTGCACGGTTTTCCCGATACTGCGTACGGATTTCGGAAGCTGGCGCCCCATCTGGTGGCGGCGGGTTACCGCGTCATCGCGCCATTCATGCGCGGGTATGTGCCCTCATCGATCCCCACCGACGGCAGCTACCACATCGGGGCGGTGATGGACGATGCGCTGCAGGTGCGCGCGGCCTGCGACCCCACCGACGCTGATGTCATCATCGGCCACGACTGGGGCGCCATCGCCGCCACCGGATTGGCCGCCATGCCGGACAGCCCTTTCGTGAAGGCAGTGGTCATGTCGGTACCGCCGGCGGCGGCGTTGCGACCGCGAGCCGGCAAGCCGCTGGCCAACCGGGGCCGGCTGTTGCGGCTGGTGCCGGCCCAATTCCTGCGCAGCTGGTACATCAGCTATTTCCAGCTGCCGGCCCTGCCGGAACGCTCGCCGTCCTGGATCGTGCCGCTGCTGTGGCGGCGCTGGTCGCCCGGTTACAACGCCGCCGAGGATCTGCGCCATGTCGACGCCGCGATCGGCGCGCCGGATCGCTGGCGCGCGGCGCTGGGCACCTACCGGGCGACCATTCGCAACACCCGCCCGCCGGCCCGCTATGCCGAACTGCACAAGTGGTGGCTCGAGCCGCCGCGGCTGCCGACGCTGTACCTGCATGGCAACGACGACGGTTGTATGACACCGGAATTCACGCCATGGGTGTGTGATGTCTTGCCGCCGGGAAGCGACGTGGCGATCGTCGAGCACGCCGGGCACTTCCTGCAGCTCGAGCAGCCCGACGCGGTGGGCCGGCGGATCGTCGACTTCTTGTCGGCTACTTCTGCTTGAGGCCCGGGTGGTTGCGGGCCAGCAGCGGTAGCAGCAGCCGCCGCGGCGTCAGGTGATAGACCGCGGTCGCCGCACGATTGAGCCTTCCCGGCACGACGACCGGATCGCCCGCCGCCAGCCCGTCCACCGCGGCCCTGGCGACATCCTCGGGGGACACCCACAGCGGCTTGGGCAGCGCGGCCTCGGCCTCCTCGGTGGAGATGCCCGCGGCCTCCCCGAACCCGGTGTGCACCGGGCCCGGGCACAGGGCGGTCGCCGTGATGCCGCTGGATTTGAGCTCCTCGCCCAACGCCCGGGTATAGGACAGCACGAAAGCCTTGGCGGCGCCGTAGACAGCCTGTCCGGGCAGTGGCCCGAAGGCGGCCACCGATGCGACGTTGAGCACCGCTCCGCGGCGTCGGCCCACCATGCCCGCGACGAATCGGGTACACAGATCCACCACGGCGGCCACGTCGACCTCGATCACGGTCAATTCGGCATCGGGGTCGGCGGCGGCCACTGGACCCATGGTGGACAGCCCGGCGTTGTTGACCAGGATGTCGACCTCGAGACCGAGGGCTGCCACCCGTTCGGGCAGTTGCGCCCGCTGCGCTGGTTGTGAAAGATCAGCTCCGACAACTGAACTGGGGCGGCGGAGTTGCTCGGCGAGATCGGTCAGCTGCTCGGTGCGCCGGGCCACCAGCACCACGTGGTGCCCACGGTCGGAGAGCACTCGGGCTATTTCAGCGCCGATGCCCGATGAGGCTCCGGTGATCAGCGCGGCGCGGTTGGGACCGGGTGGCGGCAACACGTTGTCAGCCTAGGACAATGGTCGGCGTGGCTGCCAGCAGAGCGATGACCGCGGTTGACGCGCAGATGCTCTGGATGTCGGCCGTCATTCCCAATGATCAGTTCCTGCTGTACGCCTTTGCCGGCTCGCCCGGTGATGTGGACGGCGCCGTCGCCGAATTGCGGTCGCGGGCGCAAGCATGTGACGAACTGCGCTTGCGGGTGGCCGACGACGGTTGGTGGCGATACCCGCGGTGGGGCCGCGCTGAGGTGGGTTCCGGTCAGTTCGTTGTTCACCACACCGAGGGAATGGACTGGCAAGGATGTCTGCGGGCCATCGTCGAGCTCGGCGGCGAACAGCTCGATCTCTACCGGATGGCTTGGCGTGCGCATGTTTTCCCCCGGGTTCTGGGCGTGCCCGGCCGCACAGGCGACGGTTCGGTGATCGTGGTGCAGATGGGCCACGCGTTCGCGGACAACAACCGGGGTGCCGCACTGTGCGGCGCGCTTCTGGGGCGCGACCGCCCCGTACCGATCCCGGTGGCCGCGCGCCGTGGGTTCCTGCCGGCGCTCGGGTTTTCGGCGGCTCTTGCCCACCGCATGCTGGTGCGCGATACCGAGGCGGGTCTGGTGCCGGGGCCGCCCGCGGGGTGCCCGGTGCGCAGTATCAATCGGCGGCCCAACGGAACGCCGGCGGTGCGGACGCTAACGCTGCACCGCGACCGGCTAGCGGGTCCCACCGTGACGATCGCGTCGCTGGTCGCGATCGGTGAGGCCATGGCCGGCTATCTGGCCGGCCATGGCGAGGAGCCCTCCCGGCTGGGGGCAGAGGTCCCGATGGCCTGCATGCTGAACCCCGCTGGGCACAACAACTTTCGTAATGTCGGCATCGCCCTGCATCCGGATGTCGGTCCAGCTCGGCGGGCGGAATTGATCGCTGCGGAGCTGTCGGCTCAGCGACGCCGTGGCCGGCACCCCGCAATGCGGGCGTCGGCCGCCGCGTCCGCGGCCATCCCCGCGCCACTGTTGCGGTGGGGAGTGCGGCATTTCGATCCCGATGCCCGCTCCGAGACCGTCACCGGCAACACGGTGGTCTCCAGCGTCAACCGCGGGCCGGCCGATCTGTCGTTCGGGGGATTTCCGGTGGCGCTCACCGCCGGATACCCGGCGCTGTCACCGATGATGAGCCTGACCCACGGCGTTCACGGCATTGGCGACACCATCGCGATCAGCGTGCACGCCGACTCGGACAACGTCGACATCGACGACTATTGGGACCGGCTGCAGGCCGCACTGCCGGGCTGAACACGCGTTGTCGGGCACGTGAAGCCCAGTTGATGAAGGACGCCGTGCCGGGTCCCAGGTGGTAAGTCAGGGCTATGGCGGATGTGGCGGTGGTGCGTTGGTTTCAGGCCGGAGCGGTGGCGGCCGGCGTCGGTGCGGCGATGTTCGCGGTACCGGCGATCGCGTCGGCCGACGATGGTGGGTCGTCGACATCCACCGCGAGCTCCGCGCGGACCTCGCATGCGGCGAAGCAGTCCGCCAGCGCCGGTGCCCATCGCCCCCGCCCGGCGGTCGCCCTGCGCGCCAACCGGGCCACCCCGGCCGCGCGGCCCCGCGTGACGTCGACGGTGACGGTGAGGGCAGTGGCGGCGACCGCACGCAGCACCCGCCAGGCGGTGAGCTCCACCCCGGTGTCGGCGGCGGCGGGCAGCGCCGCCGCGGCGGACGAGTCGAGCACATCCACCGACATCGTCACCGGCCTCTTCCGCGAGGTCCTGCGGGTCGACCCCACTGCCGACCAGTTGCAGCGTTACACCAAGCTGCTGGACACGCGGGGAACGGCAGCCGTGGTGCACAGCCTCTACACGTCGACGGCCTTCCGGGAGCAACAGGTCAACAGCTACTTCCTCGAGCTACTCGGGCGCGCACCCACCGCAAGGGAATTGGCGATCGGCACCTTAGAGCTGCGGATCGGCGTACCCGAACCGCTGGTGGTGGCGCAGATCGCCAGCACCAGGGAGTTCTACCGGGAAAGCGGCGGCACCGCCGACACGTACGTCCAGCTGCTCTACCGCAGCGTATTGGGCGAACCCACTGATGCCAGCCAGGCCGCCATCTATGTCCAGCAGCTGCAGGCCGGTCGGCCGACTCAACTGGTGGCCGTGCAGTTCATCAAGGCCGACCCGTTCCGGGAGGTGAAGATCCAAGAGATCTTCCAGGTCGTGCTCGGTCGTGCCGCCACCGATACCGAGGTCTCGTACTACGTGGACCACTGGTACCGAGACGGCGGGCTGGCCGGGACCGCGATGAAGGTCCTGAACAGCACCGAGAACATCGAACGGATGACGACCGACGGTGTGCCGCTGCCCGACATGGTCGCCGTCAACCAGCTGCAGCAGATCCTGATGGCCGTCTACGACGAGGACCCGGACGGATTCGTCAACCTGTTCAACACCTACCTCAAGACCGATCCCGTCACCGGTGAACAGTGCGAAGAGACCTGCAACACACCGCTTTTGGACCTGATCACCACGGGCGGCGCCGTCCGTGGAATCCCGAACCAGGCCATCACCGTCACCCCGATCACCGCGGCGGTGAGCAGCCTGATCCCGAGCCAGAACGAGATCGACGCCCAGAAGGCCCTCAAGAATCCGCTGCAGGACCCCGACCTGCTCTCCGATTACCTGGCCGGTGGCACCGTGCTGGCCAAGAGCGTGATCCTGACCGCCGACGGCGGTGAGTACATCGTCGACGGCCACCACCGCTGGGGCGGCCTCTACGTGATCAATCCGTACTCGCAGCTCAGCTCGATCGACCTGGGCTATGTCCCGAACGCGCAGGAAGCCCTCAAAGAAACCCAGGTCGCCATCGTGGCGGAGCAGGGTTACCTCACCGCGGAGATAGTGTCCGGTGACAACCTCTACACGATGAGCAAGGACGAGTTCGACGCCATCGTGGAGGACCTGATCGACAGCGGCGACGATTCCGACAAGATCTTGAAGATCTTCAAGAAGGAGAAGGATCTGACGAGCATGTCGCAGATCCAGGATTACCTGTGGGCCAACGTGCTTCGCATGCGCCAGTTCAACCAGCCGATCGAGGGCGCCACCAGTCGCGGCTACATGCCGCAGCCACCCAACAGTGACTACCAGCCGTTGGCCCACTGGATGGAAGGCGGCGCGCTGAGCTACACCATGCCGGTCATCGGCTACGTCGGCTGAGCGCCTGCCCAACAGCGGGGCGGATGCTCTAGGTTTACTCCCATGACTGCCTACGATGTCGGACTGCTCATCCTTCGTGTGGTGCTCGGCGTGACCATGGCCGCCCACGGCTACAACAAGTTCTTCGGCGGCGGCCGGATCAAGGGCACCGCCGGCTGGTTTGAAAGCATCGGGATGAAGCCCGGTACCTTCCACGCCCGGGTGGCGGCCAGCACCGAGATGGCCGCCGGCCTGGGGCTGGCGGTCGGGCTGCTGACGCCGGTCCCGGCCGCCGGATTCGTGGCGCTCATGCTGGTCGCGGCCTGGACCGTGCACCGGCACAACGGCTTCTTCATCGTCAAGGAAGGCTGGGAGTACAACCTGGTGCTGGCGGCTTCGGCCGTCGCCGTGGCCGCCACCGGCGCCGGCAGGTTCAGCCTGGACTACGCCCTCTTCTCCGGCACCGACTTCTACAACCTGCTGCACGGGTGGTGCGGTTTGCTCATCGCGGTGGTGCTCGGTCTGGCCGGCGGCATCGGGCAGCTGGCGGTCTTTTACCGGCCACCGGCCAAGGCCTGACTTTTCCCTCGCGAGCAGACGAAAAGGACTCCGACACGCCGCGATATTGAGCACGTTTGCGTCTCTCTCGAAAATTGGGTGACCCAAGCTGGGTGAGCGGTTGCTCGCTGGTGCTAGGCGGCGTTGGTGCGGGGTTCGAGAGTGACTTTGTACCCCAAGGTTT
>NZ_JAPJDO010000036.1 GCF_026242045.1 Mycobacterium pinniadriaticum
CCGCTGCGCCTATTCCAGCCCCGCCACCTACGAAAACAACCACACATTCGCTACGCTGCCACAAGCGGCGTAACCACAAATCCCGTGTCCACTACACCGGGGCAAGGCCCCCGAACCGCTCGCGCAACGCCGTGACGGCGCTGCGCGAGCGGTTCGGGGTCAGAAGTTTCCAGTGATGATGGTTTCTGGATGCCGGCCCCGAGGTTGTGACCCCGAAATTTCCTGGCCGATCGAGTGCCTTTCATAGGACCTGTCGAGCCTCGGACCGGCGCCCACCACACATCAACCTCGGGCGTCCGCACGAAGGGTGTGACCTAATAGGAGCGTGCTCGTCCGCGGCCCATCACTGGCCTGTCCACCCTTCTCCTAACGGCGCCCGGTCAACGAGAGGAACCAGCCCCACATGGCGCGCAGCAAACGATCCATCATCGGCGGAGTCGACACACACACGGCAACACATCACGCCGCGGTCATCGACCTCAACGGCCGACTGATCGACGATGCCGAATTCCCCTCCACACCTACCGGTTACGCATCGATGCTGACATGGATGCGCGGGAAGGGGAAACTTGGCCAGGTCGGCGTCGAAGGAACCGGCGCCTATGGGGCCGGGCTGGCTCGCTACCTGCACGATCAAGGCATCGACGTACTCGAAGTACCTCGACCTGACCGACGCCTCCGCCGCCAACGCGGCAAGAGCGATCCGATCGAAGCCATCCGGATGTTGCGCGTCACCCGCAACGGAGCAGTCAAGGCCCGCACCGCCGCCCTCAACACCCTGCGCTCGATGGTCATCACCGCCCCCGAGTCGTTGCCCACCCAGCTGCGGCCCCTGTCAAAAGCGCAGCTCGTCACTGCCTGCGCACGTCTGCGGCCCGACCTGGCCAACCTCGCCGAGCCCGTCCAGGCCGCGAAACACGCGTTGCGGTCGATAGCCCTGCGGGTTCAACATCTCGACATCGAAACTCGCTCTCTACGAAAGCAACTGGACGAGCTCACCCAAGCCGCCGCACCGGCCACCAGCGCCGTGTTTGGGCTCGGCCCAGACACCGTCTCGGCGCTACTGATCACCATCGGTGACAACCCCGACCGGCTACGCAGCGAAGCCGCGTTCGCCCACCTCTGCGGTGTCGCCCCGATCCCAGCATCGTCGGGCAAAACCAACCGACACCGGCTACACCGAGGGGGCGACCACGCCGGCAACAGCGCGCTACATATCGCCGCCGTCGTACGCCTTCGCTACGACCCCCGCAGCCGGGCCTACGCCGACCGCCGAACCACAGAGGGCCTGTCCATGCCCGAAATCATCCGCTGCCAGAAGCGCTACCTCGCCCGCGAAATCTTTCACACGCTCCGCGCCGACTACGCCAAAATCAGCACTTGACATCTATAGGAGCGTCCGCCGAAATCTCCTTGAGCATGTCGATGTCGAGGGCCTGGTTGGCAACCAACTTCTTCAGCCGGGCGTTCTCGGTCTCGAGTTCTTTGAGCCGTTTGGCCTCGTTGGCCTTCATGCCGCCGTACTGGGCCAGCCAGCGATGCCACGTCGACTCAGCGATCTCCAGGTGCCGGCACACCTCACCCAGCTCCTGGCCGGTCCCGAGGAGCTTGTTGCCCTCGGCCAACTTGCGGATGATCTGGTCCGGCGTATGCCGCCGGCGCTTATTCGATGCCATGTCGTCGTCGATTCTTCCTGCCCAAACACTCGGGCAACAGAGTCTCACAACGACTGGACCACTACGACGGGCTCACCTCATTCGGCCCATTCGTCGTGTTGTTCGGCCAGGACGGCGCCAACGAGGCGGATCAGGGCGTTGCGGTCGGGGAAGATGCCGACGACGTCGGTACGCCGTCGGATTTCCTTGTTGAGACGCTCCTGGGGGTTGTTCGACCAGATCTGGCGCCAGATCGCCTTGGGGAAGGCGGTGAACGCCAGCAGGTCCGCGCGAGCGTTCTCGAGGTGCTCGGCGACCTTGGGCAGCTTGTCGGCGAGGGCGTCGATGATCCGATCATATTGGGCACCAACGGATTCGGCGTCGGGCTGGTCGAACACCGAGTGCAGCAGGGTCCGCACCCACGGCCAGGACGCTTTCGGGGTGATAGCCATCAGGTTGGTCGTGTAGTGAGTGCGGCAACGCTGCCAGGCCGCCCCGGGCAGGGTGGCGCCGATCGCAGCTACCAGCCCGGCGTGGGCGTCGCTGGTGACGAGTTTGACCCCGGTCAGGCCGCGGGCGGTCAGCGACCGCCAGAACGCCAGCCAGCCGGCGCCGTCCTCACCAGTCGTGACGTCGATGCCCAGGATTTCGCGGTAGCCCTCGGCGTTGACCCCGGTCGCGATCAGAGCATGCACGTTGACCACCCGGCCGCCCTCGCGGACCTTCAGGACCAGGGCGTCTGCGGCGACGAAGGTGTACGGGCCGCCGTCCAGCGGCCGACTCCGGAAGGCCTCCACCGCGGCGTCAAGTTCCTTGGCCATCACCGACACCTGCGACTTCGACAGACCGGTGATGCCCAGCGTCTCGACCAGGCGATCCATCCGACGGGTGGACACCCCGAGCAGGTAGCAGGTAGCCACCACCGTGGTCAGGGCCCGCTCGGCACGCTTGCGGCGTTCCAGCAGCCAGTCCGGGAAGTAGGACCCCTGGCGCAGCTTGGGGATCGCGAGATCCAATGATCTTGCGCGGGTGTCGAATCGGCGCTGCCGATACCCGTTGCGGGAGTTGATGCGCTCGGCACTGCGTTCCCCGTACCCCGCGCCACACAGGGCATCGGCTTCCGCACCCATCAGGGCGTGGATGAACGTGGCAAGCAGATCGCGCAGCACGTCGGGATGGGCGGTGGTGAGTCGTTCGGCCAGCACCGTCGGCAGGTCGATATTGTGGGCAGTGGTCATCGCGTGTTTCCTTTGCTCGAGTGACTTTGGTCGGTCTCTCGAAGAATCACGCGATGACCTTCAATCACTCGGCTACGACACGCCGGTGACTCCGATCAGCTCCGACTCGTACACCACTCTGCTGGACGCAACCTTGCTCTCGAACACCCCGCCCGGTTCCGGCGCCTACAGTCACAGATTCGGGAGGTCGTGCCAGAAAGCCGTTTCCTGGTACAGCGACAGCCTGTCGCAATGGGCTGCTCGCCGCCACCGAGGATTCCGACACCTTAGCGAGAAGCCACCGTCCTACACGGTGTTGAGAATACCTAGTCACCGGTTCTCACATCCGACCCAAATCACCGACTTCCTACAGGCGGCTGTAGGCACATGGTCGTACGAGGCCAGTACGCATAGCACGTCATGGTTGATTAACGGTGATATGATTTCGTTAACTACCGTTACACAAGCGTGAAGGTTCCCACAATGACCACAGATGAGCTCGACCAACTCCTCCTAGACCGCTTCAACTTGCACCGCTCCGACCTGATCGCGGCACTCAAGACCCTCCCCGCGCATCGGCCGTGGGCGGCCACTCTCACCGCCGACGAAGCCCAGCTACTCGACGACGTCGGCTTCACCGAAGACCCAGAAGCGTACGCGGAGATCGCAGCCGACGTGACCGCCCACATGGCCAGGCTCTACAGCACGGCCTACACCGCCGCCGAGGTCAGAGAAGGACTGAGCGTCAACGATTCCCGCGTGCGGCAGCGCCGCCTCAACCACACGCTATGGGCGATCAACGACGGCGGCACATGGGTATACCCCGCGATTCAGTTCGAGATCGTCGACCGCGACAAACCACTCAAGCTCAAGCAGGTCCGCGGCCTCGACGAGGTGCTACCGGCCCTGCTCGCCAGGGAGCTGCACCCCACTGCGGTAGCCGGCCTTCTCATGACCCCGCAGCCCGATTTGCGAATCGATGGTCAACCGAAGTCGGTGCGGGAGTGGCTGTTGCACGGTGAATCCGTCGAGCCCGTACTCGGACTGATCGAGATCGGCGAATGGGCGGCGACTTGACCGTCGACCCCATGCTGCCGGGCCCTCCGCCACCGCACGTACTGCGTTCGCTCGGTATCGACGATGACGAGATGCGCGCGATCGACGTCGACGAGATCTGGTGGCGCGCCCATCGCACTGAGGGCGCGCACATACTCGCGTGGAACGCATTGCGCACTTTCGGGCCGGTGCTGCGGTTCGATCCTCACCCCTTCCCCAAAGGGGTACATGTGCAGCATGGCGTTTGGTACGGAGCCTCAACCCCGTGCGCTGCACTCGGCGAGGCCTACCAAGTGGACCGGACAATTGACCGTCAACGCGGCCGCCCATATCTAACGGGTTTGTCATTCACCCGCTCACTCATGGTCCTCGACCTCGCCGCTGACAGCCAGGGAGCGTGGGCCACACGCGCCGGCGGCACGTTCGCCATCTCCACAGCCCCGCATACCGTGACTCAGCAGTGGGCGCGGCACATTACAGAGGCGTTCCCCGATCTGGACGGCCTGCGGTACAACAGCCGATTCGCTGGCGACCCATGCCTAGCACTGTTTACACCGGCCACATCTGCGATGCCGGCGCGGCCGAGAATATCGCTGCCCCTGACCCATCCCGATCTAGCCGGCCGCATCGCCAGCGCTGCGAAACGTCTCGGCTATGGCGTGGTTTGACAGAGGATGCGGTGGGGATTCCCGACGCCCACCGCGGCAAGTCGGCGCCGAGGAATCCGACAGCCTAGTAACAATCGGCGACCGACACGTTACTGAGAACGCCGAGGTCGGATTGGTCAGGTTCCGACACATTCACTGAATTCCTACACTCGCCTTAGGAAATCGCGGGATGGTGTCCAAATCCCCCTTTCGTGTCCACGCCGCGGGAAACCAGCTCAAGCCTCCTCGACTTTGGCGACACCTCATTGAGAAGGCTGATCCGAGAGCGGGGTAGCGGCGGCGACATCACTCAGCTACGGCGCTCCTCGGCGCCGGAGAACCGGACGTGAGCATCGAGCCCGCGGGCGCCGGTGAGCGAGCGGGGTATCAACTCCGCAGTGGCTCCGCTGACGCGGGCGAGCCGGGCCACGATGGCAAGGCCCAGCCCGCTGCCACCGGTGTCGCTGCTGCCGCGCCAGAACCGGTCGAAAGCCCGCACACAGTCCTCGGCGGACATACCCGGGCCCTCGTCACGGACATGCACGTCGACAAAATCGGCATCCAAAGCCGGCGCCACGGCCACCTCGATGGTGCTGCCGGGCGGTGACACCGCTAGCGCATTGTCGATGAGATTGTCGATGATCTGTTCGGCGGCCCCCGGCACGGCCAGCGCGGGGGCAGTCGGCGGCGCCGCCACGGCGATCCGCACGTCTGACTCGTCGGCGAGTGGCTGCCATTGATCAGCCCGTGCTCGCGCCAACTCGGCGAGATCCACCTCTTCCGGTGCGATCCCAGCTTGGGTCCGGCTGAGCATCAACAGTCCATCGATGATGCGTTGCAGGCGAATTGCTTCCTCTTGCGCCGAAACGAGCGTGTCGCGTGCGGCATCCGGATCGGTGTCGAAGAGCTCGGCGGCGCTGTCCAGACGCAATCGCAGCGCCGTCAATGGCGTGCGCAGCTGGTGGGAGGCGTCGGCGGCGAACGCACGTTGCTGGCGCAGCAGATCTTCGAGCCGATCGGCCATCCGGTTGACCGACCTTTCCAGGCTGCGGATTTCGGGTGCCCCGCCGGCGAGGGGGGTCCGCGTGTCCAGCCGCCCTTCGGCTAGCAACTCGGTGGTGCTGCGCAACTGTCGCAACCGGCGCGTGACCGTGCTGGCCATGACGTAGGCCAGCGCACCGGCCAGCAACACCGTGATCCCCGCGACCAGCCACAGCATGGCTAGGTGCCCACGAACTTCATCGGTCACCACCTGTGTCGGGTAGGTCAGCCGCACCGCACCGATGACCCGGTCGCCGCTGACCACCGGAACCGCCACGTAAAGCAGATCGGTGTCGAGGCTGACCGAATGGCGTTGCCCCGTAGCGATTTCGCCCGACAACGCCGTCGCGATCTCGGGGCGCGACCGATACGAGGATCCAGTCGCGGACTGGTCGTCGTCGGAGGTCAGAATGGCGACACCGGCGGAGTTGACGATTACCACCCTGGCCCCGCTGCTTTGGCGGTAGCGGTGCACGTCGGCCGCCACTTGCGGGTTCGGCGCCGTAGCCGCTTCGAGCGTGTCCTCCACGCGGCCGGCGAGCAGGAACGCGTCACGTTCCAGCGCGGTGACGATGCGGTCGCGTTCGACGCGCTGGAGGTAATTGCCGAGCGGGATGTCCTGCACAACCACGACGACGAGCGTGACTGCTGCGAACGCGGCCATCAGCCGCCACTTCAAGCGAGAACCCCGATACGAAAGCCGACACCGCGAACCGCCTCGATCCACCGCGGATCTCCGAGCTTCTTGCGGATGGCCGCCACGTGTGCGTCGAGCGTCTTGGTGGTGCCATACCAATTCGCACCCCACACCTGATGCAATATGTCGGATCGGCGGTAGACCGCGCCCGGGTCCTCGGTGAGGTACCAGAGCAGATCGAACTCCTTCGGCGTCAGGTGCACCTCACGCTCGCCAAGGTGGACGCGCTGGGCGCGGCGGTCGATGTTCAGCGCGCCGAGCGAGCGAGTGGCCGAGGTCCGATCGACGTCGCCGCCGTCCCGGGCGATGACGCGTCGGCCGACGGCACGGATCCGTGCCACCAGCTCGTGCATGCCAAATGGCTTGACCACGTAGTCGTCGGCACCCATCTCCAGCGCTAGAACCCTGTCGATCTCCTCACCGCGGGCACTGACGACAATGATCGGCACCTGTGAACCTGCCCGGATGGCCCGGCACACATCGGTGCCGTCCATGTCGGGCAACCCCAAATCCAGCAGCACAAAATCCGGTGCGGTCCCCGCCACGGCATCAATGGCCTCGGCACCGGTCGCGACGTGGTGGGCGTCGAACCCGGTTCGGATCAGGCCGTCGCACACACCGGCGGCGACCGATTCATCATCTTCGACCACAAGAACCTGCACATGGAGAATTATGGGCTTGCCGGGTCGGCTGCCGGGGGCTTGCGGAGGCGTCCTCACCAAGTACCAACGCAATCTTGGACGTTTCTTGGACTTCGGGCGGACCATCCTTGACCGGCGCAAATCTACTGTGAAGTGATGAGATCGAAAGTAGCGGTGATCGCTTCGCTGCTGTTCGTCCTGGTCATCGGAGCGGCAGCGTTGGCGGTCAATACCAGGATCTTGGATACGTCGCCCCGGCCAGACATTGGTCGCGCCAATGAACTGTTGGCCCCCAACAGCGCGTCACCGACCGCGGCGACCGGCGTGCCTGCAGCTCCGGCCGACCAAACAGCCCCGCCACCGCCGCGAAGCGACGACGGTCCGCGCGACAACCACTACGAATCGGAAGAGCTTGACGATGATTTCGACGACTGATACCGGCCCGCGGCAGTCGCCGGCGCGGCGGTCCAAGATCGTCGCCGGCACGCTGTCCGCAGGGGCGCTGGTCGCCATTGTCACCGGGCTAGCCGGGCCCACACATGACGGGCCGGTCGCGCCGACCAGCACGGGCAATGCCGCCGGCTCGACGCCGACCGCGACCTTCCCGCCCGCCCGGCTGGCGACGCCTGCCGCGGTTCCCGCGCCCGCACCGGCACGCGGCGCGCCAGCTGCTCCCCACGCTGTGTCGAAAGCGTCCGGTGGTTGAGACCGAGGGGCTGCGGGTGCAGTCGGGTCGGCGACCGGCGATGGGCGGCACCGCGGCGGTCACCCTGGTCGGGGGAACACCCGAGCTTCTCGACGACTGCTTCGGGTTGTTGTTCGACCTCGAGCAGGCGTGGAGCCGATTCCTGGAAGGCAGCGACGTGTGGCGGCTGAATTGGTCGCAGGGACTGCCCGTCCGGGTCCGCCCATGCACCGCCCGGCTGGTGAGCGAGTTGATCGACGCGTGGGCGATGACCGGCGGCGATTTCGACCCGACCGTCTTACCGCGGCTCGTGGCCAGTGGCTACGCAACGAGTCGCGTCGATGCGTCCCGGCACACGGCGCTGCCCGACGCCGCAGTATGGCCGGGCGCTGCCGCCGACATCGAGGTGGCAGGGTCGTACATCAGGGTTCCGCTGGGCACGACCCTCGATCCCGGCGGGCTCGGGAAGGGTCTCGCCGCCGAGATGGTCGTCGAGTTCGCGCTCGATCGTGGTGCCGACGGTGCGCTGGCCGAGGTGGGTGGCGACGTTGTGGTCGCAGGGCAGGCACCCGACGGCGCTGCGTGGACCATAGGCATCGAAAACCCGCACGCCCCAAACGAACTACTGACGACGGTTCGACTCAGTAGCGGAGCCGTCGCCACCTCGAGTCGGCTGGTGCGGGCCTGGGCCGGCGCCGACGGTCTCGCACACCACCTGATCGACCCGGCCACCGGCCGCAGCGCAGCCACACCGACAGTGACCTCGACCGTCATTGCCGGCACCGGCGCACGGGCTGAGGTCTTGGCGAAACTCGCCTTCCTCCGCGCACCCGATCCGCTGCTGGCCTGGCTCCCCAGAATCGGCGCCGCGGCGCTGATCGTGGACGCCGATCACGAGCGACGGTACTCGGCGAACTGGGTGGATTTCGCGTGATCGATCCGCATCTGTGGTGGTACGTCACGCGCGCCAGCGGCCTGGTGGCATGGGCGGCGCTCACCGGCTCGGTGCTGTGGGGCGTGCTTCTCGCCACCCGGGTGCTGAGATCCATCGACAACCCCGCCTGGCTGCAGGACCTGCACCGCTGGCTAGGCGGGACAGCCCTCACCATGACGGGGCTGCACATGCTCTCGCTCATGCTCGACAGCTGGGCACATTTCGCACCGACGGACCTTCTCGTCCCGCTCGCAGCGGACTACCGGCCCTGGCCGGTGGCGCTGGGCGTCGTCGCGTTCTACCTGCTCGTCGCGGTCTACACATCGTCGCTGCTGCAGACGAGGATGCCCCGTCGCTTCTGGAAGGCACTGCATTACGGCAGCTACGCGGCGGTGGTGCTGGTGTCCTTTCACGCGGGCTGGTCGGGCACCGACGTCGGCGCGTGGGGGTATCGGCTGGTTGCCTTCGCCCTGCTGGGCCTGACCACCGCGGCCGTGCTGGTGCGGATCCTGACCTCGGCGGGCGATGCGCCGGTTTCCGCTTCGCCGCGACTCCCGGCACCACGAACGATGACCGTGACCGCGACATACCCACTAGCCCGCGACATCGTGGGCATCGACCTGGCATCCGCCGACGGGACCGACCTGCCGATCTGGACGCCGGGTGCCCACCTGACGGTGCACCTACCCAACGGGTTGCGGCGCTGTTACTCACTCTGCGGCGACCCCGCCGACCGGAGTCGATACCGGATCGCCGTGCATCGGGCGCCACATTCTCGCGGTGGCAGCGACTGGCTGCACACTGCCGCGACCCCGGGCACGACCCTGGATGTATCGGGCCCGGACAACAATTTCGCGCTCGAGCCCGCCCGGGAATACCTATTCCTGGCCGGCGGCATCGGCATCACCCCCATCAAGGTGATGATCGAATCGCTTCCAGCGCATCGGAGTTGGCAGTTGATCTACATCGGCCGCAGCAGGGTGACCATGGCGTTCGGCGACGAGTTGGAGCGCCGATTTCCGGCTAACGTGTCGGTGCACGCCCGCGACGAAACCGGCGCGCGACCGGATCTCGCGCGACTCCTCGCCGGCACCACCGCCGCCGTGTACTGCTGCGGACCCGCGTCGTTGACCGAGGCGGTCAACGCCCTTGTGCCGCCCGCGCAACTGCACGTCGAAAGATTCGCCCCAGCAGATCAGTCGACGCAACGTCCGCCCCGCCCGTTTGACGTGACCTGCAGCCGCAGCGGCACACACGTTCACGTCCCGGAGAACCGGTCGTTGCTCGACGCACTCGAGAAAGCCCACATACCCGTCTATTCCTCATGCCGCGAAGGAGTCTGCGGCGCATGCCGAATTCCGGTCCTCGCCGGCCGCGCCGAACACATGGATTCCGTTGCACCTGACGAGGACAAAGACGCAGCAGGAATCATGTACCCCTGCGTCTCTCGGGCGCGCACCCCTATGTTGACGCTCGATGTCTGACGGCCTTGTAGATCTCGAACCACGCGACGCCCGCGCCGACGGCAACGCCCTACCCCTCCGCAAGCCTGCATCACTTCACGCCGGTACCCTAGCGCTCGATTCCCCCAGGGACAGCGACCCAGATCGCGTCGAATAACACTGCAACAGAAAAGAACTCATAGCTAGCTCTAGTTGCGTCAGCGACCGCTACTTTTGACATACTCGTCAGACTTGTCTCAGTTCAGTCAACCTTCAGACAAACAGGACACGTCACGCTACCTATAGACGCATGGGTGCTGGGGCGTACGTGGGTCGAATCGGTGGGCTTGCTGTCGGGCTGGGGATCGGAGCGGCGATCGTCTCCGGCGCCGGATACGCCTCGGCACAGCCGTCCACCTCGTCAGATTCATCGTCGTCATCGTCCACGGCAGCATCCGCGTCGCGATCGCCGGCCCATCACGCCGGCTCGGCGAGAACGGCAAGAACCTCCTCGGCCGCGCGCGCCAAAGCCACGTCCAGCGTCGCCGCGAGCAAGACCGCGTCGCGGGCGACCCTGCGGCACGCACCGCTGATCCGCGTCGGAGCCACCGGGGCCATCAGGCGGGTCCACACGCCGGTCGACGTCCCGACCACGCCGGCCGATTCCCCGGTGACCCTGGCGCTGGCGGCCGCCTCCCGCCGGGAGCCGGTGGCCGGCACACCCGCCACCGCCACCACGACAACGGTGACCACGAACGCCGCCCCTGCGCCGGTGGTGGCCATCCCCCAGACCGCGCCGCTGGAGTTTCTGCAGCACGTGCCGGTCCTCGGACCGGTCGTGGTGATCCCGATCGTGGCGTTCATCCACCAGATCCCGGTTCTCGGTGACGTTCTCCACCCACTGCTCGGTTACCCGGTTGCGCCCGGTGCGTCGCCGAACGCCGCGCAGCCGTTCGACGTCAAGGTGGTCTCGTACGACGGCACGCAGATCTACGTCCACTTCATGCCGGCCACCGGACTGCAGAACGGCGAGCAGGCTCCGACGATCCTGGACGGCCCGGGACTGGGGATGCCCGGCCAGACCAGCATCAACGGCAGTTTCCTGGACGGCGTCCTCACCAACGCGCTGGGTATGCCGAGCATCCTGGACCTGCGCAATGCCGGCTACAACGTGGTGACGTGGGACCCCCGCGGCGAATACAGCTCGGGCGGCACGCTGCAGATCGACTCACCCGATTACGAGGCCAAGGACGTGTCGGCGATCATCAGCTGGCTGGCCACCCAGCAGGAGGTCCAGCTCGACGGCGATCCGGCGAACCTCGATCCCCGGATCGGCATGGTGGGTGCGTCCTACGGCGGCGGCATCCAATTGGTAACGGCGGCAACCGATCACCGGGTCGACGCGATCGTGCCGACCATTGCGTGGAACAGCCTGAACACCTCGCTGTACAAATCCCAGTCCTTCAAGACCGGCTGGGGTTCGATCCTGGCCGGCGTGCTGGTCCTCACGCTGGCGCGCACCAACCCGGAGATCATTCCCGCCAGCATCTACGGCGACCTGACCGGAATGCTGACCCAGTCCCAGCAGGACCTGTTGGCGCAGCGCGGCCCCGACTACCTGCTCGACCAGATCACCGCCCCCACGCTGTTGATCGAGGGCACCGTCGACACCCTGTTCACCCTGGCCGAAGCCGACGCCAACGCCCAGGCACTCATCGGCAACAGCGTCGAGACCAAGGTGCTCTGGTTCTGCGGCGGGCACGGGCTGTGCACCAACGACCCGTTCAACACCGGCGGCGTGCTGATCGAGCAGCGCACCCTCGACTGGCTGGACCGGTACGTCAAGGGCGACATCTCGGTGTCGACCGGCCCGCAGTTCGAATGGGTCGACCAACGGGGCCAACACCTTTCGTCGGCTTCTTACGAACTGACGCCCGGCGACCCGGTCGTCGCGACCAGCACAACGACCAGGACGTTGCCGCTGGTGCCCTTCCTGGGAGCTGGTGGGCTACTCGGCGTGCTGCCCATCGGGTCGGCGCGGGCGATCGACGCGCTGAATCTCACGACGCCGGCCGCCACGACCACCACCTATGTCGTGGGCGCACCGCAGCTCACCTTCACCTACTCGGGCACGGGCAGCGGCAACCACCTCTACGCCCAGCTCGTCGACAACTCCACCGGCCTGGTACTCGGCAATCAGGTCACCCCGATCCTCGTGACGCTGGACGGTGACGAGCACACCGTGAGTGTCCCACTGGAGATGGTGGCCCAGACACTCAAGCCCGGCCAGAAGGTGACCGTGCAGTTGTTCTCCTCGTCGGCGTCGTACCGGGCCGTCGGGTCGCTGGGTGAGCTCACCGTGTCGAGCATGCAGCTCACGCTGCCGACCGTCGATCCAACGAGCGTGACCACGGCGTCGGTATAGCCCTACAGATTCGGATCGCCCCTGCGGGCGTACAACCGAGCCAAGGCCAATTGGGCCACGGCGAAGATCCCCAGCATGCCCCCGACGATCCCGAATGCGCCGTACACGCCCACTCCCGACGAAAACGCCCCGCCGACAGCGCTGTTGACACCCACCGACACCGCGGTCCGGCCGAACTCCGACGCGGCGGTCACCCCGCCGGCGTGCTCGAGCGGGGTCAATTCCTGCCGCCACCGGGTCAGGACCAGCCGGGCGCACACGTTGCCGACCCCGAACAGGAACACCGCGGCGACCATCACCGGCAGGTTCACCGGCATCCACCCCACGGCGAGCACCACCGTCCCGACCACCCCGCCGAACACCCACCCCAGCCCGGTTTTCCGGTGCCGCGTCACCGAATACAGCAGCGCGCCCGCCACCCCACCCAGCGCGAAGGCGGCCCCCACCTGACCGACCGCGGCGGGATGGTGAAGCAGTCCTTTCGCGAAGAACGCACTGAGGATCTTGCGTAGCTCGTAGAGGTGGAACACCATCAGCCCGAGGACGACGAGCAACAGATACGGGTGGGCGAGAACGTATTTCAGGCCTTCCCACGATCCCCCGTGCGGCTTGGCCCCGGCGTCGGCCGACGGATCGGTCCGCTTGGGGATCAGCAGATAGCACGCCGCGGACGCGGCGAACCCGATCGGGATGACGATATGCGCGACGATGCCGGGGGCCCAGAGCATGAGGCCGCCGAGCATCAGTGGACCGGCCACCGCGCCGACCTCGAAGGCCACTTCATACCGGGAGTTGATCCGGTCCAGCAGATCGCGGCGATGGCCGACCATGTCGAGCGGAACGGTGTGCACCGCGGTGTCCACATACCCGCGGACCAGTGCCTCGAGTGTGTAGCAGCACATCACCCAGGGCAGGGTGGCGAACCCGAAGGCCATGGCGATCGGAATGCCGGCCAGCACGACGCCCCGAAGCAACGTCGAGAAGACCAATACCAGCCGGGCGCCGAACCGATCGGTCGGCCAGCCACCGAGGTAGGTGCCGAGCATGTGGACGGCGGTGCCGAATGCCGTGAAGAACGCGGCGGTGCCCAACGATCCGGAGAGATCGGCGACCAGCAGAGGCTGGGCCAGATGCACGGCGCTGTTGACGATCTGGGTGACCAACACACCGCTCAGCAATCCCCCCAGGCGGACCGAATCGGTATCGGCCCTGGTCGAGATCACGCGATCAGTGCTTCGGCATGTGATCGAACGCACCGTGGCCGACGGCGAGGGCGGCGGCCAACAGCAGCGTGGCGATGATCCAACGCCCGTGCACCTTCATGATGCGTTCGTAGCCCTCTTTGATCTGGCCGGCGGCACCCGGCCGGACGATTTCGATGACGGTCGGCGCCACCGCGGGGATGACGGCGATCGCGGCGAACACCACGACAGCTAGGGTGCGCTCGCCCCGAGCGCTGATGTCCAGGATCTGATGCCCGGCGGCGATGGCGATCGGGAACACCTTCGGATGCAGGCCGCACACCGCGAACCCGGACAGCGCGGCCCGGACGATCCGCTGCCGGACCGTCAGATCCGCTTCCGGGTTCAGCGCACGGGCCACCGTGGGGAACCGCTCGACGACCCGGGTCCGCAGCGGGTTCGACCGCTGTTCGGGTTTCGAGACGTCGGCGATCGGCTTGTGCCGGATCGCGCCGATCGCGCGGCGGATACCGATCGCCAACAGCGCCGCCGCGATCAGCAGGCGCACGATGAAACCCGGCCACGAGGTGTGGTGCGCGCCCGCCACGGCGCCGCCACCGGTCAATGCCGCGATCCCCACACCGATACCGGTGGCGAAGGCGATGCCCGCGATCGCCCCGGCCGAGAAGGCGAGGGTCGCCTGCCGGGGAACCTTCGTGTCGCTGGCGATGACCAGGCCCAGGACCAGGGTCTCGGGGCTGAACAGCAACGCGAGTGCGAGGGTGGCGATCACCGCCAGGTGGGTGGCCACCACCTCACCCCAGCAAGCTGTTGACGAAGTCCTCGGTGCCCTGCTTCCACGCGATCACGAAGTCGCCGACGTCGTCGCGACTGATGTCCAGGACCGGGCAGAACATCCCGGCTCCGCCGCCGACGAAGAAATGCGGTGACCCCACCACGCCCCGTTCGCGACCCTCGGCCCAGTCGGCCCGTACGGCAGCCGAAGTCGCGTCGGCGTCGAGGGGTTCCAGGCCGAACCGCTCGGCGATGGGGGCGACGACCTCCGGCAACCCGATGTCGAGACCCTCTTCGAACACCGCGTCACGCAGCGCGATGCCCACCGCTTCGCTGAGCGTGGCGTCATCGGCCCGGTCAGCGGCGGCGGTCAGCGCGAACGCGGTCATCGAGGTGGTGGGAAAGGTGTCGGCCGAGAAGCCGGCGAAGAGATCCGGGCGCACCGAGGCGCGCAGGGCGGCGACCTCCGTGCCGATGTGGTGTGGGTCCAGCGGCTTGCCGTTGATCAGCTCGAGCGGCCAGGCGCGGATACGCAGCCGCGGCTCGGTATGCCCGAGCTGGGCGCGCCGATCGATCAGGGTGTGCAGCCCGGCATGGGTGAACGGACACAGGACATCGGCGAAAACCTCAACCGTGCGCATTGCGGCAGGCTACCCCAGCCGACCACGCCGGGCACCGGCTCTATCCGGCCACCCGGCCCGAAAGCTGGCGCGCCACCTCGCCGTAACGTTCGAACCGCTCGCCGTCTCCCAGCGCGTTGTACAACACGATGCGGGTCGCGGTTCCCTGGTATTTCGCGGCGAGCGCGTCGGCCAGTCCGTCCCAGGTCGACTCGGTGGCGAACGCGGCGATATGGTCGTCGGTGATCTGGGCGGCCATCCCGGGCACGTCGCCGGATTTCTGCTTCTCCCGGATCCGTGCCGTGGTGCCCTCGAAGCCCGCTTCGTCCCAGATGAACGCGTAGTTGGGGGTGCTCCCGTAGAAACTCATGGAGAACCGCACCCGCTCCCGCTCGGCCGCGCGTTCGGAGTCGGTGTCGCCGACGATGGTCATCACCGGCACGATCAGCGCGATATCGGACGGCGAGCGCCCTGACTTCGCCGCTCCCTCGGCGACTTTGGGCACCACGTGGCGGGCCAGATACCCGGGTTCGCCGATCGGATGGACGTGCACACCGTCGGCCACTTCACCGGCCATCCGCAGCATCCACGGGTTCACCGCGGCGATGTCGACCTTGGGGTCGGGCGCTTCGATGGGACCAGCACTCCACTGCGGAGTGATGAAGTCAAGGTCGTAGAACTCACCGTGGTGATCGAGCGAACCGGTGCGGAATGCGGAGAAGCAGGCCTTGACGGCCAGCACATAGTCCCGCAGCCGCGGGCCCGGACGTTCGAACGGCATGCCGTAGCGCCGCGTGACGTGAGTGCGCACCTGGGTGCCCAGCCCCAGCCGGAAATGCCCGCCGGTCGACTCCTGAAGTTCCCACGCGGTGGCCGCCGTGACGAACGGGCTGCGCGGGAAGGCCACCGCTACACCGGTTGACAGCTCCAGCCCCGGCGCGGCCTGCGAGGCCACCGCCGCGTTGAGGTAGGGAGTCCGGCCGGTCTCGGTGAACAACATTCCGGAGAAGCCCACCGCCAGTGTGCGCTGCGCCAGGCTGCCGATCTGTCCGAGCGGAAGCGCGGTGGTCATGACGTCGACGTCCACCAAACGGATAGTAACGGGGTGTCGGATTCGCCATCCGCGGACTCGTCCCCGCTCTACTCTGTGACACAGCTGTGCAATAGCTGGGAGCCGATCGGAGACGACGATGACGACGATCAAGCAGGTATGTCTGGGAATCGCGGTGGCCGGCGTGGTCGCCGGCACCGGTTCGGCGGTCGCGACCGCGGTGGCCTCCGCCGATTCCGGATCACCGGGCGGGCAGGGCTCGGCCAAGTCGTCGAACTCGACGTCGTCGGGATCGACCGCCCGGTCGCGCAGGCCGGCCGTCAAGTCCGGCGGCCTGGCCACCGGACCGCGCCGCACCGTGATCAAGGGCGCGCCCAGCGCCGCTGCGACAGGCACACCGGCGCCCGCGGCCACGGTGAGCGCCCGAACGGTACGGCGCACCATCACTCCGATGAAACTCGCAGCGGCGCTGCCCCTTCCGGCCCCGATTCCGGCGCCGCCGCTGCCGCTTGCTCCAGCCGGCAGCGGCGCCACCGGCTACTCCTACCGCGCCCGCAGCGCCAGCGCGACGGTGGTGACCGTCACCAACGACGCGGCCGACCCGACCGATGTCCACGTGCTGGTGCTCGGCGTGGACGGCACCAACCTGCGCCGGGTCCTGGCCCAGCCCGACATCAACGTGAACTTCATCGACCTGATGAACGACAGTGTCACCGGGGTCGCCAGCATCGTCGGGCACACCACGATCTCGAACCCGTCGTGGACCGCGATCCTGACCGGGGCCTGGGACAACCAGACCGGCGTCATCAACAACATCTTCAGCGCGGACACCTACGTGAAGTGGCCGACGGTGTTCAACCAGCTCGAGTACTACGACTCCGACATCGACACCATGGCGATCGCGGACTGGGACGTCATCACCGATATCGCCGGCGCCGGCCTCTACCCGGCCGACACGGTCACGTTGGTGCCGCAGGTTGCCGGCGACAGCAACTGGTCGCAGACCGACGCCGAGGTCACCGCGCAGACGGTTGCCGCGATCGAGAGCGGTGATCCGCCGAACTTCCTGTTCTCCTATCTGGTCCAGGTCGACGAGGCCGGCCACCAATACGGCGGTGCGTCACCGCAATACGCGGAAGCCATCAACCGCACCGACACCAATATCGGCGCGATCATGGACGCGGTGATGAACTCCGGTGAGAACTGGACGGTCATCGTCGTCACCGACCACGGCCATCAGCCGCAGCTCGGCTTCGGGCACGGATTCCAGTCTCCCGACGAGACGGCGACGTGGGTGATCGCCTACGGCGCCGGTTTCGACCCGGGGCAGATGAACCTGTCGTACTCGATCGTCGACGTCACGCCCACCGTCATGGACCTGTTCGGCGGGCCGCCGCCGGCGGGCTCCGACGGGGTGTCGCTGACGACGCTCGGGTCCAGCCAGGTCGACCCGGCCGATCTGCAGCAGGCACTCCAGGACGCGATCGCCATGAACGGCTGGCCGGATATCGCCACCAATGTGGCGCTCAGCGTGCGGACCATCTTCGCCAGCATCCCGTACTTCCTCGATGGCGGCATCAGCAGCCTCACCGCGACGCTGCAGGACATCGCCGAGGCGAACATCTTCCTGATCAGCCAGCTGGCCGCGGTGTCTGAGGTGGTGGTGCAGGTCGCCGGTGACGCGCTGGTCTCTGCCACCGGAGTCGTCGCCGAACTGGTCGCGTGGATGACGGGGGTGGACATCTTCTCACCGGGACATCCGCTGCCCCCGCCACCGGTCGCCACGGAACCGTCCCGCCTGGCGGTCTAACCGTTCCGGACCCCGACGCCGATAGGCCATACTCGCGTCGATGGGTACCTACGCAGTCACCGGCTCAGCGTCGGGAATGGGGCAGGCCGTCGCGGCGAGGCTGCTGGCCGACGGCCACACCGTGATCGGTGTCGACGTCCGCGAAGCCGACGTGGTGGCCGACCTGTCGACACCGGCCGGTCGCCGGGCCGCCGCCGAGGCCGTGCTCGACGCCTGTGGCGGGCGACTCGACGGCGCGGTACTGGCGGCCGGGCTCGGCCCCACCCCGGGCTCGGGGCAGTCGACGCTGATCACCCAGGTCAACTATTTCGGCGTGGTGGAGTTGCTGGCGGCGTGGCGGCCCGCGCTGGCGGCCGGTGAACGGGCCAAAGTGGTGGTGTTCTCCAGCAACTCGACGACGACCATTCCGGCGATACCGCGCCGTGCGATCCGGGCGCTGCTGGCCGGGGATGGCGACAAGGCCGTGCGGACCCTGCGGATCTTCGGCCGCGCCGCGCCGTCGATGGCCTACGGGGCCTCCAAGGTCGCGGTGAGCCGCTGGGTCCGGCGCCACGCGGTGACCCGCGACTGGGCGGGCGCGGGAATCCGGCTCAACGCCATCGCCCCGGGCGCGATCCTGACACCACTGCTGGAAAAACAGCTGTCCACCCCGGCCGAAGCCAAAGTCATCCGCGCCTTCCCGGTGCCGATCGGTGGATTCGGCGACGCCGGCAAGCTTGCCGACTGGGTGATCTTCATGCTGTCCGATGCCGCCGATTTCCTCTGCGGCAGTGTGGTATTCGTAGACGGTGGGTCGGACGCGTATTTCCGTGCCGATGACTGGCCGACTCCGTTGCCGGCCCGGCGGCTGGCCCCCTACCTGTGGCGTCTCAAACGGTTCACCAGCTTCGCAGAGTGAGCGCCCAACGCAGCGCTACGGACGCATCGCGTACGCGCCGTCGAGCGCCTTCACCTGTTGCCACACCCGATCGAAGCGGTCGGGGTCGCTGACCGGCTTGCGCACCGCCGCAAGCGCCCATTCCTGTTGCACCGGAGTCGAACTGGGCTTGCCGTGTAACGCCACCGCATAGGCGGAGAAGTCCCTGACCTGGACATCGAAGATCTGGTCGGTCAGGTCCGGGTCCAGGCCGCGCAACTCCGCCTGCTCCAGGATCAACTGGCCATACACCACCAGCGTGAACAGATGGCCGACGACCAGCATGAAGTCGAGGTCGCGCTGCTGCTCGGCATCCGGCGCGGCGGTGGCCAGCAGCTGCTGCAGGGCCCGCGCCTGCTCCAGGAAGCGAGCCACATTGCCGATCGTCGAAGCCTTTTCATACACCGGAACCCAGTCGGCGAACTGCACCTTCGACGCCCCACGGGCCGGGCCCTGCGACCAGAAGAACACGTCGTCGGCCGGATCGTCGCGAGTCCCGATCTCCGGGTAGGCCGCGGGACTGAAGAGATAGTTGGGCATGAACTTCAGGATCTGCGCCACGTTGACGTGCACGGTGCCTTCCAGTCGCGGCAGCGCACCGATCAGGTCCTTGACTTCGGCGAAATAGGTATTGCGTTCGAAGCCCTTGGCGGCCAGCACATCCCACAGCAGCCTGACCACGTTCTCGCCCTCGGAAGTCACCTTGGCCTTGGTCACCGGATTGAACAGCAGATAGCGGCGGTCGGAGAGGCTGGCGCTGCGGAAGTAGTCGATCGCGCGGTCACTGAACAGCTTCATCGCGATCAGCCGGGCGTAGGCGTCGACGAAACCGGCCCGCACGTGCGGGAAATCGGTGACCGGGTTGCCGTAGAGGATGCGATTGTTGGCATGGGTGATCGCCTCGTAGAAAGCGTGCTCACACATCCCGATCGAGGCGGTGCACAGGTTGAACTTGCCGACGTTGACGGTGTTGAGGGCCACCGAGAACGCCTCCGGCCCGGTGCACAGGATGTCCTCGGTGTGTACCGGATAGTCGTGCAGCGCAAAGTTGCTCACGAACATCTGGCCGTGCACGACGTTGCCGATGAGTTCATAGGCGGGATGCGTACTGTCGGCGACGAACCACACGTACCCGTCGGGTCCGTCGACGTCGGCGCGGCGGGAGAACACCGACACCATGCCCGCCACGTTGCCGTTGCCGATGTAGTACTTCTGACCGGTCGCGCGAAAGACGACCCCCTCGTCGTCGGTCGCGGGTGTCAGGATCATGTCGGTGTTGTAGATGTCGGCACCGTGGTCACGTTCGGACAACGCGAAGGCCATCACGCCGCCGCCGTCGAGTTGCTCGGCGGCGCGTTGCTTGGCTTTGACGTTGTCGCTCTGCCAGATCGGGCCGAGCCCCAGGATGGTGACCTGCTCGGCGTACCAGTACGCCAGGCCGTAGAAGCCGAGGATCTCGCTGAGCGCGGCGTTGCGGGAGGTGTCCCAGCGTTTGTCGTCGTCGCCGAGACCGTACTCCGACGGGGTGAGGAAGGTCGCGAAGATCCGCTCACGCTTGATGAATTCCAGGAAGTCCGACACCCAGGCCGCATCCAGGTGGTCGTGCAACAACCTGGCCTTCCCGCGCTCCTCGAACCAGGCGATCAGCGCCCGCAGCCGACGCCGGGTCTGCGGATCGAACTGTCGCGGGTCGTAGGTGTTCGGATTGAACAGCAGCCCGCCGGCGTCCGTCATGGCGTGCCCTCCCGTCGTTGAGGCGTCGAATCTAACGCGATCGTGGGCACCGGATGCCGGTTTGCGGGATGCCGGCCAGGCACCGCCCCGCGAGTCACTGGAGTCACTTCCGTCACTGGTTGCGTACCCTGACATTCGACGGCGGGAGTTCGGTGTGCGGATATCCAACGGCGTGAGGGCCGGTGTGGCGGTGGTGTGGCTGGTGGCCGCCGGGGCGCTGGGGGCCGGATGCAGCAACACCGTCGACGGCGCCGCCCAGTGCCCCGGCTGTGGTCAGGGCGGCGAGCCGGGCTTCCCCACCACCAAGCCGACCGTGTCGCCGCCGACGTCGTCAGTCACTCCAACCCTGCCCCCTCCAGGCGGACAGACACTGGCCCCCAGCGACACCGGCTACGTCTACATCGAGACGAAGTCGGGCCTGACCCGCTGCCAGATCAACGCTCGGACGGTCGGCTGCGAATCGGACTTCACCAACCCGCCCGTCGTCGACGGCGCCCCCGCCAACGGGGTCGAGGTGACCGCCAGCGGCAGCGTCCGCTGGATCGTCGGCAACCTGGGCGACATCCCGACCACCCAACTCGACTACACGACATACCACGCGGTCGGCTGGACCATCGACGCCAGCAGCGACGGAACCCGGTTCACCAACGACGGCACCGGCCACGGACTCTTCATCAGCACCGAAGGGGTCGAGGTTTTCTAAGCTGGCGTCCATGGATTTCCGTGTCTTCGTCGAACCCCAGCAGGGCGCCAGCTACGCCGACCAGCTCGCGGTGGCCCAGGCCGCCGAATCCCTCGGCTACTCAGCGTTTTTCCGCTCCGACCACTATGTCGCGATGAGCGGAGACGGGCTGCCCGGGCCCACCGACTCCTGGGTGACGCTGGCCGGCATCGCGCGGGAGACGTCCACGATTCGGCTCGGCACGCTGGTCACCTCCGCGACATTCCGTCATCCCGGACCGCTGGCGATCTCGGTGGCACAGGTGGACGCGATGAGTTCGGGCCGGGTCGACCTCGGGATCGGTGCGGGCTGGTTCGCCGAAGAACACCTCGCCTACGCGATCCCGTTCCCGCCGCTGGGCGAGCGGTTCGAGCGACTCGGCGAGCAGCTCGACATCATCACCGGGCTATGGACCACCCCGGCGGGCCAGACCTTCGACTACGACGGCGCCCACTACACCGTCAAGGACTCCCCCGCGCTGCCCAAGCCGGTTCAGGACCCCCATCCGCCGATCATCATCGGCGGCAACGGCGCCAAGCGCACCCCCGCGCTGGCCGCGCGGTTCGCCGCCGAGTACAACCTGGCGTTCCCGGCTCTGGACTTCGTCGGCCCGCAGATCGGCAGGGTGCGCGCCGCGCTGCAGGAGGCCGGCCGCGCGCCCGACGGGATCGTCTATTCGGCGGCGTTCGTGGTGTGCGCCGGACGCGACGGCGCCGAGATCGGCCGCCGGGCACAGGCGATATCCAGGGAGGTCGACGAGCTGCGCACCAACACTCCGCTGGTCGGGACGCCCGCCGAAATCGTCGACCAGATGGGACCTTTCATCGAGGCGGGTGTGCAGCGGGTGTATCTGCAGCTGTTGGATCTGGCCGATCTCGACCACATCGAATTGTTCGCCAGCGAGGTGGTCCGCCAGCTCGCCTGATTGCGGAATGCTGCATCGGCCCTGGCGAGCCCTTTAGCATGGGTAGCCATGCGGAAGCAGGACCCCGCTGGGGGGGAAGTCGACGAGGCTGCCACGCCCGTCCCTTTCGGGGATCCGTTCGGCCCCTATCCCGAGGAGCCCTACCCGGGTTCCGTGCTGGCGGCCGAAGCACCGACCGAGGCGCCGCCGAAATCCGCCACGACCTCCCGCGACGACGACCAGGATCCGCCGACCGACCCCGCGCTGCCCGCCGTCGTCCTCGAGGAGGGTTTCGACCCGTTCGCCCCCGACGCGTTCTGGTTTCCAGAACGGCCCTGGTATCGCAAGAAGCAGGCGACGCTTGCCATGGGCGCCATCGGTGCGGCGGTGGTGGCGATCGTGGTCGCGGCGGTCCTGCTCGCCTCGCTGGACGGCGGTGACGACGGCCGCTCCAAGAACAACCCCTCGGCGACGACCAGCGCACCGACGACCACCGCTTTGACCAGTTCACGGCCGCCCGAACCGCCACCACCGCCACCACCACCACCGGAGAGTCCGCCGTCGGCGCAGACTCAGGGCACCTGGGCGCCGCGGTATCCCCAGTACCCGCAGAACAACGGCGGCCGTCCTCACGTCACCACTCCGCAGACCAGGCCGCCCCAGATCAGCGTCCGCCCCAGCCACCGACCGGCATTCCCGGGCCAGCCCGGCGAGAACTGACCGTTACTATCGGAACCCGTGGCACGTGACGGTTCCGACGACCCGAACAACTACTCCGACACTGACCCGACGCAGTACGCGAACTACGGCGGCACCGGCGGTGAGGCCTACAGCGACTACCAGCAGCCCGGCTACGGCGCCTACCCTCCGCCCGAACCCACCCCGTGGTATCGGAAGCCGGCGGCGCTGGTCGGCCTCGGGGTGCTGACCGCGATCATCCTGGCCTTTCTCGTCTACGCCATGGTGAAGTTCACCGGCAGCGGCGGGTCGGGCCCGGCCACCACGACGTCCCCGGCGACCCCCACCACGGCGACATCGGTGACGGTCGTCCCTGGGCCCGGCGGCACCACCCAGACGGTGACGGTGTCCCCGACCGAGACCCCGACTTCCGAAGAACCCACCACCACAACGACGGAGTCGCCGGTCACCACGACCACCGAAGCCCCGTCGACCAGCACCAGCACCAGCACCAGCACCAGCACCTCGGTGAGCACGGTTACCGAGACGGTGACCTCGACGCAGCGAGTGCTGCCGACGTTCCCGCTGCCGCGCCCGGGCGGCGGTGGCGGCGAGTAGCCGTCAGCTGGCGTACATCGCGACCAGCGCCTCGGCGCTGCGCACGGCGCCCCGGCACGCCCGGGTGGTGAACGGGTCGTTGAGCGGGTGTTCCGAGCGGCGGCGCCAGCGAAGCGCGGCGGCGAAGGCGGCCCGTGGCCCGTCGTCGGGGGTTTCGGCGGTCAGGCCGAGCCTGCTCGCCGGGTCGGTCCCGGACCCGCCGATGATACGGCGCAGCGACACCATCTCGTCGTCAGTCAAAGTCGTTGGGCGCGAACGAAGTTGACTGAGCAGGCGAAGTTCTTCGAAGGCGTGGGTGTCGGCCAGCAACGGGTCGATGTCGGCGATGATGTACGGCGTCGCCGTGATGGGATGCCGCTCGACGAACCGGCGCAGCGTGACCAGCGCGGTGTGCGCCTTGAGCAGCTCCGATCGCTGCGCGAACTGCTGGTCGATCACGTCACGCAGCGCGACCAGCCCGCTGCGTTCCAGCAGCTCGTCGGCCAGTCGAACGGAATCGCTGACCCCCGAGCGCAGTACCGCGATGGAGATCCGGATCCCGAACATGCCGAACCGGTCCAGTAGTTGCGCCCGGGTCGGCGCGTCGACCGGCAGTGCGCTGTCCGCGCGGACGAATCGGTCGACGGAAAGCATCGCCTTGTTCAGCTCGCCCACGTCGACGGCCGCCAGTTTCTCCAGCGCCGCGAACTCGCTCTGCCGCAGCGTGCGTGCGGTCAGCGCCAACAATCCCGAGACCGGCACCACCGCCTGGCAGATGCCGGTCCGGTCCAGCTCGCTGGTGAATCGCTGCGCGACGTCCTTGGCCGACAGCATCGCGTCGAGACGGCCGGCGCCGATCTCGTCGGCCCGCGACGCCACCCCGATCACACCGAGGGCCCCGGAAGAACCGCCGACCAGCTCGCCGATCTGCTGGAGCAGGGCGATGTCGGCGGCATTGAGCGTGCGCAGCAGAAATACCACCGCGTCGACCCGGGGCACGCCGTCCTCGGGCACCAGCAGCCGCAACGTGCGTTCGGAGACGTCCCGCGACAGCGAGGAGGTGCCGGGGGTGTCGATGATCGTGGCGTCGATCAGCTCGGCGGCCGGCCACTCCACGTCGAGGTCGACGATGTCGTTGGCGTCGAGGCGACCGAAGTCGAAGGTCAGGCCACCGTCGCGGGCGATCGGCACGTTCGAGCGCCGCCCACCGACGTGGTTGGCGGTGACCTTCGGGATCGGCCCGTGCCGAAACCACGTGACGATGCGGGTGGCCTCGGTGGCATCGGTGGGCGCGATACTCTCCCCCACCAGGGCGTTGACCAGGGTGGACTTACCTGCCTTGAGGGTGCCGGCCAATGCGATGCGAATGGGCTGGTTGAGCCGTCCGGCGATGCGGTCCAGTTCGCCCCACACATCGGGCCGCTCGCGGTAGGCCGGTTCGCCCTGGTATGCGCGACGGGTGCCGCTCAGGATGGCGCGAACCTGATCGCTGGTGCTCATCGAACGACGAGTCTACGGTTCGGCGGGTCGCGCGCATCGCAGCTAGGATCAGCCGCCATGCCCCAGCAGACGACGACGCCGTGGTATCGCACGTCGGCCGCCACCTCCGCGGCGGGGCTGCTCGGCCTGGCCCTGATTGCGATCCTCGTCTACGCCGTGATCACGATGTCGAGCAAGTGGAGCTCGCCGGAAAGCGATACTGTGCTGCCGCCGGGCACGCATCTGCCCGAGCCGCCCCATGTCGTGGGCAAGTCCTCCTCGTCGACGTCCACGTCCTACCCCAACGTGCGGCTGTCGACCACCGACATCGGGCTTCCCGGCGAGAGCACAACGACCAGCGGCACGCCATCGTCAAGCGTCGATCCCGAAGCTGATATCCCGCCCTCGGAGCGGGTGGCCCCGACGTTCCCGGGAACCTTCCCGACCCGCGTCACCAATCCGCCCGGGCCGCGCACCAATCGCTCCGGGCCCCGTCTCAACGAGACTCGGACGGCCTCGCCCTAGCCGAAAGCGCTGCCGAAGAGAGCTTTTCGGCATTGTCGATCACCTGGGTGAGGATGTTCAGCTGCCGCTCGAGTTCGCGGACCCGATTGTTTCGGTCGGCCTCTTCCAGCCGCGCGGCGGCGATGGTGGACTGCAGCGACTCGTTGAGCGATCGGGTGGTCTGGTTGGCGATACCGCGATAGTGGTCGCGCAGCTGTCGCTGAACGTTCTTGAGCCGATCCCGGGATTCCTTGGATACCACGAACAGCACATCGTCGACGAATCTGCGCAGGTTGGTCTTCGCCTCGTTGCGCACCCGCAGCATGCGGTTCTCCATGTCCTCTTTGTAGGCCTTGCGTCCCAGCAGCAGACCCGCGCCCAGCGACAGCGGGTTGAACATGCCCAGGCCGGCCACCGAGGTGAGCATGCCGAACATCAGCACACCCCCGTAGGAACCACGCATGCTGGTGATCGCCTTGTGGCCCTTGCCGATCGGCTTGGACTCCAGACGGGCCAGGGATTTGAGCCGGCCCACTCCGGCACCCATCTCCGCCGCGCTCACCTCCGGCATCTCGATGGCGTCCAGGCCCGCTTCGACGAAGGTGCGGCCGACTTCGGCCGCCAGCGCCTCGGCCCGCTGGTAGGCCCAGACGAAGTTGTCGCCGACGGCGTTGGCGACGCTGTCCTCGACTTCGGCTCCGATCTCGGCCCAGTGCTGGGTGGGATCGCACGAGTCGATGACGCCCTCGATGTGCTGGGTGATGGCCCGGAACCGGGCGCGCAGGTCGTGCTCGACATCGGCGGTCAGGTCGGCGATCCCGTCGTTGAGGACCTGCTGCCACAGGGCGGTCTGCTGCAGCGCGTCCTGAGCCTCCAGCTTGCGCCGCTCCAGGTCCTCGGTGAGCCGGCGCGCCTCGTCCGGGTCACTCAGGGCAGCCAACTCGGAGTTCACCGACAGGCTGAGATGTTCTGCCGACGAACGAATTTCGGCGACCACCTGGTCGCGGACCCGGTCGTCTTCCCGGGACAGGACCCGTTCGGACAGGAAGGCGACAATAGCCGGGAAGTTCGACTCCTCGTTGAGTTCGGCATCGTTGAGCTCGATCGCATGGCTGCGCAGCAGCGACGACGCCGGGATCAGCGGCAACGCCAGGCCGGCCCGCTGCAGATGGGCGGTGTTGGCGGCCACGATCTCACGCCAGTACGGATACAGGTCGGTCTTGGTCGCCACGACCGCGCCGACCGGGCAGATCTCGTGGGCCTGGCGGATGAACCGCATCTCCGGTTCGGTGAATTCCTGGCTGGTGTCGCTGATCATGAACATCGCGTCGGCGTCGGGCAGCAACCCCAGGGTCGCCGACAGGTGCGGCTGGCCGTGCCCGCCGACGCCGGGTGTGTCGATGAACGCCAGGCCGCCCTTGAGCAGCGGGCTGGGGGCGCCGACCTCGACCCGCAGCACCTCGGCGCCCTGGGCCTGCGGGGCGCGGCGCAGATCGTGGCGGATGTCGTCGATCGGGATGTCGATCTCCTGCGGCGGCACACCCTCACCGACCGAGACGATCAACCGGGCCGACGGCTGCTCGGCGTAGCTGATCACGGTGACCAGCGCGGTGGTCTCGTCGTCGCCGACCCGGGCCACCGGCATATTGAGCAGCGAGTTCAGCAGTTGGCTCTTGCCCTGTTTGAGCTGGCCGGCGATGACCACCCGGATCTGCGGATCGGTGATGCGCTCCTTGGCGACGGCCAGCCGCGCCGCCAGGTCGCCACGGTCGTTCAGGTCGGCGATCGCGCTGGTGTGGTCGATCAGCTCGATGAGCACTTTGACCCGGCGCGGGTCCTGCGGTTGCGTCACATGCCCTCCCAGAGGTCGCGGTTAACACGGTATGCGCACGGCACGCGGCGGGGACCTCCGGACACCTGGAGGTCCCCGCCGTCTCTTGCTCAGAAACCCAGCAGGTGGTTGCCGGACGCCAGGGCCAGGTCGTGGCTGGCGTCGAGGTGGCTGTTGACCAGCGTGGTGTCGTGGCCGGCATCCAGCGACGTGTGGCTGGACGTGTCGTGCGTCGAGCTGTCGCTGACCGTGGCCTCGTGCACCGAGTTGTCCGAGTGGTCGGTCACCGTGGTCTTGGCGGTGGTCGTCGCGTGGGTGTCGACATACACCGGCGAGCTTGCCGAGTTGTCGCTGTTGGTCGACGTCGGGCTGTCGACGATGGTGATGCCGCCACCACCGGCGTTGCCGCCCGAGGCGTGCGAACCACCCAGGCCGATCAGGCTGCCACCGGCCGATGCCCCACCACCGCTTCCGCCGCTGGCGTCGACATCGTGGAAGACCGGCCCGCCGTTGTCCTTGATCACGGTGCTGCCGCCGGTCGCGGTGGTGCCGTCGTCGTCGATGTGGCCGTGCCCGACCGCGACGTTCGATCCGGTGCCGGCCAGCACGTCGCCGTTGTTGACGTCGTTGTCATTGCCCAGCACCGCGCCGTCACCACTGACGATGTCGCCGTCGTTGGGACCGTCGACAACCACGCCGCCGTCGGTGGCGGTGTTGGTGGTCTTGTTGCCGAAGGTGATGTCGCCGAAGCCGAGGTTGAAGGCACCCTGCTGCGCGTTGGCGCCGGCGTCCTGCTGCGGGCTCATCAACGAGGTGTCGTTGTGGCTGGCCAGGTCGGTCTCCGGGGCGAAGGTCGGCGCCGGTGCGTAGACCGGCTGGTAGGTCGGTTGGTAGGCCGGCGCGAACCCGTACTGGTTGGACACCGCGCGCTGCAGGCCGACGATCGGGTCACCGCCGCCGAGCACCAGGCCCGGGACCGCGGTGGCCGCGATGGTCGAGACCTGGGCGGCCGACACACCGGCGAAGCCGGCGTCGCGCATGGTCTGCTCCGGCGCGGCGACAAACGCACGGGCGGCGTCCTCGTTGCGGAACAGGTCGAGGATCCAGTCGAGGAGAGTGAGCATGATCGGAACCTTTCGGTGAAGGTGCTCGCCGGCCTGTCCGGCGATCTGCAGACCACGCTATGGAGGCCGCAGGCGACCGAAAACGGGGTAGAAACCCCTCTTCACCGCACCCCCACTAGGGATCAGTAGGGGTGGCATCGTAGGGGATTAGGGGGGCCCTAGGGCTGGCGTTGGATACGCAGAAACCCCACGTCACAGGGACGTGGGGTTTCTGCGGAGGGGATCAGAACAGGTCGAAGCCGGGATGGTCGTCCGGAGCCGGAAAACCGGCGGCATCGGACCCGGCGCCATGGGTGTCGTCGACATGGGTGTGGTCCCAGGCGGGCTGCTCCGCCCAGTCCGGGCCGACGTCGGTGACCGCGTCATGGTCGAAGCCGACGTCGGTGACCTGCACCGAGGTATCGGGCAGGGAAGTGTTCACCACGCCGGGGTCGATGATCACCGCCGGATCCGGACCGGCGGGCTGGGCGACGTCGGTGACCACCGGATGGGTGTCGGCTACAACAGCAGCGGGCAGGTGCGCGTCGAAGGCGTCGAACGCGGCCGTCGCGGCTCCGCTCGCCCACACGTTGCCGTCTGCACCGGCGCCGGCACCGGGACCGAACGCCGCTCCCGAGAGTGGACCCGACAGCGAATCGGCCACCATGGGGATCAGATTGTTGACGTCGGCACTGGTCACGTCGGACAGATGCGCGTCGGCGATCGCCCCGGCCGGATCGGCGGCGTACCGCGCGGCGGCATCGGGATCCCGCACGAGCGACATCACGAAGTCGAGCAACGTGTTTGCCATGGAACGCCTTCCCTCCTACCGGCGATAGACAGTGAAACTCCAGCTGCTGCCCAGAATGCTATCGGGCACCACGTCCGCCGGGATCGGTGTCGAAGCCACCCGACACGCGGCAGCGTTAGGGGGTGGGGCCTTAGGGGTTCCGACACCGTTAGGGGATTGCTGCCGGGTTTTGGCATGGGCAGCCACTAAGGTGAAGACGGCCGCCGACCCGGCGGCGGAGGGATGTGCGAATTGAGCGAATCGCTGGGGTTGTCGATCGGGGCGACCAACCTGGGGGCGGCACGCCCGGGCCGCCAGCCGGTGACCCGCCGCTCGGTGCTCACCCTGTGGGCCAATCGACCCGCCGAGGTCGGGGTCCCTTCCCAGAATCCGGAGTTGACCAGCCCGAACATCACCGAGGCCGGCCAGGTGTTCCGCGGCTTCGTCGAACGGGTGGGTGACCCGGTGCCGCTGGTGGCCGCCGACGGCTCACCGCACCGGGGCGAGGATCTGGTCGCCGAGGCCCTCGAGGCGATGGCCCGCGCCGTGGACGATGGCTCGCCGCCGTCCAGCCTGGTGATCGCGGTGCCGGCCTATTGGGGTCCGGGGGCGGTCGGATCGCTGCGGGGTGCGTTGCGCACCAGGCCGGCTCTGTCGCCCAACGGCGTCCCGCCCATGCTGATCTCCGACGCGACGGCCGCGTTGGCGGCCCTGCAGGCCGACCCGGGGCTGCCCGATCGCGGCGTTGTCGCGTTGTGTGACTTCGGCGGCAGCGGCGCCAACATCACCCTCGCCGACGCCGGCGCGAACCTCCAGCAGATCGGCGAGACGGTGCGCTTCGCGGAGTTCTCCGGCGACCAGCTCGACCAGGCTCTGTTGACCCAGGTGCTCGCGGGCGTCCGCGAGGCCGCCGATATCGACCCGGCCAGCACCAACGCCGTCGGCGCGCTGACTCGGTTGCGCGAGGAATGCCGGCTGGCCAAGGAGCGGTTGTCCGCGGAGACGGCGACCGTGATACCCGTCGAGCTGCCCGGCTTCCGTTCCGACATCCGGTTCACCCGACCGGAATTGGAAGCCCTGATCGCCACGCCGCTCGTCGGATTCCTCGACGCGCTCGGAGACGCACTGGAACGCAACAGGATTCCCGCGGTCAATCTCGCCGCGGTCGCCACCGTCGGTGGCGGAGCAGCGATACCCCTTCTCACTCAACGACTTTCCGAGGAGCTGCGGGTTCCGGTCGTCACCACGCCGCTCGCCGGGCTCAACGCGGCCATCGGCTCGGCGGTGATCGCGGCGCGCGGCGGTGCGCCGGATGCGCCGACGGGCATGGCGGTGGCTCCCGCCGACGCGCCGACCGGCCTGGCACCGTCGGCGTGGGCGGCCGGAACCGCCGGCGCGGCCGCCACGGAGTCGGCGACCGACGGCTCGCCGTCGGCGACGTTCCGTGCGCTGGCGTGGTCGCAGGACGACGACGCCGGGGCCGAGCCGGTGCCCTATTCGGGCGAGGACTACACCTTCGATTACGCCCAGCAGGCGCAGGGCGCCACCGGGGCCCGACCGATGCTCGAATTCGAGCAGGAGGATGCCGAGACCGCCCTGGTCGACACGCCGGTGCCGTGGTATCGGCGCCCGCCGCTGTTGTTCGGCATCGCCGCGGCACTGGCCGCGGTGGCGGTCGGCGGTCTGGCGATCACGTTGACCAGTTCCGACAGCACCCCCACCACGACGACCACCCGGGTCACCAAGCCCGGTGAGCAACCCGCCGACGCATCGGTCACGAGTGTCGTACCGCCGCAGACGGTCACGATCACCGGCTCGAACGGGGTGCCCACCGAGTCGACGATCCCGGCGAGCACCACCGTTGTGCCGACCACGACGACGACCACCGAACCGACCACAACGACCACGACACCCTCGACGACCACCACCACAACCACGACGACGACCACCACCACGACCACGACGACACCGCCGACGACGACCACCACCACCACGCGAACGACGACGACCACCCCACCGCCGACGACCACGACCACGGTCGCCCCGCCCACGACGACAGTGGCACCGCCGACCACGACCGTTGCACCGCCGACGACCACCGCCGCGCCGACGACGCAGGAGATCCTCACCGGCGTGACGCCCACTCCGCCGAGCTAGCCGACAGTGGCCGATCCGATTCCGGTGCAGAGTCTTTCGCCGACCGCCACAGACGCGGTCAGCGCACTGGGGTCGGCGCCGGTGAAGCTGGTGGTGACCGGCGGCATCGGCACCGGAAAGAGCGCTGTTCTGGTGGCAGCTCGCGACACCCTCCGCGAAACCGGGGTCGCCGTGCTGACCAGGCCACCAGCGCCCGGGGATCCATCGGAGGCCGCGGTGGTGGTCGATGACGCGCACCTGCTGGCCGGCGCCGAATTGGCCCGGCTCACCGAGTTGGCCGGCGATCCGTCCTCCACCGTCGTCGTGGCGGTGCAGCCACGTGACCACGACGAGAACCTGCAGGCACTGATCACCGCCATCGAGCGGGAACGACCACGAGTCACGCTGGCCCCGATGACATCTGGCGATCTCTCTCGGCTGATGACCGATCCGTCCGGACACCCGCCCCGCACCGAGTTGGTGAGCAACGTCCTCGCCGCGACGGCGGGCATCCCGTTTCTCGTCGATGCCGCGCTGAGCTCCGCTCGCCCCAACTCCGCCGAGGCGATCGCGCAGGCCGCGGAGTTCGCACTCATCGACCGGCTGCGCCGGCTCAGTGAGCCCGAGCTCGACGCACTGCTGATCGCGACGCTCAGCCGTGACCTGGGAGCCACTGATCTTGCTGCGGCCCTGGATATTCCGCCCGAAGAGGCCCGGCTGCTGATCGACCGGGCCCGGGCCTCCGGGCTGGTCGAGCCGGTGCACAGTCCACACTTTCTGCGTTCGGTGCATCGCGCGGCCGCGCAGATCCTCGGCAATGCCCGCCATCACGACATCGAGACGGCACTGCTGCGTTCACAGATCGCGATGTCCACGCTCTCAGGAGATCTCGCGCTGCGACTGGCCGAACACGGCGTGCGCGACGAACAGCTGGCCGATGTGCTGCGACAGCAGGCCGGCGCGGGACGCGCCGACCCGGCCCTCTACCGGGCCGCGGTCGACGCCGGAGCGACCGAACTGCGTGCGCGGTTGGCCGATGCGCTCGCGCTGGCCGGCGAGTGCTCGGCGGCCGCGAGCGAGGCCGACGATCTGCTCGCATCCGACGACCCCGCCGAGCGGGCCGCGGCGGTGCGGATCGCGGCCAGCGTCGCCATGCAGAACGGAAACGCCGCGCAGGCGGCCGATCTGTTCACCTGGCTGGGGCCCTATCCCGACGCGGCGGTGAGCGCGGCCGCGACGATCGCACTGACCGCGACCGGCGATGCCGCCGGGGCCGAACGCGCGCTGGCAGTCCAGAGCACCGGCCCGCCGACGGCCGCCGCACGCGCCGCGCGCAGCCTCGCCGAGGGCCTGCTGTCGACGCTGCAGACGCCGTACTCCACCGCGGCGGTCAAACTCGGCGCGGCCATGGCCACGGACTGCTCGACGGATCAGGTGCTGCCGGACAGCCCGGCGGCGCTGGTCGCGTTGGCGGCTCTGCACGGTGGTGACCCGGTCCGCGCCCGCAGCGTCATCGCCAGGGCGGTGCGCACCGACCGGGACAACGAGGACACCGGATACGCGCACCGGCACCGGCTGCTGCTGGGCTGGGTCAAGATGCAGGACGGTCACCTCGCCGCGGCCGCCTCCGACATCGCGGGTATCGATGGTTCGCTTCGCCGGGACGCGCTCTGGGCGGCGGCGTTGCGCACCGCGCTGGCACGGCGCGGCGGTGACACCGGCGCGCTCCAGAAGCATTGGTATGCGGCCATGGAGGTGCTGGTCGAATACTCGGTGGACCTGTTTTCCCTGCTGCCGCTGGGCGAGCTGTGGGTGGCCTCGGCCCGGATCGGGCAGCAGGACCGCCTGGCGCCCGCGCTCGAGCAGGCGTTCGGAGTGCTCGAATCGCTGGGCGATCCGCTCACCTGGTCGGTGCCCTTGCGCTGGGCGGGGGTGCATGCCGGGATCCTGGCCGGCGATCCCGCCGCGGTGGCCCCGCACGGTCAGGCCCTCACCGCCGCCGCCCCACACAGCCCGTTCGCCAAGGCACTCGCCGTGGCCGGCCGGACCTGGCTGCGGGTGCTCGCCGGGCAGGTCGACGCCGACGAGGTCGGTGCGGCCGCGCGGGGGCTCTCCCAGTTCGGCCTCACCGCCGACGGCACCCGCCTGGCCGGGCAGGCCGCGCTGCAGACCTCCGACCCCAAGGTGTCCGGCCTGATGCTTCAGGTGGCGCGGGACTTGAAGTTGTCGGTGGGCGAGAGTGCGGGCGACGACGGGCAGCCACCGGCGGCGGAGTTGGCCGGGGCGGGGTCGGCGGGCAACCGGCCGATGGCGTCACCGTTGTCGGACCGCGAGCGGGAGGTCGCCGAGCTCCTGCTGCTGGGCATGCCGTACCGGGACATCGGCGGCCAATTGTTCATCTCCGCCAAGACCGTTGAGCATCACGTCGCACGAATCCGCCGCCGGCTCGGCGCGGAGTCCCGGTCCGAGATGCTGTCGATGCTGCGGGCGATCCTGTCCCCCGACGAGTCGGCATCGGGAACCCATTAGCCAGGTTAGGACAACCTTGGTCGCGGCGTCGACACCCAGGGTGCCAGTATGAACAGGCAGCACGCATAAGTTACTGTCCAGTAACATGAGTTAAGTTACCCGCAGGTAACTTACGATTTGGAGGCATCCGTGGAAACGCAGACGCTGATCAGACTCGTGGTGGGGCTGTCGATGACAGCGATCGTCGTGTTCTTCGCCGCGCGCCGCGTCCTGTGGCTGTACACGCTGATCCGGTCCGGCCAGCCGGCGAGCGGCCGCGCCGACGATCTCGGCGAGCGGATCAAGACCCAGATCATCGAGGTCTTCGGGCAGACCCGCATGCTGCGCTGGTCGGTGCCCGGGCTCGCCCACTTCTTCACGATGTGGGGCTTCTTCATCCTCATCACCGTCTACATCGAGGCGTACGGCACGCTGTTCGTCCCCAACTTCGCCATACCGCTGGTGGGGCACTGGAACGCGCTGGGCTTCGTGCAGGACTTCATTGCGCTGGCCGTGCTGCTCGGCATCATCACGTTCGCGATCATCCGGTTGCGCAGCGAACCCAAGGAATACGGCCGCTCGTCACGGTTCTACGGTTCGCACACCGGCGGCGCCTGGCTGGTTCTCTGGATGATCTTCCTGGTCATCTTCACCTTCGCCTTCTTCCGCGGCGCGGCCGTGGTCACCGGAAACCTGCCGTACGGCTTGGGCGCGTTCTTCTCACACGGCATGGGCCAGCTGCTCGCCCCGCTGGGCCACACCGCCAACGAGTGGATCGAGACGGTGGCGCTGCTGGGCCATATCGCGGTGGCGCTGATCTTCCTGCTGATCGTGCTGCACTCCAAGCACCTGCACATCTTCGTCGCCCCGGTCAACATCACGTTCAAGCGCATGCCCAACGCGCTGGGCCCGCTGCTGCCCGTCGAGTACAAGGGCGAGGCGATCGACTTCGAGGATCCCGCCGAGGACGCGGTACTGGGACGGGGCAAGATCGAGGACTTCACTTGGAAGGGCATGCTCGACATGGCCACCTGTACCGAGTGCGGTCGCTGCCAGTCGCAATGCCCGGCCTGGAACACCGGCAAGCCGCTGTCCCCGAAGCTGGTGATCATGGACCTGCGCGATCACCTGTTCGCCAAGGCCCCCTACATTCTCAACGGCAAGGCCGAGCCGCTCGAGGGACTCGACCTGGAGACCCCCCACGAAGAAGGCCACCACGTGCCGGAATCCGGATTCGGCCGGATTCCCGGAAGCGGCCCCGCACAGAACGCCCGTCCGCTGGTCGGCACCGCCGAACAGGGCGGCGTGATCGACCCCGACGTGCTGTGGTCCTGCACCACCTGCGGCGCCTGCGTGGAGCAGTGCCCGGTGGACATCGAGCACATCGACCACATCGTCGACATGCGCCGCTACCAGGTGATGATGGAGTCCGAGTTCCCCGGTGAGCTCGGCGTGCTCTACAAGAACCTGGAGGCCAAGGGCAATCCGTGGGGCCAGAACGCCAAGGAGCGCCTCACCTGGATCGACGAGGTCGAGTTCGACGTGCCGGTCTACGGCAAGGACGTCGAGTCGTTCGCCGGTTTCGAGTACCTGTTCTGGGTGGGCTGCGCCGGCGCCTACGAGGACCGCGCGAAGAAGACCACCAAGGCGGTCGCCGAACTGCTCGCCACCGCCGGGGTCAAGTTCCTGGTGCTCGGCGACGGCGAGACCTGCAACGGCGATTCGGCTCGTCGCTCCGGCAACGAGTTCCTGTTCCAGCAGCTGGCCGCGCAGAACGTCGAGACCCTCAACGATCTCTTCGAGGGCGTGGAGCGGGTCGACCGCAAGATCGTCGTGACCTGCCCGCACTGCTTCAACACGCTCGGCCGGGAGTACCCGCAGGTCGGCGGGAACTACACGGTCGTGCACCACACCCAGTTGCTGAACCGGCTGGTGCGCGACAAGAAGCTGGTCCCGGTGAAGGCTGTGGATGGCGGGGCCAACGTCACCTATCACGATCCCTGCTACCTGGGTCGGCACAACAAGGTCTACGACGCGCCGCGCGAGCTGATCGACGCCTCCGGCGTCACACTCACCGAGATGCCCCGGCACGCCGACCGTGGCCTGTGCTGCGGCGCCGGCGGGGCCCGGATGTGGATGGAAGAGCACATCGGTAAGCGGGTGAACCACGAGCGCGTCGACGAGGCGCTGTCGTTGGATCCGGCCAAGATCGCCACCGGTTGCCCGTTCTGCCGGGTGATGATCACCGACGGTGTCGGCGACCGCGAAAAGGCCGACGAGGTCGAGGTTCTCGACGTCGCGCAGCTGCTGCTGGGCTCGCTGGACCTCAGCACCGTCACGCTGCCGGAGAAGGGCGCGGCCGCCCGGGAGGCTGAAGCCGCCGCCGCGGCGGCACCGGCCGAGGCGCCCCCTGCGCCCAAGGCCGTGCCCGAACCCGCCGCCGCCGAACCGGCCGCGGCGGCACCGGCTGCGCCGGCCAAGGAAGCCCAGCCGGTCAAGGGTCTCGGCATCGCGGGCGGGGCGAAGCGGCCCGGCGCCAAGAAGGCCACACCAGCCGCCGCGGCTCCCGCTGCCGAGGCTCCGGCCGCCCAGCCCGCCACAACCGAAGCACCGGCCGCCGAGGCTCCGGCCGCCGAGCCGGTGAAGGGGCTCGGCATCGCCGCGGGCGCCAAGCGACCCGGCGCCAAGAAGGCCGCGACTCCGGCTCCGGCAGCTCCCGCCGCGGAGGCTCCGGCCGCCGAGGCACCGGCCAAGGCCGCCGAACCTGTTCAGGAACCGCCGGTCAAGGGTCTCGGGATCGCCGCGGGCGCACGTCGCCCGGGCGCCAAGAAGGCCCCGGCCGCGGCTCCGGCTGAAGCGCCGGCACCGACGGCCGAACCCGAGCCTGCCGCAGCGCCCGAACCGAAGGCCGAAGAGCCCAAAGCCGCCAATCCTGTGCAGGAACCGCCGGTCAAGGGACTCGGCATCGCCAAGGGGGCACGCCCACCCGGCAAGCGTTAGGAGCCGCGCCCTCTCACTCGAGAACGATGAGCAGGGTGACGACCACGCTGACGATCGCGAACGCGACCGCCGAGCCGAGCACGAACCACCCTCCCCGAGTCCTGAGGATGGCGTAACCGAGCTGGGTCTCCTGGACGTATCGGTGCCGGGACGCCGCGGCGAGCGCGGATACGACGCCGACGCAGATCAGCGAGATCCCGAGGACACTGGTGACATCGGCGTGGACCAGCAGGATGACGGCGACGGCGAAGATCCCGGCGAGCCCGGCCAGTGTCATCGAGCGCTGCACATGATTGCGCTCGAACGGGTACTGACTTCCCCATAGCTTTCCCGGCCTGGTGTCCATCGGCGGTCAGCCCCCCGGCGTGAGAACGAGGACGACCACCCCGGCACCCGCGAAGAGCATGGCCACGACGCCCAGCAGCGGCGCGCTGAATCCCGGCAGCGGCTCGCGTCGCCGCACCGCGCGCTCGGTCAGGCACCAGCGCCACACCCCGAGGCCACAGGCGGCGACGGCGATCACGACGAGGCCCAGGGCGAGGATCCGGCTCCCGAACCACGGGTGCTCGAGAAAGAGCCGGTCGATCGCGACGGCGCCGGCGAGCAAGGTCACCGCGAGCCGCAGCCACGACAGGTAGGTGCGCTCATTGGCCAGGCTGTAGAGGGGGTCCGGCTCGCGGCCCTCGTCATAGACTCCGCGCGGGAAGCGCGACCCGCGCGGCGCGTCGCTCTGGAAGTGCATCACCTCGTTGTCGGCCACCAGGTCACGGTAGCCCCCGACCGCACCTAGGCTGCGTCATCACCCTCAGTCCCGAGTAATCGCTCGGGGTGGTGGAAGTCGTTGGTACCGCTGGCGAGTGGTAGCTGCGGTGGGGGAATCCATTCGGTGTCCCCGTTGGCGAGTTTGCGGGTTTTCCAACCTTGGTCGAGGAGTTTGTGATCCGACGGGCAGGCCAGGGTGAGTTTGTCGATGTTGGTCAGGCCGCCGTCGACCCATTCGTCGACGTGGTGGACTTCGCAGCGAAATCCCGGCGCATCACAGCCGGGTCTGGTACAGCCACGGTCCTTGTTGTGCAACATGATTCGTTGGTCGGCGGTGGCGATTCGTTTGGTGCGGCCCAGCCACAACGGCTGGCCATTCACCCCGTCGAACAGCGCCAAAAAGTGGTAGGCGTGGGTGGCCATGCGGATCACGTCCGGAATCGGCAGTAACGTTCCACCGGCGGTGACGGCATGCCCGGTCTTGTTCTGCAGCTCCTGCAGTGTGGCTGACACGATAACGGTGACCGGTAACCCGTTGTGTTTCCCCAGCTTCGGATCACCCAACTGGCCGCGCACCAACGCTGTGAGCGCGTCGTGTTGACGTTGACCGTGACTACGCAGATCCCGCTCTGCCACCTCATCCGATGGCGCCGTCGTCGGCGATTCGTCGGCGGGGTTGCACACCCCAGGCGCGGCGAATTTGGCGAACCAGGCATCCAGGTAGGACCGCAGCTCGGGGTCGGCGATCAGCCTGCCCACGCTCATCCCGTCCACCCGTTGCCCACCGCACCAGAGGAAGCCGCGCTTGCGGGCGCGGTCCTCATCGGAGAATTTCCCGTCCGGGTTCAGATGCAGCGCCAACCGGTCGGCCAACTTCTCCAACTGATCAGGGCGCAGGTTCACCGCATGCTCGGCCAACGAACGCTCGGCCTTCTCGACCTCCAGCAGCCCAACATGCTCGGGCAGGTCGCGGAAGAACTTCTGAATCACCGACAGGTGCTCGCCGTCCAACAACCCGGCCTGCCACGCCGTGGCGGTCTCCGGGAGCAGCGGCGGTAACGACTCCCCGGTCAGCGTCGCGCGCGGGGCCAACTGTTCAGCGTCGCGGATGCGGCGTTTGGCCTCCCGTGGGCTGATCCGCAACACATCGGCCAGGGTGATCGGCACCGGCGGACAGCCCTCGAACTGCTCCAACCGGGCCACCACCCGATGGGCCACCGCCACCTGACGGCGCCGCGCGGTTTCCAACCGCTCCAGCACCACAAACCGCTCCGGCGGCGACAACACGTCGAGATCGACCGCGGCCAGGCGCTCGACGACATCGTCGAGCGCCTCCAACACCGCATCAATCGAACTCATGTTCGAGAGACTACGCCGCCCCACCGACAGGATTGAGCGACCGGACCTCGCCGATGAAACCCCAGGTCAGCTGAGCTTGGTCAGCTGGAACGGTGCCTCGGTGATCTGACCGCCGGGGCAGTCGCCGTTGGAATCGGCGACCAGCGTGCCCTTCAGGCTGGCGGCATTCACCGTGTAGGCGATCCGGACCGGTGCGTAGCTGCCGTCGTCGCACACCACGCCGTCGGGCTTGGTCACCGTGAAGTTCCACTGCCCGTTTGTCAGGGTCGCCACGCTGGTCCAGCCCAGATTGCTGGCCAGATTGGCCGTGCACCCATTGGTCGCGCAGTTGGACGACACGGTCACGACCGCCCCGTCGGCGCCGTCGTCGACGGCGTAGGTGCCGTTGATCGGTCCTGGATCGGCCGACGCAGAAGCAGCAAAGCCCAGCGCGGCAGCCGCCGCCACCGCAGCAGCAGTCGTCAGTGTGCGTGTGATCTTCACGTTGTTCCCTTTGCGCCGTCAGGCCGGTAGTGACGACCCAAGCTAGCAGTCAATTCACCGGCGATCGGCGCGACTACACAGCAGAGTCACAGTTGTATCCGAGGTGTCCCTCAATCGTGACTTCTCACGTCACAGCAAAGCCACAATCCGTCTCACGGGAAACCGGTTTGCGCAGGAATGGGACAATCATCGGCGTGACTACTCACCAGTTACCGTGGCATGGCACCAGCCAGCACCCTCGGCAACGCACGTTCACGCAGTCGACCAAGCTGCAGGACGTTCTGTACGAGATCCGCGGGCCTATCCACGAGCACGCCAACCGGCTGGAGAACGAGGGTCACCGCATCCTCAAGCTCAACATCGGCAACCCCGCACCGTTCGGCTTCGAAGCCCCCGACGTCATCATGCGCGACATCATTGCCGCCCTGCCCGACGCCCAGGGCTACTCCGACTCCAAAGGCATCATCAGTGCGCGGCGCGCGGTGTTCACCCGCTACGAACTGGTGGAGAACTTTCCTCGCTTCGACATCGACGACGTGTACCTCGGCAACGGTGTTTCCGAGCTCATCACGATGACGCTGCAGGCGCTGCTCGACAACGGCGACCAGGTGCTCATCCCCGCGCCGGACTACCCACTGTGGACGGCGTCGACCGCGTTGGCCGGTGGCACCCCGGTGCACTACCTGTGCGACGAGACCAACGGCTGGATGCCCGACGTCGCCGACTTGGAATCCAAGATCACCGACCGCACCAAGGCGCTGGTGGTGATCAACCCGAACAACCCCACCGGCGCGGTGTACAGCCGCGAAATCCTGGAGCAGATGGTCGAATTGGCCCGCAAGCATCAGCTGCTGCTCCTGGCCGACGAGATCTACGACAAGATCCTTTACGACGACGCCAAACACATCTGCCTGGCGTCGTTGGCGCCGGACCTGCTGACCCTGACCTTCAACGGTCTGTCCAAGGCGTACCGAGTGGCCGGCTACCGGTCGGGCTGGCTGGTCATCACCGGACCCAAGGAGCATGCGAGCAGCTTCATCGAGGGCATCAGCTTGCTGGCCAACATGCGACTGTGCCCGAACGTGCCTGCGCAGCATGCCATTCAGGTCGCGTTGGGCGGCCACCAGAGCATCGACGATCTGGTGCTGCCGGGCGGGCGGCTGCTCGAGCAGCGCGACGTCGCCTGGAACAAGCTCAACGAAATCCCGGGCGTGTCCTGCGTGAAACCCACCGGCGCGCTGTACGCGTTCCCGCGACTCGATCCGGAGGTGCACGACATCCGGGACGACGAGCAGTTGGTGCTGGATCTGCTTCTGCAGGAAAAGATTCTGGTCACCCAGGGAACCGGGTTCAACTGGCCGGCACCCGATCACCTGCGGATCGTGACCCTGCCGTGGTCACGTGACCTGGCCAGTGCCATCGAACGGCTGGGCAACTTCCTGGCCGGTTACCGCCAGTAACCGCACAGATCAGCGGTTCTACTCTGGTCCGGGTGACGCACTCACATTCCCACACCGGCCCGGCGCCGCTGAGTCCCTTGGCCGCCCGGATAGTCGTGGTCGCGCTGGGCCTGGTCGGCCTGGCGGCAGTGATCGGTGCGGTTCTGCTGTGGCCCAACGGCTCGAAGGTCGATATTCCCCTGCCGTTTCAGAGCGGCACCGGCGGTGCGGTCACCACCGAGGGTGGTCACGTGGTGTCCAGCACCCTGACCGACTGCGGCAGTCCGTCGGCCGGCCAAGTGCTCACCGCCGCGCCCGCCCCCGGAGTACCCGGTAACGGCACCTGCGTCCAGACGGTGGTGTCGATCGACAGCGGACCCAATCAGGGCGCATCCACGATGCTGGAATTCTCCCCCGGCCCGGGCCAGCCGCACCTGGTGGCCGGCGACGCGATTCGCATCTTCCGGCAGGTCGACCAGCAGGGTGCGACGAGCTATGGGTTCTACGACTACGAGCGCACCTGGCCGCTGGTCGCCCTGGCGGCGGTGTTCGCGATCGTCATTGTGGCGGTCGCGCGCTGGCGCGGGCTGCGGGCGCTGGTCGGTATCGTCGTCGCCTTCATGGTGCTGGTGGTCTTCCTGCTCCCGGCGTTACGCGACGGCGCCCCAGCGGTTCCCGTCGCGCTGGTCGCCTCGGCGGCCATCCTCTACGCCGTCATCTACTTGGCGCACGGCATCAGCCTGCGCACCAGCGCGGCCCTGCTCGGTACGTTGACGGCCTTGTTGTTGGCGGCGGGACTGTCCTGGGCGGCAATCGAACTCGCGCATCTCACCGGGCTGTCGGAAGATCAGAACAACGAAGTCGCGGCGTACATGGGGCATATCTCGATCCAGGGGCTGCTGCTGGCCGGGTTCATCATCGGTTCGCTGGGCGTGCTCAACGATGTGACGATCACCCAGGCTTCGGCGGTGTTCGAGCTCGCCGAGGGGCATGGCTCCCGTCGGCAGATCTTTGTGGGCGCCATGCGTATTGGCAGCGACCACATCGCCAGCACGGTCTACACCCTGGTGCTGGCCTATGCCGGTAGTTCGCTACCGCTGCTGCTGTTGTTCAGTGTGGCCAATCGCTCGCTGTCCGATGTGCTGACCAGTGAGAGCGTGGCCATCGAGATCGCCCGCTCGGCGGTGGGCGGGATCGCGCTGGCGTTGTCGGTGCCGCTGACCACGGCGATCGCCGCGGTGCTGGCTACGCCTGGTCCAGCAGTGTCAGTAGGTAACCGCCATAGCCTGACTTGATCAGTTCCGCTCCGCACCGAGCCAGTTGTTCGTCGTCGATGAAGCCCATCCGCCAGGCGACCTCTTCGGGGCAGGACACCTTGAGTCCTTGACGGTATTCGATAGTGCGGACGAAATCGCTTGCATCCAAAAGCGAATCGAAGGTTCCGGTGTCCAGCCAGGCGCTGCCGCGCGGCAAGACCTCGACCACCAGCCGGCCCTGGTCGAGATAGGTTTGGTTGACTTCGGTGATCTCCAACTCACCTCGCGGTGAGGGCCGCAGCCCCCGGGCGATCTCGATGACGTCGTTGTCGTAGAAGTACAGCCCGGGAACCGCGTAGTTGGACTTGGGGTACTTCGGCTTCTCCTGCAGCGACAACGCGGTGCCGTCCGCGGCGAATTCGACCACACCGTAGGCCGACGGATTGGCGACGCGGTAGGCGAAGATGGCTGCCCCCTGGATGTTTCGGAACCGGCTCAGGCTGGTGCCTACTCCGGGACCGTAGAAGATGTTGTCACCCAGGACGAGCGCGACTGTTCCGGTGCCGATGTGGTCGGCTCCGATCAGGAACGCCTGCGCCAGCCCGTCGGGCCGCTCCTGCACCGCATAGCTGATGTTGATGCCCAATCGCGAGCCGTCGCCGAGCAGCCGGTGAAAGGCCGCGGCGTCGTGACCGGTGGTGATCACCAGGATGTCGCGGATGCCCGCCATCATCAGCGTGCACAGCGGGTAGTAGATCATCGGCTTGTCGAAAACGGGCAGCAGCTGTTTGCCGGCACCCATCGTGATCGGGTACAGCCGCGTCCCCGACCCGCCGGCGAGGATGATCCCCCGCAAGTCCGTCAGACCTGCAGGTCTTCGTCGGACATCTCGGTGGCTGCCAGGGCCGCGGCGAGGTCGTCGTGGCGGAACACCGAGGTGACGTGGTCGTGCACTACCCGGAACGCCGATGCCGCGCTGCGGACGTCGGACGGGTCGGTGTGCGAGGTCATCCGCTCTTCGACGACGACGACACCCTCGTGGTAGTAGATGTCGCCGACCTCGATGGTGGCCGCCGAGCGCTGCGCCCACTCCCGTAGCGCGGCGTGGCCCTGCGCGGCGCCGTCGGCGTCGCCGATCTCGATGTCGTCGCTGGACAGCGAGATCAGCGTATCCAGGTCCGCGGTGTTCAGCGCGTCATGCCAGGCCAGGACGGTGGCGATCTCCGAGGTGCTCATTGGGCTCAAACTACCGGTCTAGAAGGGAGTGCGGGCCAACCAGGTGTCCCAGACCTCCGGGGCACCGAACACCTCCAGGCCTTCCTGCGCGGCGGTGCGTCGACGCACGACGGCCAGCAGCAGGCTGCGGGCGGGCCCCCGCAGCGCCGCGGTGGCCTTGCCGTGTTCGTGGTCGAGCGCGATGCCGTCGAGGCGCCCCAGGATGGTCCACTCTCCGGCCTCTCCGAGGCCGGGGTCGGTGGCGTGCAGATGCAGTGACTGTCCGTCCCCCAGCGGGCGATCGCCGCCGGCGGGGCCCTCCTCGTCGGCCTGGATCACCACCCGCTCCAGCCACTCGGTGATCGCGTCGGCCGCGATGGCCGGATCGACGTCGAAATGGCTGCCCAGCGCGATCGCGGCGTCGGCCCGATGGACCACGACCTCGTGCAGGCGTCGCCGGATCCACCATTCGGCGGGCCGCGGGCCCAGGAAGGTCCAGACCGGGGTGTCGGCGCCGGTCGCCGCCACCGCGTCGATGAGCTGTTGAGCCCCGGCGTTCAGCCACGCGATCTCGTTGTCCCGGCCGGCTGGCGGCTTGCCGTCGGCGACGGTACGCGGGTCGATGAAGTCCATCGACTGCTCGGCGACGATCTGGGCGCACCACCGGTCGCCGCGGCCGACGTGGCGCATCAGCTGCTCGAGCGTCCACTCCGGGCAGGTCGGCACCGGAGTCGACAGATCGGCGTCACGGAGCAGGTCGGCGAATGCCGCGGTTTCGGCGATCAGTGCCGTCGCAAAGTCCACGCGATCGAACTTACGTCACCACCGGCCGGCCCAGGGCATGAACCTTCCATCCCGCATCTGCCCAGCGTGCGGTGTCAAGGCAATTGCGGCCGTCGACAATGACTCTGACGCGAACGGTCTGCGCCAGTTCGTCGGGGTCGAGGTCGACGAACTCCTGCCATTCGGTCAGCACCAGCACCGCATCGGCCCGGTCGCAGGCCTCCAGCGCCGAGGTCGAGTAGTTGAGCGTCGGGAAGAGCCGCTGCGAGTTCTCCATCGCCTTCGGGTCGTAGACGTTGACGGTGGCGCCGTTGAGTTGCAGCAGGCCGGCGACGTTGAGCGCCGGGGAATCCCTTACGTCGTCGGATTCGGGTTTGAACGCCGCGCCCAGCACGGCGACGTTGGCGCCGAGCAGCGAGCCACCGCAGGCGGTGGTGGCCAACTCGACCATCCGGGTGCGCCGGCGCATGTTGATGCTGTCCACCTCGCGGAGGAAGGTCAGCGCGTGGTTGGCGCCGAGTTCGCCGGCGCGGGCCATGAAGGCGCGGATGTCCTTGGGCAGGCAGCCGCCGCCAAAGCCCAGTCCCGCGTTGAGGAATCGGCGACCGATGCGCGGGTCGTAACCCAGCGCATCGGCCAGGACGCGAACGTCGGCGCCGGCGGCCTCGCACACCTCGGAGATGGCGTTGATGAACGAGATCTTGGTGGCCAGAAAGGCATTCGCGGAGACCTTCACCAGCTCGGCGGTCTGCAGGTCGGTCAGCAGGAAGGGAATGTCCTCGGCGAGCAGCGGTGCGTACAGCTCCCGCAACACCGATTCGGCGCGCGCCGAATCGGGCTGCACGCCAACCACGATGCGGTCCGGATGCAGGGTGTCCTGTACCGCGAAGCCCTCGCGCAGGAATTCCGGATTCCAGGCGATCTCGACGTCCACACCGTCACGCGTCAGCGACCGTGCGCGGCGGCTCAGGTCGGCGGCCGTGCCCACCGGGACCGTGGACTTGCCCACGATCACCGCCGACCGGATCAGCCGTGGCACCAACTGGTCGATGACGGCGTTCACGTGACGCAGGTCCGCGCCGTATTCGCCCTTCTTCTGCGGCGTTCCGACGCCGAGAAAATGCACGTCGGCGAAATCGGCTGCCACGTCATAGTCGGTGGTGAACTGCAGGCGACCAGCAGCGAGGTTGTCCTGCAACATCTTTGCCAGTCCGGGTTCGTAGAACGGGATGTCGCCGGAGGACAGTTTGGCGATCTTGCCGGGGTCGATGTCGATCCCGACGACGTCATGACCCAGTTCGGCCATGCCGGCGGCGTGGGTGGCGCCCAGATAGCCGGTGCCGAAGACGGTGCATCGCATACTGCCCTCTATAGGCAGCCGCAATGAGCTAACCGCGTCGCGACACTGAGCGTGAGGCTAACGGCCGGTGAACTCGGCCCTCAGTGGCCGAAACTGGGCCACGGCCACATCGGGCTGCCCGAACCCCGGCCCGAGCTGCCCGACCCGCTGGAGTGGGAGCCGCTCGACCCAGAACTCGAACTGGACCCGCCCGAGCTGGACCCACCCGAGCTGGAGCCGCCGTAGCCGCCGGAGCCCGAGCTGCTGGAGCCTGAACCACTGGAACCCGAGCCGTACCCGCCGCTCGATCCGGCCGCGGGGCTGGGATAGCTCGGCACCTCGGTGACGGGCGCCGAGGGAGATGACGGCTGCTGCGAGGGCGACGACGGCTCCTGCGGCGACGAGGGCTCCTGCGGCGAGGAGGGCTCCTGCGGCGAGGAGGGCTCCTGCGGCGAGGAGGGCTCCTGGGGCGAGGAGGGTTCCTGGGGCGAGGAGGGTTCCTGGGGCGAGGAGGGACTCGACGGGTACTCGTGCTGTCGCGGTGGACGCAGGAACGGCGGAATCAGGTTGCGCGGCAGCACCACGACCGGTGGTGGAAGGACCGGGACCGGAATCACCGGGGCGATCACGGGTGCCGGCGCCGGGGCCGGCGCTACCGGAGCGGGCGCCGGGGCCTCAGGTGCCGGCGCGGGTGCCGCGGGTGCGGGCACGGGCGCCTGCGGCGGCGGGGTCACGTACACCGTGCGCGGTGCCTGCTGAACCACGGGTACCGGCTCCGGGATGGTGTCGGGCACCGACGGGGTGGACGGCGGTGGCGGCGCCGCTTCGGGAGCGGGCGTCTGGCTGCTGGGAACGATCACGCTCTCGGCCGGGTTGGGCCGTTGATCGACGGTCGGGCGGATGCTGACCGCCAGCGAGATCACCAACGCCACCACACCGACCACGAAGATGGACGTCAGCGCGCTTCCGACCAGCAGGAACGGCTTGCGACCCGGCTCGTCGGGGGCGAAGTCGAGTTCGGCGGGCACCGAGTCGTAGCCGAGATCCCCGTCCGGGTCGTCGGGAACCTCGCTGTAGCCCAGCGGGGCCATGTAGCCGGCGGCGGCCATCTGGGTTCCGGCTTCCGACATCTCGGTGGCCGCGCCCGCGGGGTAGACCTTGCCGGCAGTGGTGCCGTCGGGATCCCGCGCGTAGCCGAGTCCGACCGTCGAGGCTTCGTAGCGGGGTGTGGCCGCCGAGGCCAGCGCCGCACCGCGCGCCAGTGCCAATTCGGCCTCGTCGGGCGCGTGCACGGGCAGCGTGGTGCTCAGCGAGAGCTGCGACTTGACCGCGGCGACGTCGACGCCGGCACCCAGAACGAACAGGCCCTGCGGCGGCTGGTCGAGGGCTTCCAGGTCGGCGATCATGCGCTGCAGTTCGGCCACCGCGTCCGGGGCGTGCAGGCTCTCGGTCTGCACCTTGACGATCGCGCCGCTGGCGGTCTCCACCACCGACACGGTCGCGGTGTCGCGCTCCAGGAACATCAGCGCCGTGCGGTCGTAGCCGACGGCCTGACCGACCGCCTGGGCCAGCGCGCCCGCGGCGTGCAGTTCGGACACCAGGACCACGTCGTCGATCCGGTGAGCCTTGAGCGCGTCGCGCAGCCCGGCCGCCGCGGTGTGGTCGGTCCACGCGACGCCGGTGGAAACCAGGCGGTGCCCACCTTCGGTGGCGCTCTCGCGGGTACCGAGGATCGCCGCGACCACTTGGTCGGCCACGGTTTGCGCGCCTTCGCCGGTCACGATGTCGAAGGTGTCTTTGTCGACGGTCACGCCGTCGGCTTTCTCGCCTTCGACCAGCACCATGCGGACCGTCGTTGGCGTCATGGACACACCGAGTGCGATGTCCACTACCCCTCCAAGGTTGTTTGCTGGATCACCCCGACCCGCTGCTGCACTCCACCCTGCCAGAGCCGCTCGACTAGAAAGTTCATCGCCGCAGGTAGCGGCGCCGTTACAGCCGAACGGGTTAGCTGGTGAGTGCTGGCCGACCCCTGGTGGTTCGAGGCTACCCGCCCGGCCGGGACTGGATGAAGTTCTGATACGAACGCGATGGAGTGGGTCCGCGCTGGCCCTGGTACTTCGAGCCGACGCGGGTGCTGCCGTACGGGTGTTCGGCCGGACTGGTCAACCGGAGCAGACACAGCTGGCCGATCTTCATCCCCGGCCACAGCGTGATCGGCAGGTTGGCGACGTTCGACAACTCCAGGGTGATGTGCCCGGAGAAGCCGGGGTCGATGAAACCGGCGGTGGAGTGGGTCAGCAGGCCCAACCGGCCCAGGGACGACTTGCCTTCCAGCCGGCCGGCGAGGTCGTCGGGCAGGGTGCAGCACTCCAGCGTCGAGCCGAGGACGAACTCACCGGGATGCAGCACGAACGGTTCCCCGTCATCGGGCTCGACCAGGCTGGTCAGTTCATCCTGCTGTTTGGCGGGGTCGATGTGGGTGTAGCGGGTGTTGTTGAAGACCCGGAACAGGCTGTCCAGCCGGACGTCCACGCTCGACGGCTGCACGAGGGTGTCGTCGAACGGGTCGATGCCCAGTCGTCCGTCGGCGATGGCGGCACGGATATCACGATCGGAGAGCAGCACGCGACGAGCGTATAGCCGCGTCAGTTGATCGCGATGGTGACCACGTCCGGTGGCAGCGAATTGTTGAGGATCAGCACCGAACTCTGGTTGTTCACGTCGTCGTAGGGGAAGCCGTAGTTCTTGCCGTCGAGGCCGAGTTCGTGGAAAACCTGCGCGTAGGCGTTGGACTTCACGTCGGCGGGATAGTAGGCCGTGGCGTCGTCCCACAGGTCGGGCGACGCTGCCACCCCGCGGTTGAAGGCGGCGTCGAGTTGGGCCAGGAACGCGCCCTGCTCGTGGGTCCCGACGAACGGGCCGTCGCCGGCGAAGACCTGTGCGGTGGTGGGCTTGTCCATCACGTAGCTGCCCGAGACACCGGCGGGGTTGAGGGCGGTCACGGTGTAGGCAAACCGGTTGTCCGCGTCGACCTGCCCGGTCACCGTGTAGGTACCGGGGGAGGTGAAGGTGAAGGTGTCGGTTCGGTACTTCGTCCAGAAGGCGTCGATCGGTTCATCGAGGTAGGTGGCCAGACCCCCGGGTTGCGTCGAGCGGGGCGAGGCGATCCGCAGCGGGTTGCCCTGGGTGTCGGAGATGACGAGCTGCTGGAACTCCGCGGGTACCGAGCTCTGGTAGGTGCTGAAGACCTGGTCTCGTCCGACGGCGGTGCCGCGGGTCGCTGAGAATCCGCTGGAGGCCTGCACGACGGTGAAGCTCAACGGCAGTCCGAACTGGTCGACCTGGGTGGTGTTGCCGCCGAAGGGCACCGCCCCGTATGCGTAGCTGAGCTCGAACCAGTCGTAGACGGTGTCGTAGTTGGGGTTGGTGACGCCGACCGGGTCCGGCACGGTCCAGCCGGTGTTGTCTGTGCTGATGGCGATGTAGAGCGGTTGGTCCACCGAGACGTAGATCCGGGCGCCCTGGAGTTCGGGCGGGATCCGCAGGTTCCCGGCCTCGTCGAGGGTGTAGGACATGTTGGCGTAGTTGACGCCGTCCTTGACCAGATGCCCCGGTGCATTGGCGTCGTCATGGTTGATCGCGTGCGCGGTGCCGTTCTGGTCGACCCAGGCCCACTGGTTCTTGGACGTCTGGCCGATCGCGAAGACGTAGAGCTGGTTGCTCTGATACGGCGAGTTGTTGACGAAGTCGACCGGGAACGTCCCCGCCGAGTATGGCTCGACGGCGACGGTGAGTGTGCCGGTGGCGGTGTGTCCGCTGGAGCCCAGCAAGCCGAACGTCACCAGGTTCAGCAGGCCGGACAGGCCGTGGATGTGTGGCGGGCTCCAGAGGTCCGAGGTGGTGACTTGGAAGGTATCGGAATACGGGGTGGCGCCGTCCCAGCTGCCCGGTGGAGTGTAGGTGGCATTGCTGCCGGAAATGCTGAGAGTCCCTCCGGCCGTGCCGATTCCGCTGTCCTGGCCGTGGATGCCGTAGACCAGGTGCCGGCCTTCGGTGTCGAGGCCGCCGAGCGCGAACGGGGTGCTGGTCTCGCCTGCGTCGAGTGCTTCGGAGTGGGTCTGCGCCGGGAATGTCGGCGACGCGGCGTCGAAGGTGCGCTGCAACCAGTCGCAGATGGATTGCCCGATCGAGCGCAGCGAGGTGGGACTGGCCGCCGCTTTGGGCACGGTCACACGGGCGGGGCCGGACACCGCCGGCAGTGCGACGGTGACCGTCCTGGCCCGAACCACTCCGGCCATGCGGTTTCCGGTGGCGGCCGCCCTGGTGTGGCCGGTAGCTCGGGCGCTGGTACCCGTCGCCTTGCGGGTCTCCCCCGCGCTTTGCCGGCCGGGGCTCGAGTCTCGTGCCGACGACGATTTGCTAGGCGTGTGGGCGCTGGAGAGCTCGGCAGAACTGATGGCCGGGCTGGCCAGCAGGGCGGCACCGATACCGCCGGCCACCGCCAATGCTCCGACCCACCCGAGGTGCGCGGCCCACTTCATCTGATTCCGTTCGCCGTGGCTAGATGTCGTCACAGTACGCTGGAAACCGTTTGCTGGTGAGCGCATTGGGCAGCTGATTCCGAACCTTCATCGGGCCGTTGGATTCGGGTGGCGCGAAGGCCGGGCTTGGCCCGATTGTCGGTTTGCTGCTCGCCCTGCGCGCGTACAGTCGCTTCCGCCGGTTGCGCAGGGTGCTAACGTCTGTGTCCACCGCCGATGTAGTTCAATGGCAGAACATCAGCTTCCCAAGCTGAATACGCGGGTTCGATTCCCGTCATCGGCTCCACGTCTCACCTGCGACAACACCTTTCGAACGGTGTTCGATCAGCTCCCCGATGTCACCCGTTGTCACGACTCGCGTCGAACGGACGGTCGAGAACGGCACCGGCCAGCTTCAGCGCATCGTCCTGGCTGTGTGCGTAGAGCCGCATCGTCAACGTCGCGTCCTTGTGGCCGATCCAGGCGGCGATCACCGCGACCGTGGCGATGTGGAACGCGCACTCGATCAGGATGCCCAGACCCCCTCCCCCCACCCCACACAGGCAGTCGGCACGGACTGCTGATTTTCCTGCGTACGCCTTTGAGTGCGTGGCGTGTGCGCTGGGAGTGATACCTCTCGCGCGGACCGCCGTGCCTAGTCGTGACTATAAATTTCAGCGATGGAATTATAGGAAACGGGGATTTACTATAAATCTAAGCGGTCGTCTTGAGTGATCCTATAGAAGTCCGGAGGAGCGCTATAGTTTGCGCGCGAAAGGTATAAAAGTGCAGGTAGATGTATTCCAGAGGTCGCCAGTGGGTCGACTCGTACCCATCTCTGGCCACGATGCCTACCTCGGGCGCGACTACACGCATGTGGCCTTCGTACCGGACCCACTACCCGATAACGTTCGGCTCTCGATGGCGACCCACAAGATCGCGAGCGACGCGAGCATGTCGGTAGGCCGACTCGACTTCGCCGTCAAACGACTTCCGGACCCAAGCCTTCTGGTTCGCCCAGCGCTGCGCCGAGAAGCTCAGAGCACATCGGCTCTTGAAGGGACCTACGCAACACTGGATGAGCTGCTAGAAGCGGACTACGTAGACGAGGCGAACCGAAGGGCCGAGGTTAGAGAGGTCCTCAACTACGTTCGCGCCGCAGAAAAGGGCTTGCGGTACATAGAACGAAAGCCGATCTGTCTCAACGTGATAGCTCCCCTTCAGAAGATCCTCGTGAGGGGTACACGTGGCGATAGCTACGACAGCGGTCGGTTGCGTGAAACGAACGTCTATATCGGCGAGCGCAGCCTCGGCATCGAGGCCGCTCGTTTCGTACCCCCACCAGCGGGCGATGAGCTAGCTCTGGGTGTATCCGCGTGGGAGAAGTGGATTCACCGGGAAGACGACTTGCCTCTGCTTGTCAAGATCGCGATGGCTCACTATCAGTTCGAGACGCTTCATCCCTTCTCTGATGGGAACGGTCGTCTTGGCCGACTAATCATCGCTTTGCAACTGGTCACTGCAGGGGCCTTGACCTACCCGGTCCTCAACATCTCGCAGTGGCTGGAACAGCGTAAGGACGAATACAAGGACGCGTTGTTGGCGATTAGCAGGACGGGAGACTTTGATCCCTGGGTCGCGTTCTTCTGCGAGGCCGTCCACCACCAGGCCGAAGATGGCGTGGCGCGTATCGAAGAGCTGCTCGAATTCCAACTTGAACTCCGACAACGCCTGGCCGACATCCGTGCTCGTGGGGTCGTTAACAACATCGCTGAGAGTCTGCTCGGCTATCCGGTGATCACAATTTCTCGTGCTGCAGAGTTGCATCACGTGACATATCCACCGGCGAGCAATGCCATCGAAACGCTAGTTCGACTTGGAGTTCTCCGGGAGTCAACGGGTCAGCAATACGGTCGTGTGTACGTTTGTGATCGGATCCGGGCCATTCTCAACCGCTCCTGATGAGATGCTGTCGGGCCTCGTAGTGCCGGTTCTACCCTGAGCCCCCGCTCCCGATGGTGAACTTGCCGCACCGATCCTGGAAAAACACAGGAGTGGATTCTCCGAGCAGAGGTCCAGTGGGCGCAGAATGCGGGCTGTGGAGCTTGTGGATATTCGACGCCGGGCGTTAGCTCCGCGTCGTGGCGATGTGGTGGCGTCCGGCCAGGCGGGTGCCGTTGTTGCCTGCGCGCCGTGATGACGGGCAGCGGCTGGCGAGATGCCTGGCGGGTGGCTCTGCGCCGGGCCCTACAGATCGGGCAGTCGGCGAACGGGACGCTGAAAGTGTCGCCCGGCGACGGCTCAGTACTCGTCGGGGAGCTGACGCTGCCGGATCTGGAGCTGTGGCTCGGGCTGACTGTCCATGGCCATGAGAAAGTCCCCAGTGGTGGCCAGTAGGAAGTCCCCGCTGGTGGCCATGTAGAAGTCCCCACTCCTTTGCAGGGGTTCGTCGTGTCATTTCCGGGAGCTGTGGGCCTGGGCGGTGACGGTGATAGCGCCAACTGTCACCTGAACACCGCCCAGGGAGCTCTATTGAAGTCTGCAAGGGAGCGTATGAACATCATTTCGGTCTATCGCCAGGTGGGCACGTATCGTGGGGCCGCTGAGCTGTGTGGCACCACGCACAAGACGGTCAAGCGTGTCGTCGAACGCGCGGAAGCCGGCGGCCCGCCGCCGCGGGTGCCTCGCCCACGCAATTTCGACGCGGTTGCCGACCTGGTGGCCACCAGGGTTGAGAAGTCCAATGCCAGGATCTCGGCCAAGCGGTTGTTGCCGGTCGCTCGTGCCGCTGGCTATGTGGGCTCGGCGCGGAACTTCCGTCGTCTGGTCGCACAGCAGAAAGCGTTGTGGCGCAGTGAGAATCATCGTGGTCGCCGTCCGGCGGTGTGGACCCCGGGTGAGTATCTGGTGATGGACTGGGCCGAAGCCGCACCGGGGTTGTTTCTGTTCTGCGCGGTGCTGGCGTATTCACGGTGGCGGTTCGTGCGCTTTGCCGCCGATCAGAAAGCCTCGACCACCCTGGCGATGGTCGCCACAGCGCTCGCCGAGGTGGGCGGGGTGCCGGCCAAGGTGCTGGCTGATCGGATGGGCTGCCTCAAAGGCGGGGTGGTCGCTAACGTGGTGGTCCCCACCCCCGACTACGTGCGGTTCGCCTCTCACTATGGGTTCGCCCCGGATTTTTGTCACGCATCGGACCCGCAGTCGAAGGGTGTGGTGGAAAACCTTTGCGGCTATTCACAATCCGACCTTGCGGTCCCGTTGTTGACCGAAGCCGCCGTCACCGGCGAACCCGTCGATCTGCAGGCCGCCAATGCGGCCGCCATCGCGTGGTGCGCGGAGGTCAACGCCGCGGTGCACTCGGAGATCTGCGCGATCCCCGAGCAGCGACTGGCCGAAGAACGCCAGGTGCTCAACACGTTGCCGTCGTTGCGCCTGGAGATCGGTGCGGGATCGGTGCGTCGCAAGGTCGATCGTCTGTCGTGTGTCCGCTACGGCTCGGCTCGCTACTCGGTGCCCACCCGTTTGATCGGCACCCAGGTGGCGGTCGTGGTCGATCACGGCGCCCTGATCATCCTGGAACCGGCGACGGGGGTGATCGTAGCCGAGCACGAACTGCGCGGCCCTGGGGAGACCTCGATCCTCGATGAGCACTACGACGGGCCCAGACCGGCACCCTCGCGCGGACCGAGACCGAAAACCAAAGCGGAGAAACAGTTCTGCGCTCTGGGTGAGGAGGCCGAGCAGTTCCTGGTGGGGGCGGCCGCGATCGGTAACACTCGCCTGGGGACTGAACTCGATGTGCTGCTCGGGTTGGGTGCGGCTCACGGAGAGAAGGCGTTGGTCGATGCCCTGCGCCGTGCGGTGGCGTTCCGGCGGTTCCGTGCCGCTGACGTGCGCTCGATCCTGGCCGCCGGCACCGGCACCCCGCAACCGCGACCCGCCGGCCAAGCCTTGGTCGTGGATCTCCCGTCGGCCCCGACCCGATCACTGGACGCCTACAAGATCACCGACGGTGCCACCAATGGGACCGCGTCATGACCGCCGCGACGAAACCGGTGGCGCCGACGTCGGTCCCGCCGCTGGCCGCCGATCTGGATGCCGCGCTGCGCCGGTTGAAATTGGCCACGGTACGTCGCAACGCCGCCGAGGTGCTGCAGGTGGCCAAGACCCAGCGCTGGACCCCAGAGGAAGTGCTGCGCACTCTGGTGGAGGCTGAGATCGCGTCACGAGATGCCTCCAACACCGCCAACCGACTTAAGGCCGCCGCGTTCCCGGTGACCAAGGCTCTCGACGGGTTCGACGTGGCAGGCTCCTCACTCACCCAAGCCACCTTCGACTACCTGGCCAGCCTGGAATGGATTCGGGCACAACAGAACATGGCCATCATTGGACCGCCGGGCACGGGTAAAAGTCATCTGCTCATCGGGTGCGGCCACGCCGCGGTGGCGGCCGGCTTCAAGGTCCGCTACTTCACCGCCGCGGACCTCATCGAAACCCTGTATCGCGGTCTTGCCGACAACACCGTCGGCAAGATCATCGACACCCTGCTTCGCGCCGACGTCGTGATACTCGACGAAATCGGCTTCGCTCCCCTCGATGACACCGGCACCCAACTGCTGTTCCGCCTGGTCGCCGCCGGTTACGAACGCCGCTCACTGGCCATCGCCTCGCACTGGCCCTTCGAGCAATGGGGACGTTTCCTGCCCGAACACACCACCGCCGCCAGCATCCTTGACCGCCTGCTGCACCACGCCACCATCGTGGTCACCTCCGGCGAGTCCTACCGGATGCGCCACGCCGACCATAAGAAGGGAGCCGCCAAACCGAGTTAACCAATCACCCGCACAGGAGTGGGGACTTTTCCTGGCCACCAGCGGAGACTTCTACATGGCCGTTGACAGGCTGACCGTCGCCGACCGGTGATTGTCCCGATATCGGGACACCTCTCGTTGTCACGCCGTTGTCACGACACCTGATTCACAGCCATGCCCACCAATACACACCCATGCACAGAATCTACTGGTCACAACGGTTTTGGTGACATCGATGCGGCGCCCGTGCACACCCCGAATCTTTTTCCCAAGCTGAATACGCGGGTTCGATTCCCGTCATCGGCTCCACGTTGAGCAGGACTTTCACCCGTCTGCTAACGGCGCTCGCGGCGCGGGCGGTCCCGTCCGCGCGGCGAGGCCAAAATGCCGCGCTGGTGCGCTCTCATCACGTCAGTCGAATGCCGGTGCGACGAACCGTTGCACGATTCGGTGTTCGACTTCGCTCTTGCCGATGGGCCAGTACGCCAGCGACATCACGACCCGAACTATCCATTGGGCAGCAGTCATCATCCTCATCCCGGTGAGGTCGGCGGCGAGTTGGCCCAGCACCGGCGACCAAGGAAGCTCCGTCAGATCACGACCGGCGCTCAACCCGCCGTCGTCTTGACGTATGAGTCCGATCGGATGTGTCCGGGCCTGACGTGTTGTACATGTTGCTGACGGTCGTCA
>NZ_JAPJDO010000037.1 GCF_026242045.1 Mycobacterium pinniadriaticum
GGCATGGAGATGGAGGCCGAGCTGGGGATTGATTCGATCAAGCAGGTCGAGATTTTGGCGGCGTTGCAGGCGAAGTTCCCTGGTGCTCCGGAGATCCCGGCCTCTGAGTTGGCGAACCTGCGCACTCTGCAGGACGTTGTCGACACGATCGCCGGTTTCGCCGCCGGCGGTACCACCGCGCAGATCGCCGGGGTTCAGCATTCCGCTCCCGAGTCGTCGGCACCGGTTGGCTTGAGCTGCACCGAGGCCGAGCTCCGAGCCGCGCCGCCCAGCGGGTTGGCGATGGCCGGACTGCGCGACGGCGTCGTGTTCATCACTCGTGAAGACCCCACCTTCGCCGACGCTCTCGAGCACACGCTGAATGCGCGCGGGATTACGGCCCGGGCTGTCGACGAGGTGCCGGCCGAAGCGGGCGCTGTGATCAGCTTGGCCGCGCTGGCCCCCGCCCGCACCCCCGAAGACTGTGTCGACGTGCACGTACGGGCATTCCACGCCGCTCGCAGCGTGGCCAAGAGCAATGCCCGAACGCGCGTGTTCGTCACGGTGCAGTCGACGGGTGCCCGATTCGTCGCCGCCGACGTGCCGGTCGGTGTTGCCAGCCTGGTGAAGACCGCAGGCTGGGAATGGCCCAACGCCTCAGTGCGGGCCATCGACATGGAGAGCCTTGATGCCGAACGGCTGACGGCCGAGCTCCTCGAGGGCGGCAGCGGTATCGAGGTCGCGCTCCGTGCGGACGGGACCCGGCTCGTCACTGTCGATGACATCGAGTCCTCGGTCGGGGAGGGTGAGACGATCAGCGTCACGCAGGGCGGCGTGGTCGTGGTGACTGGTGGCGCCCGGGGTGTGACGGCGGAGTCGGCGCTGGCGCTGGCCAAGCTGCATGGCCTGCGACTCGCCCTTCTCGGACGTACGGCACTGCGTGAGATCGCCGCCGACGAGCCGACCGGCACCACCGCCGCCGAGATCGCCACCGCCTTGGCGGCATCGGCGCGCGCCCGCGGCGAGCAGCTGAGCCTGCCGCAGGCACGCGCGCAGGCGGAAAGCCTGCTGGCCGAGCGGGAAGTCCGTGCCACGTTGTCGGCCGCAGAGCGGCAGGGCACGCCGGCGCGGTACTTCGCCGCCAGCATCACCGATCGCACTGCGCTGGGAAGCGTGCTGGATGAGGTGCGGCGGAATTTCGGGCCAATCGTCGGAGTCGTCCACGGCGCGGGTGTGCTTGCCGACAAGCGTCTGGAAGACCTCGACGACGATCAGTTCGTCAAGGTGTTCAACACGAAACTGATTGGTGCCGAAGCGCTTCTGGATGCGACCGCAACCGATGAGTTGCGCTTCATCTCATTGTTCTCCTCGATCGCGGCACGGGCCGGGAATCCCGGGCAGTCCGCCTACGCGTCGGCCAACGCGGCGCTGGAGGCGATCGCCGCCCGGGAGTCCGCGCGCCGAAACGGCGAATGCGTGGTTCGTGCATTCGGCTGGGGCCCGTGGGACGGTGGCATGGTCGACGCGACGCTGAAGAGCCGGTTCCTCGCCGGCGGTGTCGGTGTCATCCCGATCGCCGAAGGTGCACAGTTCTTCGCCGAACATGCGTTGTGCCGGTCTTCGGCAACAGCGGTGGTGGTCGCGGCACCTGCCGAGCAGCGCCTGCGCGCGGCACACCTCGAATGGCAGGTGTCGACCGACAACCTGCCGGTACTCACTGATCACCAGGTCCGCGGCCGGGTGGTGGTGCCGGTCGTGATCGCGCTCGACGCCATGCTGCGCGCGGCCCGCGGTCTGGTCGCCGACGCGTGTCCGGTGGTCCGCGACTTCCAGGTGCTGTCGGGCGTCACCCTCGCCGAACACGAACAGCAGGTTCTCAGTATCGATTTCGAGCCGGCCGGAACGTCCTACACGGTGTCCATCAGCGACAGCGAGGGCCGGGCGCGGTACCGCGCCACCATCGACACCACCGCCGTTGCGTCACCGGAACTATCGGTTCCGCCGGTGTCCGGGTCGGCGTGGCCGATGAGTGTCGACGAGGCGTATGCCGGGCCGCTGTTCCACGGGCCGCAGTTCGCGGTGATCGAGCGCCTCGACAGCTTCGGCGGCACCGGCGGAAGCGCAGACCTCAAGAGTCTGGGCGAACTCGGCTGGCCGCAGAACGGCTGGGCGATCGACGCGGCCGGTATCGATGGTGGATTACAGCTGGGCATCGTATGGGCGGGTGCGCAGGGACGTCCATTGGTGCTGCCGATCCGTATCGCGCGCGTCGTTCTGCACCGCGCCTTCGGTGACGGCAGCATCGGGCGCTGCCGGTTGGCCGCGCATCCGGTCAATGACAAGCGGGTCGACTTCGACATCGCGTACGAAACTTCCGACGGTGCGCTTATCGCAACGCTGGAGGGTGTGGAGTTCTACGCTGCGGGTGGCGCCGCGGGCACTTCGGCGTGAGCGTTTTCGAACCCGTCGCGATCGTCGGACGCAGTTGTGTACTGCCGGGTGCAGCCACGCCGGAGGCGCTGTTCGAGGCGTCGATGGCCGGACGTTGCCTGTTGACGCCCACACCACGCGACCACTGGCGCGGGGTGGATCCCGCCAAGCTGGTGGCCAGCGACAAACCCGGTCTCCGGGTGTCGTCGGCGACCGGAGGCAACATCGATGCCTCGTTCGACCTGACCGAGATCGCAGCGCGGATACCCGATTTCGATCGGCTCGATCCGATCGTGCCGTGGCTCGCGCAGTGTGCGCAGCAGGCACTGGGCGGTTCAGTTGCGGCGCCGCGGACCGGATTGATCGTCGGCAACCTGTCGTATCCGAGCACCATGGGCACTGCGTTCGTGGAAGCGGTCTGGACGGGTCACGGCAACGACGATCCGCGTAACCGCTTCTCCTCGGGGCTGCCGGTGCACTTGGTCGCCGGGGCGATGCAGATGAATGGGCCGGTCTATGCCCTCGACGCAGCGTGCGCGTCATCGCTTTACGCGATCAAGCTGGCGTGCGACGCCCTGCACGACGGCGACGCCGACGTGATGCTCGCGGGCGGTGTCAACGGCTCTGACGACCTCTTCCTGCATCTCGGCTTCACATCGCTACAAGCGCTCAGCCCGTCGGGTCGGTCCCGTCCCTTCCACGCCGAAGCCGACGGTCTGGTTCCCTCGGCAGGTGCGGCGCTGGTCGCGCTGAAGCGTCTCGACGACGCCGAGCGGACCGGCGACAACATTCTCGGCGTGATCGTGGGGGTCGGGCTGTCGAACGACGGGCGCCAGAGCGGGTTTCTGGCACCGGCGGTGGGTGGCCAAACCCGTGCCATGATGGCGGCGCTCGAGCAGGCCGGGCTGACGCCGGCCGACATCGACTATGTGGACTGTCACGCCACCGGAACGCGGCTCGGTGATGCGACGGAACTGGAGAGCATCGCGGCCGCCTACGGGGATGTGCCGCTGAAGTTGGGTGCGCTGAAAGGCAATCTGGGCCACACCATCACAGTGTCCGGAGCGGCGAGCCTGGTGAATGTGCTGTCGGCCATGCAGGCGTCGACTCTTCCCCCGTCATTGTGCGAGAAGCCGACCGACAAACTGGGCGATACGTCGTTCACCTTGGTGACAGCAGCCACACCATGGGAGGGGCCGGTCAAGCGCGCGGCGGTCAGCAACTTCGGCTTTGGCGGCAACAACGCGCACTTGATCGTCGAGAATTACCGTGGGCCAAGGGATTCGGTTGCGCGACAGCAGCCGCCCACCGACGATGTCGTCATCTGCGGAGTCGGCGTGATCACCGGTGACGCACGCGATGCCGGGGCGTTCCGTCGCCGCGTGCTCGGGCCGCAGGCGCAGCCCAGCCCGCTCGATGCCGTCGAGCTTGACCTTGCGGGACTTGGCTTTCCGCCAAATGAACTTGCCGGCAGCCTCAGTCAGCAGACGGCGATGCTGGCCGCGGCAGGGCAGGCGTTGCGCAACGTGACCGTGGATCCGGACCGTACCGGGGTGTTGGTCGGCATGGGGTGCGATGCCACCATTGCCCGGCAACGGTTGCGGGTGCTGCACAGCGACGACGAACAGTGGCTGGAGGCGAATTTAGCCGCCGCGCCGCAGTTGACCGCCGACGGTGTCGTCGGCACCATGCCGAACATTCCCGCCAACCGCATCCATGCGCAGCGCGACTTCCGTGGGTTCGGCTTCACCGTCTCCACCGAGGAACTGTCCGGGATCACCGCGTTGCAGATCGGTATCCGGGCGTTGCGGCACCGTGAACTCGACACGGTTGTCGCGGGCGCGGTCGATATGTGTTGTGAGCCGGCACATTCACGTGCAGCTGATGCGCTCGACCCAGATACGAGTGTGGCGCACGGCGACGCCGCGGTGGCGTTCGTCCTCAAGCGGCGTGCGGACGCCGAAGTCGCGGGCGACGAGATCATCGCGGTCATCGATACCGACGGTGAACCGATCGCTACGGAGCCGAACTTCGCCGCCGGGCGTATCGGTCGTACCCATGCGGCCAGCGCCGCCGTCGAGATCGCTGCCCGCGTAGAGGCAGTGCGGGCCCGGGTGCGGGTGGATCAGGCTGGGGCGCAGCCGGCGCCGGGCGGCACAACTGCCGCGGTCTGGGTGGAGGCGCTGGGCGGACATGCCGACGGCATTACGGTGTCGGCGCCCGATGGTGCCCCCAAGCCGCTGGCCGTTGGCGTCGTCCCGGTCTCGGAACGGTATGCCGGCGCCAGCCGGGCTGAATTGCTGAGCCGGATGCAACGCGGCGAACCGGGTGGGGCCGGGCCGGTGCGATGCTCGTTGGTGGGCGACAGCGAGTCCACGCTCGACGCCCTGCGGCAGCAGGCCCTGCAGCGGCTGGAACGTGGTGAGTCACCGGCAATTCCGGGTATCGCGTTCGCCGAAGCCCCGATGGCCGGTGAACTGGCCTTCACGTTCACCGGTGCGGCGGCGGCGTACCCGGGTGCCGGACGTGACTTGTTGTTCGCGTGGCCTGAGATCGGTGACGCGCTCACGCGGCGTCTCTCCGGTGTCGGCGACCTGGCGCGGGCTCTTCACGGTGCCGGGATCACCGCCCTGGATCCGCGAACCCAGCTGACCGGCTGCGCGCTCGTCTGTCAGTCGCAGGCCGAATTCTCCCGGACCGTCCTGGGTCTCAATCCGACCGCAGCCATTGGCCTTTCGTCAGGCGAGACGAACTCGCTGCTGGCCTTCGGGGTGTGGCGCGACCTGGAGCCGATGCTGCGCGAGATCGAAGCGTCGGGCATGTACGGCGACGAGCTCACCGGTGCCTGCCGGGTGGCGGCGGCGGACTGGGGCCTCGGGAACCAGCCGGCCCCATGGGAGTGCTGGCGGATCACCGCACCCCGCGTGGCGGTCGAGGCTGCGCTGGCTGCCGAGCCGCGCGCCTATATGACCATCGTTCAAGCGCCCGACGATTGCGTCATCGGCGGTGATCCCGAGGCGTGTCGGCGGGTGATCGAAGCTGTGGATGGCGCGACCGCGATACCGCTGGGTCTGGATATGGTCATCCATTGCGAAGCGATGGCACCGTTCGCCGATACCTGGCGCGACATTCACACCCGTGAGACGCACGACGCGCCCGGAGTCCGGTTCTACACCAACGCGGTCAACCGCGCCTACGTGCCGACCCGGGAGGCGGCTGCCGAGGCGATCACCCGGCAGGCCCTCGAGCCCATCGACTTTCCCGCGACGGTCCTGCAGGCGTGGGAGGACGGCGTTCGGGTCTTCGTCGAACATGGGCCCCGCGCGATTCTGACCGGAGCGGTGTCGAAGATCCTCGGCGATCGCCCGCATCTCGCGGTCGCACTGGATCCCCAGGAACGGCGGGGGTTGCGCGCACTGGCCGAAAGCGTGTGCAAGCTGTGGGTTCACGGGCTGCCGGTCGACATCGACGCATTCGATGCGCGCATCCGGCAACTACATGAACAAGCCATGCCGGTCTCGCCGGAGAACGGCCGCAAGCTGACGCTGGCCGCCCACTGGCCGGATATCGTCTCGACCCCTGAGCCTTCGGAGAAGGTGCCGACCCCGGCGGCGTCCAAGAATGAGAGTGCGCCCATGCCAGAAGTGGACCGTGGAAATGTCCAAGTCATGCCGCCAGCGCCGGTCCATCCCGCGCCACTGGTCGTCGCAGCGGGCGGCCCCGCCCAATCCGTGCCCAGCCCCGGCCCGGTGCCCGCCCGGCCGGTCGTGCCGGTAGCCGCGGCGGTCGGCGATCAGGCGGCCGCGGCGCTGAGTCTGGTCACCTCGGTCAGCGATGCGCATACAGCGTTCCTGGAACGGCAGGCCGATGCCCACACGTCGTTCCTGAAGTCGCGCGGCGACCTTCTCGCGCTCGTGACAGGACGGCGCGCCGCGATGTCGCCGACCGCCAATGCCCCAGCTGCGTACGCGCCCGCGCCCGCGGCGCCGCCGAGCGCACCCGCACCTGCCATGCGTGCTGCACCGCCGGCGCCGCCGGCACCCAGCGCGCCGCCTCCGCCACCACCGTCAGCGCCGCCGCCACCCCCTCCGCCATCGTCACCCCCGCCGGCGACCGCCGAGCCGCAGGCCGTACCCGCGCCGTCCCCGCCGGCGCCCGCGTCGAGCAAGCGGCCCGCACCCGTCGAGGAGCCGCTATGGACCCGCGCGCAGCTGGAAATCCTTGCCGGAGGCAAGGTCTCGGAGGTCATGGGCCCCAAGTTCGCCGAGTACGACCAGTACGAACGCCTGGTGCGGATGCCCGAGCCGCCGCTGCTCCTGGCAGACCGGGTGATGAGCATCGAGGGTGAGCCCGGCACGATGGGCACCGGCTGCATCGTCACCGAGACCGATGTGGACCCCGACGCCTGGTACATCCACAACGGCCGGATGTCGCCGGGTGTGGTGATCGAGAGCGGCCAGGCGGACCTGCTGCTCGCGTCGTGGCTGGGTGCGGACTTCACCAATTGCAGCGAACGCGTCTACCGCCTGCTCGGGTGCGACCTGACGTTCATGGGCGAATTGCCCAAGGGTGGCGACACACTGCACTACGAGATCCACATCGACGGTCACGCGAAAACCGGTGACACCCGACTGTTCTTCTTCCACTACGACTGCTACATCGGCGATCGGTTGATGATCTCGGTGCGCAACGGTCAAGCCGGATTCTTCTCCGATGCCGAACTCGCCCAGTCCGACGGGGTGTTGTGGGACGCCGAAGACGACGCACCGCGTGACGGCGCGCGTCGTGACGACCCGCCGTGCGTCACCCAGAAGACGTCGTTCAGCCGCGACGATCTGGACGCATTCATCCACGGGCACGCCTACCGGTGCTTCGGAGCCGGCTTCGAGCGGGCGGCCGCCCACACTCGAACGCCGAGCCTTCCGAGCGGAAAGCTGCAGCTGATCGACGAGATCGCCGAGTTCGATCCGGAAGGGGGCCCGTGGGGCCGCGGCTACCTGCGTGCCACCGCGGCGGTCCCGAGGGATACCTGGTTCTACGACGGGCATTTCAAGAACGATCCGTGCATGCCCGGGACGCTGATGGCGGACGCGGCCACCCAGGCGTTGTCCTTCGCGATGGCCGCCTACGGGTTCACCATCGAGCGCGACGGCTGGCGGTTCGAGCCGGTGCCCGACGATATGGCGCGTTTCGTGTGCCGCGGGCAGGTGACTCCGGACGCCGACCACATGCTCGACTACGAAGTGTTCATCGAGGAGATCATCGACGGCCCCACCCCGACGATCTTCGCCGCGCTGCTCTGCCGCAGTGACGGCTTCAAGGTGTTCGGATGCCGACGTTTCGGCATGCGGCTCGTTCCGGACTGGCCCATGCCGCCGGGTGCACCCGGACCGGTGCGAATCCTGGAGAACACCAAGGATGTTCGCGGTGATCAGGGTGCGCTCCTGGCGTGCGGGCGCGGTATGCCCTCGGATGCGTTCGGCGCTTTGTACGCTCCGTTCGACGGCACCCGCCGGGCGCCACGCCTGCCGGACGAGCCCTACCACTTCATGTCGCGGGTGCTCAGTGTGTCCAGCCTGCCGGGCGTGCCGACCAAGGGCGGCACCGTCATCGCGGAATACGACGTCCCGGCAGGCGAGTGGTATTTCGCCGACGCCCACGTCGATGCGGTCCCGATGCCGGTGCTGATCGAGATCCTGCTGCAGCCGTGCGGCTGGTTGTCGTCGTACAACGGTTTCGCCGCCAACCGCCCCGATGATGTGGTGTTCCGCAATCTCGACGGCGGCGACGTCGTCCAGCACCGGCCGGCACGGGTCGGCACCCTGCGGGTGACCTCGACGCTGGAGCGATTCGCCGACGGTGCGGGCTCGACCATCGTCTTCTTCGATGTCGTCTGCACCCAAGAGGACGAAGTCGTGATGACGATGAAGACGGCGTTCGGGTTCTTCAGTCCCGAGGCGTTGAAGAATCAGGTCGGCCTGAAGGTGAAGCCGGGAGCATTGGAGGCGCTTTCCGAACCGGCCCCGGTCGCATTGTCCTACCGCGCGGCGGAACTCGACGGTGCGCCGTGGCTGGACCAGGGCCGACTGCAGGTGCTCGACCGGGTGAATTTCTGGCCGGGCGGGGGAGAAGCCGGTCTGGGCCGGTTGGTCGCCGAGTACGACGTCACCCCCGAAGCATGGTTCTTCAAGGCTCACTTCTTCCAGGACCCGGTGCAGCCCGGCTCGCTGGGACTTGAGGCCATGCAGCAGGCGGCGCGCGCGTTGGCCCGGCTGGCGGGATACGTCCCGGCCGGCGACGATTACGAGTTCGAGCCGGTCGCCCTGGACCAGGTGTTCAGCTGGAAGTTCCGCGGTCAGGTGACCCCGACCAACAAGCGCACCCGATCCGAGATCGAGGTCGTCTCCACGGAACGAGACGACCGGGGAGCGCTGATGGTGTTCGACGGGCGGTTCTGGGTCGACGATCTGTGCATCTACGAGACGCGCGGCATGGGCGTCCGAGTCATCAGCAGGTCGCCATGAAGGGCATCATCCTGGCGGGAGGCTCAGGGACCCGGCTGCATCCGATCACGCTCGGTGTCTCCAAGCAGTTGATCCCGGTCTACGACAAGCCGATGGTGTACTATCCGCTGTCCACCCTGATGTTGGCGGGCATCCGCGACATCCTGGTGATCACCACACCGCACGACGCCGAGAGTTTCGAGCGGCTGTTGGGTGATGGATCGCGCTTCGGGGTGTCCATCACGTTCGCCCAACAGCCATCGCCGGACGGGCTGGCGCAGGCGTTCACCATCGGCGCCGATTTCATCGGCACCGACAAGGTCGCACTGGTCCTGGGCGACAACCTGATCTACGGGCCGGGAATGGGCAACCAGCTCAAGGGTTTCGCCGATATCGATGGTGGCGCGATCTTCGCGTACTGGGTGGCCGAGCCCTCGGCATACGGCGTCGTGGAATTCGATTCCAGCGGCATGGTGGTGTCCCTGGAAGAGAAGCCCAAACAGCCCAAGAGCAACTACGCGGTGCCGGGGCTCTACTTCTACGACAACGACGTGGTGTCGATCGCGCGGGAGCTGTCCCCGAGTGATCGTGGCGAGTATGAGATCACCGACGTCAATCGCGCCTACCTGGAACAGGAGCGGCTGCGGGTGCAGGTACTGCCGCGCGGCACCGCCTGGTTGGACACCGGCACCTTCGACCAGATGACCGACGCGGCCGACTACGTGCGCACCATGGAACGACGTACCGGTCTGAAGATCGGGGTGCCCGAGGAGATCGCCTGGCGGCAGGGTTTTCTTACCGACGACGAGCTGCGTGACCGGGCCGATACCCTGGTGAAGTCGGGTTACGGGTCCTATCTGTTGGACCTGCTGGAGAGAGGTTTCTAGTGGCGCAGCTTCTCGTCACCGGAGGTGCCGGGTTCATCGGATCCAACTTCGTGCATTACGCGGTCGAGCACACCGATCACCACATCACCGTGCTGGACAAACTGACCTATGCTGGTAATCGCGAGTCGCTGGCCGGCCTGCCCGAGGATCGGGTCACCTTTGTGCATGGTGATGTCGCTGATGCCGAGATGGTCGACAAGCTGGTCGCCACTGCCGACGGTGTGGTGCACTACGCCGCGGAAACCCACAACGACAATTCCCTGGATGACCCCGAGCCGTTCCTGCACACCAATGTGATCGGCACCTTCACGTTGCTCGAGGCGGTCCGCAAGTACGGTGTGCGCTATCACCACATCTCCACCGACGAGGTGTACGGCGATTTGGCGCTGGACGATCCCGGCCGGTTCACCGAAGCCAGCCCCTACAACCCGTCGTCACCCTATTCGTCGACCAAGGCCGGCAGTGATCTGCTGGTGCGGGCGTGGGTGCGTTCCTACGGGGTGGCGGCGACGATTTCGAACTGCTCCAACAACTATGGCCCGTACCAACACGTGGAGAAATTCATTCCCCGCCAGATCACCAATGTCTTGTGCGGTGCCCGCCCCAAGCTGTACGGCGACGGTCTCAACGTGCGCGACTGGATCCATGCCGATGATCACTCGTCGGCGGTATTGCTGATCTTGGAGAAGGGCCGGATCGGGGAGACGTACCTGATCGGCGCCAACGGCGAAAAGGACAACAAGACCGTCGTCGAACTGATCCTGACGATCATGGGCCGCGATGCCGACGACTACGAGAAGGTCCCCGACCGGACCGGCCATGACCTGCGGTATGCGATCGACGCGACCAAATTACGTGACGAGCTCGGGTGGCGGCCTCGGTACCCTGACTTCGAAAACGGCCTGGCAGCGACGATCGAGTGGTATCGCGACCACGAAAGCTGGTGGGCGCCCGCCAAAGCCGCCACCGAAGCGTTCTACGCCCGCCTCGGGCAATGACAGGGGAGCGCAAGCGATGACGGAGCTGGGCAAGGCGTTGCGCGCGACCGCCACGGCCATTCCAGGGCTGACCATCTGGGAACTGCCACTTCATGGCGACAATCGCGGGTGGTTCAAGGAGAACTGGCAGCGCGAGAAGATGATGGCCGCCGGAATGCCTGATTTCGGGCCGGTGCAGAACAACATCTCGTTCAACGATGCGGCGGGTACGACCCGCGGCATCCACGCCGAACCATGGGACAAGTACATCTCGGTCGCTGCCGGACGGATCTTCGGGGCGTGGGTCGACCTACGCGACGGACCCACGTTCGGGACCGTCGTCACCGCGGAACTCGACCCGTCGCGTGCGGTCTTCGTGCCGCAGGGTGTCGGCAACGGTTTCCAGACGCTGGAGCCCAACACCGCCTACACCTACCTCGTCAACGATCACTACTCACCCGACGGTGTCTACACGTCGCTTCACCCGGGTGACGAGACCGTCGGCATCGACTGGCCGATTCCTCTGGAACAGGCCGAGCTGTCGGCGAAAGACCGCGCCCAGGGACCGCTGTCCGACGTCGTGCCCGTCAAGCCGCGAAAGATCCTGGTCGTCGGTGCCAACGGTCAGCTTGGCCGGGCTTTGCAATCGGCATACGAAGACGTGTCCCATGTCGAGTTCGTCGACCTGCCCGACTTCGATCTGACGGCCAGTGATCTTGGCTCCGTACGTCGTTGGCGCGACTACGGAACCATCGTCAATGCGGCGGCCTACACGGCGGTCGATGCGGCCGAGACCTCTGAAGGGCGGGCCGCGGCATGGGCCGCCAACGTCGGTGGTGTCGCGAATCTGGCGTGTATCGCATCGGCGCATCGGCTGACGGTGGTGCACGTCTCGACGGACTACGTGTTCGACGGCACCGCGACGCGGCCCTACCGCGAGGACGATCCGATGGCCCCGCTGGGCGTCTACGGGCAGACCAAAGCCGCCGGCGATCAGATCATCGCCACGTTGGACAGGCACTACATCCTGCGCACCTCGTGGGTGATCGGTGACGGACGAAACTTCGTGCGCACCATGCTTTCTCTGGCCGAACGGGGTGTGGACCCGTCGGTGGTCGACGACCAGGTCGGCCGGCTGACGTTCACCTCGGAATTGGCCCGGGCGATCCGGCATCTCGTCGAGACCGCGGCACCGTACGGGACGTACAACCTGACGGGTTCCGGGCCGGTCACCTCGTGGGCCGATGTAGCGCGACGCACGTTCGAGCTTGCGGGTTCCGACCCGACCCGGGTGACAGGCGTGTCCACGGCGGAGTACTTCAGCACGGCGACGAATCCGGTTTCGCCGCGGCCGGCCTGGGGTGTTCTCGACTTGGCGAAGATCGAGTCGACGGGGTTTGTGCCCGCCGCTGCCGGCGAGAGCTTGGAGGCTTACGTGCTGGCCGAGACCCGGGCGGGCCAGGCCGCGGCTCGGTAGCGACGGCCCGCTAGCGACTCAGACCGATGTCCTCGGGATTTCGGCGGTGACGGCGTCGTCGAGGTCGTCGCGGGGCAGCATGTAGGCCCGCACCGAGGCACGCGTTCCTTCGGACCGCAGCATCGCACTGGCCGGGCGCGGACGAACGCGCAGGGGCCACCAGAACCACCGGCCGAGTAGAACGGCGATCGACGGTGTCATGAACGACCGCACGACCAAGGTGTCGAAGAGCAGACCCAGGCCGATCGTGGTACCGACCTGACCGATGATCTGCAGATCGCTGGCCACCATCGCGGCCATGGTGAACGCGAACACCAGGCCGGCGTTGGTCACGACCTTGCCGGAGCCGCCCATCGCGCGGATGATTCCGGTGTTGATCCCGGCGGCCAACTCTTCTTTGATTCGGGATACCAGGAGCAGGTTGTAGTCGGAGCCGACCGCCAACAGCACGATCACCGACATCGGCAGCACCATCCAGTGCAGTTTGATACCCAGGATGTATTGCCAGAGCAGCACCGACATCCCGAACGACGCGCCCAGCGACAGCGCCACCGTGCCGACGATCACCAGGGCGGCGATCAAGCTGCGGGTGATGATCAGCATGATGATGAAGATCAGGCACAGCGCGCCGACCGCCGCGATCAACAGATCGTATTTGGAGCCATCGCTGAAGTCCTTGAAGGTCGCCGCCGTGCCGGCGATAGAGATCTTGGAACCTTGCAACGGGGTTGTCTTGAGAGCTTCCTCGGCGGCGGACCTGATCTTGTCGATGCTCGCGATGCCCGCCGGTGACGCCGGTTCCTCCTTGTGGGAGATGATGAACCGAGCCGCTTTCCCGTCAGGAGACAGGTAGGCGCTCATCGCTTTCTGGAAGTCCGGATTCTGGAACACCTCCGGGGGCAGATAGAACGTATCGTCATTCTGAGCTGCGTCGAACGCCTGTCCCATGGCGGTGGTGTTGGTGTTCGAATCGTCCAACATGTTGAACGTACCGGACATCGTGGCGTGCATTTTCAGCATCATGCCTCGCATTGATTCCATGATCGCGATCATCTTGGGCATCTGCGCAAGGATCTGCGGCAATAACTGGTCCAAGGCATCGAGATGCACCAGCATCTCTTTCATCTTGTCATTGAGTGATGTAATACCGTCAATTGCGTCAAATACCGACCGGATAGACCAGCAAATGGGAATGTCATAGCAGTGCGGCTCCCAGTACAGATAATTCCGGATCGGCCGGAAGAAATCGTCGAAGTCCGCGGCGTTGCCCATCAGTATCGTCACGAGTTGCGACATTTCTTTTGTCGTAACGAACGATTTGTGCGTGAGGTCGTTGAGTTGCTTTTGCAGCTCATACATGCGCTTCATGATCACAATTTGCCGGTCGATCAATCTGACCTGTTCGAGCATGTCGTTCATGCGAGCCTTGACGAAGTTCAGACTGCTCTGCATGCCCGCGTTCTGCATGTTCAGCAGGAAGGGAATGGAGGTGTGCTCGATCGGTGTCCCCTCGGGCCGCGTGATGCCCTGGACGCGGGAGATGCCAGGAACCTTGAAGATCGCCTTCGCCAGTTTGTGCAGGATGAGGAAATCCGCGGGATTCCGCATATCATGATCGGATTCGATCATCAGGATTTCCGGCATCATCCGGGCCTGGGAAAAATGGCGATCGGCGGCGGCGTTGCCCACATTCGCCGGTAGATCCTGCGGTATGTAAAGCCGGTCGTTATAGCTGGTCTGGTAGCCGGGCAGTGCGAGCAGCCCGACCAGTGCAATCGCTATCGTCGAGACAAGGATGGGGGCTGGCCAGCGCACCACCGCCGTGCCGATCCGTCGCCACCGCCGGTTCTTGAGCCGAACCTTGGGGTCGAACAGTTTGAGCCGGCCGCCGACCGCCAGAAACGACGGAACCAGGGTGACTGCCACCGCGACGGCGACGAACATGCCGACCGCGGATGGCACACCCATGCTCTGGAAAATCGGTATCCGGGTGAAGCTCAGGCACAGCATCGCCCCGGCGATGGTCAAACCGCTGCCCAGGACGACGGGGGCCACGCTGCGGAAGGTGCTGTAGAAGGCGGTTTCGATGTCTTCGCCAGCCTGGCGCGCCTCGTGGTATCGACCGAAGAAGAAGATCCCGTAGTCGGTGCCGGCCGCCATCGCCAGGGCGACCAGCAAGCTCGTGGCGAATGTCGAGAGGCCGATGATGTTGTGGTCGGCCAGAAACGCGACGATTCCGCGGGCGATCAATACCTCGATGCCGACCGTGAGTAACAGGCCGAGAACGGTGACGATCGACCGGTAGACGAGGAGCAGGACTGCGAAAATGAGGACGGCGCCCAATGCCGTCATCTTGATCATCGAGTGGTCGCCGGCATGCTGCATGTCGGCCACCAGCGCTGCGGGACCGGTGACATAGACCTTGATGCCGGGCGGTGGGGGCATGCGGTCAACGATGTTGCGAACCGCGGCGATTGATTGCTGGCCCAATGTCGTGCCTTGGTTACCGGCCAGATTCAATTGAATGTAGACGGCCTTGCCGTCCTTGCTTTGCGCGCCGGCCGCGGTGAGTCGGTCTCCCCACAGGTCCTGCACATGCTCGACGTGCTTGGTATCGCTCTTCAGAGCCTGAATCAGCCTGTCGTAGTACGTGTGCGCATCGTCCCCGAGCTGGTCCTGTCCCTCCAGCACCAACATGGCGAAACTGTCGGAGGCGGACTCTTTGAAGATACTGCCCATCCGGTGCATGGCAACCACCGCCGGCGCGTCCTGCGGGGCCATCGGCACCGAATGGTCGCGGCCGACGGTCTCCAGCCAGGGAACAAAGAACGTCACCAGGATGGTCAGAGCCACCCAGGCCAGGATGATGAGCGGCGACAGCATACGGATCGCCCGCGCGATCGCTGGCCGACGGAGCTGATTAGTCGGCTCTGGCCGAAGGTCGGTATCCGGCACTTACTTCTCTTGGTTCAGCAACAGGGCGCGCACCAACGGACGCGGTCCGGTAGGTCGGAGCATCGTGCTGGCGGGGCGGGGCCGCACCTGTTGCGGCCACCAGAACCAGCGCCCGAGCAGCGCAGCGATGGACGGGGTCATGAAAGCCCGTACGATCAGCGTGTCGAACAGCAGCCCTAGGGCGATCGTCGTCCCCACCTGACCAATGCTGAGCACGTCGCTCACCATCATCGACGCCATCGTGAAGGCGAACACTAGTCCGGCGGTCGTAACGACCTTTCCGGTGCCGGCCATTGCCCGAATAATTCCGGTGTTGAGGCCGGCGCTTATTTCCTCTTTCATCCGGGCGACTAATAGCAAATTGTAGTCAGATCCGACGGCCAGCAGAATGATTACAGTCATCACGAACACCGACCAGTGCAATTGGATGCCGAGCAAATACTGCCACACCAATACCGCCAGACCGAAGGATGCGCCCAAGGACAGCAAGACCGTGCCGACGATGACCATCGCGGCAATGAGACTTCTCGTTACTATCAACATGACGATAAAGATGAGGCAGAGCGCCGCTACGACGGCAATCATCATGTCGTATTTGGTTCCGGTGACGATGTCTTTCACCAACGCCGCCGTGCCGGACAGGGAAATCTGCGAGCCCTCCAAGGGAGTCCCCTTGAGCGCTTCTTCGGCTGCGCTCTTGATCGCGTCGACGCGGGCGATACCGTCGGGCGATGTGGGGTCGCCTTTCTGGGATATCAGCATTCGCACGGCTTTCCCGTCCGGCGAGATGAAGATCTTCATGACTCGCTTGAAGTCCTCATTCTTGAAGACCTCCGGGGGGACGTAGAATGAATCATCGTTCTGTGCGGCATCGAACGCCTTGCCCATGGCGGTCGAATTGGCGCCGTTGTCGTCCATCTGGCCGAATACCCCCGACATGGTGCTGTGCATGGTGAGCAGCATGGTCCGCATGCTCGTCATGATCGCGATCATCTCCGGGAACTGGCTGATCAGCTGGGGCATGAGGATGTCCATCTGATCGAGATTTCCGACCAACTCATTCAGCTTTTCGGTCAGTCCGTCAACGCCGTCGAGGATGTCGAAGATACTTCTGATCGACCAACAGATAGGGATATTGAAGCAGTGCGGTTCCCAGTAGAAGTAGTTGCGAATAGGTCGGAAGAAATCCTCGAAATCCGCTATGTGATCCCGCAACTCGTTGGTGATGTCGGCCATCTCGTGTGTGCTCTGGACCATGCTGTGCATGGTGGTCTGCATCTGCTGCATCAGGGCATACATGTGCGTCATGATGTCGATGGACTGTTGCATTTGGTCGGCCTGCGCCAGCAGGTCCGCCATGCGCTGTTTCTGGAAGAACATGAACTGCTGTTGGCCGGCCTGTTGCGCGCTCATCAGATAGGGAATCGTCGTGTGCGCGATTGGAGTTCCCTCGGGCCGTGTCACGGCCTGGACTTTTTCAATACCCGGAACTGCGAGCACTGCCTTCGCCAATTTGTTCAGCACCAGGAAATCGGCGGAATTGCGGAGATCGTGATCGGTCTCGACCAAAAGTATTTCGGGTGACATCATTGCCGACGGCGGAAAGTGTCGCGCTGCTGCCTCGATGCCCTGAGTGGCGGGAATGTTCTTGGGTAGGAAGTGCTGGTCGTTGTAATCGGGCTTGAAGCCCGGCAACGTCAGGAGTCCAACAAGTGTAACTGCCAAGGAAGCAACGAGAATGGGGCCCGGCCAGCGGACGATCGCGGTACCTATCCTTCGCCATCCGCGAGCCTGGGCTTTTCGCTTGGGTTCGAAAAGCCCGAAACGGCCTCCGGTCACGATGACCGCGGGGACGAGCGTGACCGCCACCGCGACGGCGACCATGATGCCGACTGCGCAGGGAACGCCGAGGGCTTGGAATGCGGGCAGCCGGGTGAAGCTGAGACACAGGGTGGCTCCGGCGACGGTGGTGCCGGTGGCCAACACAACTCGGGCGACGCCGCGGTAGGTGGTGAAGAAGGCCGTCTCCCGATCTTGACCGGCCAGACGCGCCTCGTGATAGCGCCCGATGAAAAAAATCCCGTAGTCCGTTCCGGCCGCGATCACGAGGGCTACCAGCAGGTTTACCGCGAACGTGGTCAGCCCGATGATTCCGAAATGGCCGAGCAATGCGACGAATCCACGGGCTGCCTGCAGCTGTATGAAGACCACCATCAGCAACAGGATCACGGTGAACGGCGACCGGTAGACGATGAGCAGGGTCAGGAAGATCACCGCGATGCTCACCAACGTGATGGTGGTGACCGTACTGTTTCCGCTGACGCTCATATCCGCAGCGAGGGCAGCAGGGCCGGTGACGAAGGTCTTGATCCCCGGTGGCGCCGGCGTCTCCGCAACGATGTGCTGGACGGCTCGCACCGACTCGTTTGCCAGTGGCTCGCCCGGTTTACCGGAGAGCGCCAGTTGAACGTATGCGGCCTTGCCGTCATCGCTCTCGGCGGCGGCGCTGGTGAGCGGGTCACCCCAGAAGTTCTGGACGTGTTGCACATGCTTGGTATCGCTTTGGAACTGACGGATCAACCCGTCGTAGTACCGGTGCGCCTCGTCGCCCAGGGGTTGCTGGCCTTCCAGGACGATCATCGCCGGGGCCGCGCCGGAATTGGATTCCTGGAAGACCTCCGCCATTCGCTGGGTGGCCTGAAACGACGGCGCATCAGTCGGGTTCTGGGACACCGCGTGCTCTGCCTCGACCTGCTCCAGCGTAGGAACGCCCAGGGTTAAGCCGAAGACAATCGCCAACCACCCCAAGATGACGAGCACCGAGAATCGGCGGATCGTTCGTGCCACGACCGAATGCCCGGTATCGAGCTGGTGGTTACTCATGCGGCCTTCAACAGACAAGAGACAAAAGAACTGACCTCGTGCGTCGTGGTATTTTCCGCTTTCACGACGCCGTCCACCGTGATGCGGCAGCCGATGGTCTCGCTGTTGCCTTGGGCGGCGACACTCCCGATGCCCGCGGCAGCGGAGATCGGGAACTCCAGCGACCAGGGCAGGGTGACATCCTGGTGTACCGGATCGCCGTTCTCATCGAAATAGCTCACCTGGGCCGCTGTCCCCGGTGGTCCGAACACTTCGTATTTCATCTTCTTCGGGTTGTACGGCTTGCCCTTGTCGTTCTTGGTGTCGCCATAGGACAGGGTCTTCTCGTTTCCGAAGATGCTGTGCAGACGCGACACCGTCAGCCCGCCGGCAGCGAGCACAACGACGACAACCAGTGGAATCCAGAGGCGCCCAAGCGCCTTGAGGCCGAACCCTCGCCTGCGGCGCGCCTTTCGAGGTCGGCCTTCGGCCGGAGGTGGGGGCAACGGCTCGTTCATAGGCTGGGGCGGGACGTCATCGCGGGGCCAGTTGGTGACATCGGGCTGAGTTTGCTCAATGTCGGGCAAACTTCCGTCGATCACCGCACGCCGACCTTTCCCGTCTTCCAAGTGCTTCCACTCCTAGCGCCAACCGTCAGATGGAGGTTGTAACTGCACATCGAGGCACGGCGTCTCACATAACCGCCAAGGGGCGGGGCGTCACAGTCTGCGCGACGGCGGTCCCCGCAAACGAGGGGCGCCTCCGAGAGCGCGACCGATCTCGACGAGAGTCAATCATGCTGATGGCCTCCGTGTGGGCTCTTTCCGATGCAACAGCGGAGCATACGCGCTTGCGTGTGCGTAAATCTGCGGTAACGGCTAACTGTTATGTTGCTGCCAGGCTGGTCACATTGACGCGTCCGCAAGCGGTAGAACGTCCACCTCTGAGCTTCCACTTTGGTCCCGGTTCCACTAGTCGATCTCGCCGGTGAGGCCGAATTCAGCCAGTGTGCGCTCAGCCGATTCACGTAACGCGGCTCCGGTGGTCACCGAGCCCGGGTGGTAGCCGCGCACGCAGACGCCGACCTGGTTGAGCTCTGTCGAGGTTCCGACGAAAACATGCAGTTGGCTGCCCGTTCGCTCCAGCCATCCTCGTGTCATGTTCTGGCTGGCTCCCCGGGCGAACATCGAGTCGCACACCGTGCCATCGGGACGGATCGCCGCCGGGCCGGTATCGCCGAGACTTGAACACACGGCCGGTCGGTCAGGGTCGCTGACCGCGTAGTCGACCAGATGCTTCCATGCCCGCTTCGGCGTGAAAGGCGTCAGCGCAACGAGCTCCGCCGACTCGTCGTCGGTGCCCTCGGCAGCCTTCAGTGCTTGTTTGATGGCGGCGCGGGCCTCGCCCAGATCCGTGGTCACTCCCGTCGGGTCGATACCGACCCGGACGAAGGACACCGCGACCGCACGTGCATCGTCGGCCGTGCGGGTATTGACGGTGAGCAGCATTTTGACATCGTCGGCCTCGCCGTGCAGCCGGCCCATGTGCCGGTCGAGTCGCGCGGTGAACGCCGCGGACAGTGCACTGGCGGTCCCCCCCAGCGCCTCCGCACGGGCATTCCACTCGTCCAACGGGATTCGGATCCAGATATTGGGCACGACGATGGGGTCATCCGCGCCGCTGGTCGGCGCGGTGGTCGGCAGCGACGCCTGTGCCTGGGTATGGGCGACATCCTGCTGACGCCGTCGGGCCTCTTTCACCGCCGCCAGGAACGCCCGCCCGACCGCCGGGGCGTCTCGTGCGGTTTCGCCGATGTCTTGCACCAACCCGCGCAGTCCGGAGCGTGACCGGGGAGGCGGGTATCCCAGGTCGCGGGAAATGCCCCAGAGCGCTTCGGTCACCGCGACGGCAGCACCGATTCCGTCGATGACGTAATGGGAGAGCACCAGGCTGATCGCGGTCGACCCGTCGCTGAGCGGAACGACACTGATACGCCAACCCGGGCCGGTTTCGGGATCTATGGGTAGCTGTGTGCGCTCGTCGAACCAGTCGCCGAGTTCGGCGCGAGGACGAGCGGTGGCGGCGATGTCGATCGGCGCGGGGGCGGGATCTGAAACCCACCGCCACCGCCCGAAGGGCAGCGGTGATCGTTCAATGAGCCGGCCCATCATGCCCTTACTCAGCTCCTGGCGAAACCGCTCGAGGCCGTCGAGATCGACGTCGTGCTGATAGACCCACCCGACCTGCATCACTTCCCGCTGTCCGGCGGCGTGATGCCCCGCGTAGAAGGCCTGGTCCATCAAATCGAGCCGATTGTCCAGCCGTGCGCCGCCGCTGGATGGCCGTGCAGGACGGTCCTGGATTGTCATTGATGAGCCTCCGTTGGCACTGGGTTCGCCCGCGATACCCGCTAGGGCGTCGGCGTCGAGGGGGCGGACCAAACTGACACGGCCGTCAGAGTAGCCGACCGGAGGTTGTCCGATGGCGGATGTCGTGCCTCGGTCAACTGGTCCTCCGGGACGGTCCAATACCTTGTCGAAGCACTCGGGGGAACCTATTCTGCGGCTGTGATCACAAGCCGGCCCAGCGCCGAGAATCCCGCCGGAAGAGCTCAACGGGCTGAGCAGTCGGGGACTCGGACCCGACCGGTCGCGCTTTTCGTGTTGGGCAACGGCAGGTCCGGGACGTCGGCGTTGGCGCGGGTCCTGTCCTTGTGCGGTGGCACGCTTCCCCCCGGTCTGCTGGGAGCCACCTCGGAGAATCCGCGGGGGTTCTTCGAGGCGCGCGCCGTCATCCATCTCAACCAGGCGATCCTGCACGACCACGACAGCTCCGGGTATGACATGGCGCTGGACCGGTACCAGGACGGTGAATTCGACGCCCGACGCAATGCCATCTGGGTCGCCAAACTTAGGGACTATCTCCGCAGCCTGCCACCTGCTCCGGTGCTGGTGATCAAGGAGCCGAAGACAACGACGGTGTCCGATATCTGGTTCGAGGCGGCCCGCCAGGCCGGGTTCGACGTCACGGCCGTCGTCGCGGTTCGCCATCCGGAAGAAGTCATCGCATCGCTCGCGAAGCGCACCAACCAGCAGAATTACGTCGAGGCCTCACCGGAACTCATCTGTGCGTGGTGGCTGAAATACAGCCTGCTGGCCGAACGGAACACCCGCGGTGTACCGCGGGTGTTCGTCGAATACACCAATCTCCTGGAGGATTGGCGCCGCGAACTCGAGCGCGTCTCCACCGCGCTCGCCATTGATCTCGACGCCCCGAACGAGGAGGACGTCGATGAATTTCTCACTCCGGATCTGCGGCATCATCAAACCTGTGGCCCGGTGACGGAGCCCTTCGGTTCCGATTGGATTGGCACCGTCTATGAGACGTTGGCTGCGGCCGCTGGGGACGAGCCCTGGGACGAGGCCGCGCTCGATCGCGTCTTCGAGGAGTACGCGGTCAGTGAACGCGGGTTTCGGCAGGCGTTCAAGGATTCCCGGCGCTACCGCAATCTGGACCGGCTATTGCCGCCGTTCGTGGTGAAGCTGGGGCTCGAGACGCTGGCGCTGGCTCACCGGCGCCGGGGGACGTGGGCGTAATTCCGGTCGGCGGGGCGCCGGGCCGGGCAGCCTTTTGTGGCCCAAGGCTCAGGTGGATCGTTCGACGCCGGGTTACGCTGCCGGGCGGCTGAGCCAGGGACGGAAGGGCCGGGAGCGTTCGATGAAAATTGTGCTGGCTTTTTACGGAACTCGCGGGGACGTCGAGCCGGGGATGGCTGTTGGCCGTGAGCTGATGCGCCGCGGTCACGATGTGCAGATGGCCGTGCCGCCCGACCTGGTCGGCTCGGCCGAGTCGGTGGGCCTTACGGCGGTCACCTATGGACCCGACACCCGGTCGTGGCTGGAAAACACCCGCGACTTCTGGGGCTATTTCTTCCGCAACTTCTGGCGAGTGCGCGACGTACAGAAGTTTCTCCGGGAATCCCGGGAGCCTGGGCTGCGGGCCTGGGGGGAGATGAGCAGGACGCTGGTTCCGGTCGCGGCCGGAGCAGACCTGCTGGTGACCGGTGTCAGCTACGAGGAGTTGGTCTTCGACGTCGCCGAATACTGCGGCGTTCCGCTGGCCACCGTGCTGTGGTTTCCGATGCGGGTCAACGGCAAGCTTCTGCCCAGACTGCCTGATCCGGTGGTGCGCGCGGCGATGAAGGCGGCCGAGTGGCGAATCTGGTTCGGGGTCAAGAAGGTCGTCGACATGCAGCGCCGTGAATTGGGTCTGCCGCCGGCGACGGGCCCTGTGCCGGGTCGGATCGCCGAACGTGAACTGCTGGAGATCCAGGCCTATGACGAGGCGCTGTTCCCGGGGCTGGCGGCCGAATGGGCACGATGGGACGGCCAACGCCCCTTTGTTGGCACCCTGACGCTGGAGTTGGTCACCGAAGCCGACGCGGACGTCATGTCCTGGATTACCGCGGGGACCCCGCCGATCTGCTTCGGATTCGGCAGCATTCCCGTGGAATCGCCCGCCGACATGGTCGCCATGATCGCGGGAGCCTGCGCGCAGGTGGGCGAGCGTGCCCTTGTCTGCGCCGGTTGGACCGACTTCAGCGATGTTCCGCAGTTTGACCACGTCAAAGTGGTGGGCGCGGTGAATTACGCGACGATCTTCCCGTCCTGCCGAGCTCTTGTGCACCACGGCGGCGCGGGCACCACCGCGGCCGGTCTACGTGCCGGGGTCCCGACGCTGGTGCTCTGGATGGCCGATGTTCAGGGGATGTGGGGAGCGGCGGTCAAAGGGTTGAAGGTAGGCACCTCGCGACGGTTTGCGGCCACGTCCGAGAAGACACTGGTCGCCGATCTGCGCACGATTCTGGCGCCGGAATACCTGACCCGTGCCCGTGAACTGGCAGCCAGGATGACCACACCCGCTGACAGCGTGACGAACGCTGCCGACCTTCTGGAAGATTTCGCCCGCACCAAGCAGGCTGCGCCGACCTGACGATCCGATCCGGGAAAACGCCGCAAACTGACGTCGCTGCAAGTTTAGACTCAGCGCCGACATGCTGGCATGCGAGATAGGGCCGTTTTGACCATCACCGACTACGACGTGCGATCTCTGTACCTCGACCTGCTCCGACGCAACCTGACCAGGTTCGGAATGCATGAGCGGATGCCATCGGACTGGCCGTTGCGGCGTCGTCTCCTTCTCAAGGCGGCCAATACCTTCGGCCCCAAACTTCGCGGTGCCGGCGTGCGTGGGCAGAACTATCGCGAAGCGGGCCTGGATTGGCCGGCCGAAGCCGAGACCATGATCGGCATGAAGAGGCTCACCAGCCTGCAGGAGTGCGTGGAGACGGTGCTGGCCGATGACGTGCCCGGCGACCTCGTCGAAACCGGCGTGTGGCGCGGCGGCGCGTGCATTCTGATGCGCGCGGTCCTCGCCGCCTACGGAGATACCACACGCAATGTGTGGTTGTGTGACTCCTTTCAGGGGGTCCCACGTTCGGACACCGAGAATTACAAGGCGGACAAAGGGATCAGGGCAGAGTTGGCCGCGGGCATCCTTGGGGTCTCCGAGGCCGACGTCAGGGCGAATTTCGAGCGCTACGGGCTGCTGGACGACCAAGTCCGTTTCCTCCCGGGCTGGTTCAAGGACACGCTGCACGACGCCCCGATCGAACGCATCTCTGTGTTGCGACTCGACGGCGATCTCTATGAATCCACGATTCAGGCCTTGGACGGCTTGTACCCGAGGTTGTCGCCCGGAGGATTCTGCATCGTCGATGACTACCTTGCTGTGAAGGCGTGTGAGAAGGCCGTCACCGACTACCGCGAGAAGCACGCCATCACAGAGGAAATCGTCGATATCGACGGGACGGGTGTGCTGTGGCGCAAGAAATGATGCCGTCAGGTCCAACTACGTAATCTGTTGCGACTGTTCAGTGCCCGGAAGGGAGACCGACATCGGGGCGTTGGTAGTCCAATCTCAGGAGGCAATGCCGTGCGAGAGAGCCACGCGTCGACGGTGCGGGAGAACAGGTCCGGATTCTGTAGGGGCCAGTCGTGGCTCATGCCGATCGCGACTCTGTCGAGTCCCTTAGGCATTGATCGCGCGAGAGTTGCGGCCCAGCGGCGCATCAAGTCCAGCTCGTTGTCTCCAAATACGAATAATGTTGCTACGTCGGTCTTGTCGAGCCCTTCGGGAATGGTGAATCCCGCCGACGCCACGGCGATGTGGGCGAACTGCTGGCCTGAATTAAGGCGTGCGTCGTCCCGGTAGCTGGCATTCGCGGCTGCGTGGAGCGGATTCCAGTGGCGGGTGATCAACAGCCACCGAAACAAGGCGGTGCGGGCGAGCAGCCAGGCTACGCGTCGCGTCAGTTCCACAGCGGGCATCGTGTTGACGACGCTGCTACAGAGCACAGCCCGGTCGATGAGTTGTGGCTCGGTGGCCAACAGCTGAATGCCAACCTGGGCCCCGAGCGAGTAGCCGACCAGGTGCGCTCGTCCGGTCCCGACTCGGGTGCGGATAAGGTCCGCCACGGCGTCAGCGGCTCGCTTCATGTCGAAGGGTCCCTGCTGAAAGCTTCTCCCATACTGAGGCAAATCGGGTACAAGGCAGCGGTACTGCCGCATCCGTTCGACCACAGGTTGCCAAGTCCAGCCGCTCATGAGCCCGCCGTGCAGGAAGACGATGGTGGGCGCGTCAGTCGGGCCGGACTCGCGTATGAACAGATCCACATAGGCGATGTTATGCGTGCCTGCGGGCGCACCCCCCGGCGATCGAGGCTGTCGTCAACTGGTAACTAATCAGATCGCTCGTCCACAACAAACTCCTGACTGCTAGCATCGCGCGCGTGAGTAACGACGGGGGGTCGGTGCGGATCGGGATCCTGGGGGCAGCGAACATCGCGCCGGCCGCGCTGATCGATCCGCAGAAGGACAACCCCGAGGTCGAGGTGGTTGCGGTGGCCGCGCGGGATGTAACACGCGCGCGGGCTTTTGCGGCCAAGCATGGCGTTGCTCGGGTGCATGACAACTACGAAGCGCTGATTGCCGATCCTGATATTGATGCGGTGTACAACCCGTTGCCAAATGGGTTGCACGGCCGGTGGACTCGGGCCGCGCTCGAGGCAGGCAAGCATGTGTTGTGTGAGAAACCGTTTGCGGCGAATGCCACCGAGGCCAGAGAGATCGCACAGGTGGCGGCGAAGTCAGGAGCGGTGGTGATGGAGGCGTTTCACTACCGCTATCACCCCCTCGCATTGCGTGCTGAGGAGATTATCGCTTCGGGCGAACTGGGCACTTTACAGCGGGTGGACGCTGCCTTTTGTTTTCCACTACCGAAGTTCTCCGACATCCGCTATAACTACTCCCTCGCGGGCGGCGCCACCATGGATGCCGGATGCTATGCCGTCCATATGCTACGTACGTTCGGCGGTGCAACGCCGGAAGTTATTTCGGCGGAAGCGAAATTGCGCGATCCCCGGGTGGACCGCGCGATGAGGGCCGAGTTGCGTTTCCCTGCGGGGCACATGGGTCGGCTCCGCTGCTCGATGTGGTCCGCCGACGTGCTCAGGATAAGCCTCAACGTGGTCGGTGACCGCGGCGAACTGAGGGTGCTCAACCCGGTGTTGCCTCAGATTTATCATCGCCTTTGGGTGCGATCGGGCGACACTAAGCGTGTCGAGCGTTTTCCGCGCCGCTCGACGTACGCGTATCAGTTGGATGCGTTCGCCGGAGCGGTACTCCGAGGAGAGCCGGCCAAGACGATGGTCGAGGATGCGATCGAGAACATGACGGTCATCGATGCGATCTACCGCGCCGCTGGTCTTCCCCTCCGAGAGCCGAGTTGAGGTCGGCTACTAACGGTAATGCCAATTCCGGCCACACCAGCTGGAACGTTCTTTAGTATCGCGTCGGCGGTGGCGAGCCCCGGTTTTGGCGCGGGCACTGCCTTCGGTTACGCAATGAGAAGAGAGACACAATGCCAGACAGCGCGGGCCCGGTTCGGATCGGCATCTTGGGCGCCTCAAGTTTTGCGCCGACGACGATGATCAATCCGGCGAAGGGGAATCGTGATGTCACGGTAGCCGCGGTGGGAGCCCGTGATCAGCCCAGTGCCGATCAGTTCGCCGCCAAGTACGGTATTCCCAAGGCCTATGGCAGCTACGAGGCGCTGATCGAAGATCCCGACTTGGACGCCGTCTACGTTTTGGTGCCCACCAGCATGCATGGGAAGTGGGCAAAGGTTGCGATCAATTCGGGCAAGCATGTGTTGGTTGAGAAGCCCTTCACTGCCAATGCCGCGGAGGCTCGCGAGATCGCCGAGCTGGCTGCCAAGTCGGACCGTGTGGTGATGGAGGCGATTCAGTTTCGTCATCACCCGTTGACTAGGCGTGTCGAGCAGATCCTCGCCTCGGGCGAGCTGGGCACGTTGCAGCGAGTCGATGTCACCTTGTGCGTTTTGCTGCCGACGTTCAAGGCCAACTGCTACAACTACGACCTTGCCGGCGGCGCGATGATGGACGCGGGAAGCTACGTGGTCAACATGGCCCGCACGTTCGGTGGTTCGACGCCGGAAGTTGTTTCGGCACAGGCGAAACTGCAGAAGCCCCGCGTAGACCGCGCTATGACGGCCGAGTTGCGGTATGCAAGCGGCCACACCGGTCGACTGCGCTGCGCGCTCTGGTCCGCGACAACATTTCGGGCAGTCGCCAAAGTGGTGGGCGAAGATGGTGAACTGCGGGTCATCAGCCCGGCAGCACCGCACATCTTCCCGCTGCTTTCAGTCCGGTCAGCCAACGGGAGGCGGACCGAGCGCTTCTCGCGTAGGCCCACCTACTCCTATCAGCTCGATGCGTTCGCCGGCGCGGTGCTGCGAGGAGAGCCGGTTCGGACGTCGCCTCAGGAAGCGGTTGAGAACATGAGTGTAATCGATGCGGTTTATCGCGCTGCGGGTCTTCCCATCCGCGAACCGAGCTGACGAACAGCGTGTTGCCCAGAGCAGGGCAACGCGACAGCCAGACGCCGAAACACTTACTTGACCGTCAAAAAACTGCGATACTGCCCGGTGTTCTTGATTGTGATCGTGTGTGCGCGCATGAGCCTAAGGGGTTAGAAGCCGCGATGAAGATTGTGCTGGCGGCCTACGGGAGTCGTGGAGATGTCGAGCCATCGGTCGTCGTAGGTCGCGAGTTGCTGCGGCGGGGTCATGACGTCCAGCTTGCCGTCCCTCCCGAGCTCGTTGGCTTCGCCGAAGACGCGGGCCTTCCCGCGGTCGCGTACGGTCTGGATACCAAGACCGTTGTGGAAGCGCAGCGCAATTTTTGGACATGCATCTTTCACAGCCCTTGGCGGGTGCGGGAGCTGCGCAGAATGTCGCGCGAAATTCAAGAGATCAACTCCCGTTGGTCAAAGGCAATGTCGGATACGTTGTTACCGATCGCCGACGGAGCCGATATCTTGTCAACTGGTATCACCTTCGATCAGCCGGCAGCCGACGTCGCCGAGTTCTACAACATTCCGATGGCCACGTTCGATTACTACCCGATCCGGGCAAACGGCCAGCTTGTACCTTTCCTGCCGGGACCCTTGATCCGTTTCGGATGGCTACTGGGCGAATGGCTCACTTGGCGAACAATGAAGAAGGCCGAGGACGCTCAGCGCGCTGGAATAGGCCTCCCAAAGGCAAGGAAGCCCCCGTCTCTACGGATCACCGAACGACGCTCTCTGGAAATCCAGGCCTACGACGAAGTGTGGTTTCCGGGGTTGGCAGAAGAATGGGCAAAGTTCGATGGCCGGCGGCCCTTTATTGGCACACTTACGATGCAGTCGGAGACGCCTGCTGATGAGGACGTCGCGGCTTGGATCGCGGCGGGAACGCCTCCGATTTTCTTCGGGTTCGGCACGATACCGATCGCGTCTCCGGAGAAGACGCTCGCAATGATCAGTACGGCTTGTGCAAAGCTCGGCGAGCGGGCGTTGGTGGTCGCCGGTGCGACCGACTTCGGCACCCCTCCGCCGTCCGAGCACATCAAGGTGGTGAGCACGGTGAATTACGCGACCATCTTTCCCTCATGTCGTGCGGTCGTGCACCACGGCGGCGCCGGCACCTCGGCGGCGGGTCTTCGCGCCGGGGTCCCCACTTTGATTCTGTGGACTATGCCTGATCAGCCGATGTGGGGAGCTCAGCTCAAGCGATTGAAAGTAGGTGCCGCGAGGCGTCTTTCAACTACCACCGAGAAGTCGCTAGTGGCAGACCTTCGCACCATTCTTGCTCCGGACTATGTGACTCGCGCTCGCGAGATCGCCGCTGGGATGAGCAAACCTGCCGAGAGTATCGCGGCTGCCGCGGATCTGCTGGAAAACTTCGCCCGGCTGCGGCGCCCCGAGTTGATCGGCGACCGTCAGTGCTCGGATTGATGGTGTGGATATGCGCCGCTGGTCCGGAGTTACTTGCTAGCGCAGAGACCAAATGATGTCTAGGCTCAGCGCCGCTTGAGGCGGCCCAGGAAAGTAGGATCTGTTTTGACCATCACCGATCAGAATGTCCAATCCCTGTATCTCGACCTGCTCCGGCGAAACCTCACCAGGTATGGCATGCATGAGCGGATACCGTCGGATTGGTCACTGCGGCGGCGCATCGTTCTCAAGACCGTAAACGCCGTCAATCCCAGACTCAGGGGTTTGGGCGCTTCAGCGCAGTCAGCGCGCGAACTCGGCCTGGACTGGCCCGCCGAAGCGGAGACCATGATCGGCATGCAGAGACTTGCGAACCTGCAGCACTGTGTGGAGACGGTTCTGGAAGAGGATGTCCCTGGCGATCTGATCGAGTGTGGGGTGTGGCGCGGCGGAGCGTCCATCCTGATGCGGGCGGTCCTGGCTGCTTATGGGGATTCGAACCGGAGCGTTTGGCTGGCCGACTCATTCCAAGGTGTTCCGCCCCCGGATCCCGCAAATTACAAGGCGGACAAGGGGATTAGGCTTGACCGCTATGCGAGCGTGCTGGGGGTATCGGAAGCGGAGGTTAGGGCCAACTTCGAGCGGTACGGGCTACTCGATGACCGCGTCCGTTTTCTTCCCGGGTGGTTCAAGGACACCTTGCAGCATGCGCCGATCGATCGCATTTCGGTGTTGAGACTCGATGGCGACCTATATGAATCGACAATTCAAGCGCTGGACGCGTTGTATCCGAAATTGTCACCCGGGGGCTTCTGCATTGTTGACGACTACCTGGCGATTCCGGCGTGCGCGCAAGCTGTCACCGATTACCGCACGAAGCACGGCATTTCCGCTGAGATCGTCGATATCGACGGCAGTGCGGTGCTGTGGCGTAAGTAGCGGAGTCTGCGAGACGACTGCTGAGGGGACCGCGATTAGATCGGTATTTCGCCAATGACTTCATCGGAACGCTCGGGCTTGTCGCCAGCGAGTTTGAAGAGCCACCGGTCCAGGATGAGAAAGCGTCCGACCCAGACGATGCCCAAACCCAGGAGTTGCGCGACTAACACGCCTGCGCCACGGACAATAGTTGCCCGATCAGCCATCGCAGCTTCGACGAGGTGGGTGAAGAGAGTGGCCAGTGCGACGCCCAACATCACGGCTACCCAGAATACGAGCATCTGACCGCGCAGGCTGTCGCGTGATGTCACCCGCCAGACGAAGTGCCTATTAGCAAAGAAGTTGGGCACCGTGATGATAGCGGCCTGCAGCAGTGAAGCGGCGGTGTAATTGTGTAGCCACAAGCCTAGAATCTGGATAAGGGCTTGACCGATAGGGACGAAGACCGCAGACACGGCCGCATAGCGCAGTTTTTTGCGAGTCTCGTCCGTGCGGACGGATAACAATCGACTCAAGAGCGGGAAGGTCATTGTCGGTAGAAGATACCGGGATTTGGGTCGCTCCATTGCCAAGCTGACGGAACCAACGCTGATCCACCGATGAATATTTGGAGACTCGGACCGAGGAGCTTCCGCCGGCCTAGCCAGCGCTCACGAAGCTACATAATCCTTTGTGATGGTTGATAGTTTGCAGCAGTGAATGAATTGGTTGCGCTACCAGCGAGAACAGTGGGACGCGCGATGAGGCGGTGTTCGACGGCTACGTGGGGCTCCGCCCGGTGGCAGCAAGGCTTCGCCGCAGCGATCGCTGCACTAGTTTTCTGGCCGGAATCGTCGGCCGATGCAGTGGTCGGGATCGATCCGTCTTGGCAGGCGGGGCTGGCTATGGCTCAGGCACACGATCTCGCGTGGGGCCCCGAAATCGTTTTCACCTATGGGCCGCTCGGATTCCTACAAACCGCCGCCTACTACTCATACGGCCAGTCGCTGCTCGCCACGATTTACCAACCGATCGTGGTCGCGACCCTGTTCCTCGGCATCGCGACAATTTTGCGTCAACGCCACGCGCCAATGACATCGCTCATCGTTGCGTTTCTCACCACAGGCATCACAACTTTCCTCCACATCGGTCACGGTTGGGGCGTTCCGGGTTTGGAATATCCGGAGTTGGCAGTTCTCGCAGCGTTCGCGTGGGGTGCCGCGCCTCTGTTGCAGCGTGATCCCGGGCGTTCGATGGTTTTCGTCTCATGCCTCGGCCTGGGCGTGGCCGCGGGTTTTCAGTTGCTGGTGAAGTTCGACACCGGCGTCACGATCGCGCTCATCGCGTTGTCGGTGTCCGTATTGCTCGACTGGAGAGCGGTTGGGCGCCATTGCGCGACGGTTGGGGCGTTCGCCGCGTCCACTCTTATCTTGTGGGCGCTTGCTGGCCAACGACTAGGGGATCTACCCGGCTGGTTCAGATCCAGCGTTTCGCTGCTACTGGGCTACAGCGAGGCCGTCGCCGTCCCTCTTAATCTATTTTCCGCCTTCGTGTCGGTGCTGATCTTGGCCTGGATGGGGGTGCTCTGCGTGATGTTCTTTCGTGGATCCCCGGAGATCCCTCGCAGTTTCGTGGTGTTTGTCGGCCTGGTGACAGTGATCCTCGCCAAGAAAGCGTTCGTGCGATTTGACGAATGGCGCTTGTACCCAGTGCTTGCCCTCATCGTTGTTGCGGTTGTCATCACCCCGCTCGTCTGGCGCCGGAGACGTGCGTTTCGCATGGTGTCAATCACGATTGTCCTTGTCCTGGTTGGCATACCAGATGCCGGTAAACTGGCCCTCGGATACCCCAGCCGCGTTGTCGCAGCAGCGCAGGCGCCCTTTCGAGCGGTCAACCGGTTGGTCTCTCTAGCCTTTCCGGGGCACGTAGAGCAACGCATCGAAGAAGCCAAGGCACGCCAGCGTGCGCTCTACGCTATTCCGGACCGCTTCATCGAGACGATAGGGTCGGCGACGGTGCACCTTGACCCCGACCAGACCTCGGCGGTCTGGGCCTATGATCTGACATGGCGCCCAGTACCCGACTTCCAGACTTACGCGGCCTATACGCCCGCGCTCGACGCTCTCAACAGCGAATCGCTGGTAACGGGTCCCCAATTCGTTTTGTCACGGTTGTCACCGGCCTCACCCGCCATCGGCCCGATCGATGGGCGGCTCAGCGTGCAGCAGTCCCCGCGGTATTCGCGTTCGCTGCTGTGCAACTACACCGTGAAGGACGTTGCGGACCGCTGGGCGCTGTTTGAACACACCGGTCCCCGCTGCGGACCGCTGACCCCGGTATCGGAAGTCACCATCCGTGCGGGCGAAATGGTCGGCGTGCCGGCCCCCAGCAGGCCGGATGTGGCGGTCCTGGTCGGCATCGATCTCCAGCCAACCATCATCGACCAGCTCTTTCAGGGGGCTATCGTTCCGCTCACCATCCCGACCTTGGCACTCGACGGGGTCGACTACCGTCTCATCTCCGCCAACGCCGCCGAGCCGTTTCTTGTCAATTCACCGGCTTCAGTTGACGGCACGGACCTACAAATCCGAGCGCGCACCATCGGCGTCGGCCGTGCCCCAACTCTGGGTCAGGCTGGCATTATCGCGCGACTGCGGTTCTACGAAATGCCGGTGGCTTCGTAAGTCTTGGGAACAACACGCTGCGGGTGATGAATTCGCCGATCTACAATTCACGCCCATGAAGCGCCTCGCACCGAGCGTCGCCGCTCTATTGTTGGTGGCGTGCGGAAGCGCCACGCACACCGCAGAGACGTCATCACCGCCAACAGCTGCTACCAAGACCGTTATCGACGCTCAAGGCGTGTACCGGCCATTCATCGACAATGACGGCACGTACGTTGTCGGGGTCGACGTACCGATGGGGAAGTATCGCAACGACGGTGGCACAGATTGCTATTGGGCGCGGTTGCGCAGCCTTGACGCGAGCGACGTAATCGACAGCAAAAAGACCAGTAGCCCGCAGGAAGTCGAGATCCGGGTCAGTGACACCGCTTTCTTAACCCAAGGGTGTGGGACCTGGCAGATGATTCCCGCCTTGTGAGACAGACCGTGACCCTGTCGGCGCTGCCAGTTCACCACCCGCCGGGCATAAGGCAGTGCATGGTCGTGTTTCGACGGCTCGAAGGTGGTAGCGGACGCCACATTTTCCGATCACATACCGGTACCTGCTTTCGGTTACGTTAATTTGCCTCTTCCTGGTTGGATCATCGGTATCTTGGGTCCGGCCGCGAGCAACCAAGGGGCCAGTTGGGTGAGTGTGTGGTGCGAAGCCGGGCCCTGATGGGTGGACTGCGGGTCAGCTTGAACAAGGAAGGACCCCATGGGGCCGTCAACTGAATCAGCAGGATTCGAGTTCGATGTTTGTGTCGTCGGCGGTTGTGGGCACGTCGGGCTGCCGCTGGCGATCGTGATGGCGCACTCTGGCCTGCGCGTCGCGATCGACGACATCGACACGAGAGCCGTCGAAACTGTCCGGGCCGGCCGAATGCCCTTCATGGAGGAGAAGGCCGAACCAATGCTCGCCGAGGTCATCAATAGGAATCTGACCGTCGCCGATGATCCGACGCTCATTACCAGGTCGCGCATCGTCGTCGTTGTCATCGGCACGCCGGTTGACGAGCACCTGAATCCAACCTTCCATAAGATCCATCGCTTTTTCGTCGACCTGATGCCTCACCTTGTCGACGGCCAAACTCTCGTCCTGCGCAGCACGCTCTATCCGGGGACGACCGAGAAGGTGGACACCCTGCTGAGGGTTGCCGGGCGGAGTGTGCACGTCGCATTTTGCCCAGAGAGAATTGCGCAAGGAAATGCGATACGCGAACTCGTCGAGTTGCCACAAATCGTGGCAGGTTGCGATGAGGAGGCGACGACGACGGCAACCGACCTCTTCAGTCGGATCGCTCCGTCAATCCTTCAGATGCAGCCGATTGAGGCTGAATTGACGAAGATTTTTGCCAACGTGTGGCGCTACATCCAGTTCGCGACGGCTAACCAGTTCTTTATGATCGCGACTGATTTCGGTCTGGACTTCTATCGGATCTATGACGCGCTCACCCGCGACTATCCGAGAATGGCCGGACTGCCGAAGAGCGGGTTTGCGGCTGGGCCGTGCCTGTTCAAGGACACCATGCAACTCGCGGCGGCGACCGAGTCAAGATTCTCGTTGGGGCACGCGGCCATGCTCATCAACGAGGGACTTCCAGATTTCGTCGTCCAACAGATGAAATCGCGTTTCACGCTTGGCGGCCTGACCGTGGGCATTCTCGGCATGGCGTTCAAAGGTGACATCGACGACAGCCGAGAATCGTTGTCGTACAAGTTGCGCAAGATTCTTGAGTATGAAGCGGCCACGGTCATATGCACCGACCCATACGTCGAGGACCCGCGTTTCGTGGCACTCGACGAGGCTGTCGAGCGGTCAGATGTATTGATTCTTGGGGCACCGCACAGCGACTATCGCTCGCTGGTGATCCCCGAAGACAAACCGGTCATCGATGTTTGGAACTTTTTCGGAAAGGGAGCACAGCTTACGTGAAGATTCTGGTCACCGGGTCGGCCGGCTTCATAGCCGGCTACCTCGTGGAGGAACTGCTCGCCAACGGCTATGAAGTGGTGGGTCTCGACAACTATTCCAAATATGGGCCGGTTGAGCGCGCGTTCGACACACACCCGTACTACACCGTTGTTGAAGGCGACGCCAAGGATGTCGGACTGCTCAAGGAGCTGCTCACGGATTGCGATCATCTAGTTGCCGGAGCGGCGATAATTGGCGGCATCTCGCTATTTCACGAACTTGCTTACGACCTTCTGTCAGAAAACGAGCGAATCACTGCGGCGTCTTTCGACGCGGCAATCTGGGCGCATCGGGAAGCGAGCCTTCGCAAGATCACGGTGGTGTCCTCGTCGATGGTCTACGAAAGTACGTCAACCTATCCGACTCCTGAAGGTGAGCAACGTCGCTGCCCACCGCCGGAGTCGACCTATGGTTTCCAGAAACTCGCCACTGAGTATTTTGCGCAAGGAGCCTGGGAGCAATATCAGTTGCCCTACACCATCGTGCGACCTTTCAACTGCATCGGTATCGGAGAGAAGCGCGCCCTATGTGATCGCGAGATCATGTCAGGCAATGTCCAACTCGCAATGAGCCACGTCGTTCCTGACCTCGTTCAGAAGGTTCTCAAGGGCCAGGATCCACTGCATATACTCGGCGATGGTAATCAGGTCCGTCACTACACCTACGGTGGCGATCTGGCCCGTGGTATCCGCTTGGCGATCGAGTCTGACGCGGCACGGAATGAGGACTTCAACCTTTCGACCGCGACGTCGACGACGGTGTACGAGCTGGCAGAATTAATTTGGCGGAAGGTAAAGGGCAACGAACCACTACGGATCGTGAGCGACGACCCGTTCCCCTATGACGTGCAGCGACGTGTGCCGGATGTCCAAAAGGCCATGGCGACCCTCGGTTTCAAGGCCACGACGTCACTCGACGAGGCGCTAGATGAGATCATCCCGTGGATCAAGGCCCAGATCCAGGTGGGCGGCATCTGATGTCAGAAGGCAACGGTGATCTCAACTCCGAGTTGGATCGGTTGTACGCGGTCAGATTCCACGACACTGAGCGTGAGTCCAAAGCGCAGCTATGGCGCGTCATCTGTGAGAAATTCTTCGCCAACTACGTGCCCGAAGATGGCTGCGTCGTCGATCTCGGCGCCGGTTACTGCGACTTCATCAACAACATTTCCGCGCGCCGACGAATCGCTGTTGACCTCAATCCTGACACAGCGAGATTTGCCGCTGCGGGGGTCGAGGTACACCAACTTCCACTTGAGCGATTAGTGGATGCTGTCGAGCCGGGCACGGTTGATCTCGCGTTCGCCAGCAACGTGTTTGAACATCTTCGAGATCCCGATGCGTTGCTGAGGGTGCTCGCGAACGTCCGCGCAGTGCTGCGGCCGGGTGGACGAATCATGATAATGCAGCCGAACGTCCGTCTCGTAGGGGGAGCATTCTGGGATTTTTTCGACCACACGCTGCCGCTGAGTGAACGTGGGATGGCCGAAGCGCTGGAGGTCGCTGGATTCAGGGTCGTTGAGTGCCGCGCCCGATTCCTTCCCTATACGACGAAGAGTCGGCTTCCGCAGTGGGACTTCCTCGTTCGGTTGTACTTGCGCTTCCGGCCGGCCCAGTATCTCCTAGGTAAACAGATGCTTGTGGTGGCAGAGCCGCAATGATCGACGAGATCGACATCATCGTTCCGGTCTACAACGAAGGCTCCAATATTGCGGCCGCCTTGGCGGAAGTTTATTCGATGGTGGCTCGCCCGAAGCGGGTGCTGATCGTATATGACTTCGACGAGGACGACACGGTGCCTGTAGTCCGCGAACTGATGCCTCAATACCCTGGTCTTGAGCTAGTACGCAATAACATTGGGCGAGGCATCATCAACGCAATCCGAGCGGGCGTCGAGGCGGCGCGTTCTGATGTGGTTATCGTCTCGATGGCGGATTTGTCCGACGACCTTCGGGTTGTTGACGATATGGTCCAGCTGATTCGCGACGGAGGCTACGATATCGTTTGCGCGTCGCGGTATATGCGCGGCGGCCGCCACATCGGCGGACCTCTTCTCAAACGAACCATCTCGCGGTTTGCCGGCTTGTCGCTCTATTGGTTGGGTGGCTTGCCAACGCACGACGCAACCAACGCATTTCGCGCTTATCGACTATCCGTTCTTCGTGACATACCCATCGAAAGCTCGGGCGGATTCGAGTATTCGCTCGAGATCACAGCCAAAGCTCACGTCGCCGGTCGCCGGGTTACCGAGGTGCCGTCTACATGGCGTGATCGCACAGCCGGTGAGTCGCGGTTTCAACTCATGGAATGGCTCCCGCATTACTTCAAGTGGTACGTCTATGCCGTCAGTCGGGGTCGAGTTGTACGAACCCCAGACAGGTCAACTGTCGGTCCATCGTCCGTTGGCGAGCTCGACGCCGACTGACGGCAACGCGCGCATCGCCGCCCGATTCGCGCACCGTGTGGGAGCTCCGGGCCGCGCCGTGATTACCCCTCGCGTTTTTTGATGAACCGCGCAAGCTTGTTGTCGCATACGAGGTCGAGTCGCGTGGTGTTGGTGCGGATTTCTTCTACCTCGTGCGGAGCGATGTATGGTGCGCGCGGCCACACACCGAAGACTGGAAATAGGAGCGCCCCATCGCGCGCGGCTGTAGTGAATGCCTTTATCCGCCTTGCTAAGTCGCTGCCGGACGTTCGATCACCCGGCAGATTACGCTGCATGCCACGAAGCAATCGCACGGTATTCGGTGCTACGTGCATATCCTCGATTATGTATTGCCCGCCGGGCTTCAGGTGCGGAAAGAGGTATGCCAGGCTGACTTGCTGATGCATTGCTCTGTGACTGCCGTCATCTATGATGACGTCGAACTCGCCACCTGAGAACTCCACGAAACGTTCGAGGTCCCGTCGGTCGGACTGGTCACCAACGAATGTAACGACTCTGTCGTTGTCAAACCGGTGGCCGTCCACGATGTCGTAGCCAAAAATCTTGGCGTGCGGGAAGTACTCGTACCAACCCTTCAAGGATGCTCCCGGCATCCGCGGGTCGCAAACCCCGATCTCGAGCACGCGCAGCGGTTCGTTCCGCAAGGCCTCGAGCCAGCGCTCGTAATATGCGGTGTAGCCATGAGCCTCTCCGGTCGCAGTGCCTTTATCCGAGCGGTTTGTGTCCATGATCTCACTCAACGTGGGCACTGAAACCTCCTCTGCGTTGCACGCGTTAACAGTCAACCGTTTGGTGTTGATCATTGACCTCTGCGTTAGTTTCGATGATTTCGTCGCCCACTGTGGGCCTTTCGGGCAATTCGTGCAAGATGGCCTGGCAAAGGTCCCGTTCAGCAGGATCGACCTGAGGATTCCGAAGGAGTCCGTGGACGTGACGGCAGTCTCGGGGAAGGACGTCTCGACTCCTAGCCTCGAGCCCCGGGTGAGTTCACAGGAAATCCGCGGTGAGAAATCGGGGTGTCAGTTAGCAAAGTGAGCCTGATTGACGTGCGCGGCCACACGCAAGGCGTTCGCCGCAACCGTCAGGCTGGGATTCAATCCAGCGCTGGATGGAAAGAACGAGGTATCGACTACGTACAGGTTGTCGACTTCATGTGCGCGGTTGTGCGCATCCAGCACGCTGGTGGCTGGATCAATGCCGAATCGGCATGTCCCACAGACGTGGCCAGTGTTCGAATTGTCCTTACCGCTACCCAGGGGGAGCGTACGAAACGGCTTCAAGACCTCCTTGAAGTGGCCCAGGAATGCAGTGCGGCGTTCGATCTCACTGGCATGCAAGCGGTATTGAAGTCGCATCCGTTGGCGGCCATCCGCGCTTGGGCGGTTGGAAAGTAGCACGCGGTTGTCCAGGTAGGGCAGGTCTTCTGTCATCGCAGCTAGGATCAGGCCGCCGGTGAAGAACCTCTCATAGATCCGTCGAACCACCGGGCTTATTAGACGAAGTGCCTTCGCTCGCGGACCGGGGCGGTTGAGCAGCCACTCCATAGGCGGTATCGCACCGAATGACTGCACGGTTCCGTACTTTTGGCCCTCGTAGAAGTAGAAATCGTTGAGTCCTATCTGTTTGTTGGCGGCGGTGATCCTGGAGTCGGACTGTGGCCAGATTTCGATCGGATCGAGTAGATGCCTCATCAGGTTGCGCCCCACCATGTCTGAGCCGTTCGCGAGTCCGCGAGGCCAATCTCCCGATCGGGAATTGAGCAGCAGCACAGGGGTCGCCAGCGCGCCGGCGGCCAGCACGACCACCTTGGCTTTCAGCGTCAGTCGGCCGGACTCGTGCTCACAGATCACTCGTCGAACACCGGCGCGGTCGGCTTCCAGGCCGACAACTCGGCACTGCGCCAGCAGATGCGCGCCGTGGTCGGTGAGGGCGGGCAGCACGCAGTTGCGCGCGGCGTCGTTTTTGCAGGGCTGCGGGCACAGATAGGTCTGGCACGTGGCACATCCGGCGGTGTAGTCACACGCCATCGGCAAGTGATAAGGATGCAATCCGCGACCGATCAGATAATCGACGAGCGGCTGGTTATCGGCCGAGAATGGCGGCGCCGCAGGCAGATTGACGTCCGCCGCCTCAGGCCTCAGGGGGTCGGGCTGGCCGCGGACCCCCAACAGCGTCTCGGCCTCGGCATACCATGGCGCCATCTGCTCGTAGGTGACCGGCCAGGCCTCCGGCACGGTGGAATCCCCGGGATCGGCGAAATTTTGTCGGGGCGTGAAATCCCGAGGAAAGAAGCGTTCGCAGACCATGCCGTAGAGGGCGGAGGATCCGCCCGTTCCGCTGCCGATGAACGGCACGAAGTGCTTGGCGAAGCGTCCACTGATGTCTTCGACCTCGTCGGTTGAGCGGCCACCGCGAGCCAGCGCGTCGTAGTAGGCCGCCGTTGAACGAGTCAGCGTCGGTTCGGCCAACTCTGGCATCGCGGACCGGATCGTTCCGGGTGTCCCAGGCAGTGTCGAGCGTCCCTTTTCGACGAACAGCACTCGGCGGCCCGCCCGGGCAAGCCGATAGCCCAGCATTCCGCCGCCCATGCCAGTGCCCACGACGATCACGTCCCACTCGATGCGTTCCGTCTCGCGCGCGCTCGATGCGCCGTCCGCCAAAATCTGGCTCCTCAGCATGATGGTCCAAAAAGGGCCTGGTCTGGGCGATTCGGGATCGTACCAACGATAAGCCGGCGTCATGGTCGAATGCTGAGTCGGTCGGCGGAAAACTGGTAATAATTACCGTTGCTCCTGCCTTTCCGCAGGATGACTGAAAGGCCAGAACCGGCGATGAAACTTGTGCTGTCCAGCTACGGCGGTCGCGGCGATATCGAGCCCGCCGTGGTAGTTGGCCGTGAGTTGTCCCGCAGAGGTCATGACGTACTCATGGCCGTTCCGCCCAACCTGGTCGGCTTCACCGAAGCGGCGGGGCTCCCGGCGATTGCCCACGGGTTGGACTCGAAGGACATCCTGGAGTTGCAGTGGAAGTACTTCACCTGTTATGCCCGCACGCCCTGGAAGCTCAAAGTGCTCAACAAGATGGCCGGCGAAACCGCGCAATTCGCGGAAGCGTGCTGGACCGACATGACCAGGACACTGGCATCGGTGGCCGAGGGGACCGACCTGCTGCTCACCGGGTTGATTTTCGAACAGCCGGCTGCCAATGTCGCCGAGGCATACGACATTCCGTTGGTAACCCTGCATTACTTTCCCTGCCGGGTGCACGGCCAGCTCCTGCCGTTGCTTCCGGCGCCGCTAAGCCGTGTGGCGATGACCATCAACGAATGGACGGCGTGGCGAGGAACCCGCAAGGGCGAGGACGTACAGCGCCGCGAACTGGGCCTGCCCAAGGCCACCAGTCCCGCACCACACCGCATCGCCGAACGAGGATCGTTGGAGATCCAAGCCTACGACGAGCTGGTCTTTCCGGGACTGGCGGCGGAGTGGTCGAAATGGGACGGCAGCCGACCGTTTGTCGGGGCGCTGGCGATGGCGTCGCCGACGGATTCTGATGAGGATATCTTGTCGTGGATTGCGGATGGAACGCCGCCGATCTTCTTCGGGTTCGGCAGCGTGCCGATCGGATCGCCGCCGGACACGATCGCCATGATCGCCGCGGCGTGTGCGCAGCTGGGGCAGCGCGCGATCGTCGGCGCCGGCGGGACCGATTACGGCAACGCGCCGCAGTTCGACCATGTGAAGGTGGTCGGCCAGGTGAACTACGCGACGATCTTCCCATCGTGCCGCGCGGTCGTGCATCACGGCGGCTCGGGCACCCTGGCCGCGTGCCTGCGGGCGGGTGTGCCCCAACTGGTTCTCTGGACCCTGCCTGACCAGCCGTTTTTCGCGGCTCAACTGAAACGCCTCAAGGTCGGGGCTGGACGGCGCTTCTCGACCACTACCGAGAAGTCACTGGTCAAGAGCCTGCGCCAGATTCTTGCCCGGGAGTACGCGACGCGGGCCCGTGATATCGCCCCGCAGATGACGAAACGGACTGACAGCATCGCTGCAGCGGCCGATCGTGTGGAAGCATTTGCTCGGCTGAAGTGCCGTACCTGATCACTTTTATCGGCCAGCCGAATTTCGGGTCGACGGCGTCAATATTCGATTAGGCTGCCCAGCGACCAGCCCGATCGTGGGGCCCGGTTCAGTCGAGGACGCGCATGGGGAGTTGAGGGAGCTAGGAACGGCAATGGCGAGAGGCGCGTTCGGACAAAGCGACGCTGAGATCGACCTCCTGGTCCGTGGCATGCGGTCGGGGATCGCGGTTGTGGGCTTCGGCTACATCGGCACGGTGATCGGTGCCGTTCTGGCTGACCGCGGCTGGCCCGTGACGGGTATCGACGTACGACCGAACGTCGTCGACGAGATCAACCAGGGCAGGACGACGGTGCCCGAGCCGGGACTTGGCGAGATCGTCGCCAACAGCGTGCAGATCGGACGGCTGCGCGCCACGTCGGATTTCAGCGTCATCGCCGACCACGACTTCATCATCGTCACGGTAGGCACTCCGCTCGGTCCGGACTACGAGCCCATCGTCGACGACATCAAGGCCGCTGCGCGGGCGGTCGGCGAGCACCTGCGTGCCGGGCACCTCGTCATCCTGAAGAGCACGGTGCCGCCCGATACCACCGAAACTCTGGTCCGGCCGATCCTGGAGGAGGTCTCCGGCCTGCGAGCGGGAGTCGACTTCGGGTTGGCGTTCTGCCCCGAGCGTCTTGCCGAAGGTCAAGCCATCCGGGAGCTCACCTCCATCCCCGTCGTGGTCGGCGCGGTGGATGAGCGCAGCGCGCGTAGCTGCGCCACGCTCTGGCGCCACGCCCTCGGGCTGGAATCCATCATCGTCGAGGACCCCCGGACAGCCGAGATGGTCAAGCTCGCCGACAACCTCTGGATCGACCTCAACATCGCCATGGCCAACGAACTGGCCAAGGTCTGCGACCGCCTCGACATGGACGTCCTCCAGGTCATCGCCGCGGCGAACTCGATGCCGAAGGGCACCCACAACGTCAACATCCTGATGCCCAGCATGGGCGTCGGTGGCTACTGCCTGACGAAGGATCCGTGGTTCGTCAACCACCTGGGTGAGAACCTGGGGCTGGATCTCCACGTGCCCAAGACCTCCAGGACCGTCAACGACACAATGCCCGGCTACACCTATGGGCTGCTCACCCAGCTCCTAGCCGATCAGGGCAAGACGATCGAGAACAGCAAGATCGCCGTGCTGGGTATCGCGTTCAAGAACAACACCGGTGACTGCCGGCTGACACCCACTAAGTACGTCGTCGCCCTGCTCGAAGAGTCGGGTTGCCAGCTTTCCGTCCATGACCCGTGGGTGCCGGACGAGGAGGCTCACACGGTGACGAAAGTTCCTTTGAGCCCGGATATCGAATCCGCGGTCAAGGATGCCGATGCCCTGGTCGTCCTTGCGGGACACCGGGAATTCCACCAGATTCCCCTGGTCCGGCTCGCGGATCTCGCGGCAGAGCGCTGCGTGTTCCTCGATGGACGCAACAGCTTCGACCCGGCGGCTGCACGGGCGGCCGGCTTTGTCTACAAGGGGATCGGCCGATAGTCGGCCGACAGGTACTCGTAAACCCACCTGCACAACGAAAGAGCAACTATGTCCAACGTCGTCGTGACGGGCGGCTACGGCTTCATCGGATCGCACTTGGTGACCGCGCTGCTGGAACGCGGCGACAGCGTCACCATTTTCGACTTCGCGAAGAACACCCGTGACAGCAGCATCGACTTTGACCGGCACCCCAATTTCCGGTTCGTGCAAGGCGATGTCACCGACCTGGCGGCGCTAGAGAAGGCGTTGACCCCCGACGTCGACACGGTGTTTCATCTGGCCGCGGTCGTCGGTGTCAAGAACTACATGAATGACCCGCTTCAGGTTCTCGACGTCAACGTCATCGGCACCCGCAACGTGCTGGAACTGAGTCACCGCAACGGCATACGTGTGGTGTTTGCCAGCACATCGGAGGTGTTCGGCAAGAATCCCAACCCGCCGTTCGCCGAGGATGACGATCGCGTGCTCGGTTCGACGAAGACCGCACGCTGGAGCTACAGCACCAGCAAGGGCATGGCTGAGCACCTGGTCTTCGCCATGCATGCCGCCTATGGTTTGCCGGTGACGGTCGTTCGGTACTTCAATGTGTATGGGCCGCGGCAGAATCCGATCTTCGTGGTATCGCAGACCGTGCACCGGATCCTCAACGGCCGGCAGCCCTTGCTCTACGATTCGGGTGATCAGACCCGCTGTTTCACCTACGTCGATGACGCGGTCGCCGGCACCTTGCTCGCCGCAGACAGTGATGCGGCGATCGGTGAAGCGTTCAACGTCGGAAGCATGACCGAGACGACCATGCGTGATGCCGTGGAACTGGCGATCAAGATCGCCAGTGTCGACGGGGTGTCCAGCCCCGAAGGTGTCGATACCGCAGCGCGTTTCGGTGGTCGCTACGAGGACATTCCCCGTCGTATCCCGGATTCGACCAAGGCGCAGCGGGAGCTGGGCTGGCGCTTGGAGGTCGACGTCGAGGAAGGAATTCGCCGCACGATCGAGTGGGCGCGGGCCAATCCGTGGTACCTCAAAGAATTTGCTGTGAGTTAACCTTGTGGCTTATCCGCGAAGGGGGCGATGGGTAGGATTTATTGACGTTCTTGTCAATGTTTGAGGTCCTAGGCGCAGCATTTGTGGGGGAGGTGCGAGGGTAGGGATTCTTGAGGCGGGGACCTGAAGCCCACATCGAAATCAGAAGGCCGGGGACCACGAATGAAATTCGTGTTAGCAAACTGGGGAACCAGGGGCGAGGTCGAGCCATTCGCGGCGATCGGTCGAGAGTTGGTGCACCGCGGACATGATGTATGCATGGTTGTCGCACCGGAAATGGTGAATTTCGCCGCGTCCGCGGGCCCCGAGGCGGTCGGCTACGGACCGACGTTGGAAGCCCTCGATAACCCGCATCACGAATTCTGGGCAACGTTTTTCAGTAAACCTTGGAAGATCCAGGAGTTGCACAGGTTGTTACGCGAGGTTGCCGAGCCCCTAACTCGGTGTCGGGGAGAGGCTGGGCAAATACTCTTGTCGCGAGCTGAGCGGGCCGACCTGCTCCTGACCGGGATGAATTACGAGGACGTTGCCGCCAACGTGGCTGAGTCTTGCGGAACCGCGTTAGCCACGCTCCAGATTATCCCGCTGCGGGCCAACGGCTATCTGATGCCGTTCTTGCCGGCGCTGGTGGGCCGCTCTGCGTTGACCGCGTTGGAGTGGCTGACTTGGCGCGCGAAGAAGGCCGAGGAAGATGGCGAGCGCGGTGCTTTAGGTTTGCCGAAGTGCGAGGGCCATTGGTCGCGACGAATCGCGACCTCTGGGGCGATGGAGATCCAAGCCTACGACGCCGTGTGCTACCCCGGGTTGGCTGATGAATGGGCGAAGTGGAATGACCAGTCGATCCCGCGACGACCATTTGTCGGTGCGCTGACGATGCAGTTGCCGGCGGCCGACGACGCGGAGATTGCGTCGTGGATTGCCGCGGGAACTCCGCCGATCTTCTTCAGTTTCGGCAGCATGCCGGTTGATTCCGCGGCCGACACCATCGCCATGATCGCTGGAGCTTGCGCCCTACTGGGTGAGCGCGCATTAGTTGGCGCAGGTTGGAGCGACTACAGCGACGCCCAGTATTACGACCATGTCAAGATCGTCGGCGCGGTGAACTATGCGGAGATCCTTCCCTCCTGTAGGGCTGTCGTGCACCATGGGGGTGCGGGCACAACCAACGCTGGATTGCGGGCGGGACGCCCAACGCTGATCCTATGGATGTTGCCCGACCAGGGTTGCTGGGGATACCAGCTCAAGAAACTGAAGGTAGGGACCGGCCGGCGCTTTGTGGGCACCACCGAGAAGACGTTGGTTGCGGATCTGCGCACAATCCTCGCCCCGGACTACCTCGACCGCGCCCAGCAACTCGCGGCCAGGATGATCAAACCTGCAGACAGCGTTGCTACCGCTGCGAACCTCCTAGAGAAGTTCGCTCTATCCCGCCAGAGCTGATGACGACCTGTCGTTCTCCGGAATCCGCCAATGATTGCTGAGCAGGGCTGTGCCACTCCGCGGGTGCAACGGTCGTCGATGGTCGGGCCGGACAGAACTACCCCATCGGCACGGCTGACAGCAACGACGACTTACGGGCAGATTCCCACCCATTTCGGGTCGTTCGCCAATTGATCGCACCGGGCCAGAAGGGGCTTCACAGACTTGCCCGCGTTGACGCCAACAGCGATTGGGACCAAGGCCAAAAAGACCATCGCTGCCGCGAAGAAGAATCGGGTGCGTCTGGTAGCTGGGCAGCTCGACTCCGATCGGCGGCTCGCGTAGAGGACATAGACCACGGCTACGTCGAATGAGATCGCCACCCACCATCGAGGCCAATCTGAGGTGGTTGCGAAGACTGGAAGCAATAAGATCACCGCCAAGGTTATCCAGACGAACCATCCGTTTAAAACTTGGCGGAAATCCGCAAGGGACACGCTCGAAATACCCCTGATAAAGAGGACCGTCACCGCGAATATGGCAAATCCCACCAGCATCGCCCCGACCCAAGGTGTCCATCCGGTTTGAGATAATCCACCAAGGGGACTGTTCCTGGTTGTGACACTGATAAAACGACAAGTCCACTCATGATAGTCGGTATATGCATGCTCGCCTCTCAATACTTGGTCGGGCGACAAGGCAATGGGGAAGTCGATAGCTCTATGTGGTAACCGAGCGCATTGCGGGGACGCGTCTCGCCGTCCTAGGAGCGCTATTGCCAATGCGGCGACTAGGCTGGGAGTCACGGCGACAAGCAAGCTGGTCCGCCGCATTTTTGTCGAACCCGGCGCGAGAATCGCAATTGCCAGGACTGCGCCGAGCGCCTGCAGGAACGGAATTGCTTCGTGGATAAGTGTCAGCACGGCCGTTGTAATGCCATAAATGACACTCGCAATTACTACGGATCCATCCCTTTTTGTCGAGACCAGCACAATCGCGAATACTGCCAGCGCCGCTTCGCCAAGGAGGTCAGGCGTTGGCACCAAAACAGCGCGTGCGATGCCGAAGGGCAGCATGGGGAAGATCAGGGCCAGCATGAGACGCCGTTCGGATCGGCCGAATCTTGCTGCCGCCGTCCACGCCGCAGCCGCGATGCTAGCGACGAAGAGCGCTGGGACCAGCCAGCGTAGCAACGCAAGACCAGTGAAGTAGAGGTCGCGGGGAAAGAGATCTAGTACCTCACCCGCGAGTCCGCGTCTGATAAACCCCTGATCGTAGTTGATCGCATAGTACGAAAAGAATTGTAAGTTGGGTTCAAAGACGGATGCGAACGCAACCCAAATTATAGTATACAATAACAAGGACATTCCGACGATCGCGTAAACGAAACGTCGCCGGGTTGTCATCGGCTCACGCGGTTGCAGAGGCGCTAGTGGTTCTTCGCCGCATGGGTGTTCGGTGCTGCATTTCGCTGGCCCGGAGTGCTCACTATCCCGAATCCGAACGCCGCTCGCCGCTGCATTACCGGGCCTTGGAGCCACCGTGGAAGTGTCCGGCAGGCTAAGCTGCTCATTACGAATTACTCGAGCTCGACGCCGATTCGGCCAACTATTGCCGCTGTTCGTTGCCAACGTCGCCCCTGGTTTGCAGATGTTTGACAGGTGGAAACTTACCACCACACCCACCATCTTGGGTCACGGTCGAATGGCCTCTTGTGATATGCGCTCCCCACTTTGGGTATCTGGTACGTCGGCGCGACAGTGCCACACCAGCCAGCGTGGGGAGAATCAGCGGCTGATATAAGGTATAAGGAACTTGACGCAGCCGAGCGCACATTGCCCGTAAGATACCGCTATTCAGTCGTGTCGAGTCGGTATGCGTGCACTGACGTCGTCATTTCCCGCGTCACATGTAAGGTCGAAAGGGCTAGCGCAGGCGATGAAATTCGTATTGGCGAACTGGGGAACACGCGGCGAAGTTGAACCCTTCGCAGCGATCGGGCGCGAGTTGGTACGCCGTGGGCACGAAGTGCACCTGGTGGTCGCGCCGGAAATGGTCGGCTTCGCGTCGTCCGCCGGGCCTGAAGCAGTCGCTTACGGGCCGACGCTGCAAGCCGTTGACGATGCGCACCACGAATTCTTCACCTTGCTATTCCGCAAGCCTTGGAAGCTGAGGGAGTTGAACAGATTGCTGGGCGAATTTGCAGCGCCTATTGACCAGTGCCGGGAAGCGGCGGGAAAGACGCTGATGTCATTGGCAGATGGGGCCGACCTGCTGCTCACCGGGATGAACTACGAGGGTGTCGCTGCTAACGTTGCTGAGTTTTGCGGCACCGCGTTGGCCACGCTGCAAATTTTCCCCCTGCGAGCTAATGGTCGTCTGGTTCCTCACCTGCCAGTGCGGTTGGGTCGCGCAGCTATGACTGGGTTCGAGTGGCTAACCTGGCGCGGGCACAAACCCGCAGATGACGCACAACGTCGCTACCTCGGCTTGCCAAAGGCGACCGGTCATTGGACGGAGCGGATCGCTGCACGCGGAGCGATGGAAATTCAGGCTTACGATTCGGCGTGTTGGCCTGGACTGGCAGAGGAGTGGGCGACAGGGAATGCCCAGTGGCCGCCCCAGCGGCCCTTTGTCGGCTCGTTGACGATGGAGTTGTCGGCTAACCAAGATGACGAGATCGCGTCGTGGATAGCCGCTGGAACTCCACCAATATTCTTCAGCTTTGGCAGCATGCCCGTCGACTCAGCCGCCGACACAATCGCCATGATCGCAGGTGCATGTGCGAAGCTGGGCCAGCGGGCCCTCGTCGGTGCAGGTTGGACGGACTATAGCGGTGTTCCGCACTACAGCCACGTCAAGATTGTGGGGCCGATGAACTATGCAAAAGTGTTTCCGGCCTGTCGCGCGGTCGTGCACCACGGAGGCTCCGGCACCACCAACGCTGGTCTGCGCGCCGGACGCCCGACGCTGATCCTCTGGATGCTGCCCGATCAAGCTTGTTGGGGGGCTCAACTCAAGAAGCTGAAGGTGGGCACCGGTCGGCGATATGTGGCCACCACCGAAAAGACGCTGGCTAAGGACCTACACACCATTCTCGCACCCGAGTATCTGGTCCGTGCGGGCGAGCTCGCTGCGCAGATGATCAAGCCGGCCGACAGCGTGGCCGCGGCCGCTGATCTCGTAGAGAATTTTGCAAGCTCACACGCCCAGTCTGACGTCAGCTGAGAACGCCCCCCGATTCGGCAGCGGCACGGTAACCGCGGACGGTAAGAGGGCCGACGATGGCGGCCATGCCAAGAATCCAGATCAAGCTACTGACAAGGGGCCAGAGCGGGAATCCACCTAGGGCAAGCGTCCGCATGGACTCCACAATTGGCTCCATCGGCTGGAATCGAAGCAACGGCCACATCCAAGAAGGCAGTGATTCAACGGGCGGGGAACCGGAGCTGGCGAACACGGCGGTGATTGCGGGCAACCCTAGCCAAATGAGCGCGGTCAGGTGTTTGGCGCGCACCGCTACCGCTATCACGGCCATCGCGAAGACGAGGACAACCATCACCGGTACGAGGAGGAATAGCATCAATGCCAGCAAATTTCCATGGAAGCGAAGGCCCAATCCCACGCCTACTAGGGTTATCAGGGCGGTACCCACCACCGTTCGCCCCGCCTCAGCAAGGAGTCTGCCGGTCAGTGCGCTGGCACGGTTCACTGGCAAGACCCACAAGCTGCTGAGCAGGCCGGAGTCGCGTTCGTAGGGAAGCGATAGGCCCATCGCAAGCGCGCCCGAGAAGGCGCCAGCTATGGCGCACGTCGGCACCAAACCATAAAGGCTGTCTGTGCCAGTGATTCTGAAGATCGACTTGCCGACCAGCAAATAGTAGGTAATTAGCAGAAAGGTTGGGAACAGCAGAGCTTGAGTCGGCACGACAGGATTCCGGCGCCAATGGGAGATATGCTGACCCGCGAATACCAGACTCTCGGAGAGCAGCGAGCCGCCCTTTGGGGCGTCGGCGGTCACTGGGTCCGCCTCTGCGTCCTCATTGCGATCGCCCCGAAAACGACAACCAGACCACAGCACCAAGCCAGGCTGGACGCCAGGCTGACGAGTGAGGCGTCGCCGGCGGCGAGCCCCCTGAGTGTTTCGGTGACCTGCGACACCGGCTGGTAGCGCACGAATCCGTGCAGCCAGTCGGGAAACGAATTGACGGGTGCCATACCGGAAGACAGCATGACGAGCAGCATTTGCGGTATCACCAGAACCTGGCTGGCGCCCCCGGTCCTGCCGATCGCGGCTCGGGAAATCCTCACCCCAATTGCATCCGCCCCCAGCGACAGTCCCAGCGTCAATGTCAAGACCAGAATGGTGAAGGCCGCCAAGTAGCCGACGCCGCCAAACATGCGAAAGCCGAATGCATACCCGACAGCGATTGTCGCGACCAGCGCGATCGCGCCGCGGATGAGACAGTACGTCATGCGCGCGGTCAGCGGCGCCATTGTAGGAATAGGCATTGTTCGGAGCCTGAGCCCTAACTCCCACTGACAATCTCGGGCCGCCCGGTCGACTGTCGTCAGCGCGCCGAGCAGTGTGACTTGGACGATGATGACCGGCAGGAGGTACTGGGAGTATCCGATCCCGCCGGTGTCGATCACATTGCGCAGTGCGAGGTTGAAGACGATGAAATTACCGACTGGCGCCAAGACTGCGAACGGCAGATCGTCGCGCAGCGTGTCGCGCACAACTCGTTCGGTTAGTACAGCGACTGCGGTCACGCGGCGGCGCTGCCCGTCAGATGCAGGAACACCTCGTCCAGGGTCGGCTTGCGCAGCGAGATGTCGGCCAGTTCTACGTCCAGCTGGTCTACCCGGCGAAATACTTCGCTGAGCGTCGCAATACCGTTGGCCGCCAACACTGAAACTGTATTGGTTTCTTCATCGGCTTGGGCATCATCGAGATCTGCTAGTACCGCGAAGATCTTGGATAGGTCGGCCGGGTTCACCGGACTCACCGTGCAATAACTGAACCCGATGCGGCTCTTGAGGCTTTCGGCGGTTCCGGTGGCAATAACGCGACCATGATCGATGACGACGATGGAATCGCTTAAGACGTCGGCTTCCTCAAGGTACTGAGTCGTGAGTAGAACTGTCACGCCTTGGGCCGCCAAGGATGACACGAGGTCCCAAACGGTGCGCCGGCTGCGCGGGTCCAACCCGGTGGTTGGCTCATCGAGAAACAGTACTTTCGGCGGCACCACGAGTGCGGCTGCGATATCGATGCGCCTTCGCATGCCACCGGAATATGTGATCACGCCACGGTCCGCGGCGTGCGATAGGTCAAATTGGTCGATCAAAGCGTCGGCTCGCGCATGCGCAGCTTTGCGATGCAGTCCGCGAAGCCGGGCGAACATCACCAAGTTCTCCCGGCCAGTGAGCTGCCAGTCGAGTGCGGCAACCTGTCCCGTCAACGCGATCGAAGCACGTACCTTTGCTGGGTCTTTGACGACGTCGTACCCCGCAACGACTGCTTTGCCGTAGGAGGGTCGCATCAACGTGGACAGGATGTTGATGGTGGTTGTCTTTCCCGCGCCGTTGTGGCCAAGCAGAGCGCATACGGACCCGGTCGCAACGGAAAAGCTCACATCCTGCAGGGCGAGTATGTCTCCGTCGAATGTTTTCGCTACGCCATCAAGCTCGATCACGAATATTGACCATAGCGTGAGCGGAGGCGCTTGGGGTGGAGTAACGACGTCTTCGTCGCGACCGGGAAACTCACCGTGCTTGACCTATCTCTTGATGACTATGGTCGGTGAATCGACTGGCGATCGGGTAGTTGTCGATCCATCCAAGCAATGCCCTTGCGCCTTCCTCGAGCGGCCACTTGGGCTGCCAACCGAGTTCGTTCGTCGTAGGCACGATGTCACACCGCGCGGCCCGTACGTCACCGTCACGGAACTTCCCGACGACGATCGGTTCCGGGGCTCCGCAGATGGTTGCAAGTTGCTGTGCGAGTTCATGGATGGTCGTCGGGACACCCGAGCCGATGTCGACGTATCGAGACGTTTTTGCGGGCGCTTGTATGGCCGAGAAGAGTCCTTCGACAACGTCGTCGATGAACACGAAATCGCGCACAATCTGTCCGTCTTCGTAGACCTCCAAGGTGTGTTTCTCACGCGCCAGCCGAGCGAAGAGCGCGACGATTCCGGTGTACGAATTCGTCAGCGACTGTCCGGGTCCGTACACATTCTGGAGACGCAGTACGCTGAGTTTGGTGTCGTGGGCGGCCGCCCAGGCGGCCAAGATGTGTTCTTGGGCGAGTTTGGTCGCCGCGTAGATGTTGGTCGGTCGGGGATCAGTCCGGCCAGCGCTGCTCGCGAGGGGGATGGCGGGATCGCCGGTCGGCCCTTGGGGATCCCAGATGCCCGCGACGAGTTGAGCATGGCTACGCGGCGGCGGATAGAAGATGTTGGTGCCGGCTTGCCAGGCGCCCTCGCCATAGACAGCTCGCGACGACGCCAGAACCAATTGGTCGGGTACGTGGCCGCACCGACTCATCGCGTCGAGCAGCTGAGTGGTGCCGACTACGTTGACCGAGCCATGGCGCGTGGCCTCCGCGAGCGACTGCGCCGTGCCGGTCTCGGCTGCCAAATGGATGACCTGGGACGGACGAAACAACCGTAACACCGCATCTAGGTCGGGTCCGTGAGTGACATCGCCGGTGAAAAACCGCGCGGATGGTGGCAGGTCGACGGTTGCGCGTTGGGCATGCACCTGGGGATGCAGGATGTCCATAACAGCTACGTCATAGCCAGCCTCGACGAGGCGGTGCGCGAGTGAGGAACCGATGAATCCGGCGCCGCCGGTGATGAGCACGGATGTCGACAAATTGAGCCTCCCGTTCACTGACCGTGGGCGAGCGCGCGGTCGGCCAGTGCCGCGATAGCCGGTGCCAAAGCCCGTGAGTATTGAAGACTCAAGTGGCTCACGTCGAGGTAGACCAACATGTTGCCGACGATGACTGGGCAACGGTCCGCGGTGCAGAACAAATCGCTGAGGTCGGCGTATTGCCCGCCGCCGAGCTTGGTAGCCGAAGCCTCGGCGTTGATACCAGACTGGTTCACCGCGGCCGACCGACGTGGGGCGCACGCCGTAGCGTCGTCCAAATGACCGGAGACGCACATCGGCACGTTTGCATGCGGACTCGGAATCGGTCCGAGCACCAGCACCTCGGTGCCCATGTCGCGTATTTGCTGGACGAGCTGGGTAATACCGGCGAGCCAGGATGGGTCGTATCCCCTGAAACCGGTCATTGTTTCGTCGGTGCCGTATCCTCGCCACACACTCACGACGACAAGCCGGGGACGTTCGGCCTTTATCCGCGCCAGGATCTCGGCGCGCCATTGTTGGCAGTGCTGAAGATCTTCGACCAAGTTGCTGAAGGTGCCGCCGGCACGTGCGTCCACGATAGGACAAGCTTCCTTTGCCATCATTTCCAGCCGCCAATGCCGTTGGTTGGCAATCCTCAGAAGGGCCGGAGTCCACATCGCGGCGTGGGAGTCGCCAATGAGGGTCATTGTAGTTTTAGAGGTAGCCTCGCCCATCACACAGGCGGGCTGCCCGCTCTGGTAGGGGGTGCGCAGGCAGCCATCGTACTCGTAGTTTTGCTGCTCGGCTGCCAGGTCGGCAAGTGGCGGGGTCAGGTTCGACGGGACGGCCTTGATGTCTAGGGCGGCCGCCAGAGCGGCCTGCATCTGGGCAACCGTCTGCTGAACAACGGCGTCGTATGCAGCGATGTCGGCTCCGGCGGGCACTGAGGCACCATTCAGGCTCACCGTCGGTGCCGGGGGGCCGTGCCCGACGGGAGTTGGCACGACTTTCAGCAACCCGAGGCCGACAAAGACTGCTATGGCGGTGGCCACGGCGCCGACGGTGAGGCTGCGCCAGGGGGAGTTGCGGATCTTCGGCGCGAAGCGCAGCGGATTCTCGAGATAACGCAGGGTCAGCCACGCCAGCCCGGCCGCCAGCAGGGCCGCGATGATCCGTTCGGCCAGCCCGAGCGGGTGGCCCAGCAGGGCCGGTGCGAGCACCAACACCGGCCAGTGCCACAGATACCACGAGTAGGAGATACGACCGACCGCGCGCATCGGCGACGTGCTCAGGAACTGCCCGCAGCCCTGCGAGGGTGTGGCGCAACCGGCTCCGATCACCAGTACCGCCCCGAGCGTCGGCAGCAGGGCGGCGGTGCCGGGGAAGGGGGTGGCCGAGGTGAACCACAGGCAGGCGAGCACGATCATGCCCAGGCCGGCCCAACCGGCGACTGCCGCGAGGCGCGCTGGCAGGCGTTGCCAACCAATGGCCGCCAGCGCGACGAGTCCGCCGACGGCCAGCTGCCACGCCCGGGTGGGTAGGGAGAAGAACGCCGCGGCGGGCACGACATAGGTGACCACCAGTGATAGCGCGAACGACAGGACGGCGACGAGCCCGAGAACCACCAGGTAGGGGCGCCGCGACGACGAGATGGCCCGCGTCTTGTCCCGTCGAAACCGCCGGGTGAACCACGCGGTGCCGAGGAGCAGGGGTGCCCAGACCAGATAGAACTGTTCCTCGACCCCCAACGACCAGTAGTGCAGGAAAGGCGACGGCGTCAGCAGGTCGGAGAAGTAATTGATGTTGTCGATGATGAACCAGTAGTTGCCCACGTAGAGCGCGCTGGCGATGCCGTCGTACAGGACGGTCGGCACCCGCAACGGCGCCAACAGCAGCACCGAGGCGGCCATCGTGATGATGCCGACCGCGGCCGAAGCCGGCAGTAGCCGGCGGGCGCGGGCCCCGTAGAAGCTGCGCAGCCGCACGGTGCCAGTTCCGCTCACCTCCCGCCAGAGCAGGCCGGTGATCAGGAAGCCGGAGATGACGAAGAACACGTCGACACCCACGTAGCCGCCGCGGATGCCGGGTACGGCGGCGTGGAAGAGGACGACGGCCGTCACGGCAACAGCGCGCAAGCCCTCGATGTCCGGGCGGAAGTACCCCTGTTCGGGGCGCCGACTTCGCTGTTCCTTGCTTGCCCTGAGACTGTCGGCGTGGGCCAAGATCACCTACCTGCTAAATCAGCGAACACGTCAAAATTTGAGTCGAGGCATTCTTACACTCGCACCCTGGCATGAGGGGTGGTTTCGAGAACGGCGTTCTGCGACTAGACGGCGCCTCTCTGTGTCAAGAGTCCGGTATCGGGGTCGGTTGTAGGGTGGCTGCTGGTAGGCCCGGGAAGTGACTTGTCCGAAGCGTCAGTGTGCGGGGTTTGAG
>NZ_JAPJDO010000038.1 GCF_026242045.1 Mycobacterium pinniadriaticum
GTCCCGTTTAAACTCGTCGGGATAATTTTTCCTTGCCATCGTGGTGGATCATCTCGCTTCCCCCGCCAATCTTGCGGGATTAAGCGTGTCCAACACACGGGGGCAGGGCCCTAGAGCGGGTCTGAACTGTCGTTTGTATTGGTGAGCGGGCGTTTCGTGTCCACACACTGGTGCCAGTGTAGACATGCAGAGTTCTCATTTGTACGGCGTGTCATGTTCTAATAATGGGCTTCAACGTGGGTATTTGTGCTACAAAGTAGACATGTATGTGGCGCGGATCCCGAATCGTGGATCACCGCCGGCGATCCTGTTGCGGGAAAGCTACCGCGAAGGCGGCAAGGTGAGAAACCGCACCCTGGCCAACCTGTCGCACTGGCCTGAACCCAAGGTCGATGCGCTGTCGCGGGCGCTTAAAGGGCAGCAGCCGACGCGGGAATTGTCTGAGGCGTTCGAGATCACCCGCAGCCTGCCGCACGGGCACGTGGCCGCAGTGCTGGGCACCGCGCGCAATCTCGACGTGGAGGCGCTCATTGACCCGACGCCGTCGCGACGGCGAGATTTGGTGACCGCGATGCTGGTCGCGGCGGTGATCGCGCCGGACTCCAAGCTGGCCACCGCGCGGGGGCTGCGCACCGAGACGGCCACCAGCTCACTGGGCCAGCTGCTCGGTGTCGCCTCGTGCGACGAGGATGACCTGTATGCGGCGATGGACTGGGTGCTGGCCCGCAAGGACACCATCGAAACCACCTTGGCCACCCGGCATTTAGTCAACGGCACGCTGGTGCTCTACGACGTGTCCTCGGCGGCGTTCGAGGGCCGCACCTGCCCGCTGGGGGCGATCGGGCACCCCCGAGACGGGGTCAAAGGCCGGCTGCAGATCGTCTACGGGCTGCTGTGCACGACCGCCGGGATCCCGATCGCCATCGAGGTGTTCGAGGGCAACACCGCCGACCCCAACACCCTGGCCGCCCAGATCAGCAAGCTCAAAGACCGGTTCGGGCTGACCCGGGTGTGTCTAGTCGGGGATCGGGGCATGCTCACCAACGCGCGCATCCGCGACGAGGTGGCCCCCGCGCAGCTGGATTGGATCAGCGCGTTGCGCGCACCCCAGATCAAGGCCCTCGTCGAGGAGGGCGCGCTGCAGCTGTCGCTGTTCGATGAGCAGGACCTCGTCGAGATCGCCTCCCCGGAGTTTCCCGGCGAGCGGCTGGTGTGCTGCCACAACCCCGCCCTAGCCGAGAAACGCACCCGTAAACGCCAGGAGCTGTTGGCCGCCACCGAAAAAGAACTCACCCCCATCGGGGCCGCCACCCGCAGAGCCACCCGGCCATTGCGCGGCAAGGACAAGATCGCGCTGCGGGTGGGCAAGGTCATCAACCACTACAAGATGGCCAAACACTTCACCATCACCATCACCGAGGACTCCTTCACGTTCACCCGTAACACCGAGGCCATCGCCGCCGAGGCCGCCCTCGACGGCATCTACGTGCTGCGCACCAGCCTGCCCGAACAGACCCTGGCCACCGACGATGTGGTGTTGCGCTACAAGGGACTCGAAGACGTCGAACGGTTCTTCCGCACACTGAACAGCGAACTCGACGTGCGCCCCATCCGCCATCGGCTGGCCGACCGGGTCCGCACCCACATGTTCTTGCGCATGCTGTCCTACTACATCACCTGGCACATGAAACAAGCCCTGGCCCCAATCCTGTTCCGCGACAACGACAAACCCGCCGCAGCCGCCAAACGCACCAACCCCGTGGCCGCAGCTCAACGCTCCGATGAAGCGCTGGCCAAAGCCGCCCGTAAACGCACCCCCGAAAACACCCCGGTGCACAGCTTCACCAGCCTGCTCGCCGACCTGGCCACCATCTGCGCCAACCACATCCAGCCCGCCAACGACACCCCAGCGTTCACCATGACCACCACCCCCACCCCACTGCAGCGACGTGCCTTCGACCTGCTCGCCGTCTCCCACCGTCACGGCTACACGTAGTCAGTGCCCAACCCAAAACCGCAGGTCAACACCCACCCATCACCACACCAGGGGGAACTTCGGACTAAATCAGCGGTGTCCTAGTGTCCTGCGCCTGGTATTCGTTGATTAATTGTAGAATCGGTGGATGGCAAGACGGGGCCGTCCGGTAGTTGAGTTGGTGTTGACCGATGAGGAGCGCGAGACGCTGCAGCGGTGGGCGAGGCGGCCGAAGTCCTCGCCAGCGCTGGCGCAGCGGTCACGGATCGTGTTGGGCTGTGCGGCAGGCAAATCCAACAAGGAAGTGGCTGCCGAAGAGGGGGTGTGGCCACAGACGGTGTGCAAGTGGCGGCAACGTTTTGTTGACGATCGCCTCGATGGCTTGAGCGATGAACCGCGTCCTGGTGGGCCGCGCACCATCGCCGATGAGCAGATCGAGGCGGTGCTGGTGGCCACGCTGGAACGTACCCCGGCCGATGCCACGCACTGGTCGCGGGCGTCGATGGCCAAGGAGTCCGGGCTGTCGAAGTCGACGGTAGGTCGGATCTGGACGGCGTTCGGACTCAAACCGCATCTGGTCGACACCTTCAAGATCAGTAACGATCCGCAGTTCATCGACAAGGTCCGCGATGTCGTCGGGTTGTATCTCGACCCTCGTGCGCCGCGAGGCACTGATGATTTGAGCGGAGGTGAGAGACCTTCGCCGCCGGACCTGTCGCAGCAGGGACGGTGAAGCTGAGGGCAGCCTGACCCGGGAGTTGCCGGGATGGGTGGGAGCAGCCCTGACAACGCCGGGACGTGTCAGCATCGCCAGATGGGGCGGGTCCGGCAAGCGTGATGAAGAGGAGTACGCGAGGAACCAGCGTCATTACGTCCCTCGAAAGGTAAACCGGCTCAAACCTGGCGGATATGGGCCGGGCGCGGTGCGCACCCGTGCCGGGTGGATCGGGGCGGGGAACTTCTGGGCAGTCATGTGGGTGGCGGTCCGGGAGGCCACGGTGATGTGCTGCGGGGTAGTCGTGGCGAGGCCGCAGGGATAGAGCTGGGCTCCTCCTTCGTCGAGCGAATCACAGTGAACGCGGGAACCGCCCTGGTCCTGCCTCGTAGCCGTGATGCCATCACGGATTGCCGGGCTGGGCACATCGTCGGCCGATCGGGTCGGGGCGGGACGGAGCCGCCGTAGTACTCCGAGCCGGGGAAAGCCCGTGCACATGGGGAAGGGCGGCAGCGGTTGCGAGAAGGGAAGGATGCTGTAATGCCGAAAGACGCACCGGTGGATGTCGGTGCACCGTCGGAACCCATTGTGGGACCTCACCGTCGGGTATCGGAGATGCAGACCAAGCTTCACTGTTGGGCTGCGACCGATCCGGGTCGCAGGTTCGATGACCTGTTCAATTTCGTGTGTGACCCGGCAACGTTGTTGGTGGCGTTCGATCGGGTCGCGGGCAACCACGGAGCGAACACTCCTGGTGTGGACGGCCTCACGGCCGCCCATGTCGAGGAAGTCGTCGGGGTGCCCGGGTTTCTGGACGACCTGCGAACCTGTTTGAAGGATGGTTCGTTTCGACCGTTGCCGGTGCGGGAACGCAAGATTCCCAAACCCGGTGGGTCGGGAAAGCTGCGAAAGCTGGGCATCCCGACTGTGGCGGATCGGGTTGTTCAGGCTGCGTTGAAGCTGGTGCTGGAACCCATTTTCGAGGCTGATTTCGAACCGGTCTCATACGGGTTCCGCCCCAAGCGGAGGGCTCAGGACGCGATCGCCGAGATTCACCTCTACGGCACCCAAGGCTATCGGTGGGTGCTTGACGCGGATATAGAGGCGTGCTTTGACCGGATCGACCACACGGCCCTTATGGACCGAGTGCGGTCGCGGGTCAAGGACAAACGTGTCTTGGGCTTGGTGAAGGCGTTTCTCAAGGCCGGTGTGCTCACCGAGTACGGCGACCGAGAGGACACCCACACCGGAACACCGCGGGGCGGCATCTTGTCGCCGTTGTTGGCCAACATTGTCTTGTCGGTGCTCGATGAGCACCTGATGCGGCCATGGTGGCCGGGTGGTTCGATGTCGACTGCTTATCTGCGTAGTCGGCGTCGCGTCAAGGGTCTGCCGAGGTGGCGAATCATCCGCTAGGCGGACGATTTCGTCGTACTCGTGCACGGAGACCGGACGCACGTCGAAACCCTACGCGAAGATGTCGCCAACGTGCTCGGCCCTTTGGGACTTCGACTCTCCGAGTCCAAGACCCAGGTGGTGCACATGAGCGACGGGTTCGACTTCCTCGGCTTCCACATTCGGTGGAAACACAAGCGGGGAACGAACAAATGGCATGTATACACCTTCATCGCCGAGCGACCGCTACGGTCGGTGAAGGCGAAGGTCCGTGCCTTGACGAACAGGAAATCGCAGCAGAACCCAGGGGCCGTGCTGGTCAGAATCAACCAGATCTTGCGCGGCTGGACCAACTACTTCCGGCACGCGGCCTGCAAACGCACCCTCAGCCGCCTGTTCCACTTCGTGTGGTGGCGGGTGATCCGGTGGTTACGGGCGCTGCATCGCTGGAGGTGGAAGGACGTCCGCCGCCGGTTCACCACCCCCGATGGACGGTGGAAACCGATTGAGGCGGACGGGATCGCCCTGTTCAACCCGGCGACGATACCGGTCACCCGATATCGCTACCGAGGCACCCGATCCCCAACCCCTGGACCAGCGTCACCACTGCCTGACGGCAGCGACCGTGGAGAGCCCGGTGCGTGGAGACACGCACGCCGGGTTCGGCGAGCGGCCTGGGGAAACGGACCGAGAGTAATCCCGGCGCCGCGCCCCAGGCCGACTCAACCCGAGAAGGCGTTGGTGCTGTACGTGGACGAGAAATCCCAGATCCAGGCCCTGGACCGCTCGGCGCCGGTGCTGCCGATGATGCCTGGACTGCCTGAACGCCGCACCCATGACTACGTGCGCCACGGCATCACCACACTGTTCGCGGCCCTGGATGTGGCCACCGGTCAGATCTACGGATCGATCCACCGCCGCCACCGCGCCGTCGAGTTCAAGAAGTTCCTCATCAAACTCGATAGCGAGGTTCCCCCCGGGTTGGATGTGCATCTGGTCTGCGACAACTACACCACCCATAAATCACCGGTAGTGACCAAATGGCTTGCCGCACACCCGCGGTTCCACATGCACCACACCCCAACCTACTCGTCGTGGCTCAACCAGGTCGAACGCTGGTTCGCGCTACTAACAGACAAGAAACTGCGCCGCGGTGCTCACCGCTCAATCCAGGCCCTGGAGAAGGACATTCGCGACTGGATCGCCGACTGGAATCGAAATCCACGGCCATTCACCTGGACCAAAACCGCCGACGAAATCTTTGAACGCCTCAACTCATATCTTCAACGAATACCCGGTGCAGGACACTAGCCCGCCAGGTTGAATCGTCCTTGGCTACCGTAGATCGCCAGCGAGACGAGCAGCGTCACCGACACCACGACGACGAGTGACGTCCGCACAGCGTCGCCCGTCGCGACCCCGACACCCGAGGGCCCACCGGACGCGAAGTATCCGAAGTAGGTGTGGATCAACAGGATTGCCAACGCCATCAGGATGGCCTGGACGAACGACCACAGCAGATCCATCGGGTTCAGAAAAGTCGAGAAGTAGTGGTCGTAGAGGCCCGCCGACTGGCCGAGCAGGGCCACGGTGGTGTACCGGCTGGCGAGGAACGACAAGATGACCGCGACCGCGTACAACGGTGCGATCGACAACATCCCGGCGACGATCCTGGTGCTCACCAGGAAAGCCACCGGCCGGATCGCCATGGCTTCCAGTGCGTCGATTTCCTCGTTGACCCGCATAGCACCCAGCTGGGCGGTCACCCCTGCGCCGAACGTGGCAGCCAGACCGATTCCGGCGACCACCGGTGCCGAGATGCGCACATTGATGAACGCGGCCAAGAACCCGGTGAGCGCTTCGATGCCGATGTTGCCCAGCGAGCTGTAGCCTTGGACCGCCAACGTGCCGCCGGTGGCCACGGTCAGAAACCCGACGACCACCAGGGTTCCGCCGATCATCGCCAAGACGCCGGCACCCATACTGATCTCGGCGACCAGACGAACGATCTCGATGCGGTAGTACCGCAGCGCGGTCGGAATGCCCGCCATCGCCCTGGCGTAGAACAGGGCCTGATCCCCGATCCGGCCCAGCACGTACACGGGCCGGTCGAATGCGCGGGCCACCCGGGGAAACACCGTCCGGTGCGTCACGAAGGTTTCCGTCTCACCATTTTCAAGCTCCACCCCTGCCATGCTGCGCTGTAGGGCCGATCGTCCCAGCTATCGACGCCGAATGGCTTCACTTCGGGTGGGACCGGTGCTTTGAGCTGGCGGTTGGATCGCGGATGCTGGTTGCGTGATCACACCCGAACCGTTCAGCGCGCTCGGTGTCGACGGCATCCGCATCGCCGCCGATCGCCTGGGCGATCCGGACGCGCCGACTGTTGTGTTCCTGCACGGCGGCGGGCAGACCCGCCGCTCCTGGGGCCGGGCCGCGGCCGCAGTCGCCGACCGCGGCTGGCAGGCGATCACCGTCGACCTACGCGGGCACGGCGAGTCCGACTGGTCGGCAGATGGCGACTACCGGGTGGTCAGCTTCGCCGCTGACGTGCTGGAACTCCTGCGTGAGCTGCCAGCGCGGCCGGTGCTCGTCGGGGCATCGCTGGGCGGGTTCACCGCCATGCTGCTCGCCGGCGAGCTGGCACCGGCCGCGCTGCGCGCACTCGTTCTGGTCGACATCGTCCCCGACATGGACCCGTCCGGGGCCTCGCGGATCCACCGCTTCATGTATGACCGCATGGAATCGGGCTTCGAGTCACTCGACGAAGTGGCCGACATGATCCAGGAGTACAACCCGAACCGGCGGCGGCCCGCCGATCTCGACGGCCTTCGTGCCAACCTGCGCCACCGCGACGGCCGGTGGTACTGGCATTGGGATCCCAAGTTCATCGACGGTACCGCGGCCCGCCCACCCATCGAAGTGACCGAGGTCGAGCGGATCAACTCAGCGGTCGAAGCGATCCTCACCGCCGGCGTTCCGATGCTGCTGGTGCGCGGCCAGATGAGTGACCTCGTCACCCACGAACGCGCCGCCGAGTTTCTCGAGCGGTTCCCGCAGATCGAGTTCGTCGACGTCGCCGGCGCCGGGCACATGGTCGCCGGTGATCGCAATGACGTCTTCGCCGCGGCGGTCGTCGAATTCCTGACCAGACATGTCGACAACCGGTGAGCCGACCCGGAGCGGTGGTTCGAATGCGAATTGCAGGCGTCGACCGGGTGGACGGGTGAAGTTCCGGACTGCGGTGCTCGGCCTCGGGTTCGCGTTCACGGTGATGGCTGATCCGGTGTCCTCGGTGGCCTACGCGATCGAGGCCGCGCTGCGTGGCTTGGAAGGTGACCTCAGCGCCCTGATCCCGACCATGGGGGCCGTGGTCGCGATCATTGCCGTGATCTCGGCGACCTATCACGAGCTGATCGGGCGTTTTCCGGGCGGAGGCGGAGGACCCGAGGCGATCGCGCGCGCTTTCGGCGAAGGGTGGGCCTTCATTCCACTGGGCGCGCTCCTGGTCGATTTCACCCTGACGGTTGCGGTCAGTTGCGCAGCGGGGGCTTCAGCGCTGATCGCGTATCTGCCCCAGCTGGAGTCGTATCGGACCCCGATCGGGCTGGGGCTCGTGGCCTTGGTCGCCGGGGTGGTCTTGCTCGGCCAGGGTGGCCGGGTGGTCTTCGCCGTGGCGACCATGGCCTTCATCGTCTTGTCGACGTGCGTCATCGTGGCGGGCATCTCCGCTTCGCCCGCCGTGGACAGCACCGCGAATCACCCCTCAGGCGGCAATCTGCTGGTGGCAGGCGCCGGACTGGCTTCGGTGCTGCTCGCGATCCCGCTCGGGATGGCGCTGGCCACGGGAGTCGAATCCCCGTCGAATGCGATCGCCCAGTTGCCCCAACTCGGTGATCACGCCAGACGGCGGCTCGGACGCCAGACTCTGTGGTTGATGGTCGCCATCGTCGGGACGCTGACAATCTGCTTCACCGCGCTGGCGGTCAAGCTGCGGTTGGGTATCCCGGCAGAAGATTCCACACTGATCGCCGACATGGCGCGGCGTGCCACGGGGAGTGGTGTTCTGTTCACCACCTTCCAGGCCAGCAGTGCGCTGCTCCTGCTGGCTGCCGCGGCGTCGTCCTATCTGGCCGGCTCGGGAGTTCTCAAGGCGCTGGCCACTATCGGCGCGGACGGCGCCGGCTTGGTCCCTAGCCGGTTTGGGCGCTTGAACAAATTCCTGATACCGGAGTGGGGAGTCGGCCTGGTGCTCGCGGCGGCAGCGATGCTGATCGGGGCCAGCGGTCGGGAGCAACGCCTGGTCGGCTTCTACGCCGTGGCAGTCTTCGCCAGCTTCCTGGCCGCGACGATCGCCTGTGCGCGGTTGTCCTACCGCGACGGTCGATGGGCGGCTCTGGTGCTCAACATCGTCGGAGCGGTGTTGGTGGCAACGGTGTTGGTCATCAACGCCCGTCGGGTTGAGGGACTAGTAGCGTTGCTAGCGTCTGCCGCAGTAGCGGTCTACCTGTGGCGGGTGTGGGTGGCGCGGGGACGGCCCCGGGGGGTGGCGGGCGCTGGCGCCCAATGATGCCCGACGACCGGGTGGTCTGGCCGGTGCGCACCGCGGTGAACGAGGTGTGAACCGGGGGCGAACTGTCCTACCAGTGCTGGCGCCTCCCGCTGCTGACCACGACACTGTTCTGCGTGACTGCGGATTCGCTCTTCCACAAGGTCCTCGACTGGCTGCGCGGCGGCTACCCCAATGGGGTCCCGGGACCCGATCGTGTTCCTCTGCTGGCTCTGCTGCGCAATACGCCGCTCAGTGAGGACGACATCAAGGGCATCGTCCGCGAGATCTCGGTGCACGAGGCGGAAGAGCCCGCCGGCCATCAGATCGATCGCGACGAGATCGAGCACTTCATCGCCGATCACGTCCACCACGACGCCGGTCCGGAGAACGTCCAGCGGGTGGCGGCGACGCTGGCCGCGGCGGGTTGGCCGCTGGCCGGCGTGGCCGAGGACACGGTCAAGGACTGACCATTACCCGGCGCGCAGCGACTCGGTGTCGATCACGAATCGGTACCGGACGTCGCTGGCCAGCACCCGCTCGTAGGCCTCGTTGATGTAGTCGGGCGCGATGACCTCGATCTCGGGCGTCACACCGTGCTCGGCGCAGAAATCGAGCATCTCCTGCGTCTCGGCGATTCCGCCGATCAGCGAACCCGACAGGCTGCGCCGACCGAAGATCAGGGCCGATGCGGGAACGCTCATCGGATGTTCGGGCATGCCGAGCTCGACCAGCGTGCCGTCCAGAGCGAGCAGGCCAAGGTAGGCGTCGAGATCCAGGTTGGCCGACACGGTGTTCAGGATCAGGTCGAACGTGCCTGCCAGCTGCTTGAAGGTCGCCCGGTCGCTGGTGGCGTAATACTCGTCGGCGCCCAGCCGCAGGCCGTCCTCCATCTTCTTCAGCGATTGGCTCAGCACGGTCACATGGGCGCCCATCGCCTTGGCCAGTTTCACCCCGACGTGGCCGAGGCCACCGAGACCGATGACGGCAACCTTCTTGTCCGGTCCGGCATTCCAGTGCCGCAGCGGCGAATACAGCGTGATCCCCGCGCACAGCAGGGGTGCCGCGGCGTCCAGCGAGATGCTGTCGGGGATCCGCAGCACATAGTTCTCGTCGACGACGATCGCGCCGCTGTATCCGCCCTGCGTGGGCTGACCATCGCTACCGACACCGTTGTAGGTGCCCACCATGCCCGGGTTGGTGCAGTACTGCTCGACGCCGGCCAGGCAGTTGGCGCACTCGCGGCAGGAGTCGACAAAACAGCCCACACCGACCCGGTCGCCGACCTGGTATTTGGTCACCTCGGGTCCGACTTCGGTGACCACACCGGCGATTTCGTGTCCGGGCACCATCGGATACTCGACCTGGCCCCATTCGCCGCGCACGGTGTGGATGTCGGAGTGGCAGATGCCCGCGAAATGGATGTCGAGCTTGACGTCATGGGGGCCGACGTCGCGGCGGGTGATGGTGGTCTTGGCCAGTGGATCCGTAGCGGATGTGGCGGCGTATGCGGAGACTGTGCTCATCGGTGTCCTCGTGTTCACGTTTCAGGCAGCACTGATCGGGTCAGCGATAAAGGGAAATGTCGCGACGCTGCGACCAAGGGGAATAACCCGGGCCGGCGGGTGCCTAATCCCGCTTGAGAGATTTATAACCCGGCTGCGCGAATTCCGCCGTTGAAGGACACCCGCTGATAGGTGGCGACGCCGGCCAGCGTGTAGGGATCCCGGTCGATGATGTCCTGAACGGCTTCGGTGCTGATGTCCGCGGTGATCAGGAGGCCGCCGACACCCGACTCCTGGCGGCCGGCGAGCAGGAGACGTCCGGCGGCGACCTCGTCGTTCAACCAGGCCAGGTGAGCGGGCCGGGTCTGCTCGACGACATCGAGCGGCTTCTCGTAGGTGCCGATCAACACGTGGAACACAGGGCGGACGTTACACGTGGGCTAGTTGATCGGAGCATTGAGCCAGCGCAGGTCGTCGAGAATTCCACGCGCGGCGACGATGCCCTGGCCGGTCTGCCACACCTCGTTGTTGACGATGAAGACCCGGTTGTCGCGGTTGGCGGACAGCTTGCGCCACGGTGCGCTGTCGAGGATCGCCGGTGCCCGGTCCTTGGCCGCCTGGGACGCGAAGGACAGGTACACGATGTCGCCGTCGGCGGGGGACAAGTCGGGCGAGTGTTCCAAATCGGCGTCGGAGATTCCGATCTCGATGTAGGGCTTGTCGGTAAACCTTTGGGCCGCAGGACGATCCACGCCGACATCGGCCAACACCGAGGCTGGGAAATTCTGCGCGCCGTACACCCGCATCGTGGTGTCGGTGAACTGAACGATGGACGCCTGGAAGTGGGCGGCGTCGACGGCAACGCCTTTCTGCCGGGCTTTTTCGGTGAACTCGCCGATCAGATCGCCGGCGGCTTCGGCGCGCCCGGTCGCCGCGCCCGTGGTGCGCAGGTTGTCCTGCCACTGGGCGCCGGGGGCATCGGTGAACACCGTCGGGGCGATGGCCGACAACGCTTGATACGACTGCGGGGTCAGCGCCTGCGAGCCGAGGATGAGATCCGGATTGGCGGCCGCGATCGCGGCGAGGTCGGGGGAGCTGCGGGTACCGACGCCGGGCAGATCGTGGATCACGGTGCCCAGATACGACGGCTGGCCGGTGGCTCCGTCGGGCAGGGCGGCGGCCACGATCCGCGACTGCAGGCCCAGCGCGCACAGGGCGTCGAGCTCGTCACCGGCCAGCACCACGATGCGCTGCGGGTCGGCGACCACGGTGGTTTCCCCGGTGGCGTGCCGAATCGGACCGGGCGGCACCGGATCGAGCCGGGCCGGGTCGGGCGCGCACGATTCGTCGGGGCGGCGCTGATTGCCCAGGACGCCGGCACCGGCGATCTTGGTGGTACTCGTGATGAGGTCGGGCGAGGCCGCCGGCGCCGGACTCTTCGACGAACCGGAGCATCCGCTGGCGACCGTCATGGCGACCGCCGCGAGCACCGCGCCGGCAGCCATCACGACACCCGAACGCTTACCGCCGATCAGCACGACGCCGACGGTAACACCCGACCGCGACAGTGCCGCTGAGCTGCGGCCGAGGCGGTCTCGGTGACGAATACGACAGAATGTAGGACCCACACCCCATCCGCGGCGGCGGGCGGTTAGGATCAACTACACGTTCTCGGGTGTGCTAACTGATTTTGGAGGACTGTTGACTGCCGTTGTGCCTTCGCGGGGAGAACTCGAGGCCACTCGGCCCATGCCTGCACGGATGGGCCCGAAGGGCAACCTGATCTACAAGCTGGTGACCACCACCGATCACAAGCTGATCGGGATCATGTACTGCGTCGCCTGCTTCATCTTCTTCTTCCTCGGCGGCCTGATGGCCCTGTTCATCCGCGCCGAGTTGGCGGTGCCGGGTCTGCAGTTCCTGTCCAACGAGCAGTACAACCAGCTGTTCACCATGCACGGCACGGCGATGCTGCTGTTCTACGCGACGCCCATCGTGTTCGGGTTCGCCAACCTGGTGCTGCCGCTGCAGATCGGCGCCCCCGACGTCGCCTTCCCCCGGCTGAACGCGCTGTCGTTCTGGCTGTTCGTCTTCGGCGCGATGATCGCGCTGGCCGGTTTCATCACCCCCGGTGGCGCCGCCGACTTCGGCTGGACGGCCTACACCCCGCTCTCGGATGCCATGCACAGCCCTGGTGCCGGCGGCGACCTGTGGATCCTCGGTCTGGCCGTCGGTGGCCTGGGCACCATCCTGGGCGCGGTGAACATGATCACCACCGTGGTCTGCATGCGATGCCCGGGCATGACCATGTTCCGGATGCCGATCTTCACCTGGAACATCTTCGTCACGTCGATCCTGGTGCTGGTGGCGTTCCCGCTGCTCACCGCCGCCCTGTTCGGCCTGGCCGCCGACCGCCACCTCGGCGCGCATATCTACGACCCTGCCAACGGCGGCACCCTGCTGTTCCAGCACCTGTTCTGGTTCTTCGGCCACCCCGAGGTGTACATCATCGCGCTGCCGTTCTTCGGCATCGTCACCGAGATCTTCCCGGTATTCGCCCGCAAGCCCGTCTTCGGCTACACCACGCTGATCTACGCCACGATCAGCATCGCGGCGCTGTCGGTGGCGGTGTGGGCCCACCACATGTACGTCACGGGTGCGGTGCTGCTTCCGTTCTTCAGCTTCATGACGTTCCTGATCGCGGTGCCCACCGGGATCAAGTTCTTCAACTGGATCGGGACAATGTGGAAGGGGCAGTTGACGTTCGAGACACCGATGCTGTTCTCCGTCGGCTTCCTGGTGACGTTCCTGCTCGGCGGGCTGTCTGGTGTGATCTTGGCCAGCCCACCGCTGGACTTCCACGTCAGCGACAGCTACTTCGTGATCGCGCACTTCCATTACGTGCTGTTCGGCACCATCGTGTTCGCGACCTACGCCGGGATCTACTTCTGGTTCCCGAAGATGACGGGCCGCCTGCTCGACGAACGGCTGGGCAAGCTGCACTTCTGGCTGACGTTCATCGGCTTCCACACCACGTTCCTGGTGCAGCACTGGCTCGGTGACGAGGGCATGCCGCGGCGCTACGCCGACTACCTGCCCTCCGACGGCTTCACGACGCTGAACATCATCTCCACGATCGGCGCGTTCATCCTCGGTGTCTCGGTGATCCCGTTCGTGTGGAACATTTTCAAGAGCTGGCGCTACGGCGAGGTCGTGACCGTCGACGACCCGTGGGGCTACGGTAACTCGCTGGAGTGGGCGACCTCGTGCCCGCCGCCGCGGCACAACTTCACCGAACTGCCCCGGATCCGCTCCGAGCGGCCCGCCTTCGAGCTGCACTACCCGCACATGATCGAGCGGATGCGCACGGAGGCGCACGTCGGGCGCGCGCACGGACCCGACGACGGCGACATCACCCGCCTTGACGACGACAGCGTCCGTACCTAGCGCGGGATACGTAGCCGTCCTGGTATGACCATGTCCAAGGTGTCGGTGCTGATCACCGTCACCGGCGTCGACCAGCCTGGGGTCACCTCGGCGCTCTTCGAGGTGCTCGCCCGCCACGAAGTGGAGCTGCTCAACGTCGAGCAAGTGGTGATCCGGGGCCGGCTCACCCTGGGGGTACTCGTCTCGGGCCGCGTCGAGGTGGCCGACGGCGTCCAATTGCGTGACGACGTTACCGACGCCATTCACCGCGTCGGATTGGACGTCACGATCGAACGCAGCGATGCCCTGCCGATCATCCGCGAGCCGTCCACCCACACCATCGTGGTGCTGGGCCGGCCGATCACCGCGGCGGCGTTCGGGGTGGTGGCCCGCGGGGCCGCGGCACTGGGCGTCAACATCGATTTCATCCGCGGCGTCTCCGACTATCCGGTGACCGGCCTGGAACTGCGGGTGTCGGTGCCTGCCGGCGTCGGCGGCGAACTGCAGACGGTGCTGGCCCGGGTGGCCTCCGAACAGGGTCTGGACATCGCCGTCGAAAACTACAGCCTGGAACGCCGGGCCAAACGGCTGATCGTGTTCGACGTCGACTCGACGCTCATCCAGGGCGAGGTCATCGAGATGCTGGCCGCCCACGCCGGGGCCGGGGAGGCCGTCGCCGCCATCACCGAAGCCGCCATGCGCGGCGAACTGGACTTCGCCGAGTCACTGCACCGCCGGGTGGCCACCCTGGCCGGCCTGCCCGCGGAGATCCTCGACGAGGTCGCCGACCAGATCGAGCTCACTCCCGGGGCGCGTACCACGATTCGGACGCTGCGCCGCTTGGGTTTTCACTGCGGCGTGGTCTCCGGTGGCTTCCGGCAGGTGATCGACCCGCTGGCGCACGAACTGATGCTGGATTTCGTGGCGGCCAACGAGCTGGAGATCGTCGACGGCAAACTGACCGGTCGAGTCGTCGGCGAAGTGGTCGACCGCGCCGGTAAAGCCAAGGCGCTGCGCGATTTCGCCCGCCAGGCAGGGGTCCCGATGGAACAGACGGTGGCGGTCGGCGACGGTGCCAACGACATCGACATGCTGGCCGCCGCCGGCCTGGGGGTGGCCTTCAACGCCAAACCCGCGCTGCGGGAAGTCGCCGACGCCTCGCTGAGTCACCCCTACCTGGATACCGTGCTGTTCATCCTCGGCATCACCCGCGCCGAAATCGAGGCGGCCGACGCCGTCGACGGCACCCTTCGCCGAGTCGAGATCCCACCGGAGTAGCGATTTCGGCGCGCAAACCGTCGCTGAGCGAACGTTTGCGCGCCGAAATCGCTAGATCACCACGGCCGTGGTCTCGGGAGTGGCCGCCCCGGTGATGCTGCGCCACGCTCGGCCCAGCAGTTCGATGGCCTCGGTCAGCTCGTCCTCGGGCAGGGCGAAGGGAATCCGGACGAACCGCTCCAGTGTGCCGTCGACGCCGAAGCGCGGCCCGGGCGGCAGCTCCACCCCCAGGCGAGATGCCGATGCGCACATCGCGGAGCTGACCGGGGCCGGTAGCTGCACCCACATCGACATGCCGCCGTTGCCGGGCAATGGACGCCAGTCGGGCAGGTGCTCGGCGATCAGTTCGAGCAGAAGCGTCCTTCTGCCACGCAGGATTTCGCGACGCTCGGGTAGCACGTCGTCGGCCCGCTCGGTGAGAAGCCATGCTGCAGCGAGTTGTTCGATCACCGACGTGCCCAGGTCCATCGACGGGCGAAGTGCCCGGATTGTTGCCAGCACGTTCGGTTCGGCGCGGATCCAGCCGATGCGCATACCGCCCCAGTACGACTTCGACATCGAGCCGATGGTGATCATCAAGTCGGTGCGCGACGTCATCGATGCGGCCACCGGCGGGGGCACCGGCTCGTCGAGCCAGACATCCGTCATCGTCTCGTCGATGACCGTGCGCGTTCGGGTCTCGGAGACGATGTCGGATAACCGCTTGCGATCGGCCGGCGGCATCGAGAACCCTGTCGGATTGTGGTTGTCAGGTACCAAGTAGGCCAGCGTCGGGGCGAGTTGGCGGACGGCGGCGTGCACGGCGTCGAGGTCCCAGCCCTCGCGGGTCATCGCGACGGGCACCGGTCGCGCTCCGGCGGTGGCGATCGCCGTGAGCACTCCGTGGTAGGTGGGCTGCTCGACGAGTACCCGATCGCCCGGCTGAACATAGGTCGCCAGGATCAGCGCGATCGCGTGCTGCGCGCCGCTTGTCACCATGATTTGGTCCGGGGTGGTGGGAAGCCCTCTCGCGCAATACCGTTCGGCGATCGCAGTGCGGAATGCCAGTACCCCTCGCATGTCGTGACCGGTCTGCTGCAGATAGGCAGGGGACTGGCGAGCCGCCTCGGTGAACGCCTCCTGCACCGCGCTGGCCGGGGCGGCCAACGCCGCTTCGGCCAGATTGATCCTCGTCGGCGCATCGCTGGGGACGGGTGCGGCTGTGCGGGGGAGCGCAACCGTGCTGCGTGCGCCGCGGCGGGCATGCAGATAGCCACTCTCACCCAGCTCGGCATAGGCCGCGGTGATCGTGGTGCGGGAGACGCGGAGCGTGTCGGCCAGCGCGCGCTCACTGGGCAGCCGCGAACCGACCGGCAGACGGCCGTCGACGATCAGCATTCGCAGCCCATCGGCGAGCCCTTGATAGGTCGGGCCGCTGCGGCTGGAGGTGCGCCAGTTGCCCAATTCTCGAGCCAGAAGATCCGGATCGAGAGCCCTGGTAGTCACAGAAGTCACCATATGCATGCCAGTATGAGTCAACTGGCTATTGAATGGCAAGCCAGTTGGTCAGAATCATGACTGCCATGAGCAATTGGTTCTCCCGCGTGGGCCAGCGATTGGCGGCGTTGCTTGACCCCGGTCACGGCCCGTGGAATCCGACATCGACAGGCTGGGATGACGTCGACGCCGACGTCCGCCGGCTACGCGGTGATCTGGACGCCATCCGCGTTCGGTTCACCGACCACCGGTGAGATCCGCGCTGCGCGGTGTCGCGCTGATGACCGGACTGGCCTGTTACGGCTTCTCCATGGCGATGATGGTGCGGGCCGGGCTCGGGCTGGACCCGTGGGACGTTTTCCACCAGGGCCTGACTCGGCACACACCGATGACCATCGGCGTCGCCTCGGCGGTCGTCGGTGTCGTGGTGCTGATCGCGTGGATTCCGCTGCGTAACAAGCCCGGCATCGGCACCGTCGCCAACGTCATCGTCATCGCGGTCACCGTCGACGCCGGTCTGGCCGTGCTGGCCACGCCAGAGTCGATGCCGGCCCGGGTTGCCATGATGGTGGCGGCGGTCGTCCTCAACGCCGTCGCTACGGTGTTGTACGTCGGCGCTGGGCTGGGACCGGGGCCCCGCGATGGGCTGATGACGGGACTGGTTGCGCGGACGGGTCTTTCAGTGCGGTTGGTGCGCACCACGATCGAGGCCACCGTGCTCGCCGCGGGCTGGTTGCTCGGCGGCAGCGTGGGTGTCGGGACCGTCATCTACGCGTTCGGAATCGGTCCGATCGTTCAGCTGGTGCTGCGGCTCACACCCAAGCCGGTTCTGGCGGTCAGCGGTTGGGCGCACATCGTCGGGCACACCGGAAGTCGCGGCGACCCCGGGCGTGCGGACGCAGCCGAATGCGGCACGATGGTGCAGTGCCCGCTGCCGACGAGGTCGACCCCGACCTGCTGATCGACTTCCGGAAAGTATCGCTGCGCCGCGGGGGCCGGGTCCTGGTCGGGCCCGTCACCTGGCAGGTGGAGCTCGACGAACGCTGGGTGGTGATCGGCCCCAACGGCGCCGGAAAGACCTCTCTGCTGCGCATCGCGGCGGCGATGGAACACCCGTCGTCCGGCACCGCCTACGTGCTCGGCGAACGGCTGGGCCGCACTGACATGTCCGAACTGCGCCAGCGGGTCGGGCTGAGCAGCTCTGCGCTATCCCAGCGGGTCCCCGATGACGAGGTGGTCCGCGACCTCGTCGTCTCGGCCGGATACGCGGTGCTGGGACGCTGGCGGGAGAACTACGAGGACGTCGACTACGCCCAGGCCATCGACACACTGGAGAGCGTGGGCGCCGAGCATCTGGCCGAGCGCACCTACGGCACCCTGTCGGAGGGCGAACGCAAGCGGGTGCTGATCGCCCGCTCCCTGATGACCGATCCCGAATTGTTGCTGCTCGACGAACCCGCGGCCGGGCTCGACCTCGGTGGCCGTGAGGAACTGGTGGCCCGGCTGGCCGATCTGGCCGCCGACCCCGACGCGCCGGCGCTGGTGCTGGTCACCCACCATGTGGAGGAGATCCCACCGGGCTTCAGCCACTGCCTGATTCTGTCCGAGGGCCAGGTGGTGGCCGGTGGGCTGCTGCATGACACGCTGACAGCGGAAAACCTGTCCGCGGCGTTCGGTCAATCGATCGCGCTGGACCACATCGACGGCCGCTACTTCGCCAGGCGCGTGCGCAGTCGCGCGGCCCACAGGAGGCGATTGTGAGCGACAAACCCGAACCGCTGCCGGTCCGACCGGCGGCGACGGTGATGCTGGTCCGGGACACTCCATCGGGGATCTCGGTATTCCTGATGCGCCGGCACCGCGCGATGGAGTTCGCCGGCGGGGTGATGGTGTTTCCCGGCGGTGGGGTCGATGACCGCGACCGGAATTCGGACATCGCCTGGTTCGGCCCCGGGCCGGACTGGTGGGCCGGTCGGTTCGGCATCGACGCCGACCTCGCCGAAGCACTGGTGTGCGCGGCGGCCCGCGAGACGTTCGAGGAATCCGGCGTGTTGTTCGCCGGCCCCGCCGACGATCCCGACGGCATCGTCGCCGACGCGTCGGTCTACCGCGACGCCCGCGCGGCCCTGGTCGACCGCAGCCTGTCGTTCTCCGAGTTCTTGCGCCGGGAGAAGCTGGTGTTGCGGGCCGATCTGCTGCGGCCGTGGGCCAACTGGGTCACCCCCGAAGAGGAGCGCACCCGCCGCTACGACACCTACTTCTTCGTCGGTGCGCTCCCGCACGGCCAACGCGCCGACGGCCACAACACTGAGTCCGAGCAAGCGTCGTGGACCAGCCCGGAGTCCGCGCTGGAGGACTTCGCCGAGGCGCGCACGTTCCTGTTGCCGCCGACCTGGACGCAGCTGGATTCGCTGGCCGGGCGCAGCGTCGGCGAGGTGCTCGCCCTGGAACGCCAGATCGTGGCGGTACAGCCCAATCTCGCTGTTCACGGGGGGAACTGGGAGATCGAATTCTTCAACAGCGACCGCTACAACGAGGCCCGCAATCGTCGAGCGCCACAGGGCTACTGAGGTGCGGGAGTTCGTCAGCATCCATGTCGGCGAGCAGTACCCCGGCGTCGGCGTGCTGCTGGTGTCGCGGCCACCGACCAACGCGCTGACCCGGCAGACCTACCGGGAGCTCGTCGCCGCGGCCGGCGAACTGGCCGATCGCACCGACATCGCCACGGTGATCCTCTTCGGCGGGCACGAGATCTTCTCCGTCGGTGACGACATCCCCGAGCTGCGCACGCTCAACCGCGGCGAGGCCGAGGCTGCCGACCTGCTGCGCCGCGACGCCATCAACGCGATCGCGGAGATCCCCAAGCCGACGGTGGCCGCGATCACCGGTTATGCCTTGGGTGCGGGGCTCAGCCTGGCACTGGCCGCCGACTGGCGGGTCAGCGGCGACAACGTCAAGCTGGGCGCTACCGAGATCCTGGCCGGCCTGGTCCCCGGCGGCGGCGGAGGCCAACTGCTGGCCCGGGTGACCGGCCCGGCGCGGGCCAAGGAACTCGCGTTCAGTGGTCGTTTCGTGGGCGCCAGGGAGTCGCTGGCGCTCGGGCTCGTCGACGAGTTGGTTGCCCCCGACAACGTCTTCGACGCCGCCGCGGCGTGGGCGAGCCGGTTCACCGACACCCCGCCGACCGCGCTCGCCGGTGCCAAAGCCCTGATCGACGGCCAGCTCGATGCCGGTGAGCAGGCCGAACGCTACGGCCAGATCTTCACGGCGGACGATGGCGGTTAGGCTGCCCTGATGACCACGATCGACCCGGCCCCCCAACCGCGCGCCACTGCGGAGCAAGTCCAGGCGGCGCTCAAGGACAGCAAGCTGGCCCAGATCCTGTACCACGACTGGGAGGCCGAGACCTATGACGACAAGTGGTCGATCTCGTATGACAAGCGCTGCGTGGATTACGCCCGCAACCTGTTCGACGCGACCGTGCCGCCCGAGGAACTGCGCCGGCTGCCCTATGACCGGGCCCTGGAGCTGGGCTGTGGCAGCGGATTCTTCCTGCTCAACCTGATCCAGGCGGGGGTGGCCCGGCGCGGCTCGGTGACCGACCTGTCTCCCGGCATGGTCAAGGTCGCCACCCGTAACGGCGAGAACCTGGGCCTGGACATCGATGGCCGGGTCGCCGACGCCGAAGGCATTCCCTACGAGGACGACACGTTCGACCTCGTCGTCGGTCACGCCGTCCTGCATCACATTCCGGACGTCGAAAAGTCGCTGCGCGAGGTCGTCCGGGTGCTCAAGCCGGGCGGACGGTTTGTATTCGCCGGCGAGCCCACCAGCGTGGGCAACACCTACGCCCGCTCGTTGTCGACGCTGACCTGGCGGGTCGCCACCAACGCCACCAAGCTGCCCGGCTTGGACGGCTGGCGGCGACCGCAGGCCGAACTCGATGAATCCTCCCGCGCGGCGGCGCTGGAAGCCGTCGTCGACCTGCACACCTTCGGCCCCGACGATCTCGAGCGGATGGCCCGCAACGCCGGAGCCGTCGACGTGTCGACGGCGACGACGGAGTTCACCGCCGCGATGCTGGGCTGGCCGCTGCGCACCTTCGAGGCCGCCGTGCCCCCCGGCAAGCTGGGCTGGGGCTGGGCCAAGTTCGCGTTCAACAGCTGGATCGGGCTGAGCTGGCTGGACGACAACGTCTGGCGCCGGGTGGTGCCCAAGGGCTGGTATTACAACGTCATGATCACCGGGGTCAAACCGTCCTGACCTTCGGTCGCGACGACGTCAGCTACCTCACCAGTGACGCCGGTACGGCGGCGCTGGCCGAGGTCGCCCGCTATCCGCTGACCGACGCCAGCCGACTGGCCGACGTCGCGGCGATCCGCGTAAAGTTCGCCGAGCGCAGCGTGACGCTGATCGAAACCACTCTGCTGCGCCGCAAGGCCGCCACCAAACTCGGCGAACTGGGCGATGTCTCCGGCTGGCTGTTCACTGACGACGCGCTGCAGCAGGCCACGGCGGCGCCGGTGGCCCGGCACCGCGCCGCCCGGCTGGCCGGTGTGGTGGTACACGACGCGACCTGTTCCATCGGCACCGAACTGGCTGCCCTGCGTGCGACCGCGGCCATGGTCATCGGCAGCGACCTCGACGACGTTCGGTTGGCGATGGCCCACCACAACCTTCCCGAGGTCGCGCTGTGCCGTGCCGATGCGCTGCACCCGATCACCCGGGACGCCGTGGTGCTGCTCGATCCGGCGCGCCGGTCGGGCGGGCGCCGCCGCTTCGACCCGCGCGACTATGTGCCGCCGCTGGACGCCCTGCTCGACACGTATCGCGGCCGGCCCACCGTGGTGAAGTGCGCGCCGGGAATCGATTTCGATGCCGTCCACCGACTGGGTTTCGCCGGGGAGATCGAGGTGACCTCGTCGGGTGGATCGGTGCGCGAGGCCTGCCTGTGGTCATCGGAGCTGGCCGCACCGGGGGTGCGCCGCCGGGCCTGCGTGCTGGATCGCGACGAGATCGTCACTGATGCCGACTCCGACGATTGTCCGGTCCGCCCCGCCGGACGGTGGATCGTGGACCCCGACGGCGCGATCGTACGCGCCGGACTGGTCCGGCACTACGCCGCCAGGCACAGCCTGTGGCAGCTCGACCCCGACATCGCCTATCTCAGTGGCGATCACGTGCCTGCCGGTGTGCGCGGTTTCGAGGTACTCGAGCAACTGCCGTTGCGCGACAAGGTGTTGCGACAGGCACTCGCGCGGCGCGACTGCGGGCAGCTGGAGATCCTGGTGCGCGGGGTGGACGTCGATCCCGACCGGTTGCGGCGCCGGCTGCGGCCGGCGGGCCACCTGCCGGTCTCGCTGGTGATCACCCGGATCGGGTCAGGTGCGGGCGAACGTACGGTCGTGTTCCTGTGCCGACCGTCCGGCGCGGCCGGGTAGGCTGGGCGGCGGCGGCGACGGTGCCGTCTTCTCGGCGCGAGGACGATTGGCAGATGCGCATTCTCAGTTTGGCCGCAGTGCTGGCCACGGGTGTTCTGCTCGGTGATCCCGCCGTCGCGGTGTCCGCGGCACAGGACGGGTGCGCGGCGCTGGGTGGTGCTGTGGAAGCCGGCAACGTCTGCCACGTGCACAGCGATGCCCCCGGGTACATGATGGATCTGAAGTTTCCCACCGACTTCGCCGACGAGCAGGCCGTCGTCGACTACCTGATACAGAACCGCGACGGATTCACCAATGTCGCGCAGACCCCGGCCTTTCGAAGCGCGCCCTACGAAATGGACGTCACCGCACAGTCATTCAGCTCCGGTCCGCCCACCGCTGGCACCCAGAGTGTGGTCCTCAAACTGTTCCAGGATGTCGGTGGCGCGCACCCGACGACCTGGTACAAGGCGTTCACCTACGATGTCGCCCAGCGCAAGCCGGTCACCTTCGACACCCTGTTCGCGCCGGGTGTGAACGCTGTCGACGCGATTTTCCCGGTCGTGCAACGTGATCTGGAGCGCCAGACCGGTCTGACCGGCGTCATCGCCAGCAGCGACGGGCTGGATCCGTCGCACTACCAGAACTTCGCCATCACCGACGACGCGGTGATCTTCTTCTTCGGCCAGGGCGTGCTGTTGCCCTCGGATGCCGGGGCGACGTCGGCTTCGGTGCCGCGGGCAGCGCTGCCCCCGCTGCAACTCTGAGGCCCTCGGCGCGCCACGGGCTGCGCGTTCGTCTCGATCGGGTGACGATGGAACCCAGAGACACAATCGCTGCCGGCGGGCGGTGCGATCGGTCGTCGAGTCCACCGCGGGGAGATGAGTCATGGGTGACCGGATCGAAGCGGGCGAACTGATCGTCGGACATGACGAACAGGTGCACCACCGACTGGAGCGCTCCGTTGCGCTGCTGCGCGACATGGTCGGCTCCGGGGCATTCCGCGGCCACGAGGACAGCATGGGTATGGAGGTCGAACTCGATCTCGTCGACCCGTTGGGCCGACCGCGCCTCATCAACGACTCGGTTTTGGCGTGCCTGGACCGCTCCGATATGAAGCACGAACTCGGCCGGTTCAACATCGAGTTCAACCTTGCTCCACAACCCCTCCACGGTCGGGTGTTCCACGACTGCCAGCAGCTGCTCACCGAGGTCCTGGACCGATCGGGTGGCCGCATCGCCGGGCTGGGGGCGCGGATCATCTCCGTCGGCACGCTGCCCACCGCGGCCGCCGAGCACATGACGGCCGAGCGGCTCTCCACCAACCCCCGGTACGCCTTGATGAGTCGTCGTCTGCGGGCCGCCCGTCATCGCGCCTTCCGTATTCGGATACCGGAGGCGGTCGAGCCTGTCGACTTCTCACCCGATTCGGTCGCCCTCGAAGCGTGCGCGACGAGCCTGCAACTCCACCTGCGGGTCGCGCCGGAGCATTTCGCGGCGTATTACAACGCCGCGCAGTTGAGCGCCGGCGTCCAGGTTGCGGTCGCGGCGAATTCGCCCTTCCTGCTTGGCAATCACGTCTGGGAGGAATCCCGGATTCCGATGATGGAGCAGCTGTTCGACTCGCGGCGACCCGCGGAGGTCAAGGCAAGGGCCGCCGCGCGGGTGGAGCTGGGCGAAGGGTGGATCGATGGTCCCGTCGACCTTTTCGACAGCCTCGTTCGTCTCTACCCCCCGCTCTTCCCAACCCTGGAACCGGAGGATCCGGACACGGCCTACCTGGCCGGCCGCACTCCGGCGTTGCACGAACTCAGATTGCACAACGGGACGGTGTGGTTGTGGAATCGCCCGGTCTACGACGTCCAAGCAGGCATCCCGCAACTACGCATCGAAAATCGGGTCTTGCCCAGTGGCCCGACGCCGGTCGACATGGTCGCCAACGCGGCCTTCTACTACGGACTGGTCCGGGCCGTCGTGGACAGTGGTCGGGTGCCGTGGACACGGACATCGTTTGCGACCGCGGAGCGCGATCTGCACCGGGCGGCGCGGTTCGGCCTCGGGGCGGTGCTGCACTGGAACGGCGAAGATCGACCTGCCGCAGAGTTGGTGGCCGATGTCCTGGTACCGATGGCCGCCGACGGGCTCGACTCCTGGGGTATCGCCCACGCCGACCGCGATCACTACCTGGGCATCATCGAGGCACGGGCCCGTCGCGGCCGCACGGGCGCGACATGGCAGGCTGCGACGGTCCAGCGTTTGCAGGACGCCGGCGCCGAACGGATAACGGCGTTGCACGAGATGACCCGCCGGTACGTCGAGAACGCGAACACCGGCACACCGGTGCACGATTGGCCGCTCGTGTGACCGAGCGTGTTAGCCCCGCATCGTCAGTCGGCCGGCTCGAAGCTGTACACCTGGCCTGCGCTGGTCGCCACCACCACACGACGATGCAGGCCCACCGAAATCCCCACCGGGAAGCCGTCCGCCTCGGGTAGCGGGTAGTTGTCGAGGGTGTGGCCGTCGGCGGGACCGAACACCAGCAGCGACAGGCCCGACTGCGGGTCGGCCACCACCGTGTAGGCCACCCCGCCAGCCTGGCTCGACGTGCTCAGCGGTGTGATGTCGTCTCGGCGCCAGGTCACGTCGGCGTGGCTGCCGGCGTCCTTGACCGCAACGAGGTGGGTATTCGGGCCACCGCCGCAGACGATCAGGCCATCCGGTGACACCGATGGCGGCGTCTGCGGCTGAAAGTCCAGCGGCACAGACCATTTCAGCTTTCCGTCGGAGGTGTTGAGCGCCCACAGCTTGCGGTCACGACCGGTGATGTAGACGGTGCTGCCGTCGGCGGAGGAGACCGGCGCGGCCAGGACGCCGGCGGCGACGACGTCGCTGGTCCACTCCCGGGTCAGCAGGGGGGTCTGGCCCGGGTGGTATCGCAGGCCGATGAGTGTCGATGCCTCGGCACCGGGCTGCCACACGCTCACGACGATCATGTGCGTGGCCGCGGCGTACGCCGGCGGCGCGGCCACCGGGCATTGCGGCAACCCCCGAGCGCAGTCGGCCAGTCCGCGGGTGGAGTCGGTCGGATCCAGCCCTTCGACAAGATCCAGTGGGGTTCCGCTCACCTCGCCGCGATGCGAGTCGAATACCAGAACCTGCCCGAGATGGGTGACCACCAGCAGTTGACCACCGCCGAGAAACCTAGCCGTCGTGGGCATTCCGATGACGTTCTGGCGCCAGCGGATCCACTGCGTGGGTGGGTAGGACTGCATCATGCCCGGCTGGCCGACATAGAGATTGTCGAACTGATCGAACAGCGGGCTGGCGAATCCGCCGCCCAGAACCATGCGGGTGCACCATCGTTGCCGGCCGTTGTTGTCGTTCTCCCACACCATCAACGAACATCCGGCCGCGGTCTGTCCGTTGACCGCCAGATAGGCGCCGTCGCCCAGCGCCGCGCCGGCACCCAGCTCGCCTTTCACCGATCGGCTCCACTGCAGCCGCAGCGTGGAGGCGCCGCCGGTGGCGGTGTAGCTGCTGTTGGCGGCGTCGCCGTACTGGGCCGCCCACCCGTGCGCCGCGGTGGAATCGACCCAGGAGTCGGTGTTGCCGCAGCCGGCCAAGCCGGTCACGACCAGCGCGGTCGACGCCGACGCCAGCAATCGCCGCAGCACCCGTGTCCTCCCTGTCCCGGCCGTCCCGAACGGGACGGTACAGGCGAGGGTAACCCGTGCCCCTCCTCGGTTAGGCTCTCAGCCCATGACGACGATGTGGGGCTCGCCGATCCACAAACGGTGGAGGGGCTCTCGCCTGCGTGATCCGCGTCAGGCCAGGTTCCTCACCAAGGAATCGCTGCGCTGGGTCATCGCCAATCGGGCGTACACGCCCTGGTACCTGGTGCGCTATTGGCGGCTGCTGAAGTTCAAGCTCACCAACCCGCACATCATCACCCGCGGGATGGTGTTCCTCGGCAAGGACGTCGAGATCCACGCCACCCCCGAACTGGCCCAGCTGGAGATCGGCCGGTGGGTACACATCGGCGACAAGAACACCATTCGCGCCCACGAAGGCTCGCTGCGGTTCGGCGACAAGGTGGTACTGGGCCGCGACAACGTCATCAACTGCTACCTGGACATCGAGCTGGGTGACTCGGCGTTGATGGCCGACTGGTGCTACGTCTGCGACTTCGACCACAAGATGGACAACATCGAGATGGCGATCAAGGACCAGGGCATCGTCAAGAGTCCGGTGCGTATCGGCCCGGACACCTGGATCGCGGCCAAGGTGACCGTACTGCGGGGCACGACGATCGGCCGCGGCTGTGTGCTCGGTGCTCATGCCGTGGTCAAGGGCGAGATTCCGGACTTCTCCATCGCTGTCGGCTCGCCGGCCAAGGTGGTCAAGAACCGCAAACTGGCCTGGGAGACCTCGGCCGCCCAGCGCGCCGAACTGGCCGCCGCGCTGGCCGACATCGAGCGGAAAAAAGCCGCTCGTTAGTGACTTAAGTCACAACAGGGTGGGCGTTAGGGCTCTATGGCCCGGCATTTGTCTGGAGTTATGCAGAGGCATCCATTCACGTCTTCGTCGGGGAGGGCACTGTGAAGATCTCCAGAGTTGTCAAGGCAGTACTGGCCACCGCGGTGAGCGTACTCATCGCGCTGGCGGTCGCACCGTTCTCGGCCGCGACCGACTATCCCATCGTCGGCAGGCTGGGCAGTCCGCTGACGATGACCGACAGTGTCGGCCAGGTCGCCTTGAGTTGGACGGTCAGCGACCTCAAACCCAGCAACGACGTGATGCCGGGCTACCAGGTCGCCGGCCAGCTCTGGGAGGCGACCGCGACCGTGGTGGCCCTGAGTGGACCCGTGACGCCGGCCATCTCGCAGTTCAACGCGGTCGCCCCCAACCAGGCGGCTTACCGAGTGCTGTGGATGGTGGCCGCCCCGTCGAACATCAGCGGCGCCACCATCCCGCAGGGCGCGCAGGCGACGGGCAAGATCCACTTCGACGTCACCGGTCCGGCGCCGACCACGGTCACCATGAACAACGGCATGCAGGACCTGTTGATCTGGACGCCCTGACGCGCCGTCGGAGGTGTCAACGCCCCGGCAGGGCGTGCTCGATGATGGGCCGGCGGGGCTGTGGCTCGCGTTCCCGGCGTTTGGCGGCCAGGTAGACCTGGGCGGTCTCGGCGGCCACGGTGTGCCAGTCGAAATCCGAGGTCAGCCGCTGCCGCGCGGCGTTCGCGCGCTGCTGCGCGGCAACGGGATCGTCGAGAACCCGCCGTACCGCCGAAGCCAGCGCGGCGACGTCGCGCGGCGGGCACGACACCCCGGTCTCGCCGTCGATGACCGCCTCGCCGAGTCCGCCGACATTGGAGGTGACCAGCGGCGCACCCGCCGCGGCCGCTTCGAGAGCCACGATGCCGAACGGTTCGTAGTGGCTGGGCAGCACCGCGGCGTCGGTGCGGTGCAACAGGCGCAGTAGTTCGTCGTGGTCGACCCGTCCGACGAAGCGAATCGCCTTGATCACCTTGTGCTTTCGGGCCAGTTCGACGAGCCAGTCCTGCTGCGTGCCGTCGCCGGCGATGGTCAGGGTGGTCCCCGGATGGGTGCGCCGGATCCGGGGCAGTGCAGCGATCGCCTCGTGCACGCCCTTCTCGTATTCCAGCCGGCCGAAGAACAACAGTTCCGGCGGCCCGGCGTGGGCCCGGCGACGCGCGAAGGGCCAACGGCTCGAATCGATTCCGTTGCGGATGACGACGATTTCGCCCAACTCCGGGCCGAACAGCGTGGCGACCTCGTCGGCCATCGACGCCGAGCAGGCGATCAGCGAATCGGACTCCCGGACGAACCACGACTCGACGGCGTGCACTTGGCGGCTGATCTGCCCGGACACCCAGCCGGAATGCCGGCCGGCCTCGGTGGCGTGCACCGTCGAAACCATTGGCACATCGAAGAACTCAGCCAGTGCGATGGCCGGGTGGGCGACCAGCCAGTCGTGGGCGTGGACCACGTCGGGTTGCCAGCCCTTGGCCTGCAGGGTCAGGCCCGCGCGGGTCATGGCGTGACCCATGGCCAGTGTCCAGGCCATCAGATCACGGCCGAAGTCGAATTCATGCGGGTCCTGGGCGGCCGCGATCACCCGCACCCCCTCATGGACCTCGTCGGTGGTCGGATGCGTACTGGGATCGGTGCCCGATGGGCGTCGGGACAGCACCACTACCTCGTGGCCGTCGGCGGCCAGCGCGGTTGCCAGCTGGTAGACGTGCCGGCCCAGGCCGCCGATGATCACCGGCGGGTACTCCCACGACACCATGAGGATCTTCACGCGGGGACCTTCTGTCGCGAGCGTGCGCCAACCGCTCGTTGTAGCGGTGTGTCGGCGTGCGGACACGCACGCTCGCGGTCAAGGACTTTCACGGCAGCCGCCGGGCGTCCAGGGCGCCGAACAACCCGTCGGCGCGGTTCCAGCCGGCGGCCAGCCGCTCGGCGGCGTCGCGACGCCCCGATGCCAGCGCGTCGGCGATCTCGCGGGTGGCGTGTGCGTGCAGGTGCGCGCGGTAGCGGGCGTAGTCGGCCGCCGAATCCTTGCTGACCATGAACGGCCAGTCGCTGGACACCGTCAGCAGTGTCTCGCGCAGGATCTGGTCGGCGACGAAATCCCGGCTGGGCAAGTTGCCACGGTGCGCCAGCGCTTTGTCGACGCAGGCCAGGGCGGTGTCGACGACCTCGGTGTTGAGCTGGACCAGGTCGGCTACCTGCTCACCCGACCACACCTGCCAGTCCTTGCCGGATCCCCAGGAGCTGGGTGGTAGTTCGACGGGTGCGCCGACCAACCCGGCGGACAGCGCGTCGCTCAGGGTGCCGACCTTGACCCCAGCCGCCGGCAGCGCGCGCAGCAACCGCTCCAGCCAGAGCGGACCCTCGTACCACCAGTGGCCGAACAATTCGGTGTCGAAGGCGGCCACCACGTGGGCGGGCCGGCCGATGCGCTCGGACTCGGAGATCAGCCGCTGGCGCACCAGGGAGACGAAGTCGGCGACGTGGGTGTCGATTGCCTTCTCGGCGCGCTGCGGGTCGTAGGGGGCCTTGGCGTCGGAGCCGACGTTTCGGCCGGTGACCCGGGCGGGCTTGAGCCCGGTCAGGTGGTCGTAGGTGTGAAAATCGCGGTAGGCGGCATGCCCCGGGTAGCCCGACTTCGGTGACCAGACCCGGTAGCTGACCTGAAGGTCGCGGCCGAACGCCACCACGTCGGTCGCCCCGACGGGCCGGCCCAGTGCGGTGTCGCCGTGCAGCGAGGGGCCGTCGACCATGAAGTGCCCGACTCCGGCGGCGGCATAGTCGTGCTCCATACCCGGGGCGTAGGCGCACTCGGGCGCCCAGATGCCCCTCGGCGTGTGGGCGAAGCGCTGACCGGCGTCGGCCAGCCCCTCGCGCAACGCGAACTCGCGCAGACGGGGATTGAGCAGCGGCTGGAACGGGTGCGCCAGCGGGCCGCCGAGGAGCTCCACGGTGCCGGCGTCGATCAGCTCGCGCAGCAGTGGACTGGCCCCGTGCCGCCACAGTGTGCCGAAGTCCGCCAATGCGCGGCTGGCTTCGTCGTATTCGCGAGTACCGAACTGCCGTAATGCTTCCGGTGTCGTAGCGGTGCCGGGCTCCGCGCCGGTCGGGGTGCGCAGGGTGGCTGCCTCCAGCGCGCGCAGCTGCCAATTGGCCAACCAGCGGTGCATGCCGTCCAGACAGTAGGGATCATCGAGCTGGGCGGTCACCACCGGCGTCATGCCCAGGGTCACCACTCCGCGGCGACCCTCCGCGGCGAGCGTGCGCAGCACCCGCATCAGTGGGAGGTAGGCCGCCGACCACGACTGGTAGAGCCACTCCTCGCCGACCGGCCACCGGCCGTGGTGCGCCAGCCAGGGCAGGTGGGTGTGCAGGACGAGGGTGAACTGCCCGGGTACCGATGCCGGCACCGGTCCCGACGGGCTCACGGGCGCACCGCGATCGCCACCAGGTCCAGGCTGTCGTCGATATCGCGCTCGCCGTCCGGCGGGCAGGAGCGAAGCGACCCGGGGAGTGGTCCGCAGTCGAGCAGGTCGAAGTCCTCGCAGCGGACGGCCGCCACATCGGCCAGCAGATCCTCGGGCCACGGTGCGTCGGCCAGCGCCCGGGCGATCTGGGCGTCGATGATCGAGCCACCGTGGCGTTCGTCCATGGCGGCGAGGCCCGCACCATGGAACACACCGCTCATCGAGCGCAACTCGAAACCACCGTCGGTGAGCAGCTCGGCGAGTTCGCCGGCGTTGAGCTCGCGGGTGTGGAACGGGTTGACCGGGGTGTCGAGGCCGGGGGAGAAGGTGATGCGGTTGGGCGTCGACATCAGCAGCAGGCCGCCGGGCCGCAGCACGCGCGCGCATTCGGCGACGAACTGTGGCTGATCCCACAGATGCTCGATGACCTGGAAATTCACCACAACATCAACTGAAGCGTCGGGCAGCGGGAGCGACGCCAGATTGCCCGCGACCACGCTGACGCGGGGATAACGCGTCCGGATGTGCGCCACCGTGGCTGCGTCGTAGTCCACGGCCACCACCCGGCGTGCCACCGACGCGATCATGTCGGCTCCGTAGCCCTCGCCACAGCCCGCCTCGAGCACTTCGCGACCTGCGCAAAGGTCCAGCACGCGGCGGTACACCACCTCATGGCGGCGGAACCAGTAATTCTCCTCCGCCAGCCCGGGGATGGTCCGCTCACCGGTCAGCGGCAAACCGCTGTCACCTGCGTCAGTCACGAATGCGCTCATTGCAACGCAGGCTAACGCGAAGTTGGCGGTTCGCGAACTGCTCGGTACCGATGGGCTGCTAGAACACAAACTTCGACCAGCTATGGTGTTCCTGCGAACCACTCTAAGTTACCCACTAGTAACATGATGTGAGTTGCGGAATGACCAAATGTCTTGCGACCTTCGCTGGCCGCAGGACGCCTGCCAGGAGGACGTAGAAGACTCATGACGAACATCGTGGTCCTGATCAAACAGGTCCCAGACACGTGGTCCGAGCGCAAGCTGTCCGACGGTGACTTCACGCTCGATCGCGACGCTGCCGACGCCGTGCTGGACGAGATCAACGAGCGTGCCGTCGAAGAAGCCTTGCTGATCAAGGAGAAGGAAGGCGACGCGGGCGGCACCGTCACCGTGCTGACCGCCGGCCCGGAGCGCGCCACCGAGGCGATCCGCAAGGCGCTGTCGATGGGCGCCGACAAGGCCGTGCACCTGCTCGACGACGGCATGCACGGCTCCGACATGGTGCAGACCGGCTGGGCGCTGGCCCGAGCGCTGGGCGCCATCGAGGGCACCGAGCTGGTCATCGCGGGCAACGAGGCCACCGACGGCACCGGCGGCGCCGTCCCGGCGATCATCGCCGAGTACCTCGGCCTGCCCCAGCTGACACACCTGCGCAAGGTGACCGTCGAGGGCGGCAAGATCAGCGGCGAGCGGGAAACCGACGAGGGTGTGTTCGCCGTCGAGGCGCCGCTGCCCGCGGTCATCAGCGTCACCGAGAAGATCAACGAGCCCCGCTTCCCGTCCTTCAAGGGCATCATGGCCGCCAAGAAGAAGGAAGTGACCACCCTGACGCTGGCCGAGATCGGTGTCGAGGGCGACGAGGTCGGTCTGGCCAACGCCGGGACCTCGGTGACGGCGTCGACGCCGAAGCCGCCGAAGACCGCAGGCGAGAAGATCACCGACGAGGGCGACGGCGGCACCAAGATCGCCGAGTACCTGGTCGCGCAAAAGATCATCTAACCCCGTCCCCGACCAACAGATAAGAACAAGAGGCGAACGAACCGCTATGGCTGAAGTACTTGTGCTCGTTGAGCATTCCGAAGGTGCGGTGAAGAAGGTCACCGCCGAACTCATCACCGCCGCCCGTACCCTGGGCGAGCCCTCCGCCGTCGTCATCGGCGCCCCGGGCACCGCGGCTCCGCTGGTCGACGATCTCAAGGCCGCCGGTGCGGCCAAGATCTACGTCGCCGAGTCGGCGGACGCGGAGAGCTATCTGATCACCCCCTTCGTTGACGTCCTGGCGTCGCTGGTGGAGTCGGCCGCCCCGGCTGCCGTGCTGCTGGCCGCCAACGCCGACGGCAAGGAGATCGCCGGCCGGCTGGCCGCGCGGACGGGTGCCGGTGTGCTGTCCGACGTCGTCGAGGTCAAAGAAGGCGGCAAGGCCGTCCACTCGATCTTCGGTGGCGCGTTCACCGTCGATGCGCAGGCCAACGGTGACACCCCGGTGATCACCGTGCGCCCCGGTGCCGTCGAGGCCGCGCCCGCCGCCGGGGCCGGCGAGCAGGTCAGCGTCGAGGTGCCCGCACAGGCCGAGAACGCCACCAGGATCACCTCGCGCCAGCCCGCCGTGGCCGGTGACCGCCCGGAGCTCACTGAGGCCAGTGTCGTGGTGTCCGGCGGTCGTGGTGTCGGAAGTGCGGAGAAGTTCTCGGTGGTCGAGGACCTGGCCGACTCGCTCGGCGGCGCGGTGGGCGCATCGCGTGCCGCCGTCGACTCCGGCTACTACCCGGGCCAGTTCCAGGTGGGCCAGACCGGCAAGACGGTCTCGCCGCAGCTGTACATCGCGTTGGGCATCTCCGGGGCCATCCAGCACCGCGCCGGCATGCAGACGTCCAAGACGATCATCGCGGTGAACAAGGACGAGGAAGCGCCGATCTTCGAGGTCGCCGACTACGGCATCGTCGGCGACCTGTTCAACGTCGCGCCGCAGCTCACCGAGGCGGTCAAGGCTCGCAAGGGCTGACTCTTTCTGCGCGAGCAGGCACAAACGCCTCCGACACGCCGAGTGTTCGGAGGCGTTTGTGTCTCTTGGCGGGCCAATAATTTTATTGGTCATCGAGCGTGCACGAACACGTCACGCAGGCGTTGACATCCGGCCCAACACCTGGGCAACCGTGCAGCTATGAGCACTGCATCTGTACTCATAGCCCCCGACCGGAACGAGTCCGCCGCGCTGCGCGGCCCACGCTATTCGCTGTTGCTGTCCACCGACCCCGCCCTGATCGAGGCGGCTCAGCGGCTGCGCTATCAGGTGTTCACCACCGAACCCGGGTTCGCTCTGCCCACCGAGGGCGAGGCCAGAGACGCCGACCGGTTCGACGAATTCTGCGACCACCTCCTGGTTCGCGAGGACACCTCGGGCGAGCTTGTCGGGTGCTACCGCATGCTGCCTCCGCCCGGCGCGATCGCCGCTGGAAGCCTCTACACCGCAACGGAATTCGATGTCAGCGCGCTGGACCGGCTGCGTCCGTCGCTGGTGGAGATGGGTCGTGCGGTGGTGCGGGCCGACCACCGCAACGGCGCGGTGGTGCTGCTGATGTGGGCGGGCATCCTGGCCTATCTGGACCGCTGCGGGTACGACTACGTCACGGGATGCGTCTCGGTGCCCACCCATGGCGAGGGTGCCCCCGGCAGCCAGATCCGCGGGGTGCGCGACTTCGTGCTGCGCCGCCATGCCGCCGCGGCCGAACACACCGTCTACCCGTATCGCCCGGTCGTGGTCGACGGACTGGGACTCGACGACATCCAGCCGCCGGCCAGGCCGACCATTCCGCCGCTGATGCGCGGCTACCTGCGCCTGGGTGCCCGGGTCTGCGGCGAGCCGGCCCACGATCCGGACTTCGGCGTCGGCGATTTCCCGGCCCTGCTGGACAAGCGGCAGGCCGACACCCGCTACCTCACCCGGCTGCGGTCGGTCTCGGCGGCCAGCGAGATGGCCGGCGGAATGGGAGAGACCGCATGACCGCCCCCGAGCACGCCTGGCTGCCCCGGGCGCTGTGCGACGACAGCTGTGTGCGTGCCGGTGGTGCTCCGCCGTCGCGGCGGGTGGTCGCCGGGCTGCGCGCCACCGTGCGCATCTCGTCTGCGCTGCTGCTGTTGCTGATGGTGCCGCTGCTGGCGGTGCCGATCCCGGGCCGGGGCCGGGTGCAGCGGTTGTACTGCCGGACCTTCCTGCGCTGCCTGGGCGTGCGAATCACCGTGTCGGGTGGGCCGATTCGCAACCTGCGCGGTGTCCTGGTGGTCAGTGGGCACGTGTCGTGGGTCGACATCTTCGTCATCGGTTCGGTGCTGCCCGGCGCCTTCGTCGCCCGCGCCGACCTGGTCGACTGGCCGGCGGTCGGCCTGGCGGCCCGCATCATGAAAGTCATCCCGATCGACCGGGGCAGCCTGCGCAGGCTGCCCCAGGTGGTGGCCCAGGTTGCCGACCGGCTGCGCACCGGACAGACCGTCGTTGCCTTCCCGGAGGGCACCACCTGGTGCGGCCTGGCTTACGGCCAGTTCCGGCCGGCGATGTTCCAGGCCGCCGTCGACTCCGGACGACCGGTTCAGCCGCTGCGGTTGACCTACCACCACCGCGATGGACGCCCGTCGACGGTGGCGGCGTTCATCGGCGAAGACACTCTGTGGCAGACACTGAGCCGCACGGCGCGGGCCCGGCTGACCGTGGTCGATGTCGAGGTGGCCTCCCTGGAGCTGCCGGGCACCGACCGGCGCGAACTGGCGGCACGCTGCGAGGTGGCCGTGCGCGGGCAGATCGCGCCCCGCTTCGCCCACGCCCACGCCCTGGCGGGCTGACGGCGGCGAGCCGCCACTGCGGCTGCCGGTATCCTGGACGGGCTATGAGCCCGACCGCCGGTCCGGTGTATCTCGACCACGCTGCCACCACCCCGATGTATCCCGCTGCCATCGAGGCGATGACCGCTGCGCTGGCCACTGTCGGGAACGCCTCCTCGTTGCACACCGCGGGCCGTGCTGCGCGGCGCCGGATGGAGGAGGCCCGCGAGAGCATCGCGGCGCGACTGGGTGCCCGGCCGTCGGAAGTGATCTTCACCGCCGGCGGCACCGAGAGCGACAATCTCGCCGTCAAGGGCATCTACTGGGGTCGCCGCGACGCCGAGCCCGCACGCCGCCGCATCGTCACCACCGCGGTCGAACACCACGCCGTCCTCGACGCCGTCACCTGGCTGGCCGAGCACGAGGGCGCCGAGGTGACGTTCTTGCCGACCGAACCCGACGGTTCGGTGACCGCCGACGCACTGCGCGACGTCCTGCGCGAGCACGGACACGAGGTCGCCCTGGTCTCGGTGATGTGGGCCAACAACGAAGTCGGCACGATCATGCCGATCGCCGAACTCGCCGCGGTGGCCACCGAGTTCGACGTGCCGATCCACAGCGACGCCGTCCAGGCGGTCGGTCACATCCCGGTCGACTTCGCCGGATCGGCGCTGTCGGCCGTGAGCCTGGCCGCGCATAAGTTCGGCGGACCGGCCGGGGTCGGTGCTCTGCTGCTGCGCCGCAACACCGCCTGCGTCCCACTGCTGCATGGCGGCGGTCAGGAGCGCGACATCCGTTCCGGTACACCTGATGTCGCCGGTGCGGTCGCGATGGCCGCGGCCGCCGACATCGCCGTCGAGTCCCTCGACGCCACCGGCGTCCGGCTGCGTGTCCTGCGTGAGCGGCTCATCGCCGGGGTGCTGGACTCCATCGCCGACACCCACGTCAACGGAGCCCTCGGCGACCGGCGACTGCCGGGCAACACCCATTTCACGTTCCGCGGCTGCGAGGGTGACTCCTTGCTGATGTTGTTGGACGCGAACGGAATCGAATGCTCGACCGGGTCGGCCTGCACGGCCGGGGTGGCCCAGCCGTCGCACGTCCTGCTGGCCATGGGTGCCGATGCCGATGCCGCCCGCGGCTCACTGCGACTATCGTTGGGACACAACAGCTCCGATGCCGATGTCGACGCGGCGTTGCGCGTGCTGCCGGCTGCCGTCGAGCGCGCCCGCCAGGCCGCATTGGCTAGTTCCGCACTGGGGGCACTGCGATGAGGGTGCTGGCCGCGATGAGCGGCGGCGTCGACTCCTCGGTGGCCGCTGCCCGGATGGTGGACGCCGGCCACGACGTCGTCGGTGTGCACCTGGCACTGTCGCGTACGCCGGGCACCTTGCGCACCGGATCCCGGGGCTGCTGCTCCAAGGAGGACGCCGGTGACGCCCGACGTGTCGCCGATGTACTCGGGATTCCGTTCTACGTCTGGGATTTCGCCGACCAGTTCGCCGAAGAAGTGATCGACGACTTCGTCTCGTCCTACGAACGCGGCGAGACCCCCAACCCGTGCGTGCGGTGCAACGAGAAGATCAAGTTCTCCGCCCTGGCGGCCAAGGCGCTGGCGCTGGGCTTCGACTCGGTGGCCACCGGCCACTACGCCCGGCTGTCCGAAGGCCGTCTGCGTCGCGCCGTCGACCCGGACAAGGACCAGTCCTATGTGCTGGGTGTGCTGACCGCCCAACAGCTGCGCCACGCCGCGTTCCCCGTGGGCGACACTCCCAAGCCGGCGATCCGCGAGGAGGCTGCCCGCCGCGGTCTGGCGGTGGCCGACAAGCCCGATAGTCACGACATCTGCTTCATCCCGTCCGGCGATACCCAGGCGTTTCTCGGCGCCCGGATCGGTGTGCGACGCGGAACCGTCATCGACGATGCCACTGGTGCCGTCCTCGCCGAGCACGACGGGGTGCACGGATTCACCATCGGCCAGCGCAAGGGCCTCGGTATCGCCGGGCCCGGGCCGGACGGCCTGCCGCGCTACGTCACCGCCATCGACGCCGAGTCGCAGACGGTGCGGGTGGGCGCGAAGGAGGATCTCGATGTGCGGTCGCTGACCGGTGAGCGCCCGGTGTTCACCTCCGGGCGGACCCCGGACGGTCCGGTGGAATGCGAGGTGCAGGTGCGCGCGCACGGCGGGACGGTCGCCGGTGTCGCCGAGGTTGTCGGCGGTGAGCTGAGGGTGGCGCTGCGCACTCCGCTGCGTGGTGTCGCGCCGGGCCAGACGATGGTGCTCTACCGGCCCGACCCGGCCGGTGACGAGGTCATCGGCAGCGCGACGATCCTCAACCGCCCGGAATCTTGTTGACGATATTGGTCATGACGATCTCGGGCACCGATTCGGGGAACGCGCAGAACGTCACCTCCACCAGCACCGAGGACTTCAGCCGGTAGTCGCGGCCGCACCGGCCCGGCCGGGTCCGCAGCGAATCGGTATCGCCGTCGACCTCGCCGACCAGATAGGAACCCATGGAACCGTCAGCACAGCGATGCACCGCGGTGGAGAGCATGTTGAACGCCTGCCGCGCCGCGGCGTCGTCGCGGTAGGCCGCCGCCGCCTCGGAGATCAGTGCACCCCGGGCCGGGTACTGGAAGCTCGTCTTGTGGAAATCCGCGACGTCGCTGCCGAAGGTGTCCGTCTCGGCGAAGACGAAGCGACAGTCCCGGGGCACCGACTCGGCGAGGGGCTCGATATCCACCTGGTACTTGCCGTCCATGCTCGGGATGATCGTCAGGTCCTGGCCGCCGCCGGTGATCGCCCGCATCTGGGCCTGGGTGAGGAGCACCTGGTCGACGTCGACGATCCCCGGCGGCCGGTACGGTGGCTCGCTGGCGGCGCGTAAGGGCGACCCCTCGACCCACTGGGTGCAACCGGTCAGCAGGGCCGCCGCCGCGCAACAGGCCAGCCCCGCGCGCACCGTCATTCCCAACACGTTATGCCCCCGGCCGCGCGATGCGCCCGGCCTGTCCAATACGGTTGGCCGGTGAGTGCTTTCGCCGCGGCCACCGGGATCGGTTCGTGGCCGGGTTCGGCACCGCGGGAGGCTGCCGACATCGTGGTCGGCGAGCTGCACCGGCTGCCCCACCTGGTCGAATTGCCGGCCCGCGGCGTCGGTGCGGACCTGGTCGGCCGGGCCGGCGGTCTGCTGGTCGACATCGCCATCGACACCGTCCCCCGCGGCTACCGCATCGCGGCCCGGCCGGGTGCGGTCACCCGCCGGGCGATCAGCCTGCTCGACGAGGACATCGACGCCATTGAGGAGGCGTGGGAGAAGGCCGGCGGGCCGGGCTCGGGGCGGCCGGTCAAGGTTCAGGCGCCCGGTCCGATCACGCTGGCCGCTCAGCTGGAGCTGGCCAACGGACACCGGGCGCTCACCGATGCCGGGGCGGTTCGGGATCTGGCGTCCTCGCTGGCCGAGGGGGTGGCGCGGCACCGCGCCGAGCTGGCGCGGCGGCTGTCGACGACGGTCGTGGTGCAATACGACGAGCCACTGCTGTCGGCCGCGCTGGCGGGCCGGCTGACCGGGGTGACGGCCCTGAACCCGGTGCATTCGGTCGACGAGGCGGTGGCCATCGGGCTGCTCGACGAATGCGTGGCCGGTGCGGGCACCGAGGTGCTACTGCACAGCTGTTCGACCGGACTGCCCTGGAATGTCTTGCAGCGCAGCATGATCAATGCCATTTCGGTGGATGCGAGCACACTCGGCGACGCCGATTTCGATGGGCTGGGCGAGTTTCTGGACTCGGGCCGCGCCGTGGTCTTCGGGCTGGTGCCGACCAGCGCCCCGGTGAAGCAATCGTCGGCCGAGGAGGTGGCCGCAGCCGCGGTCGCGATCACCGACCGGATCGGCTTCTCCCGCGGTTCGGTCCGCAACCGTGTCGGCGTCAGCCCGGCCTGCGGGTTGGCCGGCGCGACCGCCGCGTGGGCCCGCGTCGCCGTCGGGTTGTGCCAGCGAGCCGCCGACGCCGTCGCCGAGGATCCCGAAGCGATCTAGCGGCCCGCGTGGTCGCCCGGACCGGAATTGCAGTATCGGACTACTCAGAGTGGTCGGCGATCGCGGCCCTAGCGTTCGAATCGGCGGTGAACAGCCGCGGATCGGCGAACCGGGGGTGGGCGATGACTCGACTTGGGGAACGGGCGGTTGTGCTGGGGGCCAGCATGGCCGGCATGCTGGCCGCCCGGGTGGCGGCCGAGTACTACCGGGAGGTGCTCGTCGTCGACCGCGACGCGCAGCCGGGCCGGCCGCTCAATCGTCGGGGTGTTCCGCAGGGGTGCCATGGCCACGTGCTGCAGGCCGCCGGCGTGGGCGTCCTCGACGAGCTGTTTCCCGGGATCCTCGACGAGTTGGTTGCCGATGGCGCCCCCGTCTGGGATGACGGCGATCTCAACAGGGTGGTCCTGGAGTACGGTGGTCACCGATTTCTGCGCTCCGGTGTGCTGCCCGACCCGGTGGTATCCTACCTGCCCAGCCGCGCGCTCCTGGATTGGCATGTGCTGCAACGCTTTTTGGGTGTGCCGAACGTCACCTTGCTCGATGCTCATGACGTGGTCGGTCTGACCTCGGCGGCAGACCGGCGCCGGGTCACCGGTGTGGCCGTCGCACGCAGTGACGGCGGCGACACCAGCGTGCTGGGCGCGGATCTGGTGATCGACGCCACCGGCCGCGGCTCTCGTGCTCCGGTCTTTCTCTCCGAACTCGGATACGACCGTCCCCGCGAGGACGAGTTGGTGGTCAATCTCTGCTACACCAGCCAGTGGCTTCGCGTCCCGCCGGGGTTGATTCGCGAGCACATGGTGGCGATGTTCCCCAAACCCGGGGACCTGAGCACCGTGGCCCTGTTCGGGCACGAGAACGGCAAGTGGCTGATGACGGTTGGTGCGATGGCCGGGCAACAGCCGGCAGCCGACTATGCCGACATGCTGGCGATCGCCCGCCGGCGAGTTCCCGGGCGGATCTATGACGCGCTCGAGGCGGCCGAACCGGTCGGCCGGGCAGCTCATTACCGGACGCCCTCCAACCGCTGGCGTCGCTACGACAGCTTGGAGCGCATCCCCGACGGGTTCGTCGTGACGGGGGATGCGGTGTGCAGTTTCAATCCGATCTACGGACAGGGCATGTCGGTCGCGGCGTTGGACGCGATGGCGCTGCGGCGATGTCTGCGCCGCGGCGACCGGGATCTACCACGGCGGTTCTTCCAGGCCGCGGCCAAGTCCATCCGGGTGGCGTGGCGTAACGCGACGAGTGCGGATCTGTCCCTGCCCGAAGTCGCCGGCGAGCGACCACTGGGGATCCGGATCAACAACAAGTTCTCCGACTGGGTGCTCACCGCCGTCGAAACCGATCCGGCGGTCAACGGCCAGTTCTTCCGGGTGCTGGGCATGCTCGATTCGCCCGCTCGGCTGATGCGGCCCACCTTGCTGGCCCGGGTGGCGCGTGCCAATGTCGCACGGGCCCAGCGGGTTCGCCAGCCGGAGTTGTCGCCGAGCGGTTAGCCGTCGAGCAGGCGGACCAGCCGCGCCGGCGCCTGTAGCCGGAACGAGGCGTCGACCAGTTCGGTGACCTCGTCCCAATCGACTGCGGCGGCGTCGAAGTCGAGGCCCAGCCAGCCGAACGGGCCCAGATAGGCGGGATGGAAAAAGCGGGGATCCTGCTGCAGGGCCTGCCGTTCGCTGTCGTCCACCTTGACCAGTAGCGCATGGTCGTACCGGGTGTGCGGGCCGCCCGGGTTCTTGCGGCTGCCGCCGTAGACGGCGAACATCTTGGGCGCGGAAAACGTGGGCCGGCCGTGGGAGATCTTCTCGGTCGCCTCGGGGAACGCCAGCGCGATCGCTCGTACCCGGGCCAGGACCGGGTCGGCGTCGTCGAACATCACCGGATGGGGCATGTCTCAACCCTGCCACGAAGGGGCCGTCGGTGGGCTCGGCTAGCCTTCGGGGGTGGCTCCAGAGACATCCGATGCCGAGGTTGACCCCATCGATCCGGATGTGCGCCGGCGTTGGCAGGAGCTCGCCGACGAGGTGCGTGAGCATCAGTTCCGGTACTACATCAAGGACGCGCCGATCGTCTCCGACGCCGACTTCGACAAGCTCTTCAACGAACTGCTCGCCCTCGAGGAGCGCTACCCCGAACTCCGGGTCGCCGATTCGCCGACCCAGTTGGTCGGCGGGGCCGGATTCACGACCGACTTCACCGAGGCCGCGCATCTGGAACGGATGCTGTCGCTGGACGACGTGTTCAACACCGAGGAACTGGTGGCGTGGTCCAACCGGGTGGAAACCGAGATCGGCCGTGACCCACAGTATCTGTGCGAGCTCAAGGTCGATGGCGTGGCGCTGGCCCTGGTGTACCGCAACGGGCGGCTGGACCGGGCGGCCACCCGTGGTGACGGCCGGGTCGGCGAGGACGTCACCAACAATGCGCGCACCATCGACGACGTTCCTGAAACCCTCAGTGCATCAGAGGAATATCCGATTCCCGCGGTGCTGGAGGTACGCGGCGAGGTCTTTTTCCTGGTCGCCGACTTCGAGAATCTCAACGCCAGCCTGGTCGCCGACGGCAAGGCGCCGTTCGCCAATCCGCGTAACAGCGCGGCCGGGTCGCTGCGGCAGAAGAATCCGGCGGTCACCGCGCGACGCCGGCTGCGGATGATCTGTCACGGGCTCGGTTACACCGAGGGCTTCGACCCGGCCAGCCTGCACGACACCTACTTCGCGCTGAAGGCCTGGGGTCTGCCGGTCTCCGACCACACCACGCGGGTGGCGGGACTCGGGGCCGTCGAGGAGAAGATCGCCTACTGGGGTGAACGGCGGCACGAGATCGAGCACGAGATCGACGGTGTCGTGGTCAAGGTCGACGACTTCGCACAGCAGCGCCGCCTGGGGGCCACCTCGCGGGCCCCGCGCTGGGCGGTGGCCTACAAGTACCCGCCGGAAGAGGCCCAGACCAAGCTGCTCGACATTCAGGTCAACGTGGGCCGTACCGGCCGGGTCACCCCGTTCGCGATGATGACCCCGGTGCGCATCGCCGGATCCACCGTCGGCATGGCCACTCTGCACAACGGCTCGGAGGTCAAACGCAAGGGCGTGCTGATCGGTGACACCGTGATGATCCGCAAGGCCGGCGACGTCATCCCCGAGGTCCTGGGACCCGTGGTCGACTTGCGGGACGGCACCGAGCGGGAATTCGAGATGCCCACCCACTGCCCGGAATGCGGCACCCCGCTGGCGCCGGCCAAGGAGGGCGATGTCGACATCCGCTGCCCGAATGCCCGATCGTGCCCCGCGCAACTGCGTGAGCGGGTCTTCCACCTGGCCGGTCGCGGTGGGTTGGACATCGAAGGGCTCGGCTATGAAGCCGCGGCGGCGCTGCTGGCCGCGAAGATCATCGGAGATGAGGGGGATCTGTTCAGCCTCACCAGCGCGGACCTGCTGACCTCGGAGTTCTTCACGACCAAGGACGGCGCGCTGTCGGCCAACGGCGCGCGGCTGCTGATCAACCTGCAGCAGGCCAAGGATCGCCCGCTCTGGCGGATTCTGGTGGCACTGTCCATTCGCCACGTGGGGCCGACCGCGGCGCGGGCGCTGGCCGCCGCGTTCGGGAGCCTCGAGGCGATCATGGCGGCGTCCGAGGAGCAGCTGGCCGATGTGGAGGGCGTCGGGCCGACCATCGCCGCCGCGCTCAAGGAGTGGTTCGACGTGGACTGGCACCGCGCGATCATCGACAAGTGGCGGGCGGCCGGCGTGCGGATGGAGGATGTTCGCGACGCCGAGATAACGCCGACGCTGCAAGGGCTTTCGATCGTGGTCACCGGGTCGCTGCCCGGCTTCTCCCGCGACGAGGCCAAGGAGGCCATCATCGCCCGCGGCGGCAAGGCGGTCGGCTCGGTCTCGAAGAAGACCTCGTTCGTGGTGGCGGGGGACTCGCCCGGATCGAAATACGACAAGGCTGTCGAACTGGGAATCCCGATCCTCGACGAGGACGGGTTCCGCAAACTGCTGGCCGAGGGCCCGCCGCAGGAACCCGCGGACGGCTAACCGTCGCCGGTGCGGAACGCGAACTCGCTCAGGTCGATCGAGACCATCAGGTCCTTGGTGATGACACGGTTGTCCGTGTCGGCGCGGTACGCCTTACGCTTCGTCGGCATCGTGAACCCGTCGAAGTCCACCGCGCCGTCGATGTACTGGATCGCCGCAAATCCGCCGGCCACATCCACCCGGTAGTCGTGGCGGCACACCAGATATTGCTCATTGACGTAAAACTCTTGCACCGCACTGTGGCTGGGGAACTCAGCGGGGAACTCGACACGCAGGCCCGCTAACTGCCGGCCGTGATCTTCGACCGGGTCGATCTCGCTGACCCTGAGGCCCGGCAGTGCCATCAGAAACGGGGTGTTCAGATAGGTCCACAGCGCATAGCCGTTGAAGTAGGCCCGCTGCAACGGATCCCACGGGGTAGCCAGTTCGTGGCCGGTAAACGATTCTCGCGGGTTGCGCCGCTCGGCGACCACGCGGCCGTCGAGCTTCTCGATCGCGATCCGCGCCGCGGTGAAGTCGGTTCTCTGGTCGGGCGCGCCGAATGGCCGCACCGACGCCCACGACCGCTGGGTGGCAACCGCCATCCGGCGTGGGGTCGCGTCCTGCGGCTGGCCCTTAATCTCCCAGAGCTTGCCGCCGCTGACGACGGTCGCTTCGACGGTGGCCAGCGCGTTCCAACGGTCGAGCCCACCGTGGGCGTCGAGCACCTTGTCCAGCAGCCCGGCCATGGCGGCTCAGCGCAGGATGGTCGCGACGATGCCGGCCAGATAGCCGAGCCGGGCCACCTCTGAGGGCCGGAACGCCGGCCCGCCCGGGCGGCCCAGCATCACCGCGGTATTGGGATCACCCAGCGGTGCGGCGGCCAGTGTGGTGTCCATGTCCCGCCAGACCTGCGGCACCCAGTCGGCGGTGCCGTCGAGGGCTTCGGCGTGGGCCAGTGGCAGCCACGGGGCCGAGGTCGCCTGGGTCTCCGGCGCACCGGGGCTGCCGACGATGCGCTGCAGACCGGCCTCCGAGATCCGCGCCACCGTGCACCAGCCGACCCGCAGCACGCGCGGCGCCTCGTCGGCGAGCACCTGCAATTTGGCGGCGGGGTCGGCGGCCGCGGCGATGTGATCGATGAGTTCCAGTTCGCGGTGGGCCTCCAGCAGACCGGTGTGTGGCCGGATGGTGTCCACCCGCACACCCTCGAGCCGCTCGGCGGCCGTGATCAGCATGTCGGGCATGGAGCCGGGCGGCAGTTCGACCACCAGGTCGTCGATCGCGTATCCGGATCCTCGCTCGACGACGTCGAGCGAGAGGATGTCGGCACCGACCGTGCCCAGCGCGACGGCGAGCGAGCCGAGACTACCGGGCCGGTCGACCAGCTGGACCCGCAGCAGATACGAAGGCACGCGCACACTGTTGCACAGCAGGCTGAACTCAGCACTCCGGCAGGTCTGGCCGCTCAGCCCCGCAAATAGACCGTGCAGGGGGCCGGGCCACAGCCGAAAACCGGCCGAAACCGCACGTCAGAGCGTGCCAAGCGGGCGGTGACGGAATCGTCTCCGACCATCAGGACGGTGACGTCGGGATCGGTGAGCAGGGCACGGGCCTGGGCGGGCGTGGCATCGTCGGGTATCCGGATCGCCCGGCGCGACAGATCGGGCGGCCAGGCCAGGTAGGGCAGCTCGACCGAGCTGTCGAACGCCGTCACCGCCCCGGGCGGCAGGTGTCCCATCAGGGCGACGACATCACCGGGCGGGCCGGCGGCGCCGACCGCCGCACGCCGCTGCTCCGGCGTCATGTGGACATATGCGCCCAGCGGCGGCCCTTCGCCGGTCAGCCCGGGGTAGGCCACCCACAAGCCCTGCGCCGCGGCGACCGCGGCAGCGGCGAAGACGACCTGTCGCCCCCGCCGGCCCAGCCGGTCGACGGCGGGAACCGCGAACGCCAGCACCAGCCCGGCGAAGCCCAGCACATAGCGGGCCACCGCGGGATCCGGGGTGGCCAGCGCCGCGGCGAAACACAGCCACACCGCCGGTGATCGGGTCCGCACGGCCCGCACGAGCGCGACCGGAAGGGCCACCAGGAACACCAAGCCCAGTCCGCCGATCCGCATGTCGAACACCGGGAGCTGCGGCGCGATCGTCGTCCAGGACCGGACCACCCGGCTCAGCAGCGGTCCCTCGAGGTGCGGTGCGGCCGCCCCCGATTCCAGCAGGGCCGACATGGCTCGGGTGCCGGGCAGATGCAGTGGGCCGACGTCGATGCGCACCGGCCACACCGGGTTGTGGTGACGGGCGATGTTCACCGCATACGTCGGGGCCCCGAACAGCAGGGCGGCCAGCCAGGCCGTCGCGATCCAGCCGCGCCGACCGGCACGGTGGCCGCGCACCGTCAGCACCGCCAGCAGCAGCGCACCCGCGATGAGGGCGTTCGGTTTGGATCCCAGAAACAGGCCGATCGCGATGCCGGCCAGCAGTAGCTGAGTGCGGTGCATCGGCGCCACCACGAACGCGACCGCGCTCAGCAGCAGGGCGGCCGAGGCCACGTCGGTGTAGTTCGACGGCAGCTGCAGGAACACCGCGGGCAACGTCAGCCAGGCCGCGCCTGCGGCCACCGCGTGGGCGCCGCGGGCGCCCGAGCCCCGGGCGATCGCCGCGATGGCCAGCGCCCCCAGCAGGCCGAACATCAGGTGGGCCAGCTCGACGAGGCGGTCGTCGGGCAGCATCGCCCGCCAGGCGATGAACGCGTCCTCCACGATGTGCGGGTAGCTCGACAGGTACGCAACATCGGACGGGATGTCGGCGAATGTGGCGCGCTGTAGCGCGAAGTTCACGTACGGCAGGTGATAGCCCAGCGCATCCCATTGCCACACCGGAAGGTAGTAGGCGGTTACCACGGTCAGCACCACCGCCGCCAGTGCGACCAGCAGCACCGGCAGGGTCGAGACGCTGACGCAACTCCGCCATGGCAGCCGCCACCACCGCACCGCCCGTCGGTGCGCCACCAGCAGCACGGCCAGCGTCGTCCAGGCCAGTACGGCCAGCAGCAGCGGGCCGGTCAGCCGGCCGGCGGTGCCCAACCCGACCACGGCCACCACCACGGCGCCCAGCGTCACCAGCGCCCCGGCGAGCAGCCGTTGCGCCGCGGGTCGGGGCAGGATCAGCGTGCCGCCGGCCAGGACCAGCAGCCCGCCCAGGGGCAGGCCGACCGGAAGCAGTCCCCACGGCACGCGCATCACCCTTCCACGCCCCGACTGTGGTTGTTCGCGTCCGCTCTCGCCACACCTGCGGTCTCGGCCAGGGAGCGCGGCCAACTAGGCTTGAGCCTCGTGTCCCAGATCTCCCGCGACGAGGTCGCCCGGCTGGCCAAATTGGCCCGGCTGGCGCTGACCGACCACGAACTCGACAGCTTCGCCGGCCAGCTCGATGCCATCTTGGGGCACGTCAGCCAGATCCAGGCTGTCGACACCGGCGACGCGAAGCCGACCGGCAACCCGTTGCCCGATGTCAACGTCACCCGCCCTGATGTCGTCGAGCCGTGCCTGACCCAGCAGGAGGCACTTGCCGAGGCCCCGGCGGCGGCCGAGGGCCGGTTCGCGGTGCCGCAGATCCTGGGGGAATCGGAATGAGTGCGACGAGCGACCTCACGCGCCTCGACGCGGCCACGCTCGGGGAGAAGATCGCCGCCAAGGAGGTCTCCTCGGTCGAGGTGACGCAGGCCTGCCTGGACCAGATCGCCGCCACCGACGAGCGCTACCACGCCTTCTTGCACGTCGCCGCCAACAAGGCGCTGGCCGCAGCGGCGCGCGTCGATGCGGCGGTGGCCGAGGGCGAGGTGCTGCCCTCCCCGCTGGCCGGGGTTCCGCTGGCGCTCAAGGACGTCTTCACCACCTCGGACATGCCGACCACATGCGGGTCGAAGATCCTCGAGGGCTGGGTGTCACCGTATGACGCGACGGTCACCACCCGGCTGCGCGCGGCCGGCATCCCGATCCTCGGCAAGACCAATATGGACGAGTTCGCGATGGGCAGCTCGACGGAGAACTCCGCCTACGGCCCGACCCGCAACCCGTGGGACACCGAGCGGGTGCCCGGCGGTTCCGGCGGCGGCAGCGCGGCCGCGCTGGCCGCGTTCCAGGCGCCGCTGGCGATCGGTTCCGACACCGGCGGCTCGATCCGCCAGCCGGCGGCGCTGACCGCCACCGTCGGGGTCAAGCCGACGTACGGAACGGTGTCGCGCTACGGCTTGGTGGCGTGCGCGTCCTCGCTGGATCAGGGCGGTCCCTGCGCCCGCACCGTCCTCGACACCGCGCTGCTGCACGCGGTGATCGCCGGGCACGACAACCGCGATTCCACCTCGGTCGAAGCCCAGATTCCCGACGTCGTCGCCGCGGCGAAGGCCGGTGCCGCCGGTGACCTCGCCGGGGTGCGGATCGGTGTGGTCAAACAGCTTCACAGCGGCGAGGGGTACCAGCCCGGCGTGCTGGCGTCGTTCAACGCTGCGGTCGAGCAGCTGTCGGCGTTGGGTGCGCAGGTCAGCGAGGTCGACTGCCCGCACCTGGACTACTCGTTGTCCTCCTACTACCTGATCCTGCCCTCGGAGGTGTCCAGCAACCTGGCCCGGTTCGACGCCATGCGTTACGGCTTGCGGGTCGGCGACGACGGCAGCCACAGCGCCGAAGAGGTGATGGCACTGACCCGGGCGGCCGGGTTCGGCCCGGAAGTCAAGCGCCGCATCATCATTGGCACCTATGCGTTGTCGGCGGGTTATTACGACGCCTATTACAACCAGGCGCAGAAGGTCCGCACGCTGATCGCGGGCGACCTGGACGCGGCATACCGACACGTCGACGTGCTGGTGTCCCCGGCCACCCCCACCACCGCCTTCCGGCTGGGCGAGAAGGTCGACGACCCCCTGGCGATGTACCTGTTCGACCTGTGCACCCTGCCGTTGAACCTGGCCGGGCACTGCGGGATGTCGGTACCGTCGGGGCTCTCGCCCGACGACAATCTGCCGGTCGGACTGCAGATCATGGCGCCGGCGCTGGCCGATGACCGGCTCTACCGGGTGGGAGCGGCCTATGAGGTTGCCCGCGGTCCGCTGCCAACCGCGATCTGACGGGGCAGGATAGGGCCCATGCGAATCGGAGTGCTCACTGGTGGCGGTGATTGTCCCGGCCTGAATGCCGTGATCCGGGCTGTCGTGCGAACCTGCGATGCCCGCTACAGCTCGTCGGTCGTCGGCTTTCTCGACGGTTGGCGTGGCCTGCTGGAAGACCGCAGGATCCAACTGAGCAACGACGACCGCAACAACCGGTTGCTGGCCAAGGGCGGCACCATGCTGGGCACTGCCCGCACCAATCCCGACAAGCTGCGCGCCGGGCTCGACGACATCAAACAGACGCTGGAGGACAACGGGATCGACGTGCTGATCCCGATCGGCGGGGAGGGCACGCTGACCGCCGCGCACTGGCTGTCCGAGGAGGGCGTGCCGGTCGTCGGTGTGCCCAAGACCATCGACAACGACATCAACTGCACCGACGTGACCTTCGGCCACGACACCGCGCTGCAGATCGCCACCGATGCGATCGACCGGCTGCACAGCACCGCCGAGTCACATCAGCGGGTGATGGTGGTCGAGGTGATGGGTCGGCACGCCGGCTGGATCGCGCTGAACGCCGGGCTGTCCTCGGGTGCGCACATGACGCTGATACCCGAGCAACCCTTCGATGTCGAAGACGTGTGCCGGCTGGTCAAGAAGCGCTTCCAGCGCGGCGAGTCGAGCTTCATCATCGTGGTCGCCGAGGGAGCCAAACCTGCCGAGGGTTCGATGCAGCTGCGCCAGGGCGGCACCGACGAATTCGGCCACGAACGGTTCACCGGGGTCGCCCAGCAGCTCGCCCTCGAGGTGGAGAAGCGGATCAAGAAGGAAGTCCGGGTCACCGTGCTCGGCCACGTGCAGCGCGGCGGCACCCCCACGGCCTACGACCGGGTGCTGGCCACCCGGTTCGGGGTCAACGCCGCTGACGCCGCCCACGCCGGTGAGTACGGGATGATGGTGTCGCTGCAAGGTAACGAGATCGGTCGAGTTCCGTTGGCCGACGCGGTGCGCGAACTCAAACTGGTGCCGCAGACCCGCTACGACGACGCGGCCGCGTTCTTCGGCTGATCGCCCGGCATTGCCGGTCAGTCGCCCGCGATCAACTCGGCTCTGATGGTGGCCAGGTCGGCCCTGCCTTGATCATCGAGTTCCGGGTAGGCCGGGCGCAGATCCTTCATCGTGTCGAGCAGGATCGCGAACGTCGAGATGTGCGAGAACCACTTGTGGTCGGCGGGGATCACGTGCCACGGCGCGAACTCGGTGCTGGTGTGCGTCAACATGTCCGAGAACGCCTCCTGGTAGTCGGGCCAGAACTCACGCTCCCGCATGTCGCTGGATGACACCTTCCAGTTCTTGGTTTCGTCGTCGATGCGCTTCAGGAAGCGGTTCTTCTGTTCGGCGCGGGACAGGTGCAGGAACAGCTTGATGATCACGGTGCCGTTCTCGGTCAGATAGCGCTCCCAGTCGTTGATCTGGCGGTATCGGCGATGCCAGATGTGCTTGGACGTCAGATCGGCGCTGCGCGGCCACAACAGCTCGGGATGCACCCTGGTCACGGTGACATTCTCGTAGTGCGAGCGGTTGAACACCGCTATCCGTCCGAGTTCGGGAACCACGAGCTGGTGGCGCCACAGATAGTCGTGGGCACGCTCGGCCTGGCTGGGCGCCTTGAAGCTGTAGACGTCGACACCCTCGGGATTCAGGCCCGACATCACATGCTTGATGGTCCCGTCCTTGCCCGCCGCGTCGATGGCCTGCAGGACCAAGAGCAGCGAATAGTCGGCCTGGGCGTAGAACTTGTCCTGCAGGGCGAACAATTCCTGCTTAGCATGTTCGAGCGCGGCCACCGCGGACTCTTTGTCCAGGTGGTGGTCGGCGCGGCCGGGGTCGAAGTCGTGCCGCAGGTCGACGGTCGTGCCTGGTTTGACCCGACACGCGGCGGCGAGTTTGCGGTAGTCGATCTTGATCCCGGACGTGTTGTCGGACAAGGCTTCTCCTGCCACCAGGGGAAACCGGCACTGGGACGGCGGTCGTCGGCCGGTCAGAACCCGACAACGGATCGTCGTTGCCAGGTACTTCGCACCTTAGCGCGATAGTCTCCTAACGGCCCCAGTTCTACCCCGGGTAATTGCTAGGAGCCAACGATGGCGGTCAAAGGAGCTGTGGCTCAACCGAAGAGCGGTGGTCCGCTGGACGACCTGGAGAAGGCGCCGCTGGGCGATGTCCTGAGCCGGCTCGGCGTAGCACCAGATACCGGCTTGGCCTCGGGCGAGGCAAAGCTGCGCCTCGACAAATACGGCCCCAACATCATCGCCGAACAGCAACAGAGCCTGCTGCGCAAGGTGCTCGGCTACTTCAACGGCCCCATCGCTTACATGATCGAGGCGGCGGCGTTGGTGTCGGCGATCTTGGGTCATTGGGACGATTTCGCGATCATCGCCGCGCTGTTGGCGTTCAACGCGGGGCTCGGGTTCTGGCAAGACAGCAAGGCCGCCAATGCGTTGGCCGCCCTGAAGAAGGGGCTGGCTCCGGACGCGTCGGCGCTGCGCGACGGGGCGTGGCAGACCGTCGATGCCGCGACGCTGGTGCCCGGTGACATCGTCAAGGTGCGGCTCGGTGACATCGTGCCGGCCGACCTGCGCCTGCTGGGTGACGGCTTCGCCTCGATCGACCAGGCGGCACTGACCGGCGAGTCGGTGCCCGTGGGCAAGAAGGCCGGTGATCCGGCCTACTCGGGCAGCACCGTCAAACAGGGTGAGATGACCGGGGTGGTGGTCGCCACCGGCGCGAACACGTTCTTCGGCCGGACCGCCCAACTGGTGGCCGGGGCCGGCTCGGTCAGCCACGCCCAACGGGCGATGTTCCAGATCGGCAACTTCCTGATCGTGGTCGCGGTGGTGCTGGCCGTCCTGCTCGTCGCGGTCGAGGCGTGGCGGGAAATCGCATCCGACACCTGGCGGTGGAATGACGCGCTGGGAATCCTGCAGTTCGTCCTGATATTGCTCGTGGCGTCGATCCCCGTCGCGATGCCCGCGGTCTTCTCGGTGACCATGGCTCTCGGTGCGCTCGCCCTCTCGAAAGAGCAGGCGATCGTGTCCCGGCTGGAGTCCATCGAGGAGATGGCGGGGGTCGACATCCTGTGCACCGACAAGACCGGCACGCTGACGAAGAACGCGCTCAAGCTGGGCGATCCGATCCTGTTGGCGGCTACCGAGGCCCAGGACGTGATCCTTGCCGGCGCGCTGGCCTCACGGGCCGAGGATCGCGACGCGATCGATACCGCGGTGATCAACGGTCTGACCGACCGCGCGGCCATCAACGCGTTCACCGTCGTGAAGTACACGCCATTCGACCCGGTCACCAAACGCACCGAAGCGACGGTCACCGACGCCTCGGGCGCGACGATCATGGTCGCCAAAGGGGCTCCGCAGGCCATCGTCGAACTGGCCGGTGCCGATCCGGACACGGCGACCACGGTCACCGAAACCGTTGCGCAACTGGCCGCGAAGGGCAACCGCGCACTGGCGGTCGCGCGGTCCACCGATGGCGGCGCCAGCTGGGCGGTGCTCGGGATCCTGCCCATGTTCGACCCGCCACGCGACGACACCAAGGCCACCATCGACGCGGTCGTCGGCAAAGGGGTCGCGGTCAAGATGATCACCGGCGATGACACCGCCATCGCCGTCGAAACAGCCCGCCAGCTGGGCATGGGCACCAACATCATGACGGCGGCAGATGTGTTCCCGAAGAACATGGATCCCGACAACGTGCCAGAGCCGATCGCCGAGGCGATCGTTGCGGCCGACGGGTTCGCCCGCGTTTTCCCCGAGCACAAATACGCGATCGTCAAGGCGCTGCAGAAGCGGGGCCACCTGGTGGCGATGACCGGCGACGGGGTCAACGACGCGCCAGCGCTCAAGCAGGCCGACTGCGGCACCGCGGTATCGGGGGCCACGGACGCCGCGCGGGGTGCCGCCGATCTGATCCTCACCGCGCCGGGACTGTCGGTCATCGACACCGCCATCGATGAAGCCCGCCGAATCTTCGGCCGGATCACCAGTTACACCCTCTACCGGGTGGCGCTGACCATCGACATCATGTTCCTGGTGGTGCTGGCCAGCATCATCCTGGGTTTTCCACCGCTGACCGCAGTGATGATCGTGATCATTTCCCTGCTCGACGACGTACCGATCATGACCATCGCCTACGACAACACCGCGGTCAGCGCTACGCCCATCCGGTGGAAGATGCCGCAGATACTCGGTACGTCGACGGCGCTGGGTTTCTTCGCCGTCGTCCAGTCGCTGGGGATGTTGTTCCTGGCGTACTGGCATCTGCGGCACGGCTCGTTCGGGGTCACCGAGCACGGCCATCTGCAGACCGTGATGTTCCTGCAGCTGGTCAACGGCGGCCACCTGTTGATGCTGGTCACCCGGGCCGAGAGCTGGTTCTTCCGGCCGCCGTTCCCGGCCCTGCCATTGGCGACCGCGATCGTCGGTACCCAACTGGTCGCGGTCCTGATGAGCGCATTCGGATGGCTCGTTCCGGCCATCACGTGGCCGATGATCGGGGTGGTCCTGCTCTATAACGTGGTGTGGGTCTTCGTCATGAGCGGGGTGCGCATCACCGCTGACCGGCTGGGCAGTCACAGCACCACGGTGCGGCGCAAGCACCGGCAGCTGGTGGGCCGGGACGTGCGGGAGCTGCCTGCAGGCCGCTGAGTGCGCGAGCAGACACAAAATCGCATGAATTGGGCCTCTTCGGTGCGATTCTGCGTCTCTCTCGAAAATTGGGTGACCCAAGCTGGGTGAGCGGTTGCTCGCTGGTGCTAGGCGGCGTTGGTGCGGGGTTCGAGAGTGACTTTGTACCCCAAGGTTTCCAGT
>NZ_JAPJDO010000039.1 GCF_026242045.1 Mycobacterium pinniadriaticum
TCATGCTGGACATCGAATGCGTCGAGCGAGCAGGGCGGTAGGTCAACGGCACCTCGGGTGCATCGGCAATCCATCCAAGATCACCGACCTAACGATGGTGCACCAGTGAGCACGCCCCAGTTGCCCTCGCCCGCACCAAGTGTCAACCCCGAAACCGCAACGTTCTGGGCAGCTACCCTTGCGGGCAAACTTGTGCTGCAGCGCTGCTCGAACTGCGATCGGGCCGGCTACTACCCGCGGTATGTGTGCGCGAACTGTCACAGCACCGACCTGGTCGACACCGAAGCCAGTGGGCGGGGGACCATTTACAGCTACACCGTCACCACTCGCGGAATCCTCGAGTACGCAAACGCCGGCTCGTACGTGCTGGCGATGGTCGAACTCGATGAGGGACCCAAGATGGTTACCAACATCATCGACTGCGATCCCGACGCCCTGTCGATCGGGCAGCGTGTCGAGGTGGTCTTCTGCGACACCGGCGGAGAGGGCGCACTGCCCCGCTTCCGCCCGGCGGGCCCGGGGATGTGATGGGCGACTACGCATTCGACGTCGAGCCGGGTCATGTGCTGGCATTTGCTCGCGCCGTCGGTGACGAGCGGCTCGCCCGCGACGTGCCTGCGCCCGGGACGCCCGCGCCGCTGACGTTTCCCGCCGCTTCGGTCCAATTCGATCCGCTACACATGCGCGGGCTGCGCCCGTCGGGGGCGCTTGATCTCAAACCCTCGACGCCGGGAGGCAGTGTCCTGCACGCCGAGCAGGAGTTCGAGTACTTTGCCCCCGTACGTGTAGGTGAGCGCCTCGTTGTCGCCGAGCATGAGGGCGCGAGCTGGCACAAACAAAGCCGCCGTGCAGGAACTCTGACGTTCCACGAGATCATCAGGGACTACCGCAACGCGGCGGGCGAACTCGTGCTGCGGGCGCGAATGGTATTGGTCGACACCGAGTTCGCGGTTTCCGAGGGCGGCGGCGAGCCGTGAACGGCTTCGGCCACACGGGCGACACGTTGGTCGTCGGCGCCCGCCGCGAGCACACGGTCATCCCCGAAGTGACCCGCACCCAGATCGTGCAGTATGCAGGCGCATCCGGCGACTACAGCCCACTGCATACCGACGAACCGTATGCCGTGCGCGCCGGCTACCCGGGTGTGATGGCTCACGGAATGCTGGTGATGGCCGCCGCCGAACGGCTGCTCGCTGAGTGGGTGGGTCGGGAACGTCTGATGCGCTACCGGGTTCGCTTCGTCAACCCGGTGTGGCCCGGTGACTCGCTGCATGCTGTCGCGACCGTGGTAGATGTGCGCGACAGCGAACAGGTTAAGTACGTGGATTTCGAAATCCTGACGACCAATCATCACGGTGTCGTCGTGCTGTCGGGCACCTCCACGGCCTGCGTCTAACTCATGAGGAAGGAACCGACCGATGGCTGAACATCCGAACGCGCAGATCGTGCGCCGCCTCATGACGGCGTTATCGCAGCAGAACCGCGCCGACATCGAATCCTTACTTGACGAGGACTGCATCTGGCGCGTGCCCGGCGCCAACGTGCTGTCGGGCGTCTATGAAGGCCGCCGGGCGATCTTGTCGCTGTTCGGCAAGATGAAACGTATCTTCACCGGGCCAGCCCAATTCGACGTCATCGACATCACCGCCAGCCCGCAGTACGCCGCGGCCTACCAGTACGGCGTCGTTGAAGTCGGCGGCAAGACCGTGCGGCTCCGCGAGTGCCTGGTATACCGCATCCGGGACGGGCGCGTCGTCGAGGTCGACGAGTTCCAGTCCGACGAGCGCGCTTTCGACGAGGCGTTCTCCCCGGCGGCTGTCGAGGCTGCGATGGCACGACCGACATGAGCAGTCCCGCCCGTAGCGTCGACCCATTCGCCGCACTGGAGCTGGCGCCTGAGGGTGCGCACCTCGTCGCGGCACCGGGCTGTGGTGCGCCCACCACCTTGTTGCACACGATGAACAAGGAGGCCGCAGGCCACAACTGGACCCTCAGCTCAGGACTGCTGCTCGGCGACTATCCCTTCCTCGATGCCGTGCGCACGGACCACCTTTGCTACCGGACCTGGCATGTGATGGCACCGGTCGCCGGGCTGGTTGCCGATGGGACTGCGGCATTTGTACCGGTTCGCGCCTCGCGGATCGCGGCGCAGCTGCAGTCTTGGGGTGTGGACGTCGCGATGGTGCGGGTAACTCCGCCGGATCGGCACGGCTACCACTCACTGGGGCCGTCCGCCGGCTACAGCCTTGATGCACTGCGCTTGGCTCGGGTGTGTATCGGCGAGGTCGATCCCGAACTGCCATGGACGTTCGGCAACACCACCGTGCACGAGTCCGTTTTCGATGCGTTCGTCGACACCGCCGATGCGACACCACAGTACGGCTCGGCGAAACCGAGTCCGGTCAGCAACCGTATTGCTGAACACATCGTCGACCTGTTGCCCAGGAACCCCACGCTGCAGATCGGGATCGGCTCGATTCCGGAGGCGGTGGTGAATTCGCTGGCCGATGCCGACCTCGGGAAGATTCGGTTCACCGGGATGGCCACCGACGAGATGGTGGAACTGTTCGAGCGTGGCGTTATTCCCGCCGACGGCGACCAGCCCGCGATCTTGTCTCCGGAGTTGATGGGCACGCAGCGGCTGATGAGATTCGCCGACCGCAACCCTGCGCTGGCCGTCCATCCATCGTCAACAGCACACAACGCTGATGTCTTGGCCCGCACGCCCCGCTTGGTATCGATCAACACCGCCATCGAAGTCGATGTCAACGGCCAGGTCAACAGCGAGGTGCTGCGAGGGCGCCAGATTTCCGGAGTCGGCGGCAGTCTCGACTTCGTCGACGCTGCCAGCCGATCAGCGGGGGGTCTGCGGGTAATCGCGCTGCCTTCGGCCACGCCGGACGGTTCTCACTCGCGGATCGTTGATTCGGTGGCCACGGTGAGCGTTCCGCGGTCGATGGTCGACGCGGTGGTGACCGAGTTCGGCGTCGCTCGCCTGGATGGTCGCAGCGTCGCCGAGCGACAACAGGCCCTCATCGCGATCGCCCATCCCGCGCACCGGGAGGCGCTTGCATCCGCCGCGGGGGTAATGACGTGACCGTGCATCATCGCCGCGGTAGGTACCTCGAGGAACTCATCGTCGGCGACATCTTCGAGCACCGACCCGGCCGCACAGTGACCGAGGCGGACAACGTACTGTTCACCACGCTGACGATGAACACCGAAAGCCTGCACTTGGATGCGGCCTTCGCCCAAACTCAGGAATTCGGCCAGCGCCTCGTCAACAGCTTGTTCACCATGTCGACCGTAGTTGGTCTGAGCGTCGCCGACCTTACCGACGGAACGACGGTGGCCAACCTCGGATTCTCCGAAATCCGTTTTCCTGCATCGGTTTTCATCGGTGACACCCTGACTGCGGAAACCGAGGTCATCGACAAGCGGCTGTCCACCTCGCGGCCGGACCAGGGGGTCGTGACGTTCGAGCACCGCGGCCGCAACCAGCGCGGGGAGATTGTCTGCACTGCGCGGCGGGCCGCCCTGGTGCTCTGCACCAGTTCATCAGCCGCCCGCAGCGGCTAGCCAGTTGTTCATTGCCGAGGAGTTGAAAATGGCTACAGCACAAGCGAATACCCGATCCGGAGACGGTGGAGTCACTGGTCACGACGACGCCGTGATCGAGGTTCGCTGCCCCGCCGACGGACGGGTGGTGGGGTGTGTCCCCGACATGGGGCCCGCCGCAGTGGCGGCGGCTGCCGCCCAACTGCGCGACGCCCAGCCGGCGTGGGAAGAACTCGGGCCGAACGGCCGGGCGATCCACATGCGAAATTTCCTGGACTGGATTCTGGACAACGAATCCCGTTTGGTCGGCATCATGCAGGAGGAGACCGGCAAATCGTGGGGTGACGCTGCCCTGGAGATTTCGATGGCGGTGGACCTGATCAACTACTACAGCGGATATGCCGCCGAATTCCTCGCCGACCGCAAGGTTGCCAGCTGGGGGGCCGGCGGCTTGACCAAGAAGCTGCGCGTCTTCGCCCGCCCCTATCAGCTCGTCGGGATGCTCACGCCGTGGAACGGCCCGCTGGGCGGTCCGATGCTCGATGGTGTGGCGGCGTTGATGGCCGGAGCCGCAGTGCTTTTCAAGCCGTCGGAGTTCACCCCGTTGACCTGGGGGGAGGCCACCCGAGGGTGGCTGGAGGACATCGGGGCGCCCCCGGTCCTGGCCAACGTGACCGGGGGTCCGCAGACCGGCGCGGCCGTGGTCGAAGAAGTCGACATGATCATGTTCACCGGCTCGACGCGTACGGGACGGAAGATCGCCGCCCGTGCCGGTGAGCGGCTGATCCCCTGCAGTTTGGAACTTGGCGGCAAAGATCCGATGGTCGTCTTGTCGGATGCAGACATCGACCGTGCTTCCAGTGCTGCGGCGTGGGGCGCGATGTGGAATTCGGGCCAAATCTGTATCTCGGTGGAACGCGCCTACGTAGAAGCCCCCGTGTACGACGAGTTCGTCGCGAAGGTCACCGACAAGGTGAAAGACCTTCGCCAGGGGATGGACCCGGATGGCAGCTTCAGCACCGACATCGGGGCGATGTGCACACCCGCTCAATTGGACATCGTGGAAAGCCACGTCAATGACGCGGTGGACAAGGGTGCGCGGGTGCTCACCGGCGGTAAGCGTGACGAGCATGGTCAATTCTTCGAACCCACCGTGCTCGTCGACGTGGATCACAGCATGCTGTGCATGCGCGACGAAACCTTCGGTCCCACACTGCCGATCATGAAGGTCGCCGACGAAGCCGAAGCCGTCCGGCTTGCCAACGATTCGCGCTACGGCTTGAGTGCCAGCGTGTGGACCGGCGACCCGGCGCGTGCCGACCGGGTCAGCCGCCAGCTCGAAGCGGGTGCGGTCAACCAGAACAACGTGATGATGAGCACTTTCCAGCTGACTATTCCGATGAGCGGCTGGAAGGAATCGGGTGTGGGTAGTCGCTCAGGCGGGGCAGCCGGAATCCTCAAGTTCTGCCGACAACAGTCGGTGGTGTCTGAGCGCGTTCATCTGAGTTCCGAGCCGCACTGGTATCCGTATACGCCCAGGAAAAACAAGATCCAAGCCAAACTCGTGCGTCTTCTCGGCGCCCACGATTGGCGCCGCCGGTTGGGTCGTCCGCCCCGGCGCTAAGGGCGTGCTTCGCCGTTCTTAGCCGGCGCTGCGATGGCGCCTTGCGCATTTTTCTACGTGCATTCTGCCCCCTCTTTGATCGTGTGCTGTCCACGATACTGTGGCACGCCGCAAATTTACGCTATCGATGGTGTTCCGCCGAGGTCATTCTGATGTTATAATCTAACTTGATTTAGAACCGCGTCCTGGCCGCCGACATGGCTCGGGCATACAAGGGAGAAGGCCGCTATGTCGATGACCCCGCCGGAAAGCCCGATCGATCAATCGCGCTTGGAACAGGCCATAGGCGTCGCCAATCTGCCGACGCTCACGATGGTGCTCTATCAGTTGACCGGCGAGCAACGCTGGCTCGATGAACCTTTTCGGCCCACCCGTTCACCGGGGTTGAGCCCCAACGACTCCGGCGGTTTCGAACCCGAGGTGGCCGACGAGATCCGCCGATGCGCAGTGGCCGCGGTCTCGGAGTGGTCAAGGGGTGTGCCAGCCGCCGTTCCCCTCCCTGATCCTGATCTGTTGCGCAAGATGCTGAGCATCTGCGTGGACGAGGAGGTTCCGCAGGAGTACGAGCGGGTGATGCGCGAGGAGATGGGGCTGGAGCCGGCGGCAGCACCGGAACCGGTGGAGGTCGACGACTTCTCCGTCGTCATCATCGGGGCCGGTATTTCGGGCATCATCTTGGCCGCGCAGCTACAGCAACTCGGGATTTCTTTTGTCATCCTGGAACGTCACAGCGAAGTCGGTGGAGTGTGGCTGACCAACACCTATCCGGGTTCGGGTGTCGACACGCCAAGTTACCTCTACTCCTTCTCCTTCTTTCCGCGTGACTGGTCGATGCATTTCGGCAAGCGTGATGAAATGGTGACCTATCTGCGAGAAGCTGTAGACCACTTTGACATTCGCCGCGACATCGTGTTCGACACCGAGGTTCAGCGCGCGGAATACGACGACAGTACGCAACGGTGGGCGGTCTACGCCCGTTGCGTGGATGGCTCGGTGAAGCGCTATTCCGGCAACATCCTGATCAGCGCGGTCGGATTGTTCGGCAAGCCGAAAACGCCCGAGATCCCAGGGCTTGGTTCCTTCCGGGGGCCGAAGTTCCACACCGCCGAGTGGCCAGACGAGCTGGATCTCAGCGGAAAGCGCGTTGCCATCATCGGGAGTGGCGCCAGCGCTATGCAGGTGGTGCCGGCCATCGTCGACAAAGTACAGCAATTGACCATCTTCCAGCGCTCGCCGCAATGGGTAGCACCGTGCGCCGAGTACTTCGCGGCCATTCCCGAGGACGTGCACTGGTTGATGAACCACGTGCCGAATTACCATGCGTGGTATCGCTTCCGGCTGGCATGGTTGTTCAACGATCGCGTGCACCCGTCGCTGCAGATGGACCCGGAGTGGCACGATCCCGACAGATCGCTCAACGCGGTCAACGACGCCCACCGCCGGCACTTCACGCGCTACTTGGTCGATCAGCTCGACGGCCGGCCAGACTTGATCTCGAAGTGCCTGCCGGACTATCCCCCCTTCGGCAAGCGCATGCTGCTCGACAACGGCTGGTTCGCTGCGCTCAAGCGGGACAACGTAGCGCTCGTTACCGACGCAGTCGCCGAGGTCACCGAGTCAGGCCTCGTCACTACCACGGGGGAGAAGTTCGACGCCGACGTGCTTGTGTTCTCCACCGGATTCCAGACGATTCGCTACCTGCAGCCGATCGAGTTCGTCGGGCGGGGCGGGCAGCGGTTGAGCGACGTCTGGGGCGACGATGATGCCACCGCCTATCTCGGCATTACCGTGCCCGAGTTTCCGAACCTGTTCCTGATGTATGGGCCCAACACGAACTCGGGTTCCGGCGGCTCCTACTTCTTCATTGGCGAGTCGCAGGGTCGGTACATCCTCGATGTCATCACCAAGATGGTTCGCGAGGGCATTGGCGTGGTGGAATGCCGAGCCGATGCGCATGACCGTTGGGTGCGCGAGGTGGACGCGGAGCATTCGAAGATGGTGTGGAATCACCCCGGCATGACGACGTACTACCGCAACACAAGCGGTCGGGTTGTCACCAACTCGCCATATCGAGTCGTTGACTACTGGCTGATGACCCACGATGCCGACCTGGCCGACTACATCACCGAACCGGCGCTGAGCCCCGACATTGCGGTAGGGCGATGAGCCGCCACACGCTCTGTTGATCCGACTTTGCGACCTGGGATCCGATTTCACCCCAGGCCTCATGCGCAGCATGGCGCCGGCGAAGCAACAGGAATCCCGGGGTGGGCTGTGGAGTCAATTCCGGCCCGTGCACATCGATACACATCGATCGGTGTCGCTCCTAATCCGCCTGTACGCCAACCGGTCTCGCCTGGAGTTGGCCATCCCTCTCTTGGCTGCCAATGGCTCGGAGGGTGACCACCACGGTCACGACGATCCAGGCGAAGAACGCCACCAGTGATAGCCACCAGGAGAACAGGCCGTTCCAGGCCAGCGGTCCGTCCTGGAAGAACACATCCAGACTTGCCGGGCAGTACAGGAGCGCTGTCCATAGACAGAAGTAGCCGTACCACCGCGGGTACACCGGGTTGGTGCGCTGGTCAGACAGCACAGCAATACCGATGACCAGATTCTGAACGAAGATCGCGTAGATGATTCCGGTGAAGGGAAGCCAGCCCATGTCATTGAGTGTCTGGATCGCCTCGTGCGATCGGTCGGGCCGGTATGCCGCGACCTGGAAGTAGTAGAGCGCCGGGAAGAACGCAACCGGGAGAGTGCAGCCGATGCCAAGCTGGGCGTAGGTCAGCGGTGTGTGTAGGCCTTCGATCCGTTTGAGCTGCACCGAGATGGCTGCCGTGAAGGGAACGAAGAAGACCAGCGCGTACATGCTGAGGATCATCCCGGTACGGATGGTGTTGGCGTTGTCGCGGTAGAACTTCGCGACATCTGCGGCTGCTCGGGCCGGCGGTGGCGGTGGTATGTATCGGGCGATGAGCCCGAAGCCGACGAAGAATAGCACCGCGAAGAGAACGCCGCTCCACACACATAGGCGCTGTGAACTGGTACCACGCATGCGAACCCCACAGTCTCTCGTACGCCGGTGGCATTATTCTAGTTAGAATTAGGCACGGGTGACAAGGCGCTCGCTCGAACCCTGCATCCACTCCGCACATGGGAACGAGGGTGGCGGTACGGAACCCGCGGCGCGCGCGTAGTGCTGAGGCCGCCAACGACCGGGTCGGCGGGCTGGCGGCCATGTTGGCCGCACCGGGGCGTCGTTGTCGGACCTAACAAAGATCCAATATTTGACGATGAAGCAGAAAAATCGAACAGCAAGACGGCAGATCAGCGCCTGTTAAGCCCGGGTTATTGCCAATTGTCCCATATAAGTCTAATTTGGATTTGGTTAGAGTCTGCTGGCTCCAACGCTCGGTAGTCGATGCCGTCACAGGGAGGTGCATGCCATGGTGCGGGCGCATAGTGACGGGGCTGTCCGGTCGGCTGCGGAGCAGGAGAGCGACCGACGGGCTATCGGCGGCCCGAAGCGCGACGCGAGTCGCGGAATCCGCTTCGACGCCAGCGACTGGGCGCAGGCCAGCCGCTACAACATGGCCGTATCCAAACCGCTTAGCGCGTTCGGCGGCTTCTTTTCGATGTCACTGGACGCCTTGGTTTCGATCCCGACGAAACCCTTCGCGTGGCGCGAGTTCGTGCTGCAATCCTGGTTTGTGGCGCGGGTGTCGCTGCTGCCGACGGTGCTGTTGGCGATTCCGTTCACGGTGCTGCTGATCTTTACTTTCAATATCTTGCTGGTCGAGTTGGGCGCGGCCGATCTGTCGGGCACCGGTGCCGCGTATGGTGTTGTATCCCAACTTGGTCCGGTCGTGACGGTGCTGGTGGTCGCCGGAGCGGGTGCGACGGCAATGTGCGCCGATCTGGGGGCGCGGACGATCCGCGATGAGCTCGACGCGCTGAAGGTCATGGGAATCGACCCCATTCAGGCGCTGGTGGTCCCGCGGGTGCTGGCCGCCACCGTGGTGGCGACCCTGTTGTCATCGGTGGTGGTCGTGGTCGGCCTGACGGGCAGCTTTCTGTTCTCGGTCTTCGTCCAACACGTCACCCCGGGCGCCTTTGTGACCGGTCTGACGTTAATCACCGGTCCCGCCGATGTCGTCATATCCGTCGTCAAGGCTGCGCTGTTCGGTCTCAGTGCTGGTCTCATCGCGTGCTATAAGGGCATTTCGGTTGGCGGCGGCCCAGCCGGGGTAGGAAACGCGGTCAACGAAACCGTGGTCTTCACATTCATGGCACTGTTCGCGATCAACATCATTGCGACGGCGGTCGGTGTGCAGGCAACACTATGAGCGTCGGCATCCCGAGCAAGCTGCACCCGTTGCTTCTTCGCAAGGTGGCGGGATGGGTGGGCGGTTTGATCCGGATTGGCACCCAGGCGCAATTCTTCGCCAGAACCATCGGCTCGATCCCTACCGCCTTTGCCAACTACAAGACCGAGTTGGTGCGGCTGATCGCGATCATGAGCCTGGGTGCGGGAGCGTTGGCGGTCATCGGGGGCACCGTCGTGATCGTCGCGTTCCTGACGTTGTCCACCGGCGCGCTGATTGCGGTGCAAGGCTACACACAGTTTTCGAACGTCGGCGTCGAGGCCCTCACCGGCTTCGCGTCGGCGTACTTCAATGTGCGGCTGATCGCGCCATCCGTCGCCGCGATCGGTCTGGCCGCCACCATCGGTGCGGGAGCCACGGCCCAGTTGGGGGCGATGCGGATCAACGAGGAGATCGACGCACTGGAGGTGATCGGCATCCGCTCGGTTGCCTACCTGGCCTCCAACCGGGTGGTGGCCGGAGTGATCGTCGTCATTCCCCTGTATTGCGTGGCGATGCTCGTATCGTTCTTCGCAGCTCGCTTTGGCACGACCTTCATTTATGGCCAGTCGACGGGCGTGTATGACCACTACTTCAATACGTTCTTGAACCCCACCGACATGGTGTGGTCGTTCGCACAGGTGATCACCATGGCGGTCGTCATCATGCTGGTCCACACCTACTACGGCTTCACCGCATCGGGTGGTCCGGCGGGCGTAGGGGAGGCGGTGGGGCGAGCGGTGCGCGCGTCGCTCATCTCAGCGGTGTTCGTCACCCTGTTTCTGACACTGGCCATCTACGGGCAGTCCGGCAATTTCCATCTCTCGGGGTAATCGGTTGAGGCAAGCCAGAAGTGGAGAGGGGCGTCTCCACCCGCTGTGGTGGGCGGCGATGATGTTCGTGGTCATCATTGCCATCGTGGTGATCTGCGTTGCCTTGTTCGTCGGAGCGTTCAACAGCAATGTTCCGGTCACGTTGGCATCGGAGCGCTCCGGTCTGGTGATGGAATCCGGCGCGAAGGTCAAACTGCGGGGCGTCGAGGTCGGGCGCGTCGCCGGCATCGACGGTGGCGCGCAGCCGGTGAGTTTGAAGTTGGAGATATTCCCCGATCAGGTCCGCTACATTCCGGCCAATGTCGAAGCCGAGATCCGGGCCACCACGGCGTTCGGGGCGAAGTATGTCGATCTGGTCTATCCCGATGACCCGAGTCCCAAGCGACTGGCGGCAGGTGAGGTGCTACGGGCACGCAATGTCAGCACGGAAGTGAACACGGTCTTCGAGAACCTGGTTGGGGTGCTGCAACAGATCGACGTGGCCAAGCTCAACGCCACGCTGACCGCCCTGGCCGACGGAGTGCGTGGCCAGGGACAGCGCATCGGTGAGGCCACTACGGCGGCCAACCAGGTTCTGTTGGCGCTCAACCCGCGGATGGACACGGTGGCGCAGGACTGGCGCTCGTTCAAGGGATTCACTGACGCCTACAGCGTTGCCGCCCAAGACATCCTGGCAACTCTGAACGCGGCCAGCACCACTAGCGCGACCATCACGTCTCATTCCAGCGATCTGGATGCGTTGCTGCTCAACGCGATCGGATTCTCCACCGGCGCCACGAACCTACTCGGCTCGAACAAGGACAACCTGGTGCAGGGGGTCAACGGGTTGGCGCCGACGACGGAGTTGTTGCTCAAGTACAACCCGGAATACACCTGCTTGCTTCAGGGGGCGAAGTTCTTCCTGGATCACGGCGGTTATGACCAGATCGGTGGCAACGGTAAGTCGATCATCCTGGACGCCGCCCTTCTGCTGGGAGATGACCCATACCGCTACCCGGACAACCTGCCGATCGTGGCGGCCAAGGGCGGGCCGGGGGGCAAGCCGGGCTGCGGTTCCCTTCCGGATGTGAGGAAGAACTTTCCGGTGCGCAAGCTGATCACCAACACCGGTTGGGGCACCGGGCTGGACTGGCGGCCCAATCCGGGCATCGGGCACCCATGGTGGGTCGACTACTTCCCTGTCACCCGGGCGGTGCCGGAGCCCCCGAGCGTCCGCGGTGCGGGGCCACCGGCGATCGGTCCGGTGCCTTACCCGGGCGCGCCGCCCTATGGGGCGCCGCTGTACGGGCCCGGCGGTGTGCCGTTGTACTCGGGGCTTCCGCTCCCACCCGACACTGGACCGTCGCCGCCGCCAGCGGACGGATCACCGCCACCGTCCGCACCACCACCGTCGCCGTGACCCAACCCTGTAATCGAGGAACGCATCCGTGAAAGACAACCTTGCCGGTGCCGCCTGGAGGTTCGCCATTTTCACAATGGTGTGCCTGGTGGGTGCCTTCGCGGTGATGGCGGTTTTCTCGCAGCTGAGGTTTCAGCCCGAAACCACCTACCGCGCCGAGTTCGCCACCGTGACCGGGTTGAAGACCGGCGACTTGGTGAGGATCGCCGGGGTGGAGGTCGGCAAGATCAAGACGATCTCCATCAACAAGGTGGTCGCAGTGGTGGAATTCTCCGCCGACGACTCGGTGGTGCTCACCCAGGGCACCAAAGCGGCCATTCGCTGGGCCGACCCGATCGGCGGTCGCTATCTGGCCTTGGAGGACGGCGCCGGCGGAGCCGAGCGCCTCAAAGCGGGCCAGACCATTCCGGTCGATCGGACCGAACCAGCGCTGGATCTGGACACTCTGCTGGGTGGCTTCCGCCCATTGTTCCGTGCCCTTGACCCCGACCAGGTCAATCAACTCTCTGCTCAGCTGATCGAAGCCTTCCAAGGTCAGGGTGCCACGATCGGTTCATTTCTCAATCAAGCCGCCGCACTGACCAACACCTTCGCAGATCGGGACGACCTGATCGGGGAGGTGATCGACAACCTCAATGCCGTACTGGGTTCGCTGGGCGACCAGAGTGACCAGTTCGCCAAGGGAGTCGATTCACTCTCGCAGTTGGTGCAGGGTCTCGCGGCACGCCGCGGCGACATCAGCAACGCAGTGGCGTATACAAACGCAGCGACGGGAACGGTCGCCGACCTCATGGCGCAGGCCCGCCCAGCGTTCCAGAACACCGTTCACCAAGCGGATCGGACGGCCGGCATCGTCGTCGCTGACCATGCCTACTTCGATGATCTGCTCAACACGCTGCCGGACGCTTACCAGACACTGACGAGATTGGGCATCTACGGCGACTATTTCACTTTCTATCTGTGCGATCTGCTGCTGAAGGTGAATGGCAAGGGTGGTCAACCGGTCTACATCAAACTGGCCGAGCAGCCGAGCGGACGGTGTACTGCGAAATGAAATCATTCTCTGAGCGCAATCCGATAGTGGTTGGTGCGATTGGCCTGGGGCTGATCGTGGGCATCGTCGTTGTCGCTCTGCAGTACCAAAAACTGCCGTTTGTCAATTCGCCGACGAGCTATTCGGCGTACTTTGCCGAGGCCGGTGGCCTTCAGTCGGGCGCACCCGTTCAAGTCTTGGGCCTGCGGATGGGTGAGGTGTCCAGCGTGGAGTTGGACCGTGGGCGAGTGCTCGTGACATTTGACGTCGAGAAGGGTGTGCGGTTGGGCGATCGTTCGGAGGCGGCAATCAAGACCAAGAGCCTCCTGGGCGCCAAGTTCCTCGAGATCACGAACCGCGGCGACGGCGACCTGTCGGAGACCATCCCGTTGGAGCGCACGACGGCGCCCTACGAATTGCCTGACGCCCTGGGTGACCTCTCTGCCACGATCAGCGGACTGGACACCACACGAGTCTCCGACGCGCTGGACACGCTGGCGCACACCTTTGAAGGCACTGCTCCGGACTTGAAGATTGCGGTGGCCGGTGTGGCGCGGTTCTCCCAAACCCTCGACGTTCGCGACGCGCAGCTGCGAACGCTGCTGGCCAATGCCAAGAAAGCCACCACCGTGTTGGCCGAGCGCAGCGACCAGGTGGTCAGTCTCGTGGCCACTACCAATGCACTGCTCGCGCAGTTGAGGACCCAAAGCAGCGCGCTGGAACAGATTTCACGCAATCTGTCTGTGTTCGCTCAGCAGCTGTCGGGTTTCATCGCCGACAACCGCACCCAATTGCGGCCGGCGTTGGACAAACTCAACGGCGTCTTGACGATCGTCGACAACCGCAAAGAGCGGGTGCAGCAGTCGATCAAATACCTCAATCAGTACGCGCTGTCGCTCGGCGAATCGGTGGCGTCGGGTCCGTTCTTCAAGGCCTATGTCGCCAATCTGCTTCCCGGGCAATTCGTCCAGCCCTTCGTCGACGCTGCGTTCTCGGATCTCGGGCTTGATCCCAACGTGTTGTTGCCCTCGCAACGCACCGACCCGCAGACCGGCCAGCCTGCCACCCCGGCGCTGCCAATGCCCTACCCGCGCACCGGTCAGGGGGGAGAACCGCATCTCAATCTCCCAGATGCGATCACCGGCACGCCAGGGGATCCTCGCTACCCCTACCGTGAGCCGCTGCCGGCACCGCCGCCGGGCGGTCCGCCCCCTGGACCGCCTGCACCGGCGACCCCACAGGTGGCCTCCGCGCCGCTGCCCAGCCCAGCCGCCGTCTATCAGCCGGCGCCCGGTGAGGCGCCACTCCCGGCGAACGCGCAGACGCCGGCCCCCAGCGCACCAGGGCAGGCCGGACAGTGATCAACGCGCGCGCATCCAGAATCGGGCTGGCGGTCGTGTTGGTGATGTGCCTGATCGCGGGAGTCGTAGTGGCACTGCGTATTCCGGGCGCTGTCAGCAAGACCCGCATCGTCGCCTACTTCGACAACAGCAACGGCTTGTTCGCCGGCGACGAGGTGCGAATACTCGGTGTGCGGGTAGGCAAGGTCGACACGATCGAACCGCAACCCGAACGGGTCAAGATCACGTTCTGGGTCGACAGCAAGTACGAAGTCCCTGCCGACGCCGCAGCGGCCATCCTCTCCCCGCAGTTGATCACCTCGCGGGCCATTCAGCTCACGCCGGCCTATACCGGCGGGCCGGTGATGGCCAGTGGCGCGGTCATCCCGCAGAACCGCACCGCCGTACCGGTGGAATGGGATGACCTACGTGCACAACTGCAAGAGCTCACCGACGCGCTGCAACCAACCCAGCCCGGCGGCGTCAGCACGCTAGGGGCGTTCGTCAACACCGCAGCGGACAACCTGCGCGGCCAGGGCGCCAGCATCCGCGACGCCCTGATCAAGATGTCGCAGGCTTTCTCCGCACTGGGCGACCACAGTGACGACATCTTCGGCACCATCAGGAATCTCTCGATGTTGGTCTCGGCGCTGCAGGACAGCACAACCGTGCTCGGGCAGTTGAACCGGAATTTGGCCGCAGTGACCGTGCTGCTTGCCGACGATCCGAACCAGGTTGGTCGAGCAGTCAGCGACCTCAACACCGCCGTTGGCGACGTGCAGAGCTTCGTGGCCGACAATCGTGAGGCGCTCGGCACTACCTCCGACAAGCTGTCGTCGATTTCGACGGCGGTCGTTGACAGCCTCGACGACATCAAGCAGACGTTGCACGTCGCCCCGAATGCGTTCCAGAACTTCCTCAACATCTACCAACCGTCACAGGCGGCGCTGACTGGCGCCCTCGCGTTCAACAACTTCGCGAATCCGGTCACGTTCCTATGCGGTGCCATTCAGGCCGCTTCCCGGCTCAACAACGAGCAGTCGGCCAAATTGTGTGTGCAGTACTTGGCGCCGATCATCAAGAACCGCCAGTACAACTTTCCCCCGCTGGGCGTAAACCCTTTCGTCGGAGCAGCGGCCCGCCCCAACGAGCTCACCTACAGCGAAGACTGGTTGCGCCCGGACCATATCCCGCCGCTGCAGCTGTCGTCGCCGGTCGGCGACGCACCGCTGTCGGCCGAGGCGGCGTCCCCGCCAGTCGGCGGCCCGCCGACCGCCGACGCGCCCGTGACGACCAATCCGTCTACGGGTCTGTCCGGCATGATGGTGCCCACAGTCGGTGGGTCATGAGGCCTCGCGCCATGCGGTGGCTTGTTCTCGGCGTGCTGTTGCTGGTCGCCGCCGGGCTGTCGGCGTGCGAGTGGCGGGGGCTGAATGCACTTCCGCTGCCCGGTACCGAAGGTGGCGGCCCGGGCTCGTATGAGGTGATGGCGCAGCTACCTGATGTCGGGTACATGGAACAGAACGCGCGCGTGCGGGTCGGTGACGCGACGGTCGGCAACGTCACCAAGATCGAGCGTCAGGGCTGGCATGCGCTGGTCACGATGAAGCTCAACGGCGACGTGGAACTGCCGGTCAACGCCACCGCCAAGGTAGGTCAGACGAGCTTGCTCGGCTCGCTGCACGTCGAGCTGGCGCCCCCCAAGGATGTTCCGCCGCAGGGCAAATTGCGCAGCGGCTCGCTGATCCCATTGTCCAGTGGGGCGGCTTTTCCGTCGACCGAGCAGACCCTGGCTGCGTTGTCACTTCTTCTCAACGGTGGGGGCCTAGGCCAAATTCAGGACATCACCGCGGCGTTCAGCACCGCTTTCGCCGGCCGCGAGCAGGACCTCAAGAGCCTCATCACCCAACTCGACCAGTTCATCACCAAGCTGAACGACCAGTCCAGCGACATCATCGCCGCGACCGAGAGTCTCAACAACCTGGTCGGCAAGGTTGCCGCCCAAAAGCCGGTGCTGGACAAGGCGTTACGCACGATTCCCGACGCGCTTTCAGTCCTGAAGGACCAACGTGAGAATCTGGCCCAGGCATTGGACAGTTTCGGAAAGTTCAGCGCGCTGGCCACGGACACCGTCAACCAGACCAAGGACAATCTGGTCAAAGAGCTCCAGGCTCTGGGACCGGTGCTGGAGTCACTGGCCAATGCCGGTCCTGACCTAACCCGCTCGCTGAGTTTCTTGGGCACTTTCCCGTGGCCGAAGGAAACACTCACCAACTGGATACGCGGGGATTACGCCAACCTCACCGCCATCATCGACCTGACCCTGAGTCGAATCGACTCCTCGCTGTTCACCGGCACCCGCTGGGAGGGCGACCTCACCGAGCTGGAGCTGCAGTGGGGCCGCACCATCGGCCAATTGCCCAGCCCCTACACCGCGGCCAACCCTCTGGTCGTCCCCTACCAGCGCGATCAGGGGCCCTGACGTGCACCTGCACCGACGTACCGTCATCCAGCTGGCCATCTTCCTGGTGGTCGCCCTGGTCGCGGGTGCCGTGATGTTCTTCGGTTACTTCAAGGCGCCGGTGACGTGGTTCGGGGCCGGGCGGTATCAGGTGACCGTGCAGCTGCCGCAGGCGGGCGGGCTCTACAAGACCGGCAACGTGACCTATCGGGGCACGGAGGTGGGGCGCGTCACCAGCGTTCATCTGACGGACACCGGTGTCGAGGCTGTGCTGTCGCTGCGCTCGGATTTGCAGATCCCCTCCGATGTGCAAGTCCAGGTGCATAGCGTTTCGGCTGTAGGTGAGCAGTATGTCGCGCTTATTCCGCGCAGCGCCGGCGCGCCGGCGCTGAAGAACGGCGACGTCATACCTGTAGAAAACAGCCAGGTGCCACCCGACATCAATAGACTGCTCGACGCTGCCAACCGTGGTTTGCAGGCCATCCCGCACGACAACCTGAAGACCGTGATCGACGAAAGCTACACGGCGGTAGGCGGTTTAGGACCCGAGATCTCGCGGTTGGTCAAAGGAACCACTCAGCTGGCCATCGACGCACGCGCGAATCTGGACGCCCTCACCACGTTGATCGATCAGTCGCAACCAGTCTTGGACTCGCAAACTCAGACATCGGATGAGATCAGTTCGTGGGCACGACACATGGCGACGATCACCGGGCAACTGCACGACAACGACACCTCGGTCGCCGGACTTCTGGAAAGGGGCCCGGCGGCGGCCCAAGAGGCCCGAGAACTCATCGACCGATTGCGGCCTACCGTACCGGTCTTGCTGGCCAACCTGGTGAGCATGAACACCGTCGCGATCGCCTATCAGCCGGCTATCGAGCAGTTGTTGGTACTGCTGCCGGCAGGGACGGCCGAGTTCCAGGGCATGTCCGTGCCGAACATGAACACCAACCAGGCCTATGAGGGGCTGTTCTTGGACTTCAATCTCAATCTCAATGTACCGGCACCATGTAACACCGGGTTCTTGCCCATCCAGCAGCAACGCCCGCCGACCTTTGAAGACAAGCCGGATCTTCCGCCGGGCGACCTGTACTGCCGCATCCCGAAGGACTCACCGATCGCCGTACGCGGCGCACGAAACTTCCCGTGCCTGACCGTGCCCGGCAAACGTGCCCCCACCGTCAAGATGTGCGAGAGCAATGAGCAATACGTGCCACTCAATGACGGCAACAACTGGAAAGGTGACCCCAACGCGACCCTGTCCGGGCAGGACATCCCGCAACTGCCGTCCGCCACAGCGGGTCCGTCAGGCACACCATCGGCGGAGGGCGCAACCGGGTCAGCGCCACCGCTCGCGGTCACGAACTACGATCCGGCGACCGGTACCTACATCGGGCCCGACGGTCACATCTACACCCAAGCCGACCTCGCCCAACAAGGCCAGAATGAACGCACCTGGCAATCGATGTTGATGCCCCCTACTGGGAACTGACACGAAAATTGGGTGACCACAACGGGTGACCCGGCTGGTTGGTGGGTTATGCGGTGTTGGTGAGTGGTTCGAGGGTGACTCGGTAGCCGAGGGATTCGAGTTGGTTGATTGCTCGGGATTTGGTTTGGGCGGGCTGGTGGGCGGTGTAGTAGGTGGCGCCGGGGTCGCGGTAGAAGTCGCGGTTGGTGAGCATGTTGTGGGCGGCGATGATCATGGCGTGTTCGAGGGCGACGATGGCGCGCATCGGGCCGCGTCGGGTCGTGATGCGTTTGTATTTCGCCGAGAAGTAGGTGTTCTTGGATCGGGCGGCCGACAGCGCGGCGATGCCGAGGACGCCCTTGAGGTAGCGATTGCCAGGCCGGGTCTTGGTCGACTTCACTCGGCCGGCGGACTCGTTGGAACCGGGCGAGACTCCGGCCCAGGATGCCAGGTGCCCGGCGGTGGGGAACACGCTCATGTCGCCGCCGGTTTCGGCGAGGAACACTTCAGCCACGATTCGGGAGAATCCCGGGATACTGATCAGCAGGTCCCGGGCTGGGCGAAAAGGTTCCATCGCCTCCTCGATGCGCTCGTCAAGTCGGCCGATGTCGGCGGTGTGGGCGTCGATGCGGTCCAGGAACAGTCGCGCCATGAACGCGTGGTGGTCATTGAATCGCCCGGTCAGCGCTTCGGTCAGGGCGCTGATCTTCGACCGCATCCGGCGTCGGGCCAAATCGGCGAGTACGGCGGGGTCGCGTTGCCCGGCGATCAGCGCCTCCAACATGGCGCGCCCGGAGACACCGGTGATATCGGAGGCGACCGAGGACAACTTGATCCCGGCGTCTTCGAGGAGTTTCTCCAGGCGCTGCACTTCCCGGGTGCGTTCGCGGGTGATCACGGTGCGGGTACGGGTCAGATCGCGTAACGCCCGGATCGGAGCCGGAGGTACGAACGAGGCCTTCACCAGTCCGTGTGCGCCCAGGTCGGCCAGCCACGCCGCATCGGAAACGTCGGTCTTGCGGCCGGGCAGGTTACGCACCGAGGCGGCGTTGACCAGCACCACGTCGAGTTCGTCGTCGAGCAGGTAGTAGAACGGTTTCCAGTAGTCGCTGGTGGACTCGATCACCACACAGCTCACCTTCGCCGCGATCAGGTGCTCGCGCAGCGCCAGGATCTGTCCGGTGGTGGCACCCCAGGTGCTCACCGTGGCCGAAGTCGCACGCCGGCCCTGACCCTGGATCCGGATACAGACTTTGGCGTCCTTCTTCGAACAATCGATTCCCGCGCACCGCGGGTGCACCACATCCATCACCGATCACCTCATCTGATGTACCGTAATTCGTTGTTGTGGAAGGTGTTTCGGGGAGGGCGGGGTGAAACAGGACTCTGACACTCGTGCTCGAAGGCAACATTCCACGGTTCCCGCGGACAAGGTTGTGCCCTCCGCCCCAAGCTAGCCTGCGGGCTCAGCGGCAACATAGACGGACCGGGGTCGACCGAAACACTCCTCCAGCATCACCCCGCGATTCGTGGGGCACAACCAGTGATCCGAGTCGAGCGCACAGCGAAATTTTCTATCCCCACGGAGGAGCGCAGCGCCCCTGGACAGCTAGCCTCGATTTTGCGTGGGAATTGATGGGGGCTGGGTCTGCCGCCGAATTGTTGTGTGGGGTATGAGTTTTCGTGTGGTGGCGTGGTGGGGTTGTCCCGTGTCGCCGGGTGGGGCGGGCTTTCCTGGGGCCGGTGGGGTCCTTCATGCTCGGTCGGTCAGATGGGCTGTCGGTCATCCGAAGGCGGTGCGGATGTGTTGCCAGGCGGTCGCGATCGCTGATGCCCAGCGCCAGGTGGCGTCGATACGTAGTCGTTGTTGGCGGGCGCTGCGGGTGATGCGGGCCGCGACGTGCAGGACTCGGTAGCGGAAGGTGGTGATCTCGGCGCGGGCCAGTGCCGGGTGGCCACGGAAGCCGATCAGGCGGGCCCAGGTGATCAGATCGGTGGCGGCGAGGATGATTTCCAGCCAGGCGGCGTTGGCCCAGAAGCTGTGGCACGGCAGGTTACGCAGCCCGGTGGCTTTGAGTTCGCGGATCCGGTCTTCGACGCGGGCGTGCTGACGGTGCCGCAGTTCCAGTCCGGCGACTTGGCCGGGCACGACACCGGGTTCAGTGTCGGTGATGAACGCGGTGACCCGCATGCCGTCGGCGTCGGTGAACCGTAGCTGCGCCCCGGGGTGGGGACGCTCTTTACGCAGGATCAGACGGGTCCCGGTCGGCCAGGAAGCCAGGTTGACCAAGGTGGTGGCCTCGGCGACCCAGGCGCCGTCGCGGATGCCGCCGTGGGTGTCGATCGCCGGGTACCAGCCAGCTGCGAGGTTGAGGGTGTCCACGGCGTCCTGCACCCGTAGATCGACGGGATACCCGAAGGAGAACCCGACTCCGGCGGTGCGGCAGGCGTCGGCGAATCTGTGGGTGGCCCCGGCGGTGTCGCAGCGCACCAATACCCGAGGCGCATCAGGATCCAGCGGGTCCGGCCGCCACGCCGCCGGGAGGGCGGCCAACGCCTGAGCTAGGACGATGACGTGATCTGAGGCGGTGTTGGAGCCGGCGTTGCCGGTGCGCAGCAGCCCGGCCAGGGCTTCCCCGCCGGCGATCTCGGGGCGATCCAGGAACGCCAGCAGCGGGTGGTGACCATAGCTTTTCTTCCAGGTCGGTGTGGCGCCGGCTTTGTTGTCGGAGTGATCGATCACCAGGGTGGCGTCGATGTCGATGTGCAGCCAGCCCTCACCGGTGGGGGCGGCTCCGGCCGCCCACGCTGCGGCCCGCGCGCCGGCTCGTGCTGCCCGCACCCCGGGCAGGTGTGCGGCATCGATCCGCTCATCGACCAGCCGCCACATCGTGGTCGTCGACGCTGCGGGACCGAACACATGCTCACGGTCCCCACACAACTGGCCGACCCCGTCGATGCAATCGGCCCCATCGGCGACCGCGGCCGCCAGATCGGCGAATACATCCCCGGGTGCGTGCACCCACGGGCCGCGGTAGGTGTCCCCCAACACGGCCGTGACCTGCGCCGATAACCCGGTCCGGTCGGCCAATTCGCGCAGCATGCCCATCCCGGCATGCGACACGACACCATGGCCGTCAGCGGACACTTTCACCCGCGATGCCACCGCGATATTCTTCACCTGCGAAGTGCCTTCCAGTTGGAACGATTGAACCGTCGAGAAGTCCAATTATTCCTTGCAGGACAGGCACTTTCGCTTATCTACACACCATCACCGGCAACATTCCACGAAAAATCCGGGCCTAGGGCGTGTCTAACAAATGTTTCTTTCGCTGTGCCTGGGACTGAGGCTTGAGGTGTGTCGCGTTTTCCGATGCTCAGTGGGAGTTGATCGGCGGGGCTTTTGCCGGTGCGTACGGGCAAGAAGGGCAGGCCTTTTCGGGATGCCCGCCAGATGGTCGAGGGCATCATCTATCGCTACCGGTGTGGGATTGCCTGGCGTGATGTGCCCGAGGTGTTCGGGCCGTGGCAGACGATTTGGTGCTGGCATCGGCGGATGAGTGCTGATGGCACCTGGGATGCGGTACTGGCCCGGTTGCTCAGCGCTGCTGAGGCTGCCGAGGCCATCGATTGGGCCGTGGCGGTGGATTCCACGATCGCTCGGGCACACCAACACGCCACGAACGTCGCCCGCCACACGGGGGGCTGGGTCGAATTACAACAATCCCCGCGTCGAGCCGCCTGACCACGGTATTGGCCGTTCCCGGGGCGGGTTGACCAGCAAGATCCACCACCTCGTCGACGGCGCCGGGCGACCGCTGGTGGTGCTGGTCTCGCCCGGTCAAACCGACGACGCCCCACTGCTGGAGCATCTGCTGGCACATCTGCGGGTCGATCGCCCCGGCCGGGGTCGGCCACGCACCCGACCAGATCGTCTGCGTGGCGACAAGGCTTATTCCAGCCGCGCGATCCGTGCCGAGCTACGTCGCCGTGGGATCACCGTGGTGATTCCCAGCCCTCAGACCAGATCGCCCACCGCCTCAGGAGAGGAGATCGCGCGGCGGACGGCCGCCCGCCTTCGACGCCCAGGATTACCAAGGACGCTGCGTGAGGGCAGAGACGGTGGTTGGCGGTGACGTGCACGTTTGGGACCCACAGCGCAGTGTGAGATTCGAACCGGCTAGCTCACAACCCAGGGGTCGCGAGGGCAAATGCAGAATGCATTGTTGTCACGACGTTGTCACATGTCGGGTGACACAACGGGGGAGGGAGGGGGATGTCTATGGATGATAGTCGCAGGTCACATGCCATTGCTGAGACAACAGGCAACACCTAGGGACGGAACCGTGCGGACTGTAAATCCGTCGGCGGAAGCCTACACAGGTTCGAATCCTGTACCTGCCACGCTGGTCAGGCCCGGTATGCACCGGGCCTGCATTCGTTCCGAGGGCTAGCGATTTCGTCCGCTGCTGCCGACTGCTCGCTTCGCGTGCCCGCCGTTGGTCGACTTCTTCGATGATGAGTCGGCGGTCGACTTCTTCGACGATGGGTCGGCGGTCCCGGAGTCGGTCCGCTTCGCGGGGACGGCGGCGGCCGGTTGGATGCGACTACGCGCGCTGGTCGAGGACTGGTGGCCGGGTCCTGCGACATTGCGGCCAGAGTGGCCGGTGGCGACTGGGGTCTCGCCGGTGTGCTCGGCATCCGTTGCCGCCTTCGTACCGGCCGCAGGTTGCTGAGTGGCGGCCGCAGGGGCCAGTGCGGACACCACTATCGACAGCCCTAATGCGACCAGCGCTGGGGGCACGACCGCGTAGACAAGCGCACCGATCGCCACTACGGCGATTTCGCCAAGGGGAGAAGGCAATTTCGGGAGCGAAGGATGTGGCACAAATGCCACGAGGCCCAGGGCCAGCGTGCTCAGCGGAATGGTGACCGGAAAACCGATGTACCAGATCGGGGCCAACAGCACTCCGGCTCCGGCGAGGATTAACCCAGCGACGGTAAATTTGCCAGGATCCGATGCCGGCGTCACGCTCGCGGTCGGGGTTCTCTCTGCCGCAAGGGAATTCGATCCGTCGGACTTCGAGGGCGCACCAGAGACCGAGACGGTCAGGGGGAACGCGGTGCTGGCGACAGTGTCTACCGCTGCCGCGGTGAGCGTGGCCTCTAACTGCGCTACCAGGCGGACATGCGGTCGCGCCGTGGTTTCGCTTGGCGGTGTGGCATTCAAACCTGCCGCCACCGTGGCGGCGGCGACGCCCGCGGCGCAAAGGCTTCGCAAACTTTTTTGGGACTTCACGATGAATGGTGCTGGACCGATTTTGGCGCTCAACGCGCCTCCTTTGCCAGAACGTCGTGATACCTCGATGTTGCGAGCAAAACTAGCAAAGGGTCGACTTGGTCAGGAGCGAATGCTTGTTGTCCCTCCTCGTTGGGGTTCGGCGTTCAGGGCTCCTGTCTGTGGGCGCCCAGCGGAAACCATGCCCGCGACGGCCGCAGGTTTGCAGAACCGCCTGTGAACACATATCGCGGCCCTGATGGACTGGACGCGATATCGCTCGGGCGACGGCGCGGCGCCGCGTAGGGCTACATTGGTGTACGAAGGTGTCACCTGTCTGGCGAGCATTGCCGGGGCGTACACGCCGCCCCGCTACCAAAGGAATGCCGCTGATGGCTGATCGCGTAATGAGGGGCACTCGCCTCGGATCGATAAGTTATGAGACCGACCGCAATGACAATCTGGCGGGGCGTCAGATCGCGCGGTATCGCACCGCGAACGGCGAAGAGTTCGACATTCCCTTGGCGGACGACGCGGAGATCCCCGATACCTGGGACTGCCGCAATGGTTTCGAGGGCAGGCTCATCGAGGCTGGTGAGTTGGTCGAACCCAAGAAGAAGGTCAAGGTCCCGCGTACGCACTGGGACATGCTGCTAGAACGACGCTCGATCGAAGAGCTTGAAGTGCTGCTTCAGGAGCGCCTCGCGCTCATCAAGTCACAGCGAGGTCGATAGCGCGGGCGACCCGCCCAACGTCATTGGTGCATCCGCTGACGAAGGCCAATCTGGCGCGCGATTCCGACACGTTCAACCTGACCCACTACCCCTGGTGGGGCAGGTTGACAATTGCGACACACCGGTGAAGCATGTGCCGTCTCGGTCCGCGTGATCAACCCAATGCCCCGCGCCGCCGGGCTACTGGTGCCTGAACTCCCGCTATTGCTGGGAATCGGCAATGGTGCCAGAGCATGCCGTCATGGCGGGAGGAGCCAACGTTGGCCAACTCTGGCTGTCGGCGAACGGGACGATCTCGCTCGCGCCGAATCGCAAACGCGTGAACTCGCCGGGCAGGCCGACGCAGGCTGCCGAAGGACCCGAGCCCACCCTGGCGCTTCAGCGCAACGAAGTGTGTGAGCCGGCCGTCGAGTCGCCGCCTTCCGCGGATGACTGGGGTGTCATCGGTCGCATCCACAAGCAGACGGCCGTGCAGCACCAGCGCCATCTGGAAGAGCTGGCGGAAAGGCACCGCGCTCTTCTGGACATGTCTCTGCAGATGATGGCCACGATCGTCAGTGATCAGACTGTCGTCTCACAATCACTCACCTCGGCGCCGACAGTGGTCCTACTGGCGCCGGATGTGGGTGCGGGCGCGCCACCTGAAGGCCCGGAGCTCGCGAGCCTGCGCACCCCGGAGGATGTGGTGAACTCGCTTGGGGACTCGACCTCTGGTCGGATCACCAAACATGCCGTGGGCGTGCAGCATTCAGCTGTTCTAGCCGCAGCATCCGTCGGCCTCCGTTGTACCGAGGTGGCGTTCAGGGCGGTGTTGGCAGGCGGTACCGCGATGGCGGGTCTGCGTGACGGCGATGTCTTCATCACGCGCGAAGACCCGATTTTCGCGGACGCTCTCGAGCGCTTGATGAGAACTCACGGGATCAGGGCTCGAGTTATCGATGAGGTGCCTGACGAGGCCGGCGCCGTCATCTGCCTTGCGGCTCTGGCGCAGGCCAGTTCGCCGGACGATTGCGTCGCGATGCATGTGCGTGCCTTCCACGGCGCCCGTAGCGTCGCCAAGAGCAGCTCGGGCTCACGACTCTTCGTCACCGTGCAGTCGACGGGCGCTCGATTTGCAGAGGCGAACGTACCCGTCGGCGTGGCGAGCCTGGTGAAGACTGCCGCATGGGAGTGGCCCAACGCCTCGGTGCGGGCGATAGACATCGAAAGCCTCGATCCGGAACGGTTGCTCGCCGAGCTACTTGCGGGCGGCAGCGGCGTCCAGGTAGCGCTGCGCGACGACGGCACGCGGCTGATCGTCGACGATGTCGAAGCTTCGCCCGTGCAGGAGACGATCAGCGTGGCCCGAAGCGGTGTGGTCGTGGTTACCGGTGGCGCGCGCGGTGTGACGGCACCGGCGGCCCTGGCACTTGCGAAACGCCACGGCCTACGGCTGGTGCTGCTCGGCCGCACGGCACTACCTGACACCATGCCGGACGGCCCTTCCGGAACGACTGTCGCCGAGATCGTCAGGGCATTGCTGACATCCGCAGATCCCGGTGCGAAGGCGATGAGCTTGCCGCGGGCGCGCGAGCGGGCGGAATGGTTGATCGCCGAACGGGAAGTCCGCGCCACGTTGTCGACGGCGCAGGCACAGGGCACTCCGGCCCGCTACTTCGCGGCCAGCATCACCGACGAAGCTGCGGTCTGCGGGGTGCTGGACGAGGTGCGGCAGAACTTCGGCCCGATCGTCGGTGTTGTCCACGGTGCCGGTGTACCAGGCGACAATCGTCTGGAGGACCTCGACGACGAACAGTTCGTGAAGGTCTTCAACACGAAATTGATTGGTGCCGAAGCGCTCTTGGGTGCAACGTCAACCGACGACCTCCGCTTCATCTCGCTGTTCTCCTCGATCGCGGCTCGCACCGGGAAGTCTGGGCAGTCCGCGGACGCATCGGCCAACGCGGTACTGGAAGCCATCGCGGCCCGGGAGTCCGCACGACGCAAGGGCGCGTGTGTGGTCAGGGCGTTCGGTTGGGGTCCATGGGACGGCGCGACGGTGGAGAGCCGGTCACTCGGCGGCGTGGGTGTTATCCCCATCGCCGAGGGTGCGCAATTCTTCGCCGAGCATGCGCTGCGTCGCTCGTCTGCACCGGTAGTCATGGTTGCGGCACCTGCCGCGCGTCCCCTGCAGGCCGCGCGTCTGCAATGGGACGTGTCGGCCGAGATCCTGCCGGTGCTCGCGGATCATCGGGTCCGCGGGAGGGTGGTGGTGCCGGTGGTGATCGTGCTCGACGCCATGCTGCGCGCGGCACGTGGTCTGGTCGTGAATGAGCGGCCGGTGGTCCGCGACTTCCAGGTGCTGTCAGGGGTCACGCTCAGCGAACGCGAACAACTAACCCTCACAATCGGCTTCGATGCCCCGGCGACCGGATCGTCCTACTCCGTGACCATTCGTGACGCCGACGGCCGGCAACGCTATCGCGCGATCGTGGAGACCGAACCCGATGAGTCCCCAAGCGTGTTCGTTCCAGAGATCGCGGGGTCGGCGTGGCCTATGAGTACCGACGACGCGTACGCCGGTCCGCTCTTCCACGGGCCGCATTTCGCGGCCATCCAACACCTCGACACTTTCGGAACCGCCGGCGGCACAGCGATACTTAAGAGCCGGGGTGAACTGGGCTGGGCAGAAAGCGGCTGGGCCATCGACCCTGCCAGCATGGACGGCGGGCTGCAGTTGGGCCTGCTTTGGGCGAGTGCGCATGGACGTTCTCTGATGCTGCCGCAACGGATCGGCAGGGTCGTGCTCAACCACCCGTTCCCCGAAAACACTAACTTGCGTTGTCGTTTGGCCGCGCATCCGATCAGCGACAGAAGCGTGGAATTCGACGTAGTGTTTGAAACCATGGATGGGGCGCCGGTGGCAGCGCTCGAGGGCGTGGAGTTCTACGCGGCAGGGCCCCCAGCGGACTGACTCGCGACGTAAACGGTTCGCCGGTCCGCGCCGCGGAGTACTGTCAGCAATGAGCCTTTTTCGTTGCCAGCGGTAGTCCGCTGCTGCGGGTGCAGTCGATGCAGCCGGGGCAATGTCATTCGCCCGTCGTCCCACGTCCGTGGGACGGTCAACCTCGACTGTCTGGGAACAATACCGTGGATCGAGCCGCAGTAGCCGTGGCGCTGTCAGGGATGACCCGGGACCAGATGTGTACGGGTGGCTGTTGTCGCACTCGGATGGCTTTCGGTCCCACGCGCACGCAGCGACCCCTCCGATGATCGACTCGAACAGTCGCCTGGGCTGGGCCAAACCCGTTCGACTCCGGTTGGCTGGCGCACTGGGCCGGGACATCGACGGTGCGTGGTGGCCACGTGCGGACCGCATCAACAATGAACTCCCTCACCTGGTCGCGGCGCTCTATCCGATCCTCGGCGATATCGACGCCATCGGCGTGAACTGGCCAGCCCTACAACGCCCGCCCGACCTCAATTGGTCAGGCTGGGAACGTGAATCCCAGCACATCATGACCTTCAGCGGCAGCCACGCTCGCGCCAGCCTGTTGGTCGTCCGGTACACGACCAACAGCGTGCTTGCGGAGTTCGTATTGCGCTGTGCCGCCCGCCTGCCAATTGGAGCCGCCGACCGCGAAAGGCCCGCTTGCCGAACTGCCGATTTGATCGTGCGCGCCGCCAAACGGCAAAACGCCACAGCCAAGTTCGACCAACCTGACCTCAAGTAGCGGCCAGTGACGGGCAGCAGAAAAACCGAAGTTTCGGCGCTATGTTGGCCTGCCAAAGCTCATCTCAATGTTTCGGGGCAGGGCATTACCCGTCGCCCGACACCTCGTTGTGGGCTCCCGACCACCCCGCCATACTCCGTTGACGCTCTGCGAGGTGGTGTTCACGCACCCAGGCTTGGGCGGCCATCTGGGTCGCGTCCCAGGGTGAACCGAGCGGCGGTGTGTAGGCCAGGTCGAGATCGTTGAGCGCCTCGACGGTCATGCTGTGGAACAGTGCGGCCGCATAGGTGTCGACGCGTTTGGATACCTCGGCGCCGCGGTGGCCGATGAGTTGTGCGCCCAGCAGCAGCCCGGTGGCGTCGTCGCCGGTGATGCGGATGTGGATGGGCGTGGCGCCGGGGTAGTAGGCCTTGTGGTCGTCCGGGGTGGACGTCGTGCTGACCGGCTGCCAACCGCGTTGTGCCGCCAGTGCTTCGTGTTCACGCAGGCCGGTGCGGGCGGCAACGAGATCGAAGACCTTGACGACCTGGGTGCCCAGGCTGCCGGCGAACCGTGCCGTGCCTCCGATGGCATTCTCGCCGGCGACCCGGCCCTGCTTGTGCGCGGTGGTGCCCAGCGGCAGCCACGTGACGCCGAGGAGGCGGTGATGGGTCTGTACGCAGTCCCCGGCGCCGAAGACGTCGGGGAGGTTGGTGCGCATGAAGTCATCGACGGCGATCGCCCCCTTGCTGCCGAGTTCGGCGCCGGCGTCGGTGGCCAGTTCGGTGTCGGGTCGGACGCCGACCACGACGAGGACGAAATCAACTGTCCGGGTGATTGTTTCGCCGCCACGCCGGGCAGTGACGGTCAGGGCGTTGCCCTCGGCACGGTTGATGGCCGAGACGGTGGTGTTGGTGAGTACCTCGACGCCATGACGCTCCAGCTCGGTGTGGACCAGGGCACCGAGTTCGGGGTCGACGGTCGGCAACACTTCGGGCAGGGCTTCGACCTGGGTGACGGCGATGCCGCGCGTGGTGAGCGCTTCGGCCATTTCCAGGCCGATATAGCCGGCGCCGATGATGACCGCGGTGGCGGGATTGCGTTGCTGCAGTGAGTCCATGACCGCGAACGTGTCGCCCATGGAATGCAATAGATGCACGCCGTTGCCCGGGCCGAGGGCGTCGGGTCCGGTGAGTCCGCTAATGGGGGGACGAGCGCTCACCGCGCCGGTGCCGACGACCAGCGCGTCATAGCTCAGTTGGCCGGGGTCGCCGTCGGGGCCGAGGATGTCGAGGGTGTGGTCATCGACGTTGATGCGGGTGGCCCGCGTGTCGGTCAGCACACGCATGCCGGTGGCGGCCAGGTCGGCGGCCGTGCGGTGGGCGAGGTTGGTCCAGTGCGTGACCTCGCCGGAGACGTAATACGGGATCCCGCAGATGGAGAAGTTGGGGTAGGCATCGGCGACCACGACGGTGACTTCGGTCGTGGGGTCGAGTTCACGGATGCGCAGCGCGGCACTGATGCCGGCGTCGCTGCCGCCGACCGCGATGATATGGCGAGACGCCATGGGTGCTCCTCGGAGGGGACTATTCAGGACCAACGGTCGCTGGGCTTACGCCGAGTCGGTTGGCTCGGCGGTGATGGGGTGGTGGGGGACGACGACGTCATCGGCGTCGGCGGCGATGTCGGGGTAGAGGGTCGCGATCAGCGCCAACCCGACGAGGGCACCGATGATTTGGGCGGCGATGAAACCGGGTGCCGAGCCGGGCGCAATCCCGGTGAAGGTGTCGGAGAACATCCGCCCGACGGTTACGGCGGGGTTGGCGAACGAGGTGGAGCTGGTGAACCAGTAGGCCGCGCCAATATAGGCGCCGACGCCGGCGGCGGATACTCCGGCCCGGCCGGTGCGGGCCAACGCGAAGATCAATGCGATCAGTCCTGCGGTCGCCACGACTTCGCCGACGAGATGTCCGGCGGTGATGCGGTCCTTGGTCGCGATCTCGAAGATCCGGCGGTCGAACATCAGGTTCGCCAGCCAGGAACCGGTGACCCCTCCGGCGATCTGGGCTGCGGTGTAGGCGGCGGCATCCCTGGCGCTGATGCCGGTGCCCGCGCGTCGGCCTAACAACCAGTCCGCCGCGGTGACCACCGGGTTGAAGTGAGCACCAGAAATCGGTCCGAACAGCAGGATCAGCACCGCCAGCCCGAATACGGTCGCCGTCGAATTCTCCAGCAGCTGCAACCCGACATCGTTGGGGGACAGCTGGGCCGCCGCGATGCCCGACCCCACCACGACGGTGACCAGCAGTCCGGTGCCGACGAATTCGGCCAACAACCGACGCGGCAGTCCGACGGTATCCATCAGCGGCTCCCGATCAGGCGATCGGCGCCGAGGAGAGTCGAAAGCTGTTGCAGCGCTCTGGGAATCACCCGGTAGTACACCCACGACCCGCGCCGCTCGCTGTCGATCAGCCCTGCCGTACGCAGCACCTTGAGATGATGGGAGATCGTGGACTGACCGACATCGATGCCTTCCGAAATATCGCAGACGCACGCTTCGCCGCCGTGGTGGCTGGCGATCAGGCTGAGCAGCCGCAACCGGACCGGATCCGACAGTGCCTTGATCGTCCCCGCCAACTCGGTTGCGGCCTGAGTGTTGAGTGGCTCGCGCACCAGCGGCGTGACAGTGCAGTGCGAGACTTCCGGGGATTTCGACACCCATCGATATTGACAGCTATCGAATCAAGTCACAAGCGAACATCACGTGAACGAGCGCAATGCGGACTTGTGGAATCGACTCGACGCCGTATGAGCGTGCGTGTATCACCGTGGCGCGGTAGCGATGCTGGTCACTGTTCTCACCCGAATTATTGTGCCTAGTTGCGGGTTTCAGCTTCAGTGGCGTTGGGCAACAGTTCGGCGATGAGGGCTTCGATCCGGGTCTTGATCTGGTCGCGGATGGGGCGTACGGCTTCCACACCCTTGCCTGCCGGGTCCTCGAGAACCCAGTCGCGGTAGCTCTTACCGGGAAAGACCGGACAGGTATCGCCGCAGCCCATGGTGATCACCACGTCGGATGCTTCGACTGCATCGGTGGTGAGGATTTTCGGAGTCTGGTCGGAGATGTCGATTCCGACCTCGGTCATGGCCGCCACGGCGGCAGGGTTGACGGCTTTGCCCGGGGCGCTGCCGGCGGAGCGGACTTCGATGGCCCCGCCGGCCAATGCCGAGAGGAATCCCGCGGCCATCTGTGAACGGCCGGCGTTATGCACGCAGACGAACAACACGGAGGGTTTCGGGCTCATCGGCAGGTCCTCTCGAGGGAATCGGGTGGGGTGGAAGAGGTGATATCGAGCGCCAGGACCGTCGACAACTGTGCCAGGGCCGCCGGGATCACCCAGTAATACACCCAGGTGCCGCGTCGCTCGCAGTCCACCAAGCCCGCGTCGCGCAGCGCCCTGAGGTGATGAGAGATGGTCGGCTGGGAGAGGTCGAACGCGGGCGTGATGTCGCAGACGCAGCACCGCCCACCCTTGTGGCTGGCGATCAAACTCAATATCCGGAGCCGCACCGGGTCCCCCAGGGCTTTGAACATCCGGGCCAACTCACTGGCCCAGTCCGAGCCCAGCGGTTGGTAGGCCAATGGCGGGCAGCAGGGCTCGGCCGGGGATGGCGGCGCAGCGGACATGGACCTATATTGATAGTTATCAATACAGCCGTCAACCGGTGAAGGAGAATCAAGGTGCCCGCGATTTCTGTGTTCGAACCGGCGTTGTGCTGCAACACCGGAGTGTGCGGTGACGATGTCGATGCCAACCTCGTCGCGTTCAGCGCCGACATGGCCTGGCTCCTCGGGCGGGGCGTGCAGATCGCCCGGCACAATCTCGCCAACGATCCGCTGGCGTTCGCCCATGACCCCGTCGCCAAGCAGTTCCTCGAGATCGCCGGTTCGGCGGGATTGCCGCTGGTGTGCATCGACGGTGTGACGGTGTTGACCGGTCGCTACCCCACTCGCGCCGAACTGTCCCGCTGGGCCGGGCTGGATACGCCGGCTGAGGCGCCCGCCGGGGCGGTCAGCCTTGGTCTTGCCGACACCAACGCGACACCATGCTGTCCGCCCGGACAGTCCGACTGCTGCTGACGGCCGACTGTCGCCCCGATCCGTGAGGAATTGTGCCCCATGACCTTTCACCAACGACGGTTCCTGACCGACCCGCCGCGGTTCATGTTCTTCACCGGCAAAGGGGGAGTGGGCAAGACGTCGATCGCATGTGCCTCGGCCGTGGCATTGGCCGGCGCCGGCAAGACGGTGCTGTTGGTGTCCACCGACCCGGCCTCCAACGTCGGGCAGGTCTTCGGGGTCGTGATCGGTAACACCATCACCGATATCCCTGCGGTGCAGGGGTTGTCGGCATTGGAGATCGACCCTGAGCAGGCCGCGTCGGCTTACCGGGAACGCATTGTCGGACCCGTTCGCGGATTACTGCCCGAGGCCGAGATCGCCTCGATCACAGAGCAACTGTCCGGCTCGTGTACCACCGAGGTCGCTTCCTTCGACGAGTTCACCGCCCTGCTGACCGACGACGAAGGGCCGGTGTCCGGGTTCGACCACGTACTGTTCGACACCGCTCCGACCGGGCACACCATCCGACTGCTGCAGTTGCCGGGCAGCTGGACGGAGTTCCTGCAAGCCGGCAAAGGCGACGCCTCATGCCTGGGCCCCATGGCGGGCCTGGACAAACACAAGTCCACCTACGCCGCCGCGGTGGCCGCCCTGGCCGATCCGGATCGCACTCGGCTGGTCTTGGTGGCCCGTCCGTCACGGTCGGCGCTGCGTGAAATCGAGCGCACCCATGACGAATTGGCGGCATTGGGAATGAATCGCCAGTACGTCGTCGTCAACGCCGTCATGCCCCAGCCGCAGGGCGACAGCGACCCGCTGGCCGCCGCGGTCGCCGGCCGCGAGCAGGCCGCGCTCGCCGACATGCCGGGGGCGCTGCGCGCGCTGCCCCAGGACCGCATCGCCCTCAAGGCCACCAACATGGTTGGAGTCGAAGCACTCCAGACCCTGTTCGACACCACCACCGTGGCCGACGACGCTACGCGCGGGCCGGCCACCATAGCGGCGGTGGCCGACGCCCCGTTGCGTGATCTGGTCGACGAAATCGAGAGCGGGGGAAAGGGGCTGGTGCTGTGCATGGGCAAGGGCGGGGTTGGCAAGACCACCGTCGCCGCGGCCATTGCGGTCGCGCTGGCCGATCGGGGCCACGACGTGCACCTTTCCACCACCGACCCCGCGGCGCACTTGACCGAGACCCTGCAAGGCGGCATTGAGCACCTACAGGTTTCCAGGATTGACCCCGCCGAGGCCAGCCACGCCTACCGTGAGCGCGTCATGGCCACGAAGGGCGCCCACCTCGACGAGGCAGGACGCGCCACCCTCGCCGAGGACCTGCGCTCGCCCTGCACCGAGGAAGTCGCTGTCTTCCAGGCATTTTCGAAAGTGATCCATGAGGCACGCAGCAAGTTCGTCGTCCTCGACACCGCGCCCACCGGGCACACACTGCTGCTGCTCGACGCAACCGGCTCCTACCACCGCGAGATAGCACGCCAGATGGGTGACAGTGCGCACTACACGACCCCGTTGATGCGGCTCCAAGACCAAGATCTCACGAAGGTCTTGCTCGTCACTCTTGCCGAGACCACGCCGGTGCTGGAAGCCGCCGATCTCCAACGCGATCTCGACCGCGCCGGTATCCACCCGTGGGCCTGGATCATCAACAACTCGGTGGCCGCCGCCGCGCCCAGCAACGCCCTGCTGCGACAACGTGCCGCCGCCGAAGTCGACCAGATCGACGCCGTGCAAGCCAAATACGCCAGCCGCTACGCCGTCATCCCGCTGTTGGCCACCGAGCCGGTCGGAATCTCCGCTCTGCAAGCCCTCACCGCGGCGAAGGGCTGAACCAGCACGTACGCTCCGCGTGCGGTCGGGCGGCTCAGGAGATGGCGTTGGCGGCCGCGGCGACCTTGGCCTGAAAGTCCGGCGGCAACGCGAAATAGCCGTGATCCTCAAGATGCAGCTGGCCGGGCCCAACCGCGGACTGCAGAAATGCCCGGACCGCTTGTCCAGTGGCTGAGTCGGCGTACTTCGAACACACCAGCTCATAGGTCGCCAGCACGATGGGGTAGGCGCCGGCCGCGGTCGGAGTGTAGAAGCGCGAGGTGTCCAGCACGAGATCGTTGCCCTGCCCGATGATGGTCGCCGCCGAGATCGTCTTGCCGACGGTGCCAGCGGTGATCGGCACCGGGTTGGGGCCCGCGGAGGTCACGATCTGGGCGCTGGCCAGCCGCTGTGCCTTGGCGAACGAATACTCGTTGTAGGTGATCGCGCCAGGTGTGTCCCGGACTGTCGCCGACGTTCCTTCGTTGCCTTTCGCTCCCTGGCCGACCCCGCCGTTGAACGTCTTGCCCGCTGCTCTGCCCCAGGCGCCCTTCGAGGCGGCGTCGAGGTAGCGCTGGAAGTTGTCCGTGGTACCCGATTCATCGCTGCGGTACACCACCACGATGTCGGTCGGCGGCAGCTGCGCCGTTGGATTCAGCGCCTTGATGGCGGGATCATCCCAGCGGGTAACGGCGCCATTGAAGATCCTGGCGGATGTCGGGCCGTCGAGCACCAGGGTGGGGACTTCGCTGAGGTTGTAGGTGATGGCGATTGGCCCGAACACGACGGGGATGTTCCATGCCGGCGAGCCGCACCGCCGCTGGGCGGCTTCGTACTCGCCGCGCTGTTGACTCAAAGCAGAGTCCGAACCGCCGAAATCGGTTCTATTGTCCATGAACTCGCTGACCCCCGCCCCCGAGCCGTTGGAGGTGTAGTTCACCGTTTGGCCGGGGCAGGCGGCGGTGAACGCCTCCACGAACACCGGGATCGCGTTGGCCTGGGCTGTGGAGCCACTGGCAGTCAAGGATTTCTTTCCGCCACAATCGATGTGAGCCGAGCTCACGTATTCGGGCTGTGCGTTGTCGCTGCCGCAAGCCGACAGTGGCACGGCGAGGGCCGCCGTCAAGCACAGCGCCAAGCGAAAGCTGTTGTTTCTCAACGCTGAAACGTCCACAATCCATCCTTCACATCTGGGCGGGGGCGGGGCGGTTGCGGCCATGAGGTGGCCACGGGGTGGGTGGTCAGCTGGCGCGTAGCGCCGGGAGTAGACGGTCAATGCGCTCGGTCAACGTGTCCACGGCCTGATCGAAAGCGTCGTACGCGTTCGATCGCGCCGGGTCTGGTATTGACCAGTGAAGCCGGCGCGGGTCAGGGGCTAGCTCTTCATGAGCGTTGTCACACACCGCAACGACGAGATCGCCGGCCCGAACGACGTCGTCGATGTGCACCGGGGTGTGCGACGCCATCGCCAGACCGTTGCGTTTCGCGGCTGTGACGGCTCCCGGATGCACCATGTCGGCGGGGTGAGTCCCCGCCGATGCAGCGGGCAGTGTGCTGCGCCGGTTCCAGATCGCCACCGCCAACGGGCTGCGGGCCGAGTTGTGGCTGCACACGAACACCACGCGCTGGGCCTGCCAATGGGCGGCAGGGAGTGCGGCTTCGAGCGCGCCAGGTACCAGTTGCAGATAAGTGCGCCGGCGGTCCGCCTCAGAGCGGGTGCGCCGCACTACCCCGGTCTCTTCCAGGATCCGCAGGTGGTGGGCGACCAGATTCGACGGCATCGACAACAACCCCTGCAATTCCGAGGGTGAGGCGTCCGCCAGCAGAAGGCGGTCCACGATGGTCAGCCGAGCCGGATCGCCCAACGCGGCATGCACTCGTGCTCGCCGATCAGCGCCGTGCTCTCCACCCGGTGGGGATGACTCAATCGTCATTGAGTCAATAGTGGTGTAGTAATCGATCGTGGTCAAGTCCCGCGAACCGGATTCCACCGCGCCACTCGCTGGAGTCCAAGCCTTCCCGCAGGCCGCTGTCGCCTCGGGCCAGACCGAGCTCAACCCCATTGGCTAGGTTCAGCGGCGGCAACGCGGGTCTGAAAGTCTGGCCCTTTTTGCGGCCGCGTGGTGTGGTCGGCGCTGGCTATGTCAGCGAAGGGTCAGCCACAACAGGCCGACGGTGCCGGCGAGCACGCAATAGATGGCAAACGGTATGAGAGTGCGTGTTTCGAAGTAGCGGAGCAGAAACCGCACCGCGAGAGAGGCGGATGCGAAAGACGCCAGGCTGCCGACCAGCACCTGGCCGTGTATTCCGTTGCCTAGCGGGCCGAACAGATCCGGGATCTTCAGCAGACCGGCAGCCAGGATGATCGGGGTCGGGGGCCGGTTCGTGGCGGGACCACGGCGGCACGTTACTCCGGTGACAGCTGCACGGCCCACCGCTTCTCAGCGATCTCTCAGCGTGCGCCCTGGTTGGATGGTCAGACGTGAACCACGGTTACGGCGCCGGTAGCGCGGGCTTCGGGGTCGTGAGCATCGGTGTGATCGCCGTACTGGGGGTGATCGCGCTGACGGCGATCGGGGTTGCGCGACATCCGGGGTGGCGCCGTGTCCTCGTCAGGGCCGGCGAGACGATGCCGATCCGTCGGGCGTGGGAGTGGGTGGCAACGAGGCTCGGGCCACCCACCTCACCGCTGCGGGCATGGCTGCGGCTGGAGGGAATCGCGGGTGCGGCGCTCGCGGCGGGTCTGGTCGGCGTCACCCTGCTGGCCGTCGGGTTCACCGCCCTACTCGACGACGTGTTGGAGGGCGACGGTGTGGTCATCGTCGATCACCCTGCGGCCCGATGGCTGGCCGGACACCGTGACCTGTGGTTGACCCAAGTCCTTGTGCCGGTTACGAATTGGGGCGGCCCGACCGGTCAGACCGTGTGGCTGGTGCTGGTCTGTACTGTCGCAGCGGTTCGCAGCAGATCCTGGCGGCCCGTCCTGCTCGGTGCGGTAGGCGGCGGCGGGATCGCCGTGGTGGTGTTGATTGCCAAATTCCTGGTCGGTCGACCGCGTCCAACGTATTCCGACGATGGGCACGATGGCGACTCCGGTCATTGGCACGAGCCCGGACGCAAGCAGCAGTGGCACCACCGATATCAGCCCTGCCGCGAGTGCCACGGCCAGCAGCCAGGAGCGGTTGGATTGGCTGCGGCGCGCCGCGGTGATCGTTGCCGCGATGAACATGACACCGAGCACGAGAAGCGATGTCCACAATCTGCTCAGGGCCGTGGTGAGGACGGCGGCGACGGCCGCGAGCTGGAGCACCGCGCGCACCGCGGCGCGTGGCACGGTCCAGACCGAGCCGAGCGCCGTTGACCAGTACACGGCTCCGGCGGCGAGCACCATCACCACGCAGACGACGAGGAGCGTCGGGCCGAGGATGTGTTGCGACAGCTGCATTCTGTCGATCCTCCCGCAGGTGGCAGTCTTTCATCAACGGGGTCGAGTTGGCCCCGGACTTTGACGTCGACGAGGCCGAGACACTTATGAATGCAGTTGCTGCCGAGGGGAACTCTGAACTCACGCTACTCGGGGAGAAGCTGCGCGCATTTGCGGCTCGATAGCACGGTTGCGACATCACCCCGCGGTCACAGCGAACGCACAGCCAACAATGGACCATCGGCCCTACGGGACACCCCGAAAGAGGAGCACCGTTGTTACGACAGCGACTCGACAGAGGGGACACGATCATGTGCTGGGGAAACAACGGCTGGGGCCACGGCTGGATGTGGAACGGCTACGGCAACGGCGTCGGATGGTTCGGCTGGGTGATCACCGCTATCGTTCTCACGCTGGTATTCGCCGCGGTGATCACCGCGATCGTGGTCGCGATCCGCTACCTGACCGGCGGCGGGCAGCACAACTCGGGACATCAACCGCGGACGCGGACAGCAGAGGACCTGCTGGCTGACCGGTTCGCCCGCGGCGAGATCGACGAGGACGACTACCGCCGCCGCATGACGGCGTTGAGCGAACATCGCTGAGTGCGATGAGTTCTCGACGTTTCTGGACGGTTCTGGGCATCGCGATCTCGTCGCTTGTGCTCGGAATCGGGAGTACCGCGTTGCTGGGTGCGGCCGCGCTATCGGGTCGTGATGGCCGCGTCGCGGCGATGAGCGGGAGTTACCCGCAGGCGCCACCGTCGTGTGCCGCGCCGGCCCTGCCAGGGGCCGTCGTCGACGTCACGCTGACCGATATGGGCGGCATGATGGGCACCGGCGGCGGAATGGGCCCCGGCATGATGGGCCCGGGAATGGGCCCGGGAATGATGGGGACCGGAGCTGACGGCTCCTGGGTATGGCCTCACCTCGGCATGATGGGCCGGCCCGGGATGATGAGCGTCGTCGTCAGCCCGGCGACCGTTCCGGCGGGCCCGGTGTCGCTGCGGGTCCGCAACACCGGCTGGTTGAACCACGAGGTGGTGGTGCTGCCGCTTGCCCCGGGCCAGGCCCCCGGCCAGCGGCCCATCGGCCCCGACGGGGAGGTGGATGAGTCAGGCAGCCTCGGCGAAGCCGCCCGCACCTGCGGCGAAGGCGAGGGTGACGGCATCGCCCCGGGAACCACCGGTTGGACGACGATCACTCTGCCGCCGGGGCGCTATGAGTTGCTGTGCAACATCGCCGGCCACTACGGCGCGGGCATGTACACGACACTCGACGTCGTGCCCGACCACTAACCCGGCGCGGGCTGGTGACTTTGGGCTCTGCACCGCGACGCGGACTCGGCTAAGAATTGAGGGTATGAACAGGCGCGTGCTCCAGCGAAAGGACCGGTTCCGCAGATGACCGCCGTTGCCGTCGATGCCCAGGTGATCGAATCAGCGGTTGAATTAGGTTGTCGGGCACCGTCGTTGCACAACAGCCAGCCGTGGCGATGGGTGGCCGAGGAGAAGTCGCTGCAGTTGTTCGCCGACTCGTCACGTATCGGTCACCACACCGACAGCACCGGTAGGGAGGTGATCCTCAGCTGTGGCGCCGTGCTCGACCACGTGCGCATCGCGATGGCGGCGGCGGGGTGGGCCGCATCCATCACCCGCTATCCCAGCGCTGACGACCCCGAACATCTGGCTGGCCTGGAGTTCGACCGCGCGCAGGCGACCGCCGACGACCAGGCCCTCGCCGACGCGATCGGCCGGCGCCGCACCGATCGGCTGCCCTTTGCCACTCCGGACCACTGGGACCCGCTGGCGGCGAAACTCCGCACCCTGGCCGAGGATCGTGACGTCTATCTCGACGTGATCGACGAGGATCGCCGGGCGGCCCTCGTCGGCGCCTCGCGGATGACCGAGCACGTGCGCATGCACGAGGAGTCCTATCACGCCGAATTGCGTTGGTGGACCGGCCAGACCGACCCGTCGCAAGGGATTCCGCCGGACGCGGTGGCGTCCCCGGTCGAGGCGCAACATGTCGATGTCGCTCGCCGCTTCCCGACCGGCTCTGGCGGTGACCGGCGCCCGGAACTCGACCGGGACGAATCGATGATCCTGGTGCTGTCCACCTACGACGACAGCCCCGAAGTCGCGCTGATCTGCGGCGAGGTGCTGTCCACCGTGCTGCTGGAGTGCACCAGGGCGGGCTTGGCGACCTGCACGCTGACGCATCTGATGGAAGTCAGCGCCGCCCGCGACGTCGTTCGACGCCAGATCGGACGCTCGGCCCAGCCTCAGGTGCTCATCCGGGTGGGCCAGGCGCCGGAATCGCCATCGCAGGCACAACTCACCCCGCGACGGCCCCTAGCCGAAGTTCTGACCTTCCGGTCATAGAGCGGGCTTCGGTTGCGGCATCAGGATTCGCCGGCGATCCACTGTTTGGCTTCCTCCATCTGATCGGCCGGGAAGTGCTTGATCTCTGCGGAGACGAAGTGGGACGCGAGATGCTGGGCGAAATCTCCGAGCACCGAGTCCGTCACGACCGCAACCTTTTTGACGTGTTTCTGGTGATCGCGGACGAAGCGGAAGTGGCTGACCATCGAACCGAAGTCGTCCCAGCCTGGAAATGACTTCACGTCGAGGATGAGGCCGGCGAGGTCGCCGTGGCTCTCGATCTGCGGGTCGACGGCAGCGGCGAGTTTGACGAAATCCTCTTTGTCCAGCCGGGATTGCGGTCGCACAGTCACGATGGAGTGCGTCGTATCGAGGTCGAAATCGATCATCGGGCTAACCCCCATCCTTGGTGGGCGGCTCGGCGTATCGCGGGTCGCCGATGGCCAGCGTCGTCCCGGACCGCTGTGGCGGGGTAGGGCACAAGGTCATCGATGCCCTGGGATTCAGACCGACAGGATGTGTCCCTCATTGGCGGGCACGGTCCCGTCGAGCAGCGCGGCATAGCACTTCTCGACCGCGTCCCGGCCCTGCCCGGTGACCACCGTCAACCAGGGATGCTCGGCATGGGTGACCGGCCCCATGAACGCCACCCACGCCGCGGCCATCCGCTCCTGCAGGCCGGCCGGGCCCCAGTCGGCCGCCCGCTTGCGCACCTGATCGGGGGCGAAGAACAACACCGGCGCCGGACCCGGCAGCTCACCGCCGCCGCCGAGGGCGTCCCAGTGCGTGCCGCCGACCGCGCAGCTGTAGGCCAGCCGGTCGGCGAGTCGGCGGTGGACGGCCGCGCGTACCGCCGCGTCGCCGCTGAAGTCGACGTACACCGAGGCCACCGCGGGCAATGCGGCCACGTCGTCGTAGGTCAGCACGTCGTCGTAGCAGCCCAGCGCGCGGGTGAACTCGGCATTGCGCGCCGAGGTGAGCCCGACGACGGTGATCCCGGGCCGCTGGGCCAGGCAGAACGCGGTGCCGTAGGCGGTCTTGCTCGACGCGCTGGACAGGATCACCGTCGTCGCGCCGAAGAACTCGTTGTCGGCGAGGAAGTCGTCGATCAGGAACGACGTGGCGAACAACGGCCGAAGCAATGCCTGCTGTGCCTCCCGGTCGGCCATATAGCCCGGATCGGCGCTGCACCGGACGTACTGGTTGTAGATCGGATGCAGTGCGCGCCGATGCTCGGCGCCGTCGGTGAAACCACCGGGGTGGACGTCGGTGGCCTGCAGGACGACGTCGTCGGCGATCGGCCAGTAGCCGTAGAAACGCTCGCCGACCTCCACACCGGGGGAGCGTGACTCGACCACCGAGGCGAAACCCCACACCGGAATGCAGCCGGTATCCGGATTGCCGGTCGGAAAGAACTGCCAGTAATTCATCACGTCGCCGAACGCCGCGTAGGTGATGTTGTTCGAGGTCAGCGCAAAGGCGTCGATGCGCAGTCGCACCTGGCCGTCGTCGAGGACGGTCGTCGGCGAATCCGCCCAGTGGGTCTTTCGGAGGTCGTTGCGCTCCACCACCAACCGTGCGGTCACACGCTGGATCGTAACGGAATTGGCGTCAACCGCCCGAAGCAACGAACAATTTGACCTGCTTCTTCGGCCCGTACACGCTCGCGTCACCAACGCCGTGTGCTATACCCCTAGCAAATTGTTGTTGCGTGTCAACGTTGGGGAAGTGCGATGAGCCTGGGGCAGCAGGGTCGGTACATCGGTCGGGTCGGAGCGTTGGCCGTGGCTCTGGGGGTCGGCGGGTTCCTCGCCGCGCTACCCGCGGTTGCCGACGCGGACACCGGGACGGGAAGCTCCGGGAAATCGACCTCGTCGGCCGGCAAGCATGCCCCGCGGAATGCGACGAAACCCGGCAGCCACACCCCGAAACCACCGACTCCCAAGCCGGTCGTCGCGGGTGCGAAATCGACACCGTCGGCGCGGGCGGCAGTCAAACCGTCAGGGGTGGTCTCGGCGGCGAGCCGGGTATCGCTGGACCGGTTGGGCAGCGGTGATGATCCGCTGGCACCTGCCACCGAACCGCTGTCCTGGACGGTGCTGGCGGCCAGTCGCCGCGAGGGGATCGCCAAATCAGCCCGGTCGGTCGCCAGCGGGACTGGAACCACCAGCAACGCAACATCTTCGGTACCGAGCGCCAGCGAAACCGTCGAGGCGCCGCTGGCCGCGGCGGCAAGGGCCAGCTCGAGCCTCGGCGACGTGGTGGCCGACTTCATCGACCACTATCTCCCCAGCTTCAGTCCCATCGCCGACGAGGTGGCGCCGATCGTCGCCGACGGCATCGAGGACTTGCTGAACAACGGCGCCGTCAGCGCCGAGGTCGACCGGCTCGTCACCAATACCGCTGCCATGCAGTTCTTATCGACGAAGGTCTCGTCGGCGCTGGGGTACTACTTCGGCGTGCCCCCGAGTGTCGGCGCCGTCGTCGGCAACTCCGCGGCGGAGTTCGTTCGCACCGTGTTGGGCGACGCCGGGGTCCAAAGCGCACTCGACGTCGTCGCCCAGGCTGTCATGCCGACCCCTGAGCAGTACGACGTGATCGCGGCCGGCCTTGCCATGGATGACTTTGAGCCCCTTGGTAATTACCTCAAGTCCCTGGTGCCCAACTCCTCGGCCGAGATCACCGCGTTCCTGAGCGACCCGGCGGTCAAGGCGGCGTTGTCGTCGGCCACGTCCGACGCGGTCATCAACCTCACCAACGGTCTGGACGTGCCCACATGGCTGGGCGATCTGACCGCCGGCTGGGTGTCCTCGGCGCTCGGGGGCGATGCCAGCGCCACGGCTGTCGGGGACGCGCTGGGCAGTGCGGTGCAGGGACTGCTGAGCAATTCCGGCGCGATGCAGGGCCTGGCCACGGTCGCCGGCGCGGCGGTCACGAACATCTTGAGCTCGCCGGGCGTGCCCGCCGCGGTGGCCGATGCCATCACCCAGTTCGGCACCACCGTCCTGGCCGGATCCAACTGGATCGACGCGCTGGACGTGGCCTGGCAGGGGCTGGTCGCCGATTCGGCGTTCCGGGCCTCCCTGGGCCCGGCCGCGGGCAGTGCGGTGTATTCGCTGGCCACCAACTCCGAAGTGGTGTCGGCCCTGGCTGCGACCGCGACGGGCCTGCTCAACGCGGTGGCGGCCAACCCCGACGTCCAGGCCATCCTCGGTGAGCTGCTCGGGCCCACGCTCGGCCCGACGTTGGTCAGCACGCTGGCCGATCCGGAATCCGCGGCCCAACTCGCCGCGACGGCGGGCACCGTGGTGACCAGCTTCCTCGGCCAGCCCGGGGTGGCTGCGGCGCTGGCCGCCGCCGCCAACCAACTCGTCACCGCGCTGCTGGCCGGGTACATGCCGACCGACGCGGTGCAGATCGCCTTCTACTCCCTGCAGGCCAATCCCGCGGTGATGGACGCGTGGGATGCGACGGTCCCGGACGTCGTACGCTCGGCGCTGAGTGCTCCCGCCGTGCAAAAGGTAGTCGGCACGGTCGCCCAAGGACTCGTGTCGGACTTGATCGACAAGACGCCGTTCAACAGTTCGGCCTTGGCGCCGGCGGTGAGCCAGCTGACGAAGGCAACCGTGGACGCGTTGCTGGCCAACCCGGTCGCCCAGGATCTGATCGGCGACCTTGCCGGCGACATCCTCAACGGAACCCCGTCGATCGATCTGGTCAACACCGTGGTCCAGTCGGTGTTGACCAGCCCGTCACTGCAAATCGCGCTCGGCAAGGCGGTGGGCGAGGGAATCGGCGCGCTCCTCGGTGACAACCCCATCGCGTTCGCGGTCGGCCAGCTGGCCGGCGTGGCGGCGGCGCTGATGATCGGGATGGTCTCCGGTGCGACGCTGCTGTTCAACCCCGCGAGCGCCACCAGCGTTCCGAGCGAAAGCTCGTCGCTGGTGATGTTGCGGCTCGATCAGCTGGTGGCGGCATAGTCCGTATGCCGGCGAAAGCGGTATTTGGCCGTGGCTGTTCAGCCATACTGAGCAGCATGGCCTAGCAAATTCATCACTAGCGATCTGTTCTGATTGGAGCTATATCATGATCACCACCGCAAAGTCGCGTGGCGCGATCACCGGTGTCCTCGCCGCCGGTGCGACTGCCACCGGACTGCTCGCCGGCGCCGCACTGGGCTCGGCCCCCACCGCGAATGCGACCTGCGCGTCGTTCTTCGGCCTCGGCAACAGCGCCGACTGCACCAGCACGCCGCTGAGCGTGGCCGTCGCGATCGGTAGTGGGGCGACTGCCCACGCCTCCGGGTTGTTCGGTGCGGCCTTCGCCGTCGGCACCAACTCCTCCTCGTCGACGGGCGACGCGTTCACCCTCGCCACGGCGCTCGGTGACGGATCGGCCGCCAACGCCAACGGCTTGTTCGGCATCGCCACGCAGCTCGGCCCGAATGGCTCGGCCAATACCGCAGGCACGGGTTCGCTGCTCAACGTCGGGTTCAACATCGCCCTGAATGTCACGTCACCATTTGCGCCGGCTAACAGCAGCACTGTCACTGCGGGCGGCACCGGTGGCGGCGGGAACATCGCCCTCAATCTGCTCGGCACCGGGACTGCCGGCGATCCGACCAGCATGCGGGTCACCGCTAACGGCCTCTTCGACATCGCGACGAACATCGGCGGTACCAACAACATTGTGGAGTCCGGTTCCTCGTCGGCGGGGTCGATCATCAACCTGGCCACCAACCTGTTCGGGAACAACAACACCGTCACCGCACAGGGCGGCGTCTGGAACTGGGCCACCAACATCCTGGGCAACACGAACACAGTTGCCACCAACGGAAGTCTGGTCAACACCGCGAGCAACATCCTGGGCAGCAACAACACGGTGACGATGTCGGGTGGCTATCTGAACTGGGTTCGCAATGTCCTCGGCGACGGCAACACCGTCTCGATCACCGGCGGGTATCAGAACCAGGCGCGAAACCTGTTCGGCGGCAGCAACACCGTCAACATCGTCGGCGGCTACGGCAACACCGCGCAAAACATCTTCGGCGTCGGGAATACCGCCGAGATCACGGCCGGCTACTACAACACCGCCAGTAATCTGTTGGGCGGCACCAACAACCAGCTCGTGTCCAACGGCGGGTATCTGAACTCGGTGCGCAACATCATCGGCAGCAACAACATGCTGACCGTCGGTGGTGCCGGCAGTAACTGGAATACCGCCGACAACTTCCTGAGCAGCAACAACGAGCTGGTCGCAGGGGGGACGGGCAGCAACCTGAACGCCGCGCTGAACACCGGCGGCGGTGGCAACATCATCAAGGCCGGCGAAGGCAGCGGCGTTCTCAACCTCGGCTTCAACTTCCTCGGCAGCACCAACACCGTGACCGCGGGTCCGGGACCGCTGAGCCTGGCCGGCACAATCCTGGCCGACGGTCAGACCGTCACCAAGACCGGTCCGGGTATAGCCATCAACAACTTCCGCATCGGCGGGGCGTCGGCGACCAGTGGACAGAGCAACAGCAAGTCGTCGTCGACGAAGGCCGGATCCACCAGCAAGAGCGGTGCCAGCGGTAAGAAGTCGGGCACCGGGGGAAGCAAGCGGAACCGCTAGCGGCGTCGGTCGGGTCCTGGATCCGGCCGAGTCTCTGACACCTAGTCGGTTCCCGCCCCTACCCGGCAGCGGACGGGCGGATCCCGCAGGCGATCGCCGAAATTGAAGGGGCGCAGGGAAAGTGCGAGAGCACCCCTGCGCCCCTTCAATTTCGCGGCGCACAGGACCCGGTATCGCGCCGGGGCTTATCGGCCGCAAAGTTTCCGAGTGCCCTACCACTGCGAGTCTGCGAAATGACCACCCGGTTAAGTCTTCTCGCAAAGTCGTGGTTGTTGTCGAATGGGCAGCGCACGCGACCTGATTGTGTGCTAACTCTTTGAGCGAGCAATTATCGCGCACGTCAAAGCTAGGGAGGGTGCAATGCGTCCGCGGCCGAAGAGTTCACACCGCAGGGACTCCACCGGGAAACCGTGGTGGGCGGTGAGCACGATCGGATTGCGTCCGACCCGCTACGTGGGCCGGGTCGGTGCGCTGGCCGTGGCGTTGGGTGTCGGTGGCGCGATCGCGAGCGTGCCGGCGGTGGCCCTGGCCGATACCGGCAGTGGCGCCACGGGCAAGTCGACCTCCTCGGCGGGATCGTCGAATTCCGCTGGCGACAAGGGAACCCGGGATGCGCATGCGGGCTCGGCGCGGCGTACCTCCGGCGGGGCGTCGACCTCCGCCGGTACCGGGCGGACGAATCGTGGTCCAGCGCGGCCGGGAACCGTTTCGGCCACCTCGGTGCGCAAGATCCACGTCCCGTCGGCGACGAGCGTCGCTGCTGAGACCGGCGACCCCGAGGAGTCCACATCAACGTCTGCCGAGGCCGCCTCGGCCGACGAGACGACGTCACCGACAGCCCAGCCGGCAGTATCGTCACCGGCTCCAGCGGTGTCGGTAGCCGCCTCGCGCCGGGTGATGTCGACGGCGACCATCAGCGCGTCGGACTCGGTGGACGGCGGCGCCGCCCCGGTGGTGCCGATCGCGGCGTCGCTGGCCTGGGAGGCGCTGGCGGTGACTCGCCGCGAACTGACGAACGCGGCCTCTTCGGTGGCCCGCGCTGCCTCGATCACCAGCGGTGACCCGGGCGATGCGATCACCGATTTCATCCGGATTTTCGTCGGGAACGGCACGGCCGACCATCCCGACGCCGGCATCCTGTTCGGCAACGGATACACCTACACCAGCTACGAGGGCGCGTGCACCAGTGGGGCGTGCAACGGCGGTAACGCGGGCCTCTTCGGCAACGGCGGTGACGGATTCAACGGCGGCAACGGCGGCGCGGCCGGACTGGTCGGCAACGGTGGTTCCGGCGGTGACGGTGTCTCGGGGGTCAACGGCGGGCGGGGCGGCAACGGCGGCGACGGCGGCATGCTGTCGGGCGACGGCGGCGACGGCGGCCAGGGCCTCTCGACAACCTCGGGCGCCGGCGGCGACGGCGGCAACGGCGGCACCGGCGGCGCCTTGTTCGGCAACGGCGGCGACGGCGGCAACGGCGGCAGCGGATCGACCACCGCCGGATCGGGCGGCAACGGCGGCCAGGCCGGTCTGCTGGTCGGTGACGGCGGCAACGCCGGACTCGGCGGCGATTCCGCCAGCGGTCCCGGCGACATCGGCACACCCGGGCGGGGAGGGCTCATCCTCGGCTCCGGCGGGATGGTCGGCAATCCCCTGCCGGCGTCGTGGCTCGACGATGTCGGTGGGTGTATCGAGCATCCGGTGGACTGCGTGGACTCGGGGGTCAGCGATGTCCTGACCGACGCCCTGAGCGCGGCCGAGACACCGTTCGAGGACGGTATCGAGGCGATTATCACCGGCATCTGGGGAGCCTCGGCTGGGCAGGTCGCTGACCTCATCGCGAATTCGGCGTTCGCGATCTTCAACGTCGTGGTGCTCAGCGACCTGGATCTCGGCAGCCTGGCTCCGCTGGTGGACATCGTCACGACCGCGGCCAACTCGGACGTCGTGGTGGAGTTCATCGCCGGCGAGGTTGACAGTCTGCTCAGTGGCCTGCCCGACGATGTGCAAACAGCCGTCGCCAACGCCGCGGCATATTGGGTGCAACAGGTATTCGGCAACAGCACCGTCGCGACTGCCCTGGAGCCGGTATTCGGCGCCATCCCGCTGCCCACCAGCATCGAGGGCATCGCGGAGTTCCTCGGCACATTCGTTGCGGATGACTTCGACTTCGATGCGACGTTGGCCGGCTGGCTCGGTAGCCCGGTGGAGCAGGCTCTTGCCGGGTTCCTCGCCGATACCGACGTGCAGAGCGTGCTGGGCACCGCCACCCAAGACGCTCTCGGCGTCCTGACCGGCACGATCGTCCCGTCGTGGGCGGCGGCGGTGAGTCAGACCCTCATCGGGGACTGGCTCGGCCCGGCCGTGGCCACCGCGCTGCTCGGTGATGGCAGCCCCGACCTCACGGCCGTCAGCACGGTGATCTCCGATGCGGTGAACACCCTGCTGTCCTCGACCGAGAGCACCCTGGCCGGCGTGGCCAGCCAGGCGATCACCACCTTCCTGAGCCAAACCGGTGTCAGCGATTACGTCGCCACCGAGGCGATGAACGCACTGCTCAACGTCTTGGGCGCCGACCTGCTCCCGAACACCTACTCCATCGACGACGCCATCGGCGTCACCGTCACCGCCGTGGTGAATGCACTGCTCACCGACGACAGCGCTGCCGTTCCGCAAGCGCTGGGCACCGCTTTGACCAACATCATCGCGGGCCTGGCGACGGTCGACGGCCTGCAGACGACGATCAGTGATCAAGTGGCCGCGGCGGTGACCTCGATGCTGGGCGACAGCCCGATCGCGGCGCCAGTCGGCGATGCCGTCGGGCAGGCGGTGGCGACGCTGCTGGCCGATCCGGCGTTCAGCGGGGAATTGGCCGGGGTGATCGGATCGGTCCTGCCTGAGTTCCTCGGCCAGGACGGCGTGGCCGAGGCACTGGCGGACGCGGCCGGCCAGCTCGCGAGCGGCCTGGCTGACGGCGAGGACTTCTCGACGGCGCTGTCCGGGGTGCTCGCATCGCTGCAGAACAACCCGGCGATGCAGGGAGCCGTCGACACCACCGTCTCGACCGCGTTGGACGCGCTGTTCTCGGACTCGACGATGTGGCAGGCAGTCGGCAGCGCGATCACGACCCTGGTCACCCAGGCGACCGCTGACTCGGCGGTGCAGCAATTCATCGGCGACCAGGTGGCCGCCCTGGTGGCCTCGGCACTGGATGACTACCCGATCAACGAGACGGTCGGTGATGCGGTCGGGCAGGCCGTCGTCGCATTGCTGAACGTTCCCGGCGTCGGCAGTGCGTTCGCCGCGGTGATCGGCGGTGTGCTCCCGGACCTGCTCGGCCAGGACGGTGTGGCCGCGGCACTGGCCGACGCGATCGGCCAGATCGGGACCGGTCTGGCCGAGGGGCAGGACCCGTCGACCGTGCTGGCGACGGCATTGGCCTCGCTCCAGGCGAATTCGGTGATCCAGAACGCGGTCGGGGCGACGGTCTCCGACGCGGTCAGTGGGTTGCTGTCCGCCTCGACGGTGTGGCAGGCACTCAGTGATGCCACCACGGCGCTGACCATCCAGCTGGGCGCCGACGCGTCGGTGCAGCAGTTCGTGGGTCAGATGATCACGTCGTTGGTCGAGTCGGCCCTGGGCGACAACCCGGTCGCCGCGCCGTTGGGTGCCGCCCTGAGTAATGCCGTGAGTGGCCTGCTGGCCAATCCGGCGGTGACCGGTGCGGCGGCCGAACTGCTCGGTGCGGCGCTGCTGGGGGCCGGCGTCAGCGGGCTTGCCGACTCCCTGTTCAGTGACCACCCGTGGGTGGTCGCACTGATGGGCGCGGTGCTGTCCGACTTCCTGGGTCAGCAAGGGGTGGTGGCCGCTCTGGCGGACGCCGCCGGTCAGGTCGCCACCGCCGTGGTGGCCGGCCAGGATCTGGGCAGCGTGCTGCCCGGGGTGCTGGCCACCCTTCGGGCCAACCCGGTGATCCTGACCGCGACCGAAACCACCGTCGGGTCGGTGATCGACGGGGTGCTGACCAACACCGGTCTGCTCACCGCCCTAGGGTCGACCGCCTCGACATTGGTCACCGAGCTCGCCGGCCTGCCCGACTTCCAGACGTTCGTCGGCAGCCTGGTCGGGCCCACCTACGCCGACGCCGTGGTGAACGCGCTGGCCGATCAGGCGGCGGTGGCGAAACTGGCGGCCACGATCGATTCGCTGGTGACCGGATTCCCGAGTCAGCCCGGGGTGGCGACGGCGCTGTCCAACGCCGTCGACCAGATCCTCAGCGACGTGCTGTCCGGGGCCAGCGCGGATGCCGCCATCCAGAGCGCGTTGCAGACGCTGCAAGCCGATCCCGCCATCAAGGCCGCGTTGGATGACTCGGTGAACGCCGTGCTGAAATCCCTGCTGGGCAGCGCCAGCATTCAAGACGCGGTGGGTGCGGCGACCAAGGACATCGTGGCCAACCTCCTCAAGGGTGCCGGGCTGGAGAACTCGGCTGTCGGGACGGCCATCGGGCAGGTGGCTGATGCCGCGGTGGACTCCCTGCTGGGCAACGCCTCGATCCAGCAGCTGGTCAGCACTTTGGCCGTCGACCTGGTGAACGGGACATCGATCAACGACGTGGTGGACATGGTGCTGAACTCCGTCATCACGAGCCCGGCCCTGCAGATCGCGATCGGTACCGCGGTGGGTCAGGGAATCGGTTCGCTGCTGGGACAGAACCTGGTGAGCGACATCGTGAGCGGCGTGGTCGGGGCTCAGACGGCGCTGCTGCTCGGCGGGGTTTCGGGGGCGGTGTTGTTGTTCAACGCCGTGAGCTCCACGGTGGAGTCGCTGGTCAGCCGATTGCAGTCGGTGGTGGGCAGCGCCGCGGCGGTCAGCGGTTCCAGTGTCGAGCAGGTCCCGTCGGCGGGCACTTTCCTGGTGATCCTGCCGCTCAACGGGCAGCAGGTTCCGGTGCTCTCCGGCGCCCTGGCCAGCTAGGGCGACGGGCTGTCACTGCGGGTGTCGACACCCGCCGGCTTTCGCTCGTGGTCATCTGCCAGGGTGACCGGGCTAACGCTGGGCCAACCGCCGACGATGTATTGCCTGAACAGCGCGGGTCGCCGACGGCCGTCGTGAGCAGGTTCCGACGTCCCGCACTGCCGGTTTGCAGGTTGTCGGGTTACGGTGACTGCCGTCGACGGTTGGTAAGGAGTTGTTCATGCGGGCTGGTCCTGTCGCGGCAGTGATGTGCGGAGTTGCGTTGGCTTTTTCGCCGGCAGCTCAGGCCTCCGACGGCGATCTGCTCAGCGGCACCTTCCGTGTGCAGGGCCCCAACACGCTTCTCGACACCTGGACCATCTCGAACCTGTGCAATGTGATCGAGACGGGCTGCCTGGCCAACGTGAGCTCGCCGTTGATCGAGGGGAAAGCGGTCTATCAGGGCATGCACACCTGGGCGATGAAGGTCGTGGGTCAGGTGCCGGTGTGCCCGGACAAGACCAAGACCAAGGGCGCCATGATCTTCTCGTGGAACAGCCAGACGCTGCAGGGTCAGGTGATTGAGATTCAACAGGGCAACTGCCAGATGACCCGGCCCGGGCAGTCGCAGATGCCGATTACGTTGGTGAAGGCGTAAGGGTAGTCCGATTCGGGGTGCTGTTGCGGGGGGCGAGTTGCCTAGGTCTGTCCCCGGCCCGGCACTCGGACTCCTCTGGTGGTCACTGCAGGTGATGTGCTGACGTTCGGACGTGGACGCGTAGCGACATGTGCTTTGATCCTCAGCGTTGTGCGCCATTTGTCGGCATGAGCGTATATAAAGTTCCGTTCAGTTCAGGACGAGGAGCTTAGGGGCGGCTGTGATCACCGGAGAGTTGAAGAGCAAGGTCGACCGGGTATGGGACGCCTTCTGGTCTGGCGGCATCTCCAACCCGCTGGAGGTGATCGAGCAAATCACTTACCTGCTCTTCGTCCGGCGCCTCGACGACCTGGAGACGCTCGCCGAAAATCGAGCGCGAAGGACCGGTAAGCCCGAGGGCCTGCGGTTTGGACCGGATCAGCAGGAGCTGAGGTGGTCGCAGTTCAAGAACGCAGCGCCGGCAGTCATGTACGCGACGGTTGGGGACAAGGTGGGGCCCTGCCCCCGTGTGTTGGACACGCTTAATCCCGCAAGATTGGCGGGGGAAGCGAGATGATCCACCACGATGGCAAGGAAAAATTATCCCGACGAGTTTAAACGGGAC